>NZ_JBHRWO010000010.1:255629-841600 GCF_042647865.1 Glycomyces rhizosphaerae
CCCGCCTGTCCTTAAAAGAGTGCTGTCCATGGCAGGAAAGCCCTTTCGTGCACCTGTGGTCGTCTACAGGTACGTCATCGTTGCGCCGATCGCGGTCGAACCGTCGTCAGGAACGAGACCGCCGGGAGCTTGCCGCCGGAGCTGCGGGCCGCGGTGGGCCGCTTCGCGTCGGTCGACTTGAACGACGGGACGCTCACCCCCGAGTCCCAGCTGTTCGCGACCGAAACGGTGCGCGAGCTGAGGCCGATCCCTGCCGCGCCCGCCGCGACGGCGACCGCTGCCGCGATCACCGTGCGGTTCCTGCGCCTGCTATTCGGTGAGGACATGACGCCCTTTCCAAAATGTGGTTGGTGGGTGCGACGGAGCCGGGTTGTCGCACCGTCATGCAGTTGCCGCGGGCAGCCCGAAGGTTGCCCCGAATCCGAAAGTTTTTTGCGGACCTTTGGGCTCGGCGCGTTCTCGCAGGTCGAGCGGTGCCCGGGTCCGGGTAGTGTGCGGAGGCATGAGTGACGCTGTTTCATTGGGGGCCACGCGATCCGCTTACGACGCGGTGGCGGAGGAGTACGCCGAGACCTTCCGCGAGACGATGCGGAACAACCCGTTCGATCGGGCGATGCTCACGGTCTTCGCCGAGCTGGTGCAGGCGGGCGGGTCTGGGCGGGTGGCCGATATCGGCTGCGGGCCGGGCCGGGTGACCGCGCTGCTGCACCGACTCGGCCTCGACGTGTTCGGAATCGACCCGGTGCCCGGAATGCTCGCGATCGCGCGTCGGGAGACTCCGGGAGTCGAGTTCGCGGAGGGCGCGCTGCCCGAGCTCGACCTGCCGGACGAGTCCCTCGGCGGCGCGGTCTCGCGCATGTCGGTGATCCACCTGCCGCCGCAGGAGCTTCCGGCGGCGTTCGCGGAGTTCCATCGGGTCCTGGCCCCCGGTGGGTACCTCTACCTGGAGTTCTTTGCGTCGCTGGACGATGCAGAGCTGGGCTGGGAGTTCGACCACAAGGTGGCCCCGGCTTGGCGGCTATCGGTGGAGCGGATCGCGGCGCTGCTGCGCGGGGCCGGGCTCGTAGAGCAGGCGCGGCTTGTCGAGGCGCCGCCCGAGACCGGACGGTCGTTCGAGACCGCGGTGTTGATCTACCGCAAGCCGTCCTCGCCGGTCAGCTGATGGTGACGTGGGCGTCGACCGGCAGCCCGGCCGGGTCGTCGAGCAGCCCGGTGAAGAGGTTGTCGAAGACCGCGGCGCGGTCGAAGCGCATCGCGTAGTCGCGGGCCCGCTCTGCGGCGGCCGCGCGCTCGTCCGGGCCCATCGCGAGCGCCCGGTCGATCGCGGCGGCCAGCGCCGCCGGGTCGGAGTGCGGCACCTCGATCGCGGTGTCCCCCACGGCTTCGGGGATGCCGCCGGTACGGGTGGTGATGACGGGGCCGCCGCCGGCGAGCATCTTCTCGGCGAGGGCGATGCCGAAGGTCTCGACGAATTCGGGGCGGGGTTTGGACGGCAGGGCGTATGCGGCGCAGCCGTTCATGAGCAGGGGCTTCTCCTCATCGGTGACGTCGGTGAGGAAGAGGATGTTCGGGTCGTCGCCGGCGATGGCGCGGGTCTCGGCGTGGGCGGGGCCGTTGCCGGCGATGACGAGGCGGTGGGTCTGGGAGGCGCGCGAGGCGCGGTAGGCGGCGATGAGGTCGTCGGCGCCTTTGGCGGCGGCGACGCGGGAGAGGAAGAGGACGTAGCCGTCGCGGGTGAGGCCGCGCGCGGCCAGCGCATCGTCCACTGCGGATGGATCGAGGTTCGTGTAGGCGGCGGCGTCGATGGCCGGGTAGGAGATCTGAACGCGGGCGGCGACCTCGTCGGCGAAGCGGGTGCCGCAGGCGAGGTCGACCTGCACGGCCGATTCGAGGATGAGGTCCCTGGTGTAGGCGGAGACGGCGACGCAGCGGTCGTGCGCGAGGTAGGTCGTGAACAGGGACGCGGCCGCGCCGAGCGCGCCGTCGGCGATGCAGGAGCGCACGACGTTGGTGATGTCGGAGCCGACGGCTTCGGCGATGGTGGTGACGTCGGCGTCGAGCCCGGAGGCGCGCACGGACCGGAGGGCCTCGACGACCGCGTTCGCGTGCGGGGTGAGGTACATGGACATGCACACGGTGGGCACGCCGTCGGTGAACAGCTCGAAGAGGCGTCCGGCGAGGCCGAGGAGGTGGCGGCCGGTGGGGACGCGGTAGTCCCCCACGGGCGCAGGCCGCTCGACGGTGATGCCCTCGGAGTAGGGCAGGAGTTCGTCGAGTGGTTTGAGCGGGAGCCCCGCGGCCTGCAGCGCCTCGATCGGCCAGGTCACGATGCGCACGTCGTCGAAGCCGCGGGTGAGGGCGACTTCGGCGAGGCCGCGCGCCTCGGTGGCGTGGCCGCAGATGACCGGGTCGGCGCGGACGACGATGACGAGGCGCCGCTGCGGGCGTCCGTCGTACTCGACGTCCGGGTGCTGCTCGATCCGGCTGTGCTGCTGGCGATGACGCTGCTGCGGGCCGCGAGGCTGCTGGGTCACGGTAGGAACTCCTGGAGTCGGGCCCCGCCGCCCCGGGCGGACTCGGGCCGGTCGGAGGCGGACGGCGGGCGCGTCTTCGTCGCCCAGTCGGACGGTTCGGGGCCGAGCTCGATCTCCAGCCTCCCGCCGCCGTGCAGCTGGTTGCCGGTGATGAACCCGTGGTCCAGGGGCTTGCCGTTGAAGCGGGCCGACTGGACGTACTGCGGTTTCGAGCCTGCGGCGTCCGCGCCGATGCCGGACTCGGCATGGCCGGTTGTCACGAGCTCGAAGTCGTTGCCGCCGAAGCGGAGGTTGGCGGCGCCGAACGCGGGCGCGTTGACCAGGAACAGGTTCTGGCCGGCGACGGGGAATAGCCCCAGCGAGGCCCACACGTACCAGGAGGACAGGGCCCCGGAGTCGTCGTTGCCGGGGAGGCCGCCGCGGCCGGTCCCGAACTGGTAGGCGAGGGCGGCGTGGACGATCTCGGCGGTGCGGTCGGGGCGCCCGGCGTAGTGGTAGGCCCAGGGGGCCTCCATGTCGGGTTCGTTGTTGAGGCCTTCGAAGCGGTTGAGGTCCTGGCCGATGGCGAATTCGGGGCCGAAGGGCGGGACGCCGAGCTGGGTGACCGGTTCGGCGCCGTAGCCGAAGAAGCGGTCGAGGATCGCGGTGAACTCCTTGTCGCCGCCGGCGAGTTCGATGCGGGAGGCCATGTCGTGCAGGAGCCGGAACGAGTAGTTCCAGCGCCCGCCCTCGTAGAAGCTGGAGTCGCGCAGGAGCCCGTCCTGCCCGAACGCGTTGATCCACAGGCGGGCCTTGGTCTCGAGTTCGTCGGCGAGCCGGTGGTCGCCGAGGCCGCGGGCGATGATCGCGGTGCACCAGTAGCCGGAGGCGAGGTCGAGGGTGTGGCTGACCGGGTGGACGATGCCCCGTACGGCGAAGTCCTCGCCGTAGCCGCGGCGCAGGTCGTCCTGCATGTGGACGAGGGCCCAGTCCCATTCGAGGCCTTCGAGTCCGAGCTGGTAGCCGTCGGCGAGCACGGTGTGGGCGAGGGCCGAGGCCTGGCGGAAGAACCGGTCGGAGCCGCGGGCCATGCGGTAGCCGATGGGGAGGTTGCCTTCTTCTTCGGCTATGCGCACGAGGGATTCGGCCATGGCGGCGCCCTTGGCGGGGTCGAGGGCGGTGAGCAGCGGGAACTGGGTCTTGTACATGTCCCACATGGTCGCGATGTCGAAGACGAAGGGGCCCTTGGAGGGCCAGAAGGGGCTTTCGTCTTCGGCGAAGCAGGGCTTGATGAGCGAGTGGTAGAGGCTCGTGGCGAACACGGTGCGGCGTTCGGGGGTGCCGCCGTCGACCTCGACCTGGGAGAAGTAGCCGTTCCAGGCTTCGTGGGTCTGCGCGCGGACGCGTTCGAAGCCGTGCTCGAAGTCGCCGGGCAGGGACTGCTCGAGGTTGCGCCGGGCCTGGTCGGTGCCGCGCATGGAGAAGCCCATGCGGAGTTCGACCGTGGTGCCGGCGCGGGCCGGGCCCATGAACATGAGGCCGAAGGGGCGCAAGGTGGTGCGGCGGATGTAGTCGAAGTCGAGGCGGGTGCCGCCGTCGACGCGGCGGCGGTCGTACCAGACGAGTTGTCGCCAGGCTTTCGGCGTGTCCGAGTCGATGTAGACCGACAGCGGTATGCCTTCCATGACCACGGTGCCCTGGGCGCAGCCCTGGCCGAGGCTTTCGAGGCCGGCGCGGAGGGGGACGGTGGTGCCGTGCTCGATGGCGAGGCCGCCGTAGGAGAAGTCGAGGACGACGCGGGCTGAGGACGCCTCGGGGAAGGTGTAGCGGTGGACGGCGGTCTTCTCGCCGACGGTGAGCTCGCAGCGGATGCCGTTCTCGAGGGTCGCGGCGTAGTAGCCGGGTTCGGCGATCTCGTCGCGCAGTTTCCAGCGGGTGCCGAGGATGTCGAGGGGTTCGATCATGGGGGTGACGCGGAAGTAGTTGTAGTACTTGCGGATCGCGCCGGTGCCGGACTGCTGGAAGTGGGTGAAGCCGCTGGCGAGGTAATCGTCGTAGACGGGCGCGGGGACGCCTTCGGTGGAGATGCCGTAGCGGCCGTAACCGGTGGGGTAGGCACCGGAGCAGGCGCAGGCGGAGACCATGCCGAGGGGGTGGCAGGCGCCGGGGTGGGTGTTCCCCACCTGGGCTTTCGGCCACCACCAGGTTGCGGCCAGCCCCTGTGCCGCGGGCAGATCGGCAGGTTCGGTGCCGATGAACGGGTCAACGCTGTCCAAGATGCGACTGAGATTAGATGCCATGCGTCACATCCTCGTTACGAGACAATGAACTCGCAAGCGTTAGCGCGCACTTCGTCTAATGTTCGCCGCTGCGCAAGCCGAAACATGATCGAAGAGGACACCCGACGCACGGCACCGCACCGCCTCCCACGCGCTCGCTGCCTGCTATCGCGAGACACCGTCGCCACAGGTGCCCTTCCGGGTGACATTTCGGCCGTGGGCCCCGATCCGGCCCGATTCTTGTCGGACCCCCCTGCCACGCTGGGCCCTACAGTCGCTTCCCCTGTTGGGTGGGTGGGGGATGGGGATGGTCCGTAACGGCCCGGGCCACAAGCTTGCGCACACCACCCCCCACCAGCGGTTATCCCGGCCGGTGCCCCGTCGCCAAGCCCGCCAGGTGGCCCGTCTCCGCGATCGCCACCGGCCGCAGCCCGTCGATGGTCGTGATCGCGCCCGAGGGCACGCCCTCTCGCAGCAGCGCCTCCGGCACCGCCTCGTCGCCGAGCAGGGTCCGCAGCAGGTCCACGGTCACTCCGCCGTGGCAGGCCACCGCGATCGGCCCGTCCGTCTCGCGCTCCGTCAAGAACTCTCGGAACCGCTCACCGGCGGCCCGCGACGAGTCGCCCACGGCCGGAACGAAATCCCGGTCCGCGTTCGTCCGCTCCCAGTCCCCCGCGAACCGCTCGAACGGCACGCTCCCGTCCCAGTTCATCCGCTCAGTCAGCCGCTCATCGACGAGCACCGGCAACCCGCAGAGCGACGCCAGCGCCTCCGCGGTCTCCCGAGCCCGCCGCAGCGGGCTCGCGTACACCCCCGTGAAGTCCACTGCGCGCAACCGCTTCGCGGTCAGCAGCGCCTGCGCCCGTCCCAGCACCGTCAGGCCCGGGTCCCCCGGGTTCCGCTGCTTCTCTCCGTGCTGCACCACGTATACGATTCCCATCGCCGCAGCGTATCGCCGCGGGTAAGGCAGGCCCCACCCTTTATTCGGTGGCCAACGTCAATGTGGCGCAACCCGAACCGCAATAGCGTCGGACTCATGGAAAAGACCCCCGTGACCGCCCAGGTCAGCACCGCCCGCCACCGCCGCGCCTCGATCGTCGAGCGCGCCGCCGCCTCCGGTCTGGCCCTCACCTCGGGCGGGCGCCGCTGGCACCGCCCCCTGGTCGTCCTCGGCATCGCCTGCGGCGTCGTCGCCCTCGCCTCGCTCCTCGCGATCCCCTTCGACGACCGCCTCATTCACGGCGAAAGCGTGTGGATCAAAGCCTTCAAGTTCGGCTTCTCCTTCGCCGCCTACTGCCTGAGCCTCGCCTGGCTCCTGTCGCACATGACGAAGCTGCGGCGCACCGGCTGGGCGTTCGGCACGCTCTTCGCCGTGATCAGCGCGGCCGAGGTCGGCGTGATCGTCGCGGCGGCGGCCGCGGGCACCTACAGCCACTTCAACACCTCCGAGGACCCGTTCAACCAGGTCGTGCAGCTGGCGTTCCAGTTCGTGCCGGTCATGTTCCTGGCGAACCTGGTCATCGCCGTGATCGTGCTGTTCCAGCGGATCGGCGACAAGGCGGTCACGGCGGTCGTCCGCTGGGGCCTGCTCCTGTCGAGCCTGGGCATGTTCGCCGCGTTCTTCATCGTCACCGTCGGCGGCCAGGGCGAGCGCACCGCGGTGGACGCCAACGGGAACGAGGTCGTCCTCAACGCCGGGCACGGCGTCGGCGACCTGGACGGCAACGGCATGTTCCTCACCGGCTGGTCGACCACCGGCGGCGACATGCGCGTCCCGCACTTCATCGGCCTGCACGGCATCCAGGTCCTCATCGGCGTCGCGATGCTGCTGGGCTTCGTCGCGGTCCGCCGGGCCTGGCTTCGCGACGAGCGCGTCCGCGCCGCGATCGTCCGCTGGCTCTCACTCGGCTACCTGGGGATCTTCGCGACCACGGTGGTGCAGGCCGTGCGCGGCCAGTCCTTCGTCGCCCCCGATGCGGCGACGCTGGCCGGGTTCGCGGCCTCGATCCTCGTCGCGGTCGCCGGGATCGCGCTCACGATCCGCAAGGCCCGCAACGCCCCCGCCCTCGACGGCTCGCACGAGACCCTTGAGGCCGCCCAGGAGCCCGCCCTGCCGCTGCGATAACGCTTGCACACAGGCATTGCACCGGGGTCGCCCCAGCCGTAGGCTGTGGGCGGCCCCGGCCACGAACCCTTGGAGGCGGAAACCATGGAACCCTTGCGGCCCAAGCGACTGCACCCCGGCGACACGATCGCGATCGCGGGTCTGTCGGGCCCTGCGCTCCCCGAACGCCGCGACATGCTCGAAGCGGGCGCCGCCGAGCTCGAGGCCATGGGCTTCCGCGTCCGCCGCACCATGCTGGTCGAATCCGGCAAGCACCACCACTGGCGGGCCGCCACGCCCCATGTCCAGGCCGCCGAGCTCAACGCGCTCCTGGCCGACCCCGAGGTGCGAGCCGTCATCTCCTTCACCGGCGGCAACGCCACCACCGCCTACCTGGACCGCATCGACTACGACGCCGTCCGCCGCGACCCCAAGCCGCTCCTCGGCTACAGCGACATCACCGCCCTCCACCTCGCCCTCCACTCCCAGACCGGCCTGGTCGGCTTCCACGCCGACATCGCCGGACCCGGGCTCGGCGGCACCTGGCAGGACACGAACCCGGAACGCCGCGCGCAGCTGCGCGACCTCTACCGCGACCTCCTCACCGGCAAACTCGAAGAGGTGAGCCTCCCGGCCGACAACATCTGGGAGACATGGAAACCCGGCCGGGCCACCGGCCGCCTCGTCGGCGGCCTGCTCGATCGCCTCATCAACGTCCAGGCCTCTCCCTACGCGCTCGCCCCCGAGACCTGGGACGGCGCGGTCTACTTCTGGGAGGACGTGGGCCGCAACCTCGGCCATGTCTGGAACCAGCTGCACGTGCTGCGGATGCAAGGCGTCTTCGACCGCGTCGGCGCGATGGTCGTCGGCATCCCCTTGGACGTGGAACTCCCCGAGGAGTCCCCGTTCGGGCCATTGACGGTGAAGGACATCGTGCTCGACGTCTTGGGCGACTATGACTTCCCGGTCCTTGCGGGTGTCGACTTCGGACATACCGGCCCCAACCTGCCTATGCCCATAGGCACCCTGGCCGAGGTGGACGCCACCGACCGCACCCTGCGACTCCTGGAGTCGCCCGTCGACTAGACGTTTCTTGCACAAACGGGTTGCTCCGGCAATTCACGGCGTGTAAGTGGTTGCTTTCTTGTGGACCTTCGGGCACGGTTGGTAGACATGAGGATCCGAACGGCAACCCCCGCAGACGCCGATGAGATGGTTCAAGTCCGCACCGCAGCATGGCGTGCGGCCTATGCCGGCCTGGTCGACGCCGAAGTGCTCGCAGGGCTCCCCGAAGAGGCCTCCGAGCGGTACGTGCGCCACCTCGCCGAACACCGCCCGCTCGAACTCACGCTCGTGGCGGAGAAGGGCCCGTACGTCATCGGCTTCGCCGTCTTCACTTGGGACCATTCAGAAGCCGACGAAGACGAGGCCGGGCCCGGAACCCCCGGCGAAGTGCGGCTGATCTACGTGCACCCCGACCATTGGAGCCGCGGCGCGGGCCGCGCGCTCATGCGCGAGGGCGAACGCTGGCTCACCGAGCGGGGCCTGCTGCCGATCCGGCTGTGGGAGCTCGAGGGGAACGCGGTCAGCCGGCGCTTCTACGAGCGGTACGGCTTCGTGCCCGACGGCGAGCGCAAGACCACCGAGATCAGCGGCGCCTCACTGCCCTGCGCGCGGCTGACGCTTCCGAAGGATCACAGCACCGACGACTCGGCCTGAGACAGCCTTTTGGGCCGGAATCGCTTCCGGCCCAGTGACTCGCGACTACTTGACGACGTCGAAGACCTGCATCTGGATGCCGTTCTTGTAGACCTCGTGCTCGACGAGGTCCAGGATCTGGGCGTCCTTGTCGGCGGTGCTGAACAGGCGCTTCCCTGCACCGAGGAGCTTGGGGAAGACCAGCAGGTGGTAGCGGTCGACGAGCCCGGCGTCGGCGAGGCTCTGCCCGAGGGTGGCGCTGCCGTGCACCGAGATGGGGCCGCCTTCGGTCTCCTTCAGCGCCGCGACGTCGTCGATCGAGCGGAGGATCGTGGCGGGCCAGCGCTCGTCCTGCTCCTGCAGCGTCGTGGACACGACGTAGCGGGGCATCGCGTTGTACCCGGCGAACTCCTCGACCATGCCGGGCCACACGGGCGCGAAGGCCTCGTACGACTTCCGGCCCAGCAGCAGCGCGCCGGCCTCTTCCTGCTCTCGGGTCTTGATGTCGTAGGCCTCGGGCAGGAACTCGATGTCCTTGAAGGTCCAACCGGAGTTGCGGTAGCCGGGTTCCCCGCCGGGAGCCTCCATGACGCCGTCGACGGAGACGAACGCGGTGACGATGAGCTTGCGCATGTTGCTGGCCTTCCAGTAGTGAACCTTGCTGCTTCTACTCACTATGACGAGGCAGCCCGGCGGGATTCATCGCAAGCCCGAAAATCCTTTCGAGTATCAGGGCAGTCGCAGGCGGGCCACGACCGGCGCGTGGTCGCTGCCGTCCTTTTCGAGGACTTCCCAGTCGAGCACTTCGATGCTCTCCTCGGCGATGACGTGGTCGAGGGTGACGGCCGGGATCTTGACGAGGCCGTTCAGGTACCCCTCGGTCGGCTGCCAGGTGGCGTCGAGTCCTTCACCGGTGGCTTCGGCGGCGTCCGTGTACCCGGAGTCGAGCAGTTCGCGCATGTTCTCGTGGTCGAGCGTGGCGTTGAAGTCCCCGGCGAGCACCCACGGCAGGCCGCCGTCCGGGCGCGGCAGCTGCTCGAAGTCCTCTTCCCACAAGGGGATCCGCTCCGCTGACGCGGGAGCGGCGGGGTGGGCGGCCATGAAGCGGACGTCCGTCCCGTCGGGCATGTCGATCTCGGCGGCGATCTGGTAGAAGATGGCGTCGCGCCCGACGGTCTCGATGCGCTCCAGGGGATACCGCGAGTACAGCCCGGTCCCGATCGCCAGGTCGTCGGGTTCGAGGATCGTGTAGGGCATGATCTCGTCGAGGCCCCGCTCGGTGAACGCATCGGGAGCGCCCGGGGTCAGCTCCTGAACGCTGAGGAGGTCAGGCTGGTGCTCCTCGACCAGGTCCATGATGTGGTCGAAATTCGCGTTGCCCACGTACAGGTTGACGGACATGACCGTGAGCTCCGCACCGCCTGCCGCCGGCTGGTCGTCCGCGACGAACCGGGGCACCAGCACGATCGCCAACCCGACCGCCATGGCCGCGGTGACCCCCGCGGCGAGCCAGTGCCGGATGGCCGCCTGCAACCCCGCCCCGACGAGCGCGGCGACCACGAAATAGGGAACGAACGCCACGGTCGTGACCAGGAGGAACCCGGTCTCCAGCCCGAGGAGTCGAATCGCCCCGTACACGACCACGCCGGCCGTGCCGATCCACGACAGGACCCGAAGCCACCGCCACCGGTACCAGGGCCGCCGCTTCGGGGAGCCGTCCCGGTCTACGGCCTTCAACATCACGGTCGCATCACTCATGCGCCGGGAGCGTACAGTGCCCCGTCCACCGGCGGCCCAGGCCATTTCGCGTTGCGGCCGACCCGATGTGAAGCCGGGCAGGGCATGGCGCCATGCCGGCGGGGGTCACAACCGGACGATCATCAAGGCGATGTCGTCCCTTGCGCCGCTTGCCACACCGAGATCCGCCAGCACCTCGTCGGCCAGGCGCTCGGGGTCGTGTTCGCAGTGGCGGGCCAGGGCCTCCCCCAAGCGGGCCAGTCCCGCGTCGATGTCCTCGCCTCGGCGTTCGATGAGCCCGTCGGTGTAGAGCACGAGCTTGTCGCCGGCGGTGTAGGACTGCCCCGCCTGCGAGCAGGGGACGTGCTGGGGTCGGGAGCCCAGCGGCGGGTCTGCGGCCCGGTTCAGCAGTTCATAGCTGCCGTCCGGGTGGACCAGGACCGGCGGCGGATGCCCCGAGTTGCTGTAGATGATCAGGCTGCTGCGGGGATCCACCATCGCTTTGAAGACCGTGGTGTTCAGGGCGCTCTCGATCGAGCGGGCGTACAGGCTCAAGACCTCCAGGGCTTGGGCGGGCCGCTCCAGGGCGCGGATGGCGGCGCTCAGCGCACTGCGCAGCATGCCCATGACGGCGGCGGCTTCCAGGCCATGGCCGACGACGTCGCCGACCGCCACCGCGAAGCGGTCGCCCGGCAGGTCGACCAGGTCGTACCAGTCACCGCACACGTGCATCGACTCGATGGCGGGCAGGTAGCGCACCGTGACGTTGTCGTGGTGCTCCAGGTCGGGCACCTGCAGCATGGCCTCCTGCAGGGTGAGGCCCACTTGGCGCTCGCGCTGGTGGGCGAGCCGCAGCTCCTCGTTGAGGCGCTGCAGCTCACGGGCCCGCGCGAACAGTTCGGCTTCCAATGCCTCCGTGGCGGTCAGCTCCTTGAGCGGCAACCCGTCGATGGAGGGGTGGGACTCGACGAACTCGGTCACGTCCTCGACGCGGTGGATGATCCACTCGACGGTGCCGTCAGGGGCGAGGATCGGCGTGTTGATCGGCGACCACCAGCGTTCCTCGAAAGCCCCGGGCCGGTTCGCGATGGGGATGTCGTACTTCTGCAGCGCCATCGAGTCGCGTTCCCCGGTCTGCAGGACCCGGTGCAGTGAGGCCCTGAGGTTCCGCACCCCGTCGGCGGCGGGATCGGCGGTGTTGTCGGGGAAGGCCTCGAACACGTGCTGCCCGAGCAGGTCCTCCCGAGTGCGGCCGGTGGCCTCCAGATAGGCCCGGTTGACTCCCGCGATCACCAGGTCCGGGCCCAGCACCAGGTACGGGCTCGGCGCCGCATCGAACAATGCGGCGTAATCGGGGTCCGCCATCTCCAACCGCCTTTGCGCCCTGCGTGCGACGTGTTCGCACTCCAGATCCCGCCGTGCCGCCGGTCGACGTACCGGTCCGGGAAGCAACGTTCACGGTATCGTCCACTCCCGCCCCGGAGCAGCGGTTTCGCCCAGGCCGCAGGCCGGGAAGCGCAGGACCGTGTGGTCGGAGCAGCCGTCCCGGACCCCTTGACGCTCCTCAACCGGTTCGTGCAGGATGTTCGCGGGACGAAGGGGCGGGGGAGTGCGGGTTGCAGTCGGACGGGCTTGAAGAGTGGCGGGGGCTGTGGCGGGATTCGATCGCGCTTCGGCGAGCTGACGGGCGGTCAGCGCTTGTCGTTTCGGTCGCGGGCAGGCCCGGAGCTCCCCGGCACACCCGATCTAGCCAGGAGGCCGAAATTGGTCAGTTCCCGCCGGACAGGTACCGGGTGGCGCCGGTTCGTCGGGCTTCAAGCGCGACCGTCATCCGCTTCTGCTCGTTGACGGACAGCAGCGGCAGCGCCTGGTCGGGTTCGAGGAAGCGGTATTCGTCGAGCTCACCGGGGTCCAACCGGATCTGGTCGGGTTCGATGACGCCGCCGTCGAAGATGAACACGATCAGGGGCAGCGGCCTCTCCGGCATTGGCGGCGTCCAGTTGACCAGCAGGAGACGACCGAATTCCACGTCGAGGCCGATTTCCTCCTTGACCTCGCGTCGACAGGCCTGCTCGGGTGTTTCGCCTTCATCGAGCATCCCGCCGACGAAGAGCCAGTGGCCGCGGTAGTTCGGCTTGACGAGGAGTACGCGGCCGGTCGGATCGGTGAACAGCGCGCAAGCGGCGGCGATGTTCTTCGGGAGACGGTCGACCCACTGCTCGGGCGGTAGCCATTCGTTGCGCGACATGGCATCGACCCTAGTGCGGCGGCGAGGTTCATAGGGTGACCGCTACGCAGGACCTCTTGAGGCGCGCCTGGCCGCAGTGGCTGCTATCCCCAGGTGAGGCGGACGATCGCCGTCCCGTCGGTCGTGCCGAGGAGTTCGAGGGCGAGTTCACCTGCTGCGGGGGTGGGTGCCGGCGGCTCGCCTTCGATGATGCCGTAGCAGCTACCTCCGGAACTGTTGTTGGTCAGATAGGTGATGCAGTAGCCGCCTGACATCGAGCTGCTTCCGGTGCTGCCGTCCCCGTCATCCCTGGAGACTTCAATGCCGCCCTCGGTCACTTCGGTCACGGTCAGCGTGAACGCCTCGAACTCGAAGACGGTGCCGGTTTCGACCTCGACCTCGCAATGGGTGCTGCAGTTCGAGTAGTCGGTGCCGTCCGCGGCCGACGGGGGCGGTTCCTCCGAAGTGGCGGCGTCGGCGGTGCTGGTGTCGGGCTTGTCTTCGGCGCCGTCATCGGCGTCGGCGGCGCAGCCGGTCATGGCGAGGGCGGCGAGCAGGACGGCTGCGGCCGGAGCGCGCCATGTGCGCAGGTTCTTGGTGGACATGGGCTGAGGGTAGGCACCGATGAGCGGGACCGGTCCCGCTCACCTGGGCTGGAGCGTGCGTCGAACCTGCTCGCGAAATCGGGTCGCGAGCGCGCTTTCGCGGGCGCCGGTTCAGTCGGCTACCAGGCCCGCTTCGTAGGCGGTGATCGCCGCTTGGACTCGGTTCTTGGCTTCGAGGCGGATGAGGATGGTGCTCACGTGGCCCTTGACGGTGCCTTCGGAGATGTGGAGCTGCTTGGCGATGTCGTGGTTCGATTCTCCTTTCCCTATGAGGGCCAGGACCGCTCGTTCTCTCGGTGTGAGCGCTTTGATGCGTTCCCGGGCCGGGGCGACCCGTTCGAGTCTGCCGCCGTTGAGTTGGGTGATCACCCGTTGGGCGATCCTCGGGGAGAGGTAGGCCGCGCCGTCGGCGGCGGCTTTCACGCCGATGATGAGTTCCCTCGGGTCGGCGGCCTTCAGCATGAAGCCGCTCGCGCCTTGCGAGAGCGCTTGGGAGACATAGGCGTCCTCGTCGAAGGTCGTGAGCATGATGACCGCTACCTCGGGCATGGCGTTGCGGAGTTCGGCGGCGGCGGCCAGTCCGTCCATTTTCGGCATGCGAATGTCGAGCAACGCCACGTCCGGGCGGTGCGCGCGGGCGAGTGCCACGGCCTCGGCGCCGTCGCCCGCTTCGGCGACCACTTCGATCTCGGGGTCGGTGGCGAGGATGGCCGCGACTCCGGCTCGGATCATCGTCTCGTCGTCGGCGAGCAGTACGCGGATCATGGGGCTACCTGCCAGGTCACGTCGATTTTGGCGGTTTCCAGCGGGACTTCGGCCTTGACTTCGAAGCCGCCTTCGAACGGTCCCGCCGTGAAGACGCCGCCCAGCAGCCGGACTCGTTCCTCCAAGCCCACCAGGCCGCTGCCCTTGCCTGACGGGATCTCGATGCGCCTGCCGCTGTTGCGCACTGACACATGGGCGATCGCGTCGGCGACTTCGATGCGGACCTGCGCCGCTGCACCGGGGGCGTATCTGGCGGCGTTGGTCAAGGCCTCCTGGACCACCCGGTGCACGGTCTTGGCCGCCAAGGGCGGGAGCGGCACGGCGTCGGTTTCCAAGGTGACCCGCATGCCGGCTTCGGCGGCGCGTCCGACCAGAGCCTCGATGGATTCGTCGAGCGGCACTGCCGGGGCCGGGCCGTCGCGGAGGATGCCGATGGTCTGGCGGAGCCGGTCGGTGGCGTCGACCGCGTTGCGGCGCAACGCGGCGGCCGCTTCGCGGTTCGCGTCGGACTGGTCCGGGGACAGTTCGAGCGCGCCGGCGCGAAGAGCGATCAGGGCCAGTTCGTGGCCGAGCGAATCGTGCATGTCGGTGGCGATACGGGCCCGTTCCTGGGCCCTGGCCCGCCCGGCCACGAGTTCGCGTTCGCGTTCGAGCCGGGTGACGCGGTCGGCCGAGGCGGCGATCAGTTCGGCCTGCTGCCGCCTGAACCGGCCGATCAGCCAGGGCAGCACCACGAACGAGCCGAAGGTGAGCAGGATCGTGAACGGGTCGCGGTCGGTGGCGAGCCCGAGCAGGACTCCCAGGGCCGCGACGGATCCCAGGATCCACCGGCCGTAGCGGTCCGCCAGGCGCCATCCGTGGAGGTACGCCGCGGCGGCCACCACGATGAGGAGCGCCTGCCGCGACATCGGCAGCGCGAATGTCGCCACGCCGTCGACAAGTCCGGCCAGCGCGATGACCGCCAGCAGCGCCCCGTTTCTCATGCGGCCGAGCCTACCGATCGGAGCCGAAGCAGCCGCGCGATCGCCGTCACCGTCCCGGACAGCGCCGCGACGAGCAGCATGAGGGTGAGCGGCAGCGCGAAGTAGAAGACCGACGGCCAGGTGACCGTGCGTCCGTTCGAGATGAGCGAGACCAGGGACGGGTAGGCCAGGAACACGACTGCCGGGAGCAGGACGGGGATGAAGCGGAGCCCGATGCGCCAGGCCGGCTGGCCCGCACGCTTGCTCGCCCAGCGGCGCGAGCGTGCGATGCCGATGACGCCCAAGGCGATGGCGATCGCGGTGAGGGCGGCCAGGGCGAACTGCGCCAACTGGTCGCCGCTCGGGTCGGCGGGTGCCTCGCCTGCGGCCATGGCTGCGAGGCCTTCCATGGCCGTATAGGTCGCGTCGGCCATGCCGGCGCCGTTGGTCAAGACCGCGATGCCGTAGCCGGTTTCGGGGTCGATCCGTTCGACGGCGTTGTAGGTCATGAGGTTGCCGGAGTGCACGAGCGTGCCGTCGGCCTCGACGCTCCAGCCCATGCCGTAGTCCTGGACTTCGGAGGGGGTGTGCATCGCCGTCAGGCCCGCTTCGGAGACCAGTTGCGTGCCTTGGCCGTTCTGGGTGATGAGCCACTGCCCCATGTCGGCGGCGCTGGTGATGATGCCTCCCGAGCCGGAGTCGTCGAGGAATCCGGGGGCTTCTTCGCGGGGGAGCCAGAGGCCGAAGAGGTTGTTGTAGCCGAGGGCGGGTCGGACTGTCTCGTCTCGGGTGGCGCTGTGCTCCATGCCGAGCGGAGCGAAGACCCGCTCTTCCATGAAGTCGGCGAAGGACCGGCCGCTCGCCACTTCGACGAGGCGGGCCGCGACGTTGAAGTTGGGATTGGCGTACTCCCAGTCGGTGCCGGGGTCGGCGGCGAGCGAGTCGTCCGCCATGCGGGCGACGTAGTCCTCGAGGGAGATGGCGTCTTCGAGTTCGACGACGTCGATCGTGGTGTCCGAGAACCCGGAGGTCTGGTTCACGAGTTGGCGGACGGTGACCTCGCCGGCGCGAGGGTCGGCCATCGCGAAGCCGGGGAGCTGGTCGGCGACGGGTTCGTCGAGGGCGATCGCGCCTTCTTCGGCGAGGATCATGACGGCCATGGCGGTGAACGATTTCGAGACGGAGGCGACGCGCATCGGGCTGTCCTCGGTGAGCTCGTCCCCGTTCGAGTCGTGGCCGTATCCGGCGGCGTGGACGATCTGGTCGCCGTGGGTCACGACGACCGAGATGCCGGGCACGCCCGTGGCTTCGCGGAGATCGGTCATGTACGCGTCGATCGATGCCGGGGTCAGGTCGGTCGCGGGCGCGGCGGCGGCTCCCGGGACCGCGAGCGTCACGGCGGCGGTCGCGGCCAGTGCCGCGGCGGCAATGCGTCTGATCCATCGGGGCCGGTTCGGTGCGTTCGGGTGCATGCGTCAACGGTATGGATCGCGCAGGCCCGCGGCCTCGGTCTAATTGCCGGACATACCCCTGACGAAAGTCAGGGGTGGCTCGCGGAGCACGTCTCGGTTGGCGAGGTGGGCAAGCCAGCTGTGGCAGTCGTCGACGCGGTCGATGCCCAGGCAGGGCGCTGCCCACAGGATGAATCCGGCCGCGTCGACGATGCCGGCCAGGTCGAAGGCGACCGGGAGGAGCTCGAGTTCGGTCGCCGACAACGGCCGCGCCTGCTGGTAGCCCGCCACGGCGGCTTCGGCGATGGCGACCGGGAGTCGCCGGTCCGGCTGTTCAAGGGCCGCATAGTGGAAGAGGCGGGCGAGGTCGAGGATGAGCGGGCCGTGGTTGAGCTCGTCGAAGTCGAGCACGGCCGTCACTTCGCCGTCCTCGACCAGGAGGTTCTGCCGGTGCAGGTCGTGATGGAGCGGGCCCGAGGGCTGTTCGGCGAGGAGCGCGAGAGCCTCGGCGTGCCGGTCGAGGAACGTGCGCGTCTCCTCCCGCCACCGCTCGGCTCCGTCGAGCGCCACGTCGCTGTGCGCGGCCTGTTCGAGGATGCCGAGGCGGTCGAACACCGGAATCCGGTCGTCGGTCCGTCCGATGGTCGCCGTGTGCATGCGGGCCAGGAGGGCGCCGCTCTGCTCGGCGAGGTCGGCGGTCATCGCGGGCGGGACCTCGCCGGAGGCGAAGGGGAACACCGCGATCGGCTTCCCGCCGACCAGCACTGCGGGTTCACCGTTGTCGGCGGTGAACGGGGCCGGGGTCGGGAAGCCGCCGCGCGAAAGGTGCGCGACCAGCGCCAGTTCGGCCCCGACCTTGGCGAGAGGGGACTGGACGTACTCACGGACGACCACGTCGCCTCGGTCGGTCGCGACGCGCGCGTTGATGTTGTCCTCGCCGCCGACCAGGGGCTCGGGTTCGCCGCGGGCCTCGAGACCGAAGCGCGCCAGGAACGCGGGGAGGTCGAGCCGAAGCTCGCCGTTCGGCCAGATCTGGTTGCCGGTCATGGGAACAGCATTCAGGGAGGCGACCCCCAGGGCAAACGGTTAAGCGGACTGCCGGCCGATAAAGCGTTCGAACCGCTCACGGGACGCCATCCGCCCGGCGGGTCCTCGCCCACGCGGCCGTCGACGGCCTCGCGAAGCAGGTCGGCGTGGCCGGTGTGGCGCCCGTACTCCTCGACCAGGTCGAAGACGACCCTACGGACGCTGAGGTGACCCCTCCCGGGCCATTCCAGATGCGCGGGCTGGTCGAGACCACCGTCTTCCAGGAGCGCGGCGAGACGCTCGCGGGAGCGCGCGACCGCGCCGTCCCACAGGTCGTACAGGTACTCGGGCGAGTCATCGGCGCACGAACTGAACTCCCATGCATCCGAATCGTCGAGCGGCGCGGAAACCCAAGGCTCACCCGGGGACTCGCCCCGCAGCTTCCACGCGAAGGTCGTGTCCTCAACGCGCGCCAGGTGTTTCAGCAGGCCGCCCAACGTCAACGCGGACGCGCCGATGCGCGTGTTCAACCCCGCCGAATCCAGCCCGTCGGCCTTCCAGCGGAACGTCACCCGCAAACGGTCGAGCGCACCGACCAAGTGCGCTTCGTCGGTCCCCGCCAACGGCGGCTCCCACCAGTAATCGTCACTCATGCCGACACCGTAGACCCCGCCCCCGACATCCACGCCAAATGCGTTGCAACCGCCGAGCCCGCAGGCATAGGGTGCGGGCATGGTGAATCCGGAATCGGACACGGCAGGGGCTGCCGGTCACCCGCCAGCCCCCTAAGCCACCAGGCAATTCCCGGGGCCGCTGGCCGCGGTGACGAGACGTCCCAACCGACCGCTCGACACCTCGGAGTCACCCGATGCCGCTTCCCGTCCACCTGCTCGCCCTGGCCGTCTTCGCCATGGGCACTTCCGAATTCATGCTCGCCGGCCTCCTGCCGGACCTCGCCGCCGACCTCGGCGTCCCCGTCGCCACCGCAGGCCTGCTCACCTCGGCGTTCGCGGTCGGCATGGTCGCGGGCGCGCCGCTCATCGCGGCACTCGCCAGGCGCTGGCCGCCGCGTTCGAGCCTGCTCGTCTTCCTCGGCCTGTTCCTGGCCGCGCACGTCGCCGGCGCGATCACCGGGAGCTTCGGGGTCCTGTTCGGGACGCGGATCCTCGCGGCGCTCGCGAACGCGGGCTTCCTCGCGGTCGCCCTCACCGCGACGGCCGGACTCGTCGCCCCCGACCGGAAGGGCCGGGCACTGTCGGTCCTCTTGGGCGGCACGACGATCGCCACCATCGCCGGAGTGCCCGGCGGGGCGCTGCTCGGCGCGTTCCTCGGCTGGCGCGCCACGTTCTGGGCGGTCGCGCTGCTGTGCCTGCCCGCGGCCCTCGGCGTGCTCCGCGGCCTCCCCCGAGCCCGACCCGCAGCCTCAGGTCCACTGCTCCGGACCGAACTCGGCGTCCTGCGCCGACCCCGATTGCTCCTGGTGATGGGCTTGGGCGCCTTGGTGAACGCGGCCACGTTCGGGGCCTTCACGTACATCGCACCCGTCGTCACCGGTCCCGCAGGCCTCGGGACGCTGTGGATCCCGATCGTCCTGGTGCTCTTCGGCATCGGCTCGTTCGCCGGTGTCACAGCGGCCGGTCGCCTCTCCGATCGCAACCCCGGCACGGTCATCGCCGTCGCGGGGCCGCTCCTGCTCCTCGGCTGGTGCGCCCTGGGCCTGTGGGCCGCGAACCCGGTAGTCCTCCTCGCGCTTGCGTTCACGCAGGGCGCGTTGGCGTTCGCGGTCGGCAGCACGCTCATCGCCAGGGTCCTCTACGAAGCCGCCGACGCCCCGACCATGGCCGGTTCCTACGCCACGGCAGCCCTGAACGTCGGGGCCGCGGCCGGCCCGGTCGCCGCCGGGTGGGCACTGGGCACCGGGGCCGTCGGCCCGATCTGGGCGAGCGCGGCCCTGGTCGCGGCGGCAGTGCTCCCCGCCATTGCGGGCAGGCGCGTGTTCGCCGGCGCCGCAAGAGAACCGGCGTTCACACGCTAGCGGTCAACGTATCGGCGACCATGCCGGCGACGGTCCGGCTCAGGTCCGGCAGCGCCCCGTGGTCGCCGATGAGGATCAGGATCCAGTAGAAGATCGGCCCGAGCAGCAGCGCATGGACGATCGCCGTGTCGGGCTTCGCCGCGAGCTCGCCGCGTTCCACCGCACGCGAGAGCACCGTGTCGATGACGAACCGCTCGCGCTCGATGAACGAACCGGAGAACCGGGCCCCGAGCGCCTGGTCCCCGTGGATGTCGGCCAGAAGCCCGTGCAGCACATCGGGAGGCGCGGTAGAGAGCTGCTCGGCGATGATGTCGCAGATGGCGGCCAGATCCCCGCGCAGCGAACCCGAGTCCGGCGGCGGCTGCTCCTCCATGTCGTGCACGGTGGCCGCGAAGATCATCTCCTGCTTGGTCGCGAACCGCCGGTAGATCGCGGCCTTCCCGATCCCCGCCCGCGAGGCGACCGCGTCGACGGTGAGCTTCGCGTAGCCGCGTTCGACCAGGAGTGCCCTTGTGGCGCTGGCGATGGCGTGATCGATCTGGCTGTCGCGGGGGCGGCCCACGGGTTGCTTCGGTTCCGACATGGCCCTAGGATACGGAACCAAGAGTATTGAAACTACCAGTTCCGTAATTAGGAGTCGTCATGATCAAATGGGCCGGACGGATCTTCGTCTTCCTCGGCATCGGACACACGGTGCTCAGCCTCGTGCTGGTCGCCCCGAGCCACGCCGCGTCGTGGTTCAGCGGCGACCTGTGGCGGCCCGACGAGGGCGTCATCGAGATGAGCCCGAGCATGGCCGCCTACTGGCTCAGCGTCGGCGGCTTCGGCGTGCCACTGCTGGTGCTCGGGTTCACGGTGCTGTGGATGCACCGCCGCGGCATCGTGCCGCCCGGCTTCCTCGGCTGGGCGATCCTCGCCTGGGCGGTGGTCAACACCGTGATCCTGCTGCCCTCGCCGTGGATCCTGGCGGTGGTCGGATCGGTTCTCTACCTCGTCGGTGTCCGCCGCGCCGAGCGCGCGGCGGCTCCCGAACCGGTCCTGTCGAGCTGAACGGCTACAGCCGGTCGGCCAGGCTCACGACTTCCACGTCCATTGACGAGTTCGCGGGGAAGTCGATGCGGGACGGGGCGACACCGGCGGCGACGAGGTGGGAGCCGAGGGCGGCGACCATGGCGCCGTTGTCGGTGCACAGCTTCGGCCGCGGGTATCGCAGCGTGATGCCGGCGTCGACGGCGCGTTCCATCGCGAGAGTGCGCAGTCGGGAGTTGGCCGCGACGCCGCCGCCGAGGAGGATCGTGCCGACGCCGTGCTCTTTCGCGGCGAGGATGGCCTTGCGGGTGAGGACGTCGCAGACGGCCTCCTGGAACGCGGCGGCCACGTCGTTCACCGGGACGTTGTTGCCTTCGGCCTTTTGGGCTTCGATCCAGCGGGCGACGGCGGTCTTCAACCCGGAGAAGGAGAAGTCGTAGCGGTGGCGCTCCATGTCCTTCGCGGCGGAGAGGCCGCGCGGGAACTGCACGAACGCGCGGTCGCCCTCCTTGGCGGCCTTGTCGATGTACGGGCCGCCGGGGAAGGGCAGGCCGAGGAGGCGCGCGACCTTGTCGAAGGCCTCGCCCGCGGCGTCGTCGATGCTCGCGCCCAACTGGGTGACCTTGCTCGCCAGGTCCTCGACCATCATGATCGAGGAGTGGCCGCCGGAGACGAGCAGGCCGATCGCCGGTTCGGGGATCGGCCCGTTCTCCAAGGTGTCCACCGCGATGTGCGCGCTGAGGTGGTTGACGCCGTAGAGCGGGACGCCGGTGGCGATCGAGTAGGCCTTCGCCGCGCCGACGCCGACCATGAGCGCCCCGGCGAGGCCGGGACCGGCGGTGACGGCGATGCCGTCGAGGTCGGCGAGGGTGAGCCCGGCGTCGTCCAGGGCCCGCTGCACCGTGGGCACCATCGCTTCGAGGTGCGCGCGGCTGGCGACCTCGGGCACGACGCCGCCGAAGCGGGCGTGCTCGTCGACCGACGAGGCCACGGCGTCGGCCAGCAGCTCGTGGCCGCGCACGATCCCGACACCGGTCTCGTCGCACGAGGTCTCGATACCCATCACTACAGGTTCGGTCTTCACAATTCCATCCTCATCACGGCGGCATCCGTGCCGGTGTGCTGGTAGTAGTTCTTGCGCACCCCTAGCCCCACGAAACCGTACCGGTCGTACAGGCGCTGGGCCGGGACGTTGTCGACCGCGACCTCCAGGTACAGGGCCTTCGCGCCGTGCGCCTTCGCGCGCGCGATCAGATCGTCCATGAGCATGCGCGCGACGCCGCGGCGGCGGGCGCCCGCGTCGACGGCGATGTTGTTGAGCCACATCTCGTTGTCGCTCAAGGCCGTGCCCGCGTAGCCGAGGATCCGCTCGCCCTCGAAGACCGCGCGGTAGTCGTGCCCCGCCGACAGCTCGGTCCACAGCAGGCCCTCGCTCCAGGCCTCGGGCCCGAAGATCGCGACCTCCATCTCGGCGACGGCGGGCAGGTGCCACCAGCGCAGCCGGTCGATCCGCAACTCGTTCATCGCATCAAGCTGTACCACGCCGGGTCGGGTGCAGCCTCTTGGCGACGCTTGCGAGCCATAAATTGGCGCTGGCGGGAGCTGCGGGTTGCGCGTCGGGACGGCGCAGGTACAGCGGGGTGAGCTTCTCCGTCGGGGCGCCCGCGAGCAGGCGCGGAGCGGCGAGCTCGACGAGTTTCACCAGGTCCGGGTAGATCGGGGCGGTCTCGGCGTCCATCGGCAGCTCGGCCGCGTACTTGCTCGCGCCCTCGCCGATCGCGTAGTCGGCACCGGTCTCGGGCAGATCCGCGGGCTTGCACACCTGCGGTTCGCCTTCGCGCACTCCGTCTTCGTAGACGGCCCAGTAGATCTCCTTGCGGCGCGCGTCCGTGGCCGCGAGGGCCCGGCCCCTCGTGTTCGCGCCGATCCCGTCGAGCGAGCAGACCCCGTAGACGGGAATCCCGGCACCGTCGGCGAACGCCGCCGCCGTGACCATCCCCACGCGCAGACCCGTGAACGGGCCCGGCCCGACACCCGAGACGACCGCGTCGATCTCCGACTTCGTGCGGCCGGCGTCGGCGAGGCAGCCTTCGACGAACGGGGCGAGCTTCTCCACATGCCCGCGCGCGTCCACCTCGCGGCGGAACGCGGTCAAGAACAGTTCGTCGTCGTCCAGGTCGACCAGCGCGGCCTGCACCGCGGACGTGGACGTGTCGAGTGCGAGGACCCTCATGCGGCTGCACCGACCGGGGTTTCGAGCGAAGCGAGCCGCTCGGCCCAGTCGCCGCCGCGCCCGTGCAGCACCGCCACGCGGGTCTCATCGGAACGGCGCTCGATCGCGATCTCCAAGTGCGACTCCGCGAGCCGCTCCGCCAGACCCGCACCCCACTCGACCACGGTCACGGCCGCGTCGACATCGGTGTCCAGGTCGAGGTCGTCGAGCTCGTCCAGGGTCTCCAGCCGGTAGGCGTCGACGTGGACCAGCGGCACCCCGGCCGTGCCCGCGCGGTGCGAGCGGGCGATCACGAACGTGGGGCTCGTAATGCGCCCCTCCACACCGAGGCCGGCGCCGATGCCCTGCGTGAGGGCGGTCTTCCCGGCCCCGAGCGGGCCGGTGAGGATCACGAGGTCACCCGCGCGAAGGACCGCGGCCAGGCGCAGCCCGAAATCGT
Source organism: Glycomyces rhizosphaerae (assembly GCF_042647865.1). Taxonomy (NCBI): domain Bacteria; kingdom Bacillati; phylum Actinomycetota; class Actinomycetes; order Glycomycetales; family Glycomycetaceae; genus Glycomyces; species Glycomyces rhizosphaerae. The sequence continues at coordinate 278,733 of NZ_JBHRWO010000010.1, forward strand.
GGGTGTCTGCGGCCGTATGGAGCTGGAGCCTCACGTTTCACTCCTCCAAGTGGATAAGGTCCGCAACTGCGGTGCGGAACCGGGTTCACGGTTCGAGACGATGCCCGTGGTGACGCGAGAACGGCGACCACCTGCGGTGTCGCGCCCCATCGCGCTCCGACTGCGGGGACGGCGTCCCTGAGGACGCCGGAGCAGCGGACGCGGCGGTACCTTCACCGATCTCAGCCACGACTTTGTCGATCATCTCCAACAACAGTTGTGAGATCTCACCAGGATACTCCAGCTGCGGTGAATGAGCCGCCTCGGCTATGAGCGCGAATCGCGACCCTTCGAGCGCCGCCGCCAGCCGCCGCGAATGCTCCGGCGGCGTCAGGAGATCCACGTCACCGACCACCACGAGCGACGGCAGCCCCTTGAACAGCGGCAACGTCGCCGTCTCGTCGTGATCGAGAATAGCGCGGGCATAACCGACGATGCTCTGGATCGAGGTCCGCCGGTTCATCTGCTCCACCAGGCTGACCAGCGACGCGGGCGGATCCGCGTGCCCGAACGCCGCCCGTCGTGTGAGCAGCCACCCCAGGTCTCCCGCCAGCAGCCGCGAACGGTCGATCAGGTCCGGGGTCCACCCCGCGACCTGCTGCAGCATCGGCAGCACCGTCCGCCGCAGGCGCCGCAGCGCCCGCATCGGCTTCGTCTCGACCGTGTCGAGCCCCGCCGCGCTGCTCGACAGGAACGCCACGCCCTTCACGCGCTCTCGGAAATCCGCCTCGTACTTCCGCGCGTACACCTGGATCGTCATGCCGCCCATCGAATGCCCGACCAGCACCAGCGGGCCCACCGGCGCCACCGCCTGCAGCACGTCGTGCAGCACCTCGGCCAGGTCGTCGATCCCGTACTCCGTGCGCGGCAACGCACCCGAACGCCCATGCCCCGGCTGGTCGTACAGCACCGCCCGCATCGACATCCCGCCGCGATCCGCTTCCGCGATCGCCTTGCGCAGGAAGTAGAACGTCGCCATGTCCTGCATATAGCCGTGCGCGAACACCACCGTCAGATCCGCGTCATCCGGACCCGCCGTCTCCACATGCACCGCCACGCCATCCCGCGTGTCCACCGTCCGCACCGAACTCTGCGGCGGCAACTCGAACGGCTCGTGCGCATACGGATCGGTCGACGCCATCCGCGTCCGCCGCGCCAGATAACGCGGCACCCCCCACGCCAGAGCGGCACCGACCGCCAGACCGCCGGTCACCCCACCGGCGATCGCCAAACCGCGCAAACGGCGACGGGACTGCTTCTCACTCATGCGGCCTCGCAGTGTCATCGAACGGCAAATCTCGAGAGGCTGCGCCCCCACCAGGACGCGAAACGAACCTGGATCAATCACCCACGCGGCGGCCCCGAAAGACCCCGGTTCCACAGCCGCGGCACCCGCGAACCGATCCCGGTCAACACGTCATTGGGAATCGTCCCGGCCCACACCGACCAGTCGTCGGCATCCGGATGCTGCTCACCCGCACCGATCAGGATCACCGGCTCGCCCGGCTTCACGACGTCGTCACCGCAGTCGACCATGAACTGGTCCATGCAGATCCGACCCAAAACCCGGCGGCGCCTCCCCGCCAGGTACACCTCGGCCCGCCCCGAAGCGGCCCGCGGCACCCCGTCCGCGTACCCGAGCGGCACCAGCGCCACATTGCTGTCCCGCTCCAGATGCACCGTGTGCCCGTAAGAGATCCCCGCGCCGGCCGGGACGCGCTTCACCGACATCACCACCGACCGCACCTCGATCACCGGCTTGAGATCCACCGGCACCTCCGGCACCGGGTTGTACCCGTACAACGCGATCCCCGGTCGCACCATGTCATATCGCGTCTCCGGATCTGCGATCAGCGCCGCCGAGTTCGCCAGGTGCCGCACCTCGGGCTCCAGACCGGACGCGGCCACCGTCGCCAGGAACCGCTCGAACGCGGCCTTCTGCTCGGCGTTCGCCGGGTGCCCGATCTCGTCGGCGCAGGCCATATGGCTCCACGCACCCACGACCACGACCGACCCGGCCGCCTGATGCTTCGCGGCCGCCTCCGCGACCTGCTCCCACTCGTGCTCGGACACACCGCCCCGCGACATCCCCGTGTCGCCCTTGAGATGGATCCGCGCCGGCCGCCCCGCCCGATCGGCCGCCGCGGCGACCGCATCCAGCTGCGCCAGCGACGACACACCGAGCTCGACACCGGCCCCGACCACCTCGGCCAGGCCAGGCTGGTCCGGGGAGAAGAAGAACGCCATCACCGTCGTGTCCGCCAGATCAGGCAGGCGCTTCAGCTGCCATGCCTCCCTGAGCGTCACGACGCCGAGGCTCGCCGCCCCGGCCTCGACGGCGACGCGCGCCGCCGGGACCATGCCGTGCCCGTACGCGTCGGCCTTGACCATCGCCATCATCGGCACCCCGGCGATTGCAGCCAGGGTCTCCACGTTGTGCGCGAGCCGCCGCCAGTCGGCGCTGGCTTTCGCCAGCCCGGACATGGTGCCGAATTCCGGCTCGGTCAGGACGCGGTAGTTGTCGATCGCCACATATGCAAGGGTACGTGCCCGCCGCGGCCGGGGCCGACAGCGCCGATGCCCGGGTCGCAGGCAGCGCTGCGGCTCGGCCGTGGCGAGCACGTGTCACCTCGGTCTACGGGCTGACCAGCTGCTCACGGACGATGCGGGCGGCTTCGACGAGCCCTGCGAGCGATGGCCGGACCTCCTCATAGCGGCGGGTCTTCAGGCCGCAGTCGGGGTTGGCCCAGACCCGGTCGGGGCCGAGCGCGGCGACGGCCAGGCGCAAGGCCTCGGCCATGTCGTCGGTGGCCGGGACACGCGGCGAGTGGATGTCCCACACGCCCGGGCCCACCGCGCTGCGGTAGTCGGCGCGGTCGAGGTCGGCGAGGATCTCCATCTTCGAACGCGAGGCCTCGATCGAGGTGACGTCGGCGTCGAGGGCGGCGATCGCGTCGATGACCTCGCCGAACTCCGAGTAGCAGAGGTGCGTGTGGATCGCGGTCTCGGGCCGCACGCCCGCGGTGGCGAGGCGGAACGAGCGGGTGGCCCAGTCCCGGTACGCCGCACGGGAAGCCGCGCGCACGGGCAGGAGTTCGCGGAGCGCCGGCTCGTCGACCTGGATGATCGCGGTCCCGGCCGCTTCGAGGTCGGCGACCTCGTCGCGCAGGGCGAGCGCCACCTGGTCGGCGGTGTCGGCGAGCGGCTGGTCGTCGCGGACGAAGGACCAGGCCAGGATGGTGACGGGCCCGGTGAGCATGCCCTTGACGGGCTTCTCGGTGAGCGACTGGGCGTACGAGGTCCACTCGACGGTCATCGGCGCGTTCCTCGCCACGTCCCCGTAGAGCACTGGAGGCCGGACGCAACGCGAACCGTAGGACTGCACCCATCCCCCCGCTGTGGTCGCGAAACCCGTCAGCTGCTCGGCGAAGTACTGGACCATGTCGTTGCGCTCGGGCTCGCCGTGGACGAGCACGTCGAGGCCGAGTTTCTCCTGCTCGGCGATGACGGCGGCGACCTCGGCCTTCATGCGCGACTTGTAGTCGGCGTCGATCATGAGGCCGCGCCGGTGGGCCGCTCGGGCGTTGCGCAGCTCGGCGGTCTGCGGGAAGGAACCGATCGTGGTGGTCGGCAGCGGCGGCAGCGCGACGCGCTCGGCCTGGGCCGCTTGGCGTTCCACGTACGGGAGGCGCCGGTCGGCGTCGGGTCCGAGGTCGGCCAGGCGCGTCCGGACGGACTCGTCGCGCCAGGCGGCCGGGGCCTCGGGCCGGGCTTCGCGGGAGCCTTCGGGGTCGGCGAGGGCGGTGATCTCGCGGAGCTTCTGCCGCGCGAAGGCGAGGCGCTCGGTCAGCGCCTCGGGCAGCTCGTGCTCGGCGTCGAGGTCGACGGGGACGTGCAGCAGCGAGGAGGAAGAGGCGACCCCGACGCGGTCGCTGATGGCTTGCAGCCGTGCGATGTCGGCCGCGCCCTTGGCGAGGTCGGCGCGCCAGATGTTGCGGCCGTCGATCACCCCGGCGAGCAAAAATGTTTCACGTGAAACATCCAGTGTCTCCAGTGCTTCCAGGTCACTGCGGCCACGCACGAGGTCCAGGGCCACGCCTTCGACACCGGCTTCGAGCAGGACGGGCAGCGCCTCGCCGAAGGGACCGTAACCGCCCGCGACCAGGATTCCGGCACTGCCGACCAGTCGCCGGTAGACGGCGGCGGTCGCCGCGAGTTCCTCGGTCGTGCGGTCGGCGCACAGCGCGGGCTCGTCGAGCTGAATGAGTCCGGCCCCGGCTTCGCCGAGGGCCGCGAGGAGCTCGACATAGACCTCGACGAGGTCGCCGAGCCTGTCGAACGGCACGAAATCGGCAGGAGCGCCCTCACTCGGCTTGGCCAGCAAGAGGAACGAGACCGGCCCCAGCAGCACCGGCCGCGCGTCGAGACCTCGCTCCTTCGCTTCCAGGAACTCGGCGACCGCCTTCTCGGGCTTCGCGGCGAACGCGGTCTCGGGACCGATCTCGGGGACCAGATAGTGGTAGTTGGTGTCGAACCACTTCGTCATCTCCAGCGGCACGGCCTCGGCATCACCGCGTGCGGCGGCGAAATACGAAGCGAGCGCAGTCTCACGGCGGTGCCGGGACGCGAGCGCGTCAACGGCGACGATCGTGTCGAGCACGTGGTCGTAGAAGGAGAAGGTGCCGGTCGGCACGGAATCCAGCACCGAAAGATCGTCGAGCATCCCGGAGCGGACGGCGGCGGCAGCGGCCTCCAGACCGGCGGCGTCGAGCCTCCCGGACCAGTGGGCTTCCAACGCCCGCTTCAACTCGCGGTTCGGTCCGATGCGCGGATATCCGAGCGCGGTGGCTCCGAGGCGTTGTGCGGGCACGGCGGTAGTCGTGTTCATGTGTCAGTTCCCTCGAACTTGCGACAACGGGACCGCACGCGGACGCGCGCGGTACGCGGGCAGGTATTCGGACTCGAGGGCGCGCCGTCTCCGGCACCTAGCGCCCGCCGCTTCCCAGACCATGGGGCCCAGTGCTTCTGGCGGGTTTCGTTCCCTCTCACCGCTGCGGGGCAGTCCTGGATTCACACCAGATTCCCTCTTAGCCGAAGCGGTCTAGCGCCGCCTCGGAACCAGCGTCGTCACCGATGGTACGGCCGCGCACCGTCACGTGCCTCGGACGCGGCCGCAGAGTGGGACGAGGGCGGATCGGGCCGGCGGACGAATGGGTAGGCTCGGGCCCCATGAGCACCAGACCTGTAGCAGTAGTCACGGGCGCGAGCAGCGGGATCGGGGCCGCCGCCGCGAAAGCCCTCGCCAAGGCCGGCTTCGACGTCGTGCTGGGGGCCCGCCGGGCCGACCGGCTCGCCGAGGTCGCCGCCGAGTGCGGGGGGACGGCGCTGCCGCTGGACGTCACCGACGAGGATTCGGTCGCCGCCTTCGCCGCAGTCATCAGCCGCTGCGACCTCCTCGTCAACAACGCGGGCGGGGCGCTCGGACTCGAATCCATCGCCGAGGCCGACCTCGACCTGTGGCAGCAGATGTACGACGTCAACGTGCTCGGCACGATCCGAGCCACCAAGGCGCTCTTGCCGAAGCTGGTCGCCTCCGGCAACGGCCAGGTCGTCGTGATCGGCTCCATCGCCGCCCACCAGCCCTACCCCGGCGGGGGCGGCTACAACGCCGCCAAGCACGCCGAAGCCGCCGTCACCCGCGTCCTCCGCCTGGAACTCCTCGGCCAACCGGTCCGCGTCTGCGAGATCGACCCCGGCATGGTCGAAACCGAGTTCAGCCTGGTCCGCTTCGAAGGCGACCAAGAACGGGCCGACGCGGTTTACGCGGGCATGACCCCACTCACCGCCGACGACATCGCCGACACGATCACCTGGGTCGCAACGCGACCCGCGCACGTGAACGTCGACCAGATCACGATCATGCCCCGCGACCAAACCGGGGCGCAGCAGGTCCACCGCCGTAACCAATAGCAGCGCAACAAAATCGGCCCGGTGGTTTCCGCCGGGCCGAAGTCGTCTGCAAGGGGCCGCTCGAAGCGGTCAGTCGGATTGGGGCCAGCGTTCGAGATCCTGGTCGTCATTCGCGGGTGAGATCCTGACATGCGGCGTCGTGTAGACGGGTTCGCCGCCATGTGCGACACAGTCCGTCGAGATGGTCAGGCCCCCCTCTGAGGTGAACCGGATCGAGAGGCCGTCGTCTCGGTCAACATGTACCGAGGTGCTCCCCTCCCCGTGTTGTTCCTGGGTCGGCTCCAAGCCCATCTCTTCAAGCTCATCGGCGATGACCTGCACATACTCGATCCGCTGGGCGCGGTTGTCCTCGCGAATGTCGAGGCCGTAACTGACCATGACCGATACGAAACCGTCCCAGACGAGGTGGTCGTCCCAGCCCGACAGGCAGGTCTCGGTGTTCCACAATCGACTTTCGAAGGCGGGAGTACCGTCGCCGCCCACCGGTAGTCCCGCAATGAGCTGGCCAGCCAGATCCTCGGAGACGAGGAGCGCTTCGCTCGATTCGTATTCGGAAGTGAGCTCGGGCGGGCGCTCTCCAAGGTCGTAGCTGATCCAGCGGTACGCGCCGGCACACCCGGCAACCACCAGCAAAACGCTGATGGTCACGTAGACGGGCCAGCGAACCGGCTTCTGGCCCGCCGGTGTGTTCCTGTCGGTCATGAAGGCCCCGGTTCGGCGCGCGGATCGACGGAAAGCGACACGGACGTCTCGCGTTCGCTGCTGTCGAACCAGACCAATACGTTCGCGACGTCGAGCATGGTCGAAGCTTCGTAGCGATACTGCGACTTATCGGCCGCATAGGTTGCTTCAGCAGCGTCCATTTGCTCGTTGAGCCATGCGGACAGAACATCGGGACCAATGGCGTCGTTTCCGGAGCCCGTCATGCAGCTTTGCAGATTCCGCCGGACCTCATCGAATACGGGCGACGTCAGCGCTTCGTCCAGGTACTCCGTGTGGATGTCATAGTCAGCCGCGCAGTAGATGCTGAGCACCCCCTCGTCGACGTCAGTGACCGCACGAGCGTTGAAGGTGAAGTCGGTGTCCACATGCGGAGGTTCCCCTTCCATCACCCAGGAGAGCCGATCGCCCCCGACGCGCGGGTCCTCGACCGGTTCAGCCCTTGCAGGCACATACTGGTCCGTCACGAGGTCTCCGGAACTCAACCATTCACCGAAGTCGAGCCCGTCGATCGCCTCAGCCCATGCGGCGATGTCGGCACCCGGGATAGGTGTCAACGGGATGGGGTCGGACAACACCGCGTAGGTCGCATAATCATCGTTGAGCTCCGGCTCGGTAGCGCAGCCCGCGATGGACACGAATGCCACGGGCACCAATGCAACGCACCAGAGCGATGGCTTCATAGCAGAGTCACGCTGGTCAGGACGGCGTCGATCTCGGTCCGCAGGGCAGGGTCGTCGGGGTAGACGATGCCCATGAGGAAGACCGAGCGGTTGTCGTCTGTGAGGATGTGGACGATGTGCCCGTACATCGGCTCGTCATCGGCTTTGCTGACCTCCCAGGTGAACCGGTAGGCCTCCTGGCCATCGACTTCGGCAGGTTCGGAGAGCAGGATCTGGCGGTCCTCGGCGTACGGGTAGAAGTACTCGGAGTTCTCGCCCGCGATGGTGGAGGTGCTCATCGACATCTCCTCATCGGCCATCGCCTCACCGGAGAACGCGAACACCGACGCTCCACCGGTTTCGGTGGAGACGCTCGCACTTGAGGTGAAGGCTTCGATGAGGTCTTCAGATGCGAACTCCTCCCAGCCTTCAGGGAGGGTGTAGGAGATACCGGATTCGGAGTCCTCGATGGTGAGGCCTTCCGTCTGGGTCGCACCGGGACCATCGCCGCCCTGATCGGACAGGAACCACCACACCCCAACGCCGCCGCCGACGACGACCAGAAGCACAAGCACGACAACGAGCGCAACGACACCACCGCGCCGCTCGCGGGGAGGGAGAGGCGGCGGATACCCAGGATGAAAGCCCTGCGCGCCAGGCGAATACGGCGGCGGAGCCGCCATCGCCGGTGGCGGATAGGTCCCGGGCTGCAGATACGGCTGCGGCGGCGGACCAGGCGGCCGCTGCTGCGGCTGCCCGTTGGGCTGCTGGGGATTCGGATTCTGGTACACGGTCGCCTTTCCGCAAAGTAAGGGGAATCGGGGGAGGCTCAGATCAGGCCGTCGTACGAATCGGGCGAATCGAAGGGCACCGGCGCGGAGACGGGCTGGGCGGTGGCGAACGGATCGACCGCCTCGTCGGTGGCGTCTTCTGGCGGGTTCTCGAAATTGTCCCCCTTCACTGCAAGGTCGTTCTCAGGAAGCACGCCACCGGCCGGAGGGATGTATTCGGGCTTCTCGAATCCTTCGGTGGCTGGGACACAGCCGGTTTGGAGGGTCAACGAGACGCCGTCAGCCACCGACCACCATAGGTTGATCCCGTCGGGTCGAACTGCTTCCAGTGACCCGCGCCCGGTGTCGGGGTTGATGGTGTCGCGGTGGACGTCGTATCCGGCATCGGTCCAAGCCTGACGCAGCAAATTGGTGTATTCGAGTTTGACCAGATCGGTAGCCGAGATGTCCCCAGTGAACCCATACCAGATTTCTATCGCCACCCAGCCGTCATATTGACTGCCGGACGTTTCGCCACAGTCCTGTGGCCTGGCATAACCGCGGCGATAGACCCCGGGGAAGTCGGGTAGGTCAGTGACAGTGTCGGCAACGATCTGCTCCAGGAGCGGATAGGCCTCGGCTTCGCCGAATTCGCGTTCCGGCGGGGGGTCTTGCATGAGAGAGCATCCTCCGAGCATGAGGGCCAGTGCTGACAGCAGCGTGATGATTCGTCGGCGCATCGGGTGACCTAGTCTTTCTGGCCGGTGATGATCTGGGCCATGGTGTCTCGTGCCTGGTTGGGTTCGCCGTTGTCGTTTTCCCTGAGGCAGTCCTCGTGGATGTTGAGGGGACTCGTACTGATCGCGTCGGCTTCGAAGACGTTGCCTCCGAGGCCGCAAGGTCGATGACATCCCAGTCGGCTCTGGTGGACCAGACGTTCTCGGCTCCGGGCGCGGCGGCTGGGCGCTCGTCACAAGGTCCGGGCCTGGATTGCGCGTCACTGCGCTGCCCATAGCACCAGGCCCGCGACGAGGGGAGCATGAGCAGGACGATCCCTGCGATAGCGGGTGCGAAGACCGTCAGGAAGAGCCATCCGGTGGTTTCAACTTCGGACATCCACGCGATCAAAAGGAGCGCAAGTATCCCGTAGATCGAAACTGCAAGCACATGTGCCACACGAGAACGGCTGCAGATGCAAAGAGCAAGCACGCTCAGGACTCCGCCAATCACGAGCGCAACGATCGCGAAGTAGAACCCTACGTCGGTCCACATCGCGTACTCGTCACCTTTACCGGAGACACGGCCAGAGATGCCAAACATGAACGAGAGGAGGACGACCGCAGACCAGCCGAAATACACAAGCCGTGCATGGACAGCGATGCCGATCGAGGGCTTCCAAACCTCGCGCATCTCAGATCTGGCCCTCGTAAGACTCAGGCGATTCGAAGGGAACAGGCGCGTAGGTAGCTTGAGTACCCGCGAACGGGTCGATGGCGGCGGCCTGGTCGGTGGGAATGCCGTCGGGAAAGTAGTCGTCGACCATGTCCATGTCGCCGCCGGGCTCGATGCCACCGACCGGGGCGATGTACTCGATTTCGCTTGGGTCGCTGACCGGAACACAACCGGACTGGATCAGGAAGGCGTTGTATGACCCGAGGGTGTACCAGAGGCTGATCCCGTCCTCACGTTCGGCGACCAGGTCGTGGTCGAGCCTATCGCCACGTTGCCGCTCCTCGTCTCGAGTGATCTCGTACCCGAGCGAGGTCCAATGCTCCCTGAGGACATCGACATATTGTTCGCGAGTCAGTTCCGTCGCCGAGTCGTCTGTCGAGAAGGTGTACTCGATCTCGATGTTGGTGTAGTCGGCACTGCTTATGCCGTTGTGCTCGCAAGGGAGTTCGTGCCACCAGCGACTTTCGAAGCCAGGGAATTCCGGGAGGACCGTCACCGTTTTGTCAACCGCTTCCTCCATCGGTGCATAGGCTTCGGCCTGGGTGTACTCGGATTCAGGCGGGGCGTCCAATGCGTCTCCAAAAGAGGAACAAGAAGCGGTCAAGAGTGCTGTGATCACACTGGTCACAACGATCCGTCCGGGCTCGAACGCGGGCTTCTGAGGGGATGAGGCCAGGGAGGTCATGATGCTACTCCGGTGATCACATCGGTCATGTCCTCACGTCCTTGCTTATTGGCTGCGCCCCAGTAGGTGCCGTGGTTGTGGAGTGGGTCCAACCCGTCCGCTTCGCTGTCGATTACGGTTGCACCGAAGTCTTCGCTAATCGGGTCGTTGCCATGGAACGGTGTGTATTGGATGACGTCCGCATCGTTGCGAGTCGCATACACATTCTCCACGCCGAGTGCGTCGGCGGTGTCGACGGTGACTCCAGGAGAAGCGAGGAAGAGAAGGTTGTCGGCCTCGACGCCTTCGGATGCGGCGGCGGCTCCGATGACAGTAGAGCCGTATGAATGCCCGCTCAAGGTCAGATTTGACGGACCATCTTCAGCTGTGGAGCGGATCCCCTGGCTGAAGGACTCCAAGTCCTCGGCGGCGTCGGTTGCATAGTCAGGGTGTGCGGCCTCGACATCCGTCCAAATTCCGGCCTGGCTGGGGTATGCATTGTCAGGCGCGTCGTAACCGAGCCACAACACGGTAGCTGTGTCCTGCCCCGATACGCCCCATCGCTGGGCGTCGGCAGCCATGGATTCGGCGTGGCCCATTTCGTCGTTGCCCGCTCCGTCGAAACTCGCTGTAGTACCGGGCACGTAGACATTTACGTTGGCGGCGGTGTCCGGGTTGCCGATCGAGACGACAAGCTGTCCGCTGTCTTCCGGGTTGTAGTCCAGCAGGTAATAGGGCTGCTTCTGGTTCCCGAAGGTCTCCGAGGTGCCGTCCTCCTTGGTGATCTTGTCCTGTAGATCGGTCAGCTCGGTACGTTCCTGCTGGAGCTCCGCGAGTTCGGCTTCGAGCTGTCCGTAGTCCACTGGTTGGCCGTCGTACATCAAACCGGCGTTCGGGTCGCCTCCGGCGGCTTCCAGCTGAGCTTCGATCGACTCGATCTGCTGGTCAAGGCCGGTAATCTGGTTGTCGAGATTGGTTCGATTGGCGGTGTCACGCACATCGATGGGGATACCGTCGGTGGGACCTACCCATTCAGGGTGTTCAGTTTTCAGGGCCTCTTGTTCGGCGTCGCTAAGGTTCTCCCACCACTGGTTGACCTGCTCCGGGGACATGTCGGACTCGCCGTTCGCGATCGCCTCCATCTCGGCGGCGACCTCTTCGCTCAGCTCGGTCCTATAGTCGTCGATCAAGTCGTCGTAGGTAGCCCCGAGCTGTGGAGGCAATTCCGACGGGTTCTCGCGCATCTCCTTGAGCGCGGCAGCCGCATCGTCATCGGCGTCGTGGGCTCGGGACATGATGGCGCGCAGCCAGTCCTGGTACTGAGCGCCTAGTTCTCTCGCCGAGTTATAGAAGTCATCGAGCTTGGACAACACCTCGGCTTCGCTGAGGAGGTCATACCAGGCCGACGGTTTGTCGATCCCAACGCGGTCGCACAGCCACTGCGGTGGGTCAAGGTGCAGGTAAATCGAGCGGTGCAGTTTCCCGCTCGGATTCACCTCGTAATCGTGCTTGTCGCCCTCGATCTCGTAGTCGCGCTCCTCGATCAGGCCGACGAGCTCAAGGAGTTCGTCCTGCTCGGCCTTGAGAGCATCGCTGGCTTCCAGAAGCGACGTACGTACGCGAGTCTGGGCATAATCCGACAGGTCGTCTTCGAAGCGTCCTGCGAAGAGGTCGATGTGCTCGCGGACTTGGTTCGCTGTGTCGGATTCGAAATTCTCCGTATTCAGGTGCCCGGCAATAACTTCCGTCCGAAGCCGTTCGGTCTGCTCGATCATCTTGCCCACGTACGCCGACCAAGACTCAGCTACCGACTGGATCGCTGCGCAGTCTAGGTCGCGGAGGTCTTTCCAGGACATGTCGCTCATGAGAGATGGCTCCTACCAGTCGGGGCGGGTTGAGGCGTTCTCGTTGGCCCGGCCGGGGTAGCGGTCGTGGTCAGCAAGGGAGGCGAAGTCGCCGGCGTTGTAGTTGTCGACTTCTACGGCCTCTTCGGCGCAGACTGCGAGGTACTCGCCGGTATTGCCGCACAGACCTGAGAAGCCGCCCGCGCGGAATTGCTGCCACCACTCGGCAGCCTCGGCCAGCGCTGGGCCGAGCGCGGTGTCTGAGTCCTTGAGTTGTTGCGCGAGTTCGCTGGTGCCGTCAATGAGCGTCACCGTCTGCGCATCGACCTCGGACTCGACATCGAAGAGGATCTCCACCGACTTGTGGACCTCTTCGGGCTCCATCGTGAAGACATCAGCGCCGGCCATGTGCAGTCTCCATCGCGCTGTGCTGGAGGGTAATTGGGCGGGTAAGGCACCTGGGGCTGGGTGTCATGTGCTGTCTCCGTGGGGAAAGGCTCGGGACGGTTGCTCACTGTATCGAGTTGTTGCGTCACATGGGGTACACGACTCGGATGTCAAGATCACAGGTGTTTGCGGTGCAATGTGAGTCGTGTCCGCCCGGGTGAGTTTGCGGCGGACCGGGCGACACGCGTTCATTGGATTCGGGGCAGGGCACGTTGGGGCACAGGGAAGACCTTCGGGGCGAATCGGGCTTTTGGCGGCGAGATTCAGGGTACCGGTGAATCACCCTCCGTGCGGTACACGGAGACGCGGAGAGGTCAGGGGGGTTCTAGACGCTTTTGCGCGGGGGTGTGTCGTTGACTGGCAACCGTCACACGTGTGTGTCAATGTGAGAGAAGCGCCCAGTGGGCGTATTCCACAACAACTGAAAACAGACGGTGGGTCGCCGAACGGACTGGCATCTCGAGGCGACCCACCTTCCAACCCAGGAAGGAAGACCTCCCATGGTTAGCGTCAGCGTACGCCAGAATCGGCCTGAGCCGATAGGTCGAAACGCGCAGCCCCGCAACCGCGTCTACCCGCATCCGGAGAACCCCGGCCTGATCGAGCAGGTCGATGGGTACTACGACTGGGCGGGCCGCCGCCTGTTCCTCGAAGACGGTTCACCCGATCCGGCCACACCAGGCACGTACCGGTACCAGACGCGGCCGGACCTCTGCGACCTCGCAGCGCCCGACTCCGATCCGGCCTCTCCGCGCTACGAGCCGCCGCACCTGCGGCACAAGCCGGGTGACACCTGGATCATCGATCGCAACCGCCCGCACGACCCCGACGACTCGGGCTCGTTCGGTTCCCCCGGTTGGCGACCGGATCCCCGTACCGGCCGCCACCGCCGCGACGAACTCCCCGACCCGATCCCTCCCTGGGAAGCAGGCGGAGCCGCCCAAGACAATGCCGAAGAAGCCGCCGGGCAGGCCGACGTTCCGGAAGTGGGCGGCGGAGAGCCGCCTTGGCGTCCTCGACGGCGAACCTCCACACCCGCACCGGAACCCGAACCGGAGGCGATCGCTTCGCCCGCGCCCCACGCTCGGCCGGGCCTGCCGATCACCCCGGACCGCTCCGAGCCGACCCCGCGCCGCAGCCCGAGGTTCTGGCAGGAGGAACAGGAGGAGCGCAAGGAAGAACGGTCGGGTCGCGAAACGGCGCAGGAAGAACCGTGGCGGTTCGAGAAATTGCGCGAGGATGCTTGGGACCGGTTCGTCATCAAGTCTTCCGAACTCGCGGCCGCCCACTGGGCGGATCGGCGGACCTTGGAGTACCAGCACCGGTGGCCGGTCGCGATGGTGCTGCGGATGTTCCGGTGGCTGACGGCGGTGGTCGAGGGCCGCAGCGCGAACAAGGCGTCCGTGTCGGTTGCGACCCCGCTGCCGGTGCCCCGCCAGGTGCAGCCGCATGCGGATCAAGCGCCGCGAACCGCTGAGGCGGCGCGGTCGACACAATCCGCCGAGGCGGCACGGTCGGCGCTGTCGCGCGAGGACTCCCGGCAGGCCGCGCAGGAGGCGCGGCCGGTTCCGGGTGCGCAAATGGCGCAGGCGATCCGAAGCGTGCAAGCCGCCAGAGTCCGGCTCGCCGCAGCCGCCCGCGAGACGCGAGCAGACCAGGGCGGAGCGGCTCGCCAAGCAGCGCAATCGGATCAAACCGAAGCCGTCCGCGAAGCGCAATCGGACCAGGCCAAGACGGCTCGCCACGCGGCCCAAGCCACTCGCGGTGCCGCACCGCGGTCGGCCGGGGAGACTGGCGGCGCGCATTGGCGCGGCCGACCCCGGGAGGAGCGTCCGCGTCCTTCGCCTCTGCCTTACATGGCCCGGTGGGAGCGGGCGTTCGATGCGCACCGCGCGTTCGGGGAGGCGGTGGTGCTGTGAACCGTCTGCAGTTCATCGCCGCCGCTTGGGTGGACGGGCGTCGGCTTCGGTTCGAGCCGGTGCTTCAGCAGCCTCGACTTCGCGTGATCTTCACCGGCAGTGAACCCGAGGCGCTCGGGTCCGTCATCGAGCTCGACACCACCGGGCCGGGACTTCGGGTGTCGGCGCCGCTGCACGTCGAGTGGGCTGTCGAGCATTACGAGGTGATCGTGGACCAGGCGGTATGGGTCTGGGGCGAGATCACCGGCGAACGCGACGGGTGAGGGAAGACCCACACTTCAGCTCCGCTTCAGATAGCCGCCCGTATCTTCAAGCTCAGGGATTCTCACCCAGAGGTGCGATGGGCTTTCGGGGTGCGTCGGGGCCAGTCGGCCCTGGCGCACCCTGCGCCTATTCGGTGAGGGAGAGGGAGACCGCGGCAGCGGCGAGCGCGAGGGTTCGCCGAAGCGGCGCAGACACCACCGGTGAGTACCGGTTCTCCAAGCTCCGCGAAGACGCCTTCGACCGCTTCATGGCCAACTCCGCGCAACTGCGCGCCGCCCACTTCGCTCCGCAGAAGCCGTACGGAGCGGCCGCATGATCCCCCGACCGCTACACCACCCGCCGCATCCGCACCTGCTGCATCAAGGCGCTCAACGACATTCCGCTCCCCGTCCACCGCACCGACCCACCCGACCAGATCCTCCCGATCGACCTCGCCGGACTCCCCATCCTCGCCACCGAAACCATCGACGACCGCCGGGTTCAGTTCTCACTCGTGATCGGACAAACCCGCTTCCGCCTGACCTACAAGGAGATCCACCCCAACCTCATCGGCCACATCATCAACCTCGAAACACCAAACCCAAGACTCGTCATCGCCGAACCCCACCACACCGAATGGGCCCTTACGAAGAAGCCCTCACCGACCACGCCACCCAAATCTGGGCTACCAACACCAGAACCTGCAACCGCTGACCAGCGATGTTGGGTGCCGCCAGGTGAAGCCCGGCGGCACCCTGTTTGTTTACTCCCGTTTCAGCCCGTCTACGACAGGAGGAACCAGCACATCAAGAACCCCGTAAGCTGCCACCGCGATCTCCGCCTCAGGTACTTGATCACCATCGTCCAGGGCGATCTCATCAGGTACCACGAAGTACAAGTTCGCGTTCACGTAGAGGTTGTCCAAACTGGTGAACAGTTTGAAAGAGATGACCTTGCTCGCCTGCATGGAGTACGACTGATCCCATTCAATGCTCTGCGAGGTGCCCTGCCACGATTCGAAGTAGGCTGCGGCCGGAAACGCTGAGAAGTCCAAGTCGCCATCGAGATACGTTGAAGCCCACGGAGGCGGCCCCTCCGTAAGAATGAAATCGACAGCCCCGCTTCCGAGGATGATCGACTCAGTCCCGTCCAGAACCTCATATCACACGCAGCCAGAAAGATCGTTGCGCAAGCGACCGCTACGGCCCGTGCGGTCAGGCGAGGAAACCTGGTCACGCCAATACCGCTTCCTGGATACCGGAGCGTCGGTGCGTCCGTACGTCTCACCGGGCAAGCTGGTTCTGGATGTAGGCCCCGACCTCGGCGAGGTAGTCCTCGACAGCGATACCGGACCCACCGATTTCGCCGCCTCCATACGTCAGGAGCGCAACCTTCAGATTGCTGTCGACCGCGTAGCATTCGTAATCGTCGAGTCCAATGCTGCTCGCGCAGTATCCCGATTCGAACCCGGCGATCTCGTCAGTTATGAGAGTCGTAAAGACACTTTCGCTCCGGATGGTTTCGATCATAACGTTGTAGTCGTCGAATTCATCGCCGTCAAGCACATCGATCTTGAGATCAATAGATTGGCGTGTTCCGCCGCTATTCTCGTGGTTCCAGGTCCAAGAACACTGGTACCAGCGACTGTCGCCGTAATCGTCATGCGTGATTCCGGCCTCGGAGAACGAACCTGGATCGAAGACAGCGCTAATGACCTCTGGCTCTGGGGTCCCGAGACAACCTTCGTCCCACGCCGCAGGAAGTTCATACCGGTAGGCTGGCGGCCAGACAAGAATGATGACGGCGACAGCTACTGCAATTGCCGCCAGCACCGCCGTCAGCAAGATAAGTCGATTCCGACTGCGGGTGTTAGTCCGCGTCCGATTCGGGTTAATAGGCGGATTCATGGTAGAAGCTGTCTCCCGAGATCTCATCGCTCCCCGGTGGGGCCGGGATCGCGATCTGGCTAATGCTCCATTCAGAGCGAATCTTCTCAAGATCGTCATGGATCTCCTGATCGGCGGTATCGATGGCACCCTCGATTTCACCCAGAGTAAAGGAGATGCTGTCGAACAACGATTCCCGATCTTGCCCTTTGATCTCCGCGTATGCCTGATCGAACCCGTAGACGCTTGAAATCAAGGACCCGACTCCGCCTGCCGCCGCACCCGTCACCGCCAACGCTGCAGTCGCACCCGCAGCCGCGCCGATGCCGAACCCAGTGGCCACGATGGTGAACACCGCCGCCGTGAGGCCGACTGCGAGTGCCTTCAAGGTCTCTTTGTATTTCGTGATCATCTCGTCGGCGAGACCGATAGTCACTTCTAGTAGATTCTTGACCGCCGCCTTCGATTGCACGACCAGGCTTGTCAAGGAAGCGCATGCGTTGATCTCTGCGGCGAGGAGTGCGGCTTGCCGTGCCTGCGCCGGTTCGTATCCCGTGAAGTAGGTTTCGAATGCTTCGGCGGCGCTGCCGCTCCAACTGCCGATGTTGGTCAGTATGTTCCCTGGGGCACCGTACAGGTCGGCCATGTCGAGGGCGACAGGCTCGAAACGCTCTTGCGCACCTATGAACTGATGTTGATCGATGCCGACGATGCGGCGGCAACGGTTGGGAAGCGAGCCGAGCAGTACGGAGTCCGCGCTGATGATGCTCGCTTCGTTCTGTGCTTGGATCTCTGTGTACAACTGCCAAAACGCCGGACCGGCGATTGGGATCGCCTGAACGGCTGCCGCCGTCCAGAACTGGTCGACGGTCTGCTCGAGGTTGTCGATCTCGTGCATTTTGAGAGCAAGGGTGTACAGGTCGCGCTCGAGGGCTTCCAGGGTGTATTCCTCAGCCATGGCTGGTCTCCTGCGATTTCAGTTTTCTGGGCCCTAGGCCCGCGGCACGGCCTGGTTTCGGCCGTCGGGGTATACCGGGGGCTTCGGCGGGGCCAGGGTCGGGCCCGCGAGGTCGTTGTCCGCGAGGAACGCGTCGAAGTCCGACTGGGTGTCCTCGTCCGATGCCGCGTAGTTGTTCGCGACATCGATCAGGGTCACCGCTGCCGATTCGACGTTTTCGCAGCTCTTCGCGAAGACGTACTGGAGGTCGTCCCGGAGGGCGGTCACGGCTCCGCCGGATCGGAGCGCGCTCTGTCCGCTGCTGACCGTGCCGCCACTGGGGGGTTGGTCGAGGTCGTATTGGGTCGAGTCCTCGAACGCGGAGGAGAACCGGCTGTACTCGTTGGAAAGCGGCCGAAGGCCTTTGGTGGCGACTTCGTAGAGCTCGCCAAGGTCGGCGGCGAACTCGCCGCCTTCCCCGTATGAATCAGGCATGAGGGTGAACTCCGGATGAGGTGCGGGGGGGTGGGCGGTGCGTACATGGGGATCGTCTCTCATGTCGATTTTGGGAGTCGTCGTCAGTTATATCCCAGACGCGTTGCGCGCGGGGTACGCGAGTGATCGGGCGTTCACGGGTTGGACCGGGCGCCAGGGGGTGGGGAAGGGGAAGCGATGCGCCCCACCGGCGGGCCGGTGGGGCGCATGGGTTTTGGGGTTATTCGGTGAGGGTGAACGCTGGGGATTGCCAGTGTTCCCAGTGGGCTGGGTTCGACTCGTCGCCGAGGGCCTTGAGGACCTTGATGTGGAGGGTCCAGTGGCCGGGTTCGAGGGCGTTCGGGTGTTCGGCGAGGAGGTCTTGGAGGTGGATGCCCATGGCGTCGTCCGGGCCAGGGGAGCGTTGGAGGTATTGCTCGGGCTCCCATTCGGTGGTTTCGCCGGTGTCGGTGTTCTCGGCGCTGATCGTCAGTTCGGCGACCTGGTGGCCGAGGAAGACGAGGGCGGCGAGGTCGGGGCCTTCGGTGAGGCTGAAGGTCTCGCCGTCCTCGAAGTCCCGATAGTCGAACTCGTGGGTCTCGGGGTCCTGCCCGACGACGGCCGCGAGTTTCGGGTAGTCGGGGTGGTCGAGGACCGGGATCGCGAGGTAGTCGCCCTGGTAGCCGGAGTAGGCGGCGGTCAGTGATTCGCCGTCGTCAGTGGACCGGGCGGTGATGCGGCCTCCGAAGACGCTCCCGAGCGGCAGGTCCGCGCTCGGTTCCACAGTGACCTGAACGGTCGCCGACTCGCCCGGGTAAAGCTTGAGCGACTTCGGTTCGAAGGTCACCTTCGGTTCGGCCGCATCGAAACCGGGGTCGCGTTCGTCGCCGGTGGTGGCGATCGTGGACCGGTGGGTCAGCGCGTAGGCCCGGGTCGTGCGGTCGCGAGAAGTCAAGGTCAGTTCGAACGTGCGCGGGGCCGTGCCGTCGCCGGTGTTGACGCCCGTGGGGTGGAGGCAGGCCTCGGCGTCGAGGGCGTCGATCACGTTGATGACGCCGGTCCCTTGCCGGTGCGCCGCTTCGAGTTCGCCGAGGTCCGGGTTCTCGCCCCACGCGACCGGCTTGGCGGAGTTGGCCAGTCGCGTGCGGATCTCGCGCGGCTCCAGGCGCGGGTCGTCGCCGATCAGGAGGGCGGCGGCGCCGGCGACGTGCGGTGAGGACATCGAAGTGCCCGAAAGGGATTCGTAGGAGCCGTCGGCCACGGGCACCGTCGACCAGATCCCGCCGCCGGGGGCGGCCAGGTCGGGTTTGAAGGTCAGGTCCGGCGCGGGACCGTAAGCGGTGAACGAGGACGCGAGGCCGCCGCGCGGGAGGTCGACGAGGACGGTGCCGCCGGGGAACTCCAGGACCGGGTTCTTGCCGATGGTCGCCAGGTCGTGCAGGTCCTTGCCGTCGGCGTCGGTGAGGCCGACCGCGGGGACGGGACCGTCCTCGATGCCGCCACCGCCGAAGGGACCCGAGCGGTCGTTGTAGATCACGACACTCGTCGCGCCCTCGGCGACGGCCCGCGCGTACTTCTCCTTGAACGTGCAGGTGCCGCGGACGATGAGCGCGGCCATGCCGTTGACGTCGCCTTCGGAGGCATCGTCGGCGCAGGCGCGGCCGAGCCACACGAGCGGGTCGGTCGCCGCTTCGGGTTCGGGCGTGTCGTCGATGGACCGGTAGCCGATCCGGCGGTCGAGCGCCGGAACGAACGCGGCGTCCATGCGCTGCTTCGGATTGTCGGTGGAGGCCACGGCGATCACGTCTTCGCCGACGCCCGGCGCCGAGCCGGAGTAGACCCCGGCCTCGCCGTCGTTGCCCATCGAGGCCACCACGGTCACGCCCTCTTCGGTGAGCTTGTCGGCCGCTACGGCGGTCGGGTAGCCCGGCCACTGGAACGACTGGCCGAGCGAGAGGTTCACGACGTCCATGCCGTCTTCAAGCGCCGCTTCGAGCGCCTGCATGATGATCTCGGAGCTGGTGGAGCCGTCGCATCCGAAGACCCTGTAGGCGCCGAATTCGACGTCGGGCGCGACGCCGGTGACCTTGCCGTCGGCACCGACGATCCCGGCGACGTGCGTGCCGTGGCCGCCGCAGTCCGCGGGGTCGTCGTCGGGGACGGGTTCGGCGTGTTCAGGGTCGTCGGAGTTGAAGTCGTCGCCGACGAAGTCGGTGCCGTAGGCGACGCGGCAGTCGGAGCCGAAGCAGCCGCCGAGGTCGGGGTGGGTGTAGTCGATGCCGGTGTCGATGATGCCGACCTTGACGCCTTCGCCGGTGACGCCGCGCTCGTGGGCGTCGGCGGCGCGGGTTGTCTGGATGGCTTGGGCCAGTTCGGGTTGCGACTCTTCGGGGGCTTGCTGGTCGCTGACGCGGGCGGGTCCGTTGAAGCGGATGTCGGACCAGACCTGCTCGACGACGTCGAGGCGCCCGAGGCGGTGGGCGGTGGCGGGGTCGGCCTCGACGGAGACGCCGTTCCAGATGCGATCGAAGTCGTGGCGGACGGTGTAGTCGAGTCCTTCGGCGACGGCGTCGAGGGCGGAGGGTCCGGCGCCGGGGGCGAGTTCAAGGAGCCAGACCTGGGACGATTCGTCATCCGGGTTCGCTTGGGCCGCCGGGGCTCCGGACGCGAGCAGCGGCAGGGCGATGGCGGCGGCGAGAATTGCGGTCGGCCGACCTGCGAGGCGGTTGGGTGCGGATCGCAGGCTCGAGTACGCGCGGAAGCCCGGCATCAGGGGTCCCTTTCGATTTGTGCCGGTCGGGAGGGCTTGGGCGCTCCCGACCGGCAGTTATGGCAGGACCTCGATCGTCGGGCATGGCGGTGCTCGAAGCGCGGATTTACCGCTCGGTCGTGTTGCGTGTCGGCCGGTCAGCCGGTGGTGAGGTGGGCGATGGCGAAGCCGATGAGGCCTGCGGCCAGGCCGCCGGAAATGTTCGCGGCGACGTTCCACAGGGCGTGGTGCCAGCGGCCGTCCTCGACCAGGCGGAGTGTCTCGTAGGAGAGGGTGGAGTAGGTGGTGAGGGCGCCGCAGAAGCCGGTGACGAGTAGGGCGGACCAGCCGGGGTCGGCGACGGCCACGACGAGGAACACGGCGAGGCCCGAGCCGAAGACGTTGACCATCAATGTGCCCCAGGGCAGGAAGCGACCCGCGTAGTGCGCGACGACGAGGTCGGTGAGGAATCGCGTGGGCGCGCCCACGGCGGCGCCGGCAGCTATCAGCAGGAGTGTCATGCGGCCTCGCTGCCGCGGCTCCGCGCGACTGCGCGGCGGGTCGCGTACATGCCGAGGGCGGCGGCGAGGAGCGCGGCGGCCATGGTCGCGAACGCGTAGACGACGGCAAGGAGGGTCGTTCCGGCGTTCGCGGCGTGGCCGATGTCGACGATGTAGGTGGAGAACGTGGTGAATCCGCCGAGGATCCCGACGCCGAAGAACGGCCGGATCATCCGGAGGCCGGGGGCGACCTCGGTGACGACGACCATGAGCGCGCCGATGAGCAGTCCGCCGACGGTGTTCGCGATGAACGTCGCGAGGTCGAAGGATCCGGGCGAGGTCGGGAAGGCGACGGTAAGCCCGTACCGGGCGAGCGCCCCGATCGCGCCGCCGAGCGAGACCGCGACCAGCGCGGGGACCGATACGGCGCGCAGCATCTGGCGCAAAGGCGGGCGTTGCGGGTCGGGCATGCCACGAATCTAGCCGCTGGGATTGCGCCAGTGCGGCCGCAGGTATTCCCTCCGGCCGCACCGTATGCGATCACTCACTGACTCTTGCGCCCGTCATGCGAGATCCGTTAGCGTTGGCGGGCGATGAGCTACACAGTTACGAACCAGCATCTGACACGCAGGCGTCACCTCGACTTCTGCCGCGTGTCCACCGTGCTCTGTCGTTAGCTCCGATTCTCTTCACCGGCGGGCTCGCCGATGTATTCCTCTCTCCGCTGGGTTTGAGCCCATGCCAGCGTCTCCTTGAACGCCCCGCAGCCGCGCGTCCCCGTCGTGCGCTGTCCGCTCAGAATCCAAGAGGTTCACCATGTCCGCAACCGCGGAAGCTTCCGAAGCCGTGAAGCGCAAACGCTTCAAGATCCCGTTCGCCTGGCAGCTCCTGATCGGCCTCGTGCTCGGCCTGGTCCTCGGCTACGTCGCCCGCGAATGGTCCGTCGCCTGGCTCGGCACCACACTCGAGACGATCGGGGAGCTGTTCGTGCAGCTCCTGTTCCTGATCGTGCCGTTCCTGGTGTTCACCGCGATCGTCGCCTCGATCGCGAACCTGCGCAACCTCGCGAACGCCGGCCGCCTGGTCGCCAAGACCCTCGGCTGGTTCGCGCTCACCTCCGCGATCGCGGTGGCCATCGGCCTCGCGATCGGTCTGTCCACGAATCCCGGTGAGGGCGTGACGCTCACGAGTTCGGCGGCCGCGCCGGAGACCACCGGTTCGTGGACGGACTTCCTCACCGGCATCATCCCGACGAACGTGGTCTACGCGTTCGTGAACGTCAACGTGCTGCAGATCGTGTTCCTCGCGATCGTGGTCGGCGCGGCGGCGGCGAAGCTCGGCGACAAGGCCGAGCCGTTCCTGAAGTTCAACGCTTCGGCGCTGGCGCTGATCCAGAAGGCCCTGTGGTGGGTGATCCGCTTGGCGCCCATCGGTACCGCGGCGCTGATCGGCAATGCGGTGTTCGCGTACGGCTGGGATCTGCTGGAGCCGCTCGCGGTGTTCAGCATCGACATCTACGCGGCCGCGCTCATCGTGATGTTCGTGGTCTACCCGGTGCTGCTGCGCCTGGTCGCGAAGGTCTCGCCGCTGCAGTTCTACCGGAAGGCGTGGCCGGCGGTCCAGTTCGCGTTCGTGTCGCGCTCGTCGGTGGGCACGCTGCCGCTGGCGCAGCGGATCGTCACGGAGCGGCTCGGGGTGGCGCGCGACTACGCGTCGTTCGCGTCGCCGTTCGGTGCGACCACGAAGATGGACGGTTGCGCCGCGATCTACCCGGCGATCGCCGCGATCTTCGTGGCGCAGGTCTACGGCGTGCCCCTGGGCATCCAGGACTACCTGCTCATCGCGTTCGTCTCGGTGATCGGTTCGGCGGCGACGGCGGGCCTGACCGGCGCGACCGTGATGCTGACGCTGACCCTGTCGACGCTGGGCCTGCCCCTGGAGGGCGTGGGTCTGCTGCTGGCGATCGACCCGATCATGGACATGATCCGCACGGCCACGAACGTGACCGGGCAGATGGTGGTGCCGGTGATCGTGGCGAAGTCGGAGAAGATCCTCGACCGCGAGGTGTACGACGCCGCGCCGGTCCCGTTGGACGCCGAGTCCGCGTTCGGCGGTGCGGAGGAGCCGGCCCGCAAGGGCGAGCCCGCGCTGCAGCCCGCTTAAGGCTTTATTCTCTCCTGATAGATCGGGGGGTCGGTCCGCACAAGGACCGGCCCCCCGTTTCGCGTTCGCGCGTCAGGGATTCGCTTCGATGTACTGCTCGAGGCCGTCGAGGACGCGGTCGAGCCCGAACTCGAAGTGGTCGAACATGTCGGTGACCTTGTCGGGTTCGGCGAGGCGGGCGAGGTGGGGGAAGCGCGCGCGTATCGCCGGGTCGGCGAGGAAGCTGAAGAACTGGGTGTCCCCTTCGGCGCCGTTGATCTCGGGGCGGACGGCGCCGAGGGCGAAGCAGTCGACGGTGAGCACGGCGGTGAGCCCGAGCTCGACGGGCATGCCGACGGCGGTGAGGCGCCCGATGACGGTGTCGACCCAGGCGGCCTCGCCCGGGCCCATGGTCCGTTCGGAGGTGGCGACCGTGAGCGCCCAGGGGTGGGTGGTGAAGAGGTCGCGGACGCCCAGTCCCCAGTGGCGCAGGATCTGCCGCCAGTGGTCGGCTTCGGGAAGGGGCGCGGGCCCGGCCAGCAGCGAGTCGTACATGAGGAGGACGAGTTCGTCCTTGCCGGGGACGTGGCGGTAGAGGGACATGACGCCGCTGCCGAGCCGCTCGGCGAGGTGCTTCATCGAGACTTTCTGGAGCCCTTCGGCATCGGCGATGGCGACGGCTTCGGCGACGATCCGCTCCCGGCTGAGTCCGGCGGGCCTGCCGCGCGCGTTCCGGGTCGCCTCGCCCCAGAGCAGCTCGAATTCGGCTTGTCCCACTGGTGTGTCCCTTCCGCTCGCGTCCCGTTCCGCAGCCTACGTCGCGGCTCGGTGCGCACGGCACCCGTCAGTCGTGCGTATGATGTACGCTAATAAGCGTATCGCATACGCATCGATCGGACCCCAAGATCGGAGACCCCCGTGTCCGAGCCGACCCTCCTCACCCACCCCGAACCCGAATCCCCGCCCGCCCAGGCGAAACCGAAGTGGTACCGCCGCCCCTGGATCGTCCCGCTGTTCGTGATCGTGGGCCTCTTCGTGGCCGCGCGGCTGCCCTCCTACCTCACCTTCGACACCAGCGACTCGCTCGTCGAACTCCAGAGCGCCTTCCCCGAGACCCACTACCTGATGCTCTCCGGGCACATCCTGTTCGGCTCGATCGCGATCATCACCTGCTCGATGCAGGTGTGGCCGTGGCTGCGGCAGCACCACCCGAAGGTGCACCGGATCTCCGGCCGCGTCTACGTCTTCGCCGGCGTCGTTCCGTCCGGGTTGTTCGCACTGGTCGTCAGCATCCTCTCGGTGATCGGCCCCGCGGGCAAGATCGGGAACGTCTTCCTCGCGCTCCTGTGGTTCGCCGTCACCTTCACCGGGCTGGTCGCGGCCCGGCGCCGCCGCTACCAGGAGCACCGCCGCTGGATGATCCGCAGCTTCGCCCTGTGCGTCTCCATTGTGGTCAACCGGGTGTGGCTCGTGCTGTTCATGCTGGCGCTCATGCCGTTCCTGGACGGCTACTACGGCGGCGACATCGACCCGCTCATCGAGGACGCGGCCGTCGCCTCGATCTGGACGAGCTGGGTCGTCAACCTGATGATCGCCCAATGGTGGCTGGACCGGAAGCCGAGGCGCCGCGCCCGCACGCCGCAGCCCGCCTGACCTCACTGGAAACCCGGCAGGACGGGGCGCCTCGGCACCCCGTCCTGCCACCAAAGTCGTAGTCGGTGATCGAGGCCTGCCACCTTCGGCGCGGGCCGACGTGCGCCTCCGGTCGCGCTGCCGGAGGGCGAAAGTCCATGCCGCAGAAGGATGTTTTCGCACCCGCCGCGCGCGAACCTGAGAACATGCACACCACCGCCGCGACGGCCGCGCCCGCCGCCGAAACCGCACCAGCCGCGAGACGGCTCCCGCTCCTCGACGTCCTGCGCGGCGTCGCCATCGTCGGCACCCTCGGCACGAACATCTGGCTCTTCACCTCCGCTCACGGCGAGGCGGGGCCGCTCATCGGCTTCGGCGTCACCAGCGGCGGCATCGTCGGCGGCGCACTCCAGTTCCTCGCCAACGGCAAGTTCCTGTCCATGCTCACCGTCCTCTTCGGCGTCGGTCTCGCCATCCAGTACCGCTCCGCGGAGAAGAAGGGCCGCCGCTGGCCGGGCCGCTACCACTGGCGAGCCCTGTTCCTCTTCGCCGAAGGCACGATCCACTTCATCCTGGTGTTCGCCTGGGACGTCCTCATGGGCTACGCCGTCACCGCGATCATCGTGGCGTGGATGCTCAAACGCTCCCAGCGCGCCCAGAACGCCCTCATGTGGACCGCGCTCGGCCTGCACCTCACCCTGATGGGGCTGATCACGGCCGCGATGTTCTCCGGCCCCGGGATCGCCCCGGAGCCGAACCCCGAGGTCCAGGCGCTCTACGTCTCCGGTTCGTGGATCGAGCAGGTCCAGTTCCGCCTCGACAACGCCCTGGCCTTCCGCATCGAACCGGTCGTCACGCTGCCGCTGCTCGTGTTCCTGTTCCTGTTGGGCGTCAGGCTCTTCCGCGCCGGTGCGTTCGGAGCCGAAGCGCAGGGGAGCCGGATCCGCCGCAGGCTGCTGTGGTGGGGCCTGGGGATCGGCGTCCCGCTCAACCTCGCCTTGATGAACGGCCCCGATCAGCTGTTCTTCCTCGAGCGGTACGCGGCCGCGCCGGTGGTCATGCTCGGATACATCGGCCTGATCGGCCTCATCGTGGAGAAGATGCGGCGCGGGATCGTCATGTCCGCCTTCGAAAGCCTGGGCCGCACCGCGCTCAGCGGCTACATCCTCCAGAACCTCATCGCGTCGGCGGTCTGCTACGGCTGGGGCCTCGGGCTCGCCGCGAAGTACGGATCGAACGCGTGGTTCGTGGCCGGGCTCTGGCTCGCCATCGCCCTGGTCCTGCTCGTCGGCGCCCGGCTGTGGCTGCGGCGCTTCTCGACCGGCCCTGCCGAGATGCTCCAGAAGGCCGTCCTTCGTTAGGACGCACAGCAAAAGGTGCGG
Organism: Glycomyces rhizosphaerae; assembly: GCF_042647865.1. Taxonomy (NCBI): domain Bacteria; kingdom Bacillati; phylum Actinomycetota; class Actinomycetes; order Glycomycetales; family Glycomycetaceae; genus Glycomyces; species Glycomyces rhizosphaerae. Next base: position 305,165 of record NZ_JBHRWO010000010.1, read on the forward strand.
GCCGGCGAACCGGCCCGCACCTCCCCCTCTTTGCCGCGGCCGCTATGCGGCGACCGCGACCCGGTCGCGAGCAGCGCGACGTCTGAAGTACGTGACCAAGGGCCACAATGCGATGACGGCGATCACCGCGTAGATCGTCCAGGACACCGGACCGCCGACGAGACCGGACAGGTCCCCGCCAGAAAGCTGCAGCGACATGCGCGCCTGGCGCTCGGCCATCGGGCCGAGGATGAGGCCGACGATCAACGGCAGCACCGGCAGCCCGAACCGGCGCATGGCCAGACCGATCAGCCCGAGCGTGAGCAGCAGGAACAGGTCGAACGGCTGCGCGTTGACCGCATAGGCGCCCATCGACGCGAAGAACAGGATCCCCGCGTACAGGTACGGCTTGGGAATCCGCAGCAGCTTGACCCACACCGGGATGAGCGGCAGGTTGAGCACCAGCAGCATCACGTTGCCCACGAACAGGCTCGCGATGAGCGTCCACACCAGCGCCGACTCCTTCTCGAACAGGAGCGGTCCCGGCTGGATCCCGTAGTTCTGGAACGCCGCCAGCATCACCGCGGCGGTCGCGTTCACGGGCAGGCCGAGCGCCAGCATCGGCACCATCGTGCCCGCGGCCGAAGCGTTGTTCGCCGCCTCCGGACCGGCGACGCCCTCGATCGCCCCGTGGCCGAACTCCTCCTTGTGCTTGGAGAAGCGCCGCTCGGTGATGTACGAGAGGAAGGTCGGGAGTTCGGCACCGCCTGCGGGCACCGCACCGAACGGGAACCCGAGCGCCGAACCGCGCAGCCACGGACCCCACGACCGCTTCCAGTCCGACTTGCCCATCCACACCTTGCCGACCGGGATGACGTCGTCGGCGCCCGCCTTGAGGCGCGCGGCCGTCCACAGTGCTTCACCGACCGCGAAGATGCCGACGGCGACGATGATGATGTCGACGCCGCTGGCCAGTTCGTCGACCCCGTATGTGAGGCGCTGCTGCCCGGTCACCGCGTCGATCCCGATCGTGCCGATCATCAGGCCGACCAGGAGCGAAGCGAAACCGCGGATCCGCGAGGAGCCGAGCACCGAGGCGGTCGCGAGGAGCGCGAGCATCATGATCGCGAAGTAGTCCGGTGCCCCCAGCGTGATCGCGAACTGGACGGTGATCGGCGTGACGAACACCAGGGCCAGCGTCGCGATCGTCCCGGCGATGAACGAGCCGATCGCGGCCGTGGCCAGGGCTTGCCCGCCCCGGCCGTTCTTCGCCATCTTGAAGCCCTCCAGCACGGTGACCACAGAGGACGATTGGCCGGGGGTGTTGAGCAGGATCGAGGTCGTCGAGCCGCCGTACATGCCGCCGTAGAAGATCCCGCCGAACATGATGAACGCCTGGGTCGGCTCCATCCCGTACGTGATCGGCAGCAGCAGCGCGACCGCCATGGCGGTGCCGAGGCCGGGAAGGACGCCGACCGCGGTGCCGATGGTGACGCCGATGAGGGCGATGAGCAGGTTGCCGGGAGTCAGGATCGCGGCGAAGCCGTCCATCAGGGCATTGAGGTTGTCCATGGTGCGGCCTTCCTAGAGGATTCCCTGGAGGACGCCGGCCGGCAGGCCGACGCCCAACCCGATGGCGAATCCATAGAACGTGGCCAGGGACAGGGCGACCGCGGCCCCCAGCGCGATGAAGTAGCGCCGGGAACCGAGCACGATCGCGGCACCCCAGAACAGGAGCGCGCCGGAGATGACCCAGCCGAGCCAGTCGATGAGGAGTGCGTTGGCGATGAACACCGCGCAGAGCAGGCCGATGGTCTTCCAGTCGAAGTTCCCGTCGTCCTCCCCGTTCTCGGCCTCGCCTCGGCCGCCCCGGAGGACGTCGAGCGCATAGAACGCGGCGACGGCGAACAGGAGGATGCCGAGGATGATCGGGACCGGTTTGGGCCCGATCGGGTCGTTCGAAGCCGTGAAGCCGCCCAGGCGGGAGGCGTCGACGATGGCGAGGACGCCGAGGATCACGAGGAAGCCGCAGACCCACAGTTGGCTGAGGTCGCGTTTCGGCGGCGCGGTCGCGACCGCGCCCTCCTCGACGCCGCCCAGCGCCGCGTCGGCGACGTCGGGATCGCGCCCGACCTCCTCGGCGGTGCGCGCGGTGCTCTCGTCGGACATGGTCACACCAGGCCCAACCGCTCGAGCGTGTCGGCGACCATCTGGTCCTGCTCCTCGAGGAAGGTCCCGAAGTCCTCGCCGGTGACGAACGCGTCGGTCCAGCCCTGCTTCTCAAGCTCGTCCTGCCAGGCCGTCGAGTCGTGCATGGCGGTGAGCGCGTCGATCCACTTGTCGCGGTCGGCGTCCTCGATCTCGGGCGGGGCGACCCAGCCGCGCCAGTTCGTGAACTCGAGGTCGATGCCGGATTCGGCGAACGTGGGGGCGTCGGGGACGACCGCGACGCGCTCAGAGCCGGAGACGGCGAGGACGCGCAGCTGCCCGGCGTCGATCTGGTCGATGAACTCGCCGACGCCGCTGGCGCCGAAGGAGACCTTCTCGCCGAGGAGCGCGGGCAGGAGTTCACCGCCGCCGTCGTAGGTGACGTAGTTGACCTTGGTCGGGTCGATGCCGACCGCGCCGGCGAGCTGCATCGGCAGCAGGTGGTCGGGGCCGCCGGGGGAGGAGCCGCCGCCGACCGTGACGCCGGAGAGGTCGGCCGCCCAGGCGGTGACGAGGTCGTCGATGGTCTGGAACGGGGAGGCGGTGGGCACCACGATGGCACCGGATTCCTCGACGAGCTTCGCGATCGGGGTGGTCCCGGTCAGCTTCGCCTCGGAGTTCTGGGTGTACGAGGCGCCGACGACGCCCAGGCCCATCTGCATCACGAGGTCGCCGTTGCCCGATTCGCTCACGGTCCGCTGGAGCCCGACGGTGCCGCCGGCGCCTTCGAGGTTGAACACCTCGATGCCCTTGGCGATCTGCTCGTCCTCCATGATGCGGCCGATGGAGCGGGCGGTGGTGTCGTAGCCGCCGCCGGGGCTGTTGGGGACCATGATGCGCAGACCGGTGAGGGGGCCGCTGTCGCTCGTGCTGTCGTCGGCGGTCATGCCGCAGGCCGATGCCGCTGCCGCGACAGGGACGGCCGCCGCGGCGCTGAGGAAGGCCCTCCGGTGAATTTTCATCGTGGTTACTCTTTCGTTTCGAGGGTGTGTGAGAGACGATGGTCACCCTGGCGCGGCCCCGACGTCAGCCTTGTGTCCGTAACGATCATTGAGTTCATTGTGTTCAGGTCCCCGAAACGCCCGACCCTCGCCGGCCAGCTGCTCGTCTTCCAGCTGACGGTGATCCTCGTGGTGCTCGCCGCCGTCGCCGGCGTCTCGCTCGCGCAGTCCCAGTCGGTGTTCGCGATCGAGCAGGGCCGGCGCGTCACGCAGCTCGCCGAGAGCCTCGCCGCCTCCGACCTCGTGCGCGGGCGCCTTCCCGCACCGGCCCCCGCGCAGACGCTCGCGCCCGAGATCCAGAGCAGCCTGGAGCGCTGGCAGGTCTCCTCGGTGACGATCGCCGACGCCGCCGGTGAGGTCGTCGCCTCCACGAACCCGCTGCTCATCGGCACCGAGCTGCCGCTCGCCGACGGCGTGCTCGAAGGCCGCGGCTGGCGGGGCGAGATCGAACTCGGCGGGCGCACCGAGCTGGTCGGCCAGGCGCCCGTGCTCGGCCCCGAGGACGGGGACGAGGGCCCGGTCGTGCAGCTCGGCGTCGCCGTCGTCGGCCAGGAGGTGCCCTCCCCGGGCGCGCTGCTCGCCGGGGACAGCCCCGACCTGCTCCTGTACCTCGGCATCGCCTCGACGCTCGGTGTCGCCGGATCCTGGATGCTCGCCCGCCGCATCAAGCGGCAGACGTTCGGCATGGAGCCGCGCGAGATCGCGGGCCTCGCCGAGCACCGCGAGGCGATGCTGTACGGCATCGCCGAAGGCGTGGTCGCGCTCGACCTGCAGCATCGCGTCACCCTCGTCAACGACGTCGCCCGGCGCCTCCTCGACCTCCCTGAGAGCGCCGTCGGCCGCACGCTCGGCGAGCTCGACCTGACCGCCCGCCTGCGCGACGTCCTCACCGGCACCGCTGACGGACCCGACCAGGTCGTCCTCCAGGGCAACCGCGTCCTCGTCGTCAACCGTATGCCCGTCGCCAAGGACGGCCGCAGCCTCGGCTCGGTCGCCACTCTCCGCGACCGCACCGAACTCGCCCAGCTCGAACGCGACCTCGGGTCCTTCCGGTCCACCGCCGAAGCCCTTCGCGCCCAGGCCCACGAATTCGACAACAAGCTCCACACCATCTCCGGGCTCATCCAGATCGGCGAGCAGGAGGAGGTCGTCCAGTACATCGACGCGCTCAACCGGCACCGCCGGTCCCTCGACCTCTCGATCGCCGAACCGATCCGGGACAAGGCCATCGCGGCGCTGCTCATGGCGAAGTCCGCGCAGGCCTCCGAGCGGCGCGTCCGCCTCGACATGGTCGACGGGAGCGCCCTCGGTCCGCTCGAGCCCGAGGACTCCGCGGACGTCGGCACCGTCCTGGGCAACCTCGTCGACAACGCCGTCGAGGCCGCGGCCCGCCACGCCGACGACGCGCCCCTTCCGCGCCGCAGCGACAGCGACGGCTGGGTCGCCGTCGACATCCGCGAATCCGAAGGGGCCGTGCGCATCACCGTCCACGACTCCGGCCCGGGCGTCCCGCTTGACACCGCGGGCGAGGTCTTCGCGCACGGCTACACGACCAAGGCCGCCGGGGGCGAGCACGGCATCGGACTTGCGCTCACGAAGCTCGTGTGCGAGCATCACGGCGGCTCGGTGACCTTGGAGAACACCGCGCATGGCGCCCGCTTCACCGCGGTCCTGCCACTCGCGGCCGCTCCCGCCGCCCGCCTCGAGCTCCCCATTGGTGAGGAACCGACATGATCGATGTGCTGGTCGTCGACGACGACTTCCGGCTGGTCAACATCCACCGCGGCTTCGTCGAACGCACCCCCGGATTCCGGGCCGTCGCCTGCGCCCGAACCGGCGAGGAGACCATGGCCGCGATCGTCGAGCACCAGCCCGACCTGGTGCTCCTCGACCTGTACCTGCCCGACGTGTTCGGACTCGACCTGCTGCGGCGCATGCGCGCCGAAGGCCACGAATGCGACGTCATGGTGATCTCGGCGGCCCGCGAGGCCGAGGCCGTGCGCGCCGCAGTGCGTCTCGGCGTCGTCGCCTACCTGCTGAAACCCTTCAGCTTCGACGAATTCGAGGAGCGCCTGGAGCAGTACGCGAACCGGCGGGCGGGCCTCGCCGCGGCGGCCGTCCGCGACCAGGCGGACGTCGACCGCGCCTTCGACCGGCCCCCGACCGGATCGATCGCCATGTTGCCCAAAGGGTTCAGCAACGAGACCGCGAAACTGGTGGAAGGTGCGCTGCGGGAGGCCGAGAGCTCGCTGTCGGCAGCCGAATGCGCGGAGCGGATCGGCGTCTCCAGGGTGAGCGCCCGCCGCTACCTCGAGCAGCTCGCCGAGACCGGCCGGGCCGAGGTCGCGTTGAAGTACGCGGGCCGGGGCCGCCCGGAGCGCCGCTACCGCTGGCGCCGGCCGGACGGCCCGCGGGCCTAGGGCGCGGTGGTGACACCCTCGCCGGCCGGGTTCACCACCCACCAGATGTCCTGCACGCCCTGGCCCGTCGTATCGCCCGGCGCGGCGTCCTTGGCGTAGTAGTACAGCGGGTGGTCGTTGTAGGTGACCTGCATGGACCCGTCAGTGCGCTCGGTCGTGCCGATGAGCGCCTCGTCCACGCCGTCGCCGGCGGCGACGTCCTCAGTGTCGGTCAGGAGCGGCGGCCAGGCGGTCGCGCACGTGTCGTAGCAGGTCGACTCGCTGGTCGTGTCGGGCGTGAACAGGTAGAGCGTCATCCCGTCGTTGTCGACCAGGAACTCCCCGAGCGTGTCGTCGGTCGCCGTGGCGAGCGACACCGCGGCCGCGGCCGTGCCGGTGTCAGTGGGTGACTGCTCGGCCTCGGAGGTGGCCCCGCCGTAGGGCCCGGTGTCGTCGCCGGAGTCGGCGTCCCCGCAAGCCGCGGCGCCGAGCATGAGAAGCGCGGCCGCCGCGAAGGCGCACGCACGCTGGTATTTCATCGATCTGGTCATGGAGGGAGCGTAGGCAGCGAAAGGCCGGGGCCGGGGGATTTTCGCCCACTCTCGACCGTCCCGCGCCGCCCCGCGCTGCTCTGAGCGGATCCGCCCAGGGCAGATCCGTTTGCACCGCAGCCGGATCGGGTCGCAAGGTGGAGGCATGAGTGACAACGGGACACCACCGCAATTCGACGACCGGGCCAGGCGCGAGCTGTTCCAGCAGCGCGTCCTCGTCCTGGACGGCGCCCTGGACGACGACAACGGGACCCTGCTCGCCACGCAGATGCTCTCCCTCGCAAGCGAGAACGCCTCCGCCGACATCGCACTGTGGATCCATTCCCCGGGCGGGTCGGTCCCCTCGATGCTCGCCATCCGCGACGTCATGCGGCTCATCCCCTGCGATGTGTCCACACTGGCGCTCGGCCTCGCGTGCAGCGCCGGGCAGTTCCTGCTCTCCTCCGGCACCAAGGGCAAGCGCCGCGCGATGCCGCACGCGCGCGTCCTCATGCACCAGGGCTCGGCCGGGATCGCCGGCGCCGCCGTCGACATCGAACTGCAGGCCAACGACCTGCGCCACACCCGCGACACCGTCCTCGGGCTCATCTCCGAAGACACCGGGCAGCCGCTCGAACGGGTCTTCGAGGACTCCCTCCACGACCGCTGGTACACCGCCGCTGAAGCGCTCGACTACGGCTTCGTCGACGCCATCGTCTCCTCGTTCGACGAGATCGCCCCGCAAGCGCGCCGCAGCATCGGCCTCGCCCTCACCCGCGAAGGAGCCTCCGCATGAGCACCTACTCGATCCCCAACGTCATCACGAAGAACGACCGCGGCGAGCGGATCATGGACGTCTACTCGTACCTGCTCTCCGAACGCATCATCTACCTGGGCACCGGCATCGACGCCGGAGTCGCGAACGCGCTCGTCGCCCAGCTGCTCCACCTGGACGCGGAGAACTCCGAGCGCACCATCAACCTCTTCATCAACTGCGAAGGCGGCGACCCGAGCGCGATGCTCGGCATCTACGACACGATGCGGTACGTCAAGGCGAAGGTCGCGACCACCTGCGTCGGCCAGGCCGTCGCGGTCGGCGCGGTGCTCCTCGCCGCCGGCGCCGAAGGCATGCGGGCCGCGCTGCCGCACGCCCGCGTCGTGCTCCACCAGCCCGCGGCCCAGGGCCGCGGCACCATCCCCGACCTCATCCTCGCCGCCGACGAGATCGTCCGCGTCCGCGCCGACATCGAGACGATCCTCTCCCGTCACACCGGGCAGACCTCCGAGACGCTCCGGTCAGACACCGACCGGGACCGCGTCTTCACCGCGGAGGCCGCGAAGAGCTACGGCCTCATCGACCACGTCATGGAAGAGCGCTAAGCGGCCAGCGCGTACGCCGAGTTGTGGACGTACTCGGCGACGGACGCGGTGAACTGGACCGCCTGCAGGCGTTCGGCCACGGCCACGGTCAGGTCGGTGAGCGTGAGTTCGAGGGCCCCGGCGACCGCGGCGATCATCTCGCTGGAGGGGTCCTTCATGCCGCGTTCGATCTCGGAGAGGTACTGCGGGGAGATCCCCGCGCGGGACGCGGTGTCGGTGAGCTTCTCGCCGCGGTCATGGCGCAGGTCCCGCAGGCAGTCGCCGAGCGCGTCGCGCCACAGCGGCTCGCTCTGGGAGTCGCCGCCCTCGCGGCTCGGCATGTCGTTCAGAGGTGCGGTGTTCAGAGGCGCAGTGTTCGAAGGAGCGGGCTTCGGGGCGGCAATCTCGTCCATGCCTCATCGTAGGACCGCGATACACCGCCAGACCAGGACGTTTCGCCGTGAGCAGAACGGCCGATGTGCTGCGATGAATCCAGACACCGGGTCTCGTCTACACAGCGAACACCCGCACCGGCCGAGGAGACATCATGACCGAACCGAAGTCCCACACCATCGAAGCAAGCGGCGCCGTCCTGCACTACGACGTCCGCGACGGCAGCGGCGACAAGCCCGTCCTGTTCCTGATCGGCTCGCCCATGGCCGCACCCGGGTTCGCGACGCTCGCGAGCCACTTCACCGACCGCACCGTCGTCACCTACGACCCGCGCGGTTCCGAACGCAGCGTGCGGACCGACGGCGCCGACGAGACGCAGGTCGAGGAGCACGCCGACGACCTGCGCCGGATCATCGACGCGGTCGGCGCTGGCCCCGTCGACCTGTTCGCCTCCAGCGGCGGTGCGGTCAACGCGCTCGCCCTCGTCGCCCGCCACCCCGAGCAGGTGCGGACCCTCGTCGCGCACGAGCCGCCCGCCACCCGGGAACTGCCCGACCACGAAGCGGCCCTGGCCGTCTGCAAGGACATCCGCGAGACCTACTTCGCCGCCGGCAACGGCCCGGCGATGGCCAAGTTCATCGCGCTCGTCATGCACCAGGGCCCCATCACCGCCGAGTACCTCGACCGGCCGGCCCCGGACCCCGCCGCGTTCGGACTCCCGACCGAGGACGACGGCAACCGCGACGACCCGCTGCTGGCGCAGAACATGTGGACCTGCAACGCCTACCGGCACGACTTCGACGCCCTGCGCAACGCCGCCACCGAGGTCGTCATCGGCGTCGGCGCCACCACCGGCGAAGCCCTCCCGGCCCGCACCGCCCGGGCCGTCGCGGCACGCCTCGGCATCGCACCGACGACCTTCCCCGGCGACCACGGCGGCTTCCTCGGCGGCGAATACGGCCAGACCGGCGAACCCGAAGCCTTCGCAGCGAAGCTCCACGAGGTCCTCGACGACTGACTCCAGGAAACCGAAAGAGCGGCCGCCCATCGGGCGGCCGCTCTTCACATGTGCGGTTGTGGAGCCTAGGAGAATCGAACTCCTAACCCCCTGCTTGCAAAGCAGGTGCTCTGCCAATTGAGCTAAGGCCCCTCGGTCAGTCGCGCGGACTGAACCCTACGAGTATCCCCGCAGCCCTCACTGCAACAGCGAGGATACCCGGATCGCAGTGAACTGGCTAACGCGATTCGCTAGCGCACGTCTTCCGCGGAGGTGGTGGCCTCGTGCCACAGGGTGCGGTCGTCGTTGATCGACTTGACCTTCTTGGCCACTACGAACGCGACCGTGGCCACCCCGGCGACGATCAAGATCTTCTTCCACATGGACCCAGGCCCCTTTATCAGCGATTCCCGCGAACAGCAATGCCGTGATCGGCATTGCACGATGCGCCTCAGCATAGCGAACCGTGACCCGCGGGACTACCGGGCCGGTACCTGTCAGTACACGACGCCGGGCGTCTCGGTTCCGGGCTCGAAGAACGTCTTCGCGCCCGCCTGGGCCCGATCGTCGCGGTCGATGTCGCCGGGCCGTGAGCCGTAGCCGAGGAGCACGCCGCGCCAGTCCATCTTCATGTACTCGGCGCTCAGGCGCAGGGCCCCGGCCAGCGGCGCGGACACGTCCGGTTCCTCGTCGCCCTGGACGGTGACGCCCCACAGGCGCCGGCCGGCCATGCGGGCCTTGAAGTCGAGACCGGGGACGCGCAGCCAGCCCGACCAGTAGTCGAGGTAGGTCTTCACCGTGGCGCTCGTCGAATACCAGTACAGGGGCGAGGCGATCACGACATCCGTGGCGGCGAGGGTCGCCTCCTGCGCGATGCGTTCGGGGCCTTCGGCGAACGGGGTCGTGCCGTCGCCGGTGTGGCGTCGGTCGGTGAACGGCGGCAGGCCCAGCTCGCCCAAGTGGATCCAGCGCTGCCCTGCCTCGGGTTCGAGGTGCCCGGCGGCGGCGCGGGCGAGCGCCTCGGTGTTGCCGCCGTGGCGGGCGCTGCCGAGGAGGAACAGGAAGGATCGGGGTGCGTCGGCCATGGCGGGCTGCTTTCGGGCGGGGCGATCGGAGGTCTCCAGGTTCAAGGCCGTGCGGCGGCCCGGCTATTCCCGCCGGTCCGGGATTCACGGCCGGTCCTCGGCGCCGATTCGACGGGCACTGCTCTGCTAACGTGGCGATCGGAAGTGCGAACACCTCCTTTTCGGCTCCCTCCCAATGCGAGTCCGACCTTGCGCACCCCGCCGACCCTTCCGCAAGCATGCTCCCGCCACGTTGAAGGAGGACTCCTCCATGTCCGCACCGGATCTCGCGCTTCCGATCGGCGCCCGGCTGCTCCACGTGGGGCCGTACAAGACCGGCACCACCGCTCTCCAGGCCGCGCTGAAGCACGGCCGTGAGGAACTCGCGCGCCAGGGCGTGTGGGTCCCGGAGCGGGGGAACGTCGTGGAGGAACCGCGCGGCGCGATCACCGCCGACCCCGCCGATCCGGCGCGGGCCGAATGGCTCCGGCTCGTCGAACGTGTCGAGGAGGCCGGCGATCGGCGCGCGGTGGTCAGCAGCGAGTACCTGTCCGACGCCGACCCCGAGGCCGCAGCCCGCATCATCGGTGAACTCGGCGGCGACCGGGTCCACATCGTCATCACCCTGCGGCCGCTGGTGAAGATCCTGCCCTCCTCCTGGTCCCAGCTGTCCCGCCACCGGGGCAACCCGCCATACGAGGAATGGCTCCGCTCCACGCTCGAAGGCGACGGCTCCAACGCCCCGAACCCGATGTTCTGGCACCGCCAGCGCCACGGCGAACTCGTCGAACGCTGGGCCGCTGCCGCCGGGGGACCCGAGGGGGTCACGGTCATCGTCGTCGACGAGAGCGACAAGGATCGCCTGCGCCACGGCTTCGAGGACCTGCTCGGTCTGACCCGTGGCACGCTCGAGTTCCGCAGTTCCAACGAGAACCGGTCCTTCACCGCCGGCGAAGCCGAGTTCATTCGCCAATGCTGGGAGGCGATCGCCGCCGCCGGCATCCCGCACGACATTTCGCGCAAGTACTTCAAGCGCGGCGCCATCGCCCACATGAAGAGCACCCGTCGGCCCGAACGCCACGAGCCGCGCATCACCACGCCCAAGTGGGCCCAGGAGCGGGCCTCCGAGCTCAGCGTCGAAGCGGTCGAGCACATCCGCCGCTCCGGCGTCCGCGTCCTCGGCGACCTCAACGCGCTCCACGGCCCCGCGCCGTTCGAGCCCGAGCCCCAGGACTCGGCGGTGGCCCCCGCCGCCGCGGCGCTCGCGATGGTCAGGGTCTTGCAGATCGCCCGGGACGACGAGCGGGCCCGCAAGCGGGCGGCGTCCAAGGCCGCACTGCGGCGGCAACCCGCGGTCGACCAGGTGCCCACCGCCGAACTGCTCCGGGTGGTCGGCCGACGCGTGCGCCGCCGCCTCACCGGCCGGTAGCAGCCTGGACGAACGAAAATCCCAGCTCGGCACTCGGCCGAAGCTGGGATTTTACTGGTGGGCGTACCAAGACTCGAACTTGGGACCTTCGAGTTATCAGCTCGACGCTCTAACCACCTGAGCTATACGCCCTTATAGGGTGCTGCCTCATCGGCAGCGCTGAGAAAGATTACCGCATCCCTGGCCGATACGCGAAACCGGGCCCCTGCGTGAAGGGACGGCCGTCACTGGTCTCGATGCACGGCTCCGGAACGGCAACGGGTGCCCGCGGCCGGTCGGCCGCGGGCACCCGTGCTGCTTGTCGCTAGTCGCGTTCGGCGAGCGTGACCTCGACGCCGCCGACGAGGTCGGCGCACACGTTGTAGATGAACGAGCCGAGCGTCGCCAGAGCGGTGAACAGCACCATGTTCACCACGCCGAGCAGGGCCGCGGCCCCGATGACGCCCTTGGCGGTGATCCGGAAGTCGTCCGTGGGAGCCGTCCCGGTGTCCGTCGTGTTCGTGCCCATGAGCATCTGGAGCATGTCGTTCACGGTGTCGAACACGCCCATCGCGTCGAGCGCGATGTACAGGACCGTGGTGGCCACGACCATCACGATGAACAGCACGATCGAGACGGCGAACGAGAACTTCATCACCGACCACGGGTCGATCCGCTTGAGCCGCAGGCGGGCCCGGCGCGGACCGCGCGCGGCCGCCTGGCTCACCGCGGCGCGTGCGGCGCGGACCGCGTCGGCGACGCGGGCCGAGGAGGCCACGCCCGCGGCCTGGTTCGCCGCGGTGTTGCCCGTGGACGGGGACGGGACCGACTCCGGTTTCACCGGCGGCGGCGTCATGCCCGGCGGGCGGCGCAGCGTCAAGGTCTGGTCATGGGCCGGAGCGGCCGACGGCGGTGTCGACACCGGCGACGCGTCCTCGGACTGCTGCCGCTCGGCCTTCTCGGGCGTCTCGGAGGAGAACTCCGGGACGTCGTCTTCGCGCTGCTCGGTCTCCGCGGCGGTGGCCTTCGCGTCGGTCATCTACTCGTCCTGCCCCTCATCGGGTTCCGGTTCCTCGGCGCTCTGGGTGATCGCGAGCAGCGAGACCTCATCGGGCAGGTCGATCAGCTTGACGCCCATGGTGTTGCGGTCCGAAGTCTTGCGGACCGGCTGCACCGGAGTCCTGATGACGCCTCCCTCCGAGGTGATCGCGAACAGCTCGTCGTCCGGCGTCACCGACAGCGCCCCAACCAAGTCGCCGCGCCGTTCCGTGATCTTCGCGGTCAGGACGCCCTTGCCGCCGCGGCCTTGCGGCGGATACGCGTCGACCGGAGTCCGCTTCGCGTAACCGCGGCTGGTGGCCACGAGGATGTCCATATTATCGCGCAGAACGATCATGGTGAGCAATTCGTCGTCGCCGACGAAGCGCATCCCGATCACACCGCTGGTCGCCCGGCCCATCGGCCGCAGCGCCTCGTCGGTCGCCTGGAAGCGGATCGACTGGGCCTTGCGGGAGACCAGCAGCAGGTCGTCGGTGGGCTCGACCAGTGCGGCGCCGACGAGTTCGTCGCCGTCGCGCAGGTTGATGCCGACGATGCCGCCGGTGCGGGGCGAGTCGAAGTCCGTGAGCTTGGACTTCTTCACCAGGCCGTTGCGGGTCGCGAGCACCAGGTACGGCGTGACCTCGTAGTGGGCCAGCTGGATGACCTGCGCGATGTGCTCGTCGGGGCCGAACGCCAGGATGTTCGCCACGTGCTGGCCGCGGGCCGTGCGGGACGCCTCCGGCAGCTCGTAGGCCTTCGCCCGGTAGACGCGGCCCTTGTTGGTGAAGAACAGGATCCAGTCATGCGTGGTGCACACGAAGAAGTGGCTGACGATGTCGTCCTGCTTGAGCTGCGCGCCCTGGACGCCCTTGCCGCCGCGCTTCTGCGAGCGGAACGAGTCGGTCTTGGTGCGCTTGACGTAGCCGCCGCGGGTGATCGTGACCACGATGTCCTCGCGGGCGATGAGGTCCTCCATGGACACTTCGCCGGCGTCGGGCATGATCACGGTGCGCCGCTCGTCGCCCCAGCGGGCCACGACCGCGCCGAGCTCCTCACGGAGGATCAGACGCTGCCGCTCGGGCTTGGCGAGGATGTCGGCCAGGTCGGCGATCTTCGTCTCGATGTCGCCCAACTCGTCGATGATCCGCTGCCGCTCCAACGCCGCGAGGCGCCGCAACTGCATGTCGAGGATCGCGACGGCCTGGATCTCGTCCACGTCGAGCAGGCTCATCAGGCCCTGCTTCGACTCCTCGGCCGAAGGCGAGCGGCGGATGAGCGCGATCGTCTCGTCGAGCAGGTCGAGGGCCTTGGCCAGACCGCGGAGGATGTGGGCGCGCTCTTCGGCCTTGCGCATCCGGTACTGGGTGCGCCGGACGATGACCTCGATCTGGTGCGCCACGTAGTAGCGGACCATCTGGGCGATGTTCAGCGTGCGCGGGACCCCGTCGACCAGCGCGAGCATGTTCGCGCCGAAGGTGTCCTGCAGCTGCGTGTGCTTGTAGAGGTTGTTGAGCACGACCTTCGGCACCGCGTCGCGCTTGAGCACGACGACGATGCGCATGCCCGTGCGGCCGGAGGACTCGTCGCGGATGTCGGCGATGCCGCCGAGCTTGCCCTCCTTGACGAGGTCGGCGATGCGCTCGGCCAGGTTGTCGGGGTTGACCTGGTAGGGGAGTTCGGTGACGACGAGGCAGGCGCGGCCCTTGGAGTCCTCTTCGACCTCGATGACGGCGCGCATCTTGATCGAGCCGCGGCCGGTCCGGTAGGCGTCCTCGATCGCGGCGCGGCCCAGAACCGTGGCGCCCGTGGGGAAGTCGGGGCCCGTGATGATCCCGAGGATGGCCTCGAGGGCTTCTTCCTCGGTGGCCTCGGGGTGGTCCAGGCACCAGTCGACGGCCGCAGCGACCTCGCGGAGGTTGTGGGGCGGGATCTTGGTGGCCATGCCGACCGCGATGCCCTCGGAGCCGTTGATGAGCAGGTTCGGGATCCGCGAGGGCAGGATCGTCGGCTCGGTGGTCTTGCCGTCGTAGTTCGGCTCGAAGTCGACCGACTCCTCGTCGATGTCGCGCAGCATCTCCATCGCGAGCGGCTCGAGGCGCGACTCGGTGTAGCGGTGCGCGGCGGCGGGGTCGTTGCCCGGCGAACCGAAGTTGCCCTGGCCGTCGATGAGCGGATACCGCAGGCTCCACGGCTGGGCCATGCGCACGAGCGAGTCGTAGATCGCGGAGTCGCCGTGGGGGTGGAACTGGCCCATGACGTCGCCGATGACGCGGGAGCACTTGACGTACCCGCGGTCGGGGCGGTAGCCGCCGTCGTACATGGCGTACAGGATCTTGCGGTGGACCGGCTTGAGCCCGTCGCGCACGTCGGGCAGCGCGCGCCCGACGATGACGCTCATGGCGTAGTCGAGGTAGGAGCGCGACATCTCCACTTCGATGCCGACCGGCTCGATGCGGCCGTGGCCCTCCGGGATCTCAAGCTGGTCTTGGTTGTTCTCAGGCACCAGTGCTTCCTTGCTTGTCGTCGGAACGTGGTGCGGGCTCCGCCCGCCAGATGTCCAAACCCTGCCGCTAAATATCCAAGAACCGGACGTCCTTGGCGTTCTCCTGGATGAAGCGGCGGCGGCTCTCCACGTCCTCACCCATCAGGACGCTGAAGAGCTCGTCGGCGGTTGCCGCATCGTCGAGCTGAACCTGGAGCAGGTTGCGCTGCGCGGGGTCCATGGTCGTCTCCCACAGCTCGGTGTAGTTCATCTCACCGAGACCCTTGTAGCGCTGGATGCCCTCGGAGCGGCGCGGGTCGGCCTTGCCGGAGGCGACGCCCGCTTCGACGATGCGATCGCGCTCGGCGTCGGAGTAGGCGTAGTCGACCAGGTCGCCCTTCTTGTTCCACTTGATCTTGTACAGCGGCGGCTGGCTCATGTAGACGTGGCCGAGTTCGATCAGCGGGCGCATGAACCGGAACAGCAGCGTCAGGAGCAGGGTGTTGATGTGGTGGCCGTCGACGTCGGCGTCCGACATCAGGATGACCTTGTGGTAGCGGAGCTTCTCGGCGTCGAACTCCTCGTGGATCCCGGTGCCCAGGGCGGTGATCATGCCCTGGACCTCGTTGTTCTTGAGGATCTTGTCGAGGCGGGCCTTCTCCACGTTGAGGATCTTGCCGCGGATGGGCATGATCGCCTGCGTGCGCGGGTTGCGGCCCTGCTTCGCGGAGCCGCCGGCCGAGTCGCCCTCGACGACGAAGATCTCGCACTCCTCGGGGTTCGTCGACTGGCAGTCGGCGAGTTTGCCGGGCATCGAGGAGGTCTCCAGCAGGCTCTTGCGGCGCGCGAGCTTGCGGGCCTGCGCGGCGGCCTTGCGGGCGTTCGCGGCGCTGGAGGCCTTCTGGACGATGATCCGGGCTTCCTTGGGGTGGCGGTCGAGCCAGTCGGGCAGCCACTCGTTGCAGACGCGCTGCACGAAGCCCTTGACCTCGGTGTTGCCGAGCTTGGTCTTCGTCTGGCCCTCGAACTGCGGTTCGCCGAGCTTGACGGAGATGATCGCCGCCAGGCCCTCGCGGATGTCGTCGCCGGAGAGGCGGTCCTTCTCGGACTTGATGATCTTCTTCTCGAGCCCGTACTTGTTGACCGCGTTCGTCAACGCCGACCGGAAGCCCTCTTCGTGGGTGCCGCCCTCGTGGGTGTTGATCGTGTTCGCGAAGGTGTAGACCGACTCGCTGTAGGACTCGTTCCACTGCATCGCGACCTCGAGCGACTGGCCCTCCTCCTCGGCGCTGAACGAGACCACCGTGGGGTGGATCGCGCTCTTCGAGGCGTTCAGGTGGCGCACGAAGTCGGCGATGCCCTCGTCGTACTTGAAGGTCACCGACTTGACGTTGCCGTCCTCGTCGAGGTGGTCGGGGCGTTCGTCGCTGAAGGTGATCGCCAGGCCCTTGTTCAGGAACGCGTACTCCTGGAGGTGGCGGTAGATCGTCTTGTAGTCGAAGTCGAGGGTCTCGAAGATCGAGTCGTCGGGCCAGAACGAGAGCTTGGTGCCGGTCTCGTCGGTCGCCTCGCCCTTCTCCAGCGGGCCGGGCTGCGCGTGCTTGTACTCCTGGCGCCACACGTGGCCGTTCTTGTGGATCTCCACCGAGACGCCCGTGGACAGGGCGTTGACCACCGAGACGCCGACGCCGTGGAGGCCGCCGGAGACGGCGTAGGACTTGGAGTCGAACTTGCCGCCCGCGTGGAGGACCGTGAGGGCCACCTCGACACCGGGCTTCTTCAGCTTGGGGTGGAGGTCGACCGGGAAACCGCGGCCGTTGTCCTTGACGCTGACCCCGCCGTCCGCCAGGAGCGT
Source organism: Glycomyces rhizosphaerae (assembly GCF_042647865.1). Taxonomy (NCBI): domain Bacteria; kingdom Bacillati; phylum Actinomycetota; class Actinomycetes; order Glycomycetales; family Glycomycetaceae; genus Glycomyces; species Glycomyces rhizosphaerae. The sequence continues at coordinate 321,881 of NZ_JBHRWO010000010.1, forward strand.
CACGTCGATGTCGGTGCAGAAGCCCGCCAGTGCCTCGTCGACGGAGTTGTCGACGATTTCCCAGATGAGGTGGTGCAGGCCGCGCTCGCCGGTCGAGCCGATGTACATGCCCGGGCGCTTCCTGACCGCCTCAAGGCCTTCGAGGACTGTCAGCGAACTGGCGCTGTACTCGTCCTGCTGCTTCGCCGCCACCGGCAACTCCTTCTGTCGTCGTACACGGTCGGTAGTGAGAAAGCTAGTCCATGGCTGTGACACTTTCAGCCGTCTGACCGCGCTTGGGCCGGATGTCTGATCCGGAGCCGCGGCGTGAGGGGGCCGTGCCCGTGTCGTCGCCCTGCTCAAGGCAGGTGGCCGGACGCTGGTGGCGCCGGCCGGACCGCATCGGTCAAGTCTACTTGGTCCGGACTTCTGTAACCGCTTCCGTGCGCCTCGTTGTCGTCACAGTCGCATCGGGAGGCGGGGACATGAACCCCCCTACGGACTCAGGGGTGAGCGGCTTCAGAACGTGTCACGGGAGCCATTAAACCGTACCCGCCTCGGACCGAAGGAACGTGTCGGCTGCTGCGGTCCGACGATCTTCAGGCGTTTGACGACGCTCGGGCCCAGTGCCGCGGCCAGTTTGCCGTGGATCTGGCGGGAGAACAACCGCAGCTGGGTGGCCCAGGCGGTGGACTCGGCGACGACGAGGAGCTCGCCGTTCTCGAGGTGCTGGGGCCGGCAGTGGCTCGCGATGTCGGGGCCGACGATGGCCTCCCAGCGGCCGAACACCGAAGCGTCGGCCACCTTCCGGGTCCAGCCGTTCTTGCGCACGATCTGGGGGAGCAGGCTCCCGAGCAGTTCCGGGTCGCGCTTGTCCGGGCCGGGCCCGGACCACTCCTTGCGGAAGCGCGGGTCGTCGGACTTGCCCCGCCGTCTGGGACGGGGCCGGTAGTCGTAACCGCCGCTAGAGGACACGTTTCACCTCGCCTTCCCACACGTCGTAGCGGGCACCGGCGAGCCGCTGGGGGACGTCCCCGGCGACCGCGCAGGTGATGAGCGTCTGCGGGGCGGCCTCGGCGTACTCGGCGAGGCGCTCGCGCCGCGTGGCGTCGAGCTCGGCGAACACGTCGTCGAGGATGAGGATCGGCGCGGTGCCGTCGGCGCGCAGGAGTTCGAAGGCGCCCAAGCGGAGTGCGAGCGCCACCGACCAGGTCTCGCCGTGCGAGGCGTACCCGCGCACCGGCATCGAACCGAGCCGGAGGTCGAGGTCGTCGCGGTGCGGGCCGACCAGGGTCGTCCCCCGCTCGACCTCCTTGGAGCGGGCGGCCGCGAGCGCCGCGGCCAGGCGCGCGGTGAGCACGTCCTGGTCGGGCGTGAGGCCTTCGCCGAGATCGGACTCGTACGTCAGGTGGACCTCGGCGCGGCCGTCGGCGATCTTCGCGTGGGCCTTGGCGACCGGCTCGGTCAGGTCCTCCAGGAGCGCGAGGCGCCCGGCCAGGAGCTCGGCGCCGTGCTGCGCGAGGTGGGCGTCCCAGGCGTCGAGGGTGGCCATCTCGGCTCCGCCGGGGCCGCGGCCGCCGGTCTTCTTCGCGAGGTACGCCGTCCGCAGGAGCGTGTTGCGCTGCTTGAGGACCCGCTCGTAGTCGGCGCGGACCCCGGCGAAGCGCGGGAAGCGCGCGCACAGCAGCTCGTCGAGGTAGCGGCGGCGCGCGGACGGTTCGCCGCGCACCAGCGCGAGGTCCTCGGGGGCGAACGCGATGGCCTTGAGCGCGCCGATGATCTCGCGGGGTCGGGGGAGGGCGGTCTTGTTCAGCCGCGCCTTGTTCGACTTGCCGGGGATGATCGCCAGCTCGGCCAGGAGCCGGCGGGAGTCGTGGAGGATCTCGGCGCGGATGACCGCCTGCTCGCAGCCCTGCCGGACGAGGGGGGCGTCGGTGGAGACGCGGTGGGAGCGGAGGTTCGCCAGGTAGACCAGGGCCTCGACCAGGTTGGTCTTGCCGTGTCCGTTGGGGCCCACCAGGATCGAGGGCCCCTCGTCGAACAGGACTTGGGCGTGCGCGTAGGACCTGAAGTCCGTCAATTGCAGCTGTCGTACACGCACGCCTCTATGATGCCCGCTTGCTTTATTCGCTCTTCACGGCATGGCCGCCGAACTGATTGCGCAGCGCAGCAACGGCCTTCATGGCCGGGGAGTCCTCCTGGCGGGAGGTGAAGCGCGCGAACAGCGACTCGGTGATGGCCGGGAGCGGGACGCGCAGGCGGATGCCCTCGTCCACGGTCCAGCGGCCTTCGCCGGAGTCCTCGACGTAGCCCTTGACGCGGGCCAGCTCGGGGTCCTCGTCGAGGGCCCGGTCCATGAGGTCGAGCAGCCAGGACCGGATCACGGTGCCCTGGCGCCAGGACTTGAAGATCTCGGGCACGTTGTCGACGTGTTCGGAGGCCTCCAGCAGCTCGTAGCCTTCGGCGTAGGCCTGCATCATGGCGTACTCGATGCCGTTGTGGACCATCTTGGCGTAGTGGCCCGCGCCGACCCCGCCGGCGTGCACGAAGCCGAACTCGCCTTCGGGCTTGAGCGCGTTGAAGATCGGCATGAGCCGCTCGACGTCGCCCTCGGCGCCGCCGACCATGAGCGCGTAGCCCTCGGTGATGCCCCAGACGCCGCCGGAGACGCCCGCGTCGACGTAGCCGATGCCGTGCTCGGCCAGGAGCGCGGCGTTCACGGCGTCGTCGGTGAAGCGGGAGTTGCCGCCGTCGATCACGATGTCGCCCTTGGACAGCAGGGCGCCCAGTTCGGCCACGGTGGACCGGGTGGCCTCGCCGGCCGGGACCATCACCCAGACGGCCCGCGGGCCGTCGAGGGCGGCGACGAGGTCCTCCAGGGAGCCGACGTCGGCGACGTCGGGGTTGCGGTCGTAGCCGACGACCTTGTGTCCAGCCTTTTCGAGCCGCAACTTCATGTTGCCGCCCATCTTGCCGAGCCCGATCATGCCGAGTTGCATGTCGCGCCCCCTTTCAAGATCCGCATGTGAGCGAAGTACGCGCCAGGGTCAGTCACGTCGTTGTGCGGTCAGGCGTCCCATCGCAATGGTTGCAGCATGTACAGGTACACGTCGTGGTTTGTGTCAGATTCCTCATCTTCGGGCGCGGGCTGCCCGGTCATCACGACCGGCTTCCCGAGCTCGTTCATCTTGAACGCCGTGTACGGGGCGTCCATCGCCGAGAGTCCGTCGAGCAGGTACGTCGGGTTGAACGCGATCTTGCCCGGCTCGCCTTCGAGTGTGCAGTCCATCGCCTCGGAGGCCTTCGCGTCCTCGGCGCCGCCGGCCTCGACCACGAGGCCGTCCTCGTCGAACGAGAGGCGGATCGGCGAGTTGCGGTCGCCCACGAGGGCGACGCGGCGGGCGACCTCGATCAGCTCGGAGGTCTTGACGCGCAGCGTGGTCGCGTACGAGGTCGCCAAGAGGCTCCGCAGCGGCGGCAGCTGGCCGTCGAGCACGCGCGAGGTGGTCTGGCGGCCGCCGGAGATGAAGCCGATCATGCCCGGGGCGCCTTCGGTGCCCGTGGGAACGGCGATGGTCACCGGGCCCGACAGCGACCCGAAGGTGCGGGCGGTGTCGGCGAGGGCCTTGGCGGGCACGAGGACCGTGACGGCCACGTCGGAGGTCCCCGGTTCCCAGGAGGAGTCGCGGATCGCCATGCGGTAGCGGTCGGTGGCGAGCATGCCGATGCCGCCGCCGGTCATCTCGACCTGGACGCCGGTCATCGTCGGCAGGGTCTCGTCCTTGCCCGCGGCGACGGCGGTCTGCGCGACGGCCCGGGCGAACTCGTCGGCGTCGATGGTGCCGATGGCCTCGGGCATCTGCGGCAGGCTCGGGTAGTCCTCCAGGGGCATGGTCGGCAGGGTGAAGCGCGCCGACCCGCAGGTGAGTTCGGCGTGGGGGCCGTCGACGACGAAGTCGACCGGCTTGTTCGGCAGGGCCTTGACGATCTCGGCCAGAAGCTTGCCGGAGACCAGGGCGGTCCCGGCGGACTCGCCGGTGACGTCGACGGTGACGCGGGTGGAGATCTCGTAGTCGAAACCGGAGATCGTCAACTGGCCCTCGTCCACCGACAGGCGGGCGCCGGCGAGGACGGGCACCGACGGGCGGGCCGGGAGGCTCTTGGCGGTCCACGAGACAGCGTCGGCGAAGGTGTCTCGATCAACTTGGAACTTCATGGGTCGCTCCTTCTGGCTGAAGCTCGGTTGTTCACAGCGCTATTACTAATGAACTCTCTATAGATATAACTGTCGTCGTAGTCGTCGGTGCTGTGGAAACTGTGGAAAACCTGCCTTTTCGCAGCTCTTCCTTGGTATGGGGCTGTGGACGGACTGTGGAGAACCTGTGGATGAATCAGGAGCTTATCCACAGCCCCCGACAATCGCCGAGTTTTCCACATCTCGTCCACAGCCTCATCCACAGGTTTTCCACAGGTTATGCACAGGGTTGCCCACAGGAAAATCGCGAATCAGAATCGCACTCCCGCTTGTTTTCCACACACTGTCCACAGGCTTTCCACAGAAATGCGGGTTTATCCACAGCTTTTCCACAGAGTTGTCCACAGGCTCGTTCAATCGTCGGTGTGTTTCAAACGGTTCGTCAATTCGGCGATCTGGTTGTACAAGGCGCGCCGCTCGGCCATCTGCTTGCGGATCTTCTTGTTCGCGTGCATGACCGTGGTGTGGTCGCGGCCCCCGAACGCCTGGCCGATCCTCGGCAGCGACATGTCCGTCATCTCCCGGCACAGGTACATGGCCACCTGGCGGGCGTTCACGAGTACCCGCGAGCGCGAGTTCCCCTTGAGATCGGCCGCCTGCACCCCGAAGTAGTCGGCCGTCGCCTGCATGATCTGGTCGACCGTGACCTCGGTGTTCTTGCCGCTCTCGGGGATGATGTCGTGCAGGACCTCTTCGGCCAGGCCCAGGTCCACCGGCTTGCGGTTGAGGCTCGCGTACGCGGTGACGCGGATGAGCGCGCCCTCCAGCTCGCGGATCGAGTGGTGGATCTGCGTGGCGATGAACTCCACTGCGTCCGTGGGGATGTTGAGGTCGTCCTGCACCGCCTTCTTGCGCAGGATCGCGATCCTCGTCTCCAGGTCCGGCGGCTGGATGTCGGCGAGCAGGCCCCATTCGAAGCGGGTCCGCAGGCGGTCCTCGAGGGTCTGGAGCTGCTTGGGGGAGCGGTCCGAGGAGATCACCAGTTGCTTGTTGGCGTTGTGGAGCGCGTTGAAGGTGTGGAAGAACTCCTCCTGCGTGCGCTCGCGGTCCATGAGGAACTGGATGTCGTCGATGAGGAGGATGTCGACGTCCCGGTACCGGCGCTGGAACGCCTGCTGGCGGCGGTCGGACAGCGAGTTGATGAAGTCGTTCGTGAACTCCTCCGTGGTCACGTACCGCACCGAGTGGGCCGTGCCCAGGTCGTGCGCGTAGTGGCCCACCGCGTGGAGCAGGTGCGTCTTGCCCAGTCCCGAACCGCCGTAGAGGAACAGCGGGTTGTACGCCTTCGCGGGTGCTTCGGCCACGGCGAACGCCGCCGCGTGCGCGAAGCGGTTGGAGGAGCCGATCACGAAGGTGTCGAAGTTGTAGCGCGGATTGAGCCGGCCGACCCCGTCCACGGCCTTGACCGGCGCGGGCCCGCCGCCGGGCTTGGTGATCCCGCCCCGGCGCGCGGGGTCGGGGTCGTCGGAGGGCGGCGGCGCGACCGGCGGGAAGCCGCCGTGCTCCTTGGCGCCCTGGCGGGTCGCCGACTCCGAGAGGACCCGCTCCAGCTCGTCGGCCGGCGGCTCGGGGGCGTGCTCCTCCCAGCGGTGCTGATCCGGCTCAGCGGGGGCGGGCCGCACCGATTGGTGCGGGATAGCGGCGGGCCGCTCGACCTGCTCCTGCGTGCCCTGGGCCTCGACCGGCTCGGGAGCCCGCTCGGCCGCGGGCTCTGCGGGACGGACCGCGACTTCGCCAGGACGGAAGGCGGCGGTGTCGAACAGGCTCGGCGGGTTCTGCGCCGGAACGGCCTTGCGGGGCGCGGCCGGGGCCGGTTCGGGCTCAGACTGCGGCTGCGCCGTCTGGGGCTGGTCGTACGAGGCCGGGCGATCGAAGACGATCGTGGCGTCCATGACCGGAGCGGGCGGCGCAGCGTTGGGCGCCGGTGGCGCGGGCGGCTCCTCGAAGATCGCGGCCGCCGGAGGCTCCTCGAAGACCTGGGCGGGCGGTTCCGCCTGCTTCTCCTGCAAGGTGACCGCGACCTGCGTCGGCTGACCCATCTGCCGGGAAAGGGCCTCGCTGATCGGTACGCGCAGCTTGGACTCGAACGCCGAACGGGCGAACTTGTCGGGGGCGGCGACGATGAACGTCCCGGGCATCGACAGCACCGGCTGGGACAGACGCATCCACGCCGCCTGCTGACGGGTCAGTGCCGACGCGTCAGCCAGTTCGGCGGTCACCGCCGACCAGACTGCCGACAGTTCTCGGTCGGTCACCTTCGCCATCCCTCGCTTCGATGTTCTGTCCGTGAACGGGTCGTTTCGCGAAGTTCAGAGGCCGCACCAGGTAGGCTCCGATACAGGCGATCCGCACCGCCGCACCCGGTTATCCCCAGTGCGTCCCAGCAAGTTTTCCACAGGTTATCCACAGGCCTTCAGTTGCCCTGTGCACATGCGCCCCTTGTGACAATGTTTCCTGAATCACGGTCATGACCAGCATTTTTGTGTGAGTCCGCTGACGAAGCCGTTCGGGCGTCGCCGAAGTCGTCCACGATTCGGGCAAAGTTATCCACAGGCTGCTCGCGAGGGTCGCAACGTTCCTGCACAGGCGTGGACCGAGGATTTGCGGCCCTTCCGAGAAGGACAGAGGAGGCGCCCCGCGGCCCGCCGCCGAACCACCCCCGCGGTGGCCGCGGTCCTGATGCGGCGAGTAACATGAGCGAGTTGCCCGCTAATCCAGAGGGGCATGCCACACCCGTCGTCCGCGGCTCGGGCGCCGCATGAATGCCCTGCTAGGCTGTTCTCCGCGTCCCCGTAGCCCCGATCCGGGGCTGGGCCCCGAGGTCCGGCGCAAAGGCTTTTTGATTCGTAATGGGAGACATCCGTCGTGAGCAAGCGCACCTACCAGCCGAACAACCGCCGTCGTCACCGCACCCACGGCTTCCGGCTGCGCATGCGGACCCGTGCCGGCCGCGCCATCGTCAACGCGCGCCGCAACAAGGGTCGCAAGCAGCTGACCGTCTGAGCGCTTGCCTCCCGGTCCCTTGCAGGCTCTAGGGGCCTCGACGAGGACGTGATCCAAGTGCTTCCAGCCGACGCGCGCATTCGCAGCAGCCGGGACTTCGGTTCGGCGCTCAAGCGAGGCCGCCGCGCCGCCCGCGGCGGCGTCGTCGTGCACTGGGCACCTGCGACCGCATCGATCGAAGACACCGCGGCACCGCCGCCGACACCGCCCGCCGCCGATGCGAACCGCACGGCGCGGGCGGGTTTTGTCGTCTCCAAGGCCGTCGGCAACGCCGTGGCGCGCAACAAGGTCAAGCGTCGCCTCCGGCACGCCGTCGCCGCCGAACTGCCGCACTGGCCCCCCGGCACCGACGTGGTCGTGCGGGCCACGCCCCGCGCCGCCGAACGCGACTTCGCCCAGTTGCAACGGGACCTCACCGAAGCCGTGCAGGCGGCCCGTGCCCCCAAAGGGAATCGCGCGAACGAGCGCCGGAGCGCGCCATGACGCACGCCGCGCCCGTGCCGACGAACCCGCCGGTCGAAAGCCCTTCGCGCACCGGTGGAAGCCTCGCGGTGCGAGTGGTCGCGGCCCCGGTGATCGCGTACCGTCGGTGGGTAAGCCCCGCGCTTCCCGACCGCTGCCGCTTCTACCCCAGTTGCAGCGCATATACCCTTGAGGCGCTGTCCCGGCACGGAGTCGTTCGTGGCATATGGTTGAGCCTTCGCCGCCTGGGACGGTGCCACCCCTTTCATCCTGGGGGACATGACCCCGTACCCCCACGGCATGAGCACGTTTTGAGTTCTAAGAATGAGCAGACTGGAGTCCGCAAGTGATGGAGTGGGCCTACGACGGCGTGTCCTGGGTACTGCTGCGATGGCATGACCTCTGGACGAATGTCTTCGGCAGCGAGAACGGCTTCCTGGACACCGACTGGGCCTGGGTTCTGGCCATCATCGGCGTCGTGCTCACCCTGCGCATCATCCTCTTCCCGCTCTTCGTGAAGCAGATCCAGTCGCAGCGCGCAATGCAGAAGCTCGCCCCGGAGATCAAGGCGCTCCAGGAGCGCTACAAGGGTGACCGCGAGACGCTCCAAAAAGAGATGATGGAGCTGTACCGCAAGGAGAAGGCGAACCCGCTCATGGGCTGCCTTCCCATCCTCATCCAGATGCCGGTCTTCCTGGCGCTGTTCCACGTCCTGCGCCGTCCCGACCCGGACCAGACGAAGCTGACCGACTCGTACGGCTGGAGCGGCATCGACGCCGGCCCGACCGGCGACTGGCTGTCCTACGTCCACGCCAATCTCTTCGGCGCGCCGTTCTGGAGCACGTTCCTCACTCCCGCGGACCAGCTCGCGCAGGTCGATGCCTCCGCGCTCAACGTGAAGCTCGTCGCCGCCGTCCTGGGCGCGGCCATGATCCTCACGACCTTCCTGACCACGCGTCAGATGATCCTGAAGACCGGTTGGAACGAGGACCCGAACCAGCGCATGATCCAGAAGGTGATGCTCTACGGCATCCCGGTGATCATGATCTTCTCGGCCGGCGCCTTCCCGATCGGCGTGGTCATCTACTGGACCGTGAACAACCTGTTCTCGCTCGGGCAGCAGCAGTACGTGCTGCACAAGTACCCGCCGCCCGCGCAGAGCGCTTCGGCCAAGCCGCCGAAGCCGGGCTCGAAGGCCCACGAGAAGATGCTCGAGGAGCAGCGCGAGGCCGAACAGCGCCGCAAGGACCTGGCCCCCAAGCCGGGCAAGCGGCCGAAGCAGACCGGTGCGCAAGCGAAGCCCACCCCGAAGCCGGAACAGACCGCCGAGGCGAACGGCTCCGAGGAGCCGAAGTCGACCACCAAGGGCGGCCCCGGCGCGGGCAAGAACCTCTCACGGGCGGAACGCATCGCCCGGGCCAAGAAGGTCAGCGGCGCGCAGCAGGCCTCCAAGAAGAAAAAAGGCTAGGGGGACGGTCCGCGCGGCCGCGCAGGTGCCGCCGGATCAGCCACAATGGTGCAAACTAGGCTTATAACTAGCGATAGGACGAGTTGACGATTATGGGAGCAACGGTGCGGGAGGACGAGGTGGCCTCCGAAGACGACCTCTTTGAGCAGAGCGAAGTGGCGGCCGACTACATGGAAGGCCTCCTGGACATCCTCGACCTCGACGGGGACATCGACGAACTGGTGGTCGGCGACCGCCCTCAGGTCGAGATCGTCGGTGAGGACCTCGGTGGCCTCGTGGGCCCGAAGGGGCAGACCCTCGAGGCGCTGCAGGAGCTCTGCCGCCTTGCGGTGTACCGCAAGACCGGTGACCACTCGCGTCTGATGCTCGACATCGGGGGCTACCGCGCCGGACGCCGCAAGAAGCTCGCGGAGCTTGCAGAGCAGACCGCCAAGAAGGTCATCGAGACCGGCGAAGTGGTCAAGCTGGACCCGATGAGCGCCTTCGAACGGAAGTGCGTCCACGACGTCATCAACGCCACCGATGGCGTGCAGAGCGAGTCGGAGGGCGCCGAGCCGCGCCGCCGGGTCGTCGTGAAAGCCGAGTAGGACAAAACATGACTGAGGAGCCGAACGGCTCCGACATCGCCGAGGCCAATGTTTCACGTGAAACATTGGCCTCTGTGTTCGGAGCAGACGACGACCGCATCGCTCTGGCCGAGGCCTATGTGGGCCTGCTGTCTACCATCGGGATCGAGCGCGGCCTGATCGGGCCACGGGAGGTGCCGCGCCTGTGGGGCCGGCACGTGTTGAGCAGCGCCGTGGTCGAGGAGCTGATCCCCGCGAAGTCCGACGTGATCGACGTCGGTTCCGGCGGCGGCCTCCCCGGCATCCCGCTTGCCATCGCGCGGCCCGACCTCTGGGTCACCCTCGTCGAGCCGATGCAGCGCCGCGTGGACTTCCTCAATGAGGTCATCGAGGCGCTCGGCGTCCCGAACCTGGAGGTGCTGCGCGCCCGCGCCGCCGAAGTGGATCCGAAGGGCCGAGCGGACGTCGTGGTGTCCCGTGCGGTGGCGCCGCTGTCGAAGCTGGTCGGCTGGTGTTTGCCGCTGGCCCGCGTCGGCGGCGCGATGCTGGCAATCAAGGGTCAGGGCGCCTCCTTGGAGGTCACCGAGAGCGGCGGTCTCATCAAGCGGGCGGGCGGCGGCAAGGCCGAGATTCTCGAATGCGGCGCGTCCAAGTTGTCCGATCCCGTATTCACCGTTCCCGCAACGGTAGTGAAGATCGAGCGCATCCGCTGACCAAGAGCCGCAACGGTCTCTCACCCCCACAACCTCGAATTTTCCTGTACCGCAACGAGTGCCGCGATGAGACCATCATCGCGGCACTCATCGTTGTGGTTTCCACGCTTTGCGCTCGGCGGATAGCGCAGGGTTCGGATAGTGTATGGCTCGTAAGCTTCTCCGAGCAGGGCGATGTTTCACGTGAAACATCCGGCCCGTAGTCTGTGGCGGTGAACGTGCGCGACCCCCTTCCCCCTGAAGATCGTGAACACCAGAACTCCCTTGGCGGCGATACCGACGCCGAACGGCGCATCAAGAACCTCCTTGACGCGGCGGTGAAGGAGGAGGCACCTCCCTCTCGACGGCACCGCTATCGAGAAACTTCCCCGACGCCGGGTGGCGCAGCCCCGGCCTTCGGCCAGGGTGGGCCAGAATCGGTGACGATGGAGTCCGGTGCGGACGGCGATAGGCCGGAGGCCCGGATTGACAACGGGGGGGAGCGGGACGGGATGCGCAGATCCACATCGCAGCGGGGCCGATCGGGACGGCACTTGGCGCCCGAAGAGACGGCGAAAGCCGCCAAGGTGAAAACCGAAACGCCAGTGCCGACACAACCCGATCCTCTTGACGACGACCTGCCACTCGCGCGCGAAGCGCAGCGGGCCGTGCGGGTCCTCAATCCAGGGGGCAACGTGACCATGCCGCGGCCGCCGCGGCGCCGTGTCATCGCGATCGCCAACCAGAAGGGCGGGGTCGGCAAGACCACGAGCACTGTGAACCTTGCGGTCGCCTTGGCGCTGCATGGGAACCGCGTGATGGTCATCGACCTCGACCCGCAGGGGAACGCCTCCACCGGCCTCGGCGTCGAGCACGGCGCGGGCACGCCGAGCGTGTACGAGGCCGTCGTCGAAGGCATGTCGCTCGACGAGATCGCGACCCCGGTCGACGGCATCCCCTCGCTTCTGTGCGTTCCGGCGACGATCGACCTGGCCGGTGCCGAAGTCGAACTCGTCAACGTGGTCGCCCGAGAAGGGCGCCTGGAGAAGAGCATCGCGACCTTCAGCGGGGAGCTCGACTACATCTTCATCGACTGCCCGCCGTCGCTCGGCCTGCTCACGGTGAACGCGCTCGTGGCGGCCGAGGAGGTGCTGATCCCGATCCAATGCGAGTATTACGCGCTCGAAGGGCTCGGCCAGCTCCTGCGGAACATCGAGCTGATCAAGGCGCACCTGAACGCGCGCCTGCGTGTCTCCACGATCCTGCTCACCATGTACGACAAGCGGACCAAGCTCGCCGATCAGGTCGAGCAGGAGGTGCGCGGTCACTTCAGCGAGATCGTGCTCGACGCGGTGGTCCCGCGCAGCGTCCGTGTCTCCGAGGCTCCCGGGTACGGGCAGTCGATCATGACGTACGACCCCGGCTCGCGGGGAGCGACGAGTTATTTCGAAGCGGCTGAGGAGATCGCGCGCCGAGGCGCGAAGCTCTCCCCGAGGCGCGGCAAGAACCAGAAGGGCGGGAACTAGTCGATGGCTGCGGCGAAACGCGGAGGTCTCGGTCGCGGACTGGGGGCGCTCATCCCGACCGGCCTGGCCGAGACTACGACGATCGAAGAGGACGAGGAGCCGGAACCGGCTCCCGCTCAGGTCGCGGCGCCCCGCCAGGCGACGCCGAAGAAGCGCGATGTTTCACGTGAAACATCGGCTCCGGCTCAGGCGGATGTTTCACGTGAAACATCGGACGGGCCGGAACTCGTCCCCGTCCCGGGCGCGAGCTTCCAGCTGATCCCGATCACGGACATCGGCACGAACCCGAAGCAGCCGCGGCAGATCTTCGACGACGATCATCTCGCCGAACTCCAGACCTCCCTCACCGAGGTCGGCATGCTCCAGCCCATCGCGGTGCGCGAGCGCAATGCCGACGAGCCCCGGGAAGACGGCGCGCGCTTCGAACTCGTCATGGGGGAGCGGCGTCTCCGCGCCGCGACGGCGCTCGGTTGGGAGAGCGTCCCAGCCATCGTCCGCGGCACGGCCGACGAGGAACTCCTCCGCGAAGCGCTCTTGGAGAACATCCACCGCGTCCAGCTGAACCCGCTCGAAGAGGGCGCGGCCTATCGGCAGCTGCTCGAAGAGTTCAACGTGACCCAGGACGAGCTCTCGAAGAAGATCGGGCGCAGCCGCCCGCAGATCTCGAACATGATCCGCCTCCTCGGTCTCCCCGCGGCGGTGCAGACGCGGGTCGCCGCCGGCGTCCTCACGGCGGGCCACGCCCGGGCGCTGCTCGGCCTCGACAGCGCGGACGCTCAGGAGCACATCGCCGAGCGGATCATCAGCGAGGGACTGTCGGTGCGGAGCACCGAGGAACTCGTGACGGCGAACCGCTTGGAGGAGAAGCCGGAACTCGACGAGCCCCGGAACGCCTCCCCTCGCACCCCGAAGGACCGCATCAAGGCTCCCGGTCTCGAGGACCTGAAGGAGCGCCTCTCGGACCACTTCGAGACACAGGTGGCGATCTCCTGGGGCCGCAAGAAAGGCAAGATCACCATCGAATTCGGCTCCCTCGCCGACCTTGACCGCATCGTCGAGCAGATCGGCATCAAGTAGCCGGACCCGTTGGGGCCCAAAGGAATCGAAGCCCTTCAGATCGCCCCCGGCGAACGTGAAAGCGGATATTCCCGAAATGTCCCCCCGGGGGACCCCTAGGCTTAAAAATACGCGCGGGGTGCGACAAGATGCCGCCTTCCAGTCTCACTCGTCCGAGCGAAAGCGGACGTGAGGTGTGCGACTTGCCGAGCTGGCGCGGTCGGCGAAGCGACGAAAAGGCCGGGGCGATGTTTCACGTGAAACATCGCCCCGGCTTCGTCTTACTCTGTTCGGTTGGAACGCAGTGGTCGGTGCGGCTCCGTCAGGAACCGCGAGCCTCGGTTAGGAGAGCTCCCGCCACATGATGATGTCGTCCCGGTAGTCGTTATCCGCCATGCGCACCGCGCGCGGCAGACGTCCGACCTCACTGAACCCGTGTCGCCGATAGAAGGCATCGGCGCCGGTGCCCGAGCGGACCTTGAGGGTCAGCGCCTCGAGCTTCAGCTCTTCGCGTGCGACTTGATCGACTGCCGCCAGGAGTTTGCCGCCGAGACCGCTGCCCTGTCGGGAGGGGTCCACCTGGACGTGGCGGATGGTCCGCCAGCCCTGACGCGGCGGGCTGTCGTTTGATGTGAGAACACACCAAGCGACAATGGCGGCTCCTTCCTTAAGAGCGACCAGCGTGTCAGTCTGGTCGATCACTCGCGCGAGAATGGAAACGGTGTGAGGGCGAACCTCTTCGATGTTGACCGGCGGGACGAATCCGACGGAACCGCCGGCGTTCGTCACTCTCACCCAGAGATGGCTGAGTTCGTCAACGAGCGCGGCGGTGACCGGCGGATCCACCAGCACGGCGATGTCGTCGCCCGAAACGGGCGTCGCCTCCGGCGTGGGACTGTCAGTCACTGTTGCTTGCACGCCCTCCAGCTTGCCCTACGAACCCGCCCGACCGACAGTCCCTTCCCGCCATATGGGCGCACGTCACTATCGGACCCGAATCTCGTGTTCTGTCGACGATTCGCCTGGTTCGCGGGTTATATGTCAGTCCACTATCGGCTGTCGACCCTGCGACTCGCCGCGTAACCTCGTGGAAATCTGCCAAAAGGTCGTTTCCGGTGGTTTCCAGTCTCGCAATCATGCGGTATTTTTCGATGGTGGCATCTGCGAGTACCCCCGGCCCGAATTCCAAGCCCGACCTGACGAACCAGAGCCGACAACACCCGAATCCGCGCGCGAGTGGCGTCCGCCCTGCCTTGCCCCCTTTTGTCGACTGGCCCGCCTTCCCGTTCGAAGGCGAGCTCCGTATCAAACCTTTGCAGGAACCGGTGGACGCCGAGCCGCCGCGGCGCGGCGACCGTCAAGAGCAATGCGCGGCCTGCCACACCCCCGACTCGACGTACCTCTGGTCGAACGAGCGGTGGCGGCTCAAGAGCCCGCCGGCGCCGAGCGGCCTGCCCGTCGTGGTGATCCTGGAACCGAGGGCGCACCTCGACCTCGGGGACCTGTCGACGATGCACGCCGCCGAACTCGGCGTGCTGACGGTGCGGCTGGAGCGGGCCATCCGGTCACTGGAGTCCGTGGCGCAGGTCCACGTGAACCGCTGGGGGGACGGCACCGCGCATCTCCAGCAGTGGTTCCTGGCCCGCCCGCACGGCTATCTACAACTGCGAGGCCCGTTCATGACGATGTGGGACGAGATACTGCCGCCGGTTGAAGAGCACGAATGGCAAATGAACCTGGAGTACATAGCCGCCTGGCTTTCCGACGACTGAACCAAAGCACGACCGCGCCTGGCGCGACAGCACTATTGAACGACAGCACTGTTGAACGACTGAGGGTGTCGATGTTTCACGTGAAACATCGACACCCTCAGTCGTTCTGGAGTCGTACGGCCTAGGAGCGGGCCAGTGCCTGGCGGACCATGGTCGCCAGAGTCTCGCCGAAGTCGAGCCCGGCCGCCTTGATCGCCATGGGCAGCAAGGAGGTCTCGGTGGTGCCGGGGGCGACGTTCGCCTCCAGCACCTGGATGTCGCCCGCGTCGTCCACGATCATGTCGATCCGGGACATGTCGCCGAGCCCGAGGGTCCGGTGGACCTGGACCGCCAGTTCGGCGACGCGGGCGGCCACCGGCTCGCTCAGGTGCGCCGGCACGGTCCAGCGCGTCGCGCCCGGGTTGTACCGGGCCGCGTAGTCGTAGTCGCCGTGGAGCGGCGCGATCTCGACCGGCGGCAGTGCCGTCGGGCCGCCACCGAGGTCGACGACGCCGACCGCGATGTCGCGGCCCTCGACGAACGATTCGATGAGCGCTTCGTCGCTGTAGGAGAAGCAGCCCATCATCGCCGAGGGGAAGTCGTCCTCCTTGTGCACGGCGTGCACGCCGAGGCCCGAGCCGCCCGAGTTCGGCTTGACGACGAGCGGCAGGCCCATCTTCGCGGCGATCCGGTCCAGGAGTTTGCGGGCCCCGAAGTCCGAGAACGCTTGACGCGGCATGACCGTCCAGTTCGGGGTGGGGATCCCGGCCGTCCGTAGGAGGTCCTTGGCGGTGATCTTGTTCCACGCCCGGCGCGCGCCGATCGAGCCGGTGCCGACGATCGGGATGTTCGAGAGTTCCAGCACCGCCTGCAGCGAGCCGTCCTCGCCCGGTGATCCGTGCACGAGCGGCAGCACGACGTCGGGCGGGAACTCCTGGAGTGCGGGCAGCAGTTCACCGTCGAGGTCGCGGACCTCGCAGTTCATGCCTTGGCGCTGCAGGGCGTCCGCGGCGCGGCGGCCCGACTTCAGCGAGACCTCGTGCTCGTAGGACATGCCTCCGGCGAGGATGAGCACGCGGATGTCCGAGGCTGCGGCGCTCGCCTTCATGCCGCGCCTCCGGCGAAGGTGTCGCGCAGGTCGATGTCACTGGCGACCACGCCGGCGAGGCGGCGCACGCCTTCGCGGATGGTCTCGGAGGTCTGGGTCGAGAAGTTCAAGCGCATCTCCCTGCGGCCATTGCCGTCGGCGTAGAAACCGGTGCCCGGGACGTAGGCCACGCGCTCTTGGAGCGCCCGCGGCAGCATCGCCTTCGAGTCGAGCCCTTCGGGGAGCGTGGCCCAGATGAAGAGGCCGCCGCCCGGCCGCGTCCAGGTCATGCCCTCGGGCATGTAGTCGGTGAGGGCGCCGAGCAGCGCGTCGCGCCGGTCCCGATAGAGCGTGTTGAAGACCTTGACCTGCTGGCGCCACTCCATCTCGGTGAGGAAGCGGAGCGTGGCCTCCTGGGTGAGCCCGGACGGGCACAGGATCGACGCCTCGATGGCCAGGAGCAGCTTGTCGCGCACCGCGGGCGGCGCGAGGACCCAGCCGAGGCGCAGGCCGGCGGCGAAGATCTTGGAGACCGTGCCGAGGTAGATCACTCCGCGCTCGGCGCGGGCGCGCAGCGGCGCGGGCGGGGCGCCTTCGAAACTGATCATCGAGTACGGGTCGTCCTCGATGACGAGGAGGCCGTGCCTCTCGGCGATCGCCAGGATCTCCTCGCGGCGGTCCTCGGTGAGGGTGACGCCGGCCGGGTTCTGGTAGGTCGGGATCGTGTAGAGGAACTTCGCTTGGCGCCCTTCGCGTTGGAGCGCGGCGAGGCCCTCTTCGAGGCCGGCGGGGATGAGCCCGTCGTCGTCCATCGGGAGGTGCCGGACGTCGGCCTGGGCGGCCTGGAAGGCCCCGAGCGCGCCGACGTAGGTCGGGCCCTCGGCGAGCACGATGTCGCCCGGGTCGAGGAAGGTGCGGGCGAGCAGGTCGAGGCCCTGCTGCGCGCCGGTGGTGAGGACGAGGTCGTCCGCTGAGGCGCGGATGCCCGACAGCTCGAGGACTCCGCAGAGCGCTTCGCGGAGCGCGACGCTGCCCTGGCCGGGACAGTAGCCGAGCGCTTCGGCGCCGACCTGGGAGAGGAGGCGGGTGAACATCTCGCCGAGCTCGTCCATCGGGAGCGCGGCGGTGTAGGGGTTCCCTCCGGCGAGGGAGACGACCTCGGGGCGCGATGCGACCGAGAACAGTGCGCGGATCTCCGACTGTGCCATCCCGTGAACCCGGGATGCGTAGCGACCGGTGTAATCGTCGAGTGTTGTACCGGACACGCGGAGACCTCCTCTGGTGGTCCTCGTCGCCCGCGATCCGTGGTCGCGGGTCGGTGCGGCTGCGTCGTCCGAAGCACTGCCGTTCAAGACCGCCGTGTTCGGCGGCTCGGTATGCGAACGGCGCAGCTCGCGCGGGATCTCGTAGGTACACGCCCGGCCGTCGCTCGCGGTTGACCCGCGGGGCCGGAACAGCGTTCCGACCAGCGTACGACAACTGACGCTGGATCGACCCACTCTACTAGCACGGGGAGCGAAGGCCCCGCGTGTTTTCCGTCATGTGGACTCCTCGCCGACGTAGTCTGGTCGGGTGCATCGGCGCATGGTCAACCTCACACTCGACTCCTTGGAAGACCTTCCGGGGCGTTGCCGGGCCTGCGTGTTCTGGGAGCTCTCGCCCTTGTGCGCGGAGGCCGCCCGCGACGTCGGCGAGCCCGCGCTCGAGAAGGAGGCGTGGCTGTCGCACACGCTGCTGGAGTGGGGCGGGTGCGGCCGGATCGCCTACGAAGGCGAGGACGTGGCCGGGTACGTCACCTACGCGTCGCCGAAGTTCGTGCCGCGCTCGATGGAGTTCCCCTCGGGGCCGGTCTCGCCCGACGCGGCGCTCCTGATGACCGCCTTCGTGCATCCGGCCTATGCGGGGACGGGCCTGGGACGTCAACTGGTGCAGACCGTGGCGGCCGACGTGGCGCGGCGGGGGATCTACGCGATCGAGACGTTCGGCGATGCCCGCGGCGAGGCGCGCGCGTGCCTGGTGCCGGCGGACTTCTACCGCTCGGTGGGGTTCAAGACGGTCCGGCAGGACCCGCGCTATCCGCGGCTGCGCCTGGAGCTGCGCACGGCGCTCGATCGGAGCGTCGAGGCGGAGGAGTCGTCGGTGTTCACCGACTCGGTGGAGTGGTTCAAGCTCGACGACGTCGAGTTGGACAAGTTCTTCGGCGAGCCGACTACCGGCGGTCGCTCCCGGATCGACCGCCTAGGGGCGCAACGCGACGGCGAATTCTTCGACCGCGATTAGGGATGGAAGAAGGCGCGACGCCAGCGGCGTCGCGCCCGTCGCCGTTGTCCGGGTTACTGGCCCAGGAACTTGCGGATGGCGGCCTTCGGCTGGGCGCCGATGAGCTGCTGGGCGGGCTTGCCGTCCTTGAACAGGATCATGGTCGGCACGCTCATCACCTGGTATTCGCGGGTGATCTCCGGGTTCGCGTCGGTGTCGAGCTTGCGGATCACGAAGTCGTCGGTCTCCGCGGCCAGCTCCTCGAGCACCGGGGCGACCTTCTTGCAGGGACCGCACCATTCGGCCCAGAAGTCGACCAGCACGGGCTTGTCGGAGTCCAGCACCTCGGCCTGGAACTCGGCTTGGCCGTTGACTGCTTTGATGGCGCCCATGGGCATCCTCCTGTGTGTCTAAAAAGTGCGGGGTATCAGTCGTTGAGGGCGGAGATGTAGCGCTCGGCGTCGAGTGCGGCCGTGCAACCGGTGCCGGCGGCGGTCACCGCCTGCTGGTAGGTGTGGTCGACGAGGTCGCCCGCGGCGAACACGCCTTCAACGTTGGTGCGGGTCGAGGGGGCGGCCACCTTCACGTAGCCGGACTCGTCGAGCTCGACCTGGCCCTTGAACAGCTCCGAGCGCGGGTCGTGGCCGATCGCGATGAACAGGCCCGTGGCGGGCAGCTCGCGCTCCTCCCCGGTGACGGTGTCGACGAGCTCGACGCTCGAGACCTTGCCGTCGGTGCCCTTGATCTCCTTGACCGCGGAGTTCCAGGCGACCTCGATCTTCGGGTTCGCCAGGGCCCGGTCGGCCATGACCTTGGAGGCGCGGAACTCGTCGCGGCGGTGCACGATGGTGACCTTGGAGGCGAACTTGGTGAGGAACGTGGCCTCCTCCATCGCCGTGTCGCCGCCGCCGACCACCGCGATGTGCTGGTCGCGGAAGAAGAAGCCGTCGCAGGTGGCGCAGGCGGAGACGCCGCGTCCCATGAGTTCGTTCTCGCCGGGCACGTTGAGCGGGCGGAACGCCGAGCCGGTCGCGAGGATCACGGTCTTCGCCTGGTACTCGCGGTCCTCGACCCAGACCTTCTTGACCGGTCCGGAGAGGTCGACGCGGGTGACGTCGTCCGAGACGAGTTCGGCGCCGAAGCGCTCGGCCTGCTTGCGCCAGGAGTCCATGAGCTCGGGACCCATGATGCCCTCGGGGAAGCCGGGGTAGTTCTCGACCTCGGTGGTCTGCATGAGCGCACCGCCGAACTGGAAGCCCTCGAACACGAGCGGGCGCAGGTCGGCGCGGGCGGTGTACAGCGCGGCGGTGTAGCCGGCGGGGCCCGAGCCGATGATGATGACGTCGCGGATTTCGCTCACCGGGTTCGCTCCTGAAATGGTTCGGCGTTCCAGGGAGGGCTCCCTGAACTGACAGCTTCAACGCCATCTTATTGACCCGAAATTCCGCCGCCCGGCGCTGTCGCGGGCTTGTGACAGGCGAATATCCCGATCGTGGGGAACCTCACCCGTACACGGGCCGCGAACGGGGGTGATTCAGGGCCCGGCGGGGCTCAGGGCTGCTTCGCGAGCGGCTCGATGACGCCGTCCGCGCAAGCGGGCGTGAGGGCCACCGCGATGTCGCCGCTCTCGCCGACCATGAGCGCCACGATCGCCGGCTGCGAATCGTAGTGGGCGAAGTCGACCGCGACGAGCAGGCTCGCGTACTCGTGCGCGATGGCCTCTTCGCAGTTCTTCCAGAACTCGCCGCCGGCGGCGAGCTCGGTCAGTTCGGCTGGGACTTCACCGGCGGCGGAGTCGGCGTCGAGTTCGCGCAAGGCCGTGAGCAGGTCGGTGCCTTCGCTGTAGTCGCTGCCGGAGGCGAAGGTCTCCACGCCGGTGATGCCGCCGGCGGCCGCCTCGTCTTCGGTCTCGGCGCCCGACATGGGCGTTTCCTCTTCGTCCGCCGCACCGGGCGCCCCGGCGTCGTCGCTCCGCTCGGTGTCGCTCTCGGCCTGGAGGTCGGCGGAGGCGCCGCTGTCCTCATTGCCGGGGCCGGAGACGAACTGGACGGCGGTGGCGACGCCGCCGACCGTGACCAGCACCGCCGCCGCGGCACTGACGATCGCGTAGCGGACCCGCTTGGGCCGCAGGCGTTCCGCCCACCGCTCGGCCCAGCTCTCGAAGGCGCTCTCGCGAGGGCCCGTGTGCAGGGTGTCGGCCGGAGGCAGGGAGTCGAGGACGCGGTCGAGGCGGTCCCCGACGTGCTCGGGAAGGTCGCCGTAGCCGCTGGAGGCCTGCCGCAGCGTACGGCTGACCTGAGCTTCGGCCTCGGCGTCACTCGGGCGCTGTGGGCTCATCGGTTCCCCTCCTCTCGGCCGTTGCCCGTTCGGTACGTCGTACCTGGTTCGACGTTCGGCTGCCGTGGCGGGTTCCCCGTCGCCGGGGCCGGACCGCCGCCGGAGAGGGTGTCATCGCGCACGCCGCCCGGAACGCCGTTCCCGGCGGCGACGTCGTGGAACGAGGGATCGAACTCGGGGAGCTTCGCCGCGAGGCGCTTGCGCGCCCGCGACGCCCGCGACTTCACCGTTCCCGGACGCACCTTGAGGATCGCGGCGACCTCCTCGACCGGGTAGCCGAGCATGTCGACGTAGACGAGGACCGCCCGCTGGTCGAACGGCAGCTCCGCGAGGGCCCGGTGCACGCTGAGCCGGAGCGCGGCCTGCTGCGGGTCGTGGTCGGCGCCGGCCGCGGCCGGGATGGCGACGGCGTCGTCGTCGGCGAGCGGCACCGTGGGGCGCCGCCCTGAAGCACGGATCCGGTCGAGGCAGGCGTTCACGACGATCCGGTGCAGCCAGGTCGTCACCGCCGAGCCGCCGCGGAAGGTCCCGGCGGCCTGGTAGGCCTTGATCATCGCGTCCTGCACCGCCTCGGCGGCGTCCTCGGGGTCGCCCAAGGTGCGCACCGCGACGGCCCACAGCCGCCCGCGGTGGCGGCGGAACAGCTCGCCGAAGGCCTCCCGTTCGCCGCCGACATGGCGGCGCAGCAGCTCGGCGTCGCTCAGGACGTCGAGGGCGTCGCCTGCGGAGCCCGGGCTTCCGGCCGGGCCCCGGTCGCGCGGGAGAGGGGCGGGCATCGTTGTTCCGCTCTTACCGGACGAAGACGTTGATGTCGCTGATGGTGAGCTTGTAGCCGTCCGCGACGGCGGGCAGCTCGGTCACCCACACCACGATGTAGCGGGTCGCCTCGCCACTGGGCTTCAGCTCGATGTTCGTGTCCGCGTCGGCGACCGGCTCGGCCAGGACCGAGAAGCCGTCCACGATCGCCTGGTCGCCCTCACTGGAGTCGCCCGGGTCCTCGTCGCCCGAGAGCAGACCGACCGTGGCACCGGCACTGGTCATCTGGACCCGCACCGAAGCGACCTCCTGGGCCTCGCCGAGGTCGATGAGGATGCCCATGCCCGGCTTGAGGTTCCCGAAGCGGGGATCGCGGTAGTACGTGTTCGTGGTCCAGCCGGTGGAGGCGTTGTCGTCGATGACGTTCTCGACGCCCTCGCTCTGGTCGCGGTCGCCGTCCGGCGGGTCGACCACCCGGATCGAATCGGGGGTGAGCTCGACCTCGGTGGGTGCGGCGGCGTCGCTGGTCTCGTCCGAGGCGGCGGTGTCGTCGGCACCGGTGTCCGCGCCGGTGACCTGGTCCTCGGCCCCGGCGGAGTCGTCACCGCCGCCGAAGATGACGGCACTGGTGACCACGCCCGCGAAGATGACCGCGGCGATGACGGCCGCGACCACCGCGAGGCGCTTCATGCCGACCGGCGGCGCGTCCGCGCTCGTGCTGCGGCGGCCCAGGCTCAGCGCGCCGAGGACGCTCGTGGGCGTGTGGCTCGCGGCCGCGGGCTCGGCCCCGCCGGTCTCGGCGAGGCGGCGCAGGTCGACCGCGAGCTCGGCCGCGGACGGCGGCGTCTGCGCGTGGTCAAGCAGGTCGGCGGTGAGCTTCGAGAGGGCCGCGGGGATCGCGGGGACGACGGTGGCGGCGGCCAGGACGGCGCCCCATTCGTCGGTGGCGGCGTCAGGGAGCCCGGTGTTCTCGGCGGCCACGACGCGCGGCCACGTCCCGGTCAGGCAGGCGTAGAGGGTCGCGCCGAGCGCCCGCACATCCTCGACGGGGGTGTTTCCGGGCTCGTTGCGCGGCTCGGTGACCATGACCCGGTCGTCCTCGGAGAGGAGGATCGTGCCCGGGTGCAGGTCGGCGTGGGTGACGCCGCCTTCATGGAGGGCGGCGATGGCGTCGGCGACGGACGCGACCAGCTCGAGCGCGTGAACGGACTCGAGGGTCTGGCGTTCGAGGACGCCGCGCAGCGAGGAGCCGTTGACCCATTCGCGCACGACATAGGCGAAGCGGCCCTCGTCGACCGCGTCGTACACGTCGACCATCGAGTCGACGTGCGCGCGCGAGGCGGCGACGGCGGCGGTCATCGTGGGTGCGGCGTCTTCACCGCCGGGGGAGCGGAGCACGACCGCTACTGAGCGGTGGAGCAGGACGTCGACGCCCCGCCACAGTTGGCGGTAGCCGTTCGCGCCTCCGACGTGCTCTTCGAGGCGGTACCGCTCCGCGAGCAGGTCGCCCACGGACGGCACTTCGGCGGTGGTCATGATGCGGGGTCCTCCCCTCTCAATGCGACCCCGCGGAGGGGTCTTGCCGGCCGGGGCCTTTGTGGGCCGGTTCGGTCATGATGCGGTCCAAGTGGCTCTGCGGGATCCGGCCAGAGTGCACGTATGGATCGTACTTGCATCATCGTCGCAGCTTTGCGCGCACCGTTGCCTGGAGCGACGCCATTTCAGTGACGCGGAATACCAGGCAGGCCGTGAAGTACACGCCCAGCAGGCCGATCCCGAGGACGATCGACGCCCCGAACTGCCCCAGTTTCGAACCGGACACATCAGGCCAGACGAGCCATCCGCCGTACGCGGCGGCACCGGCGATCAGGGCCGCCGATCCCGTGCGGATCAGGCCGTTCGCGGTCTTGCGCATGTCGAGCAGACCGATCCGCTTGCGCAGCAGGCTCATGGACAGAAGCAGGCTCACGAGGTACGAGATCCCGTTGGCGGCGAACAGGCCCACCACGACCCACGGCAGGGGCAGGAACGCGAAAGCCAGCAGGTACCCGCCGATGCGGATCGCGATCACCGGCAGGTTGAACAGCGCGACCGTGCGGGTGTCCGTCTGCGCGTAGAACGCGTAGATCTGCAGCTGGCTGATCGAGAACGGCAGCAGCACGATCCCGGCCATGAGCAGCACCTGACCGGTGGCCACGGCCTGCTCGGGTTCGTAAGCGCCCCACTGGAAGATCATGAGCGCGATCGGCTCGTGCAGCGCCACGAACGCCGCCGCGATCGGCACCAGCAGGAACGACGCGAGCCGGATGCCGCTGGAGAGGTGGTCGGCCAGCTCGGGCCAGCGCCGGTCGTCGGCGGCCCGGGTCATGCGCGGCATGAGCGCGGTGATGACGGAGACGGCGACGATGCCGTGGGCCATCATCATCATGAGGTAGGCGTTGTTGTAGACCGTGACGCCGGGCACGAACCCCGATTCCTCGGTCTGGCGGGCGGTGTCGCTGGCGACGTTGGCGACCTTGATGACGGCCATCACCGCGATCTGGTTGGCGGCCACGAACAGCAGGGTCCAGGCGGCCATGCGGCGGATCGTGCGCAGCGGCAGGTTGCGGAAGTCGAAGCGCAGCCGCCATTTGAAGCCGGCCTTGCGCAGCGCGGGGGCGAGGCAAAGCACCTGGATGACGACGCCGGCGGTGGTGCCCGCGCCGAGGAGCACGATCATGCCGTTCGTCACGTCGTCGGCGCTGTCGAACAGCGGGCCGGTCGCGGCGGCCTCGGCGTCGCGCGTGTAGACCAGGTAGAAGACCACGCCGACGGTGATGACGACGAGGTTGTTGATGATCGGCACCCACATGGGCGCGCCGAAGTGCTCGCGGGAGTTGAGGATGCCCGAGAGGATCGCGAACAGCCCGTACAGGAGCAGAGCCGGGAGCATGTAGTAGGAGAACTCGGTGACGAGGCCCTGCTGCTCCGGGTTCGCCATGAACAGGGAGATGAGCGGGGCGCAGGCGGTGACGAGGATCGCGGCGCCGCCGAGGACGAGGGTGGCGAGGGTGAGAAGTCGCTGGGCGAAGAGGTCGCCGCCGTCGGGGTCGTTCTTGTGGGCTTTGACGAACAGCGGCAGGATGATGCTCGCGAACACGCCGCCGAGGACGAGCTCGTAGATCATCTGGGGGAAGTACTGCGCGGTCGTGTAGGAGTTGCCGAGGAGTCCGGCGCCGATGGCGGCGGAGATGACGACGGTGCGCCCGAACCCGGTGATGCGGGAGACGAGCGACCCGGCGCCCATGAGGAGGCTGGAGCGGACCACGTTCTTGCCCTGCGGCTTCGGTGGAGCCGGCGGGGGTGTCGGCGCGCCGATCGGGGCGTACCCGTTGCCGGTCTGGGGTCCGGGCGGGTACGGGTCCTGGGGGTTCCCGTGGGGGTGTGGGCCTCGGAAGGGGCCAGACGGCGAGTGCCCGGGGCCAGGGCCCGGTCTCGCGCTAGGTTCGGCCATTCTCGCACTCTCCGCTAAGCTTGCCCGGCGATGTCTGACAACAGTAGCGGTAAGGAAATCACGGTCCCGCCCATTGCCGATGAGCTGGGTCGGGTGTTCGCGGGCGAGGGCTTTGAGCTGCATCTGGTCGGCGGCCCGGTCCGGGACGCGGTGCTGCGCCGGAACGTGAGCGACCTCGATTTCACGACGGACGCGCGTCCGGAGACGACGGAGGCGATCCTGCGGTCGCACTGCTCGACGGTGTGGACCACGGGCGCGGACTTCGGGACCATCGGCGGGATGTTCCGGGGCGAGCAGGTCGAAGTGACGACGTTCCGCGCGGACGCGTACGACCGGGTGAGCCGCAATCCGATCGTGCGGTACGGGGACAGCCTCGTCGACGATCTGGAGCGGCGCGATTTCACGGTGAACGCGATGGCGGTCTCGTTGCCCGGGCACGAGTTCGCCGACCCGTTCGGGGGTCTGGCCGACATCGCGCGGCGCACGATCCGGACGCCGGCGTCGCCGGAGTCGTCGTTCGCGGACGACCCGCTGCGGATGCTGCGTGCGGCGCGTTTCGCCGCGCAGCTGGGTTTCGACATCGACCCGGAGACCCTCGACGCCATGCGGCGCATGGCCCCCGAGCTCGCGCGGATCACCGCGGAGCGGATCAGGGACGAGTTCAACAAGCTGATGCTCGCGCCCGATCCGGTGGTGGGCCTGCGGATCCTCATCGACACGGGCCTGGCGGAGCAGTTCCTGCCGGAGCTGCCGGCGCTGCGCATGGAGATCGACGAGCACGCCCAGCACAAGGACGTCTACGAGCATTCGCTGCAGGTGCTGCGCAACGCGATCGCACTGGAGCAGGCCGGGCCGGATCTGCTGCTGCGCCTGGCGGCGCTGCTGCACGACATCGGCAAGCCCGAGACCAAGGACATCGTCGCTGGCGGCGGCGTCACGTTCCATCACCACGATGTGGCCGGGGCCCGCTTGGCGCGCAGGCGGATGCGCGAGCTGAAGTACCCGAAGGCCGAGGTGCAGGCGGTCTCGCTGCTCATCAGCCTGCACTTGCGCTTCTACGGGTACGGCGAAGCGGGCTGGACGGATTCGGCCGTGCGCCGGTACGTCACGGACGCCGGCGCCCAGCTCGACCGGCTGCACCTCCTGGTGCGGTCGGACTGCACGACCCGCAACCGCCGCAAGGCCGAGCGGCTGCGCCGCGACTACGACGCGTTCGAGGACCGGATCTCGCGGATCCGCGCCGAGGAGGATCTGCGCGCGGTGCGCCCCGATCTCGACGGCAACGCGATCATGGAGCTCCTGGGCCTCGAGCCCGGCCCCGCGGTGGGCCGGGCCTGGGCGTACCTCAAGGAGCTTCGGCTGGAGCGGGGCCCGATGCCGCGCGAGGAAGCGGAGTCGGAGCTGCGGGCTTGGGCGGCGAGGGAAGGGTTCGCACCGCGTCAAGACGCGGGATGAGGATCTCCTGCACCACCAGGGCGCACATGAAGGCGACCATGATCCAGCGGGAGGCGGCGGCGGTGAGGAAGAGCGCCTCGGGGATGCCGCGGCCGTCCTCTTCGGCGGAGACCTGGAGCATCTTGCCGTAGAAGGCGATGAAGTAGAACAGCTCGGCGGCCTGCCAGACGAGGAACGCGCCCCATTTTGGGCGGGCGAGGATCGCGAGCGGGACGAGCCAGAGCACGTACTGCTGCGACCAGACCTTGCCGAAGAGCAGGAACGCGGCCAGGACGAGGAAGCACAGCTGCGCCAGGCGCGGCATGAGGTCGTCCATGAGCGCGGTCGGCTTCAGGCCCGGCCAGGCGCTGGCGCGCTTGGCGGTGCCTCGCGGGGCGAGCCAGCCCAGGAGCGCGACCCCGATGCAGGACAGGGCGAACAGGACCAGGTAGAGGTCGTTCACGAACTCGGAGTCCCAGAGCCGCTCCCAGCCGGTGACGCCGCGCAGCACGTACCAGCCGGTGCCCCAGTCGACGGGGCGTTCGGAGTTGAGTTCGAAGAACCGCATCCACGACTCGGGCCACAGGTAGGCGACGGGTGCGTTGATGGCGGCCCAGACGACGGCGGCGGTCGCGGTGGTCTGGAGCGCGGGCAGGAGTTTTCGCTGCCGCAGCGCGAGTACGAGGAGCGGGCCGATGAACAGGAGCGCGTAGAACTTCGCGGCCACGGCGAGGCCGAGGAAGAGCCCGGCCATGATGGGGCGGCTTCGCTGCCAGTACAGGAAGAACGGCATCGAGAGGGCGATGGCGAACAGGTCCCAGTTGACGGTGGCGGTGACGAGCATGACGGGCGCGGCGGCGAGCATCATCGCGTCCCAGGGCCTTGAGGGACGGGATCTGACGAGCGCCGGGTCGGGGTTGGGTCCGGGGAGGTCGGTGCGGCGGTTGTCCTCGCGGATCTTGTGGAGGACCGCGATGGCGGCGGCGCCGCAGATGAAGAGGACGATCGCGTTGAGGTGGTAGAAGATCGGGCCGCCGTCGGTGCCCGCGACGGAGCCGATGCGGTAGGCGATCTGCCCCAGGATCCCCATGAACCAGCCGGTCAGTACCGGGTATTCGACCGGGTGGTCACGGTAGGGGATGGCGCCTTCGTTGAGCCGCTCGGCGCCCCACAGGGCGCGGATGTCGGTGTAGCAGGCGTTCGTGTACTGGGACCAGTCGGTCCAGCCGCCTGCCGCGCACGGGTATTTCTGGAGCCAGTTGACGGCGAAGGCGATGAGTCCGGTGAGGAGGATGACCCGGATCGGCGTCCAGTAGCGGCGCCGGGGCGGGTCGACCGCGTGGTCGCCGAAGGGGCCGCCGATGAAGCCCGAGGCGAATCGGGCGAAGCGGTCGGTGAGGGTGGGGGAGGCCGAGGGGCGTTCGGCCGAACGCGGCTGCTCAGTGAAAGACGGCGGCATGGGCCCTATTGTGGCCCATGCCGCCGTCTCGGCGCTATCTGCGGTTCGCTGCGTTAACCGCGAGGTCAACCGTTGCCGTTGTTGTTGTCGCCCTCTTCCGGAGTCGACGTCATTCCCTCTTCGGGATCCGTGGACTCCTCGTTGCAACTGGGTGGCGGGATGATGGCGTCGCATTCGTCGTCGGTGCTCGGGTCCTCCGATGGATCGGTGGACGGCGAGGCGCCGTCTTCCGGAGGAGTCTCGCACTCCTCTTGGTTGCCGTTGCCGCCGCCGTTATTGCCGTTCTCGCCGTCCTCGCATTCGGTCTCTTCCTCCTCCTGCTGGCTGGCGCACAACTCGTTGTCGGGCTTGGCGGCGCAGAACTGGCCGCCCTCGTTCACGCCGGCTTTTTCGATGTCCCACCAGGTCTCGTTGCCGGCGTTGGCCTTGCCTTCCCACGACTCCTCTTCCCAGCCGGTCGCCTCGAGGATCCCCTCCATGGCCTTGAACCAGACCGGATAGGCGGTGTTCGAGCCGAACACGTTGCTCTTGTCGCCATTGGGGTCGGCGATCGGATCGGATTCGGAGGTCACGTTGCCGACCCACGCGGCGATGGAGAGCTGCGGGATCGCACCGACATACCAGGCGTGGGCGTTCCAGCTGGACTCGCACTCCTCGCAGCTGGCCTCCCACGTACCGGTCTTGCCGAAGTAGTCGCGGGAGAGCTGGTCGGTCTCGGACTCGCCGCCGATCTCCGAACCGACCCACTGGAGGTCTTGGGCCACGGACGAGTCGATGGCCTGCTCGCCGAGCGTGAGCGGGTTGATCTCCTCGACCACGTTGCCCTTGTTGTCCTTCACTTCGGCGACGAAGTGCGACTCGTTGTAGACGCCGTCGTTGGCGATGGTGGCGTAGACCGAGGCCATGTCGCGCACGCTCGTCGGGTACTGGCCGAACGCGATGTGGTTGTAGAACGGGTCGGTGTCGCCCTTGTCGCCGATCGGGCAAGGCACCGGCCGCTCGTCCTCTGTCTGGATGAAGTAGCCCTCGGTGTTCACGATCGGGTTGCAGTCCCCATCGACCTGGACGGGAGCCAGCGTGTTCCAGTTGCCGGAGCCGTCGGTCACCGGTTCGCCCTTGGCGTCGACCGCCATACCGTGCTGGGAGTAGGTGCCGTCGTCGTAGAACTGGTAGTTGACGCTCCTGTCGTCCCAGGTCTTGCCTGCGGAGTCGGTGAGCGAGCGGGCCTGGCTCATGAAGCTCAGACCCATCTTGTCGGCGTAGTCGAGGACCTTGAAAGCGCCGTATTTCTCGGCGATCGAGTACATCGGCGTGTTCTTCGAGTCGCGCACCGCGTCGGTGAGCTGCATCTCCAGGTCTTTGTCCTGGCTGCCGTTGCGCAGGGTGCAGTTCGGGTATTCGCCGCCGCCGATGCACTGCTCGGTCTCGTTGTCGGTGAGGCTGTCGAACTTCCGCGGCGAGTCCGCGTTGAACCAGGAGTCGATCGAGTCGCCTTCCGAGATGGCGGTGGCGGCGGTGATCATCTTGAACGTCGAGGACGACGGGTGCGGGGACTCGGGCCCGGCCTTGTCCACGCCGAAGCCGTTGTCGCCGCCGTAGTAGCCGACGATGTCCCCGGTTTCGGGATCGATGGCGACCATGGCCGTCATCATGTACTTCTCGTACGCCTCCAGCGCCGCTTCCTCGTTGGTGTTCTCGAATTGGGCGTAGCCCTCGCTGGTGAGGTCCTTCTTGGCCTCTTCGCGGGTCGCGACGACCTCGCCCGCCTCGTTGAGGAACTCGCCGGCCTCGTTCGTATCCACCGCGATCTCGCCGCGGGAACCCGTGGCGGCGAGCTGGTTCTGGATGGTCGGGTCGATCGTGAGCGTGACCGAGTACCCGCCGCCCTTCCCCTCCTTGCCGCCGTACAGGTCTGCCTTCGTGAGGCCGTACCGGGTTTGGAGCTCGTCGAAGACGTAGCCGTCGAGTTCGTTGATGATGAAGCCGACGTTCGTGTTGCCGCCCCACGAACCGGCGGAGTTGAACTCGTCGATCGGGACGGGCATCTCCTCGGCGTCCCGCTCCTTCTGCGTGATGTAGTCCTCTTCGAGCATGGCGCCCATGGAGTAGTCCCACCGCGCTTGGGTGGCCTCCGGGTCGAACACGTCCTCGTAATACGGGTCGTACGTACCGTCGGGGGACTTGACCTGCATGATGATGTACGCGGCCTCGCCGGGAGTGAGGTCGTTGAGGCCCTTGTTGAAGTACACCTTGGCGGCGGCCTCGATCCCGGTGGCGCCGCGCCCGTACCAGGCCAGGTTGAGGTAGGCCGTGATGATCTCGTCCTTGGAGTACTCCTGCTCCATCTTGATCGCCATGGCCGCTTCTTTCGCTTTGCGGTCGTAGGAGATCTCGTTGCGGATGGCCATGACCATGCCCGCGTACTGCTGGGTGATCGTCGAGGCGCCCTGCGTGTCGCCGCCGCTGAGGTTGTTCACCAGGGCGCCCATGGTGCGGGTGAAGTCGACACCGCTGTGGTCACGGAACTTGCGGTCCTCGGTGGCGATGAGCGCGTCTTTCACGATCTTGGGGATCTCATTCTCCTCGGCTTGCAGGCGCAGCGTCTCGCCGTAGCCGCCGGCCTGGGTTCCGTCCGAGAAGTAGAAGCTGGACGACTCGCCCGCGCGGGAGATGCTCCCGGGGTCGTCCACGGTGACGAAGAAATAGGAGCCGACGATGGTGACGCCGGCGATGAAGAGGACGCCCATCGCGATCATCGCGGCGAGCATCTTGCGGCCGAGGCGCTTGCGCTTCTTCTTGCCGCCCTCGGCTTCGAGGTCGCTCTTGTTCAGCGGACCCTTGCCCGCGCGGCGCGCGCCGGTGACGCTGGCGCGGCCGGTCCTCTCGCTGTCGAAGTCGCCCACCGAGGCCGAGCCCACGGACGCCGAGCCCACGGACGCCGAGCCGACCGAAGCCGAACCCACGGATGCGGAGCCCACTGAGGCGCGGCCGGTGCGTCCCGCACCGCCGACCGAGGCGCTGCCGGTGGCGCCGCCCACGGATGCCGAGCCGGTAGGTCGTCCCACGGATGCCGAACCGGTGGGCCGTCCGACCGAGGCCGAGCCGCGACCGACCGGGGCCTGCCCGGAGGGAGGTGTGCCGTACGGCTGCTGGCGCGGCCGCGGGGCCTGGCCGTAGCCGCCGCCCTGCTGTTGGGATCCGCCGCCCCAGCCGTAATCGGAGTCGCCCTGCCTGCCGCCGGAGCCGCCGGGGGCGTTGCCGTAGGCGCGGCCGTCCGGTTGTCCGGCGCCGTGGCCCTGAGGCCGTCCGTCCTCGGGGGGCGGGGCGGGACGATAACCGTAGTCGCTCATGCTCAACCATCCACGTGCTGTGTAACCCAGGCATGGGCCGGGGTTTGCCGGTCGGCCCGGTGCACCCGGCGCGCAGCATCCCGAGGGGAACGCGCCCGGTAGACCGGATTTCGCAAAGGTCTACTCCCGGCATGGGGGGTGGCCGGTCGTCTCGCAGTTTCGCACATCGAATCTGAGAGAACTCTGCTAGATCGCTTGGTGGGCCCGAGCTTAGCGGATGACAGCGCCCCTGAACAGGGCGTAGACGCTTGCCTTGACGTGATTTGCGCCTGCCGCTATGGTTAACGCTGATGTATCGAGCCGATACATCAAAACGTTAGATCGCCGTGTGAGAGGAGGGACGCGATGCTTGAGCTGGCCATCCTGGGGCTCCTGCACGAGACCCCCATGCACGGTTACGAGCTGCGCAAACGCCTGCTGGCCCTGCTCGGGGCCATCCGGGCCGCGTTCAGCTACGGCTCCCTCTACCCCACCCTCAAGCGCATGCGTCAGCGTGGACTCATCGCCGAGGAAGCCCCCCGAGAGGGTGCGGCAGAGACCCCGCTGCTCACTGGGCGCCGGGCCCGCAAGGTCTACCGGCTCACACCCGAAGGCAAAGAGCACTTCGCTCAGCTCATGGCCGACGCCGGCCCCGAATCGGCCGACGAGGCCCTGTTCGGGGTGCACTTCGCGTTCTTCTCCCGCACCGACCCGGCCACGCGCCTGCGGATCCTCGAGGCCCGCCGCCGCCGCGTCGAGGAGCGCCGCGAACGCATCCGCGAAGCCCTCACCCGCACCGCCGAGCGGCTCGACGCCTACGGGCTCGAACTCCAGCGGCACGGGCTCGAGACCGCCGAGCGGGAAGTGCGGTGGCTCAACGAGCTCATCGCCTCCGAGGAGAGCCGCCGCCCTGAGCGGCACGACGACTTCGGCGAGCCATTCGTCGAACCGGGACGACACCAGGCCGCCCCGGCCCAGGGAACACCCGATCCGGCCGCGAGCGCCGGAGACCCAAATAAACAAGGCAAAGGAGGCATGCGCGATGGGTAAGCTCCGCGTAGCCATTGTCGGCGTGGGCAACTGCGCCAACTCGCTGGTCCAAGGCGTCGAGTACTACCGCGACGCCAAGCCCGAGGACCGGGTGCCCGGCCTCATGCACGTCCAGTTCGGCGACTATCACATCAGCGACATCGAGTTCGTCGCCGCGTTCGACGTCGACGCGAAGAAGGTCGGCCAAGACCTGGCCAGCGCGATCTTCGCCTCGGAGAACAACACGATCAAGTTCGCCGACGTGCCTCCGACGGGAGTCCCGGTCCTGCGCGGCCCGACCCACGACGGCTTGGGCGAGTACTACACCGAGATGGTCACCGAGTCCTCCGACGAGCCGGTCGACGTGGTCGCCGCGCTCAAGGCGGCCAAGACGGACGTCGTGGTCTGCTACCTGCCGGTGGGCAGCGAGAAGGCCGCGAAGTTCTACGCGCAGGCCGCGATCGACGCGGGCGCCGCGTTCGTGAACGCCCTCCCCGTGTTCATCGCCTCCGACCCCGAATGGGCGCAGAAGTTCACCGACGCCGGGATTCCGATCGTCGGCGACGACATCAAGTCCCAGGTCGGCGCCACCATCGTGCACCGCGTGCTGGCGAAGCTGTTCGAAGACCGCGGCGTGCGGCTGGACCGCACGTACCAGCTGAACTTCGGCGGCAACATGGACTTCATGAACATGCTCGAGCGCACCCGCCTCAAGAGCAAGAAGATCTCCAAGACGCAGGCCGTGACCTCGCAGATCCCGCACGAGATGCTCGGCGCGGACGTCCACATCGGCCCGTCGGACCACGTCCCGTGGCTGACCGACCGCAAGTGGGCGTACATCCGCCTCGAGGGCACCACCTTTGGCGACGTGCCGCTCAACGCGGAGCTCAAGCTCGAGGTGTGGGACTCGCCGAACTCCGCCGGCGTCATCATCGACGCGGTCCGCGCGGCCAAGATCGCCCTCGACCGCGGCCACGGCGGCCCGGTGGAGAGCGCGTCCAGCTACTTCATGAAGTCGCCGGCCAAGCAGTTCTCGGACGAGGAAGCTCGCATCTCCGTCGAGAACTTCATCGCGGGCCTTTAGCGCACCACGCACCCGCAAAGGGGACTCCGATTCAAAATTCGGGGTCCCCCTTGGCATTCCCCGGCGTTATCCTCGGACAATGCGCACCGACGGATACGTTCGGCACCTCGTGGGCAACCGCCGTTTCCGGCACCTGCTCGCGGTGCGGCTGACGTCCCAGGCGGCGGACGGCATGTTCCAGGCCTCCCTCGCGCTCTCGGTGTTCTTCAACCCGGCGCTCGGCGAGGCCAGCGACCCGTTCCGGTACGCGGCCGCGGTCGCCGTCCTCCTCGGCCCGTACTCCCTGCTCGGGCCCTACGTCGGCACGGTCCTGGACCAGTTCAGCCGCCGCAACCTCATCGGCGGGGCCAATCTGCTGCGGGCCGCGCTGATGATCGTCATCGGTGTGACGCTCGCCGGGGGCTTCAACTGGTCCTGGGTGCTGTGCGCGATGATCGTGCTCGCCGCCAACCGGTTCGTCCTCGCGGGGCTCGGCGCCGCCCACCCGCAGGTCGTCCCGGCCCGCGACCTGGTCACCGCGAACTCCCTCGCCTCGACCCTCGGCGCGCTCGCCTACGGCCTCGGCCTGGCGACCACCGGGATCGCGAAGCTCCTCGACTCGGGCGTCTCGTATTCGATGCTCGCTTTGGCCGCCGGCTGCGGGTACCTCGCTTCGGCGTTCATCGTCGCCGCTTCGTTCCGCCGCGCCGACCTGGGCCCGCCGCCGAGTGAGGTTGCGGCCCGCGGCCTGTGGCGGGGGATCGCGCAGACCACCTCGGGGATGTGGGCGGGTTTCCGGCACCTGAGTCGTCGCAAGGGCCCGGCTTTGGTCATGGCCGTCCAAGGGCTGCACCGGTTCCTGTACGGGATCGTGTTCATCATCGCGATAGCCCTGTTCATGGGCTTCTTCTGGGACGTCGAGTCGGATCCGACCCGCACGACGACGATCTCGTGGCTGCTGGTGCTCGCGGTCCTGGGCAACGTGGGCGTGCTCGCGGCGGCGGTCGCGACGCCGCGTGCGACCCGCGTGTGGGGGCCGAAGAACTGGATCGTCGTCCTGATGGCGCTGTGCGCGGTGATCGTCGCCGCGCTCGCCGGGACGATGAAACCGGTGATGTTCGCGGTCGCGGTCCTGCTGGTGAACATCGCGTCACAGGGCCTGAAGATCACTGTGGACACCAGTATTCAGCGGGGCGTGGAGGACGCCTTCCGCGGCCGCGTCTTCAGCGTCAACGACACGGTCTACAACGTGGGCTACCTCGCGGGCCTCTTCGCCGCCGCGGTCGTGGTGCCGAAGGACGGATACGCGCCCGGCACGCTGGTCGCCGTGGCAGTCTCCTACGGTCTGATCTGCGTCGGATACGCCTACCTCGCGCGAGACGAGGCACCGTACGATGCAGAATCATGGACCCCCGCCCCGGAAGCGAGACCGAGCACGAGCACGTAGGTGCCAACCCGTACCGGGGCACCGCCCCTTGGCAGCGTGAAGGCACCGGCAGCTGGAAACGCGGGCTCGCCGGACTCGGGGCCGTGCTCCTCACCGCCGGTTCGGTCGCGGCGGTCGCCTGGCTCGCGTTCCGCGACACGAACGGCGAGGCCGAGGAGGCCGGTGAGGTCATCTCCGAGCGGTGCACGGTGACCGAGGCCGACGACGCCGGGCAGGGCGCCGACCCGATGGAGCCCGGCGCTCCCGCTGAGCGATCCCTGGCCACGGTTCAGACCAACTACGGCGAGATCGTGGTGATGCTGTGGGGCGACCTGGCGCCGTGCGGCGTCGAGGCCTTCACGCACCTGTCCCAGACCGCGTTCTACGCCTCGCACGAATGCGACCGGCTTACCACGCAGGCGGTCGACCCGACCGCGATCCTGCGCTGCGGCAGCCCCGGCACCGACCCCGAAGCGGATTCGGAGGAGTCGTACGGCCCGGGCTGGCGCTTCCAGGCCGAGACCGGCATGTCGGGGAACGACGTGGCCGACGTGCTCGCGCTCATCACCGACGACAAGGGCAAGGCGGGCAGCTCGTTCGCGCTCATCCGCGGCGCGGCCGTCCCCACCGCCGGCGTCAGCGTCATCGGCGGCATCGTCGACGGCTACGAGGTCCTCGACCAGATCGCGGCCCTCACCGAGACCGTGGAATACGACGGCGCACCGCCGCAGCCCGTGGAGATCTGGGGGATCACCGTCACCGACCTCGGCGACCTGCCGACCGGAACCGAAACGATCGGCGAGACGCCCACGGCCCCAACGGGAACCGCGACCGCCCCTGCGGGAGCGACGACCACCCCCGCACCCGGGACGACCGGCGGCACACCGACCGGGACCGCGACTCCCACCGGCACGGCGACGCCGACCGGCGCCGCCACGACCACCGGCCCTTAGTCGTCGCCTTCGGACTTGCCGGACCCGTTGCGCTTCGCGTACTTGTCGACGTACTCCTGGCCCGTGAGTCGCCGGATCGCGTCCATCACCTCGTCGGTGACGGCGCGGATCACCACCCGGTCGTTCTCCATGCCCTTGTACCGCGTGAAGTCGAGCGGCTTGCCCACGCGTACGCCCACCGGCGCCACGCGCGGCCGCGACTCGCCGATCGGCAGCACCTTCTCCGTCCCGATCAGACCGATCGGGATCACCGGCGCCCCCGAGGTCAGCGCCAGACGCGCCACCCCCGGCTTGCCCCGGTACAGCCGCCCGTCGGGCGAACGCGTGCCCTCGGGGAAGATCGCGAACACCCGGCCCTCCTCGAGGACCTCGAGCGACGGCTCCAGCGACGCGGCGCTCTTGCGACCGCCCGAGCGGTCCACGGCCACCTGACCGAGCGCCTTCACCGTCGACGAGATGAGCTTGCCCTTCACGCCGGCACCGGTGAAGTACTCGATCTTCGCCATGGTCGCGATGTGCCGCTTGGTGGTCAGACCCAGAAAGTAGTGGTCGGCCACTGAAAGGTGGTTGGACGCCAGGATGACCGGACCGGTCTCGGGGATGTTCTCTTTCCCGTCGATCCATGGCCTGTAGATGAGCTTGATGGTCGGCGCGGCCGTCCATTGCAACGTCTTGTACAGCACCGTGTTCAGCTCTCCAGTGGTCTCACCCCGGCATGGGAAGCATCCGGTTGAAGCCAATTATGGCCCGCGGACCGCTCCAGGCGGAACCCGCAAACCCCATGGCCTTCGCCGCGGGCGCGGCCGGACCCCGCCGGGAAGGCAGGCCCGAGTCTAAGCCATATGCCGCGACTACAGGTACTGGCCGGGATGGTGGTCGCGGTCGTCACCGCGCGCCGCCCGCTCGGCCATCACGGCCCGGAGCTGCGGCGGGAGGTCCTCGCCCGCGGGCAGGGCCTTCAACTCGCCAGAACGCATCTGGTCGAGCTGGAGACGCGCCGCCATCTGCTGCGCGACCAGCGCCGCCTGGATGCCGTGGAACAGGCCTTCGAGCCAGCCCACCAGCTGGGCCTGCGCGATCCGCAGTTCCGCTTCGGTCGGGATCTCGTCGGCGCTGAACGGCAGCGAGAGGCGCTCGAGCTCGTCGCGGAGCTCCGGGGCCAGCCCGGTCTCGAGTTCGGCGATCGAGCGCTGGTGGATGTCGCGAAGGCGCTGCCGGCCCTTGTCGTCGAGGTCGGCGCCGCGGACCTCTTCGAGGAGCTGCTTGATCATCGAGCCCACGCGCATGACCTTGGCCGGTTCGGGGACCAGCTTCGTCGGGTCGGACTCGTACCGGTCCTCGCGCTCGACCTCGGAGGCTTCCGCGTCGGCGGTGACCGGGTTGCCCTCGGCGTCGACGATGAACGGCGGGTCCTCCGACTCGCGCTCCTCGTAGCCGCCCTGCTCCGGCTTGCTGTTCGCTTCAGTCATGGTCGGTGTGGCCCCACTCGTCTCGATGCTCTTCCGGTTCCTCTTCCCGAGCCTAACGCGCCGGAATCGCGGGGTGTTCCCGCTCGCGACCGGCCCGGAAGAAGCGAGAAGGCCCGGAGGTCGAAACCTCCGGGCCCTGTCGGTGCGCGAGGGGGGACTTGAACCCCCACGTCCTTACGGACACTGGCACCTGAAGCCAGCGCGTCTGCCATTCCGCCACTCGCGCGAGTGTCAGTACTTGCGACGCGACGATATTACCGTGTCCGGTCGTTGCTGTTCAACGGGGTATTGCCCTTGTTGAGTCGCAGCCCACTCACAAGAGGGTGCGCAGGCGCCCGACGGGCTGGTCGCCGCCGTGGACTTCCGGCCAGAGGAGCGCGTCGATCTCCGGTTTGGATTCGTGCGGGATCTCGAGGCCGCTGATCTGGGTGATCGCCCGGAGCGCGACCGGCGTGGAGGCCCGTCCGGCGCCGTCGTCGATCTTGACTGCGACCGCGCCGACACCGGGTGCGGCGATGACGTGGACGCCTTCGGCGCCGCCCTTGGCGAGCAGACCGGGCACGGCGGTCATCATGCGGTGGTCGGGGCCCCTGGTGCCGTCGATGAGCTTCGGGTTGGCGCGCATGGCATCGGCGACGCGGCGCTCGGGAGAGCCGGCGGGGGCTTCGACGAGGCGGGCGAAGGCGCGGGCGAGGCCGGCGAGGGTGACGGCGAGGACGGGTGCGCCGCAGCCGTCGATGCCGATGGCCTGCACCGGGTCACCGGTGAGCTCTTCGACGGTGGCGATGACGAGCCGCTGGTACGGGTGCTCGGGGTCGCGGTAGGTCGCGAGGTCCCAGCCGCCCGCGACGCAGGCGGCGAGCATCCCGGCGTGCTTCCCGGAGCAGTTCATGTAGACGCGGCGGGTCGCACCGCCGTCGGCGATGACCGCGGTGCGGGCGTCGGGGTCGCTCGGCAGGTCGGCCGGGCACTGGAGCCGGTCCTCGCCGATCCCGGCGCTGCCGAGCACGGAGGCGACCTGGGCGAGGTGGAAGGCCTCGCCGCGGTGGCTCGCGGAGGCGATGGCGAGGTCGGCAGAGGTGCCGGGCTCCCATCCGGCCCGGAGCATGGCGACGGCCTGCATGGGTTTGTTGGAGGAACGGGGGAAGACCGCGGAACCCGTGTCGCCGATCGAGGCGACGAGGTTCCCGGACGGGTCGGTCACGGCGACGCTGCCCCGGTGGAGGCTCTCGGCGAATCCGGACCGGACGATCTCGGCGACGGGTTCGCCGCCGCGGTAGGAAGCACTCATACAGCGAGGCTAATCCGGCCGTTACAGGCTTGCGGCCTGATCGCCCGCGATGAGACGCACGTCAGGGTCGGCGGCGACCGACCGCTTCACCATGGCGAGGGCGATCTGCCCGAGCTCGTAGTGCTGCACGGCGGTGCCGATGACGCCGACCTGCTTGTCGCCCAAGGTGATCGGGGTGCCAGAGGCGGGCGGGTGCTCGTCGGTGCCGTCGAGGTGGAGCAGGACGAGGCGCCGCGGCGGCTGTCCCAGGTGGTGGACCTTGGCGACGGTCTCCTGGCCCCTGTAGCAGCCCTTGTCGAGGTGCACCGCGGCGGCGAGCCAGTGGTGGACCTCGTGCGGGACGGTCTTCTCGTCGGTGTCGATCCCGAAGGCGGGCAGCCCGGCCGCGACGCGGAGGGCGTTCCAGGCCCAGGTGCCGGCGGGGACGGCGTCGCCTTTGAGCAGTTCGGATTCGATGTCCTCGCGCTTGAGCAGGACGTCGTACGTGGGGACGCCGAGCGCGTCGGTGCGGCGGGTCCAGCCTTCGGTGCGGTCGAGCGCGGAACCGGGGTGGACCGCGGTGGGGACGGACAGGATGTCCTTCGAGGCGAACTTCGCCACCGGGACCGGCTGCGTCACGGGCGCGTGCTCGTCGGCGGGTTCGATCATCGTGTAGGTGAAGAGCGCCCATGTGCCGGAGGCGTCGACGATGTCGACCTCGGTGCGGAACTTCATGAGCTCCAAGTACTTCTGGAGCGCTTCGCCGCGGCCGGGTTCGACGTCGAGCCAGACCGTCTCGCCGTCGTCGTAGACGTTGGCGTGGTGCTCGATCCGGCCCGTGGGGGAGAGGATGAGCGTCTCGGTGCCTTCGTGCGGTTTGAGGCTCGTGAGGTGCTGGGTGGAGAGCGAGTGCAGCCATTCGAGGCGCTGCGGGCCGGTGACCGTGATGATGTCGCGGTCGGAGCGGTCGAACAGCGCGCCGGTCTCCATCGCCGTCCGCTGCTCCGTGAGCGGCCCGCCGTAGTGCCAGGCGGTGCGGCCGGCGTCGGTGGCGACGGCTCCGCGCAGGGACAGGAGCGGGGACGGTGCGATGTCGGTCATGCGTGCTTCTCCAGGCATTCGGCGCAGGTTCCGAACACGGCGACGTGGCCGATGTCCATGACGAACCCGCTGGCGTCGGCGACTTCCTCGCGCGCGTTCGCGAACAGGGCAGGGTCGACTTCGGTGATCCGGCCGCAGCGGTGGCACACCAGGTGGGCGTGGCCGCGGTCGCCGGACAGGTGGTAGGTGGGGGCGCCGTGGGAGAGGTGGGTGTGCGAGACGAGCTGGAGCTCTTCGAGCAGGTCGAGGGTGCGGTAGACCGTGGTGATGTTCACGCCTTCGACCTGGCCGCGGATGCGCTCGTGGATTTGCTCGGGGGTCGCGTGCCCGAGGGCGCGGACCGCTTCCAGGACCAGCTGGCGCTGCGCGGTCATGCGCAGGCCCTTGGAGCGCAGCACCGCAGCCAGTTCGGTCTCGGCCTCGGCTTCGGTGGGCATAGTTGCATCGTACTGCGCCCGCGTGGGA
This sequence comes from Glycomyces rhizosphaerae, assembly GCF_042647865.1. Taxonomy (NCBI): domain Bacteria; kingdom Bacillati; phylum Actinomycetota; class Actinomycetes; order Glycomycetales; family Glycomycetaceae; genus Glycomyces; species Glycomyces rhizosphaerae. The sequence continues at coordinate 361,569 of NZ_JBHRWO010000010.1, forward strand.
ACACGTTCGGGTGACAAGGGCGCCGCGGGGCCCGGTTCTTGTCGCACCCCCGCGCAACGCTGGACGGTATCTTCCCCTCTCGTGGTGGGTGGGGGCTTGTGGACGGGGGACCGGGGCAGAATGGGCTCATGGCACTAGTGACCGCAGTACTGCACCGCGGCGTCGTCGACTCCGACGCGCCGCTCCTGTGCGCCGACGACCTCGGAGTCCTCCGGGGCGACGGCGTCTTCGAGACCATCAACGTCCGCTCCGGGCAGGCGTTCCTGCTCTCGGAGCACCTCGACCGCATGGCGAACTCCGCGCGCCGCATGGAGTTCGAGCTGCCGGCGAAGAACGACATGGCCGAGCTCGCCGAACAGGCCCTGGAGGCCTGGCGCGAGCGGGCCGACGGCGAGGGCGCGCTGCGCCTGGTCGCCACCCGCGGCCGCGAGCACGGCGGGCCGCCCACCGTCTACGCGACCGTGGACCCCGTTCCGCGCGAACGCATCCTGCCGCGCCGAGACGGCCTGAAGATCGCCACTGCGACCTTGGGGGTGAATGCCGACGCACGGGGCGAAGCCCCGTGGCTTCTAGGCGGCGTCAAAGCACTCTCGTACGCCTCGATGATGGCGGTGACCCGCTGGGCGAAGACTCAGGGCGCGGACGACGCCCTGTGGGTCTCGGCCGACGGCTTCGCGCTGGAGGGCCCGACCTCCTCGCTCCTGTGGCTGGAGGGCGAGACGCTCTGCACCACGCCGACCTCGACGGGCATCCTGCCGGGGACGACGAGCGCGTACCTGCTGGAGCAGGCCCCGAAGGCGGGCCTGAAGACGACCGAGCGTCTGATCTCGGTGGGGGACTTGAAGAACGCCGAAGCGGCGTGGCTCAGCTCCTCGGTTCGAGGTGTGGCCTTCATCACTCAGATCGACGGCGATCTCGTCTCGCAGCGCCCCGACATCACGGCTGAGCTGGACAAACTCGCGGGATTCGAAGTGCCTGCGTAACGGTTTGACATCGTTTCCCAGGTTCTTCCCAGGCTCAGCACAGGCCACGCCCAGAGACGGTCCTCATAGTAATGAGTGTTCCGGTCACGCCGACAAGCCAAACGGACGGACATGGGCAGTCTTCCGGGAGGCACGGAACAATCCGGGGGCACAAAACCAGTAAGGGCAATCGGGCACAGCCCTACTGGTGCCAATGAAAAGTGGAGCTCCTCCACTTTATCGGGGCCGCAGCGAATGGGCAAGCGCTGCGGCCCCATTAATGTGTCACAGGAACGACACGAAACCGTATCGGGCGCATCAGAATTGACCCTGCGCTAACCACGGCGTGCCGCTCAACCTGCGAGGACTTTCCCCGGGTTGAGGATGCCGAGCGGGTCGAGCGCTTCTTTGATCCGTCGCTGCACCGCGAGATTCACCGGGTCGAGTTCCTTTGCCAGCCAATCGCGTTTGAGCATTCCCACGCCGTGTTCGCCGGTGATGGTGCCGCCCATGGCGAGTGCCATCTCCAGGATCTCGTCGAACGCGGCGCGCCCGGCCGCGAGCGAGGCCGGGTCCTCGGGGTGCACGATGATGTTCGGGTGCAGGTTCCCGTCTCCCGCATGGGCGATGACGCCGATGACCACGCCGTGCTTCGCGGCGGCGGCCTGTACGCCGTCGAGCGCTTCGGCCAGTTTCGAGCGGGGGACCGCGATGTCGTCGACCAGGACCGTTCCCAGTTTCTCCATGGCGTGGTAGGCGCTGCGCCGCGATTCCAGGAGTGCGTCGGCCTCCTCGGCGTCGCCGGCGCGGTAGACCTCGGTGGCCCCGGCCTCTTCGCAGAGCGCTTCGATCGCGGCCAGTTCCTCGGCCGGGTCCGCGTCGGCGCACACCAGCAGGAGGGCGGCGGCCTCAGTCGGCAATCCCATGGGCCGCAGCGCTTCCAGGGCCCGCAGGTGCACGTTGTCGATGAGTTCGAGCAGGCTCGGCTGGGCACCGGCGGCCATGATCGCGGTGACGGCGCGTCCGGCGTCGGCGGTGGTGTCGAAGACCGCCGCGAGCGTGAGGCGCCCGGCCGGGACGGGCGAGAGCTTGACCGTGGCCTCGGTGATGATCCCCAGGGTCCCTTCGGAACCGCAGAACAGGCGCACCAGGTCGTAGCCGGCGACGCCCTTGGCGGTCTCGCGGCCGCAGCGCATGACCTCCCCTGAGGCGAGCACGACTTCGAGGCCGAGCACGTATTCGGGGGTGGTCCCGTACTTGACGCAGCACATGCCGCCCGCGGCCGTGGCGATGTTCCCGCCGATGGTCGAGATCCGCCACGAGCCCGGGTCGGGGCTGTAGCGGAGGCCGAATCCGCTTGCGGCAATGGTGATCGCGGCGTTGAGGACGCCGGGCTGGCAGACCGCGAGGCGGTTCACCGGGTCGATCGAGAGGATCCGGTCCATCGGTGAGAGGTCGAGGAGGATCGCACCGTCGACGGCGGTGGCCGCGCCGGCCAGACCGGTGCGGGCCCCTTGGGCCACAACGGGAGCGCCGAATTCGGCGGCGACCCGCAGCACGGCGCTGACCTCCTCGGTCGAACGCGCGCGCACGAGCGCGACGGCGCGTCCGGGCGGCACGAGCGCGGCATGGTCCACCGAATGCGAGGCCAGGACGTCGGCATCGGTCACGGGCGCCAGCCCGGCCCCGGTCAACGCGGAGATCAGATCGCTCATCCCGCGAGGGTAGAGCCTCGCGGACCTACTCCTCGTACGGGTCGGTGTCCACGACCCCGCGGATGATCGCCGCAAGCTCCTCGACCCGGTCGATGCCCTCTTCGTGGGAGGCCGAGCCGCCGGTGAGGATCGAGATCTTGATCGGCTCCTCGGTGTCGCCGTTGATCACGCCGATCGAGTTGACCACCCACTCGCCGCCCATGGAATCGCGGGTGTCCCAGCCGTTCTTCATCCACACGGTCTCGCCGTCCTCGGCCGCCGCCGAGACGCCCCACTGCTGCGATTCCGCGAGATCGCCCATGAGCGAGCGCGCGTACTCGACCTGCTCGGCGTCGAGCACGTCCTCGTACAGCGCGAGCTCCAGCACCTTGAGCTGGTCGACCGCGGTGGTCAGGGTCTTGCCCCACTGCTCGGTCTCGTTCGGGTTCGTGTTCTCGAGCCCGAAGTCGACGTGCGCCTGGCGGATCGCGTCGTGGCCGTCATCGAAGGTCCCGCCGTACAGCATGTCGTTGGTGGCGTCGTTGCTCGAGTCCTTGATCATCGCCTCGGCGCTGTCGAGCAGCCAGTCCGGGACCTCGTCGAGCGTCCCGTACTCCTCGAGCACCATCGTGAGGATCTCGACCTTCACGATCGAGGCCGTGTCGTGCTGGACCTCGCCCTCGTACGCGAGCTGGAACTCGCTGTCGTCCGCCGCGACCGAGACGTAGAAGTTCTCGTCCTCAAGACCTGTCACGTACTCGCTGAGGGCCGCGTCGAGGTCGGCCTGGAGCCGGTCCTGGGCGGCCGCGTGCAGCTCCTCGTCCGAGGGCTGCATCGAGGAGTCGTCCTCCGCGGACTGCTGCGAACCGGGCAGGGTCCCGTCGGCGGAAGCGCCGGTGCCGCCGTCGTCGCCGGAGAGGTCCAGGACGTAGATCGTCGCGGCGATGACCACGGCGACGGCCGGGACGGCGAGGTAAGGCCAGAGCCGTCGCGAAGGGGCGTGCTTGGGCTGGGAGGACACAACTGGAACCTGACTGTTCATTGCGGGGGAGCGAACGGAATACTGCGGCCCACGCTAAAGCAGTCATCGAAGCGATCACAAGCAGGGTTGATTGAGAGTTCAGTAACGGTTGCACAACAGCGCCTGAACCGCTGCGGTGATCATGCTCTCTCCATGGTCTCTCGCACCGTACGACCCCGCAACGACGAAGCGCCCGCCTGACCGGCGGGCGCCTCGAACGAAGCTGAGAATCAGCAGTCACGGCGGGGCCGTGAGGCACTGGGACGGGCGTTCGGAGTGGGACCTGGGGAGGAAATGACCATCCACGACCGCTCGAACCTCAGTGCCTCACGGAGACTCCACCGCACCGCGCCGCAACCGTGCGGCCCGCGAAGCGCGGGCCTGATCAGGGCCGGTGAGGCACCGGGCCGCGCGCTGCCGGTCGCGCCGGTTCCGGACCCGCCCGCTCGGCACCCACGGCGCAGCCGATTTACGGCTCGCAAGCTTCGCCGAGGCTGCTTGCGAGCCGTGCGGATACGGAGCGGGAAGACCGTTGGTCGGAACGGTCGCGGCGGCCGCCTGCGGCGCCGGGCTCGGGGCGGGGACCGGCGTCACGCCGTCACCCGCTGTTTGAGAAGGGTGCGGGCCACTGCAGCGGACACGCCGACCAGGCAGATGATCCCGACGAGAGCCAGCAGGCCGTTCGCCCCGTCGGCCACGGCCTTCGGGTCGACCGCCACGACCTCGTCCTCGACTGCGGGAGCGTCGCCGCCCGCGCCGGTGTCCTCCGTCGAAGGCGGCGGACCGAACGCGTTCACTTCCTCTTCCGCGGCGGGCTCTTCCACCTCGGCGGCGTCCTCGGCGTCCGGGCCCTGCTGGACCTCGCCGTCGGCGCCGTAAGCGCCGAAAGCGCCGTCCGTGCCGGAGTCGTCGGAGCCGTGGTCCTGCGGATCCCTTTGGGCCGCTTCGTCATCGTCGCCGATGGCGGGAAGCTCGTTCGTCTCCTCGCCCGGCCCTTCACCGCCGGACTGCGAATCGTCGGACTGCGACTCGACCACCCGCACCTGCGCCGAGGAGTACTCGGCGAACAGGCCGTGGCAGTCGGGGACCATCGCGACCTCGGCGGAGCGGTTCATCTCGAACACCTGGCTCGAGCCCCCGGCGATGTCGTACACCTCGTCGCCCACGTGCAGCGACGCGTCCGTGCCCAGCTCGTTCGTGTACCGGACCTGCGTGCCCTGCTCCACCGTCAGCTCCGAGGCGTCCGGCGCCGACGTCGCCGAGAGCACGTCGAGCGTGCCGCAGTCGCCGCTGAAGACGACCTCGCTGCCGCTCCCGGCCTCCGGTTCGTCGGCCGTCGCGATGCTCACCCCGGCCGCACCGCCGACCGCGAGCATCGAAGCCGCCGAAATCGCCGCCAAGCGCGACTTGCGCCGGTGCGCGCGCCGGTCCATGGCCTCCCGGATCGCCGGGGGGATCCGGCCGTCGTTCACCGGGTACGGCAGCGGAGGACGCGTCTGGGCCCGGGACTGCTTACCGGGCTTCGTGGTGTGACTTCCCATTGCTACGTCTCTCCAACTGCGTCTTTGTCCGGATGACGACCCGATCATCAGCGGGTATCAGGTCTCAACCCCGTTCAACGAGCCAACTCGGGAAAGGTGACGGCCCCGTCCGCGGCGAATCCCGGACCGGGCGTCCGATGCGTCCTCATGCGCGCGTATCGGGCGGCGCACCCGTCCGTAGGATGTGCGTGACAGCACCGAGCGAGGACCGCGAGAACCCCATGGCGACCACCAAGCCCGAATCCGAATCCGGCGAAGCGCGCGAACCCGGGGCCCCCGCGCCCACGGGCCCGATCGCCCCGGACCAGGCACCGAAGACCGGCACCGGCGACAGCAACATCAAAGACCACGAACGCTGGCAGCGCTTCGCCGTCAGCGACCCCGCGCCCGAGCCGCCGCGGCCCGGCCGCCTGCGCGCCCTCGGCCGCGGCCTGCGCCGCGCCGCCCGCAGCGAATGGACCCTCGCCGGGCTCTTCAGCCTCCTCCTCGCCGTCGCCATGACCTGGCCCCTCGCCCGCGACCTCGACCACGTCATCCCCCACGACCTCGGCGACCCCCTGCTCCAGGCCTACACGCTCGGCTGGCTCGGCGACGCCCTGCGAAACGACCCCGGCGGGATCTGGGGCACCAACAGCTTCTGGCCCGCCACCGACTCGTTCCTGTTCACCGACACCCTCCTCGGCTACGCCCCACTCGCGCTCGCCGTCACCGACGCCACCAGCGCGCTCGTCGTCTACAACCTTCTCTTCATCGGCACGTTCGGACTCGCCTTCCTCGGCATGTACGCCCTCCTGCGCCAACTCGGCGCACGCGTCGCCGGATCGGCCGTCGGCGCCGCGGCCTTCGCCTACGCCCCTTGGAAACTCGCGCACCTCGGGCACCTCAACGTGCTCTCCTCCGGCGCGATCGTCCTGGCCCTGGCCATGCTCGCGCGCGGCCACGGCTACTCCATGCGCGGCGGCCTCCGGCCCGAGCGCCAACGCCCCGGCTGGGCCCTGGCCGGATGGCTGGTCGCGCTGTGGCAGTTCAGCATCGGCGTCGCGCTCGGCCTCACGTTCGTGTACATCATGCTGGCGATCGCGGTCGTCGTCGGCTGCTTCTGGCTCGTCAAACGCCCGCCGCTGAAATGGAAGACCCTCGCCGCCGACGGCCTGGGCGGCGTCGTCTTCAGCCTCGGCGTCCTGTGGATCGCCGACCGGCACGCGGCCGTGGCGACGGCCTACCCCGAGACGGTGCGCGACTACGGCTACGTCGAGTGGTTCAGCCCCACCTGGCAGAGCTTCATCATCGCGCCCGAAGAGTCACGGCTGTGGGGCGCGGCGCACGAGGCCGCTCGCGTCGACCTCACCTGGCCCCCCGAGCAGACGCTGCTCGTCGGCTTCACGCTGCTCGCGCTCGCGCTCGCCGGCCTGTCGTGGTCGGTGTGGAGCGGCTGGCAGCGGTTCTGGCTGGCCCTCGGGATCGGCGTCACCACCGCACTCGCCATGGGCCCGAGGTTCCTCGACGACGGCGCGTGGGCATGGCGGCTGCTGTACGACTACGCGCCCGGCTTCGACGCGGTCCGCACTCCAGGACGCATGGTCCTCTACATCACGATCCTCCTGGCGATCCTCGCCGCCGGGACGCTGACGCGCATCGCGGACGGCGCCGACGAACTGGCGCACGAGGCCCGCATCGACCGGCGCTTGAAAGTGCGCGCGCCACGGCGCGTGCACGCGCTGCTGTTCCTGCCCATGGCGCTGGTCCTCGCGGAAGGCATGTCGTCCGCACCGAACCACGAGCCGCCCGCCGCCCCCGTCGCCGTATCCGAACTGGACGGACCGGTCCTGTTCCTGCCCTCCGACGGCCGCGACACGCGCGTGCAGTTCTGGACCGTCGACGGCTTCGTCGACATGGCCAACGGCAGCGCGGCGTTCACCCCGACCGAAACGACGGGCATCCGTGAGATGTCCAAGTCCTTCCCGAGCGACGAGTCCATCGCGGCCCTGCGAGACGCGGGGATCGAGACCGTCGTGGTGGTCCCGGACTGGCTGCCCGGCAGCGAATGGGCCGGCATGGAGACCGGCGGCGACCCGTACGGCGTGGACGTCGAACGCACCGACACCGCGGTGGTCTACGACCTGAACCCGTGACCGGGACGCGGTCAAGCGGGACCCATGGGCGTCAGGAACGTCAAGGACCCCACCGCGTCCAGACGCGGCGGCGCGTGCAGCGGCGAGGCCGTCACGTCGAAGGTCCGGTGCACGCCGCGGTGCTCGATCCGCATGAGGCTGCGCTCGAGCGAGTCGGTCTGAAGCGTCTGCACGGGAGCGAGCCGAGCCAACTCGGAGTCGACGAGCGGATGGGCGCCGGCGGTGAAGTCGAGGAAGCGGATGCCCGCGTCGAGGAAACGCGGCGCCGTGAGCTCCACCTCGGGGCCGAAGCCGAGCACTTGCCTTGCGGCGCGGGAGATCGCGACGATCCGCGTATCGGCTGCGAGCAGCATGCAGGCGTCGGCGCTGGCGGTGACGGCGGTGCGCCAGGTGGCCAGCGCCGGATCCAGCCTCCTGCCATCGGGTCCGGGCGCGGTGGCGCGGAGCGGGATGACCAGTTCGAGTTGCGTCAATTGGGCGTCCCGGGGGTAGGCGTTACGCTCAGTCTGTCCACGTTAACAGAGAAAAGTTGATCTTCGTCCCCCGCGCGTCTACCCTCAGATCATGAGTGCCAATGACGCGCCCGCTTTCGGTGTCGACTCCGAGGTGGGGCGCCTGCGCAGTGTCATGCTCCATCGGCCCGGCGGTGAACTGCGCCGCTTGACGCCCCGCAATACCGGTGCGCTGCTGTTCGACGGGATCCCGTGGGTGGAGCGCGCGCAGGCCGAGCACGACCGGTTCGCCGGCACGCTGCTGGAGCACGGGGTCGAGGTCCTGTACGTGGGCTCGCTGCTCGCCGAGTGCCTGGTGCTGCCGGAGGCGCGCGCGGCGGTGAGCGTCTCGGTGACGGCCGATCCGCGTCTGGGGCAGACGCTCGGGCGCGAGCTCGCGGCCTATCTGGCGGACCTGGAGCCGGAGCGGCTCGCGGCGGTCCTCGTGGAGGGTCTGACCAAGGAGGAGTTCGGTTCCTCGCTGAGTCTGCGGCACAAGATGATGCGGGCCACGGAGTTCGTGATCGACCCGCTGCCGAACATGATGTTCACGCGGGACTCCTCGGTGTGGATCGGCGATGCGGTGGCCGTGACGAGCCTGGCGATGCCGGCGCGTCGGCGCGAGACCACGTTGACGGGGATCATCTACCACCACCATCCGCGGTTCGCGGCGGTGCCGAAGCTGTACGACCCGTCGCTGGAGCACCTCGAGGGCGGCGACGTGCTGGCGCTCGCGCCGGGCGTGCTCGCGGTGGGCGTCGGCGAGCGGACCACTCCGGCCGGTGCTGAGCGGTTGGCGCGCAAGGCCTTCGAGCACGGCCGGATCCACACGGTGCTGGTCGTGCCGATCGCGCAGCGGCGGGCGACGATGCACCTGGACACTGTCTGCACGATGGTCGATCGCGACCGGATGGTCATGTACGCCCCGGCGGAGCAGCGTCTGGAGGCGTACACGCTCACGAGCGCCGACGGCGGCGCGAGCCTTGACATCAAGGGCCCCAGGCGGTTCCTGGACGCGGCGGCCGAGGCGATCGGTGTCGAGCGCATCGAGATCATCCACACCGGGGAACGTGATGTGGTGACGGCCGAACGCGAGCAGTGGGACGACGGGAACAACACCCTCGCCCTCGCGCCCGGCGTGGCGGTCGCCTACGAGCGCAACACGGTCACGAACGCCCGCCTCGAACGCGCGGGCATCAAGGTGCTCACGATCCCGGGTTCCGAACTCGGCTCGGGCCGAGGCGGCCCGAGGTGCATGTCCTGTCCTTCGACCAGGGACGGCGTCTGAGGCGTGCGCCTTTGGCCCGCTTACTGGGCCTTGTAGTAGAGGGAGAACTTCCGGGCGCCCCTCGTCCCCGACGCGAATCCCATGTGGAGTCGCGGGGGTGAGGTGAGCTGCACCGCGAGGCCTTCGGGTTCGCGGAAGCCGAGCGAGTAGGCGGCTTCGGTGCGCTTGCGCTCCTTGAGCTCTCCGGTGGTGACGTCGATGCTCGACACGTGGGCGTTGCCCTTCTTCGAGGGCGGGTTCGCGCCGGTCTCGGCCGTGTAGCTGGTGCCGGTGAGCTGGTAGACGCAGTCGCCGTGGAGGCACCAGCCCTGGAAGGTCTCCCCGGATTGGATGCCGGTCTGCTCGAACGTGTGCTGCGCCGTGTAGGTCTGGTTCGTGAAGTCGGAGAGCTTGAAGATCTTGTATGCGACGGTGTCGTCCTTGCGGTAGCGGATCGCGATCCGGTTGTTCAGCGCGTCGATGCTCGGGGTGTTGCTCGTCGAGCCCGGCACCGGCTTGAAGACCGGCGAGGAACCGGAGGTGAGGGTCTTGCCGTCGGTGAACTTGAAGCGCGTGACGCCGCGGCCGTAGCCGGAGTCGGGGTTGGCGTCGGCCTCGGTCCAGATCCAGGGGGCCGACCCGGCCGGCTCGACGCCCATCGCCACGCCGTGCCCGAATCCGTTGAGCCGCATGTGCCCCCGCTTGGCGCCGGCGTGGTCGAGCTTGGTGAGGACCAGGTCGCCGTCCTGCTCTTCGCCGATGAGCTGCAGGACGTAGAGGTGCTTGTTGGTGTTGTCGAACGCGAACGACTGGAGCACCGTCGTGTGGTGGAGGGCCTTCTCGCGCAGGAACTTCTGCGCGTCCGCGTCGAGCGCGAAGCGCCCGTCGGGGGTGGCGGCCCCGGCGAAGGGGCTCCACAGCAGGCCGCCGCCCACGGCCAGGGCGGCCGCGGCGCCGCCTCCGAGGAGGTGCCGTCGTTTCATGCGGGAGGCGCCGGGGATGCGAGCCACGTACATGCGCCTTTCAACCGGAATCGGGTGTTCTGGCGCTTATACGCCGTTCGCCCCGATGCGGGTTGCATCGGGGCGAACGGCGATCGGTCTAGATGTTGGCGGCGATGTCCTTGCGGAAGTAGCCGCCTTCGAGTTTGACGCCTTCGGCGAGGGCGTAGGCCTCTTGGCGGGCTTGGGCGATGGAGCCGCCGATGCCGACGCAGTTGAGGACGCGACCGCCGGTGGCGATGAGCTGGCCCGAGGTGTCGAGCGCGGTGCCGGCGTGGAAGATCCCGGCCTCGTCGGCGCCGTACAGCGGGCGGCCGGTCACGGTGTCGCCCGGGTAGCCCTCGTTGGAGACGACGACGCACACGGCCGCGCCTTCGCGCCACCACAGGTGGCCGAACGATTCGAGCTTGCCGGTCGCCGCCGCGTAGAGCAGCCCGCCGAGCGGGGTCTCCAGCAGGGCGAGGATCGCCTGGATCTCCGGGTCGCCGAAGCGGGCGTTGAACTCGACGACCTTGAGGCCCTTGGAGGTCAGGGCCAGGCCGCAGTACAGGGTGCCGACGAACGGCTTGCCGCGCCCGGCCAGCTCGGCCAGGGTCGGTTCGGCGACGCGCTCCATGATCTCGGCGACGAGGTCGTCCGGTGCCCACGGCAGCGGTGTGTACGCGCCCATGCCGCCGGTGTTCGGGCCGGTCCCGCCGTCGCCGATGCGCTTGAAGTCCTGGGCGGGCAGCAGCGCCTTCGCGTGCTTGCCGTCGCTCACGACGAACAGGGAGACCTCGGGGCCGTCGAGGTACTCCTCGATGACGACGCGGTCGCAGTCCATGGCGTGTGCGAGGGCCTGCGCGCGGTCGTCGGTGACGACGACGCCCTTGCCGGCGGCGAGGCCGTCGTCCTTGACGACGTACGGGGCGCCGAACTCGTCGAGCGCGGCCTCGGCCTCTTCGCGGGTCTTGCAGACGCGCGCGGCGGCGGTCGGGACGCCCGCGGCGGCCATGACCTCCTTCGCGAAGGCCTTCGAGCCCTCGATGAGGGCGGCTTCGCCGCTCGGGCCGTAGACCGGGATGCCCTTGGCGCGCACCGCGTCGGCGACGCCCGCGACCAGCGGCGCCTCGGGGCCGACGATCACGAGGTCGGCCGCGGAGGTCACCGCCAGGGAGGCCACGGCGGCCGGGTCGGTCTGGTTCACCGGCACGCAGTCGCCGAGGGCGGCCATGCCGGGGTTGCCCGGGGCGCAGATGAGCTTGGTGACGGATTCGTCCTCGGCCAGCGACGCCGCAAGGGCGTGCTCGCGGCCGCCGGAGCCGATCAGGAGTACTCGCACGCCCCTAGTTTACGTGGCGGATACGTGCTGGTTAACCGCCACGCCGAGTGGTTCCCGCAACTCGGGACCGCCGCGCGCCCGCGAACCGGCTCCCCGGGCGATCGGCGCCGCGTCCCGGAGGCCGCCACTCGGGGACCCCTTTCGGGTGACACGGGCGCCGCGGACTCCGGTTCTCGTCGTACCCGAGCGGCATCGTGGGAGGCACGGTCCCCTGGGTGGGTGGGGGTTTGGGATGGTCTGACAGTGACCCACCCTTACTAGGGCGGGTAGCGGGGAGAATGCCAGCAGCGCGCCCCGATCGCCGAACCCGCGCCGCCGCCCAGGTCACGGTCGGCGACCGACCCTGCTCGCGCACGCGTGCCGAATGTCATGATGGCCGCGTGACTGCGAATGTGCTCGCCGAGCGTTATGCCTCCGCCCCGATGCGCGACATCTGGGACCCCGTCGGCAAGATCAAGGCCGAGCGGCGCCTGTGGCTGGCCGTGCTCAAGGCCCAGCACGACCTGGGAGTGACGGTCCCCGACGGCGTGATCGCCGACTACGAGCGCGTCCTCGACATCGTGAACCTCGCCTCCATCGCCGACCGCGAGCGCGTCACCAAGCACGACGTGAAGGCCCGCATCGAGGAGTTCTCCGACCTCGCCGGCCACCAGCACATCCACAAGGGCATGACCAGCCGCGACCTCACCGAGAACGTCGAGCAGATGCAGGTCCGCCAGTCGCTCGAACTCGTCCGCGACCGCCTCGTGGCCGCCCTCGTGCGGCTCGCCGCCCGCGCCGAGCAGCACCGCGACCTCGTCATGGCCGGACGCAGCCACAACGTGCCCGCCCAGGCCACCACCCTCGGGAAGCGCTTCGCGACCTGGGCCGAGGAACTCCTCGCCGCCCTCGACCGCATCGAAGACCTCCTGGCCCGCTACCCGCTGCGCGGCATCAAAGGCCCGGTCGGCACCGCCCAGGACATGCTCGACCTCTTCGACGGCGACACCGCGAAACTCGCCGACCTCGAGACCCGCGTCGCCGCCCACCTGGGCTTCGAGCGCGTCATGGACTCCGTCGGCCAGGTCTACCCGCGCTCGCTCGACTACGAGGTGGGCTCCGCGCTCGTCCAGGCCGTCGCCGGTCCCTCCTCCGCCGCGATCACCATCCGCCTCATGGCCGGGGCCGAGCTCGCCACCGAGGGCTTCATGCCCGGCCAGGTCGGCTCTTCCGCCATGCCGCACAAGATGAACACCCGCTCCTCCGAGCGCGTGAACGGCCTCGCCGTGGTCGTGCGCGGGTACGCCGCGATGCTCGGCGAACTCGCCGGCGACCAGTGGAACGAAGGGGACGTCTCCTGCTCGGTGGTCCGCCGCGTCGCGCTCCCCGACCTCTTCTACGCCGTCGACGGTCTGTATGAGACATTCCTCACGATTCTCGACAACTTCGGGGCCTACCCGGCCGTCATCGGCACCGAACTCGACCGCTACCTGCCCTTCCTGACCTCCACAAAGGTGCTCATGGCGGCCGTCAAGCAGGGCGGCGGCCGCGAAGACGCGCACGAGGCCATCAAGGAGCACGCCGTCGCCGTTGCCCGCGCCATGCGCGAAGAAGGCCAGCGGGAGAACGACCTGTTCGACCGCCTCGCCGCCGACCCGCGCCTGCCCCTCGACCGGGCCGGCCTTGACGCCCTCGTAGCGAATACGGGTGAATTCATCGGCGCCGCAGGCGATCAGGTGGACCGTGTCGCCGAAAGAGTGGCGCGAGCGGCGAAAGCGCACCCCGAGGCCGCGGCCTACCGGCCCGGAAACATCCTATGACTTGCTGTGACCTGGCACCGTACTCATAGCGCGGTGCTGGCCCTGGTCAGGGCCCGTGAATATGCTTGCACTGTTGTCCCGTCCATGTGACCGACAGGAGTGCGCCCGTGGCCCGTGTAGTGGTCGACGTGATGCTGAAATCCGAAATCCTCGACCCCCAGGGCGAGGCCGTCCTCGGGGCGCTGCCCCGTCTCGGCGTCAACGACGTCGCGTCGGTGCGGATCGGCAAGCGCGTCGAGATCGAGTTCGACGAGAACGCCCAGAACGTCGAGGAGCAGTCGCGAGTGATCGCCGACCAGCTCCTGGCCAACCCGGTCATCGAGAACTTCACGCTCTCGATCGAGTCCGGCGCGGTCGAGGGCGCATGACCGCGCGGATCGGGATCGTGACCTTCCCCGGCTCGCTCGACGACCGGGACGCCGCCCGCGCGGTGCGCCTGGCCGGAGCCGAGCCGGTGGGGCTGTGGCACGACGACGCCGCCCTCGCGGGCGTCGACGCCGTGTTCCTGCCCGGGGGCTTCTCCTACGGCGACGCCCTCCGCTGCGGCGCCATCGCCCGCTTCTCGCAGGTGATGGACACCGTCAAGGCCGCCGCTGCCCAGGGGATGCCCGTCCTCGGGGTGTGCAACGGCTTCCAGGTGCTGTGCGAATCGCACCTGCTCCCGGGAGCACTGGTGCGCAACGCCCACCTGCGCTACCGCAACCGCCCGGCGCGCCTGCGCGTCGAGACCGAGCGGACCGCCTGGACCCGCCTGTACCAGCCGGGCAGCGAAGTGGTCTTCCCCGCCAAGCACGGCGAGGGGCGCTACGTCGCCGACGAGGCCGTCCTCGACGAGCTCGAGGCCGGCGGCCGCGTCGTCTTCCGGTACCTCGACAACCCGAACGGCTCGATGCGCGACATCGCCGGGGTCACCAACGAGGGCGGGAACGTCGTGGGCCTCATGCCCCACCCCGAGCACGCCGTCGACGAGCTGACCGGCCCGTCGAACGACGGTCTCGGCATCGTCGCCTCCGTCCTGGCCCACCTCACCGGGGCCGTCGACACCAGTGGAGCCAACCGATGAGCCAACTCAACGTCGCCGTCGACACGGTAGGGGTCGCCGACGCGACCCCCGACGAGAAACAGCCGTGGGCCGAACTGGGCCTCAAGGACGACGAGTACCAGCGGATCCGCGAGATCCTCGGGCGCCGTCCCACCCAGTCCGAGCTCGCCATGTACTCGATCATGTGGTCCGAGCACTGCTCGTACAAGTCGAGCCGCGTGCACCTGCGCCAGTTCGGCGAGAAGAACCCCAAGACCCCGCGCCTCCTGGCCGGGATCGGGGAGAACGCCGGCGTCGTCGCCATCGACGAGAACATCGCCGTCACCTTCAAGGTCGAGTCGCACAACCACCCGTCGTACGTCGAGCCCAAGCAGGGCGCGGCCACCGGCGTGGGCGGCATCATCCGCGACATCATCGCCATGGGCGCCCGCCCGATCGCGGTCATGGACTCGCTCCGCTTCGGCGCCATCGACCACCCCGACACCGCCCGGGTGCTTCCGGGCGTGGTCGACGGCATCGGCCACTACGGCAACTGCGTCGGGCTCCCCAACATCGGCGGCGAAACCTACTTCGACCCGTGCTACCAGGGGAACCCGCTGGTCAACGCGCTCAGCGTCGGCGTCATGCCGCGCTCGCGCCTCCAGTCCATGCAGGCCAGCGGCGTCGGCAACACCGTGATCCTCATGGGCGCCAAGACCGGCCGCGACGGCATCGGCGGCGTCTCCGTCCTCGCCAGCGCCACCTTCTCCGAGAGCGGTGAAGGCGACGCCCGCCCGAGCGTGCAGGTCGGCGACCCGTTCACCGAGAAGCTGCTCATCGAGGTCTGCCTCGAGCTGTTCGACGCCGGCCTCGTCGTGGGCGTGCAGGACCTCGGCGGCGCCGGGCTCACCTGCGCCCTGTCCGAGACCGCGGCCGCCGGCGACGGCGGCATGCACGTCGACCTCGAACTGGTCCCGCTGCGCGCCAAGGGCATGGAGCCGCACGACATCCTCGCCTCGGAGTCGCAGGAGCGGATGCTCCTCATCGTCGACCCGGCCAAGGCCGAGGAAGTCCTGGCGCGCTCGCGCCGTTGGGGCCTGCTGGCCACCGAGATCGGCACCGTCACCGACTCCGGCCGCCTGGTGATCGACTTCCACGGCCAGACCGTCGTGGACGTCCCGCCGAAGTCGCTCGCCGACGAGGGCCCGGTCTACAACCGGCCCATCGCCGAGCCGAACGACCTGGGGCTCATCGCCGTCGACCGGGCCGAGACGCTGCCGCGTCCGACGACCGACGAGGAGATCCGCCAGACCGTCCTCGACATGGCCGCCAGCCCGAACCTGTGCGACAAGTCGTGGATCACCGAGCAGTACGACTCCTCGGTGTTCGGCAACACGGTGCTCGGCACCCCGCACGACGCGGGCGTCGTGCGTCTCGACGAGCGCACCGGCGTCGGCATCGCGATCTCGCTGGACGGCAACGGCCGCTTCGCGCGGCTCGACCCGTACGTCGGCGCGCAGCTGTCGCTCGCCGAGGCGTACCGGAACGTCGCCGTCACCGGCGCGACCCCGATCGCCGTCT
Organism: Glycomyces rhizosphaerae; assembly: GCF_042647865.1. Lineage (NCBI taxonomy): Bacteria > Bacillati > Actinomycetota > Actinomycetes > Glycomycetales > Glycomycetaceae > Glycomyces > Glycomyces rhizosphaerae. The sequence continues at coordinate 377,400 of NZ_JBHRWO010000010.1, forward strand.
CCGACTGCCTCAACTTCGGTTCGCCGGAGGACCCGCACGTCATGTGGCAGTTCGAGCGGGCCGTCACCGGCATCGCGGACGGCTGCCAGAAGCTCGGCATCCCGGTCACCGGCGGCAACGTCTCGTTCTACAACCAGACCGGCCGCGACGCGATCCACCCGACGCCCGTCATCGGCGTGCTCGGCGTGATCGACGACGTGGCCCGCCGTATCCCGCTGGGGCTGGGCAAGACCGGCGACACGATCGCGTTGATCGGCACCACCGAAGAGGAGCTCTCGGGCTCCGAATGGGCCAACGTGATGCACGGGCACCTCGGCGGGCTCCCGCCGAAGGTCGACCTCGACCACGAGATGAAGCTCGCCGAGCTGCTCTCGCGACTGGCCGAGACCGAGCAGCTCGCCGCCGCGCACGACCTGTCCGAGGGCGGGCTTTCGCAGGCGCTCGTGGAGGCGATCTGCCACTCCGGGCTCGGCGCGCAGATCCTCCTGCCCGAGGGCGCGGACCCGTTCACGTACCTGTTCTCGGAGTCGTCCGGGCGTGTGCTCGTGGTGATCCCGCGCGGCCAGGAGCTGGCTGTGCGCAGCGCGTGCGAGCAGCGGAGCCTGCCGATCACGCCGTTGGGCGTGACCGACGCGAACACCGACGGCCTGCACCTGCGGGACCACTTCGACATCGGTCGCGAGGAACTCGAGGCGTCCTGGAAGGGCCGCATCGGCGCCCAGCTGGGCGAGTAAGGCTCTATATATAAGGACCGCCCCGGGACTTCGGTTCCGGGGCGGTTCGCTTTCGGCGCACGCCAAAAGCCCGATGTACCTCTGGCTAAGGGTCCCCGGTTGCAAAGCTACGGGGACGAACCTGAAGGGGAGCTGAAGCGGAGCCGCTATTCCTCGATCAGTTCGCCGGTCGGCGTGGTGAGCGGCAGTTGCTCGCTGAGGTCGGCGCGTTGGCCGGAGGCCGAGACCTGGTGGCTCGCGAGCGCTTCCTGCCAGGTGGTGCGGCCGGTGGCGAGGGCGAGGAACACGAGCGGCTGACATTCGATGACGTTCGGCGGCGTGCCGCGGCGGTGGCGCGGGCCTTCGACGCATTGCACCGCGCCGTACGGGGGCACGCGGACTTCTACCGTGTGACCAGGGGCTTTTTCCGCAAGGGCCTTCAGGAGCGCGCGAACGGCGACTTTCAGCGTCTCCCGGTCGGGGGCTTCGTCGTCGTCGAACGCGGCAATGGCATCGACCACAGCGTCCACGGGAGAACCTCCGAACCACGTTAGACTGCCCGTTACGGCACGTCGCCGAACGGCAGTGCTTTTACTACCGAGGACTTGACCGAGCACTCGGACAACCGAGCGTTTCAAGCATGGCGCAGTGCCTCCACCCCGGTCCCGTGATCGAAATGAGACCAGGCATAGTGGCGACGACGGCCCGCTTCCGTGGGTTCGTCGTGCCTGCCCGTGGCGGATCGCTGCGAGTGAGCGCTGGACGACACATGCCCAGGAGGGGATGTAGATGACCGTAGCTGCCGAACCGAGCGGGACCCAGACTAACGTCCTGCGGTCCCGGCGCGGGCGAGGGGGTGGCCTGCGCGCAAGGCTGGCCGGCCTCGCGGTGGCGGGCGGTGTACTGCTCGGTGTCCTGGCGTTCCCGCAGGCGGCGGTCGCGCAGGACGTCGCCGGGTGGTTCAACGGATCGTTCAATCCGAACCCGGTGAGCGTCGGCGGTCAGGCCACGGTCATCTCGTTCACGGTGATGAACAACAACCCCGTCGAGCCCAAGGACATCTCGATCAAGGCGAAGGTCGAAGGCCTCAACGACTACGTCAGCGCGATCGACAACGACGGCGGCGCCGGCCTGTGCACCCGCGACGACGCCGACAAGGTCACCTGTCCGCAGGTCGAGCCCGGCGGGCAGCGCACCGTCTCGTTCACGGTGGCGACGGTGTCCGAGTCCGACCTCCCGGAGGGCGATCAGGCCTCGGGGAACTTCAAGGTCGATTTCAACTCGCAGAGCCAGTCGAGCGGCCTCAACGTGGTCGGCACGGCCACCACCTCGACGATCTCCGAGATCAGCGGCGCGGTCACCTCGAACGCCGATCCGGTCAAGGAAGCGAAGGTCGTCCTCACCGACGGCGAGGGCAACGAGCGCGACACGACCACCGGCGACGACGGCGCGTACTCGTTCACCGGCGACAACTCCAACCCGATCGCGCCCGGCGAGATGACGATCGTCGTCACCGCGGAGGGCTTCGAGGAGAAGACCGAGGAGTTCGAGGCCGGCGAGGGCAGCGGTTCCATCACGCGGAACATCACGATCACGAAGGTCCAGGAAGAGGAGCCGTCGAGCGCGGCGCCCACCAGCGCCCCGCCCACCAGCGCGGAAGCGGCCGAGACCGAGAAGAAGGACAGTGGCGGCATGTCCGGCACCTTGATCTTCCTCATCGTCATCGGTGCGCTGCTCGTGGTCGGCGGCATCGTCGGCATCGTGTTCCTGCTGCGCGGCGGCAAGGACAAGGACGATGACGACGACGAGAGCTTCGCCCCCGACGTCCCGCCGGACCACCAGCCGACCGCGGCCCAGGTCGGGACGCCCGGCGTGTACCAGGCCGCTCCCGGCCCGGGAGCCGAAGCGCCGACGATGATCCATCCCGGCGGCCTCGTCGACGGCGCCGGGAATCCTGCCGCGCCGACCCAGTTCGGGCCCGCTTACGGCGGCGCGTCGGACTCGACGCAGGTCATGCCGCAGGGCGGCTTCGGCGCGGGCCCCACTGGTCCGAGCCTGGGTCCGGACGGGACCACGATCCTGCCGGTCGTCAAGCAGCCGGGCGGCCCCGGCGCTTCCGACGCCACGCAGATCATGCCGCAGGCGAACCTCGGCGCGAAGCCGCAGGCGGCTCCGTCGAGTCCTTACGGCGACTTGGGTTCGACGCGTCCGCACGCGGCCCCGTCCGCGCCGCCGAGCCCTTACTCCGACCCGAGCGCCACTCGGCCGCACCCGGGGCCGTCTCCGGCCGCATCGGTGAGCCCGTACGGCGACCTCGGTTCGACGCGACCGCACCCGTCGCCCACGCCGCCGCCGGCGGGGCCGACCGGTTCGATGTTCGATCCGCAGAACCCGGGGATCGCGCCGAGCGCCCCGCAGAGCTACGGTGCGCCGAGCGCCCCGCGTGAGCAGAATTACGGTGCGCCGAGTGCTCCCCTCGAGCAGAGTTACGGTCCGCAGGGATCGCCGAGCGCGCCGCAGTACGGCCCGGGCTCGCAGAGCCACGGCGCCCAGGGCGGCCAGCAGAGCTTCGGTGCGCACGGTTCGCACAGCGCGCCCCCGAGCGCGCCGCGAAGCGCACCGCCGAGCAGCGATCCGTATCAAAGCCAGTCGATGCGTCGCGACCCGTACGCGCCGCAGGAGCAGCCCGCGCCGCCCGCAGGTGCCAGCGGCTCAGGCGAGTACGGGGCGACCCGGGCGATGCCGCAGTACGGCGACCAGTCCCAGCCCCCGGCCGCGCCGTACGGTGGCGAGCCGAACCGCGAGGGCGAGGGCGACGACCCGGACTCCAAGCGCACGGACCGCCGCAACTGGGGCGAGTGGGACGACCGCCCCCGCTCCTGGTAGCCGATACGCAAGCAGCAGTATGTGAAACGCCGTGACGGGTGATCCCGTCACGGCGTTTCCTTTCGAGGGGTCTGGCGGAGGGGACGCCGAAGACGCTCAGCGAATCGAACGCCCCCAACGACAAGGGTGGCATCGGGGTACGACATTTTCGCGATGGCGACCCCACCCGGCACCGCTCTCACTCGCGGGTGAATCCGGCCCGCCTCTGCCGTTATGCGGTGAGTTTCCCCTCGACTGCGCTGTTGGCGAGCTTGCGAGCTGCGCTCTTGTGAGGGGCGCGGCACACACCCGCCGTCGCTGGACGGTGGCGACTTCCCGCTGGTCCGATAGACTGAGGGTGGCGATTCCGCCGAATATCCACCAACCGAGGAGTTGCAGTGGCCCGAGGTGACGGTCGACTCACCACGGAACTCGATCCCGACAATCCCGGCCCCCGTGACGCCTGCGGCGTCGTCGGCATCTGGGCCCCCGGGGAAGAGGTCTCGAAACTCACCTACTTCGGGCTGTACGCGCTGCAGCACCGCGGCCAGGAAGCCGCGGGCATCGCCGTCTCCGACGGCGCGCGCACCGTCGTCTACAAGGACCTCGGCCTCGTCGCCCAGGTCTTCGACGAGTCCACGCTCGCCCCGCTCCAGGGGCACCTGGCCATCGGCCACGCCCGCTACTCCACCACCGGCGCCCCCACCTGGGAGAACTCCCAGCCGACGATCCGGTCCACCTCCACGGGCACCGCGATCGCCTTGGCCCACAACGGGAACCTGGTGAACACCGCCGACCTCGTGAAAGAGGTCGACCGCCTGGGCATCGACATGGGCACCACCACGTCGGACACGCACCTCATCACCGCGCTCCTCGCGGCCCACCCCGACGAGTCGGTGTCCTCCGCCGCCGAGCGCGTCCTCCCCAAGCTGCGCGGCGCGTTCTGCCTCGTCTTCATGGACGAGAACACGCTCTACGCCGCCCGCGACCCGCAGGGCGTGCACCCGCTCGTCCTCGGCCGCCTCGCCTCCGGCTGGGCCGTCGCCAGCGAGACCGCCGCGCTCGACACGATCGGCGCCCACTTCGTGCGCGAGGTCGAGCCCGGCGAGCTGCTCACCATCGACGAGCACGGCCTGCGCTCCACCCGCTTCGCGAACCCCGAGCCCAAGGGCTGCCTCTTCGAGTACGTCTACCTCGCCCGCCCCGACACGAAGCTGGCCGGACGCAACGTCTACGCCACCCGCGTCGAGGTCGGCCGCACCCTCGCCCGCGAGTACCCGGTCGAGGCCGACCTCGTGATCGGCGTCCCCGAATCGGGCATCCCGGCCGCGATCGGCTACGCCGAAGAGTCCGGCATCCCGTACGGCCAGGGCTTCACCAAGAACCAGTACGTGGGCCGCACCTTCATCCAGCCCTCGCAGTCCTTGCGGCAGTTGGGCATCCGTCTCAAGCTCAACCCGCTCGTCGACCAGATCAAGGGCAAGCGCCTGGTCATCGTCGACGACTCGATCGTGCGCGGCAACACTCAGCGCGCGCTCGTGCGGATGCTGCGCGAGGCCGGCGCGGTCGAGGTCCACATCCGGATCTCCTCGCCGCCGGTGAAGTGGCCGTGCTTCTACGGCATCGACTTCGCCACCCGCGCCGAGCTCATCGCCGGATCGCTCGACACCGACGGCATCCGCGCCCAGATCGGGGCCGACTCGCTCGGCTACGTCTCGATCGAGGGCCTGGTCCGCGCCACCGAGCAGCCCGCGTCCCGCCTCTGCATGGCCTGCTTCGACGGCCAGTACCCCATCGAACTCCCCGCTTCCGACCTCATCGGCAAGCACCTCATGGAAGCGCCGGAGGCAGCGACGCCGGGCGCCCAGCGATCGACCGAAGCGAGCACGCAAGTGCGGGAAGGGACCACAGCGTGAGCAGCGGCACCACCACTCCGAGGACCATCTCCTACCAGTCCGCGGGCGTCGACATCGACGCCGGCGACCGGGCCGTCGAGGCGCTCAAGCCCTCGATCAAGAAGACCGTCCGGCCCGAGGTCGTGGGCGGCATCGGCGGTTTCGCCGGGCTGTTCGCGCTCGACACCGAGAAGTACAAGAAGCCGCTGCTGGCCTCCTCCACCGACGGCGTGGGCACCAAGCTCGTCATCGCGCAGAAGCTCGACATCCACGACACGGTCGGCATCGACCTCGTCGCGATGGTCGTCGACGACCTCGTCGTCTGCGGCGCCGAGCCGCTGTTCCTCCTCGACTACATCGCCACCGGCCAGGTCGTGCCGGAGAAGATCGCCGACATCGGCGCGGGCATCGCGGACGGCTGCCGCTACGCGGGCTGCGCGCTCATCGGCGGCGAGATCGCCGAGCACCCCGGCGTCATGAAGCCCGACGACTACGACATCTCCGCCACCGGCGTCGGCGTCGTCGAGGCCGACCAGCTGCTCGGCCCCGAGCGGGTCAAGCCCGGCGACGTCGCGATCGCCATGCGCGCCTCCGGCGTCCACTCCAACGGCTTCTCGCTCGTGCGCGAGGCCCTGTTCAACGTCGGCAAGGTCGACCTCAGCACCGTCGTCCCCGAGTTCGGCAACCAGCGGACCCTCGGCGAAGAGCTGATGACCCCGACCCACATCTACGCCAAGGACTGCCTCGAGCTCGCCAAGGAGTGCGACGTGCACGCCTTCGCGCACATCACCGGCGGCGGGCTCGCCGGGAACCTCGTACGGTCCGTGCCCGAAGGCCTCCAGATCGAGGTCGACCGCGGCACCTGGACGCCCAACCCCGTCTTCGACTTCGTGCAGCGCACCGGCGGCATCGGCGCCGAGGAGATGGAGCGGACCTTCAACATGGGCGTCGGCATGGTCGCCATCGTCGCCCCCGACCAGGTGGACCGCTCGCTGGCCGTGCTCACCGCGCGCCACGTCGAGGCCTGGACCATCGGCGAGGTGACCGAGGGCGACGGCCGCGTCAAGCTCTCGGGTGACTATCTGACGGCTGGCTAGGGATCTCAGGGTCCCCGTCGGGACCCTGACCCGCGGCCTCGGCTTCGGCCGCCTCCCGGTGCTGCTTCGCCTTCGTGCTGAGCCACAGCCAGATCAGGCCGAGCGTCGGCAGCACGGCGGCCGCGATGAGCGCCGGGACCAGGTGCAGCGTCGGCGTGAGCATGACGCCCAGGATGAGCAGCACCGAGATCAGGATCGTGCGCCTCGTGGCCGGGTCGAACACCGACAGCGGCCCGAGCGGGATCGTGTGCCACGGCACCCGCTTGGCGCTGCGGATGATGATGAGGCCCAACAGGAACCCGGCGGGCTCGTCCGAGAGCCAGTGCTGACCGAGGTACACCTGCGACGTGAAGACGATCACCGGCGGGGCGATCAGCAGCGCCCAGCGCGCCCACGCGGGGATGACGTGGCCGATCAGCATCACGATGAGGCCGAACAGCAGGATCGAGTTCACCGCGTGCCCTGAGGGGAACGCGGTCGCGTCGACGATGTTGCCGCCGCCCTCGGCGTGGTACGTGAAGAGCATCGGCCCGTCGGGCGAGACCCCGAGGAGTTTGAACGGGTGCTGCGAGAGCGGCCGGCCCAGCAGGTGCTTCAGACCGAGGATGCTGGCCAGGGTGATGAACGAGATCACGTACATCAGCAGCGGCCGGATCGACCGCGACCGCAGCGCGCACCAGATCGCGATGAGCAGCGTGACCGTCGCGACCGTGCGCGCCTGGCCGAACTCGGCCCCGCCCTTGGCGAGTGCCGTCAGCCATTCGAGGTCGTTCGCGTCCACGGCCCACAGGCGCACCTCCACGTCGAGGCGCACGAGCCACGACGGGTAGCTCACGAGGAACGCGAGCGCGAGGAACCCCAGGAACATGAAGAGGTCGGGCCACCAGCTCTTGGGCCGCTTCCCGTACGGCTCCCAGTCGAACCAGCCCACCGGGATGTAGCGGCGCAGCGGCGTGATGATCTGTCCGACGAACGCGTCGTCACGGACGGTCACACCTCGGTCCGTGATCCCCGCACTCCTGCGCGCGGTCGCAGGCCGGTTCGATTCAGAAGGCATAGATGGATGTTCGCCTGCGAAAGTGAATTTTGATGCCGCCACACCCGAACTGGACCGAATTTGTTATCAGGTCGGTATATATGGTGTGGTTTGGGACGCAGCAGGATTGAGCTGCGCCGATACTCCGCGATACCGGTCACGTTCCAACGAGACGCCACTGTGACCGGCACCGCGGTCCGATTCAGGCGACGGCCGAGCGCGTGTCGGCGTCCTCAAGCACCGGGTAGTCGGTGTAGCCTGCCGCGCCGCCGCCATAGAGCGGCAGGTCGCCGCGGAGCCGGTTGACCGGTGCGCCGGTCCGCAGGCGCTCCACCAGATCCGGGTTGGCGATGAACGGCCGGCCGAGCGCGACCAGGTCCGCGCCCGCGTCCAAGATTCCGTTGGCGGCGCCCAGACCGCCGTCGGCGGGGATCGGATCCGATTCGGCCGCTTCGGGATCCGAGGGGTTCGCGATCAGGACGCCGTGCCAGAGCCGCCGCAGCCGTGCGAACAGCGGCGTCGGGGCGGCGTAGGCGAGGTGGAGGTAGGCGAGCCCGAGCGGGGCGAGCGCCTCCAGCAACGCGGGGAAGAGGACGTCGGCGTCGTCCATCGCGATCCCGTTGTGGGGGTTGCCGGGGGAGAGGCGCAGGCCGGTGCGCTCGGGTCCGATCGCGGCGGCCACGGCCTCGACGACCTCGACCACGAACCTGATGCGGTTCGCGACCGTGCCGCCGTAGGCGTCGGTGCGATGGTTGGTGCTGGTGGCGAGGAACTGGTTGAGCAGGTAGCCGTTGGCCGCGTGGACCTCGACGCCGTCCGCTCCGGCGCGGATCGCGTTGCGGGCCGCCGCGGTGAAGTCGCCGATCGTGGCGCGGATCTCGGCCGTGGACATTTCGCGTGGGACGGGCGGCTCGCCGTGGCCGCTCGGGGTGTGGATGTAGCCGGGCAGCGCGATCGGCGAGGGCGCCAAGGGGATCAGGCCGCTGGTCTCGGGGTGGCCGATGCGGCCGCCGTGCTCGATCTGGAGGAAGACGCGGCCGCCCGCGTCGTGGACCGCGTCGGTCACGAGCCGCCAGCCCTCCACTTGGGCGTCGGTGAAGATGCCCGGGATGTCCGGGTAGGTGTAGCCGACCTGGTTGGGGGAGCTGGCTTCGGCGACGATGAGGCCCGCTGAGGCGCGCTGCGCGTAGTACTCGGCCATGAGCGGCGTCGGCACCCCGCCTGCGGCGGCGCGGTTGCGGCTCATCGGGGGCATGACCAGTCGGTTCGGCAGCTCCATTGCGCCGAGGCGGGCGGGTGCGAAGAGGCTCGGGGCCGTGGCTTGGTTCGTCATGGGGGTACCGTAGAACTTGACATCCATGTCAGGTTCAAGGATTTGTGAGGCAGGCCATGCGAATCGGGGAACTCGCCCGTCGGACCGGCGTCAGCGAGCGCTCGCTGCGCTACTACGAGCAGCAGGGCCTGCTGGAATCCGGCCGTACCCCGGGCGGCCACCGCGAGTACGCGGAGCGGGCGGTGGACCGGGTGGTGCGCATCCAGATCATGTACGCGGCCGGGCTCTCCTCCCGCACGATCGCGGACATGCTGCCCTGCATGCACGACGACGGCGGCCCCAACGAGGCCACCACTGAAACCCTGGCCGCGGAGCTGCGGATCGAGCGCGAACGCATCGACGGCCAGATCGCGGACCTGTTGCGCACCAGGGAGATCCTGGACGAGGTCATCGAGGCGGCCCAGCTTCCCTCGCAAGGGGCCTCCGCTTAGGTCAACGGGCCCTTCAGGACCGAGAGCGCGGCCTCGCGGTCGCCGGTCCACAGGAACACGGGGTCGTCCGGGGAGCGCCGCCCGCGCAGCAGGAGCAGCAGATCCCCTGCGGTGCCCGCGATGTCGGCCACCGGGTCGCCGGGGCCGAAGACCCACCATTCGGTGGTGTCCGTGGCCTCCAAGCGGATGCACACGTCCGGCGGCCAGGCCTTGCCGCGTCCGATCTGCCTGGGCGCCAGCACGTCGAAGACCTCCGTGATGCCCTCGCAGGCCAGCTCGGCGTCGAGCGGACCCGATTCCCCCACGGCCCGTTCGGCATCCCAGCGGTGCAGCATCATCGACACGGCGCGCGACCGCTGCCAGTAGCCCGCGTTGGGTGGCGTGTAGTAGCCCCAGGCGGGCGCGTTCGGGTCGACGTCGAGCGCCATGGCCAGCACCTCGCCGGTGCCGTCGACCCAGCGCGTCAGCTCGTACCGGTCCTCGGGGACCTTCGGCGGGGTCCCGTCGGGCGGCTCGGTGCCGCCGTCCCAGTCGGTGACGGCCGCGGCGGCGAACAGGTTCGCGGTGCCGACGTGCGCGGCGAGTTCGGCGAGGGTCCAGCCCTCGTCGCCGTGCTCGATCGGGGCGGCGAGGTCGCCGTTCGCGAGACAGGCGCCGAACGCGTCAAGCTCGCGCCGGAAATGGCGAAGAAACGACGCAGCATCCATGCTCCCCAGCCTATCCAGGACTGTGACCCGGCGCTCCTTCCAGGTCCCGTCGCACATTGCACTTGTGCGAAAACTCGTGACTGAAATACAATCCTGGTCATGAGTTCGGAAGTTTCCGGGAGGCGGACATGGCCCTGAGCCAGCGCGCGGACCTGCGGCAGCGGGCCGACACGATCCTCGATGCCGTTGCGGCCCTGGTCATGAGCGACGGCGCGCGGCGCCTCCGCATCGAGGAGGTCGCGGGGCGGGCCGGGGTCGGCAAGGGCACGGTCTACCTGCATTGGTCGAGCCGCGAACATTTGCTGATCGCGGCCGGTGCGCGCGAAGCGGCGACGATGTACGACGAGGTCGTGGCCGCGATCAGGGCCGACCCGGGCGAAGCGGCGCTCTCCCGGTACCTCCGGCGCCACTTCAACGCGACAGCGCGGCGCCCGATCCTGAACCGCATCTTCGTGACCGACACCGCCGAACTCGCATACGTCGCGAACCATCCCGCGCGCGCGGCTCTCGCGGCGTCCAAGCGCGCCGCCGTCCGCGAATACCTCAAAGCCCTGCAGGCGGGGCGGCTCCTACGGCCCGGTCTCGACCTGGACGAGATCGACTACGCGGCCGAGGCGATCGCCTACGGCTTCTTCGCCGCCGAGCCGCTCCTGCCCGCTCGCCTGAGCCTCGAACAGCGGGCCGACCAGCTCGCCGAGGTCCTGCACCGCTCCTTCGAACCGGTCAGGGCACCATCGGCCGAACGCTACGAGGCCGCCGCGTCGCAGGTCATCGACGCCTTCCAGCGCCTGGCCGACGACTTCCGCCGCACCGCCTACGGCACCGCGGCCGACTGACCCATCCGCTTCAAGCGACAGGACCTCGGCATGACCAGCAGCGAGATCACCGGCCTCCATCATGTGGGCCTCATCGTCCACGATCTGAACGCCGCCCTCGACACCTTCCGCGCCTTCGGCTTTCATCTCGGCCCGCCTTCCTATCCGGCCCTGCCGCCCGCGCCCGGCGCGGTCCCGGAACCGATCGGGGCGGGCAACACCCACGCCGACTTCCCCAGGAGCTTCATCGAGCTGCTGGCGTTCGCGCCCGATGACTCCGACCGGTTGCCGGAGGGCGCGAGGCTGGCCCCGCTGCAGATCCCGGATGCGCACCTGGACGCGACCCGGAACGCCCTGCAGCAGTCCGTTTCCGGGCTCGCGGCCCGCCTCGACCGGTTCGAAGGCGCACACATCCTGGTCTTCACGACGACCAAAGCCGAGGCGACCGCAGTCCGCTGGGATCGAAACGGTATCCGCCACACCGGTGCCCGGGCCGCGCAGCGGCCGATCGTCACGGCCGAGGGCACGCAGATGGAGCCGATCAAGTTCCTGGAGATCAGCGACGACGACCCGACCGCCCCGCCGGGCCTCCTCCCTGAAGGCCGGGTCGGCGCGGCCGAGGACGCGCCCGGAGCGGTCCTCGACGCTCAGATCGGCCTTGCGCATCCGAACGGCGCCAAGGCATTGGCGGAGTGCGTCCTGTGCTTCCCCGCCGATGGCCTCGACGAGGCCGCCGAACGCTACGAGCGCTACCTGGGCATCGCTCCCCGAAGCGGCACCCGCACGTTCGACCTCGGCAGCAGCCGTCTCACCCTCGCCACCGCGAACGACCTGGCCGCCTGGCTGCCCGGTGAAGTCCCACCAGCCGAGCCGGCCTTGAGCGCCTACGTGATCGAAACAGGCGACCTCGACGCCGCCGAACAATGGCTGAGCGACAACAAGATCGGGTTCGGGCGAACTGCCGACGGCGAGCCGTTCATTCCCGCCGCGGCCGCCCACGGTGCGGCCGTCGTCTTCCGCCAGGCAATGGCCTGAGGCGACCGTCGGCGAAAGGGTCGTACCACTGCGGGAGGATTGCCGCCATGACCGAAACACCCGCCGACCCGATCATGGAAGCCATCGGCCGGGCCGTCATGGCAGGCCAGACCGGCGACAAGGCCGCCGCCCGCGCGACGCTGCTCGACCTCTGGGCCGAGATCGGCGTGGTCGGCGACCCGTTGCACCGCTGCACGCTCGCGCACTCCATGGCCGACCTCTTCGAGGACGCCGCCCAGGCCCTGGCCTGGGACATCCGCGCCCTGGACGCCGCCGATGCGGCCACTGACGAACGCGTGCAAGCGCATCACGCCGGCCTCCAGATCGCGGGCTTCTACCCGTCGCTGCACCTCAACCTCGCCGACGACTACCGCCGACTCGGTTCCTTCGCGGCCGCCGAGGCCCACCTCGACGAGGCCGACAAGAGCGCCTCGCACCTCCCCGAAGGGCCGTACGGCGACCTGATCCTCAGCGGGATAAAAGGAGTCGCCGCCGCCATCGCCGCAAGGGACACCGCCCCAAGGCCTTCCGCCCCAGGCGGCCGCGGATTACCGTTGGTGGGTATCCACCTCTCCCGGAGACCGAAATGATCCTGAAGCGACACCCCGCACGCAGGCGGGCAGGGACCTGATCGACCCGGCCCTACGCGCCGAGGGCGCTTCGAACCCGGCTCGGAGGGACGGCAGTTCCCCGAGGACGTCGTCGAGGTGGGTCGGCATCGAGGAGGGGTGTCCGCGCCAACTTCGACGCCGCCCGGGGGAGAGCCACAAGGCGAGAGGAGCGACCATCACCCAAGCATGGCAGCGCCCCGAGGGGACCGGTCCCGTCAAGCGCTACTTGAGGTCGGCGGCCGTGGGGACGACGACGCCGTAGACGTCGGCGATCGTCGCGAGCGCGCTCTGGTGGAGCTGCTCGGCCGAGACCTCGGCGACGGCGGTGGCGAGCGGGCGGCTCGCGCAGGCGTCGGCGACCACGGTGGGCCGATTGCCGCGCAGCATCGCGCCCTCCGAGGTGAAGGTGACGCACATGTGGGTCATGAAGCCGACGACGATCACGTCCTGGTGCCCGGCGGCGTCGACCAGCTCGCCGAGTTCGGTGCCTACGAAGGAGTTCGGGGCGGTCTTGACGACGACGGCTTCGCCTTCGAGCGGGGCGACCTTCGGGTGGACCGCGCCGATCTCGGCCCGGATGTCGTAGAGGCTGCCCTCGCCGCCGTCGTGCTGCACGTGGATCACGGTGGTCCCGGCCGCGCGGGCGGCACTGAGGAGCGCGGCGGCGTTGTCGAGCGCGGCCTCCCAGCCCGTGAGCTCCATGGCGCCTCGCGTGTAGGAGTTCTGGTAGTCGACCAGGATCAGGGTCGCGTCGGCGAGCGCGGCGGGGGTCTGGTCGGCACCGGTGAGCTGCCGGATCGTGTTGGAGGGCATGGTGTTTCCTTCTTTCCCGTGTTCCTTGCGGGGTTGACGGGAACAACGCTACGGCGATTCGCCGATGTCGGCAATGACAGGTAAGGTGCAGAAACCGACATCAAGGTGGAGGAGTCATGAGCCCTGTCAAGCGCCTCGTGGTGGTCGTCCTCTTCGATCGCGTCGACCTGCTCGACGTCACCGGACCACCGGAGGTGTTCGCGCTGCTGCGCCGCGAACTCGGCAGCGCTCCTGACGACGCTGACACCGGCTACGAGGTCCTGCTGGCCTCCGCGACGATGGACCCGGTCACGACCTCGGCCGGCGTCCGGGTGCTGCCGGACGCGACGTTCGAGGAAGTGGCGCGGCGCTCGATCGACACGCTCATCGTGCCCGGCTCGGTTGAGTTCGACGACGCGAAGCGGACGCGCGCCCTCACCGATCCCGTTGTGGTGGAATGGGTCCGGCGACTCGCGGGACGCACCCGCCGCGTCGCCTCCGTCTGCGTCGGCGCCCACGTCCTGGCCGCAGCGGGGCTGCTCGAGGGACGGCGCGCCACGACCCACTGGTCGACGGCCGCCCAGCTCGCCGCCGAGCACCCGGAGGTCGAGGTCGACGCCGACCCGATCTTCATCCGCGACGGCGACGTCTGGACCGGTGCCGGCCTCACCGCCTGCCTGGACCTCTCCTTGGCGCTGGTCGCCGACGACTTCGGCGAAGAGCTCGCGCTGAAGGTCGCCCAGCAGCTGGTCATGTTCCTCAAGCGGCCCAGCGGCCAGAGCCAGTTCAGTGTCTCGCTCGGTCCGGTGTCGACGACCCGCCGCGTGGACGTGTTGCGCCACTTCATCACCCGGCATCTGGCCGAGCCGCTGACCGTGACCGATCTGGCCGCCGAGGCCCACGTCAGCGAGCGCCAGCTCACCCGGGTCTTCAAGTCCGAGTTGGGGATGACGCCGCGCGCGTACATCGAGTCGGCTCGCGTCGAGGCCGCGCGCAACCGCCTGGAGACCACCGACGACACCCTCGACCGGGTCGCCACCACTTGCGGTTTCGGCACCACCGACACCCTGGTCAGGGCGTTCCGCCGCATCCTGAACACGACCCCGACCGACTACCGCAGCCGCTTCCGCGTCAAGGTCTGAACCGCGCACGCGAAAGCCGGGTCGCGGCGGCGGCGCCTGCCTCCGTGACCCGGCTCGTAACCTCAAGTACCGCTTAGCAGGATGCGACGACCTTGATGCTTTCCATCCAGTCGTTGTACGCGCCGCCACCGGCACCTTCGTCGTTCAGATTCCGGACGTCGTCGCCCGCGCCGATGCAGATCGAGGCGCCCGTGGCGTTGTCGCCGTTGTAGATCCGAAGTTTGCGGCTCGACTCGTTCGAGAACGAGGAGATCTCGTTGTCGCCGTCCCAGCCGTCGATCTCGTACACGGTCCCGACGCCGCCGACGCGCCAGTTGACCCACTTGTCGCCGCTGTAGCCGCTGTTCTCCCAACCGCAGAAGTAGCCCGAGGCGCACCCGCCGGCCAGGATCTCGGCGTCGATCCCGGTGGTCTGGGCCTGCGCGGAACCGGCGGTGAGGGTCAGGCCCGCGACCACGGCGACTCCGGCCATCGCCGCGCCGGCCGCCAGACGGCGCTTCATCGTTTCGATCTTCTCGCTGCGCATGTTCGTACCTTTCAGACTACGGCGCTCGTCGCGCCGGATCGATTCCTCGTATCGCTTGTGCTGCAGCCGATCAGCAGCTGCTGACGGCCTTCGCGCTCTCGGCGCGGTCGTTCCACGCGTACGTCTGGAGGTTGTTGATCCTGACGCCGTCGCCGACGCAGAGCGTGCTGCCGGCCTGGCCGTCCTGGTCGTAGAACTTGATACCGTGGCCGGAGTTGTTGATGACCGAGGTGATCTCGTTGTCGCCGTCCCAGCCGTCGATCTCGTAGGTGTCGCCGACGCCGCTGGGGTTCCAGGTCATCCACTTGTCGCCGCCGTAGCCGTCGTCCTCCCAGCCGCAGACGTAGCCGGAGGCGCAGGTGCCGGCCATGACGCCGACGTCGGTGGTCTCGGCCTGGGCCGAACCGGCGGTCAGGGCGAGGCCCGCGACCACGGCGACGCCGGCCATCGCCGCTCCGGAAACCAGACGGCGCTTCATCGTGTTGATCTTCTCGCTGCCCATGGCGGCACCTTTCAGCTCGCGGCGCTCGTTGCGCCCAGTTGATGCATGTCTGTCACGAAATCAGCTGGTTTGTTGTGATCCGTGTGCTGAATAGACGCGCCGCCGTGGGGTGAAAGATGTCTTTCGTGAACCTAGTCTCTATTTGGGAAACAAGGCAACGGGTGTGTGGGAACGATCCCTTCACACCCGTTGCGCTGCAATTAAACTAGAATGCTCCTTTTTGGATTACTTGCGGACCAGCCTCATCCCGGACACGCCGCCGTCGACGGCGAGGCTGGTGCCGGTGAGGGACTTGTTGGCGGGGTCGGCGAGGTAGACGATGGCCGCCGCGACCTCCTCGGCGCTCACGAGGCGGCCGGTCGGTTGGCGGGCCTCGAGTCGCGCGCGCTCGGCGGCGGGGTCCTCGGCCTGTTCGAGAAGGCGCTGCACCCAGGGCGTGTCGGCGGTGCCGGGGCTGACGCAGTTGACGCGGATGCCTTCGGCCACATGGTCGGCGGCCATCGCCAGGGTGAGCGAGTGGACCGCGCCCTTCGACGCCGAATAGAGGGCGCGCTTCACGAGCCCGGTCAGGGCGGCGATCGAGGTGGTGTTGACGATCGCCGGGGCCTTGGACTCGCGCAGGTGCGGCAGGCAGGCGCGGGAGAGGCGGACCATGCCGAGGAGGTTCACGTCGAGGACGCGGAACCATTGCTTGTCGGAGTTCTCCTCGACGGTGCCGACCGCGCCGATTCCGGCGTTGTTCACCACGATGTCGATGCCGCCGAAGTGCTCCGCGACGGCGGCGACGGCCAGGCGCACCTGGTTGTCGTCGGCCACATCGCACTTGTGGGACCAGTGCTGCTCGCTCGCGTTGAGATCGAGCACCGCGACGTTCGCACCGCGAGCGGCGAAGGCGTCGGCCGCCGCCGCGCCGATGCCGGAGGACCCGCCGGAGATCACGACAGTGAGGCCTTCGAAATCGTGGGAGCCGTTCATCAGTTGCTTCTCCATTCAGGACCGTGCGGATAGGAGAACCGGATGAGGCTGTCGCGCTTCATCTCGGCGGAGAAACCGGGTTCGGTCGGGGCCTGGTAGCGCCCGCCCTTGATCACCGTGGGGGCCGTGAAGTGCTCGTGCAGGTGGTCGACGTACTCGATGACGCGGTCTTCCATGGAGGCGCTCACCGAGACGTAGTCGAACATGGAGAGGTGGCAGACCAGCTCGCACAGCCCCACGCCGCCCGCGTGCGGGCACACCGGCACACCGAACTTTTTGGCCAGCAGCAGGATCGCGAGGTTCTCGTTCACCCCGGCGACGCGCGCGGCGTCCATCTGCAGGAAGTCGATCGAACCGGCCTGCAGGAGCTGCTTGAACATGACCCGGTTGTGCACGTGCTCGCCGGTCGCGACCTTGATGGGGGCCAGGCGCGCCCGGATCGCGGCGTGGCCGAGCACGTCGTCCGGGCTCGTCGGCTCCTCGATCCACCACGGGTCGAACTCGGCGAGGGCCTTCGTCCATTCCACGGCCTGGTCGACGTCCCAGCGCTGGTTCGCGTCGATGGCGATGCGGATGCCCGGGCCGACGGCCGTGCGGGCGGCGGCGAAGCGGCGGCGGTCGTCGTCGAGGTCGGCGCCCACCTTGAGTTTGATCTGCGTGTAGCCCTCGGCGACGGCCTCGCGGGCGAGGCGCACGACCTTCTCGTCGTCGTAGCCGAGCCACCCGGGGGAGGTGGTGTACGCGGGGTAGCCGTCGCGTTCGACCTCGGCGACCCGCTGGGCCTTGCCGGGCTCCGCTTCGCGCAGGATCGCAAGGGCCTCTTCGGGAGTGAGGGCGTCGGTGAGGTACCGCCAGTCGATGCACGCCACGATCTGCTCGGGGGTGAGGGTCGAGAGGTATTTCCACAGCGGCAGTCCGGCGCGGCGGGCGGCGAGGTCCCAGGCGGCGTTCACGAGGGCGGCGGCCGCGAGGTGCATGACGCCCTTCTCGGGGCCGAGCCAGCGGATCTGCGAGTCGTGGGTGAGGCGCTGGTACAGATCGGCGAGGGCTGCCGGACCGTCCACATCGGTGCCGATCACGTACTCGCTGAGCGTTTCGATGGCGGCGCAGCAGATGTCGTTGCCGCGGCCGATCGTGAAGGTGAACCCGTGGCCCTCCTGGCCGTCGTCGGCGTGGAGCACGACGTAGGCGGCGGAGTAGTCGGGGTCGGGGTTCATCGCGTCGGAGCCGTCGAGGCCGCGCGAGGTGGGGAAGCGGATGTCGAGGACGTCGACCGCGGTGATGGTCACGCCTGCACCGTCGGGTTCGCGGTGTGCCCCAGGTCTTCGATGCCGGTCTCGACCACGTCTCCGGCCTTGAGATAGGGGAAGCGCCCCGACAGCGCGACGCCTTCGGGGGTGCCGGTGAGCAGCAGGTCGCCGGGGTCGAAGGCCATGAACTGCGACATGTGGAAGATGATGTGGGCGACCGAGAAGATCATGTCGCCCGTGTTCGAGGCCTGGCGGGGCTCGCCGTTGACGTCGGACCACATGCGCAGGTTCTGGACGTCGGCGATCTCGTCGGGGGTGACCAGGAACGGTCCGAGCGGCGTGAAGGTGGGGCAGGCCTTGCCCTTGGCGAATTGGCCGCCGGAGCGCTCGATCTGGAACTCGCGTTCGGACAGGTCGTTGGCGACGACGAAGCCTGCGACGCATTCCATCGCGTCCTCTTCGGACTCGAGGTAGGAGGCTTGCTTGGAGAAGACGACGCCGAGTTCGACCTCCCAGTCGGTCTTGACCGATCCGCGCGGGATCTGCACCTCGTCCTCGCAGCCGACGATCGTATTGGGGTGCTTGTAGAACACGACCGGTTCGGCGGGCGGCTCGACCCCGGATTCGGCGCAGTGGGCGGCGTAGTTCATGCCGATGCACACGATCGCACTGGGCTTTGGTATCGGCGGGGCGATGCGTTTGCCGATCATGTCGAGCACGGGGAACGCGGTCACGTCGCCGATGCCCTCACGGGGAATGGCTGCGGGGTCGATGTCATCGAAGCGGCTTCGCAGGTCGTAGAACTTGCCTTCGTGGAAGGCCGCTGGGGATTCATTTCCGGGCTCGCCGATGCGCACGTACTTCATTGCTCTCCTAGCTGGTAGGTCCGGGCGGCGGTGCCGCCGAAAACGTCGGGATCGGTGCGGCCGAGGACCTCGATGAAGGCGTCCTTGACGCGGGTGTACGTGGCGGCCAGTTCGCAGACGGGCCAGTCGGAGCCGAACATGAGGCGTTCGGGCCCGAACAGTTCGAGGGCGGTCTCAATGAAGGGGCGCAGGTCGGCGGCGGTCCAGTGCTGCCAGTCGGCCTCGGTGACGAGGCCGGAGAGCTTCGCGGTGACGTTGGGCTGCTTGGCGAGCGGGGTGACGGCCTCGGTCCATGCCTTGAGGCCGGCGTCGCCGTCGCGCACCTGGGGCTTGCCGAGGTGGTCGAGCACGAACCCCAGTTCGGGCACGGCGGCGGCGGCCTTGGCGGCGGCCGGGAGCTGATCGACGCGCACGATCAGATCGAAGGTCGGCACGTTGGAGGCGATGGTCTTGAGGGCGGTGACGGCCTCGGGCCTGGCGAGGAAATCGGCTTCGGGACGGCCCTGGACCTGGTCGCGCAGCCCGACGAGGAATCGCGCGCGCGGATGGTTCGCATAGCGCGCCAAGGTGTTCGCCAGCTCCGGGTCGAGCAGGTCGATGAAGCCGACGACCCCGGCGATCTCGTCTACGGCCCCGGCGAGATGCAGGAACTCGACGGTCTCGGAGGGGTGGCCCCAGCCGGCCTCGACCAGCACCGTGCGGTCGACGCCGGCGGCCTTCAGGTTCGCGCGCAGGTCGGTGACCCCGTAGTCGCGGCGGATCGGCTCGAACTCCGGTTTGCTCGCGAGCCAGGGGTAGTCGGCGGTCCAAACGTGGTGGTGCGCGTCGATCACAAGAGCGCTGCTCATGACGGTACGGGTGCCTCCTCGGCCAGCAGTCCGGCTCGCTTGAGGTCGTGCCACAGGGCGCCGGGGATGGGGTGGGCGTACATGGCGAGGGCGTCGTCGACCTCTTCGGGGTTGCGCGCGCCGACGACGATCGACGCGACGGCGGGATGGGCGGCGGGGAACTGGAGCGCGGCCGCCCGCAAAGGCGTGTCGTATCGCTCACAGATCGTCGCGATCGCCTGGGCTCGGGCCAGAAGTCGTCGGTCGGCCTCCGCATAGTTGAAGTGCGCTCCGGGCTTCGGGTCGGCGAGGATCCCGGAGTTGAACACACCGGCGGCGATCACCGAGACGCCGCGCGAGACGCAGAGGGGGTAGAGCCGGTCCAGGGCGGACTGGTCGAGCAGCGTGTACCGCCCGGCGATGAGCGCCACGTCGAAATCGGCGCGCGAGATGAGGTCGGCGGCGGCCTCGGTGGAGTTCATGCCGATGCCGACGGCGCCGATGCGCCCGGCGGCCTTGAGCTCGGTGAGCGCCCGGTGGGTCCCGGCGAGGGCTTCGGCCCGGTGGTCGTCGGGATCGTGGATGAGGCCGATCTCGGCGCGGTCGGTGCCGAGGCGCTCCAGACTGCCGAGATAGGCATCGAACGCACCGCGGTAGGAGAAGTCGAAGACGGAGGCCTTGCCGTTGGGCTCGCCCCAGATGTCCCAGGGGCCTTCGTGGTCGACGAGGACGCGGCCCATCTTGGTGGACAAGGTGAACGCCTCGCGCGGCCGAGAGGCGAGAGCGCTCCCGAGCCGTTCCTCGGAGAGCCCGGCGCCGTAGTGCGGGGCGGTGTCGAAATGCCGAATGCCCCCGGCCCAGGCGGCATCGACCGTGGCGGCGGCGACGGCCGGGTCGACGGGATCGAAGAGCCCGGCGAGCGGAGCGCACCCGAGCCCGACGACGCTCAAGGAGACAGACGTATCGCCGAGCGCACGGGAGGGAAGCGGGTGCCGTTCTTCGACCACGGGGTTCTCCAATACGAACATATGGGGCGATAAAGCAGCTCGATCGACGCTGAACCGCGCCGTCGCGTCATTATCCTATAGGATTATGCGCATGACGGCTACATCGGCGACCCCGGAGAAACGCACGCTCGCGGACGAGGCCTACACCGAGCTGAAGTCCCGCATCATGCGCTCCGAGCTGGTCCCGGGCGCGAAGCTGAGCATCGACGGCCTTGCCAAGCAGCTCGCGTTCTCGCAGACGCCGATCCGGGAAGCCCTGGCGCGCTTGGAATCCGAAGGGCTCCTCGCCCGGCGCCCGCTGAGCGGCTACACCGTCGAGCCGCTGCTCTCCGCCGCCGAGTTCGACGACCTCTTCGAGATCCGCCTGCTCCTGGAACCGAGAGCGGCCCGAAGAGCGGCAGAGCGCGGATGGGTCCTTCCCGGAGCAGTGGACGGCGATCTCACGACGGAAGCCGCTGGCGCGGCCCCGATGTCCGCGGCCGAGCGCCGCGCGGCCGAAGCGGCCCTCGCCCACAGCGGCGCCGTGCCCGACGCGACCGGCCTCGTACTGGCCGACGCCTCAGCTCTGGCTGCGGCCGAAGCGAATGCACTGCTCGCCGCCGCGCGCACACCCGACGCCGGCGCGGACAAGCTCGTCTTCACCGAAGCCGACGCCCGCTTCCACAACTCGGTCGCCGAACTGAGCGGCAGCGCACAGCTCGCGAAGTCGATCCGCCGCCTCGACGCCCACCTGCACCTCCACCGCGCCTACATCGAGCCCGAGTCGATCGGCGAGACCGAGGTCGAGCACCTGGCGGTCGCCGACGCCATCATCGCCCAGCAGCCGCTCGCCGCCGAGGAGGCGATGCGCCGCCACCTCGACCGCTCCCGAATCCGCCACCGAGCCGCCTTCGAAGCGGCCCGCACCACGCCACCGGCCCCGAAGACCAAGCGCACCAGGGCGACCCGATGAAGACCGACGACCGCGACAACCCCGCCTTGCCGACCGGGTCCCCGACCGACCGCTCGAGTACGGAAGCCGAGGTGCGACCGCGATGCCACGCGTAGGCCTGTTCATCACCTGCGTCAACGACGCGCTCTTCCCCGAGACCCCCAAAGCCGTCGTCACGATCCTCGAACGGCTCGGCTACGACGTCGACTTCCCCGCCGCGCAGACCTGCTGCGGCCAGATGCACGCCAACTCCGGCTATAAGAAGGACGCCGCGAAACTGGCCCGCAACTTCGAAGCCGTCTTCGACCCCTACGACGCCATCGTCACCCCCTCCGGCTCCTGCGCCGCCATGGCCCGCGACCAGTGCCCGCACCTCACCGGTTCGACAATCGGCCGGCGTGTCTACGAACTCTCCGAATTCCTTCTCGACGTCGCCGGCGTCGAAGACGTGGGCGCCCGCTTCCCCCACACCGTCACCTACCACCCCACCTGCCACGGCACCCGCGCACTCGGCCTGGGCGACAAGCCGATCCGCCTCCTCCGCGCCGTCGCCGGGATCGAACTCATCGACCTGCCCGCCGCCGAGCAGTGCTGCGGCTTCGGCGGCACCTTCGCCCTCAAGAACAGCGAAGTCTCCTCCGCGATGCTCGCCGACAAATGCCGCCACGCCACCGACACCGGCGCCGAATACCTCGCCGCCGCCGACAACTCCTGCCTCACCCACATCGGCGGCGGCATCTCCCGGCTCGGACGCACACCCGGCGCCGCAAAGGCCCCGCGACCCGTCCACTACGCCGAGATCCTCGCGAGCACCGCATGAGCACCGACCGTGTGAGCGCCGAAGCCCGCCCCGCCGCCGCCATCGTCCCGGCCGCCTCCCTCATCCCCTCCGGCACCACATTCCCCAAGGCCGCCAAGGTCGCCCTCGGCATGCCGCAACTGCGCGCCAACCTCGCACACGCCACCGGCACCATCCGCGCCAAACGCGCAGGCGTCGCCGGGGAACTCGACGACTGGGAGCAGCTGCGCGACACCGCCGCCGCGATCAAAGCCGACGTGCAGCACCGCCTCCCCGAACTCGCCGTCGAGTTCGAACGCAACGCCACCGCCGCCGGAGCCACGGTCCACTGGGCGCGCGATGCACAGGAGGCCAACGAGATCGCCGCGCAGATCGTGCGCGAGGCCGGGGCCGACGAGGTCGTCAAGGTCAAATCGATGGCCACCCAGGAGATCGAACTCAACGAGTCCCTAGAGGCCGTGGGCCTCAAAGCCTTCGAGACCGACCTGGCCGA
Organism: Glycomyces rhizosphaerae; assembly: GCF_042647865.1. Lineage (NCBI taxonomy): Bacteria > Bacillati > Actinomycetota > Actinomycetes > Glycomycetales > Glycomycetaceae > Glycomyces > Glycomyces rhizosphaerae. The sequence continues at coordinate 400,048 of NZ_JBHRWO010000010.1, forward strand.
GCTCATCGTCCAGCTCGCCGAGGACAAGCCCAGCCACATCCTGGTGCCCGCGATCCACTACAACCGCACCGAGATCCGCGACATCTTCAATCAGAAGATGGGTGACGCGCCGACCGACCTGACCGACGAACCGGCCGCGCTCGCCGAGGCCGCCCGGCTCCACCTGCGACGCCGGTTCCTGTCGGCGAAGGTGGCGGTCTCCGGCGCGAACTTCGCGGTGGCCGAGACCGGTTCGCTGGTCGTGGTCGAGTCCGAAGGCAACGGCCGCATGTGCCTCACCATGCCTGAGACGCTGATCAGCATCGTGGGCATCGAGAAGCTCCTGCCGCGGTTCGGGGACCTCGAGGTCTTCATGCAGCTGCTCCCGCGATCCTCCACAGGGGAGAGAATGAACCCCTACACCTCGGTGTGGACGGGTTCGCGCGAAGGCGACGGGCCGAAGGACGTGCACGTCATCCTCCTCGACAACGGTCGCACCGGCGTCCTCGCCGACGAGGTCGGTCGCCAGGCCCTCTCGTGCATCCGCTGCTCGGCCTGCCTCAACGTGTGCCCGGTGTACGAGCGCACGGGCGGGCACGCGTACGGACACGTCTACCCGGGGCCGATCGGCGCGATCCTCGCGCCGCAGCTCGAACCGGGCCGCCACGACGACCTGCCTTACGCCTCAAGCCTGTGCGGTGCCTGCTACGAGGTCTGCCCGGTCAAGATCAACATCCCCGAAGTGCTCGTCCACCTGCGCCAGCAGGGTCCGCACAACGCGGGCGAGAAGGCGGCGATGGGCGCCGCGGAAGCCGTGATGGCGCGGCCGAAGCTGTGGCGGACCGCGTTGCGGGTCGCGAGATTCGGGTCGATGCCGTGGCGCCGCAAGGGCTACCTGCGCAGACTGCCGTGGCCTGGCAGCAAGTGGACGGTGAGCCGGGACCTGCCGGTGCCGCCGAAGGAGGACTTCCGGGACTGGTGGAAGGGGCGGCAGCGGTGAGCGTCAAGCGCGACAACGAAAGTGCTCGTGAGGAGATCCTGGCGCGGATGCGCCGGGCCCTGGAGGGTGCGGGCGAGGCGCCGGAGCCGCCGCGCGAGTACCGGCGTTCGCTGGCTGCGGACGTGGACATCACGGCGATGCTCATCGACCGGCTGGTCGACTACAAGGCGAACGTCCACCACGGCCTCGCCGCGATCGCTGAGGCCATCGGCGATGCGAAGCGCGTCGTCGTGCCCACCGACCTCTCGGAGGACTGGCGGATCGGTGGAGCCGAGTTCGTCCCCGACATCAGTCTGTCCACTGCGGACCTCGACGGCATGGACGCGGTGCTCACCGGTTGCGCCGCGGCGGTGGCCGTCTCGGGCACGATCATGCTCGATGCCGGTGCGGCCCAGGGGAGAAGGGCGGTCACGCTGGTGCCGGACCACCATGTCGTGGTGGTCCGGCGCGACCAGATCGTGGGCCATCTCGCGGAGGCGCTGCCGATGCTCGACCGCACCGCCCCGCAGACCTGGATCTCCGGCCCGTCGGCGACGAGCGACATCGAGCTGCAGCGCGTCGAGGGCGTCCACGGTCCGCGCCGCCTCGATGTGGTGCTGCTCGAAGACTGAACTCGGTCCACCCGTTTCGACATCGCGATCGGACTGCGGAGCGCGCGCGCCGGTGGTGCGCCGGAGCCGAATGCGGGGCCAGGCGATGGCCTTGCCGAAGAGCCGAAGGCGGCAGTAGGACCCTGGTTGCACTGTGAGGTCGAGGCCGGTCTTCGGTTGCGGTTCAAGCAGTCAGCGACAGAACGGCGAGGATCAGATCCGGGGTGTGATGCTGCCGCGAGGGTTGGTTGCCGGTGGCGGTCAGAGCGATCAGCGACGGCGACGGCGACGGCGACGGCGGGATTCGGGTGCGTTGCCGTCGCTGAGGCCGCACTCGGGACCCCGGCCGGGCTAGGATCGTGGCTGTGGCTGTGGCTGTGGCTGTGGCTGTGGCTGTGGCTGTGGCTGTGGCTGTGGCTGTGGCTGTACCTGTAGCTGTAGCTGTGGGTTGGTGCGGCTTGCGGCGACGGCCGGTTGGCACTGGTGCTGCGGGGCAGGGCGATGACCGGTCGGGTGCGGGTGGTCTCGAGGACTGGTTCGCGGTCGAGGTGGCTTTCGCTGCGCCGCTGCAGGGGCATGGCCGCATGCTGCATGGTCGCGTCACCTCCTCTCGTGGTCTCGTAGTCGATCCTGCGAAGCGCCCACGCGCCCCGCTTCACTCGGCTTCGCTCTGGTGGGTCCACCGCCTGGCCGCGCCGTTCCTGTCGGGCGGGTGTTGTTGCCTTCCGTCCCTGCCGGAGTGGTTCAGCCTCCCGGTGGACTTCCGAGTAGCTTCCGGGTGGCGATTTCGCCTCCCGGTGCTTGCCTTGCCTGGGGTCCGTCCTGGAGGCACGGGCTCTTTCGCGCATTGTGACGCCCGGACGGGGATGATGCTCGCCATGGACGTGCTGGTGGTAGTGCCGAACCGGTTCTTCTATTGCTCGGCATGGCATTGCCGGTCACGCTGGCGGTCTTGCTCGGTTCGCGTGTGCCGCCGTGTGCGGCACTGCCTTCTGGTTGGGGTGATCCCAACAAGGAAACCGTCCACCCAGTCACGGCCCATCGGGGGCGCGGACAGCTGCGGGCGATAGCACTGGGATGAGATCTGGAACCCCCGGTGGGGGCTGAGTGCCTCGAAACAAGTCGGTTTGTCGATTCAGCCAGAGGCTTGTCGTAGTCTGCTTGCACCTACTCGACACCTGTACGAATTCCCTGTCCCTGTACGTATCTCAATTATCCCCGATGCAGGTCCGGCCGTCATCACCCACACGATGCGAAACCATTCACGTTCCGCACCCCACGCGCACCCTGATCGGCTGCGCCCCAACCGAACCAGACCCGCCCCGCCACCCGGCCCGACCCGAGCTCCGACACCCGACTCCACCCCGCCACCCGCCTCTTCGTCGCTGACTGCTTGAACCCTGACCGAGAGCCGACCTCGCCGGGGACACGGTGCGGCGTACCACCGGCCTGTAACGCATTGGCGATTCGACATGAACGCCCCGTAGTGGTGGGAGCCGGGCATAATCGCCGTCATGCTCCTCACAAGACCCGGTGTGCTGCTGGGCAATCGGTACCTCCTTCAGCAACGGATCGGCGCGGGAGGCATGGGGGAGGTCTGGCGGGCCGAGGACACCATGCTGCGCAGGCCGGTCGCCCTCAAGGTCCTGCACGCCGCCCTCGCCGACGACGAGAGCTTCCGCCTGCGCTTCGTTCAAGAGGCCCGCACGGTCGCCGCCCTGAACGCGCCCGGTGTGGTCGACGTCTACGACATCCGCTCCGAGCACACCGCCGACGGGGAGGCCTTCGCCTACCTGGTCATGGAATTCCTCGAGGGCCGGTCGCTCCATTCGCTCATCGGCAGCCTTGCCCCGATGCCCGCGCACCGGGTGCTGCCGCTGATCGCGCAGGTGGCGGACGCGCTCGACGCCGCGCACCGGGCCGGGATCGTGCACCGGGACATCAAGCCCGCCAACATCATCGTCGACACGAAGGGCGCGCCGACGATCCTCGACTTCGGGATCGCTCTGCGCAGCGACCAGACCGCGCTGACCGCCACCGGCACTGTGCTGGGAACGGTGGGGTACGCCTCGCCCGAGCAGCTGCGCGGTGAGGAGCTGACCGGGGCCTCGGACCTGTACTCGCTCGGAGTGGTCGCCTACGAATGCCTCAGCGGCGCACTGCCTTTCGACCGGAACTCCCCGGCGGCCGTGATCACGGGGCACCTGCACGAGACGCCGCCGCCGCTGCCCGCAGGCGTGCCGTCCGGCGTGGCCGATCTGGTCGACTGGGTGATGGCCAAGGACCCGGTGGATCGTCCGGCCACCGCAGGGATGTTCGCGCAGGAATGCAGAGTCGCTGTGTCACAGGCAAGGCCGGTCGCACAGGAATCCAATCGAACCACAGTGGACCTGCTGGTGACCTCGTCACCGCCGCCGCGGGCCACCGCCCCGATGCCGCTCGCGGTTGCATCGGAGGAGCCGAAGCGCCGTCGCGGCCGGGGCGTGCTGCTGGGTCTCGCAGCGGTGATCTCCGCGGTCGCCGTGACGATCGGCGTGATGCACTTCTTCGATCGGGATGAACCGGGAGGCCAGAGCGCCGGCGAGGATCCGACCGGCGGGGAAGGCTCCTCGAGCTCGCCGGAGGCGACCGAGCCCTCGACCGCCGAGGAGACGCGGGCCGAGGAACCACCGCTCCCGGACATGTCGGTCCTGGTGAGCGCGGCGACCGGCGACTGCCTGATCGGCTACTTCGACACGCCGCCGCCGAGCGCCCGAATGGGCTTGTGCGACGACAACGGCATCGACGAGTTCGCATTCACCGTCGAAGGCGACGAGGTGAGCCTCACGCACTCGTACGAATTCACGTCCGGACCGGACAGCAGCGAAACCATCACGGAATGCCTCTGGTGGGACGGCGAATACCTCAACCTCGCCGAGCACTGCGGCGAGACGACCTGGCACTTCACGTACCTGCGCACCGACGAGGAGGAGCATGCCGACTTCTGGCAGGTCCGCGCCTCCGGCGACGGCAACTACTGTCTGGACGTGCCCGACGAGCCGAACACCGCTGAAGGCCACTACTCGCCGGTGATCAACCCGTGCAGTGAAGGCGATACCGGACAGGAGTGGCGGACCGCCGCGGAGTGACCGAGCGGGGCCGCCGACAGGCCGCCGCTACCGCTTCGTGCGGCGCACGCGTTCGCGGCCGAGGAGCCAGAGCGCCTGCACGCCATCGGTCCAGGTGATCTTCTTGCCCTCTTCGCGGCTGCGCGCCGTGTACGAGATCGGGACCTCGTACGGCCGGATGCCCTGCTTGAGGAGCTTCGCGGTCAGCTCGGCCTCCATGCCGAAGCCGCCCGAGCGGATGTTCATGTCCAGGTACATCTGGCGCGGCAGGAGCTTGTAACAGGTCTCCAGGTCCGAGATGTAGGAGTTGAAGAGGATGTTCGCCGCGAGCGTGATGCCCTTGTTGCCCATGACGTACCAGAACGAATAGGCCGAGTGCGAACCGAACGAGCGCGACCCGTACACGACCTCGGCCTTGCCGTCCAGCACCGGCGTGAGGAGCTTCGGCAGGTCGGCGGCGTCGTACTCGCCGTCGGCGTCGAAGACGACCACGTGGTCGCCGAGGGCGGCCTTCGCCGCAGTGCGGATCGCCGCGCCCTTGCCCCTGTTGCGGTCGTGGCGGATCAGCCGCACGCGCGCATTGTCCTCAAAGGTCTGCAGAACCTCCCAGGAGCGATCGCGGGAGCCGTCGTCGACGGCAACGATCTCGGTCTCGCAGGGGAACTCCACTGCGAGCAGCTCTTTCAACGTTCCGGCAGCGAGGCGCTCCTCGTTGAAGACCGGAACGAGAATTGACAACAGCATTGCTGCTCCATCCCCGCGGATCGAACAAGATTGCACAACCATAACGCGCTCATGCCAGGACGGCATCGGCCGGACGGGTCGTGTTGAATGGAGCGGTGCTGCTCGTCCTGTGGCTCCTGGTCCTGCTTCCGGCGCTCGCCTACGCCCTCCGCCCCCGCGACGGGGCGGTCCTCGCTCCTGCGCGCCTGGCAGTCGTCCGTGCCGCGGTCCTGTTGGGGGCGTATGCGATCGCCGTCGTGGAGGCCGCCTCCCTCTTCACCGCGCTCACTCCCGCGACGATCCTCGTCGCGTGGATCGCGGCCACGGTCGCCGTCGTCGCGGCCGTGCTCGTCCGGAGCGTCCGCGACGTCGCCCCCGAGCCGGTCGGCGCCTCGCCCGGCCCGTTCGCGCGCCTGTTCGGCCGCGGCCAGCCCCTCGACGCCCTGCGCGAGGAACTGCGGTCCCGCCGCGGCGCCACCCGCCGCACGTGGCGGCGCACCAAGTCCGCCGCCGCGGCGGCCCCCGCCTGGCAGTGGGTCCTCGGCTGCGTCATCGCGATCCTCGCCATCAGCGTCGCCATCCTCGCGATCGCCTCGTCCCCCAACAACTTCGACTCCCAGACCTACCACCTGCCGCGCATCGAGCACTGGGTGCAGAACGCGACCGTCGCCGTCTTCCCCACCGACATCCACCGCCAGGTGGACATCGGCCCCGGCTCCGAATACCTCCTCACGCACCTGCGCCTCCTCTCCGGCGGCGACGGCGCCTACAACCTCATCCAGTTCCTCGCCGGCGTCGGCGCGGCCCTCGCCGCCTCCCGCATCGCCGCGCAGCTCGGCGGCGGCCCCGTCGCCCAGCTCGCCACCGTCTTCCTCCTCGCCACCACCCCCGAAGTGCTCCTCCAGGCCTCCAGCACCCAGGTCGACCTCGTCGCCGCCGCGTGGGTCGCCTGCCTCGCCACGATCGTCCTCGACGAATTCACCCGGCCAGGTGACGCGAAGGGCGCGTCGATCCTCCGCGCCACCGCCCCCCGCAGCGACGCCCTCTACCTCGGACTCGCCTTGGGGCTCATCGCGGTCACCAAGAGCACCGGACTCCTCGCCGCCGCGCCGCTCCTGCTCGTGTGGGGCATCGGCCGGCTCGTCCGCGACGGCCACCGCCGCCGCCCGTGCCTGTGCGGACGCAGCCCCCAGCGCTGTTCCCGCGCCGACGCCTCTCGCGCCGCCACGGCCCGCGCCGCCACCGTCGTCTCCTCGCTCGTGATCCTCGCCATCGCCCTGATCCTGGTGGGGCCCTTCCTGTTCCGCATGCACCAGGCCTTCGGGCACGTGCTCGGCCCGGAGGTGCTGCGCGACTCCATCGGCGTCCAGACCGCCGACCCGCGCCTGCTCCTCATCAACGGGTTGCGCGTCAGTCAGACCGGCCTCGACACGCCCCTGTTCTTCCTCTCGGACGCGTTCGCGGCCGCGATCAACGGCCTCGCGAACCTCATGGGCGTCGACCCCAACGACCCCCGGATCACCTTCGGCTCCAGCGAGTTCCCCGTCCCGGCCTGGTACCCGGACGAGGACCGCGCCGCGTTCCCGATCACCGGCCTCGCCGCCCTCGCCGGGCTCGGCTGGTTCGCGATCAAGGGCCCGGGACTGCGCCGGGCCTACGCCGCCGCGGTCGCGGTCGCCTTCGTCGGCGTCGTCTGCACCGTCTCCTGGCAGCCGTGGGTGAACCGGCTCGTCATGTTCCTCGTCGTCCTCGGCGCCCCCGCCGCGGGACTCCTGGCCGCCGGGCTCGTCAAAGGCTTCGTGAGCACCGTCGCCGACCGCGGCCGCCGCCGCGCAGCCTGCGCGCTCGTCACCACGGTCGCCGTCGCCGCCTCGCTCGCCGGCGTCCTCACCGTCGCCTACGGCTACCCGCGGCGCCTCGCCGGCGCCTGGTCGGTCTTCAGCCTCACCGACCTCGAAGAGCGCTTCGTGCGACGGCAGGAATGGCTGCCCCAATATGAAGAGGCCGCCGCGGCGGTCGCCGCCACCGAGCCTGAACGCGTCGGCCTCGTGCAGGGCAACGACTCCTGGGAGTACCCGTGGTGGATCCTGCTGCCCGAGGACATCGAGATCCACGCGCTCCAGTCGATCGTCCCCGGCGAGGCGCCGGCCGACCCCGCTTCGATGGACGCGATCGTCTGCGCCGAGGACATCGACGAATGCGCGATGCTCACCCCTGAGGGCTGGGAGTTCCACGACCTCGGCACCGTCGCGTACGCGCTGCCGCCGCGCGAATCGTGAGCCGCGCACGCACCGCAGGGGTCGTTGAGCTGCGCCGACGGGCCGGGCACTAACCTGAGGCCATGCTGCTTAGCGACCGCGACATCCTCGATGCCGTCAAGAACGACCGCCTCGGCATCGAGCCGTTCGAATCCGAACTCGTGCAGCCCTCCAGCATCGACGTCCGGCTCGACCGGCGCTTCCGGGTCTTCAACAACCAGAAGTACACCCACATCGACCCCGCGAAGCAGCAGGACGACCTCACCTCCGCCGTCGAGGTCGACGACGACACGCCGTTCGTGCTCCACCCCGGCGAGTTCGTCCTCGCCTCCACCCTCGAGGTCATCAGCCTTCCCGCGGACCTCGCCGCCCGCCTCGAAGGCAAGTCCAGCCTGGGCCGCCTCGGCCTGCTCACCCACTCCACGGCCGGTTTCATCGACCCGGGCTTCTCCGGGCACGTGACCCTCGAGCTCTCCAACGTCGCGAACCTGCCGATCACCCTGTGGCCGGGCATGAAGATCGGGCAGCTGTGCGTCTTCGCGCTCACCAGCCCCGCCGAGCACCCGTACGGCGCCGGCGCCAACTTCTCCCGCTACCAGGACCAGCGCGGGCCCACCCCTTCAAAATCGTGGATGCACTGGCGCACTTGGCCCACGTAGGCCGCCTTGTCCGCAATCGCCGGTTCTACTTACACCGGTGTCACGTGTTTCTCCGGCGAATCGCCTGAATAGGGATGTTATTCGGCCTAACCTGCGGTCATGGACATCTCGCAGAGCTTCCAGAACATGTGGGACAGCGTCATCGCGTTCTTGCCGCGCGCCCTGGCGTTTCTCGCGATCCTCGTCATCGGCTGGATCGTCAGCAAGTGGATCGGCAGAATGGTCGGCAAGCTGCTCCACCGAGTCGGCCTGGACAAGGCCGGCGAGAAGTCCGGGCTGCGCCGCTTCACCGGCAAATTCGAGTTGAGCGCCCTGCTCGGCAAACTCGTGTACTTCGCGCTGCTGCTGTTCACACTGCAGCTGGCGTTCGGGGCGTTCGGGACCAACCCGGTGTCGACCCTGATCAATCAGCTCGTGGGCTGGCTGCCGCAGCTGTTCGTCGCGCTCGTCATCGTCGTGGTGGCCTTCGCGATCGCCAACGCCGTGTACGGGCTGGTCAGCGACACGCTATCCGGTACGACATATGGCAGAACGGTCGCCCGCATCAGCCAGGTCGCCATCATCTTCTTCGGTGCGGTCGCCGCGTTCGGGCAGGTCGGCATCGCCACCACCGTGACGACGCCGATCATGTGGACCGTCCTGGCGATGGTCGCGGGCGTCGTCATCGTCGGCGTCGGCGGCGGCCTCATCGGACCGATGCGCGAGCGCTGGGAGCGGATGCTCGACACCGCCGAGGACGAGGCGAGCCGGGTGAAGGAGTCCGCCGGCATGGGCCAAGGGGACGCGACCGAGTCGATGTCGCAGACCTATCGGTCCGGCCGGTACGGGACCGAGGCCGACGCACAGGCGCCGTCCGGAACCATGGGCGAAGCCGGTGGCATGGGCGGCGCGATGGGCGAAGGCGCGCGCCCGCGCGGTGCGGCCGGGACGAGCGCCGGATCGGGTCTGGAGACCGAGCGTCCGATGCCGCCGAACGAACCCTAGAGAGCGACGCCCCGGGAGGCGATGTGTCCGGTCTCCCGTGGCGGCAACGTGCGGCGCCGTCTCGGCGGTGGCGCCGCCGAATGGAAGGTACTGCTCGACAGGTCGGCCGCATCCCGGAAACGGGGTGCGGCCGATTCGCGTCTGGGCGCCGCACGGTACCGTTTGTCGCCCACGCGCCGATTCACGACTTGCGCACCCCGGAAAGTGGGCTTTTGCTCCCTGCTCATACGTGTACGCCCGAGTAGCCTCATCGAGGTGGAGATGAATGCCGATAACCGGGGCGGCTCCAAACGCCGCCGCGAGATCCTCGACGTCGCCGTCAAACTGCTCGCCAAGCACGGGTACCACGGTGTGTCGATGGACGACATCGGAGCGGCCGCCTCCATCACCGGGCCGGCGCTGTACCACCACTTCAAGGGCGGCAAGGAGCAGATGCTCGCCGATGCCCTCATCCCCGTCTCGGAGCGGCTGCTCGCGGGCGGGCGGCATTGGGCGTCGCTGCATTCGGAGGATCCGCAGGCGGCGCTCGAATCGCTGGTGGACTTCCATCTCGAGGTCGTGATCGACTCGCCAGAGATCGTCATCCTGCACCTCCACGAACTCGACCGGCTGCCGGAGGAACCGCGGCGGCAGGTGCGCAAGCTCCAGCGCGTGTACGTCGAGGAATGGGTGGGCGTCCTGTGCCGTCTGCGGCCCGGCCTGCAACCGGAGCAGGCGCGCGTGCTCGCCCACGGCGCATTCGGCCTGATGAACTCGACCCCGTATCTCTCGCTGGGCGACGAGGTCAGCGCCGACGAGACCGCAGCCCTCCTACGAGCGGCAGCCCTCCGAGCCCTCGACCCCGGCTAGGGCCCCTCCCCCCCCCGCCCCCACCCCACCCACCCGCTCACCACCACAGCCGCCACCGCCACCGACTGGTGGCCTTGACCGCCGCTGGTCGTGTTCTTCGTGCGCACCCCTCTGCAGCGGGGCGTGTTCGCGGCATTGCCTCCTTTCCTGTTGCCGGCCGGTCCCGCATTTCGGGATCGGGGGATAGCATGGGCTGGTGGGCCGCAATGGGTCGCGGCCCGGGGAGGCGGAACATGCACCAGCCCGATCGGGTCTCATTGCGCGAGGTCGCTCCTCGCGATGGGCTGCAGAACGAACCGCCCGTGCCCACCGCCGACAAGATCCGGCTCATCGACGCGTTGTCGCGCACCGGTCTGTCGCGCATCGAGGCCGTCAGTTTCGTCAGCCCCAAGGCCGTCCCGCAGATGGCCGACGCCGCCGAAGTGTGGGCGGCAATCGAGAAGCACTCCGGGATCCGCTACAGCGCCCTGGCCCCCAACCGCCGCGGCGTGCAGCGGGCCCTCGACGCCGGGTTCACCGCCGTCGAAGTGGTCGTCTCCGCCTCGGAGACGCACAACCTCGCGAACATCGGGCGCAGCGTCGCCGAGTCGCTCGCCGAGCTGCCCGACATCTGCGGCCTGGCTCGCGAGCAGCTGGCCTCGGTCGAGGTCATCATCGCCACGAGCTTCGGCTGCCCCTTCGAAGGCGACATCGCTCCCGCTCGGGTCGCCCGCATCGTGGAGGCGGCCGAGGCCGCTGGGGCCGGTCGAGTCGCGTTCGGCGACACCACCGGAATGGGCACCCCTCGCCGCGTCACGGAACTGCTCGACGCCATCGACACCGATCTGCCGATGCTCATGCACTTCCACGACACTCGGGGGACCGCCCTCGCCAACCTCCTCACTGCGCTCGATCGCGGCGTCGTCGAGTTCGACGCCAGTGTCGGTGGGATCGGCGGCTGCCCGTTCGCTCCGGGCGCCTCCGGCAATGTGGCGACCGAGGAAGTGGTCCACATGCTCCACGACATGGGTGTGGAGACCGGTGTGGACCTCGAAGCCCTCATCCGCACTGCCGAGCTCGCCCAAGAGATCGTGGGCCGTCCGCTCGAATCCGGCGTCCTCCGCGCCGGACCGAGGACAAGTCTGACGCCGAAACCTTAGGCCAGCCTTAAGCCGCCTGAAGCACGCTTCAGGAAGCGGGCGAAGCCGTTTCCCGGCCGTCCGAATCTCCGTTGGCGCCTGACAGGCCGGCGACCGGTCCCGTCCAGAGCAGCGCAGGACCGGCCCCGCCGCATGACGAAGGCCCCGGGGTCTCGAACCTCCCCGGGGCCTTCCTTCGGACACCGCCACAGGACGGCCGGTGCCCGCGTGCCGGGTAAAACCTCCGAATACCCGGACGACTCATGGTGACATCGGAACCGTGGAGTTCCCAGGGGTATCAAGGAAACTCAGACGAACCTCACGTCACATGTCGCTAACATGCCCGTATCATCCGGAACATACTCCGCGAATTTCCACGCCGCTAGGACCGCCGCAACGACGATGAGGCCGAACACGCCCCGCCAGCCGTACAGCGGCTCCGCGAACAGCGCGCCCACCCCCGCCGCGATCCCGGTCAGCAGTGCCGCCGCCGACAGGACCACCGAGCCGGAGCCGTCCCCGATCTCCGCGGCCGCCACCACCCGCCCCGCCAGCGCGATCGTGAAGCCCGCCGCGACGCCGAACGCCCCGGCCGCGCCCACGGCGAAGCCGAAGCCCGGCGCGAGCGCCAAAGCCAGCGCACCGAACGTCAACGCCGCCAGAGCGATCGCCCCCGTGTATCGGACGCGGCCGAGCGTGCCGGTGCGTCGTGTGCCGTTCGCCGCCACGACCAGACCGATCGCGAAGGCCCCCAACGGCCACAGCCGCGTGCCGGACGAAGCGTGGAAATGGGCGGCGATGTCGGTGGTCAGGAACGCGGTCACAGCGGCGGCCGCGAAGGCCACGGCCTGCGCGAAGGTCGCCCACAGCGCCGGCGCCCAGCGGAGCGGGCCCCGCGGCGGGGCGGTCCCTCGCTGCGGTGTCTGGATATCGGTCGGTGCGGTCATGGGAATGACGCTAAAGCGGTTCGCGCGCCCGCGCCCCGGTCGGACGACTGGGCTCGGCGACTGGGACCCGAACCCGGTAGGCGCGCATGTTCGACCTGGTGGAGGCCGTCCCGGTCGACCCCAGTCGAATGACAGATGCGAGGTGCCTCCCGCCGTGGCTACGCTGGGGGAGTCCCCGGTCGTCCTGAGGATGGAGCCGTCGTGAAACCCATTGCCGACACCGCGCGCGCCCGACGGAATGCCGCCGCGCCCGGCGCGGTCCTTGGCGGCGCCGTCGATTTCGAGGGCAGTGCGCCTGCGCTCCATGAGGAGTCGGCCCCCACAGGGCGCCCGGTCCTGTACGGGCGGGACGCGGAACTCGACTCGATCCAGGCGCTTCTGGACGGCGCCCGCGTCGGCCACGGCGGCGCGCTCGTCGTGCGCGGCGAGCCGGGGATCGGCAAGTCCGCGATCGTCGACGCCGTGATTCCCCGCGCGGAAGGGTTCACCGTCCTGCGCACCCTCGGTGTCGAAGCCGAGCACACGTGGTCGTACGCCGGGCTCCAGATGCTGCTGCATCCGCTGCTCGGCCGGATCGACCGTCTCCCCGCGGCTCAGGCCGAGGCCTTGCGCACCGCCCTCGGCATGGGCGACGGCACCGGCCGCGCCCACTCGCTGCAGGTCGGCCTGGCCCTCCTGAACCTCCTCGTGGACGCGTCCGCGAAGCAGCCCGTCTACGTGGTGATCGACGACGCCCACTGGCTCGACCGGGACTCCACGAACGCGCTCCTGTTCGCCGCCAGGCGCCTGTCGACCGAGTCGATCACGATGGTCCTGGTCGTGCGCGACGGCTTCGCGCCCGACTTCCCGGCCCCGGGCATCCCCGAGCTGACCCTCGGGCCGCTCGATCTCGATGCCTCCCAAGCGATCCTTGACATGCGCGCCGACGAGATCCCCTTCACCAGCCGCGACTGGATCCTGCGCATGTCCGAGGGGAACCCGTTGGCGCTCTTGGAGCTCCCGGCCGCCGACAACGAGGAGTCGCTGCTGCGCGCCGACACCTCCAACAGCCGCTACTCCACGACGTCGCGAATCAAGTTGGCGTTCACCGAGCGCATCATCGCCCTCCCCGAGAGCACCCGCACGATCATGCTGCTGGCCGCCGCCGAGGAGACCGGTGAGACCGCCGTGATCGCCGAGGCCGCCGCGAAGCTCGACGCGAGCCTCGCCGACCTCGAACCGGCCGAAGTGGACGATCTGCTGCGGTACCACCGCGGCCGCATCGAATTCGTCCACCCCCTGATCCGCTCCACCGCTTACCATTCGGCACCGCGCGCACGCCGCATCGAAGCCCACCGGGCGCTCTCCGAGGCGTTCGGCGACGGCGACATCCGCGCCGCCCGCCACCTCGCCGCCGCCACCACCGGGCTCGACGAGAAGGCCGCCGCCGCACTCGAATCCATTGCGTCCTATGAGGCCGAACGCGGCGGCTGCGTCGCCGAGATGGCCGCCATGGAGCGCGCCGCGAGCTTCACCCCCGACCACTACCACCGGGCCCGCCGCCTCGTCGCCGCCTCCCAGACCGCTTACGCCGCAGGCATGACCGGCAAAGCCGTCGAACTCGCCGAGGCCGCCGAGCGGCTCACCGACGACCACGTGCTGCTCGCGCGGACGGCGCTGATCCGCGCGACCATCCTCTCCTGGGCCGGTCACTCCAAGGGTTTCGACGTGTGGATGGAATCGGCCGAGCACTACGCGGCCACCGGCCACGAGAACACCGGCTACCCGCTCCTTCGCGGCGTCTGGAACGCCTGGGAGACAGGGGACTTCGCGAAGGTCAAGTACGCGTCCGGGCTCGCCTCCAAGTACGGCGGTTCCAACAACGCCTGGGTGCGCCGCCTCGCCCGCGCCGCGGCCGGCCTCAATCGCCAGCCCGACGACACCGCCGGGGAGGCGGTCGACGCGCTGCGCTCCCTCTACGACTACTACCAGCCGCTCCACGAGGACTTCCAGGCCTTCGACCAAGTGCTGGCCGCACGCTGGCGGTTCCTCGCCGGCGACGTGCCGACCGCGTACCAGGCGGCGGCCGAGCAGGTGCGGGCGTGCCGCGAGCGGGGCGCGATGAGCCCGCTGGTGCAGGCGCTCCTCGTGCAGGCGCAGACGCAGTTCCACTATGGGCGGTACGCGGACGCGCAGGCGTCCGCTTCCAGTGCGATCGAGTTGGCGCACGAGCAGAACGACCGCCGGGCGCTCATGCAGGGCCGCATCTGGGTGCTGCTGCCGATCGCCGCGATCCGCGGCGAGGAGCGGCGCTGCCGTGAGCTCGTGGCCGCCGCGATCCAGGACGCGCCCGAGGACTCGGTGATCCCGGCCGACACCGCGTTGGGGCTGTTGGAACTCGGGCTCGGACGGTATGAGGCCGCGTTCGAGCGGCTGCTGCGGATCGCGGAGGGCGTCACGCCCATGGAGGTGCTGACGCAGGTGCCGACGCTCGTGGAGGCCGCGTTCCGGTCCGGGCGGCTCGCGGAGGTCAAGGAGGCGTTCGACTGGTTCGCGGACTGGGCCGACGCGACGGGACGGTCCTATTGGGAGGCGCTCGTGGAGCGCTGCCGGGCGCTGTTCGCGACCGAGGCCGAGGCGGGGACGCATTTCGCGCGGGCCGTTGAGCTGCACCGGGCCGACGACATCGACCCGTTCGAGCGGGCCCGCACCGAGCTGCTGTACGGCGAGTGGCTGCGTCGGGTGCGCCGCATCAACGAGGCGCGGGCGCACCTGCGCGAGGCCACCGAGGTCTTCGAGCGGCTCGGTACCGTGCCGTGGACCCAACGCGCCCAAGGGGAACTGCGGGCCGCCGGTGACTCGACGGCCATCGAGGCGAAGCCCGACCTGGCCGAACTGCTCACGCCGCAGGAACTCCAGGTGGTGCGCCTCGCCGCCGACGGGCTGACCAACCGCCAGATCGGCGAGCAGCTGTTCGTCAGCCCCAGGACGGTGGGCTACCACCTGTACAACGCCTACCCGAAGCTCGGCGTCTCCTCGAGGACTGAACTGGCGAAGCTCGACCTGTAGGACGCGATCGGCGCATCCGGGCCCGTGGGACGTGCTGTGCGCATCCGCCCGGGAGTGGTGCTTTGCGCATCCGCGCCCGCAGCCGGGACCGGCCGAAGGGTCCGGCCTCAGCGGCGGCGTCGGCCGATCTGCTTACGCCGCAGCCGCAGCCGCAGCCGCAGCCGGGACCGGGGTCCGCCACGGCTTCGTCGTGGCCTGCAGGGCCGCGCCCGCCAGCAGCATCACCGCGATGACCCAAGCCGACAGGCGGTAGCCGTCCACCGCCGTCGCGCCCAGCCCCCAGGCCAGCGCCGCCAGCCCGGGCCCAGCGAGGACCCGATCGTGCGCGTCGTCGCCATGAACGCCCCCGCCGTGCCCGACTGCTCCGCCGGGGCCGAGTCCAGCAGGTACGCGTTCATCGGGCTGTTGAAGATCCCGAATGCCAAGCCCAGCAGGCCGATCCGCGTCCCCAAGTCGAACAGGCCCGTCGCCTCGTCGACGAACAGCAGCGGCACCACCGCCACGATCACCAGGCCCGCGCCCGCCAGCGAGACCCGACCGGACCCGTACCGGTCCGCCAGCCACCCGGCCACCGGGGTCATCGCCGCGACGCCGCCGATGAACGTCAGCAGCACCGTCGACACCAGCTCCGGGCGAACCCCCTGCACGTCCGTGAGCAGGAACGGCAAGCTGAAGTTCAGCAGGCCGGTCACCGCCGACAGCAGCGTCAGGCTCAGCAGTGCCCCGCTCACCTGCGGCGACCGCAGCAGCGCCACTGTCGGCGCCGACGTCTTCTGCCGCACCCACACCGTCACCAGCGCGACACTGGCCGCCAACGCCCCCAACGCGATCCAAGGATCGGTGTCGACGTACTCGAACGCCAGCAGGAACGCGGCGATCGCGCCGCCCGAGGTAGCCGTGTCCACCAGCAGCGCCCGGTCCGGGCGCGGCAGGCCCGTCCCGTTGCTCGGCACCGACACCGCCAGCGCCGCGAGTGCCGTCGCGGCCATGGCCGCGAGCACCCAGAACAGGCCCCGCCAGTCGAACGCGGCCATGATGAATCCGCCCGCGCCGATCATGCCCATGCCGCCCACGGTCATGAGCAGCGCGATCAAGGACATCGCCCGGCCTCGATGTTCCGGCGAGGCCGAGGTGACGATGATCCGCCCGGTCATGCCGAACAGCAGCCCGCCGAGGAGCCCGCCGACCGCGCGGGCCGCCAGCAGCAGTCCGAACGTCGGAGCGAACGCAGCGGCGACCGAACCGATCGTCAACGCCCCCATGGAGAAGACGGCGACGGCGCGCAGGTCGGCGCGGTCGGCGAGCCGCCCGGCGGCGATCGCCACGGCCCCATCGGGAGCGCGTAGGAGAGCAGGACCCAGGCCGTCGCGGCCTCGGTCACGTGGAAGTCGGTGCGGATGGCCGGGAGGGCGACGGCGAGGGTGGACATGCCGCCGGCGACGACGAGCTGCGCGAAGCCGACGGCGAGGATCGCTCTCCATCGGGTGGTGGTCGCGGCCTCCGGGGCCGCAGTGGTTTCCGTGGAAGTCATGGCGGCCACGCTAAGCGGCGGCCGACTGGCTCCGCATCCGTCGCTCGACGGGCACACCCGACCGGTCACTGCGCCGCGGGCCGCCGCGCCCCGCCGTCGGCGGCGTGGCCGACCGGTCCAGTCACGCTCCAGTCGGCCGACAGATGTCCCGCCGGTCGATCCGTTCGTAGCGTCGAATCCGAACCATCCAGCCAATGGAACGGAAACACCATGAGCGACAAACTGAACCTCGCCGTCATCATCGGGTCGACCCGCGAGGGCCGCTGGGCCCCCGCCCCCGCCAAGTGGATCGCCGGCGTCGCCGAGCAGCACGGCGGTTTCGACGTCGACCTCGTCGACCTGCTCGACGCCGATCTGCCGCAGCACTTGGTCGAGAGCGACATGTGGTCGACCGACAGCGACCCGTCCGCGCCCGTCGCGGCCCTTTCTGAGCGCCTTCACCGCGCCGACGCTTTCGTCGTGGTCGCCGGCGAGTACAACATGTCGATCCCCGCGTCCCTCAAGCACGCGATCGACTACTACATGAACGAATGGGCGGCCAAGCCCGTCGCCATGGTCACTTACGGCGGCAAGATCACCGGCGGCCAGAACGCCGCCCAGCACCTGCGCCAGATCTTCCCTGAGCTGCGCACCATGACGATCCGCAACACGATCGCGTTCCCTCGCTTCTACCAGCACTTCGACGAGCGCGGCGAGTTCACGAAGTTCGGCGAGTCCGAGTCGGCCGCCAAGACCCTCCTCGACGAACTGCACTGGTGGGCCCTGGCACTCGCCAACGCCCGCAACGCGACCCCCATGCCCAGCCCGTTCTAGGTCCTTGGACCGGGTCTAGGCAATCTGTCCTAAGACCCGGTCCGGGGCCCTGTCGAAGCACGGATGCGCCGGTACCGTTGGATTCGTGCTGCTCTACGGACGCGACCTCGAGACCGCCGCCATCGCCGACCGCCTCGCTGCAGCCCGCGAAGGCCGCGGCTCGGCCCTGGTGGTGCGCGGCGAAGCGGGCATCGGCAAGTCGAGCCTGGTCGCGGCGGCCGCCGAGAGCGCCCACGATGTCACCGTGCTGCGCTGCACCGGTGTCGAATCCGAGCACGCCTGGTCCTTCGCTGGCCTTCAGGCGCTTCTGCTGCCGCTCGCCGGGCACCTCGAGACCGTCCCCGAGCACCACGCGCGCGTCCTCGCCCGCATCCTCGGCCTCGAGGCCGTCCCCGACAAGACCGCACGGCCCGGCGACCTGCGGTTCACCGTCGGCCTCGCCGCGCTGAGCCTCCTGACCGAAGCCGCCGGGCACCGGCCCGTGCTCGCCGTCGTCGAGGACGCGCACTGGCTCGACCCCGACTCCGCCGACGTCCTCCTCTTCGTCGCCAAACGCCTTGCGGCCGAAGCGACCCTGATGATTCTCACCGTCCGCGAGGGCTACGCCCCCGACTTCCCGACGCCGGGGCTCGACGAGATCCGTCTCGGCCCCCTCGACGAGGAGGCCGCCGGTTCTCTTCTCGCCGAACGCCTGCGCGGCCACCAGTCCGTCGACCGCGACCAGCTCCTGCGCTCCGCCGAGGGCAACCCGCTCGCGCTCCTCGAACTGCCGCTGGTCGAATCGGACGCGCGCCTCGCCGCCGAATGGACCGGCATGCGCTCCACCACGAGCCGCCTCAAACAGGTCTTCGGCGACCGTATCGACCGCCTCCCCGAGGCCACCCGCACGCTCCTGCTCGTCATCGCCGCCGACGACACCGCCGACACCGGCCTCGTCATCGACGTCGCCGCGAAACTCGGCGCGCAGCTCACCGACCTGGCCGCCGCCGAAGCCGACGACCTCGTCCGCTTCCACGGCGACCGCTTCACCTTCGGGCACCCCCTCATCCGCACCGCCGCCTACCAGAGCGCGCCCGTGTTCCGCCGCATCGAGACCCACCGCGTCTACGCCGACGTCCTCGACACCGACGACTTCCGCCGCGCCTACCACCTCTCGGCCGCCGCCACCGGCCCCGACGAGACGGTCGCCGCGGCCCTCGAAGCCTCCGCCCAATGCCTCGGCACGTGCGGCGGGCACGGCGTCGAGTACGCCGTCCTCGAACGCGCCGCCGCGTTCACCCCCGACCCGCACGAACGCGGCCGCCGCCTCCTGCGCGCCGCCGAAGCCGCCATGGCGGGCGGCAACGGCCCCAAGGCGAAAGAGCTGTACGGCCAGATCCTCCGCTTCACCGACGACCGCAAGATCCTCGCCCGCGCCACCCTCATGGTCGCCCTCGTCACGGCCTGGGACAACGACATCCGCGAGTCCTACCGCCTCTACATGCAGGCCGCCGACCACTTCATTGCCGCAGGGGACCAGTCGACCGGCTATCCGCTGTTCAGGGCGGTCGAGCTTGCCTGGCAGGCAGGGGACTTCTCACGCGCCGAGGTCGCCGCCGAGCACGCCGAACGCCTCGGCATCGAGCACGCCTGGCTGGTGCGAGACCTCGCCAACGCGACCGCCGGTTTCAACCGGTCGTGCGCGGTCACCGTGGGCGAGGCCGTCGCCGCCTTGCGGCGGCTCATCAACGTCCACAACGAGTCCGGCGAATCCGTCACCCCCGAGAACCGGGGCATGGTCGCCTGGTGGCAGCTCCTCATCGGCGACATCGACGCCGCCGAGCAGACCGCCTCGGACACCGTGCGACTCGCCCGCCAGAGGGGTGCGGCCGGGGCGTTGCCGCGAGCCCTGATCCTCAACGGCATCACCGAGTTCCGAAGAGGACGGTGGCGCGACGCCGAGGCGCTGGCCGAGAACGCCGTGGACCTCTCGATCGAGCTGGGCCACCGCATCGGACCGGTCAAAGCCCGCGCCCACGTCCTCGCTGTGACCGCCGCGTTCCGCGGCGAGGAGGAGCGCACCCGGGCGATCATCGAAGCGGCCCAAGCCGATTCGCCCGGTGACACGGTCGTCGCCATTGACTCGCCGCTCGCGCTGCTCGACTTCTCCATGGGCCGCAACGAGGAAGCCATGGACCGGCTGATGGCACTCCTCGACTCGAATGCCCCCGGCGAGGCGCTGACCCTCGTCCCTATCGCCGTCGAGGCCGCGGTGCGCGCGGGCGAACCGGAGCGGGTCGCGGGCGTCTTCGACTGGTTCACGCAGTGGGCCGAGGCGAGCGGGCAGCCGCACCTCATGGCCCAGGTCGAACGCTGCCGGGGCCTGCTCGCGGACGAGCGGGAAGCAGGTGCGCACTATGAACGCGCCGCCGAACTGCACAAAGAGGACGACGGCTTCCCGTTCGAGACCGCCCGCACCGACCTGATCCTCGGCGAATGGCTGCGCCGGGCCCGGCGCGTCAACGAGGCCAAGACCCGGTTGCGTTCGGCCGCAGCCGTATTCGAACGCCTCGGTGCCGAACCGTGGGCCGAACGCGTCCGCCGCGCACTGCGCGCGGCCGGCGACGCGGGCCCGATCGAGGCCGCCCCTGACCTGGCCGACAAGCTCACTCCCCAAGAGCTGCAAGTGGTCCGACTCGCCGCCGCGGGCCTGAGCAACCGCGAGATCGGCGAGCAGCTCTACCTCAGCCCGCGCACCGCCGGATACCACCTGTACAAGGCCTACCCGAAACTCGGCGTGGCCTCCAGGAACGAACTGGCCCGGCTGGGCCTGTAGCGGACCGCGCTCCCGAACCACGGGCCGTCCGGACGGGGAAGCAGAGGAGGCGGCGTCCGCGCGATCACGGACGCCGCCTCGATTTTCGATTGGGCCGCCTTAAAGGCTGTGGCGCTCAAGGAAGTCCAGGACCAGGTCGTGCCAGGCGTCCGGCTGCTCGGCCATGAGCACGTGACCGGCCTTGATCTCGGCGTACTCCGCGCCGGGGATGTGCTCGGCAAGATAGCGGTGGTTGGCCGGGTCCACCAGGAGGTCTTCGCTCGCGCTGATCGCCAGTGTCGGCACGGTGATGCCGGCCAGGTCGGCGGTGGTGTCGACCGTGGAGATCAGGGCCGCCTGCGCGGCCGTGCCGCCGGGGATGTCCGCCGCGATCTGGTCGACCGTGGCGGCCACGTCGGCGGCGGCCATGCCGTTCACGAAGGCCGGACTGAACGCCGAACCGAGTACGAAGCGCGCGAACGAGTCCCGGTCGCCGGAGGCGAGCAGCGAGCCCCACAGGTCGAGGGCGAGCCGTGTCCGGTTGTCCGGGCGGGCGATCCCGGCCGCGAGGACGAGCCCTTGGACGCGTTCGGGGTGGCGGGCGGCGGCGCGCACCGCGACGGCGGTGCCGAGCGAGAACCCGATGATCGTGAACCGCTCGGTCGCGGCCGCCTCGACCAGGGCGTCGGCGAGCGAGTCGAGGTCGAGGACCGTGTCGTCCGCCGGGTAGGAGGACGCGGTGACCGTGTGGCCCTTGGCGAGCAGGGGAATGAGCGTCCCGAAGTTGGACTCGATGCGGCCGCCTCCCCCGTGGGCGAGGACGATACCGGGACCGTAGCCGTGGACCTCGGTGGTGAGCGCGGGGCGCGGTGCGGAAATGTTCGTCATGCCCGCGACGTTATGACTTCACATCGGTGTGAAGGCCACACACTTGTGCCGGAGGTCACGATGTTGATCGGAGAGCTGTCGCGCCGCACCGGGGTCAGCACCCGGCTGCTGCGCTACTACGAGGAGCAGGAGCTGCTGCTGCCCGGCAGGGACGCGCACGGTTACCGCAGCTATCCCGAGGACGCCCCGGTGCGGGTCGAGCAGATCCGGAAACTCCTCGAAGCGGGAGTCTCGACGCGCGAGATTCGGCACCTCATCCCATGCGCCACAAAGGATGGCCTGCTGCACTGCGACCATTCGCACGCGGTCATGCGCGGCGCTCTGGACCGCCTCGACGACCAGATCGCCGACCTGAACCGCAAACGCGGCCTCTTGGCCGGGCAGGCCGAGGAGACCATCCGGCCGGTCATCGACTGATCGCGGCTCAGCAGCCGCCGCCGTCGCCCCCGCCGCCACCGGAATCCCCGCCGCCGGAGTCGCAACCGGACCCGCCGTAGCTCCCCGAATCGGCGCCGTACGTGACCGTGCCACCGGAATACGAGGTGGAGCCCGAGCGGCTGCGCCGCGCACGCGGGAACTGCCTATCATACGTGGCCCGGGCGTTGGCGGCCACCCGTGACCGCAACTCGGCCATCTCCCGGCGCTTGCGCCGCTCGACGGCCCGCCGGCCCCGCGCCCTCGGCGTTCCGTACCTGACGATGACGAACACCAAGAGCATGCCGATGGCGCCGAGGACGATTGCGGTGGTCATACCCCGAGTCTAAGGGCCCCAAGCCATCGGCCGGGGGACTCGCTGCAGCTCAGTGCGGGGCAGGGGCGTCGTAGCGGACGGTCCCCTCCTCCTCGCCGGGACCGTACGGCGCGAAACCCGACTTCTCCAGCACCCGAACGGAGGCGGGGTTCGACGGCTCCACATGCGCGAACACGGCTTCGACCTCCGTTGCGGTGTAAGCATGTTCGACCATGGCAAGCGTGGCCTCCGAGGCGTAGCCGCGGCCGCGCCGCGACGGCACCACGCCGTACCCGAGCTCCACAGCGCCGTCCGTCGGCGGCCAGAACAGACCGATCGAACCGACCACCAGGCCGCTCTCGCGCTCCACGATCAGGCGGTGCCCGAAGGGCCCCAACCAGGCCGACTGGACGGTGATCAGCGGCGCCATCACCTTGTCGCCCTCTTCGGGAAAGTCCTCGGCCCAGTCGCCCAGGCGACCGCCCTCGGTCACGGTGCCCGCCTCGGCGGCCGTCCACACGCGCAGGACCAGGCGATCGGTGTGCAGATCGGCAACGGCCGCCGCGGAATCAGAAGAAACAGTCACAGCCGCCACCGTAGGCCCGACCGCTCGGACACGGCAACCCTCTTGCGGACACCCCCTATCCGCGGCGGGCCCACGTCCTCGCCGCCGCCTGCTTCGCGTCGTTGATCGTCTCGACCTCCACGACCTCGATGCCGCGGTGGCGCTCCGCGACCGATCCCTTCGGGACGATCGCCGTCTTGAAGCCCAGACGCGCCGCCTCGCCGATGCGCCGGTCCGCGTTCACCGTCCGCCGCACCTGCCCGGTCAGGCTCACCTCGCCGATCGCCACCAGATCAGTGCTCACCGCGATCTCCTGTTCCGCACTCACCAGCGCCAGCGCCAGCGCCAAGTCCGACGCGGGCTCGCGCACCCGGATGCCGCCGATCGTCGTCGCGTACACCTCCCGGTCCAGCAGGCGCATCCCGCCGCGGCGGGTGAGCACCGCCAGCACCATGTTCAGCCGGGCCTGGTCGAGACCCGACACCGTGTGTCGCGGGACCGCGCCGTCCTTCACCGACTTGCCAAGCAGCGCTTGCACTTCGACCGGCACGGCCCGGCGCCCCTCCATCGTCACCGTCACGCACGTGCCCGGCGTCGGCTCGGTCGGCGCGTCGTCGAGGAACAGCCCCGAAGGGTCGGCGAGGGAGACGATGCCGTCCTCGGTCATCTCGAAGCACCCGACCTCGTCGGCCGGACCGAAGCGGTTCTTCACCCCGCGCAGCAGCCGCAGCATCGAATGGCGGTCGCCCTCGAAATGGACGACCGTGTCGACCAGGTGCTCCAGGGCGCGCGGCCCGGCGATGCCGCCGTCCTTGGTGACGTGGCCGACGAGGATCACGGCCATGTTGCGCGCCTTGGCCTCTGCGGTGATGGCGCTGGCGACGGCCTTGACCTGGGTGACGCCGCCGGGGACGCCGTCGGTGTCGGGGGCGATGACGGTCTGCACCGAGTCGAGGATGAGCAGGGAAGGCTTGACGTCCTCGACGTGGCCGAGGACGGCGCCGAGGTCGGTCTCGGCGGCGAGGTAGAGCTCTTCGGAGAGGCAGCCGGTGCGGTCGGCGCGGCGGCGCACCTGGGAGGCCGACTCCTCGCCGGTGGCGACCAGCGCCTTGCCGTACCCGGCTTCGCCGAAGCGGTGGGCGACTTCGAGAAGCAGCGTCGACTTGCCGACCCCGGGCTCACCGGAGATGAGGGTGACGCCGCCGGGGACGAGGCCGCCGCCCATGACGCGGTCGAATTCGCCGATGCCGGTGGGCAGGCTCGCGGCCTGCGCGGCGGAGACCGTGCCGATGCGCTGCGCGGGTTTGGCGGGCCGCCGCGCGCCGGGCAATGCGGGGCCGGCGCCGATGCCCGCGCTCTGACGCGGCGGTGCCGCGGTCTCCTCCATCGACCCCCACTCCCCGCAGTCCGGGCACTGCCCGACCCACTTCGGGACGCGGACTCCGCACGCGCCGCAGGCGTAGGCGATTCGCTGGCTCTTCGACATGGCGCCAGCCTACGTTCCGGCCCCGACACCGCCCTGTTCGATTCGCGTCCCGGCCCCGCCGCCGGGCGTGTGCAACCTGGACACCGGCCGGTCACCTGCGGGTTCGCATTTCCCGGCGGGGGATGTCGGACCCGTGTGGGAGGGTGTCCTTTTCACTGGTAGTGGTGAAGGTGGGAATGGGCGGGTATCCCGGGGCACCCGGTGCGGCGCCGCCCAGCCGCCTCGCGGCACCCCCGACACCGCTCTGTTCGCATCGCGCCCCACCCCAGTGACACCCATCAACCGGGGACAAGTGATCGAAACGGGGTTGTCCGGCTGTTTAGACTTGCGGCATGAACGCAGCGGAGCCGAAGAACGGCTCACCGGCACTCTCGCTCGAACCGGTCGCGGCACTGGCACTGTCGGCAGCGGCATCGCCGTCCGGAGCGTCGCCGCGCCCCGGCGCGGCCTTCTTCGACCTCGACAAGACGGTGATCGCCAAAGCCAGCAGCCTCGCCTTCTCCCGGCCCCTCTACCAGGGCGGCCTGCTCGCCCGCCGCGACGTCCTCAAGGTCGCCTACTCGCACCTGCTCTTCCGCCTCGGCGGCTCGGCCGACGAAGTGCAGATGGCGCGCACCCGCGACTACGTCGCCGAGCTCTCGCGCGGCTGGCCCGCCGAAGAGGTCAGGTCGATCGTGAACGAGACCCTCGAGGAACTCATCGCCCCGGCCGTCTACGCCGAGGCCGCCGCCCTCATCGAAGCGCACCGCTCCGCCGGCCGCGCCGTCGTCCTCGTGAGCGCCTCCGGCGAAGAGATGGTCGCCCCCATCGGGCGGATGCTCGGCGCCACCGATGTGATCGCCTCCCGCATGGTCATCGGCGACGACGGCCGGTACACCGGCGAGATCGACTTCTACGCGGCCGGCCCGGCGAAGGCCGAGGCGATCAAGAAGTTCGCGTCCGAGCGCGGCGTCGACCTCGACACCTCCTTCGCCTACTCCGACTCCATCACCGACGAGCCGATGCTCCGCACCGTCGGCTACCCGCGCGCGGTCAACGCCGACCGCGGCCTGCGCCGCCTCGCCCAGGAAGAAGGCTGGCCGCAGCTGACGTTCCGCCGCCCCGTGGCCCTGCGCCAACCCCTCTCGGGGCCGAGTCCGCTCAAGGTCGTCGCCGTCGCCGCCGGCGTTGCGGCTGTGGCGTATGTGGTCTGGCGAGTGTGGAGGGAACGGCGCCTCCGGACCGCTTGAGCAGCGCTTTCCGCAGATGGGTAGCCTCAGCGAGATGGAACGCAAACAACCGGCCCGACTGGCCGATGTCGCCCGAGCCGCCGGCGTCTCGGTGGCCACCGCCTCTCGCGTGCTCAACGGCTCCCCGCACCGGGTGAGCGACCAGCTCAGCGAGCGGGTGCGCGAGGCGGCCCGCCGGTTGCGATACGCCCCCAACGTCGGCGCGCAGGTCCTCGCCCGCGCGACCTCCCAGACCGTGGCCCTGCTCCTGCACGACGTGACCGACCCCTATTTCGGGCAGATCGCCGGCGGCGTCCTCGCCGAGGCCGCCCGCCGCAACGTGCGCGTGCTCATCGCCGACACCGGCATCGACCCCGACTCGGAAGTGCAGCACCTGGACTCGCTGCGCGGCTACCGGCCGCGCGCGGTGATCGTCGCCGGTTCGCGGACCACCGACAAGGCCGCCGAGCAGCGCCTGTCGGAGCACCTCTCGGACCTCCTGGAACTGGGCGCCACCGTGGTCAGCGTGGGCCAGCCGGGCCTGCCCGGTCGCGTGGTGCGACCGGCCAACCGCGAAGGCGCGGCCGCGCTGGCGCGGTTCCTCTCCGAACTGGGCCACCGCCGCTTCGCCGTGGTCGCCGGTCCCGAGCAGCTCCAGGTGTCGCGAGAGCGGCGCGAGGGGTTCGTCTCGGCGCTGCCGGACGATGCCGAGGTGGTGCATGTGACGGCGGAGTTCAGCCGCGACGGCGGCTACCAGGCCGGGCGGACGCTCCTGGACGGTTCGCAGCTCCCCACCGCCGTGTTCGTGACCAGCGACGTGCAGGCCACGGGCCTGTGCACGGCGCTGCGCGAGGGCGGCGTGAGCATCCCCGAGCAGGTCTCGGTGGCCGGCTTCGACGACATCCCGATCGTGCGCGACCTCACCCCCTCGCTCACGACGGTGGCCCTGCCGCTGCACGACATGGGCGTCAGGGCACTGGAGGCGGCGCTGGTGGACGACGACGACTATCCCGACGAGCTCTCGATCGACGCCGAGCTCATCGAGCGCGACTCGACGGCCCGTCCGCGTCCCTGACGAACCGAAGCGACCGCGATCGCGGGGCGGGGCCATTCGGCCCCGCCCTTCGCTTTGCCCATAGATGTGCGCTTTCTCAAGCCCATGTAACGGTCTTGAAACAGAAGAGCGCCACATTCCCTGACGCTTCGCGCTAGGCTCGGGGAATCAGGCTGTTCTATATTTTGGGACGTCGATCTAAAGAAGCGGGTGAGTCCGCTCTCATCCGGGAGACGGCAACCGCTTAAATATAGGTAGATTTAGATATTACTCCAGGTAGTGGGGTTTTAACTGAATAACCGCCCCTGTGGCCTGCAAACTGATCTTGTGTCAACGGTGGACCCGCTGGCAAGGCAGGCGTAATCTCGGCGGTGGATCCGGTCAGGGACTTGGTGCGGCCCGAGCGAGATCCGTAGGAACCGAAACCCTTTGCGAGCCGGAAGCGTCGTCGTTACCGTCCGGCCACACCGCGAGGGCATATTCAGGGTTGGAACTGGATTAATGGCAGTGCGGCCGAATCCAGAGCCGACTGGAACCAATCCGGAAGGAACACGATCATGGTGCGAGTCACCGTCGAGGCCGAGACGCCTGTCTCCCCGGTCAGCGGCGAAACGCTTTCCAAATCCGACGCCGAGCGCATCGCGGGAGTCCTCAAAGCACTCGCCGATCCGAACCGGCTCCAGCTCATCAGCCTCATCCAGGCCGCGCCTGAGCAGGAGGCCTGCGTGGCCGAGCTGACCGAGCCCCTCGGGCTCTCTCAGCCGACCGTCAGCCACCACCTGCGGATCCTGGCCGAGGCCGGGGTCGTCGAGCGCGACAAGCGCGGTGTGTGGGCGTACTTCCGCCTCGTCCCCGAGACGATGCGGATCGTCGCCGACCTGCTGACGCCGCCGAAGCGCCGCCCGCGGCGTCGTTGAGCGAACGTGGACGTGAACGGCCGACCCGCCCCCGGCAGCCGACCAGCAGGCGGGCCCGGGTCGGCCGCGAGCGTCCCGCTCACTGACCGCTTGAGCCGAGAAGCACTGCGGGCGTGCGGCACTGACCTGCCGTTGCGCGCAGTCCTCAATCGATAACTGAAAAACGCGATCTCGACTGGGCTTGCGTCAGGTCATACACTCGTCACATGACCGGTGTGCATCGCAGACGAGGGCGCCTCTCGAAAGAGGGCCGCCGCCTCCTCGGCGGCCTCGCGCTCCTCGCCGTCTTCGCCCCGGTCACCGCCTACACCCTCAACGCGGCCATCGCCCACGTCCAGTCCTGCGGGACGGAAGTGGAGCTGCACGTCGCCGCCGCCCCCGAAATGGCCGCCGCGCTCGAGGACTTCGTCGCCGCCGGCGGCGGGGCGCCCTCCCGCGGTTCCGACGTGTGCGCCGACATCACCGTCGAAGCCGTCTCCGGGAACGCGATCGGCGAATCCGACGCCGACGTGTGGGTCCCCGAGACCGCGCTCTGGCTCACCCTCCCCGACGCCGGCCTCGCCGAGCAGTGGGAGGTCCTCCAGGACTCGACCGCCAGCTCCGCGGTCGGCCTGGCCCTGCCCGCGGGCGAGAGCACCGACGAAGTGCTCCCCGACGAGGCCGACGTCGCACTCCAGGATCCGCGCCGGCACGCCGCGAGTCTCATGTGGATCCTCTTGTTCGGCGTCGACGAGCACACCGTCGAAGGCGGGGACGGCACCGCCGTCATGTCCGCCCCCGAAGTGCTGGCCACCGGGAACACCGAACTCCAGGCGCCCACCGGAACAGCCCAGATCGGGCAGCTCGAGTACCCGATGCTGGCACGCACCGACCTCGGCGAGAACGAGCGCGAAGCCGCGCAGAACCTGCTGCGCTCCTACAAGGGCGACGCCTACGGGGAACTGCTGGCCGAGCATGCGCTCGACCCGGCGATGCCGCAGCCGGCGCCGGCGACCGCAGAGGTCGTCGCCGCGACGCTCCAGAGCTGGGACGACCGCGAAGACGCCTAAGGCACTATCGGCCGCTAGTCGGGGGTCTTCGCGTCAGCGGCTTTCGCGAGCGCCTGGTTGAGCACGTCGTTGAAGACCTGCCAGCCCTCGTCGGTGCGGTCGGAGTCGATGTCGGCGGTCGCCCAGGCATGGAAGGCGCCGTCCGCGCCGGTCACGAAGACGCTCAGCGATCCGCGCCAGCGCCCGTACACCTGGGTGCGCTCGGCGACGGCGATGCCGCCGTCCATTTCCTGCAGCGGCTGGTACGGGAGGGCCTCGCGCATCGAGTTGCGTGCGGAGCGCGGGCATTCGCCGTCGCAGGAGTCCCAGCCGACGGTGATCTGCGAGTCGCCGTCGTCGGCGGTGCAGACTGCGGTCTGGCCGTCCTCGGCGCATTCGTAGTCGGCGGGGACTTTGAAGGCGTAGGGCCAGTTGCGGTACGCGATGGTGTGCGTGGCGGCGTCCTCGGGGAACAGGCTGCCGCCGACGCGTTCGGTGGAGGCCTCCTGATCCCATTGGGGGACCGGGTTCTCGGCTTCGGTGGCCTCGTCGGCGGGGGGCTGCGAGACGTCGTCGACCGCGGCGTTGTCGGGCGGTTCGGCGGTGGAGTCGCCCGATTCGTCGCCGCCGGGGCTCGACAGGAGGACCCAGGCGCCGACGACGAGCGCGAGGATGACCACGACGGAGCCGATCCCGATGAGGATCGGTTTGAGCTGCGATGGCCGCTTCGGCGGCGCGATCATGACCACGGGCGGGGACATGGGCGGCGGGGACGGCGGACCGGACACGCCCGCCGGTGAGGCGGGGGCCGCGGAGCGCTGAGCGGCGGCCAGTTGGTGGGCGGCGCGCTGGGCTGCGGCGGCGGGCCCCACGGGCAGCGGGCCGGTGGCCGGGCCGAGGGCCAGGAGCCGGTCCATGATGCGGTCGGCGCCGCGCAGGCGGGTGTCGCGCAGGACGACCACGTACGGCTGCTCGGCTTCGAGGTCGGCCACCAGGATCGGGGCGTCCTCGGGTCCGGCGGTCGCGTAGGCCCAGGCCACGGTGTCGGAGAGGAGGCCGCGGCGGGCCGGGTCCTTCGAGGAGGTCGAGCCGAGGGTGAGGATCTGGACGGGCCGGGCGTTCTCGTCGAGGCCCTCGCAGAGCTCGTAGGCGCCTTCGACGCGCGCGGTCGTGACATCGGTGTACGGTCCGACCGTGCGACTCATCGAAGCCCCCCTCAACTGCGATTCGCGATGCGCCGAACGGCCGGCACTGGGTGTGCGAACCGAAAGAAGCGCGGAATTATCACTAAGTATGGCCCGGCTTCGCACGCCTCGCGACACCTGGCCGCGGGCAGTCCGCGGATCGGCGGGCGAGCGGGGGCCGATCTCGGTCAGACGACCGAGGCGGGGGCGAAAGTGAGCCGGATACGCTGGCGGCGTGACCAACTTCCTCAGCCAAGGCCTGGCACTGGCCACCGCGTCGACTGAGATCCCCGAGGCGGAGGGCCAGGGCGACTTCATCCAGTGGGTCCTCGGCCTCATGGAGCAGTTCGGGGAGCTCGGGGTGGGGATGGCCCTCGCGATCGAGTCCGTGTTCCCGCCGATCCCCTCCGAGCTGATCCTGCCGGTGGCCGGGTACCTCGCCTTCGACAACAAGATGAACTTCTGGTTGGTGATGCTGTTCGCCGCGATCGGTTCGATGGCCGGGGCCTACATCCTCTACTACGTCGGATACGCGTTCGGGCGCGAGCGCACGCGCTGGCTGTTCGAGAAGCTGCCGCTCTTCGAGGTCAAGGACTTCGAGCGCTCAGAGAAGGTCTTCGCCAGATGGGGCGGCATCGCGGTCCTCGCAGGCCGCTGCCTTCCGTTGGTGCGCAGCGCGATCTCGGTCCCGGCGGGCATCGAGAAGATGCCGTTCTGGAAGTTCACGGGCTACACCCTCGTCGGTTCGGTGATCTGGAACGCGATCTGGATCGGCCTGGGCTTCGCGTTCGGCCCGGCGATCAAGCCGGTGATCGAGCAGTACTCGGGCATCCTGAGCAAGTTCGTGCTCGGCATCCTCGGGCTGCTGTTCCTGTGGTTCGTGGTGGCGCGCACGATCAAGATCATCCGCAAGAAGCGCGGCGGCGACGGCGACAACGGGAACGCCGGGCATTCCGACACGATGATCCTGCGGCGCGTGCAGTAGCGCTCGTTCACTCTTTCGGGTTGCGGCCCTTCACCTTCGGGTGGAGGGCCGTTTCCTGTGCCAGTCGGGCATATGAGTCATCCGCATCTTTTGCGTGCGCAACAACGCAATGTTTTCGAATTTCTTCGCGTCTGGGCGTAACCGGCCCGAGGTCTCTCCAGTTAGTCAGGGTGGCCGCGTCACCAACCCGTCGCGGCAGGGCCGCAGTGTCACCGGCCCATCGGACAGCGAGCGCGGTCCTCGACCCGCCGGCGATCCAGCCGGCAAGGTCGCGGCTGAGGTCCGCAGTCGGCAGAAGCGAACGCCTCCGCGGCGAGCGCACTGCCTCGAGCCGCTGGTCAACCACTGACAATTCAGCGATCTTGCACCGCAAGGCGGTCGATTCGCGCTGCTTCCCCAGCCGACGGCCATCACCCTTGCGGTACGGAGAAAGGCAACGAAGCAGATGAAAATGCGCACTGTGCGTACGGCGGGCCTCGTCGGAGGCCTCGCCACGGGGGCTCTGCTGCTCACCGGTACCGCGGCTCAGGCTGCCGACACCGAGGCTCCGGAATCGACCGGCGACCTCGTCATGACGACTCCGGAGGCCCTCGGGGGGCTCCCGGTCTCTCCCGACGCGGTCACCGGCCTCGCGGGCGGGGGCACCGACAAGGCCCCTGGCCTGAGCGCGGTGGACTCGATCCCCGGCGTGAACGCCCTGATGCCTGCCGGCCCCGACGCGGAGGCCAAGGGCGACAACGTCGTAGACAAGGCCGCTGACAACGTCAAGGACCAGACCGATCAGGTGGAGCCCGCGGGCAACCCGGCCACCGACCTGCTCTCGCAGCTCGGTGGCGGCCTGCCGGTCGGGCTGCCCTTCTAGGGCGGCCACACCGAACACGTCGCAGTGCGCGCTTCCGCCAGGCACACTGCGGACCACGGTCGATGGGCCCGCCCGGGTCCGAAACGCGAACGGCTCGACGAGCCGAAGCGGCGGTGCACAGCCGCGGCTCGGCGAGCGGTCGGTGCAGCGCGCCCGGAAAGCGCCTGAACCAGCCGACGTCAGCGCCGGCCCGGGCGGCCCCAACGACCGAGCAAGGAAAACTCTCCCGGTTTCTCTAGCACCTCGTCCTCAGCGGGACCCAGCCCGCGGGACGCGAACAAGCTTTCGAAACCACGGAGCTTCACGGGGGATACGTGATGGAACAGCAAGAACCATTTCCCTGAAAGGTGAGACTTCGTGAATAACTCATGGGCACGCAAGACCGCGCAGGCCAGCCTCGTCGCTACGGGGGTCGCCCTCGTCGCCGGTGCCGGCTCCGCCCAGGCCTACGGCCCTGACGTCACCACGCAGGACCAGGTCGGCGCCGTGTCGGGCAACCAGGTCGTTGCGCCGATCCAGGCTCCCGTCAACATCTGCGGCGTCGCCGCGGCCGTCCTCGGGACCGCCTCCGCCGGCTGTGAAGGCGGCGCCACCGCCGACTTCGACGGTGCGGGCGACCTGACCACCCGGAACAACACCGGCCTCGGCAACGGCAACCAGGCGTTCGCCCCCGTGCAGGTTCCCACTGAGATCAGCGGCATCGCCGGCGCCGTCGGCGGCGTCGCGGACGGCCGGTCCGACGGCGGCTCCGACGCCGACATCGAGTCGGGCACCAATGAGTCCGGCCGCCACGCCGAATCCGACACCACCACCCAGCGCAACGTCGGCGCGCTGTCGGGCAACCAGCTGCTCGCGCCGATCCAGGCGCCGATCAACTCCTGCGGCAACGCCGTCGCCGTCGGCGGCGTCTCCGACGCCGAGTGCGAGGGCGGCGCCGACGCCGACTACTCCGGCGCCGGCGACCTGACCAGCCAGGACAACGTCGGCCTCGGCAACGGCAACCAGCTGTTCGCCCCGATCCAGGCCCCGGTCAACGTGTGCGGCAACGCCATCGCGATCTTCGGCCACGCCAGCGCCTCGTGCGAGGGCGGCTCGGACGCGGAGATCCCCGGCGGTCACGACCACCACGACAGCCACAAGGAGCTCGCCGCCTCTGAGTCCGCGAACGAGGACCTCAACGAAGAGGCGCTTCCGGCCGTCCCCGGTCTCGACACCGCGAGCGGCATGACCGGCGGCCTGCCGGTCGTCGGCGGCCAAGTCGGCAACACCACCTCCGAAGGTGTTGCGGACTCGGTCGCGGGCGTCACCGAACTGGCCGGCGCGGGCGTTCTCTAAGACCCGCAGAGCGGCCCGCACCTGCACGGCGCGGGAAACTTCACAGCAAGTCGATGCTTGAACGACGGTCCGCAGCGCGGGCCGTCGTTCAGTTCTCCACGGACTTCAGCCGCGCTTCGAGCGCGCTGTTCATCGAGGCGAAGCCCTGCTCGGTGTCGGCCAGGAGCGACTTCATGGCCGGCACCAGGACCCCGGTGAAGCGCTCCCCGTGAGTGAGCACCGTGGAACCGTCGGGCTGCGGCTCCAGCACGAAGTAGTGCTCGCCGTCGAACAGCCCGCCGGGGCCGAGCTTCCCCAGCCAGCGGATCTGCCGAGCCGGGGAGACGCGCAGCACGCGCGGCCGGAATCGGTTCGTCTTGCCGTTCGGCTGCAGGAAGGACGCTTCAAGACGCTCGTCCTCGGCGAGGAGCCCGGAGATCTCGGTGATGAACGGGTTCCACTCGCCGTAGGCCGGGAAGTCGGTGAGGACCGCCCACACCTCGTTGGCGCGCGCGTCGACGTGCACCGTCGTCTCGATCCGGTGCTCCTGACCGATCGCCCACAGGCCGTAAGCGGTGGCGGCGGCGATGATCGCGGCCGCGATGATGAAGAAGATCAATTCCCCAGACTCCAGAATCGAAGGTCGCCTTGGTCGTCGCCGGTGACCGCGAACTGACGCTCCTCGATCGTGACCTGCACCAACTCGGTCGGATACCCGCCGTCGGCTTCGAAGTACACCGTATCCCCGGATTCGACGCTCACCGCTGCTGCGGTCCCCTGCGAGTCGATCGACAGCAGCGAGGTCCCGTTCACGGTGTCGACCAACTCGAAGTGATACTCCGCGTCGATGTCGTCGTAGGCGATCGGCTCGTACACCGGTTCCTGCAGTTCGATGTCCCAGAAGTGCAGCATCCCGTCGTCGCCGTAGGCCATCGCATACGGCGTGCTCCGTTGGTAGACGACGCCGAACGCCTCGGCGGTCCTGCCTTCCCAGTCGTCCGCGGTGAGCTGCAGGCCACGGGGTTCGCCGCTGTAGGCGTCGACGGTGTCGAGCTGTTGGTCCGGGTCGATCGCGACAATGTCGGTGTAGCTCCAGTCCGGGTAGGTGTAGAACCTTGGATAGCTGTATCCCTGTGGGATCGGGAACTCGTAGCTCGTGGTCTGGTTCTCCAGGTCGTACAGCTCGAACTGATCGCCGTTGAGCAGGGCCAGTGCGGCGCTGTCCTCGAAGACGCCGGTGCGCAGGTACTGGATGTCCGCGCCTTCCGCGACCATCGCCGGCGTTCCCGCGGCGTCGAACGCCTGCGTCTCCGGCGTCCACACGTACGGCTCGAAGTCCTGGCCGATCGCGACCATGATCTGCTCGCCCGTGGAGGACCCGGACGCCCACAAGGCCTTGATGCCGGATTCGGGCCG
Source organism: Glycomyces rhizosphaerae (assembly GCF_042647865.1). Taxonomy (NCBI): domain Bacteria; kingdom Bacillati; phylum Actinomycetota; class Actinomycetes; order Glycomycetales; family Glycomycetaceae; genus Glycomyces; species Glycomyces rhizosphaerae. Next base: position 434,085 of record NZ_JBHRWO010000010.1, read on the forward strand.
GTACTCGTTGACCAGCTCGCCGGAGTCCATGGACCACTGGTCGATCGAGCCGTCAGCGCCGCTGGAGAACAGCATCGGGCCGTCGGTGGTGTCGATGAAGGCCACGGAGTTGATCGCGCCGCCGTGTGCGCCTTCAAGGGTGGAGAGCAGCGTGCCCGCCTCGGCCTCGGACCAGTTGGGCTCGAACCACGTGGCGGTGCCGCCGCCGCCGTCGTCGTACGGTTCGTCGTCCACGCCGCGGTCCGGATTGAAGTACCAGACCAGGCCCGCGATGATGAGGATGTCGACGAGGATGAACGCGATGACCGCCCGCTTGCCGATCTTCTTGCCGCGCTGGCGTTCCGCTTCGGTACGCGGCGGCTCCGGCTCGTCGCCCTCCACCGACACGGGCGGCGTGTGGATCGGACCGCGGGTCTGCGGCGGGAGGTTGTGGCGGGCCGGGCTCGGCTCGAGCTGCGATGCGGTCGTCTGTGGCGCGGTCGAATCCACGCGAGCGTCCTGAGGGGACGATGCGTACTGCTGCGCGGGCTGGTAGGTCGGCACCGGAGCGGTCTGCGGCGGTGCCTGCGGCGGGGGAGCGGTCTGCTGCGAGGGCGGGGCGAGGTTCGCGACCGCCGGAGTGACGGGTGCGGCGAAACCGCCCAGCTGCGGCTGGCGCTGGATCGGGAACGTCGTCGTGCGCTGACCCGCCTGCGTCCACAGCACGCTGCCCTCGGCGACCACGACCTCGGGCTGGTCGAGCACCGTGGGCGCCAGGCCGAGCGAGCGGTGGAGCATGGTGCCCACCAGCGGCATCCGGCTCGCGCCGCCGACGAGGAACACGCCCGCGCCGGCCGCGACGTCGAGCCCGGCGGCGCGGATGACCGCCTGCGTGACCCGGATCGTCTGCTCCAGGTGCGGGTGGGCGATCTGCTCCAGCTCGGTGCGCGTCAGGTGCGCCTCGACGTCGAGCAGCGGGATCGCGATGTCCGACTGCTGGTGGCGCGAGAGGCGCTCTTTGGCTCCGCGCACTTCCTCTTGGAACTCGCGGAAGTACCGGCGTTCCTCCACGGTGGACGGATTGACGAGGCGCTTCCAGCCTTCGCGGTCGCCGTAGGTCGTGCCGAGGTGCTCGATGAGGGCCGCGTCGATGTCCAAGCCGCCCAGGTCGTTGCGGCCGTCGAGCGCGACCGTCTCGAAGCCTTGCGCGGTGCGGCGCACTACGCTCGCGTCGAAGGTGCCCGCGCCGAGGTCGTAGACCACGATGGACGATCCGACGGTCATGCGGTGCTTCAGTGCCTCGGCGTAGTAGGTCGCGGCGGCGACCGGCTCGGGCACGAGCCGGACCCGGCCGAGGCCGGAGCGGGCCGCGGCGTCCTCGATGACCTGGCGCCGGGCCGGGCCCCATTCGGCGGGCACGGTGAGCGTGACCTCTGAAGGCTGGCCGACGACGCGGCGGCATTCCTCGGCGACGGCGTCCAGGACCGCCGCGATGAGATCGGGAATCGGGTACTCGCGGGCGCCAAGCAGGGTCGAGGGGCGGTCGATGAGGCGCTTCGGGTTGGGCTCGAAGCGTTCGGGGTGGCGGCGGCCGGCGTGGACCGCGTCGCGGCCGACGAGGAGCCCGCCTTCGGGGTCGGCGCACACCGCCGAGGGCATCAGCGGTGCGCCGTCGAACAGCAGTGGCCGCAGGCTCCCGTCGGCGCGGCGGACCACCGCGATGGTGTGCGAGGTGCCGAAATCGACGCCGAGCGAGGTTCCTTGGGGGCCGGGGCTCATGACAGGAATCGTAACGAACTCGCGTTCCTCCCCGGTGTCGCGCGCAGTCGGCGCAGGTTGCATGCTGGGGCATACGTGAAACCGCAGGTCGATGCTTCCATCGGATACCCACTTGAATTTGTCTGGTCGCCCGTCGTAATGTCGTGGTATCCGATACCGACCGATAGGACGAGCATGAGCGCTCCTGTGTACCTCGACCCGAACCGGCCCGTCGCCGAACGCGTGGAGGCGATCCTCGCCCTCATGACCGACGACCAGAAGCTCGCGTGCCTCAACGGTGTGCCCGAGACCGTCCTCGCCGACGGCTACACCCTCCCCAGCCTGGACAACCGGTTCAACGAGGTCCTGCACAGCTCCGGGAAGCTCCCCGACGCCACGTTCTTCCCGCAGGCCATCGGCCTCGGCGCCACCTGGGACACCGAGCTCATGGAGGCCATCGGGACGGCGGTCTCCCACGAGGTGCGCGCCCGCGACACCGACGTCTACGCCTCGTTCGGCCCGGTCGCCGACATCCGCTCCAACCCGCTCGCCGGGCGCTTCGAGGAGGGCTTCGGCGAGGACCCGCTGCACGTCGCCGCGATGACCACCGCCTACGCCTGGGGCCTGCGCGGGCGCCACCCCGAGTACGTGCGGACCTTCCCGCAGATGAAGCACTTCCTCGGCTACAGCCACGAATGGCACCGGTCGCAGGGCTCCGCCTCCATGAGCGTGCGCGCCCTCCACGAGTACCAGGCCGTGCCCTACCGGATGCCGGTCGAGGCGGGCGCGGTGATGGGCGCGATGACCGCGTACAACAACGTCAACGGCGTGCCCTCGATCATCTCGCCGATCCTCGAGACGCTGCGCGCCGAATGGACCGACGACGGCGTGTTCTTCTTCCTGCCCGACGGCTGGGACGGCGTCAACCTGCACACCACCAAGGGGCAGCCGTGGGACACCTGGGAGGTCCCCGCGCGCGGCGACGTGCCCTATCCCGAAGCCCTTGCGGCGGAGGAGGGACGCACGATCGACGCCGAGGAGATCGGAGTCTACGCCTCGGCCCTCATGCTCCACGCCGGAGTCAGCCACTTCCACGACGGCTCCGAACTGCCGTTCGTTCCCAACGCGGGCGAAGCGGTACGGCGCGGACTGCTCGGCGTCACCATGTCCCATGTGGAGCGATCGGTGCGCGACTGGCTCCACTTCCTCGTCCGCACCGGCAAACTCGACGGCGACGCCTGCGAGTACAACCTGATCCCGGCCGACCCGCACCCGCAGGACCGGCCCGAGTCGATCGCGCTCGCGCACCGGGCCGCCCGCGAACAGCTCGTGCTGCTCAAGAACACCGATGCGGCGCTGCCGCTTCCCGAGGCCGCCCGCATCGCCGTCCTCGGCCCGCTCGCCGACCTCAACCTCCGCGACTTCTACAGCCCCACCGTCCCCGCGGAGCGCCGCCCCACCCCGCTCCAGGCCCTGCGCGAGCGCTTCGCGCAGGTGGACTTCCACAGCGGCAACGACACCGTCGCCTGGCAAGTCGGCGGCCGCTACCTGAACGTCGCCGAGAACGGCGCGGTCGTCGCCGGCGCCGAGACCCTCGGCGACACCGAGACCTTCGAGGTCTGGGACTGGGCGCACGAGCAGCACATGTTCCGTCACAACGCCACCGGCAAGTTCCTGCAGGCGAACCTGTTGCAGCAGAACGACGGCCCGGCCACCTTCGAGAACCAGGCCGGCGCCACCGGCGGCGGCGGGCCGCGGCTCCTCGCCCTCGAGACCGAGATGGAGGACGGCGACGCCTGGTTCACCCACCAGAACCTCCACTACCGCCGCGCGGGTGACAAGGTCGAGCTCTTCGGCGTCAACCACGTCGCCTCCGACGCCGACGGCCCCTATCACGTGCGCCTCGCCGAGGACGGCTCACTGCCGCTCACCAAGGGCAACGCCGACCCGATCCTCACCGAGACGGTTGTCGAGAACGGCCCCGAAGCCGCCGCCACCCTTGCGGCTGAAGCGGACTGGGCCGTCGTATTCGTCGGCAACCACCCGATGGTCAACGCCCGCGAATGCTTCGACCGGCCCGGCCTCGACCTCGCTCCGCGCCAAGCGGACCTCGTTCGCGAGGTCGCCGCCGCCAAGCCCGGCCGCACGATCGTCGTCGTGGTCTCCGCCTACCCCTTGGCGATCGGCGACATCGCCGCCGATCCCAACGTGGCCGCGATCCTCTACACCTCCCACGCCGGGCAGGCCGCCGGTGCCGCGATCACCGAGGCCCTCCTCGGCGACTTCTCGCCCGCCGGGCGTCTCACCTCGACCTGGCTCGCCGACACGTCCTCGCTCCCGAAGCCGGGCCCGAGGCACGACGCGTTCCGCGTCGGCGAGGTCGACATGCTCGAATACGACGTCATCACTGCCGGGCTCACCTACCGCTACTCGAAGGCCGAGCCGGTCTACAGTTTCGGACACGGCCTGAGCTACACCGACTTCGAATACGGCGACCTCCAGGTTCCGTCGACTGTGGACGCCTCGGAGCGGTTCACCGCCGCGATCGACGTCACGAACGCCGGCGACCGCACCTCCGACGAAGTCGTGCTGCTCTTCGCGAGCATCGCGGCGTCGGCCTACGGCGACCGGATCCCCGGGACGCAGCTCGCGGGCTTCGCTCGCGCCAGGGACATCGAGCCCGGCGAGACCCGCCGCGTCGAGATCGAGGTCGACCCGCAGCACCTCTTCGTCTGGGACGTGGTGCGCGGCAAGCGGATCGTGGAGACCGGCGACTACCTCTTCGGCATCGGCGTCGACAGTGAAGGCCCCGAGGCCCAGGTCAGGATCGAGGGCGAGACCATCGCCCCGCTCGACCTCTCGCAGACCGCCAACGTCTGGGAGAAGGCCACGATCGCCGAGGGCCTCACCTACTGGGAGGTCTCCAAGCTCCACACCCTCAAGCGCGAGGGCGGCTACCACTCGACCGGCTCGCGCCGGGCGGGCAGCCACGTGGGCTTCACGAAGGCGGTCCTGGACGGCGCCAAGGGCATTGAGCTCCGCACCGCGACCACGGGAGCCGACTGGGCCGACCTCGCCGACCCGGTGATCGAGGTCCGCGCCGCCGCCCCTGACGGCCCGCTCCTCGCTGAAGTCGAGGTCCCGAAGACCGGCGACCTCCAGTCCTTCACCGAAGTCTCCGCCCCAGTCACGAACGCCGAAGGCACACAGGACCTCTACCTGGTCTTCCGCACCGGAGGCATCTACATCGACACGATCCGCCTGGCCCGCTAGGCGGACGCGAAACGGGGTGCCGGGCCTTCAGACCTGGCACCCCGTTTCGCTTTATCGGCTAATCCTCGAACAGCCCCGCCGCTGAACCGGATGCTATGAACTTGGTGATCCAGGCACCAAGCTCCTGGCGGTTCGTTGAGGCCTCGATGCGCTGGCGTTGCTCGGCGGTGATACCGGTTTGCGTGGCCTCAATCATGCTGACGAGGATGCGGCGCGCTTCCAGGAGCGCGCCTTCCTCGCGGCCTTCGTCGCGGCCCTCGTCGCGCAGGCGGTCGCTGTATGCGGAGTGGTACGGGCGGGTCTTCGTGCGCATGAGGTCCTCCAACATTCGGGCGGGCTCGTCTTCCAAGATCGTGAGCAGTTGCATGATGTAGTCGGCCGCTCGCCCTGGTTCGATGCTACCGAGACGGCGGTCGAGTGTCGAGATGAACAGTTCGGCTTTGCGTCCTTTCGGGGACTTGCCGACGATGGCGGTCACCACCGCGGCAGCAGCCGTGGGCAGCTCCGAGGAGTTGACCATCTCCGGTAGGTTCGAGGGGCCGAGCGCGCGGACTTTGATGTTGTTGTCCGGTCCGAGTTGGATTCCGTCCCAGAACCTGTGGGCCAGGGCGTCGGTGGAGCAGATGATCATCAGCTCGACCGGTAGTTGGTAGTCCTCGAAGGCGCGGGCCATGTAGCCCGGCAGCCGGTAGTACTTTTCGTTCTTCCATTCGTTCTGGACTTCGATGATGATGATTCGGTCGTCCTCTTTTCGGAACGACAGTTTCACGACCGCGTCGGCACGCCGCTCTGTTCTTCCGGGCGAGCCGAATGAGGTCGAGCGGGTTTCGGCTGCGGTGCAGCGCTCCGCCTGCCGGTACTCGCCGACCCGATCCATCAGCCAGGCCACTGTGAGCGGTTCGTCCTCGATGGCCTTGACGATGAGCTCGTGCGCATCTCCCGGCATAGGGGGGATTCCCTTCGTTTCGTGGTTCTCCCGTGAAACGAGTGGGTGACCCCCGAAGACGTGCCTTTGTCGTAAAACCGACAGTCTGTTCGAGCGTCCTAGTCGTGGTGCTCGGTCGCCACCAGGGCGCCGTCGGCGGTGTGGAAGACCACGAACGAGCCCTTGTCCAAGGCGCTCACGGGGACTGAGGTGCCGAGGCGGTCGCTCGCGTAGGCGATGGCGTCGTCGATCGTCTCGCCGTGGCCGCAGATCACCGCAGGCGCTCCGGAGGCCAGGATCTCGTCCAGGCGGGCCTCGGCCCGGGCCGGCTTGTCCGTGCCGAGCGTGAACTCGGGCAGGCCGCTCACCGGCACGCCCTCGGCGGCGCAGTACGGCAGCAGCGTCTCCATGCATCGGGCGCTCGAAGCGCTGTAGGCCGAACCCGCCGGGTACGCGGCGAGCAGGACCTCGAGCTGCTGGGCCCGTTCGCGGCCGCGCTGGTTCAGCGGGCGCAGCTCGTCCTGGTCGAACCAGTCCGCTTTCGACATCGCGACGGCGTGGCGGACGAAGATGAGCGGCACGGTCTCGCGGGCGGCGAGGCGCGAGAAGTCCTCCAGCACCGGCTGGTCGCGCTCGTAGGTGAGCCGGTCGGAGACCAGGTCGAGCGGGACCCATTCGAGGTCGTCGACCTCGCGCGGGTCGACGGCCTCGTCGACGGTGTCGTCCGAGGCCGGTGTGGCGCACCAGTAGTCGACCCGCTTGAGCCGACCCTCCTTGTCGTAGAAGGAGGGCGCGAGCGGGCGGCCGAGCACCGGTCGGATCCCCGTCTCCTCGAAGACCTCCCGCTGCGCCGCCGCGAGCAGGTGCTCGCCGCGCTTCAACTTGCCCTTCGGGAAGGTCCAGTCGCCGTACTTGGGCCGGTGGATGAGGGCCAGCTCGGGCCCCTCCGTTCCGGGGCGCCACAGGACGGCGCCGGCGGCGAAGATCTCGGGTTGCATCAACGGTGCTCCTGCATGAGTTGTTCCTGGAGGTCGCCCCCGCTCCTCTGGCGGGTCCACAGGCCCAGAGGGCCCAACTTCCAGGTCCGGATGTCGTCATCCATGCCGCGGTCCAGCAGCGAGGTCAGCTGCGCGCGGTGGGCGTCGCCTTCGACGCGCACGAGCACTTCGACACGGCGGTCGAGATTGCGGTGCATGAGGTCCGCGCTGCCCAACCATACTTCCGGGTCGCCGCCGTTCTCGAACACGTACACCCGGGAGTGTTCCAGGAAGCGGCCGAGGACGCTGCGGACCCGGATGGTCTCCGACAAGCCGGGCACGCCGGGACGGAGGGCGCAGATGCCGCGGATGTACAGGTCGACCGGGACGCCGGCCCGGGAGGCCCGGTACAACGCGTCGATGATGCCCTCGTCGGTGAGCGAGTTGCACTTGAACCGCAGCCGCGCGGGCAGGCCCTTGCGGCGGTTCTCGATCTCGCGGTCGATCCGCTCGATCAGGCCCGGGCGCAGCGAGTGCGGGGCGACCAGCAGCCGGTGGAAGTCCTCGTCGCGGGAGAAGCCGGTGAGGTGGTTGAAGACGGCGTTCACGTCTTCGCCGACCTCGGGGTCGGTGGTGAGGAGGCCCACGTCCTCGTAGAGCCGCGCGGTGGTCGGGTGGTAGTTGCCGGTGCCCACATGGCTGTAGCGCAGCAGCGTGCCGTCGGACTCCTGGCGCACGACCAGCGCGAGCTTGCAGTGGGTCTTGAGCCCGACTATCCCGTACATGACGTGGCAGCCGGCCTGCTCGAGCTTCTGGGCCCAGTCGATGTTGGCCTGCTCGTCGAAGCGCGCCTTGATCTCCACGACGACGACGACCTGCTTGCCGGCGTCGGCGGCGCTGATGAGCGCGTCGACGATGGGGGACTTGCCGCTCGTGCGGTAGAGGGTCTGCTTGATCGCCAGGACCTTCGGGTCGGCGGCGGCCTCCTCGATGAGCCGCTCCACCGAGGTGGTGAACGAGTCGTAGGGGTGGTGGACGAGCACGTCGCGGTCGCGCATGACGGCGAACAGGTCGGCGTCGGGCGGCAGGACCTTCTCGGAGGGCCGGAAGCGCGGGTACTTCATCTCCGAGCGGTCGAGGTCGGCGATGGCGTCGAGGCCGGCGAGGTCGAGCGGGCCGGGCAGTTTGTAGACGACCTCCTCGTCGACGCCGAGTTCGGCGATGAGCCGGTCGAGGACCTTCGGGTCGATGGTGTCCTCGACCTCGAGGCGCACCACGGGCCCGAAGCGGCGGCGCAGCAGCTCGCGTTCGAGGGTCTGCAGCAGGTTCTCGGTGATGTCCTCGTCGATCTCGAGGTCCTGGTTGCGGGTGACGCGGAAGGTGTGGTGCCCGAGCACGTCCATGCCGGGGAACAGCTGCGCGAGGTGGGCGGCGATGACGTCTTCGAGCGGGGTGAAGCGCCCGGGGGCGACGGCCATGAACCGCGACAGGAGCGGCGGGACCTTGACGCGGGCGAAGCGGGTGGTGCCGTTGCGGGGGTCGTGGACCTGCACGGCGAGGTTGAGGGACTTGCCGGAGATGTAGGGGAAGGGGTGGGCGGGGTCGACGACGAGGGGGGTGAGCACGGGGTAGATGCGGGTGCGGAACAGCTCGTGCATGCGCGCCTGTTCGGCGTCCTCGAGGTCGGCCCAGCGGACGATCGCGATGTCCTCCTTGGCCAGGAGGGGGGCGAGCTCGTCGCGGAAGACCTCGGCGTGCTCGATGCTGAGCTGGTGGGCGAGTCCGGCGATGCGGCCGAGGACGGCGTGGGGGGAGCGGCCGGAGGAGGTGCGCACGGGCAGGCCAGTGGCCAGGCGGCGCATGAGCCCGGCGACGCGGACCATGAAGAACTCGTCGAGGTTGTTGGCGAAGATCGAGAGGAACCGGACCCGTTCGAGCAGGGGCAGCTCCGGGGACTGGGCGAGGCGCAGCACCCGGCCGTTGAACCGCAGCCAGCTCTCTTCCCGGTCGAGGAACCGGTCAGGCGGCAAACCGGTCTCAACGAGTGGAACAGGGTCACTATTCGTCATACATCACAAGGTTAACGAAGAAAGTGAACCCACGGTGAACGGGCTTTGAAATTCGCTCACGATCATCGGATCACAGTCCGTGACCACAGTGGATCTGATGGGCGGCGCGTCCCGTTCGTCCTGCGTTCAGCGCCCCGTGGCCGAGCCCGCGCCTGAAGCGCCGCGGCCGTGCGGGGCGATCCGCGGCAGCCCGGTCGCCTGGGGGCCGAAAGTGTCCTCCAGGTAGCGCGAGCGGGAACGCCGCCGCCCGCGAACACCGATTACCCGGCGACGGGGCGGGCGAACCGCGATCATGGGCGGAAAGGAGGTCGCGATGTCCGACGAGAGCACGGCGTACGCGCAGGACGAGGAGGAGCCGTTCGGGTTCGTCGACGAGGACGAGGACGAGGACGAGGAGTTGGAGGAGGAGATCCTCGACGCCGAGGACTACGTCGAAGCGGACCGCTTCGGCATGACCGAGGCCGAGGAGCGCCGCGGGCCGTCCCTGGATCTGGAGCTGTCGGCGGAGGAGCCCGAGGTGTGGGCCGGCGAAGGCGGCGGCCCCAGACCGGGCGACCCGATCCCGGACGAGCCGGCCGAGCCGCAGGGCCCGGACGGCGACGAGCCGCCTCCCGACGAGCCCGCACCGCCCCGGTCCTGACCGAGTCTTTGCGAGGCAAGCGAAAAGCCCGCTGGCGAACCAGCGGGCTTTTCTTTCTGCGGTCCCGACGGGATTTGAACCCGCGACCTCCACCTTGACAGGGTGGCGAGCACTCCTAGCTGCTCTACGGGACCTTGGTCGAACACTTTCGTGTCCTACAAGGTCGCAAGACCTCTTTATTTATACCAGGCGCTTGCCATGTGACTGGCATCGCGTCTGGGCCGTACCCCCAACGGGATTCGAACCCGTGTTACCGCCTTGAAAGGGCGGCGTCCTAGGCCCCTAGACGATGGGGGCGCTCAGTGATCTTGGCACACGACTGCAAGAGTCGCATTCCGGTTTCTCTGGCTTACCACCGCGGAATTCCGCTCGGGCTCGACAAGCATACGGGAGAACCGGAAGTCCGTCCACGGCGGGTCGGTGTTGAGATCGCCGTCTCATCCGGACCGGGGCGCGGACGGGTCGATGCGCTGCTCGCGGCGCCTCCCGCCGCCCTCGGTTGCTAGCGTGGGCCCATGGAGTTCGCCTATCTGGGACCGCGCGGGACCTTCACCGAGGCCGCGCTCCGCCGACTGCCCGCCGCCAAAGGCGCCACCGCCACCCCGATGCCCTCGATCGTCGACGTCCTCGACGCCGTCCGCCGCGGCGACGTCGACGCCGGCTTCGTGCCGATCGAGAACTCCCAGGAGGGCACCGTCACCCTCACCGTCGACGAACTCGTCGGCGGCGACCCGCTCGTCATCGTCGGGGAGGTGGTCCTCCCGGTCACCTTCGTGCTCGCCTCCGAGAAGCCGCTCGCCGAGATCGCCACGGTCGCCTCGATGCCCGTGGCCATCGCCCAGGTCCGCCGCTTCCTGCGCCGCGAGCTCCCGAACGCCGTGGTCCACCAGGCCCTCTCGACCGCCCAGGCCGCCCAGCGCGTCGTCGACGGCGAGTTCGACGCGGCCGTGTGCCCGCCGTTCGCCGCCGAGGCCGTCGGACTTCCCGTGCAGGCCTACGACATCGGCGACTACGCCAACGCCGAGACCCGCTTCGTGCACGTCGTGCGCCCCACCAGCCCGCCCGAGCCGAGCGGCAACGACATCACCTCACTGGTCGTCTACATCGACTACGACCGGGTCGGCGCCCTCCTCGGCGTGCTCACCGAGCTGGCCGTCCGCGGCATCAACCTCACCCGCATCGAGTCCCGCCCCACGGGTGAGGGCCTGGGCCGGTACGCGTTCTTCCTCGACTGCACCGGACATCTCGCCGACGCCCGCATGGGCGAGGCGCTCATGGGCCTGCGCCGCATCTGCGCCGACGTCCGCTACCTGGGCTCCTACCCGCGCGGCCACTCCGACCTGCCGGTCCCCCCGCCCGAGGGCCTGAGCGACGCCGACTTCGCCGACGCCGCCGCCTGGCTCGACCGCCTCCGCGGCGGGGGCGCGTGAACCGCGCCGCAAGCGGGCCCCGCCTACGCTGAGAGCATGTCCGCACTGCTCGAAGAGCTGACGCTGCTCTCGCACGAAAGCGCGAACGGCCGCGCCGGAACATATCTCGACCTCGGCCTCGGCGGCGCGGTCCTGTACGAGCTCGCGCTCGCCGGTCGCATCGGCCTGGACGGCAAGAAGGTCCGCGTCCTCGACCCGTCCCCCACGGGCGATCCCCTCATCGACTCCCGCCTCGCCGCCATCGCCGCCGACAAGCCCCGCTCGGCCCACGCCCTCGTCGACAGGACCGCCAAGGGCCTCCTGCCGACGGTGCGCGACGGGCTCGTCGCCTCCGGCGCGTTGCGTCACGAGCGCGGCAAGGCCCTCTGGGTCTTCACCACCAACCGATACCTGTCGAATGACCGAAATGCGACGGCCGGCGCCCGCACCCGTCTCGCCTCCGCAGCCCGGACCGGCCGCGCCTTCGACCCGCGCACCGAGGCGCTCCTGTCGCTCGTCGTCGCCATCCGCCTCGAGAAGACGGTGTTCCCCGATCGCCAGATGCGGCCGTCGCGCAAGGAGCTCAAGGCGTTCGCGGAGGCCCACTGGGTCGGTGCGGCGACGCGCAAGGCGGTCAACAACCGCGACGGCGCCAACGCGGCGGCCACATCGAGCTAGAACCTGCCTGAGCGGTCGTCGCCGCGCTCTTTCGCGCGGCGTGGTTAGCTTGACCCATGTCTGAAACATCTGCTTCGCGTCCCGACGCGGGCGCGCCGGAGCCCGGGCCCGCGGCCAAGGCGCGCTTCCTGGGCAAGGATCACGAGAGGATCTCCGACCCGGAGCGGATGAAGGCGCTCGCGCACCCCGCGCGCATGGCGGTCTTCGACTTCCTGGCCGGGCAGCGGGTCGCGGGCCTCGAAGGGGCCACGGCCACCGAGATCGCCGAGGTCGCGGGCATGACCCCGAGCGCGATGAGCTACCACCTGCGGACCCTCGCGAAAGCCGGGTTCATCGAGGAGGCTCCGAGCCGTGGGGACGCGCGTGAGCGACTGTGGCGCATGAAGATCCACAGCTTCTCGATCAGGGCCGAGCCCGATGCGCCGGAGAGCGACAAGATCATCGAGCGCACCATGGGCGAGGCGTTCATCGAGCAGCACGACCGGAACTACATGCGCTGGCTCGACCAGCGGTTCGAGGTCGACCCGGCGCTGCGGGACGCTTCGTTGACCCAGCAGGCGCACCTGCGGCTGACGATCGAGGAGGCGGCGGAGTTCAGCCGGCGCTTCCAGGAGCTGGAGCAGGAGTACGCCGACCGGACGCAGAAGCGGGCGGAGATGGGTCCCGATCCTGAGGACGGCACGGTCGTGTTCTCCACGATGTTCCGGTTCTTCCCCAGGGTCTGAGTCCGCATTGCCGGAACCGCTTGGGCGGCATCCGAGTCACCGCGCCTGAAGTTGTGAAAGAAAGTCTTCGAAAATTCTGAAAAACCTCTTTCGCATTTCGATGTGAAAGAGTAATTTCGAAGCATGTCTTTCACATCCTTCCTCGACGGGACCCGCTGGTCGGACATCCACACCGCCGCGATCTGCGCGTTCCTCGCCGGAACCGCCATGTTCACGGCCGACTTCGCCCTCACCCTCCGCCTCCAAACGGAGGGCTACGGCGGCTTCGCCATCGCCGCGCTCATCATCAGCGCGACCCTGCCCCTGGTCCTCCTCGCGCCGCTCACCGGGCGCATGGCCGACCGCTTCGACAGCCGCGCGCTGATGGCGGTCTCCGGCCTCGTCCAGACCGCCGCGATCGCCACCATGGCCTTCACCGACAACCTGTACGTCCTCTACGCACTCGTCATGGTGAACGCCGCCGGGACCGCGGTCCTGCAGCCGGTGGTGAGCGCCCTCGTCCCCGCGATGGCCGGCCGCGAGGATCTCCCGCGCGCGGTCGCGATGGTCCAGACCGGCACGCTCGCCGGCCTCGCGGCCGGGCCCGCCGTCGCCGGGTTCGTGATCGGTGCGCACAGCGTCGGCGCCGCGCTCATGCTCGCGGCCGTCTGCGCCGTGGCACGGGTGCTGCTGTGTTGCGACATCCGCACCCGCCGCGGCGGGGTCCGCCGGGAGCTCGCCGTCCCCGGCGAGAAGGCCACCGCCACTTGGAAACTGGGCGGCGACCGGCTCATGACCGTGGTGGTCATCGCCTTCAGTGCGGTGATCGCGGCGCTGTGCGCGGGTGAACGTCCTCAGCGTGTTCCTGGTGCGCGAGGTCTACGACGCGACCGAGAGCGTGTACGGGCTCATCAAGGCCTGCTGGACCGCGGGAATGCTCGTCGGCGCGTGGATCGCGGCCGCGGTGATCCGGCGCCTGGACCGCGACGTGCAGCTGGCCTGGATGGTCATGGTCTGCCTGGCCGGGGTCGGCCTGGTGTGCTTCGGACAGGGCATGCCGCTGTTCACCGTGCTGCTCATGGTGCCGCTCAACCTGATCGGCGGGATGTTCAACGCCGGGGAGAACACGGCGCTCGGCATCACGGTGGCCCGTCGGGTCCCCGAGGCCTTCCGGGGCCGCGCGAACGCGGCGGTCCACGGTCGACTGAGTGCCGCCCAGCTCATCGGGTTCCTGCTCGGCGGGGCGATGTCCGCGGTGATGGACGTGCAGGTCGCCTTCATGGCGGTCGGCCTGATCTCGATCGCGATCGTGCTCGCCTGCCTGCCGGCCATCCGCCGCGCGACCCGCGACGAGTCGGCGAGCACGACGTCCCCGGCCGCGAAGCGCGAACTCGCCGGTGCCGCAGCTTGACCCGTTGGGCCACTGCGTGAGTGGGACGCGGCAGCGTGATCGGCATGCGGCGGTGGGCTCGGCTGAATCGAGCCCACCGCCGCCTCGCTATGCCACCAGCGCCGGCTGGTCGACCGCCCACAGCCACGAGCCGTCCGGCTGGCGGCGGGCGATCTCGACGGTCAGGTCGCCGTTGACCTGCGTGGCCACGGTCATCGCCAGGTCGTCGCTCACCAGCGCCGGGTGCAGCCGACCGAGCTCGAGCACCGGCGCGACGGCCACGAACTGCTCGTACATCTTGCGGATCTCCGCGTGGCCGGTCGCGACGCTGCCGGGCGGGAACGCGACCACGGCGTCCGGCTCGTACAGCGCCACCAGCCCGTCGACGTCGCCCGCGTTGGCGCGCTCGATGAAGTACTTCCCCAGGTCGTTCGGCTCAGTGGCCACTTGCTTCTCTGTCATGCCGATCAGCCTCCCAGCGAATCACGACATCTTGTGTCGTGTATTCCGGTAGAGTTTTCGCATGCGCGCCGACCGGTTGGTCTCACTGGTGCTCCTGCTGCGCCGGCACGGCCGGCTGACCGCCGACTCCCTGGCCCGCGAGCTGGAGGTCTCCACCCGAACCGTGCTGCGCGACATCGAGGCGCTGTCCACGGCCGGCGTCCCGGTCTACGCCGAACGCGGACGGCACGGCGGATTCGCGCTGCTGCCCGGTTTCCGGACCGAGCTCACCGGCCTCAACCACGAAGAGGCCCTTGCCTTGCTGACCGCCGGATCGGGCCGCGGCGAGCACGTCTTCGGCCTTGGCTCGGCGCTTGCCTCGGCCATGCGCAAGGTCGTCGACGCACTCCCCGAGAGCCACCAGGAGACCGCGAACGACGCGGCCCGGCGCTTCCTCGTCGAACCGGAGACCGACCTGCTCTCGCGGCGGCTGGTCGCCGAGACGGTCCCCGACGCCACGATGATCGAGGTCCGGCGCGCGGTGCTCGCCGGACACCAGCTCCGCATCCACTACGCGGCCACGGACCAGGCCCCGCGGTGGCGCACGGTGGACCCCATCGGCCTGGTCACCGTGCGCGACAGGGGATATCTGCTCGCCACGAGGTCCGGCGCGGACCGCACGTACCGGCTGTCGCGGATCCTGGCCGCCGAAGAACTCGCCGCACCGGCGCAGCGGCCCGACAAGGTCGACCTGGACCGCATCTGGCGCGAACGCAGCGCGCAGTTCCTCTCCGACGGCCACCTCACCGTGCTGGTCCGGGTGAACCCGGAGCGACGGGAGGACCTGCTGGACGCCGCGGTCGCGGTGCGCGCAGAAGCGCCCGAGGCGGACGGACGGCTGCGGCTGGAGGTCACCTACCAGGATGCGCGGCATGCGGAATGGGCGGTATGGCAGCTCGGCACGGATGCGGAGGCCCTTGCCCCGCAGTCGTTGCGCGACGCCTTGCGCGAGCGCGCCGCCGCGCTGGCGGCGCGCTACGAAGCATCGCCTTGAGGGACGCCGCTTGGCGAGGGCCGACGCTCTCGTTGGCACATGCCGGGCGGGCTCAGGCGGGGTAGGCCGTGATCTCCGTGGCCTTGACCGCCGCCCAGACCGTCTGACCGGGTTCGAGTCCCAGTTGAGCGGCCGCGGCCGGAGTCACGTCGGCCGCGGCTTTGAGCGGCCCGTCCAGCTGCACGCGGAGGTTGTCGCCGTGGCGGTGGACTCCCGAAACTGTTGCCCGCCAGGTGTTCCGCGGGCTCCCTTCGGGGCGGCTGGGGTACAGCGCGACGGCGCTCGGCGGGAAGGCGGCGAACGCCGGGCCTTCTAGCGGATCGGAGACGACCAGCGCCACTGCGTCTTCGGGCGACTCGGCGGGCTCGTCTCCGGCATCGAAGCGAGTGACGGAAGCGCTGCCGTCGGCGGTGCGGTCGAGGAGGACCCGGTGGCCCTCCGCCCGTCCGCGATACAGGTTGAGGCCGACGAGCCGCGCGATGTAGTCCGTGCGGGGCCGGGCGGTGACCGACTCGGCGTCGCCTTCTTGGACCGCCCGCCCGTCCTCGACCACGATGAGCCGGTCGGCGAGCATGAGCGCGTCCACCGGGTCGTGGGTGACCACGATTGCCGGGCCTGTATGGCCCGTGAGATGCCGGTGGAGCTCCGCGCGGGTGTCGAGTCGGGTGCGGGCGTCGAGGGCGGCGAGCGGCTCGTCGAGGAGCAGCAGAGCCGGATCGGTGGCGAGCGCCCGGGCCAGCGCGACCCGCTGCGCCTGGCCGCCCGAAAGCTGCCTCGGGCGCCGTTTCCCGAAGTCTCCCAGACCGACCCGGTCGAGCCAGTCGGCGGCGAGCGCCCGGGCCTCGGCCCGGCCCGAGCCCCGGCGCCGCGGCCCGAACGCGACGTTGTCGATCGCGCTCAGATGCGGGAACAGCAGGTAGTCCTGGAAGACCACCCCGATCCGCCGGTCCTCCGGCGGCACCCACCGTGCGCCGTGCTGTTCGAGCGGCGGCACCCGCTCGCTATCTCGCTGTTCGAATTCTTCCGGCCGAGTGTGTCGTACCGCTGTGTCAGGGTTATTTCTGTGCCAATTGACGGCCCGCAAGCTTCGCCGAGGCTGGGGCCCATCGATCTGCGACCCGCTTCGCGCGGCCCTCGATCGGCCCGCCGAAGCCTTCGGCCGGTCCAGGATCTCTCCGTTGAGGATGATCTGACCGCCCGAGAGCGCCTCCAGGCCGGCCAGCGCCCGCAGTGCCGTGGTCTTCCCGGCGCCGTTGGGGCCGAGCAGCGCCACCGTTTCGCCCGGCGCGACGCGCAGCGGCAGGTCGAGCCGGAATCCGCCGGGTTCGCCTGCGCCCCTTTCGACTACGAGGTGCGCGTCCAAGCCGGTGCCGGACTTGTTCGCTCGCCGACCGCTCATGGGGCCGCCGTCCAACGGTCGCGCAGCGACGCCAGCACGACCACCGACACCACCAGGAGAATCAGGCTGAGCACGATCGCGGCCTCCAGATCCGTCTGCAGCGCAAGGTAGACCGCGAGCGGCATCGTCTGCGTGCGGCCCGGGAAGTTCCCCGCGAACGTGATGGTCGCGCCGAACTCGCCGAGCGCGCGCGCCCAGCACAGCACCGCCCCGGCCAGCACGCCCGGTGCGACCATCGGCAGCGTCACGTGCGTGAACACGGTCCAGCGGCCCGCCCCGAGCGTCGCGGCGGCCTCCTCGAAGCGGATGTCGGCCCCGCGCAGCGCGCCCTCGACCGAGACGACCAGGAACGGCATGGACACGAACGTCATCGCCAGCACCACAGCGGTGGTCGTGAACGGGATCGTGACGTCGAAGCGCTCGTACAGCCACGAACCGATGATGCCGCTGCGGCCGAACACGAGCAGGAGCGCGACGCCCCCGACCACCGGCGGCAGCACCAGCGGCACGGTCACCAAGGCGCGCAGCACGCTCCGGCCGGGGAAGTCGCCGCGGGCGAGCAGCCAGGCGATCGGGACGCCGAAGAGCAGCGACAGCGCGGTCGCGGCGGTCGCGGTGACCAGCGAGAGCCTGAGGGCCGCGAGCATCTCGGGCTCGGCGAGCCGGGCGGGCAGCTCGGTCCACGGGGCGCGGGCGAGCAGGCCCGCGAGCGGCAGGATGAGGAACACCAGGCCGATGACCGCGGGGGCGAGCAGCGCGGCCGGGACTCGGCGGCGCTGGCGGGTTCGCTTGGCGGGCATGGCGTTCCTCATCGCTGCGGTGGTTGTCACGGCCGCTGGAATCCGGCGGCTTCGAGGACGGCTCGGGTGTCGTCGGCGAGCACGTACGCGGCGAACTCGGCGGCGAGGTTGGGGTTCGGCGCGTCCTCGAGCGCCGCGATCGGATAGGCGTTCACGGCGCCGGCGGATTCGGGGAACTCGACGGCGTCGACCTCGTCGTCCGCGGCCTGGGCGTCGGTGCGGTAGACGAGTGCGGCGTCGACCTCGCCGAGGGTGAGTTTCTGCAGGGTGGACTTGACGTCGGCTTCGTAGGTGACCGGGGTGAGGTCGGTCCCGGAGGCGTCGATCGCGGTCTGCGCGGCGGCCCCGCAGGGGACCTCCTCGGCGCACGCGGCGAAGTCGAGCCCGGCGAGGTCCGCGAGGCCGGTGACGCCGTCGGGGTTGCCTGCGGGGACGGCGATCACGAGCTGGTTGATGGCGAACGTGTCCGGTTCGGCGGCGGCCCCCGCCTCGACGACCTTGTCCATGTTGGGCTGGTCGGCGGAGGCGAAGACGTCCGCGGGGGCGCCTTCGGTGATCTGGGCGGCGAGGTCGGAGGACCCGGCGAAGTTGAATTCGACCTGGACGCCCTCGTGCTCGGCCTCGAACCGCTCGCCGATCTCGGTGAACGCCTCGGTGAGCGAGGCGGCGGCGAACACGGTCACGGTGCCGCCGGACCCGGCCTCGGCACCGTCGCCGGAGCCGCACGCGGCGAGCGAGACGAGGGCGAGGGCGGCGGTCGCGGTGAGGGCTGCTTTGGCACGCATGGGATTCCTTTGCTGCGAGGCCGGGCTCTAGCGGTCGGTGCGTTCGACGACGACATTGGTGGACTTCACGACCGCGGTCCCGATCGAGCCGACCTCGAGGCCGAGTTCGTCCACGGCCTCGCGGCTCATGAGGGAGACCACCCGGAACGGGCCGACCTGGAGGTCGACCTGGGCCATGACCTGGTCCTTCACAATGGCGGTGACGATGCCGCGCAGCCGGTTGCGCGCCGAGGAGGACCCGGCCCCGGCGTCCGGGACCGCGGCCCGCTCGCGCGCGAACGCGGCCAGGTCGGCGCCCGAGATCGCACGGTGCCCGTGCTCGTCGCGGGAAGCGGCGATGCGCCCGGAGTCGATCCAGCGCCGAAGCGTGTCGGCGGAGACCCCGAGCAGTTCGGCGGCCTCACCTATGCGAAACGTCGTCACGAGATCAGCCTAACCTCGCGGATGCGAGGTCGGGTACCGAAGAGCCTTGGTATTTACCTGACTGTTACTCCGACGGCCTCGCATCTGCGGATGGCCGCGTCAGCCCCAGCCGAGTTCGTGGAGGCGAGCCTCCTCGATCCCGAAATGGTGGGCGATCTCATGCACCACCGTCACCGCGACCTCCTCGACCACCTCTTCGGTGCTCGAGCACATCCGCAGGGTCGGCCCCCGGTAGATCGTGATCGTGTCCGGCAGGACCCCGCCGTACTCCCAGCCCCGGTCGGTCAGCGCCGTCCCCTGGTAGAGCCCCAGCAGCTCCTTCTCGGGGCCGTCGGGCTCCTCCTCCACGAGGATCGCCACGTTGTCGAGCATCGCCATCAGCTCCGGAGGCACCGCGTCCAGCGCGTCCGACACCGCAGCCTCGAATTCCGCCTCGCCCATATCGACCGCCACACGCCCACAATATGCGCATCGTGTCCCGATGAGCTGGCCGGTAATCTGGTCACGTGATTGATCTGCGTGCACTGCGAGACAACCCGGACGCCT
The DNA here is from genome assembly GCF_042647865.1 of Glycomyces rhizosphaerae. Classification (NCBI taxonomy): domain Bacteria; kingdom Bacillati; phylum Actinomycetota; class Actinomycetes; order Glycomycetales; family Glycomycetaceae; genus Glycomyces; species Glycomyces rhizosphaerae. The sequence goes on from NZ_JBHRWO010000010.1 coordinate 453,335, forward strand.
ACCGCGACAGCCAGCGCAAGCGGGGTGCCTCCGTCGAAGCCGTCGACGCCCTGCTCTCCGCCGACGCCGACCACCGCAGTGCCCTCCAATCCTTCGAGACCCTCCGCGCCGAGCAGAAGGGCCTGGGCAAGCGCATCGCCGGAGCCGACGCCGAGGAGAAGCGCGTCCTCCTGGACCGCACCAAGACCCTCTCGGAGGAGGTCAAGGCCGCCGAGCTCAAGGTGACCGCGACCGCCGCCGCCTTCGACGCGGCCGGGAAGGCCATCCCCAACCTGGTCGCCGAGGAAGCGCCCGCCGGCGGCGAGGACGACTACATCGTCCTGCGCGAGGTCGGCGAGAAGAAGGCGATCGAGGACCCGAAGGACCACCTCGAGATCGGCACGGCCCTCGGCCTGCTCGACACCGAGCGCGGCGCCAAGACCTCCGGCGCGCGCTTCTACTACCTGACCGGCGACGGCGCGCTGCTTCAGCTCGCCATGCTCAATCTCGCCATCATGCAGGCCGTCGAGACCGGCTTCACGCCGATGATCCCGCCGGTGCTCGTGCGCCCGGAGGCCATGGAGGGCACCGGTTTCCTCGGCGAGCACGCCGACGAGATCTACTACCTCGAACGCGACGAGATGTACCTCGTGGGCACCTCCGAGGTTCCGCTCGCGGCCTACCACTCGGGGGAGAACCTCGGCGAGCTCACCGCGCCGCGCCGTTACGCGGGCTGGTCGTCGTGCTTCCGCCGCGAGGCCGGGTCGTACGGCAAGGACACCCGGGGGATCATCCGGGTCCACCAGTTCGACAAGGTCGAGATGTTCTCGTTCTGCAAGCCCGAGGACGCCGCGGCCGAGCACGAGAAGCTGCTGTCCTATGAGGAGCAGATGCTCCAGAAGATGGAGCTGCCCTACCGGGTCATCGACGTCGCCGCGGGCGACCTCGGCACTTCGGCGTCGCGCAAGTTCGACTGCGAGGCGTGGGTGCCGACGCAGGGCCGGTACCGGGAGCTCACCTCCACCTCGAACTGCACGACGTTCCAGGCCCGCCGCCTGAACGTCAAGTACCGCGACGAGCAGGGCAAGAACGCGGTCGCCGCGACCCTCAACGGGACGCTCGCGACCACGCGCTGGCTGGTGGCGATCCTCGAGAACCACCAGCAGCCCGACGGCTCGGTGGCGGTGCCGAAGGCGCTCCAGCCCTTCCTGGGCAAGGACGTGCTCGAACCGAAGAAGTAGCCGCGAAATGTGAACGGCCCGCCGATCATTTGATCGGCGGGCCTTTTGCTTTCGGCGTTTCCGGTTGATTTGGCGACCCGACCAACCTGTGGGCCCCAGTCTCGGCGAAGCTTGGCTGGTCGCGATGGTTACTCGGTTATTTGGTCGTCGAGCCAGGCCTTCAGGACCAGGGCGTGGTTCACGTCCGGGTCCTTGGCGGCGTAGAGGAGGGTGACCGGGCCCGATCTGGCCGCCTCCAGGAGAGGCTCGGCGCGTTCGGGGTGGCCGTCGAGTTCGCCGCGATATCGGGCCGTGAACTCTTCGAAGCGGTCGGCCATGTGGCCGAACCAGATCCGCAGGTTCGGCGACGGCGCGGCGTCCTGCGCCCAGGTGACCCCTTCGAGGTCCTCCTTGCTGACGCCGCGCGGCCAGAGCCGGTCGACCAGGAAGACCGCCCCAGCCCGCTGCGGGTCCTGGCGGTAGTCGTAGACGCGTTCGATCATGATCTCGCCCATAGACGAACCGTATGCCGCATGCCGTCCTGATGGGTGGGTTTGGTGTGATTGCCGCTTGTCATGAGCCCGGTCACGTGAGTTCAGCCGCTCGCTACCCTGCCGTTCACCGGAGCGGGGTTACCGTTGAGGCGTGTCAGACTCCGCCCCGGCCATACCCCGCCAGACGCCCCCGAAGCTCGTCGCCGTCGACCTCGACGGCACGGTCGTGGACTACCACGACCAGCAGGCGACCAGGCCCAGCCGCGCGGTGATCGAAGCCCTCCAGTCCGTCCGCGACGCCGGCGTGCCCGTCGCCGTCGTCACCGGCCGCGCCGTCTGGGGCGCCGTGCGCACCGCCGACGACCTCGGGCTCGACGAGGGCTTCGCCTCCGCCTCCCACGGCGCCGGCGAGTACGACCTGGGCGCCCGCGAGATCTCACACCAGCACGCCGTCGACGCCGCCACCGCGGTCAAGGCACTGCTCGACTCCGACCCGGACGTCCAGTTCGCGGTCGAATGGGACCTCGAAGGCTGGTGGCACACCAAGGGCTTCCGCCGCGACTTCCCCGCCAAATGGGCCGGGGAGATCACCGTCGAAGAACTCGTCTCGCGCCCGGCGCCCCGCATGGTCGCCCGCGTCGACTCCAACAACCGCTACGGCGGCGCCGAGCGCTGCCCGCAGGCGATGCGCCTCGCCGCGGGCGCGGCCCTCGACGCGGCCGACTACCACGTCGAGGTCGGCTACAACGGCTGGGTCGACATCGGACCTCCCGGAATCAGCAAGGCGACCGGCATCGCCCGCATCGCCGCCCACTACGGAGTATCATCGGCCGACACCGTCGTCTTCGGCGACGCCCACAACGATCTGACCATGTTCGCGTGGGCGGGCTGGGCCGTGGCGATGGGTCAGGCGGTTCCCGAGGTGCGGGCCGCGGCCGACGAGGTCGCCCCCTCGGTGTGGGAGGACGGGGTGGCGAAAGTGCTGGCACGGTGGTTCTGACAGAGCCGAGGCCTTCGCGCGGCAAGCGGAGCGCCGACCCCGAACGAGTCTGACCCCGAAGCGGGACAACCAAGGAGGACGCATGATCCAACTGGCCCGGGCTCCCCGGCTCGTCGCGACGGACCTTGACGGGACCGTCGTCCGCTCTGACGAGTCAGTCTCACCACGCACCATGGCCGCGCTCAAGCGCCTTGCCGCCGCCGGCGTCATCCTCGTCGGCGCCACGGGCCGCGGCCCGCGACTGCTCGACATGTGCCGCAACGACGTCCCCTCCGCCGACTTCCTCGTACTCGGCCAAGGCGCGTTCGTCTACGAATGCCGCTACGACGACACGGTCGTCGAACTCGCCGACCGCTCCGTCGCAGGCGAAGTGCTCCTCGAAGCGCTCCACCTCGTCGAGGCCGAGGTCGGCCCCGTGCGCGCCCTCGCCGAACCCGCCGACCCCGAACGCCGCATCACCGGCGACCCCATGCCCGACTGGCCCTGGCCTTCGGTGGTCCTCGACACCGCCCCGCGCGAAGTCGCCTTCACCGGCCCGATGGTCAAGGGCTACTTCATCTCCGACGAGTTCACCGGCCCCGAACTCCTCGTCGCGGCCCAGGACGTGGTCGACCCCACGCTCGTCACCGTCACCGAATCCGGCGTCGGCATGCTCGAAGTCTGCCCCGTCGGCGTCACCAAAGCCGCCGGGATCCAGGTCGTGCTCGACAAGTTCGGCATCGACTGGTCCGACGTGCTCGTCTTCGGCGACGCCACCAACGACCTCAGCATGATGAAGGCCGCCGGGCACTCCGTCGCGATGCCCAACGGCCACCCGTGGGTCCAGGCCGCCGCCACCGAGATCGCCCCCGCCGGCAACAACGACGACGGCGTCGCCCAATACATCGAGGAACTCCTCGAACTCCTGTAGCCCACGGCCACAGGCGGTCTCACGAACGGTGTCGGGTTCCTGACAGGACCCGCCGATGGCGTTGCGCACCAGCGCCCCCCGACTTAAGCTCCGTTGTGGTGGGGACCACTCGCGCCGTCGCGTCCGATCACGACGGTGCACTTCGACGACCTTGCGCCGCAGTTACGGTGCCGCCGATCCTTCAGGAGTCCCGATGTCGACACCAGACACCCTCCCGCACGGCATGCCCTACCAGCGCGAGACCCGCTACGACCCGCCCGCCGCACTCCTGGAGCTCCAAGAGCAGCCGGTCCGGCGCATCACCTACTACCCCGACGGCGTCGAAGGCTGGCTCGTCACCGGCCACGCCCAGTCCCGCAAGATCCTCGCCGACCCGCGCTTCGTCACCGGCGAGAAGTTCGTCCACTCGCCCACCGAGCTCCCGCACGTCTTCGTCTCGATCTCCGAACAGGTCCCGCCCGGCTTCTTCCTGTTCTTCGACCCGCCCGAGCACACCCGCCTGCGCCGCAAGGTCACCGGCGTGTTCACCGTCAAGAGGATGAAGGACCTGGAGCCGCGCATCGCCGACATCGTCGACCAGTGCGTCGCCCAGCTGAGGGCGGCCGGCCCTGGCGCCGACCTCGTCCGCGAATTCGCACTTCCCGTGCCCGCCTTGGTGATCTGCGAGATGCTCGGCGTCCCCTACGCCGACCGCGACGCGTTCCAGCAGAACTCCGCCGACATGCTCGACCTCTCCCGCACCGTCGACGAGCGCAACAAGTCCATGGCCGAGCTGTTCGGCTACCTCATGCAGCTCGTCCCGGCCAAGCGCGAGAACCCCGGCGACGACATGCTCAGCGCCCTCGCCACCGATGAGGAGCTGCACGACGTCGAAGCCGCCGGCATCGGCCTGATCCTCCTCGTGGCGGGGCACGAGACCACCGCGAACATGCTCGCGCTGGGGACGCTCGCGCTCTTCGAGCACCCCGAGCAGCTCGCCCTGCTGCGGGAAGCGTCCGCGCGGTGGCCCGCCGCCGTCGAAGAGCTGCTGCGCTACCTCACCGTGGCGCACAACGGGGTCATGCGCATCGTCAAGGAGGACGCGGAGATCGACGGCGCGCAGTTCAGGGCGGGCGAGCACGTCACGGTCGCGCTCCAGGCCGCCAACCGCGACCCCGGGAAGTACGAGCGGTCCGCTGAGCTCGACGTCGATCGCGACGCCCAGGGGCACTTGGCCTTCGGGCACGGGCTCCACCAGTGCGTGGGCCAGCAGCTGGCGCGCGTGGAGATGCGCATCGCCTTCGCGAAGCTCTGGGAGGCGTTCCCCGGGCTCCGGCTGGCCGTGCCGTCGGAGGAGATCCCGATGCGCAGCGACATGGCCGTGTACGGGGTGCACACCCTGCCCGTCGAGTGGTAAGGCGCCGATGAGGATCGAGGCCGACCGCGAAGTCTGCACGAGCGCGGGGATGTGCGCGCTCACCGCCCCCGAATGGTTCGACCAGGACGAGGACGACGGCCGCGTCATCGTGCTGGACCGGGTCGGGGAGCCGGACGCCGCAGTCGAGGACGCAGTGGAGCTGTGTCCTTCGGGGGCGATCCGCCTGCGCTGAAACCCGTCACATCGACCAGCCCTTGTGGAGGCCGGTCGCCGAGACGTGCGGCCGGGAAGCCGTTCCACCAGCGGCATCCCGGCCGCACCCGTTCGCTCAGCGCACGTCCCAGATCGGCTCGTCGGACTCGATGACCTCGCCGTCGTTCTGGAACACGACGAAGCGGTCGAATCCGCGGGTGAACCAGCGGTCGTGGGTGACGGCGAGGACGGTGCCGTCGAAGGCCTTCAGGCCCTGTTCGAGCGCTTCGGCCGAGGCGAGGTCGAGGTTGTCGGTCGGCTCGTCCAGGAGCAGGCAGGTCGCGCCCGACAGCTCCAGCATGAGCACCATGAACCTGGCCTGCTGGCCCCCCGAGAGCGATTTGAAGTCCTGTTCGGACTGTCCGGTGAGCTCGTAGCGGTTGAGGGCGCTCATGGCCTTCGAGCGGTCGAGCGAGGGCCGGTCCTCGTCGCCGTCCCAGAGGATCTCGCGGAGGGTGCGGCCGTCGAACTCGGGATGCTCGTGCGTCTGCGAGAAATGCCCCGGAAGGACGCGGGCACCGAGGCGAGCGACACCGTTGTGCCGCACCGGTTCGAGGCGGTGCCTGGTCGCGGGCAGCGGCTCCGAGCCGCCCTGGGCGAGCAGACGCAGGAAGTGGCTCTTGCCGGTGCCGTTGGCGCCCAACACGGCCACGCGGTCGCCGTACCAGACCTCCAGGTCGAACGGGAAGGTGAGATCCTCCAGCTCGAGTCCCTCGCAGATCACGGCGCGCTTGCCGGTGCGCCCGCCTTCGAGCTTCACCCGGATGTCCTGATCGCGCGGCGGCGCGGGCGGCGGCCCGGCCTCCTCGAACTTGCGCAGGCGCGTCTGCGCGGCCCGGTACCGGGAGGCCATGTCGGCGTTGTACGCCGCCTTGTTCTTGTACATGAGCATCAACTCACGCAGCTTGTGATGCTCCTCATCCCAGCGGCGGCGCAGCTCCTCGAACCGCTCGTGGCGGTGCGAGCGGGCGCTGTGCCAGGTCGCGAATCCGCCGCCGTGCGTCCAGGTCGTCCCGGCCTCGAGCGTGACGATCGTGCTCGCGGTGTTGGCCAGGACCTCCCGGTCGTGCGAGACGAACAGGATCGACTTGTCCGAGTCGCGGATCGCCTGCTCCAGTTCGCGTTTGGCGGGTACGTCGAGGAAGTTGTCGGGCTCGTCGAGCACGAGCACCTCGTCGCGGCCCTGCAGGAGCAATTGGAGCGCGAACCGCTTCTGCTCCCCGCCCGAGAGCGTCCGCAGAGGACGGTCCTTGACCGCTTCCCAAGGCAGACCGAGGATCGAGACGGAAACGGTGTCGCACAGGACGTCGAATTCGTAGCCGCCCGCCTCGCCCCAGTCCGCGAGCGCCTGCGCGTACGCGAGCTGGTCCTTCTCGGTGCCGCCCGTGCCGCTCATCCGCTCCTCGGCCTTCGCCAGGCGCGCCGCGACCGCCCGCACCGGCGGCGGGGCCAGGTCGACGGCGAGGCGACGCAACGCACGCTCGCCCTCGCGCATGCCCACGAGCTGGCGCATGACGCCCAGTCCGCCCGAGTGCGAGACCGTGCCCGCTTGGGGCGCAAGCGCACCGGTGACGATGTTGAGCAGGGTGGTCTTCCCGGCTCCGTTCGCGCCGATGAGTGCGACCTTGGCGCCCTCGCCGACACGGAACGACACGTCGTCGAACAATGTCGTGCCGTCGCTGAGGCCGTACCGTACGCCGGAGAGGTCCACGAATCCCATGGCACGATTCTGTGCGGTGAACGGCACGTCGTCAATGTCATTTGCGCTGTTGGCTCCGTTGGGGTCCACTGCCTACGCTGGACTCATGAACGACACCCCTGACCCGAAGAACCCCGGGCGGCCGCGCCGGCGCTTCTGGCGCCCGAGCTCGGCGAGTGAATGGGTCGAGCTGGCGATCTACGTCTTCTTCGGCCTCATCGCGCTCCTGGCCGGCGTCGGCTGGCTCGTGGCGCGGTTGTGATCAGCGCCTTTGTGACCGGTACGCGCGCGGGCTCATGCCCTGGTGGCGTTTGAAAGCGGTGCTGAACGCGAACGGGTCGCGGTACCCGACCGCGGCGGCGGCCGCGGCCACCGGGATCTCGGGGTCGGCGAGCAGGTCCGCGGCGAGTTCCATGCGGCGTTCGGTGACGTAGCGCAGCGGCGGCTGCGCCATGACCTCGTTGAAGCGCTTGGCGAAGTGGGCGCGCGAGACGTTCGCGCGGGCGGCGAGCGCGTCGACGGTCCAGGCCCGGTCGGGGTGCCTGTGAATGGCTTCGAGTGCGGGGCCGGCCACGGGGTCGAGCGCCCCGCGGTACCAGCCGGGGCCTTCGCCCTCCTGGCGTTCGAGCCAGCAGCCGATGGTGCACACGAGTCCCCAGTCGAGGATGCGGTCGAGCATTGCTTGCCCCCCAGGGGAATCGACTCGGGTGAGGGCGTCGCGCACGGAGTGGAGCCAGAGCACGTCGTCGACCTCCTCGTGGAGGACGAGCGCGGCGGGCAGCGCGCGCAGGAGCCGCTGGTGCCGGGCACGAGCGGGCCGGTAGGTCCCCGCTATGAGCACAGTGGAGGCGTCCGGGTCCGATTGCGGCGCTTCTTGAATCGAGGCGGCGGGAATCGGCCGGTCGAGCGTGCCGCTGCCGTCGACCAGGTCGAAATGGCTTGGGCCGCTGACGATCGCGGTCGATCCGGCGGTGAGATGGTGGACGGTCTCGTCGGCGAGGGCAAGTGCCGCTTCGCCCGTGACGACGGTGACCATCGTGAGCGGCGATCCGCCTTCGAAGCGGAGCCGCCACGGCGCCTCGAGCGCCGCCTGGTGCACCGAGGCGTCTTCGGCGCGGATGTCGGCGAGCATGTCGCTGAGCGGGTCCATGCCGCAACCGTAGACGATCGCGAAGGTTTCCCCGTCTTTCGACCATGGGCCGTCCACGGCTATACAGCTGTACTGAAGGGGCGCCGCCGACGGGCGGCGCTACCCGAAGGAGATCCCGCATGGACACCCAGCCCACGGCGCTCGTCGTCGTCGCCCACCACCGCGCCGACTCGCTCACGGCCGCGCTCGCGCGCCGCACGGCGGCCCGCCTCGAAACCGCCGGTTACCGCGTCGACCTGCTCGATCTGCACGGGGAAGGCTTCGATCCGCGGGGTCGCGTCGAGGACGAGCCCGACTACGGGAACCGCGACAAGCGGTATTCGGACGAGGTGCACGCCCACGCCGACCGCGTGCTGGCCGCCGATCTCGTGGCCGCGGTGTTCCCGGTGTGGTGGTTCGGCCTGCCCGCCTTGATGAAGGGCTGGATCGACCGGGTCTGGAACTACGGTCTGACGTACGGGCGGCGCGAGAAGCCCATGGCGGGCAAGCGGATGCTGTGGCTCGGGCTGGCCGGGCTCCCCGAGGACGACCCGAACGCCGACCTCGTGACGGCCCTGCTCGACGGGGCGCTGCGGCGCGGGATCGCCGAGTTCTGCGACATCGCCGACGTGCACACCCAGGCCCTGTTCGACAGCGAGGGCAAGGACCTCCACTGCGATGCGCGCGAGCGCCACTACGCGGACCTGTTCGCGCGCACTGACGATGCGGTCGACAAACTCCTTGCGGGGTGAGGGAGGGTTTGCGCGAACCACTGATATACGTATAGCCTATATATACGTAGATCGCAACGCGCGGTCGCACGCCACCACCGAGGAGACGCCGATGTCAACACCCGACACAGCCGTTGAAGCAGGAGTGCCTTACGGCATCCCGCTCGAACGCGACCACCCGTTCGACCCGCCCGCCGCCGTCATGGCCCTCCACCGCGGGGCCGAGATGCGGCGCATGAAGTACTACCCCGAGGGCCGCCTCGGCTGGCTCGTCACCAGCCACCGCTTGGCCCGCAAAGTCCTGGCCGACACCCGCTTCAGTTCCACCCTCGGCGGCCCGGCCCAGGTGCCGATCCCGATGCCGGGACTGGAGGGCTACCTCGACTTCGAGGGCGACTTCCCGACGACGCCGGGCATGTTCATCGAACTCGACCCGCCGGACCACACCCGCTTGCGCCGCAAGCTCACCGGCGTCTTCACCGTCAAGCGCATGAAGGAGCTCGAACCGCGCATCGCCCAGCACGTGGAGGACCGCCTCGACGCCCTCGCCGCCGGGCCGCGGCCGGTCGACCTGGTCGAGGCGTTCGCGGTGCCCGTGCCCTCGCTGATGATCTGCGAACTGCTCGGCGTGCCCTACGAGCAGCGCGAACGCTTCGAGGCGGACGCGCGCGCGATCTTCACCACGGACGAGACCGGCGCCGGGAAGGAGGCCGCCATCGGGCGGCTCTTCGCGTTCATCGGCGAACTGGTCGCGGCGAAGCGAGCGGCCCCCACGGACGACCTCCTCTCCGACCTCGCCGCCGACGACGAGCTCGAAGACAACGAGGTCGCCGGCATGGCGATCCTGCTGCTCGTCGCCGGGCACGAGACGACGGCGAAGATGCTCGCCCTGGGCACCATGGCGCTCTTGGAGAACCGCGACCAGTGGGACCTGCTGCGCGAGCGGCCCGAGCTCATGGCCGGGGGCGTCGAGGAGCTGCTGCGATACCTCACGATCATCCACACCGGACTCATCCGGCAGGTCAAGGAGGACTTCGAGTTCGAGGGCCACCAGATCAAGGCGCGCGAGTACGTCACGGTGTCGGTGCAGACCGCGAACCGGGACGAGGCGCACTTCATCGAACCGGACAAGCTCGACGTCACCGGGGACGCCAAGGGGCACTTGACGTTCGGTCACGGCGTGCACCAGTGCCTGGGTCAGCAGCTGGCCCGCATGGAGATGCGGATCGCGTTCTCGGGACTCATCGACCGGTTCCCGGGCCTGCGGCTGGCCGTGCCCGTCCACGAGGTGCCGCTGGTGACCGGGCAGAGCTTCTACGGGGTCGGCGAACTGCCGGTGACCTGGTAAGGGAGGCGAAGGCTATGAAGATCGTCGCCGACCGCGAGGCCTGCGCGAGCGCGGGCATGTGCGCGCTGACCGCCCCCGGGTACTTCGACCAGGACGACGAGGACGGCCGGGTCGTGCTCCTCGCTGAGGAGGCCGAGGGCCGCGACGACGACGTGGCCGACGCGGTGCGCCTGTGCCCGGCGAGCGCACTCCGAGTGGAGCCGTAGATCCGGCACCCGCTGTCGCCTTGCGGCGCAGCGGGTGCCGGGCCCTTCGGCCTAACCCCAATGCCGTTCAGTTAGGGGCTGGCTATGACGTTGATGTCGAGGGTGGCTTTGTAGGTTCGGCGGTTGACCGGGCCTTTGGCTCGGTGTTTGGAGATCGCGCGTTTGACCACGCGGGGCGCGGTTCGTAGTCGCCGTTCGGGCAGTAGGTGCGCCAGCACTTGCTGCCCGATGTGGCCTTTGAGGTCGATGGTCGCTGCGTCGGTGATGTTCTGGGCGCGGGTGATCTGGTCGCGGGCGGACTCGACGGCGATGGTGAAGCTGGCCTGGACGCCGGTGTGGCCGGTGCCGATCAGGGCATCGGCGATGGCGATGCGAATGGCCTGGTAGAGAACCAGGAGCGCCCAGATCTCCTGGTCGAGTCCGGCCGGGTCACTCGCGCGGAGCACTCGGCGGCGCAGCAGGGCGGACTTGAGCTCGCAGTAGACGGTCTCGATCTCCCATCGCTGGTGGTAGAGGGCGACGACCTCGGTTGCCGGGTAGCGGTGGACGTCGAGCAGGCTGGTCTGGAGCCGGTAGTGGCCGGTGCGGGTCCCCTCCGAGGTCGCGATCGTGATCGTCGCTTCGATCAGGCGCAGCCGCAGGTTGCCGCGCTGGACCAGGCGGGAACTATCGGCGAGGCGGGCGAGGTGCCGTGGCCGGGTCTGGGTGTTCACGCGGACTAGCAGGTCCGCGCCGGTGTCCCTGATGGCTTCCAGCAGATCGGCCGCGTCGAAAAGGCGGTCGGCCAAGATGATGCGGCCCGGTCCCATTGCCGCCCCGAGCCGGGCTGCCATGGTGGTCTCGCCCTGGTCGATCGGACCGAAAACCGCGCCCAGCAGCGCGCGCGAGCCGGTCGCGATCAGGGCCACCAGGCGGATCTGCGGGTAGCCCGACCCCCGGTATTGGGTGTGTCCGCTGGAGCGGTGCACGGCCAGGTTCGCCGCTGATGCGGGCACATCGAGCAGGGTGCCGTCGATAGCGCACACCAACAAGCCGCGCCATCGGGCCGCGGCTGAGGTCGGCTCACAAAGCAGATCGAACAGCGCTTTGAGCGGGCCCGGCCCCAATCGTTTGCGCGCGTAGTACAGCGCCGAAGCGGTCGGCTCGGCCCTCGTTCCCAGGCCGCCGGTGAGCTTGCGCCATACCCCGGGCCAGCCCGATGCGGCGAACAATCCAGCCGCCAGCAGCAGATACACGACTACCCGAGCCGGGATCAAGCGCCGGCGGCGCTCGGTCTTGTCGCAGTCAGCCAAGACCGCGTCGACCATCTCGAAGGGCACGATTCGGGTCAGCTCGCCCAGATGTCCCGGCGCGAAGACCCCGCCAGCGGCACGGATGACACGAGTTATGACAGTATGAGCAGGCAAGGGGCTCCTTGGATGATGAACATGGTTGCAGCACAACCGTTCTACCAAGAGCCCCTTGCCTCACGCCTACCGGCCGAGCCCGAGCTTGACAACCCGCCCCAACACCTAACTGAACGGCATTGGGCCTAACCCAGGGCCAGGAACTTCTCGACGCGTTCGACGGCCCGGCGGTCGATCGCCGCGTAGTGGGAGGTGCGCTCGGCACCGGTGAGGGCCTCGCCCGTGGTGAAGTTGCCGTCGGCGTCGACGATCTGCGGCTCGCCCTCGGCGTCGGGCAGGACCTCGACTGCGGCTTCGCTGATCCCGGTGTAGAACGAGATGCCGTCGCGCAGCACGCGATCGAGGATCCCCTGCAGCATGGCCCAGTACTCGTCGCCTTCAGCGGCACCGGCCAGTCCGAGCCACAGCATCCGCTTGCCCGCGAGCTTGGGCTTGCTGCGCCCGTAGGCGAAGCCGTAGTTCCACACTCGATCGATCCATCCCTTGAGGAGCGCAGGAGGGCTGTTCCAGTAGACCGGGAACACGGGGATGATCGCGTCGGCGGCGAGGATGCGCTCCATGTGGGCTCGCGTCTCAGGCGAGTAGACCTTCTCGCGGTCGTCCCAGTCGGGCTGGTCGGCGACGGTCATGCGGGGGTCGAAGCCCTCGGCGTTCAAGTCGAGCAGGTCGACCGCGTACCCGGCCTCCTTGAGCCGCGCGGCCACGACGTCGCCGATGTGGACGGTCAGGGAATCGGCGCGGTGGTGCGAGACGACGATGAGAGCGGTGCGGTCGGCCATGATGTCCTCCAGGCGTTCGGGTGTCTGGATCCAGTACAGCCCCGAAAGCGTGGACGAACGATGGCTGCGGCGCTCTGATCCATGCGTGATCGTCTACGATTGGCGCATGGACCCGCTCAGTGAACTCCTCGGTGGCATCCGCGCTGAAGGCGCGATCCTCAGCGACGCGATCCTCAAGGCCCCCTGGGTGGTCCGGTTCGACGACCGGGCCCCGCTGACGATGGTCACGGTGGCGCGCGGCGGCGGCGTCATCCTGCTGGCCGACGGCACCGAGGTCAAGGTCAGGGCCGGTCAGACCGCGGTCGTGAACGGCGGCGAGTCGTTCTGCATGGCCGACGAGACCGCTTCCGTCGACCGCCCGCACCTCGACTACTGGCTCACCTGCTTCGAACCCGGCGCCTCCGCCGAATGCTCGCCGCCGAATCTCGTTGCGGACGAAGGGGAGGCGACGGCGCTGTTCGTCGGCGCCTACCGGGCCTCGGGCCGCCGCCACGAACGGCTCATGCGCGCCCTGCCGCCGGTCCTCGTCATCGACGACGGCTCCGACGTGTGCGCCTGGCTCGACGCCTGCGCCATGGACCTCGAAGGCCGCAAGCCCGGCACGCAGGCGTTCATCGACCGGCTCTTCGACTGGGGCCTGGTCTGCACCCTCCGCACCTGGTTCGACGACCAGGGCGAGCGCGCCCCGGTCTGGTACCAGGGCTTCACCGATCCCGTTGCGGGACCGGCACTCGAAGCCATCCACACCCGCCCCGCGAAGCCCTGGACAGTGGCCGACCTCGCGGGCGAGGCCGGCGTCTCCCGCGCCCTCCTCGCCAAGCGCTTCAACGAGATCATGGGCGAGCCTCCGCTCACCTACCTCACCGAATGGCGCATGCAACTCGCCGAAGAACTCCTCGCCGACCCCGATCTCACCGTGGCCCAAGTGGCCCGCCGCATCGGCTACGCCGACCAGTTCGGCTTCAGCAACGCCTTCAAACGCCGAAAAGGACTGAGCCCCACCACCTTCCGCGCCAAGGCCACAACCTGACGGCGGCTGCCGGCTCGGCAGCCGCCGACAGGCGGCGCGGGAATCCAGGGATCACCCCGTCGCCGCGCCGCGAGCTGCGGCAGCGGCCTGGAGCGACCGCGGAGGCGCATTTCCGCGTTTTCCTTTCGTCCCCGTACCGACGTGTAGCGTGAAAAAGGGGACTTAGGGAGCCTCGCTCGAGGCGCAGGGGGCGGTCGGAAATGGCTGATCTGGATTACGCTGCACTGTTCGCGGCGATACCGACGCCGTGCGTCGTCATCACACGGGACTTCGTGATCGTCGCGTTCAATCCGGCCTACATGGAGGCCACCGGCAAGACGCACGACGAACTGATGGGGCAGCCCCTCTTCGAGGTCTTCCCCGACCCGGACGCCAGCGGCGAACGAAACGTCAGGGCCTCCTTGAACCGGGTGTTGGAGACCGGAATGCAGCACACCATGGCCCTCCTGAAGTACGACGTCCCCCTCGGCGGCACACCTCCCGAATTCGAGGAACGCTGGTGGTCGCTCATCAACTCGCCTGTCCCCGGCCCGAACAGCCCGGTCGAATGGCTCCTCATCCGGGCGGAGGATGTGACGGCGTTCGTGAAGACCCACGACCCCCGCCACCGCCCGCCCACCGACCCGCCGTCCGAGTCGTTGGCGGTGGAGGCCGAGCTCTTTGAACGCGCCCGTGAGCTGCAGAGCCTCAACGTGGAACTGAGCGAGGCCAACGTACGCGACCGCGAGGTCGCCGTCACGCTCCAGAAGGCCATGCTGCTCACTCCGGACCTTGAGCGCCACAGCGATGTCGCGGTGCGATACCTACCCTCGATCGAGAACCTGAACGTCTGCGGCGACTGGTACGACGTGATCGACCTGTCGAGCGACCGCTTCGCGGTGGGCGTCGGCGATGTCGTCGGCCACGGCCTGGAGGCCGCCGCGGTCATGGGCATGCTCCGCAGCGTGCTGAACGCCGCCATCCGTGCCTTGGAGCGGCCCGCTCACGCCCTTGAGGTCCTGGGCCTGTACGCCCGCTCAATGGAGGGCGCGCTGAACTGCACGGCCGTCAAGGCGATGGTGGACCCCCTCAGCGGACTGATCATCTACAGCAACTCCGGACACCCGCCCCCGGCCCTGGTTCACCCGGACGGCCGTTGCGAACTGCTGGACCAGGCCCTTGACCCGCCCTTGGGCGCACGTCCGCAGCACGTCCCCTGCTCGCAGTCCGGGCTGCCCTACACCTCAGGAGACACGCTCGTGCTGTACACGGACGGGCTGATCGAACGGCGCGGCGAGGACATCGACGCGGGTCTGGACCGACTGCGCGAGAGCCTGGCGCGGCACTGCGCCCAGAGTCCGCGGCAGATGGCCGATGCGCTGCTGGACGAACTCGGCGTGGCGGGCGGCACCCACGACGACGTCTCCCTGATCGTCGTCCGTTTGTGAAGGGCCGCAAGGTGTCAGGGCTGCAAGGTCTTTGGGAGATCCGGCCGGCGGTCGGATCTGAGCCACCAGTGGGCTCCCAGACCCGCCGGATCCGTGAGCCTCGCCGAGGCTCCGGCCCTCGCCAGCGCCTCGGCGTAGGCGATCGGGTCCTGGAACGCCGTCGACAGCGGCGGCAGGATCGGGTCGAGGCCGAGGCGCAGCAGGGCTTCCCGTTGGGGTTCAAGGCGGTCGCAGCCGATGGCGTCCACCGCCACGTGCGCCGTGATGTCCCTGGTGCCGTCGGGGATCGGCGGGGTCTCCCGGCCTTCCTTGAAGCCCGTCATCGTTCCGGCCTCCGGGCGCCGGCCCTTCAAGTGGCCGTAGTCGACGGCGAGGACCGTGCCTCGGGTCAGGCGGGCGGTCAGGTTGCGCCACATCGCGTCGCGCGGCCTGCCGATCTCCGCGCGTTCGCTCTCCGCAGCGATCGGCCACCATTCGGCCAGCCAGGCCGCGTCCGCGTCGGCGACCGGTTCGCCCAGGCGGGTCTCGCCCTGCTCGTCGACCTCCTCGTAGCGGGCTTGGCCGTGCGCGTCGACCACCGCCACGTCGCAAGGGACGTTGTCCAGCAGTTCGCAGGCGATCACGAGGCCCTCGACCCGTTCGGGGAGTTCAGCCCGCCAATCGATGCGGTCGGGCAGATGCGTCGGCCTCGGGCGCAGTTCCACCGCCGCAAGGCGGATGCGGTCGTCGAGCAGACTCGCGAGGCGTTCCAGGAGTTCGCCGTCTCCCGAGCCCACGTCCACCACGGTGAAGGCCTCCGGGCGGCCCAGGCGCTCGTCGATCTGGTCTGCGAGCCTGGCGATCGCCTCGGCGAACGCCGGGGTCTGCGCGCTGGTCGTGAAGTGGCCTCCGGGCAGCTCATGTCGGTAGAACCCGCCCGGCCCGTACAGGGCCCGAGCCATCGCCGCGCTCCAGCGCTCGAACCCCGTCATGAGCCCGACCATAGACCGCGAGTGAGAATTGCCACTCGGAGCCTCCCGGGCTGGCGTTCACGATCCTGCGAAGCACAATTAACGCGTAAGCAATGACCGGTACCTCCACAAGGACTGGATCAGCATCATGGATCAGCAGCGCAGCTCAGCCCCGCAGCGGCCGGCCTCTCGGCTCGCCGTCGGGGTCGTCTCCGCAGGCAGGGTCGGCTCCATCGTCGGAGCGGCCCTCACCCGCGCCGGCCACCGGGTCGTCGCCGCCTCAGCCGTATCCGACGCTTCCCTCGCCCGCGCCGCCCGCCACCTCCCCGGCGCCGAGATCCTCCCCGCCCCTGACGTGGTCGCCGCGGCCGAGCTCCTGCTCATCGCCGTCCCGGACGACGCCATCGCGCCGCTCGTTGCCTCCCTGCCGATCCGGCCGGGCCAGATCGTCGTCCACACCTCCGGCGCGCTCGGCGCCGACGTGCTGCGCCCCGCCCGCGACGCCGGCGCCCTCACCGTCGCGCTGGCCCCCGCCATGACCTTCACCGGCCGCGACGAGGACCTCGAGCGCCTCGCGGGCATCTCCTGGGCCATCACCGGTGAGGCCGAGGCCCGGTTCATCGGTGAAGCGCTCGTCCTCGAGATGGGCGGCGACCCCGAGCACGTCGACGAGGCCGACCGCGCCCGCTATCACGCGGCGCTCGTCTACGCCGCCAACCACCTCATGACGCTCGTCAACGACGCGGCCGAGCAGCTGCGCGCCATCGGCGTCGCCAACCCCGAGCGGCTCCTCTCGCCGCTCGTGTCGGCCTCGCTCGACAACGCCCTGCGCCACGGCGACGCCGGCCTCACCGGCCCGGTCTCGCGCGGCGACGCCGGGACCGTCGCCCGCCACCTGGAGGCGCTGGCCGGGACCGGGATCGAAGAGGTCTACCGGACGATGGCCCGCCGCACCGCCGAGCGCGCCCTAGCCTCGGGTCGTCTCAAGAGCGCCGATGCCGAAGGGCTCCTTGAGGTCCTGGCCCACCCCGAAAAGGAGGAGACGCCGTGACGGTGCTTGTGCACACCAAGGCCGACCTGGCGAAGGCCCGCGCGGGCCTGCCCGGGCGAGTCGCCGTCGTCCCCACGATGGGTGCGCTCCACGACGGACACCGCGCGAACTTCAAGCGCGCCAAGGAGATCGCGGATTCGGTGATCGTCACGGTGTTCGTGAACCCGCTCCAGTTCCGTCCGAACGAGGACCTGGACAAGTACCCGCGCACCCTCGACGCCGACCTCGTCATGTGCGAGGCCGAGGGCGTCGACCTGGTGTTCGCGCCCAACGTCAACGAGATGTACCCCGAAGGGCGCGACGGGCTGACCACCGTCCACGCCGGACCGGACGGCGAGATCCTCGAGGGCGCATCGCGGCCCGGGTTCTTCACCGGCGTGCTCACCGTCGTCTCGAAGCTCTTCCACCTGACGAAGCCCGACGCGGCCTGCTTCGGGGAGAAGGACTTCCAGCAGCTCGCGATGGTCCGCCGCATGGTGGCCGACCTCGACATGGGGATCGAGATAGTCGCCGTCGAGACCGACCGCGAGGCCGACGGGCTCGCCCGCTCCAGCCGCAACGTGTTCCTCTCGGAGGCCGAACGCGCTGCCGCCCTTGCCATCCCGAGCGCCGTCAAGGCCGCTCAAGACTCGACCGACCCGCTCGCCGCGGCACAGAAGACCCTGGCCGCCGAGCCCGGCCTGGACGTCGATTACGTCGTCGTCCGCGCCACCGACCTCGGCGAGGCCCCCGCACAGGGGCCCGCGAGGCTTCTCATCGCCGCCAAAGCGGGCACCACCCGCCTCATCGACAATGCAGCCGTATGGATTGGAGACCCCCGATGATCCGGACCATGTTCAAGTCCAAGATCCACCGCGCCACCGTCACCCAGGCCGACCTCCACTACGTCGGCTCGGTGACCGTGGACGCCGACCTGCTCGACGCCGCCGACATCCTCGACGGCGAACAGGTCGCCATCGTCGACATCACCAACGGCGCCCGCCTCGAGACCTACACGATCGCCGGAGAGCGCGGCTCGGGCGTCATCGGCATCAACGGCGCCGCCGCCCGCCTCGTCCAGCCCGGCGACCTCGTCATCCTCATCTCCTACGCGCAGATGGAGGACGCCGAGGCCCGCGCGTACACGCCCGCGGTCGTCCACGTGAACGAGCGGAACGAGATCATCGAGGTCAACGCGGACAAGGCGCACCCCGCGCCGGGCACTGCAGGCAACCCGGTGGCGTCGCCACTAGCCGCGCGGTAAGTTCTGTCCACATGACCGAAGAACCGAAGCACGAGGCCGCCGACAACGGCGCCGAAAAGGACGACGCGAAGAAGGCCGACAAGGCCGAACCCGTCGACGACCTCAAGACGACCCACCACACCCTCGGCAAGCTCGCGTACACCGCCACCACCGGGCGGATGGTGCTCCACGAGGAGATCACCGAGGACGACAAGTTCAACGGCCGCAAGCCCAAGGCCGAGGTCTCCATCACCTGGTACACCCTCAACGACGCCGACGTCACCGAACGCCCCGTCACCTTCGCGTTCAACGGCGGCCCCGGTTCCTCTTCGATCTGGCTGCACATGGGCCTGCTCGGGCCCCGCCGTGTCGACTCCGGCGACGCCGGATCGCTCACCCCGCCGCCGTTCGGCCTGCTCGACAACGAGGAGACCCTGCTGCGCCACACCGACCTGGTCTTCATCGACCCGGTCTCGACCGGCTACTCCCGCGCCGTCGAAGGCGAGAAGGCCAAGGACTACCACGGCTTCTCCAAGGACATCGAGTCCATCAGCGAGCTCATCCGGCTGTGGACGACCCGCAACAACCGCTGGCTCTCGCCGAAGTTCCTCATCGGCGAGTCCTACGGCGGCACCCGCGGCGCCGGTATCGCCGAATACCTCCAGACCCGGTTCGGCATGACGCTCAACGGCGTCATGTTCATCGCCCCCGCGTTCAACACCGAGACCCTGTACCACGCCAGCCGCTCGGAACTTCCCGACCCGCTGTTCCTCCCGACCTACGCGGCCACCGCCCACTACCACGGCCTCCACCCGGACCGCACCCTCGAAGAAGTCGTCGACGAGGCCCGCGCCTACGCCGACGAGTTCCGCGGCATCCTCGCCAAGGGCCAGAACCTCGACCCCGAGGAGCGCGCCGCCGCCGTCGCCAAGATCGCCTCGCTCGCCGGCGTGAGCGAGGACTACGTCGACCGCGCCAACCTCCGCCTGGAGCACACCCGCTTCTACGCCGAGCTGCTGCGCCACAAGCGCCTGATCACCGGTCGCCTCGACACCCGCTTCACCGGGCCCGCCGACCACTACACGCACGAGCAGATGCCGTACGACCCGTTCCTGGTCGGCACCGACGGCCCCTACTCGGCCGCGCTCCAGTACTACGTGCGCTCCGAACTCGAGTACGAGAACGACCACGTGTACGAGCGGCTGTCGCGCGCGGTGCACCCGTGGTCGTACAAGGAGTTCGAGGGCGAGGCCGTCGACGTCATCGGCAAGCTCGGCAACGTCATGCGGTTGAACCCGTTCCTGCAGGTCCACGTCGCGATGGGCCGCTACGACGGCGGCGTCCCGATCGAGGCCATCGAGTACACCCTCGACCACCTCGAGATCCCGCTCGCCGACCGCGACCGGATCGAGACGAAGACCTACCCGGCCGGGCACATGATGTACGTCCACGAGGAGTCGCGCGTCCAGCAGTCCGCCGACCTCGCCGACTTCATCCAGCGCACCGCGAACCGGGGCTAGCACCAGCGTGAACACGTATCCGGGCCCGGCAGGAGCCGCGCACAGCGGCCCAGGCCGGGCCCGGCCGTGTACGTTGACCGGCCTCGGCGGCCCGCTTCAGCTCTCCTTCAGGTTCGCCCCGCTAGCGTTGCAACCGGGGGCCCTTTCCCAGAGGCGCGGCGGACCGTCGGCGTGCTCCGACTTCAAGTTCACGGGCCGCCCGCAGCGTCCCGTCCCCGCCTTCGTCGCCCGGATTCCGGGACGCACGCCACACCCGGTTGGCACCCACCGTGTCCACGGGGGCACAGTTGAGCCGTCCGCCGAGCCCATCGGCGGCGCACCCATCGAACGGGCACCCGGGCGACCGGGCGCCCACCGCTAGAAGGGCAACGGCACGTGCCACCCGCGACCATGCCTCACTCAGTGCCGCTACCGGACCTGCCGCGCCTGCCACGGCGGCTGCGCGCCGCGGCGCCGTCCTGGACCGAGACCACCGACGTGTGCGTCATCGGCTCCGGCGTCGCCGGGCTCACCTGCGCCCTCAACCTGCGCCGGGCCGGATTCCACGTCACCGTGGTCACCAAGGTCCGCATCGACGACGGCTCCACCCGCTGGGCCCAAGGCGGCGTCGCGGCCGTCCTCGACCCGCTCGACAGCCCCGAGGCCCACGCCCGCGACACCCAGATCGCCGGCGTCGGCATCTGCGACCCGGCCGCGGTCGACGTCACCGTCACCGAGGGCCCGGCCCGCATCGCCGACCTCATCCACCTCGGCACCGAGTTCGACCGGCACCCCGACGGCTCACTCCAGCTCACCCGCGAAGGCGGCCACCGCGCCCGCCGCATCGTGCACGCCGGCGGCGACGCCACCGGCGCCGAGATCCAGCGCGCCCTGCACTCCGCGGTCCTGCGCGACCCCTGGATCCGCATCATCGAGCACGCCATGGTCCTCGACCTGCTCACCGACGCCCGCGGGCACGCGGCCGGCGTGAGCCTCCACGTCCTCGGCGAAGGCGTCGAGTACGGCGTGGGCGGCGTCGAGGCCCGCGCGGTCGTGCTCGCCACCGGAGGCCTCGGTCAGATCTTCCAGTCGACCACCAACCCTTCGGTGTCCATCGGCGACGGAGTGGCGCTGGCCCTCAGAGCCGGGGCGACCGTGACCGACCTCGAGTTCGTCCAGTTCCATCCGACGGCGCTCTACCTCGAAGGTACCGAGGGGGACCGACAGCCTCTGATCACCGAGGCGATCCGGGGCGAGGGGGCCCTCCTCCGCGACTTCTCGGGCGACCGGTTCATGGTCGGCGCCCACGAGCTCGCCGAGCTCGCGCCCCGCGACGTCGTCGCCAAGGCCGCGACCGCGCGGATGCGCGCCGAAGGCCAGTCCCACGTGTGGCTCGACGCCCGCCACCTCGGCAAGGACATGCTGGAGACGCGCTTCCCGACGGTCACCGCGTCCTGCCGGGCCCAGGGCATCGACCCGGTCACGGACCTGGTCCCCGTCGCGCCCGCCGCCCACTACTCCTCGGGCGGGGTGCGCACGGACCTGTTCGGCCGCACCAGCGTCCCCGGCCTCTACGCCGCCGGCGAGGCCGCCTGCACGGGCCTGCACGGCGCGAACCGCCTCGCCTCCAACTCGCTGCTCGAAGCGCTCGTGTTCGCCCAGCGCATCGCCGACGACCTCGCCGAGAACAAGCCCAGCCCGGGCGTTGCCGAAGCGCCCGAAGGCGAAGGCGACGTCTGCTCGACCACCTCACGCGCGCCGATCCAGGAGGCCATGACCGCCGGGGCCGGGGTGCTCCGCTCCGAGCGGTCACTGGAGGCCACCGCGCAGTCGCTGACGGCTTTGGGGGACAATGTGTCCGGTCGTCCTCGACCGGCCACATGGGAGGCCACGAACCTGCTCACCGTTGCCGCCGCCGTCACCGCCGCCGCCCACCGCCGGCGTGAGACGCGCGGCAGCCACTGGCGCGAGGACCACCCTGAGGCCGAAGCCGACTGGCTCGGCCACCTCAGCCTTTCCATCAGCTCCGACGGGGAGCTCGAAACCACTTGGGAGCCCATCGCATGAGCCGATTCGCCGAAGCGCCCGGCGGGGCCGGACTGGACGAGCGCCTGCTCGCCCTCCGCCTCGACCCTGAGGACGTTTACGTCGCCGTCCAGGACTACCTCGACGAAGACCTCTCCCACGCCCGCCGCGACGTCACCTCTGAGTCGATCTTCGGCCCCGATCACAAATCCACTGTGGCCATGACCGCCCGCGCCGACGGGCTCCTCGCCGGGCTCCCGATCGCCCACGCGGTCTTCCACGCCATGCCCGGCGACGTCGAGTTCACTTATCTGGCAAAGGAAGGCGCGCGTATCCGCGCCGGGCAGGTCCTCGCCCGCGTCTCGGGTCCCACCCGCTCGCTCCTCGCAGCCGAGCGCACCGCCCTGAACCTGCTGTGCCGCATGTGCGGCATCGCCACCCACACGCGCCGCTTCGCGGACGTGCTCGCCGACTGGCACACCACCGTGCTCGACACCCGCAAGACCACGCCCGGCCTGCGCGCCCTCGAGAAGTACGCGGTGCGTGCCGGCGGCGGCGACAACAAGCGCATGGGCCTGTACGACGTGGCGATGATCAAGGACAACCACAAGGAGGCGGCCGGCTCGATCAGCGAGGCCTTCGCCGCCGTCCGTTCGGCCGAGCCCGAGATCGACATCCAGGTCGAGGTCGAGACCCTCGACGAGGCGCTCGAGGCCGTCTCCGCCGGGGCCGTGTTCCTCCTGTGCGACAACATGAGTCCCAAGGAACTCGCCGAGGTCGTCGAGTCCGTCGGCGACCGCGCCGAGCTGGAGGCGACCGGGCGCATCAACCTTGACAGCGTGGTCGACTACGCCGCCACCGGCGTCGACTACATCTCGGTCGGCGCGCTCACGCACTCCTCGCCCATCCTGGACATCGGACTCGACTTCGAGGAGTAAGACCGTGCTGCTGTGCGTCGACATCGGGAACACCAACACGGTGCTCGCCGTATTCGAGGGCGAGACCCTCAAGCACTCGTGGCGGATCCGCACCGATCCCCACGCCACCGCCGACGAGCTGGGGCTCACCTTCCGGGCCCTGCTCGACGGCGACGGCGTGGACCTGAGCGGGATCGCGCTGTCCTCCACCGTGCCCCAGCAGGGCGCGGAGGTCGCGAAGATGGTGCAGCGGTACTACCCGCACGCGCACCTCGTGCAGATCGCGCCCGGCATCAAGACCGGGGTGCGCCTGAGCATCGACAACCCGCGCGAGGCCGGCCCCGACCGCATCGCGAACACGCACGCGGCCTTCCACCTCTACGGCGGTCCGTGCATCACAGTGGACTTCGGGACCTCGACGAACATCGACGTGATCTCCGAGCACGGCGACTTCCTCGGCGGCGCTTTCGCTCCGGGCATCGAGATCTCCATCGACGCCCTCGCCTCACGCGCGGCGAACCTCCTGAAGATCCCGCTCGTCAAGCCGCGCAGCGTCATCGGCAAGAACACCGTGGAGTGCCTGCAGTCGGGCATGGTCTACGGCACGGCGGCGCAAGTGGACGGTCTGGTCCGGCGCATCACCGAAGAGCTCGGGGCCGAACCCACCGCGGTCGTCGCCACCGGCGGCCTCGCTCCGGTCGTGATCGAGCAGTGCGAGACGGTCACCCACTACGAGCCGAACTTGACCCTCCACGGCCTCCGAATGATCTGGGACCGCAACGTCTGATGGTGATCGCGTCCCTCGGCCAGGCGGGCGCGGGCGCCGACTGGTTCGCGTGGACCGCGATCTTCGCCGCCGGGTTCGGCGCCGGAACGATCAACACCATCGTCGGCTCGGGGACCCTCATCTCCTTCCCGGTGCTGCTCCTGCTCGGATACCCGCCGGTCGTCGCGAACGTCTCCAACACGCTCGGGCTGGTCCCCGGCAGCCTCTCCGGCACCTTCGGCTACCGGCGCGAACTGCGCGCCACCGCGCACCTGGCGCGGCTCCTGCTGCCCGCTTCGGCCGTCGGCGGCGCCGCCGGTGCCGCGCTCCTGTTCCTGCTGCCGTCGGAGGCGTTCGAGCTGATCGTGCCCGCGCTCATCGCGCTCGGCATCGCGATGGCCCTGCTCGGACCGCTCGTGCAACGCGCCGCGGCCCGCCGCGCGGCCTCCCGGCCCGAGTCCGCGAGCGTCCCGTGGTGGAAGACCGCCGGCACGTTCGCGGGGGTGCTCCTGCTCGGCGTGTACGGCGGCTACTTCGGTGCGGCCCAAGGGATCCTCATCGTCGGCCTGCTCAGTCTGCTCACGGCCGAGACGATCCAGTCCCTCAACGGTCTCAAGAACCTCCTGGTCATGGTCGTCAACCTCATCGCGGCCGCCACCTTCGCCCTGATCGCCCCCGCCAGCCTCGACTGGCCCGCGGTCGCCCTCATTGCCACCGGCTCCGCCCTCGGCGGTCTCATCGGCGCCCGCATCGGACGCGGGCTCCCCGCCCCCGCCCTCCGCGGCGCCATCGCGGTCGTCGGCACTGCCGCGATCGTCTACATGCTCGCGACTTGATTCCAGGGGTCGCCGGGGAACCGGGGGCCGCCGACCGGCACCGGTGCGGCGCTGCTGGTATTGGCGGCCCCCTTCTGGTTATTCCTCGGGGCGGCCGAGGGTCCAGGTGGTCATGCGTTTCCTCGCGAAGTAGACGAGGTGTTCCGGGTTCGCCTTGAGCCAGGCGTAGCGGCGCAGCTCGTAGGCGAGCGCGGTGTAGTGCGCCTGGCTGCGTCGCTGGTCGGAGAGTGGTTCGGTGAGGTGCGGTTCGCCGTAGAGCGCCCGCGTGATGGCTTCGACCGCGAGGTGGTCGTGCGGCGGGACGACGCCGCGCCCGGCCTGGCGCAGTTCGGTCATGAACGCGGCGAGGCGGGTGTAGTCGATCGGGCCTGCCCCGAGTCCGGCGCCGGGGCCGAAGCGGTATTCGAGGGTCACGGCGGTGGCGGCCCGCAGGTGTTCGGCGGCGATGCCGTGGTCCTTCGTCTGGAACTGCTGCCTGAGCTTCGCGGCGGTTTCGACTTCGCCGGTGACGAGCGCGGTGAGGTGGGTGCGGTGGAGCGCATCGGGTGTCATGCGTCGGTTCCTTCCTGGGTGGGAGCGGTCTGGACGGGAGCGGTTTGGGCGGGTGCGGTGGCCGCAGACGACCCTTCGACCGCCTCGACCGCCTCGACCGCCTCGACCGCCTCGACCGCCTCGACCGCCTCAACACCTTCGGCGGCCTCGGTCGCTTCGGCCGCCTCTGCTGCCTCGGCCCCTTCGGCCCTTTCGGTCGTGTCGGTGGTGGTGGCGGTGGTGTCCGATGCGGGCGGTCTCGCTTGCGCTGCTTTGCGTCGCATCGGTGCGAGGATCGGCGATTCGAGCGCCTCGTCGAACATTTCGGCGCCGGCCTCCTGGGCGAGGTCGAAGCGTTCGGCCAGTTCGGTTTCGGACGTCGTGTGATCGGCGAGTTCGTCGATGACGACCCACATGTAGGCGCCCTGTTCAAGGTGCGGGATCTCGGTGAGCAGGACCGATTCGACGGTGACAGCCCGGACCATCGCCTCGGCGCGCAGCGCCTCGAACGAGCCCCCAGGACGGTAGTGCTTGTCGTGCAAGCGTTTCGTGAGCGCGGTGAGGTCCGCCGGGTCGGGTTCGTAGCCGAGCTCTTCGAGCACGAACTGGCTGAACAGCGTCAACGTGAACAGCAAGTGGCTCATGCGCTGCTCGTCGCCGATCAACGCTGCGAGTCGGTCGGCTTCGGTGGTGTCGCCGGTGAGCCGGACGGTTGCGTGGGCGCGGAACAGCGCCGTGTTCTCGGTGTGGTCCATGGTCATGGTTGAGTCATCCTTCGCATTCGCGTCGGGCCGCTTGCCATGCGGCGACCGCTGCACGCTTGAGCGCCGTGGTCCGGCCGGGCTGGCGGACCCAGCCGAGGTGATCGAGTTCGGTGATGTGGAGTTCCGGCTTTGCGGCAATGGCTGCGGTGCCGTCGAATCCGGTGACGAAGCCGAGGATCGGCGGCAGGTGTTCGGGGAACGTGATCCATAGCCTCGGGATCCCGTACAGCACCCCGAACCGCACTGGCCGACCGCCGACCTCGGTCTCGGCGACGGTCGTGAGTCCGCCGGGGTCGATCCCGCCGAACGACCTGACCGGAAGCGGGATCTCCCTGAGCGCCTGCGCATATCGAGCGCGGATGCGGTGCGGTGCGAGTCGACCTACGCCCATGCCGCACCCCTCGGGAGGTAGTCGGGGCGCACATTCGGCGGGGACGTTTCGTTGCGGGCGCGCTGCACGCCTCGCATGGCCTGCGCGAACCGGGCGGTCCGATCCGCGAGCGCGGTGTGCCGGTCGGGCGGCACCGGTGCGGCCTCACGTGGTCGAGGACGATGGCGGAGGAGCCCGGCGATCAAGCGGATGCCACGTGCGATCCGGCCGATGGTCGGACCGCATTCGCGTTCGATCGCGGTTTGCGAGCGGTGCGCTGCGGCGAGGTCGGCGGATTTCTCGATGAACCGGTCCCAGGCGTCTTCGCGGAGCTTGTTGAACCGGTGCGGCGGTTCCTCGGGTACATCGGTCGAGCGGCGGTCCATCTGACGTGGCAGGTGCATCGGCTGCTCCGGGTGCGGCGGTTGCGATGGGCCGCGAGAGCGGCCGGGAGACGGTTGGCGCGCTTCAGGTTCGGGCCTGGACCAGGGCTGGGGCCGGGCCTGGGGCCGGGGCTCGGGTTGACGATTCGGACGGTCTTCCTGGCCCGACTGCCGGGACGGCGGTTCGGGAGGATCGTTGTCGTCTGGGGAGCCCTCGGGCCTGCGAGACCCGGGCTGTTGGGCTGCGATGTAAGCGGACTCGGCAGCCTCGGGTTCGTAGGTCCGATGCTCGGTCGACGTCTGCCCGGTGGATACCTGCCCGGTCGACACCTGCTCAGTGGCATGCCGGTCGGGGGACTTCGGTTCGAAGGACGCGCGCTCGGCGGCTTCGAGGGCTTCGCGTTCGCGGGTGATGCGGGTGCGACGCTCCCAGAGGGCTTCGGCGTGTTCGGCCCACTCGGCTTTGTCGGGTTCCTCTTCGACTTCCCACCACGGGATCGGGTCGGGGAGTTCGTCGCGGCGGTGACGACCGGTGCGGCGGTCGGGGAACCATCCGGGGGAGCCGAAGGGACCTGGGTCGAGCACGTCGAAGGGACGGGCGCGGTCGATCAGGTACGTGTCGCCTGGCTTGTGGCGCAGGTGCATTGGTTCGTAGCGCGGGTTGGACGGGTTGGAGTCGGGTGCGTTGAGGTCGCACAGGTCGGGGCGGGTTTGGTATCGGTAGGCCCCGGGGGTCATCGGATCGGGTGAGCCGTCGGGGAGGAAGAGGCGACGGTTCGCCCAGTCGTAGAAGCCGTCCGGTTCGGTGAACAGACCGGGGTTCTGCGGGTGGGGGAAGGCGTGGTTGTGGCGCGGATCGTCGGAGACCGGCGCGGCTTTGCCGCGCGTGAACCCGGGAACGAATGAAATGGTGGCGGGTTCCGCCGTGTGGTCGAACCCGTGGGTCGCGGGGTCTTCCGCGTGGTCGAAGCCGTGGCTTGCGTGGCCCTCGGATAGGTCGAGCCCGCCGGTTGCGGGGTCCCTCGTTTGGTCGATCTCAGAGGTGGCTGGGCCCTCCGTGCGGTCGAGCCCGGGGATGGAGAGGCCCTCTGCGCGGTTGAACCCACGGGTGCCGGGGACTTCTGGGCGGTCGGCCCCGGAAGCGGCGGGATCCGGGTCGGACATTGCGCGGAGGCGCCTGCGCCACTTGAGGGTCAGGTCCGAGTCCGGGCCGCGGTCGAAGTCGTCGGTTGGGGCTCGGTGGGTGTAGGAGGTCGAGTCGGCGGTGATGTCGGAAGCGGGTTCGGGGCTCTGGCCGGAGTTGTGGCCGGAATCGAACCGCCGGGAATGGCTGTTTTCAGGTACGCCGGAATAGCGTATCGTCGTAGACGACACAGAAGGCTCGCTTTCTGTTGTTGGCCGCCCGGTGGGCCTTGGCTACCAAACTTTGGAACCACCGGGCGGCGTTTACATTCTGGCCTATAGATAAAGGCTGATGTGAGCGGGTTGCGTCGTAACAAGCTCCGTTCGAGACGTAAGAATTCGGCTCGCTTACGATTGCGCGAGAACCTCTTTCGATGATGACGCGCCAAAACTTACGTGTCAACTTACGAGACTGAGCCGTCTAGAACTTTTTTGAAACCAAAAGGGGGACAAGGGCTTTGACCTTGTCCCCCCTTGCGCATTTGGATGAACGCTGAAGCTAGGCGTCTTCCGCTCGCCAGCTCGCGGCAGTCGACTCTGCCTCATCGAGAAAGCGATCAAGTGAGGCCGAGACGTCGGTATCCTGAGCGACTACCTTCGTGATCACCTGGTGCTGAACACTCAGTACCTCGGCATTCGGGATGTCTGCCAGCATGTGGTCATCGCCGAAAGCCGCGCGGATCACTCCCTCGGCAGCTAGCGAGTTGAAAGGGGGCTGCGCATTTCGATAGTCGTAGCGCATCTCCTTGACAAAGCTGGCGATCGCATCGCGGCTGACGCCGTTCGCGAACCTGCGTTCGAGGAGAATCGCGAACAGGGCGGCGACTAGGTCGAAGTATTCATCGCGCTGCGACTCCGGGAGCTCCTCGTTAAGCGCATGCGTGGTTTCGGTGTCTCGCAGGGCGAAAGCCCGGAGCAGCTTTCGCGGAGCGGTACTTGCAGTCATCGGTTCCTCTTCCTCATCTCGCCCACTGCTACCTTAGCGACCGCGACCCCCATCGCCGTGAAGTTTGCGACGGCTTGGATCGGGTCGAGCGGCGTGGCGCTCGGGGGATCGTTCGTGAATTGCGGGCCGGTGTCCTTCGGCAGCGATTCGGTGTATTCGTTGTCGGCGGGAGGATCGAAGAAGTGCTGGAAGTTCACAGCGTCGGTGGTGACCTGCTTCGTCCCGCCCTGAAGGTCCTCGACACCTCTCGCAGCGACCCTCACCGCGCGCACCGGCCGGCTCGTAAGCCGTGAGTCATCGAACGGGTCGATCTCCTCGGGAAGTTTCGCAGGCTCGTCAGCGATGTATCGGAGCTGATCCGGGCCCGGCTCGTGGTCGAGCCCGGCAACGAAGTCGAATTCCGTGACCGGTTGAGGCGAGATGGCCGATTCGCCTGAGGAATCGCCGCCGGTCGCTCCCGAAGCTCGCGCTCTCGGTCCCATTGTGCCATGGATGGCCGACAGGACAATAAAATGCGCCTTGACCAGCGAACCCTGAAGCGTCGCCCTTATGGACTCCGCCTCTTCAATCTTGTCGACCACAGCGCGCATTCGCACCGAAGCGGCCTCGGCGCCGAGGCCGCCGATCTCAACAGTGGCGTGTTCGGCCTGGCCCTTTGACGAATTGATCGGCCCGGCTACCGCCTCAACCGCTGCCCGATCGGCCTCGATCTTGGCGGACAGCTCGTACAAACCAGCCACAACCGAAACCTACTGTTGTTTCGCGGCAGCCGCCGCAGACATCGCCTCGTTCAGCTTGTTCTGCAACGCCGCCGCGAGCGCCGAGCACTCCTCCAACTGATCCTTGCAAGCTCCGATCGCAGCCGCCGCACCTTCGACGTTCAAGGCCTGCAACTGACCGAGGGTTTCCTCGGTCATCGCCTTGGTGCCCTCGATCTGACCCTGAAACTCCGTGGCCGCGTTCGCGTTCGCGCTGATCGAGGCGATCACTTCATCAATGGAAGCCATGGGGATATCCGTTCTCACTCGTTCAGACTGGGGCGCAGAGGATCGCGTTGCAGCTCGAATACCGCCGCCGACGCTGCGAACCGTTGTCGCGGCTGACGTTACCCGAACCGGGACAACCCCGCACGACACGCGCCAGCGCCAACGGAAACGCCAACCGTGCAGGGCACGGCTGTCGTCCCACCCATCGCACTGCTCGCGCGCGGACGCGCGTGCCTCACTAACAAGCCCTGCGGCAGTGGGCCTTCGCGCTCTCGTACCGGGCCGCGTAGTCAGATCCGGCGCGGCCTTTCCCGCCATATGCCGGTGCCATAGCCGAGGGCGAGGTTCAGGGTGGTAAGGATCAAGGAGAGAACGTCAACGTTTTCCATCACGCCTGGAGTCCGCGCTCCAATTGCGGTGAGCACGAAGGCCGCGAGGGCAGAAAGGCTGTAAACGCCCGGTTTGGCAAGATCAAGCTTCCCGGCGACCAGGGGGCCGATGATCATCGAGCTGAGTGGGGTGAGCACTAGCGCGGCGAGGAAGAAAAGCACCTCACCGTCGGAAAAGTCGGGGGGCGGACCCGTGCGTAGTGCTGAGGAGGCGGTGAGACAGACATTGGCGACCACGACGGCAGTCGCAACTTGCGCGAGGCTGATCCAGAGTGTCTTGACCATGGCTTGGAGTCGCATCGTTTGCCGCGTGGCAGGCCGGTCTTCGTGGCCCGAGGGGTTGGGAGGTTCGCTCATGACGTCGAAGACTACGCGTCCAGCGTGACGGTCCCGGTGGTCGCGGCGGTCGTGGCGAATCCGAAGGCGGCCGGTTGAACCATGCGGGCGCGATACGCGGAAACGCCTGAGCGACATGCCCTCTGCCTCAGCGCAGGTCGGCCACCAGGTGGAAGCGTTGCAGCACTGCCAGTGTCGCGTCGTCGACGGTGAACTCCGGATCGTCCAGCGCCTCCCGCATCTCCTCGCTGTGCCAGAACGATTCGTGGTTCGCCCGCCACTCGGCGATGCTGCGGTCGCCTTCGCCCTCGTCGATCACGTGCCGGAGGTCGATCTCCGACAACGGCACGACCCGAACCTCGGTGGTCTCGATGACCGCGACCGGCCGCGCATTCGAGTCGATGACGACCGCCCGCTCGCCGACCTCGGGCAGGGCTTCACCCTCGTGTTCGTAGTCCACCACCAGCCCGGTCGTGGAGGTCTTGGCGCCGTCCAGGATCGCCGCCACCAGCTGGTCGCGCAGCGGGCCCGGGAACGCGAACTCGGCCTTCGGCAACGCGGCGATCTCTGCAGGGGTGGGGACGCTCGGCGACATGCGACCACGGTAGTCCGGCCGGTTGCAACGGCCGCTGCGGAAGGCCGTGCGCGGGCGTCGGTGTGGACCTAGCCGAGTGCTTCCTCATAATCGCCTGCGGCGTCACTCGATTCGGCATCGTCGCTCAGGCGCTGCTCCTCGGTGAGGTGCTCCTGCTCCCAGGCCTCCTCGCCGGTCTCCATGTCGAAGTCCTCGATGGCCTGGTCCATCCCGGGGGTCATGTACTGCACCAGGTCGGCGGGGATCTCGGCGCCGGTCGGTTTCGGGCGGCCGTTCTCGTCGAGGGGCGGCTTCCAGTCGGGGGCGTTCGAGGGGAACTTGCTCTTCAGGTCCTCGGGCGCGTGTTCGGCGAGCTCGGGCGGGACGTTCTCGGGGTGCTTCGCCATCTCCTCCCACTTCTCGCGCGGGATGGTCTCGGCCATCTTCTGCCACTCCTCGTCGGAAATGGTCGCCACGAGATAGGGGTTGAGCACTTTGGAGCCGTCGGGGAGTTCGGTGACGGCGAGCTCGGAGTCGTCGGTATCCTTCTCCTCTTCGGTCGCGGGCTCTTCTGCCCCGCCGCCTCCGCCGGCGCCGCTGCTTGAGCCACTGCCGGTGTTCTCGCTGGTCTCTTCGCCGGTCTCCTCGCCCGATCCGCTCCCGGAGCCACTGCCCGAGCCGCTGCCGGTGTCGTCGCCCTTCTTCTCGGCGGGGTCGTCCTTCTTCGGCTGCTCCTCCTTCTGCTTGGGCTGCTTCGAACCGGGGTTGCGGATGTTCGCCGCGCCCGTCTTCAACTCAGACTCGATTGTGGAGAAGCCTTGGACGACCTGCGTCAGTCCTTCAAGCGCCGCTTGCACATCGGTCTTCAGCTTCTCAAGTCGCCGCTTCACCTCGTCGTGGGTGCCGGTCGCCTCCTTGACGATCGCCGTGATGCCTTCCGGGATGCCGGCGGCGCCCGCGGCCAGGGCCCCGAGCATGATCTTGACGCACAGCTCAAGGCAGTCGAAGACGAGCTCGACGACGTCGCCGCGGGCCTCGGCCACGAGGCTGCCGATGTTGTTGATCCGGTCGCCCGCAGTCGAAGCGAGGCCCGCGGCGGTCGCGATCGTCTTGCCGAAGGCCTTCGCGATCTTGCGGTAGGTCTCCCCGGCGTCGCCCTTCCAGACGTCGCTGGAGCTCTCCGCGCCCTGCGTCGCCAACTGGCTGGTCCGCGACAGCGCCTCGCTGATCGACTTCCACTCCTCGGCGAGCTCGGCGACGGCGTCGCCGTCGCCCTGCATGAGGTCGATCGGGTCCTTGAGCCAGCCGATGCTGCTGATGATGTACCCGGCCACTTCGCCAGTGAGGTAAGCGAACGGGTTGATGACGAGCGTGAGCAGGTCGATGTTGTCGCCGACCCATTCGGTGGCGGCCCGGAGGCCGTTGAACGCCGTCTCGGCCATGCCGAGGGCGGCGTCGCCGGCGGCCTCGAGCGCGTCGGCGCCGAACGAGACGATGCCCTCGTGGACGTCGGCGACGACGTCCACGGTGTCGGAGACGGCCTCGACGACCTCGCCGGGGCTCGGGAACGGTCCCCATCCCATGGCTACAGCCCCTCCGTGAGTTTGACCAGATCACCGGAGACGGCGTCATCAGCATCCTCATAGGACTTCTGGGCGGCCTCGAGCCCGTCGGCGAGCGCGTCCGCGAAATCGGCGGCGGCGCTGAGCGCGCGCTCGGCGGCCTGGTCGAACTGCTTGAGCGCCGGGGGCACCAGGTCGGCCAAGTACTCGCTGAACGCGTTGTCGTCGGACAGCTCGGCGTCCTTCGCGCGGGTCGCGATGTCCTTGAGCGGTTCGCTGACATCACCGCGCGTGGCGGCGGCGACCTGCCGTATGGCGTCGTTGACGACGCTCCAACCGTTGCCCATCAGTACTCGCCGCCCGCGCTGTGCTCGCCGCGTCGCAGGGACGCCGCGAAGTTCGACATCGCGGGCGTGTCGGCACCGAGGAGCCCGGTCATGACCGCCGTGGCCTGGGACGCGGCGTCGGCGACGGCCTTGGCGTACATGGCCATCGTCATCTCACCGAGGGACTGCGGGCTGGTGCGGCGGGCGTTGGGGCCGTACTCGACGGCCAGCAGCGCCCCGCCCGCGCCGACGGTGACGGTGACCTCCTCGTGGTCGCTGGCGGCGCTGGCGCTGATCGCCTCGAGGCGATCGCGCGAATCGTCGGCCTGCTCCTGGAGTCGGGACATGCGGGTCTCGAAGTCGGCGAGGTAGCCCTTGATGTCACCGCGCGCGGTGGGCCGCTCGTCAGGGTCGCGTCGGCTCATGTCGGCCTCCTCGGGGAGTGCCGCGAAACGTGCGGAAGCGATTCGCGGGAAGCGGCATCGGGGAGCGACGCGGCTTCGGACGGTCTGTCATGGCCGCGAAACTACGGGCGGCCGTCACGGATCGGTCATCACTCGCCCACAGGTTGCCGAGGAAGGCGGGGCGCTCCTGCTACGCGGCGGGGCCGCTCACCGGACCGTCTATCGAGTCTGAACTTGCTCGATGGTCATGTGCAAGCCGCTGTCCCGGTGATAAGTCCAGAAGGCGGTGAAGCCGGGCCATTCGTCGTCCACGATTCCGCTGAAGGAGTTGGTGCTCTGCACCCGTGACAGCACGGAATCGGGCATCTCGAGTTCCTCGAAGAGACATCCGAGCTCGTCCCATCCGATACCCGGATCTTCCTCTGCCAGAGCGCGTTCGATGATCATGGTCTTCCCGTCGTCCTCGACGCGGACCGACTCCGCAGATGGAGCGCAAGTCGACCGGACCGCCTCGAGGCGGATCTGGGCGACCTGCTCGGTCGGGGTGGCGGATTCGCGGCCGCTGTTCTCTCCAGACGACCCCTCGTTCGAGGGGCTGTCGTCGCTGCCTCGTCCCGGACGCGAGATCAGGTCCACCAACGTCACTGGGGCGACCGCGACCACTGCCAGCGCGGCGATCAGCAGCACCGGCCGCACGAAGCGCCGTCGGCCGCTCGGCCGCTCTGGTGTCTCTTGTACGTCGGGCACCTCGGGCAGCTTCGGCACGGGAATGCTGATGTTGATGATCTGAGCCTGATAGACGTCGCGCACCTGGCCGAGGAATTCGTTGTCGAACTGCCCGCCTCGGGTGCCGGCGGAGTGTTCTTGTGGGGCCGTGGCGACCTCGGTGTTCCAGAATCGGACCCACCGACGGTAGAGGTCGGGGTCCTTCTCGCGGTCGTGTTCGGCGCGGACACCGAAGCCGATGATGACCTGCTCGCAGAGTTCTTGGAGGCATCGATGCAGATCGGCGTCCGACATTCCGGTAGTGGATTTGAGCGGAGACCCCCTCTCCGCCATCCAATGGCGGACCTCGTTGACCAGCTGCCTCGGGCCGGCCGCGTCGTCGACCGTCCGACCCCGCCGCTTGCCGCTGAGCAGGGAATCGAGGAACTGCCGTTGCTGGGCCTTGTCGCCCCCGAACAGGGCCGCAGCGGTGGCCTCGGCGGCGTCTTTGACGATCGAGGTCAGTTCGGTCTGCCGATTGGTCGCCGGTCGGTCGGCGCGGCGATCGAAACCTTGCCGGACCGGGAAGCGGTATCCGGCGTTGCGGTTGCCGACCCACTCCCGAATCGCGATTCGGGCGGAGTCGAATTCGATGCTTCCGAGCGTGGCGGGGGCATGCTTGAAATCGGACACGGGAGACTGCCTCCAGGGCGAGTGACCAGAGTGGCCTTCACCATACCTGGAGGATCGGACGGTCGCCGTCCTCGGCGAGTCCAAGACGGTCGGCCGTTGGTCGGCCAGCGATGCAAACCGCTGGTGAGCGACCCGTTCCGGCGGTGTTCAGGCTGCCGGGCCGTTCACCGGACCGTGGGCGAGGTGGACGCTCTTCGCGCCGCCGCGCATCCGGATGCGCCTCGCCAACGCGACCGCGTGCTTGACGTCGTGGGCCAGGAACAGGACTGTCGGACCCGAACCGGAGACGTGCGCGGCTAGAGCGCCTTCCTCCAGGCCGCCGTGCATGAGCGAGGCCAGTTGCGGGCGCAGGCTCACGGCCGCGGCCTCCATGTCGTTGATGAGGATGCGGGCGAGGTCGTCGGCGCTCGCGCCGCCCTCGAACGCCTTCACGATCGGGTCCACATCGGAGGAGTAGCGGCCGATGCCGTCCTCGCGGAGCCGGTCGACCTCTTTGTAGCACTCGGGGGTCGAGATCTGCGTGTCCGTCGTCGCGACGACCCAGTGCCAGGTCCCCTTGGCGGCCACAGGGGTCAGCTCCTCGCCGCGTCCCCTGCCGATCGCGGTGCCGCCCTTGAGGCAGAACGGGACGTCCGAGCCGAGCCCGCCGGCGAGGCGGTGCAGCTCGGCGTCGCCGATCTCGACCTCCCACAGCCGCGCGCAGGCGATGAGCGCCCCGGCCGCGTCGGCCGAGCCTCCCGCGAGGCCCCCGGCGACGGGGATGCGCTTGTTCAAGTGCAGCTTGACGTCCGGTTCGATCCCGGCATAGAGGGCGATGAGCTTGGCGGCCTTGTGCGCGAGGTTGGCCTCGTCGGTGGGCAGCGTCCCGGCGCCCTCTCCCGAGATGGTGATCTCGATGCCCGGTTCACCGCGCCGCTCGGCGGTCACGGTGTCGTGCAGGCTGATCGCCTGGTACACCGTGGACAGTGCGTGAAAGCCGTCGGCGCGGGCGTCGCCCACGCCGAGGTGCGGATTGATCTTCGCGGGCACGTCGACGCTGATCTGCGCTCCGGGCTGGGCTGGCGCGGTCTGTCCGGTCATTCAGGCCTCCTGAGACGGTGCGGTCTCGCCCAGAGCCTCCTTGGCGTCGGCGAGGGCGATGAACTCCGTAATGTCCAACGACTCACCCCGCCTGGTGGGTTCGATTCCCGCCCGATCGAGCACGGCTTCCACGTCGGCGCCCGCCCAGGCCTTGAGCGACTGGCGCAGCATCTTGCGACGCTGCCCGAACGCGGCGTCCACGGCGCCGAAGACCTCGACGCGGTTCGCGTCAGGGCTCTCGATGCGCTCGAACGCGACCAGGCCGCTGGACACGTTCGGTTCGGGCCAGAACACCTTGGGGGACACCGACCCGGCGCGCTTCGCCTTGGCGTACCAGGCCATCTTGATGCTGGGGACACCGTAGATCTTGGAGCCCGGCCCGGCCGTGAGCCGGTCGCCGACCTCCGCCTGGACCATCACGAGTCCCTTCCGGAGGCTCGGGAAGGTCTCCAGGGCGTGGAGGACGACGGGCACGGCCACGTTGTACGGCAGGTTCGCCACGAGCGCGGTGGGCGGCTCGGGCATCTGCTCGGGCTTGATGCGGGCGGCGTCGGTCTCGATGACGGTGAGCTTCTCGTGTTCCTCGGGGGCGCGGTGCGCGACGGTGGTCGGCAGGGCGAGCGCGAGCTTCGGGTCGATCTCGACGGCGATCACGCGCCGCGCGATCTCGATGAGCGCCAAGGTGAGCGAGCCGAGGCCGGGCCCGACCTCCATGACGACGTCGTCGGCGTCGAGCTTGGCGACGTTCGCGATGCGGCGCACCGTGTTGGCGTCGACGACGAAGTTCTGGCCCCACTTCTTCGTCGGCGAGATCTGCAGGCCGCGCGAGAGGGACCGGATGTCGCCCGAGTTCAGCAGGCGCGCCATCAGCCCTGGCCCCCGGCGAGGAGCGGTTCCAGGACGAGACCGGGGTAGTCGTTGACGATGGTCTGGATGCGGTACTTGTTCGGCAGCGCCACCAGGTACGCGCCGTCCCTCGGGCGGGAGAAGATCTCGACGCCCGGCGCGGTGCGCAGGCGCGCGGCGCCCTCGGCGTCGGTGAGGCGCGCGAGCTGGTACGGCAGGTTGTCGATCGTCGCGGGGACGTCGAACTCGGCCTGGAGGCGCGCGACCGTGACCTCGAACTGGAGGGGACCCACGGCCGCCAGGACGGGCGTGGCCTCGCCGCGGCGCTCGGAGTACAGCACCTGGACGACGCCCTCGGCGTCGAGCTGGGCGATGCCGCGGCGGAACCGCTTGGCCTTGGAGGTGTCGTGCATCTGCAGGGCCCCGAAGTGCTCGGGCGCGAACGCCGGGAGCGGCGGGTACTCGACAGACTTGCCCGAGTAGATCGTGTCGCCCACCGACAGGCCGGTGGCGTTGACCAGGCCGACGATGTCGCCCGGCCAGGCCTCGTCGACGGTGTCGCGGGCGGAGCCGAACAGCGTCTGGGCGTACTTGGTGGACATGGTGCGCTTGCCCTGGGCCTGCGTGACCTGCATGCCGCGCTCGAAGTGGCCGGAGCAGACGCGGATGAACGCGAGCTGGTCGCGGTGGGAGGCGTTCATGTTCGCCTGCGACTTGAAGACGAACCCGGAGAAGCCGTCTTCCAGGTCGCGCGGCTCACCCTTGGCGTCCTCGCGCGAGAACGGCGACGGGGCGATGTCGACGAGGAGGTCGAGGAGCTGGCCGACGCCGAAGTGGACGAGGGCCGCGCCGAACAGGGTCGGCGTGGTGTGCCCGGCCTCGAAGGTCTTCGGGTCGAAGTCCGCCTCGACTTCGCTGAGGAGTTCGGATTCCTCCTGGGCGCGTTCGTAATCGGGGCCGAACTCGGCCATCGCGGCGGCCTCGTCGAGGAACTCGGCGACCGCGAGCTGCTGCCCGCCGGGCGAGCGCTCGTAGCGGACCATGCCCGGGACCTGCGGTCCGGCCGCGCGGCGGCCGTCAGACTCTTCCCCGAACCCGACGCGCTCGATCACGCCGCGGAACTCGCCGCCGACGCCCACGGGCCACGTGACCGGCGTCGGCTTGATGCCGATGCGGGTCTCGATCTCCTCGATGAGCTCGAGCGCGTCCTTGGCGGGCCGGTCCCACTTGTTGATGAAGGTGATCACGGGGATGCGCCGGGCCCGGCACACCTCGAACAGCTTCAGGGTCTGCGGCTCGAGGCCCTTCGCGGCGTCCAGGAGCATCACGGCGGCGTCGACGGCGGTGAGGACCCGGTAGGTGTCCTCGGAGAAGTCGGCGTGGCCGGGCGTGTCGAGCAGGTTGACGACGCAGTCGCGGTACTCGAACTGCAGGGCCGCGGAGGTGATGGAGATGCCGCGGTCCTGCTCCATGGACATCCAGTCGGAGACCACGCCCTTGCGGTCGCCCTTGCCGTGCACGGCGCCGGCCGAGGAGATGGCGCGGCCGTACAGCGCCAGGGCCTCGGTGATCGTCGACTTGCCGGCGTCGGGGTGGGAGATCACCGCGAAGGTGCGGCGGCGCGCGGCCTCGGCCGCGATGTGGCTGGACATGGATTCCTCAAGGTTGGTAAAGCGAAGCGGGCCCGACCCTCAACGATAGCCGTGAACGGCGACACGACCCGTGCGCCCGCGCGGCGAGTGGACCGGTCGCGGCGCCTACCCGCCGAGCTCCGCCTTCACGATCCCGGACACGAGTTTCCCGTCGGCGCGCCCGGCCGTCTTCGGCCCGACCGCCTTCATGACCTTGCCCATGTCCCGCGGCCCGGCGAAACCGCCCTCCGCGATCACCTCGCGCACCAGTTGCGTGACTTCGGCCTCAGTGAGCTCGGTCGGCAGGTACCGCTTGATCACGGCCTCCTCCGCGAGCTCGGCCTCCGCCGACTCCTCGCGCCCGCCCGCACGGAACCCCTCGGCCGCCTCGCGCCGCTGCTTGGCCTGCTTGACCAGCACCTTCACCACGTCGGCGTCCTCGAGTTCCCGCGGGGTCTTCCCGGCGAGCTCCTCGTTCCGCACCGCCGTCAGCACCATGCGCAAGGTGCCCAGCGTCACCTTGTCCTTCGCCTTGAGGGCAACTCGCATATCGGTTTCCAACTGGGTCTTTAGCTCGCTCATATCTCGACAATCTACCGTTGGGGTATGAAGATCAGCCGTGGACTAGCCGCAGCAGCCGGGATCGGGGTCGGCGCCGGGGCGCTGGCGCTCGCCTACGCCTCTCTCTACGAGCGCGTCCAGTACACGCTCCGCCACTTCGCGGTGCCAGCGCTCCCCGAAGGCGCAGAGCCGATCCGGGTGCTGCACATCTCCGACCTGCACATGACGCCCGGCCAGGTGCGCAAGGCCCACTGGGTCGCGTCCCTGTCCGCGCTCGACCCGGACCTGGTGCTGCTCACCGGGGACAACCTCGCCCACCCTGACGCGGTCGACCTCGTCGCCAAGACGCTCCGGCCGCTGCTGCGCGCGCCCGGCGCGTTCGTATTCGGCTCGAACGACTACTACGCGCCGGTGTTCAAGAACCCGCTGCAGTACTTCAACCCGAACCACGAGCACAAGTACGGCGACCCGCTGCCCACCGAGGAACTGCGCAAGGTCCTCACCGACGGCGGCTGGCTCGACCTCAACAACGCCGCCGCCGACAAGGTCGTGGCCGGGCTCAACGTGCACTTCGCGGGCGTCGACGACCCGCACTTCGACCTCGACGATTACGAACTGGTCGCCGGGCCGGTCCCCAAGAGTGCGGACCTGTCGATCGGGCTGACGCACTCGCCGGAGCCGCGCGTGCTCGACGAGTTCGCCCGCGACGGCTACGACTTCGTGGCCGCCGGGCACACCCACGGCGGCCAGCTCTGCGTCCCCGGGTACGGGGCGCTGGTCACCAACTGCGGGATCGACCGCGAGCGCGTCAAGGGCCTCCACCCGTGGGAGGACATGTGGCTGCACGTCTCGGCCGGCCTGGGCACGAGCCCGTACGCGCCGGTCCGGTTCGCGTGCGCCCCGGAGGCCAGCCTCCTGACGTTCGTGCCGAAGGCGTTCTAGCGAGACCGCTTCGGGCCCGGATGTGACCGGGCCCGAAGCGGCCCCGACCCCGTTCGACGCGAGTCGGAGGACTCGGGTAGCATTTCAAACCGATGCGAACGCCCAGCGTGCGCGCGAAAAAACAGAACATCGGGTTGTGGCGCAGCTTGGTAGCGCACCTCGTTCGGGACGAGGGGGTCGCAGGTTCAAATCCTGTCAACCCGACAGTGTGATGTCTCAGGACATCGGAAACAGGTCGAACCTGCAAAGGTTCGGCCTGTTTTGCTATGCAGGTCTGGTTGGGCCTTTGGGTTTGCCGGTGGGTTGGTAGTCGCGGGTGAGTTCGCAGAGGAGCGCGCCGGTGACGGTGTGGAGGACGCGGGTGCCTTCGTGGGTGCGGCCACGGCAGAACGTTTGTGGGAACCTGAGAAAAAACGAGGGCATCACGGATCGATCGCAGGGATCTGTTGTAGGAACGCTACAACTGAGGCGCGAATTCGGTAGTGAAGTGCTTGCGCATGGTCGCGACACTGGCCTCATGAACACGACACCGCAGACCACCGCTTCAAAGGGCATCGTGCCCGCCATCATCTGGGGGCTCGCCCCGTTCGCATGGCTCTTCCTTCTCCTGGGCTGGCTCGACCTGGACGGGGACCTGTCAGGCCCGGTCCAGACCGCACTCGGCATCGCGGTCCTGTCTCTGCCTGCACCCTGGTTGCTCTGGGCCTCATGGCGGATGCCGCGCCCACGCGTGAAGACGTACCTCGCCGAAGGAGGCGCCCTGGCTGCGATGCTGCTCTCGCTCTTCGTCACCGCCGTGTACTTCCTGCCCGCCGGCAATCCGAACGAGACGGTGTCACCAGGCTTCACCGCGGCTTTCGCCGCCGCCGCGGCAGTGCTCATCGCGGCCGCCTGGCCGCTGCCGGGCCGCCGCCTCGCCTACGGCCTGCCCGCCCTGGGCTGCGCGGTCTTCGCGATCAGCGTTCAGGTACCGCAATGGAGGACCGGCGCGCACCTGGAATCGGCGATCGCAATCGCGGACGAGGTGCTGATGTACGTCCTCATGGGGGCGATCGCTCTGGGTGTGCTCCTCCAGATCGCCTGGTGGCTGCGCGGGAAGCTCCGTGCTGCCTAACCGAACCGGAGGCCGGGGCCGCGGCCGCGGCCCCGGCCTACTGTGCGCCACTTGAGCCCGTCGGTGCGTCAACGTCTCGAAGGCATCGGCGCCCGAAGGATACGAGGCGAAAGATCAGATGATCATTTCGATATCAGCGCCAGATGCAACCATGATGCGTACTTTAGCCGTGATTGCTCTGGTCTCTTGACGTAATACGTCATATGTAAGTACGATGAGGTCGATCTTGCATTGATGAACTTCGATTGAAGGCATTGGCCTTCATGGCACGCAAGGAGAACCAGCTGTGAGACAGTTCTGGGGCCGGGGTCGATCCGGGCGAGCGCACAGGCGCGCCCATCATCGGCTGCTGGCGTTGATCGCCGCCGTGGCGACGGTCGTCGTCGGATCGCTCGGCGCGACGGCGGCCCACTCTGCGCCGCCCGCAGGCGATCCGACCACTGACATCACCACTCTTGCTTCGAGCGCCGGATGTGGGAGCGCTCCGACCATCTCGAGTGGCACGCATACGATCCAAGTCGGCGGGACGAACCGCTCGTTCATCCTGCGGGTCCCCGACAACTACGACAGCAGCCGCGCCTACCCGCTGATCTTCGGGTTCCACTGGAACGGCGGCACAGCCGGCGACGTCTCCGGCGGCGGCACCGACGGCGCGAACTGGTCCTACTACGGGCTGCAGCGCCTGTCGAACAACGGCGCGATCTTCGTTGCGCCGCAGGGCATCAACAATGGCTGGGCCAACTCCGGCGGCCAGGACGTCGCCTTCGTCGACGCCATGATCGCGCGGCTGGAATCCGGTCTCTGCGTCGACACCGCGCAGCGCTTCGCACTCGGCTTCAGTTACGGCGGCGGCATGAGCTACTCCCTCGCCTGCTCGCGGCCGACGGTCTTCCGGGCGGTCGCGGTCTACTCCGGAGGCCAGCTCAGCGGATGCAGCGGCGGCACGCAGCCCGTCGCCTACCTCGGCATCCACGGCATCTCCGACAACGTCCTCAACATCTCCGCAGGGCGTTCGCTGCGCGACAAGTTCGTCGCCAACAACGGCTGCACCCCGCAGAACGCGCCCGAGCCGGCCGCGGGCAGCCGGACGCACATCGTCACCAGCTACTCGGGTTGCAGAGACGGCTATCCGGTCCAGTGGGCGGCGTTCGACGGCGGCCACACACCCGGCCCGATCGACGGGACCTACGAAGACGGCTGGCAGACCTGGACCTCGGGCGTGACCTGGAACTTCTTCTCCCAGTTCGGGTCCGGCGACCCTGGCGGCGGCGATGACGGCACGATCGTCGGCGCCCAGTCGTCCCGGTGCCTGGACGTCACCGGCCAGTCCCGGTCCAACGGCGCCGATGTGCAGCTGTGGGACTGCAACGGCGCGTCCAACCAGCAGTGGACCCGCACTGCCGCAAGCGAATTGCGCGTCTACGGCGGCAAGTGCCTCGACGCCGAAGGCGCCGCGACCGCTCCCGGCACCAGAGCGATCATCTGGGACTGCCACGGGGGATCGAATCAGAAGTGGACCGTCAACTCCAACGGCACCATCACCAACGCTCAATCAGGACTGTGCCTCGACGCCTCGGACAACAGAACGGCCAACGGCACCAAAGTCGTCCTCTGGACCTGCAACGGAGGCGCTAACCAGCGCTGGACCGTAGCTTGATCGCACGATGAGGGGTAGCAGGACCGACTCCTGACAACACGACACCGGCACCGAGGCCGGGAGCGATGCTCCCGGCCTCGGTGCCGGTGTACCGCTCGCCGCCAGCGAGTCGTGCCGCGGCACCACTCGCTGGCGGCGGGACTGCTTCTTGATCTGCTGTTTGGCATTGACGTCTCGGCCGCCTTGCATGCCCGGGGGTGGAGAAAACTTCACCGTGAAGTCGGGCGTCAGCGGCAATGTGGGCGGGCGCGAGCGAACCTACTGTTTGATGCATGGACATTTCAGCGATGCCGCCGATCCCCTGGCGCAGAGCCCCCCGCGCCGCGGTGCGGGCCTTCTGGGCGGGGTCGACCTGGCGCTCCCTCATGCATCTGGTGACCGGTGCCGTGCTCGGCGCCGCGGGTGGGACCGTCATCGTCGCCCTCTTGATCATCGGCGTCGCCGGCATCCCCACGATCGTGCTCCCGGTCATCGCGGCCTGCGCGCTGCTCGTCGTGAGCGGGGCGCTCACGGTTGCCCAGCGCAGCCGCCACACCGCGTTCCTCGGCGCCGAATGGCCCGACGGGCCCTACGCGCAGCCGGTGACGTTCGCGCCTCGCGCGCTCCTCGCCCTCGTGCGGAGCCCAAGGACGTGGCGGCAGTTCTCCTACCACGTCATCGCCGGGTGCGGCGCGTTCCTCGCAGCGGCGCTCGCCGTCACCGCTTGGACCGTGGGCCCCGCGATGATCCTCGCGCCGCTCCTCGGCGCCGGGTCCGGCTTGGGGGCCAGGCATTGGATGCTCTGCGGTGCAGGCATCTTCGTGACGCTCGCGGCGCCGTGGATCACCAGGGGACTGGCCGAGACCGACGCGCTCCTGGGCCGGTTGCTGTTGGGCACCAGCCGCACCGAGGCCCTCGAGCTGCGCGTCACCGATCTCGCCGCCAGCCGCGACTCTACTGTGGATGCCGCTGACGCCGAGCGCCGCCGCATCGAGCGCGACCTCCACGACGGCGCCCAGCAGCGGCTCACCTCCCTCGCCATGAACCTCGGGATCGCCCGCGCCACCCTCACCGACCTGCCCGACGACGGCGCACGCGCCATCGCGCAGGCCCACGACGAGGCGAAACAGGTCCTCACCGAACTGCGCGACCTCGTCCGCGGGCTCCACCCGGCCGTGCTCGAGGACCGCGGCCTGGACGCCGCGCTCTCCGCGGTCGCGGCCCGCTCGCCCGTCCCGGTGCGCCTGCGGGTCGACATGGACAGGCGTGTCGCCCGCGACGTGGAGGCCGTGGCCTACTTCGTCGTCTCCGAAGCACTGACCAATGTGGCCCGTCACGCGGCCGCCGCGAACGCCGCCGTCGAGGTGGACCTGCACGGCGACGAGCTGCGCCTCCGCATCGCCGACGACGGCCGCGGCGGCGCCGATCCCCAGGGCGGCACCGGACTCCAGGGTCTGGCCGACCGAGTCCGCTCGGTCGACGGCGCCTTCCGAATCACCAGCCCCCTCGGGGGCCCCACCGTCATCGAAGCGGAGCTGCCATGCGCGTCGTGATCGCCGAAGACTCGGTCCTGCTGCGGGAGGGCATCGCCCGCCTCATGGAGGTCGGCGGCATCGAAGTCATCGACACCGTGGGCGACGCCGAGGCGCTGCTGCGCTCGGTCGAGCGCGACTGCCCCGACCTCGTGGTCGCCGACGTCCGGATGCCTCCCGACCAGAGCGACGAAGGCGTGCGCGCCGCACTGGTGCTGCGCCGCCGGTACCCGGACCTGGCGGTCCTGATGCTCTCCCAATACGTCGAGGAGCGGTACGCGATCGAGCTGCTCACCGGCCAGATGCGGGGCATCGGGTACCTGCTCAAGGACCGGGTCGCCGACGTCGCCGAGTTCCTCGACTCGCTGCGCCGGGTCGCCGGCGGCGGCACCGCCCTCGACCCCGAGGTGGTCTCCCAGCTGCTCGTGCGCCGCCACGGCGACGAACTCGACCGCCTCACCCCGAGGGAGCGGGAGGTCCTGTCGCACATGGCGGAAGGCCGCTCGAACGCCGGCATCGCCGCGGTCCTCGTCCTCAGCGAGGGCGCCGTCAGCAAGCACATCAACTCGATCTTCACCAAGCTCGGGCTCCCGCCCACCGACAGCGGCAACCGCCGCGTGCTCGCCATTCTGAAGTTCCTGCAAGGCAACGCAAAGGACCGGTCATGATCGACACCCCCGAGAAGCAGGCCGAAGCCCCCCGACCGAACGAGGACCGCACCAGCCGCAATGTCTGGTGGATCGTCGGCGGCATCACCTGCGGCGTCGTGCTCCTGCTCGCCGCTGCCGCCGCCGGCGTCTGGATCTGGACGGTCTCCTCGCCCGAGGAGACCGAGACCCACACCGAGGAATTCGACAGGACGGTCGCGGGCGTCGACGTCGCCGTGGAGATCGGTGA
The DNA here is from genome assembly GCF_042647865.1 of Glycomyces rhizosphaerae. Taxonomy (NCBI): domain Bacteria; kingdom Bacillati; phylum Actinomycetota; class Actinomycetes; order Glycomycetales; family Glycomycetaceae; genus Glycomyces; species Glycomyces rhizosphaerae. The sequence goes on from NZ_JBHRWO010000010.1 coordinate 497,958, forward strand.
CATCGAACTGAACGCCTCCGACAGCGCCGCCCTCGTCCTCGAACGCAAAACCCGTTGGCGCGGCAACGAACCCGAGCCGGACGAGTCGTGGCAGGGCGACACCTTCACCGCCGTCGGCAGCTGCGACGACGACCTGGTCTTCTGGTGGGACGGCGAGGAGTGCGAAGTGGACTACACGCTCGCGCTGCCCAGTGGCGCAGCCGCCGAGGCGACCAACGCGGTCGGCGACGTCCGCATGAACGGCCTCGACGGCCCGATCGACATCGAGACCAGCGTCGGGGTCATCGAAGGCGATGACCTGCGCGCCAACGAGACCGACGTCGAATCCAGCGTCGGCTCGATCCGGCTGGACTACGCGGAGGTGCGCGGCGACATCAACGTCATCGCCGGCACCGGCGATGTCGAGATCATCGTGCCCGACGACGGCACCACCTACGCCGTTCAGTTCGACTCCGGTGTCGGCGGCCAGACCATCGACATCGCCACCGACTCCCAGACCCGCGCCGACTACGTCATCACCGTTACCACCAGCGTCGGGGACCTCAGCGTCCGCTACGCCGACTGAGCCCGATCCTCTTCCCGCCGTCCGCGACCGGCCTCCGGTCGCGGACGGCGGCGTCTCCGAAGCCATTGCAGCTCAACAGGTGGCGGTCTGTCAGCCGCTCGTCAGCGCCCCGTCAGCGCAGGCGGCGACAGTACTGGCATGCAACCGGACACCGAACGTCCGGCACAGCCGCAAAGCCCTCGAACGAAGGAGACTCCCATGTCCGCCAAGCGCAACCGCCCCACCGCCGTCACCATCGCCGCCGTCCTCCACTTCGCCGTCAGTCTCGCGTTCGCCTCGATCCCGCTCGTCGGCCTGGTCTACGGCACCGATGTCCAGGCCGCCGCCGAGGCCGAGGTCGCACGCCAAGGACAGGACCCGAACCTCCTGGCCGCCAACGGACTCGCCTTCGACGAGCACGGCGTCGCGATCTGGGCGCCGTTCGCCATCGCCGCCGCCATCGCGGCTCTCGGCGCGCTCCTGCTGGCGGGCAAGCGCATCGCCCGCGTCCTCTCGTTCATCGCCCTGCCGCTGGTGCTCGCCGGCAACGCGCTCATCATGGCCAGCAACGCGACCGCCACCGAGAAGGTGCAGGCGCTCTTCGACGCCTCCGGTGACGCGGCAGTGCGCTCCCTCGATGCCGCCGCCATCTTGGACGCCGCGTTCGCGGCCTACCCGGACTGGCTGCCGGTCCTCGAAGGGATCCGCTTCGCGGTGGTCGCGGCCGGCTGCGTCCTCGGCGTCATCCTCCTGGCCCTGCGCCCGGCCCGCGCCCACTTCCACAAGCCGTAACCGCTGCAATGCGTTCGGCCCCGCGCGACGCGCGGGGCCGAACGCATTGCCGTGACCGGCGCGGCGGTAGCGTGCGGGCATGACCGAACTCCTGCACCTGACCGAGCCGGGCCTATGGGAGGCCGCGCTCGCCGCGGGCGCGTACGAGGGCTCGACGCGGGGGAGGACCCTCGCCGAGGAGGGCTTCATCCACTGCTCGCTGCCCGAGCAGCTCGACGCGGTGGCCGCCCTCGTCTACGGCGACCACCCCGGGCCGCTCGTGGTACTGGTCATCGACGCCGACCTGGTCGACGTGCCGATCCGATACGAAGCGCCCGCGCCCGGCGCACCCGAGTACCCGCACCTGTACGGTCCCCTGCCGACGAGCGCGGTCATCGAGGTACGCCCCTGGCGCGCAGGCTGATCCGGCCCGCTCTCGTTCCGGTCCCTCAGGGCTGCGACGGCTTCGCGAGAACCAGGTCGATGGCGGCGGAGCGGTCGAGCGCCGCGCCGCGCTCGTACGCCTCCTGGAACGCCTTGTCGCCCAGTGCCTCCCGTGTCCGCTCGGGCGTGCGCAGCGCGGTGTCGTAGCCCCGGCGGTCCTCGGTGCCGAGCAGCGAGACGGCCGCGCCCAGCAGCAACGCGGCGCGCGTCGCGTCCCCGTCCGCGAGGGCGGTCGCCGCGCGGACCCGGGCGGCCACGGCCAGGTTCGGGTCCGCCGCGCCCTCGATGTTGGTGGCCGTCAGCGCATCGAGCCGGCGATGCGCCAGCGCCGCGTTGCCGTCGGCGAGGGCGGCAATGGCGCGCAGCGCCGCGCCCCACACCTGCACCCGCGAATCCACCGCGCTGCCGGCGAAGGCTTGTTCCGCGGCGGTGAGCTCGCTCAGCGCCGCTTCCCGATCGCCGGCGCAGAACAGGACCTGGGCGCGGGACCAACGCACGTACGCGGTGGTGTGCGGATGGCGTTCGGTGTCGGCCCGCTCCTCGCCGAGACGGATCGCCTCCCATGCCTGGTCGATCGCACCGGCGGCGACCGTGCCGTCGTCACGGGTGCCGCCCCGCGCGATGACGAGGGCGAGCTCGGCGTAGGTCTCGGCGGTGTCGGCGGCGGTGCCGAGCTCGTCGAACAGCCGCGCGGCCTGCGCGAGCGCGTCCTTGGCCTCGTCCTGTTCTCCTTGGCGCGCCCAGTATTCGGCGCGCATCCGCAGGGCCGATGCCAGACCGAAGCGTTCGCCGAGCTTCGCGAACTCGGCTTCGGCCCGCTCGACCTGCCTGAGGCCTTCGACGCCGGTCGCGCCCTCGCCGACGGCGGCCGCGGTGAGCAGGATGACGCCCAGTTCCCAGCCTTCGGCCGATTCGAGGTCGCCGGCGATGGTCGGGTCGGAGAGGAACGCGGGGGCGATGGCCAGGAGCGAGCGTCCGGCTATCGGGCCGTTCGCCTTGCGTCCCAGTGCAATGCCCTCGGCGATCGAACGGGCGCCGGCATCGAGGTTGCCGAGTTCGGTCTCCGCCATGCCCGTCGTCAGCAGGACCGCGGGGAGGAGCGGTTCGGGGATCTCGCCGGGCAGCCGCAGGATCGCCGGGAACCAGTGCTGGAGTTGGGTGCGGAAGCCGCGGAGGTGCCAGAACCAGAACAGAGCCGCGATCATTCGCAGGCCGGTCTCTTTGTCCCCGACCGCGACTGATCGGCCGAGGAGCGCGAGCAGGTTGTCGTGTTCGGCGTCCAGTCGCGCCATCGCCTCGATCTGCTCGGCCGACCGGATCTCGTCGTCGGAGCGTTCGACCAGGTCGATGCAATAGCGGACCATGGCGTCCCGTTCGGCTGCGGCGCTGTCGCTCTGGTCCAGTCGCGCCTCCGCGTAGGAGCGGATGGTCTCCAGCATCCGGTACCGCTCGCCGTCGCGTTCCACTAGGGACTTGTCGACGAGTCCGGTGAGCGCGTCCAGGTCGCCGACCCGGTCCAGGCCGATGCCCCCGGGGTAAATCGACATGCGCATGGCAAGGGCCCGTTCGGCATCCGAGAGCAGCTCCCAGCTCCAGGCGATGACGGCCTCGAGGGTGCGGTGCCGGGCGGGCGCGGTGCGGTCGGACCCGGCGAGGAGGGCGAACCGGTCGTCAAGGCGGGTGGCGATCTGAGCCGCGTCGAGGGCCCGCATGCGCGCGGCGGCGAGTTCGACCGCGAGCGGCAGTCCGTCGAGGCGGCGACAGATCTCCACCACCGCTTCGGTATTGGACGCGTCGAGCTTGAAATCGGGGCGCACGGCCGCGGCCCGCTCGCAGAACAGCCTCACCGCCGCACTCGCTTCTGGACGGTCGGCCGAGATCGGCAGCGGCGGGATCGGGAAGAGACGTTCCCCGCCGATCGCGAGGGCCTCGCGGCTGGTGGCGAGGACGCGCAGGCCCGGGCAGGAGCCGAGCAGCCGGGCGGCGAGCTCGGCGGCGGCGTCGATGCGGTGCTCGCAGTTGTCGAGGACGATGAGGGCGTCCTGGTCGGCGAAGTACTCCTCCAGGCGCGAGGCGGCGTCGTGCGCGGACGGCTCCAGCAGCCCGGCTTCGCGGGCGCCGATGGCCCGCAGGACCGCGGGCGCGAGGTCGGCGTCGTCGCCCACCGCCGCGAGCTCGACCAGCCACACTCCATGTGGCGCAAGGCCCGACATCTCGGCGGCCGCCTCGACGGCGAGTCGGGTCTTGCCCGCGCCACCGGGCCCGGTGACGGTGACCAGGCGGGCGGCGGCCACCGCCTCGACGAGCGCGGCGAGGTCGGTTTCGCGCCCGATGAAGCTCGTCAGCTGTGCTTTCAGGTTGGTGCGGCGGCGCTCGGCACGCTCGGCCGGGGCCGCGCTCTGACGCAGGATCTGGAGGTGCAGCTCGGCGAGTTCGGTCGAGGGATCGGCGCCGAGCTCTTCGGCGAGGCGCTCACGGGCCCGCTCGTACACGTCGAGCGCCTCGGCTGGCCGGCCAGTCGCATACAGCGCACGCATGAGCAGCGCCTGCCACCGCTCGTCGAGCGGATGCGCGCCGGCCAGCGGTTCGAGCTCGGCGAGCACGTCGGTCCCTGTCGTGATCTCGAGCGCGAGCCGCTCGCGTGTGGTCTCATTCCGCAAGCGCTCCAGCCGGACCGCTTCGTTCTCGGCGAACCGCAGGTGCAGCAGGTCGGCCATTGCCGTTCCCCGCCAAAGGGATTCGGACTCGCGAAGCGCGGCGAGGTCGCCGTTCCGGCGGCCGGTCTCGGCGAGCCGCTCGAACCGCACCACGTCCACGTCCCCGGGCTCCATCGCGAGGCGGTATCCGGCGGCGCCGCGCGTGAGCCGTTCCGCGCCGATCGCGCGTCGGACCCGGGACACCAAGGCCTGCAGTGCGTTCGCAGAGGGCGCGTCGTCTTCCCAGATCGCGTCGAGGAGCGAGTCGGCCGTGACTTCGCGGCCCGGTTCGAGGGCGAGGCGGGCGACGAGCGCGCGCAGCCGCGCACCGGAGAGTTCGACGGGCTGGTTGTCGGCGTCGCGGATCTCGAAGGGACCGAGGAGGAGTACGCGCATGGGACCAAGTGTGCCTGGGAGGGGAGTGGTCGCGGAAATGGAGGTCGGCGCAGCATGGCTGCCGCGCCCCGCGCCCCGCGCCCCGCGCCCCGCGCCCCGCGCCCCGCGCCCAATGCCGCCACACACTTGGGCGCGGCGGCATCGGGCCGTATCTTGTCGTACCCCTGTGGGACGGTGTCCTTTTCACTGGTAGTGGTGAAGGTGGTATCGGGCGGGTACCCGGGGCCACCCGTACGGCCGGGTCGCGGCCGGACCAGACCTCCGCCGCAACCGGCCCGAGGCGGGACCGACTTCGCCGCTCAGGCGCGCCCGCGAACCCTGCGGAACTGGCGTCCGGCGAGGTCGACGCCGGTGACCGCGCCGTGCTCGTCTCGGGCGAAGTAGCCGCGCTGGCCCTGGAGCGGGCCCTCGGTGACGATGTAGTCGTCGCCGTCGTCAGTGAGGAAACCCATATGCGCGGGTTCGCAGTCGGCGGGCATCTCCGCCTGAGAGGCCGCGCGCAGCTCGGGCCTGATCCGGGCCGCGAGGCTCAGGCGCCCGCCTTCGTCGACGACGCTCACGATCATCATGTCCACCTCGTAGTCGCCGACGACCTCGGCGGCGCGGTCCACGTCGAAGGCCACCGGCTCGGGGTCGCGGTCGACCAGGCCCAGGTAGTGCTCCAGCGCCCAGCGGATGACCGCCAGGTTGCAAGGCGTGCCGCCGGGTTCGGCGTTGGTGGTGACGGCGATCGCGAAGTCGTGCTCGGGCAGGGCGATGAAGTCCGCGAACTGGCCGATGGACGACCCGCCGTGCGCGAAGGTGGCCGCGCCGTCGATCTCGCGCAGGAACCAGCAGATGCCGAACCCGTCGCCGAGGGAACTGCCGCGCAGCTCGACCGTTTGCCGCCGCATCGCCTGCAGCGCTTCCGCGGAGACGATGCGCTCGCCCGACTCGGCGCGGCCGTCACCGAGATGGAAGCGGGCCCAGCGGACGAGGTCGCGGGCGGTGGACGCGCCGCCGCCACCGGGGTTCTGGGCGCGGTGGACCTTCCAGGTGGAGGAGACGGCGGTGCCGTCGTCGGTGACGCTGTGGCCGAGGGAGAACTTGCGGGTCATGGCCTCGGCGGCGAAGAACGTGGTGTTCTCGAGCCCGAGCGGTTCGAAGAGGAGATCGGCGATCGCCTGCTCGTAGGTCCTGCCAGTGACGACCTCGATGACGCGGCCGAGGAGGTTGTATCCGGCCTGGCTGTACGAGGCCCGCTCGCCGGGTGCGCCGATGAGCGTGAGCTCATCGAGGTTGTCCACATAGTTCTTGAGGGCGTCGTCGCCGTCGCCGGTGTCGCGGAGCATCCAGGTGTCCAGGCCCGCAGTGTGGTTGAGCAGGTTGCCGACCGTGATGGTGGCGGCGGCGCGCTCGTCGGCGAGGCGCAGCTCGGGAAGGTAGCGGCGCACCGGGGCGTCGAAGTCGACCCTGCCCTGCTCGGCGAGGATCACGAGCGCGGTCGCCGTGAAGCTCTTGGTGGTCGAGCCGAGGGTGAAGATGGTGTCCTCATCGACCGGGAGCGGATTCGCGACGCTGGTGACGCCGTGGGAGGCGTAGATCTCGCGGCCCTGGTGAAAGATGCCGACCGCGATGCCGGGAACCGCGTACTCGGCGGCGGACTTGGCGACGATCTGGTGAAGTTCGTTGGCGGTCATGGCGGTTCCCTTCGCGGATGCGGTGCCCCGGGGTTCCCGGAAGCGGTGTCGAGGAGAACGATCGCCGCGAGCGCTGACACGGCACTGACGCGCGGCTGACGACGCCTCCGAAACGAGACCGCCGTGAGCGTCCCCACAGGTCAGTGCCTGAACGGGCGAAATTGTCGTACCCCGCTTCTACGGTTGCGGAGGCAATTGAATAGCGCGCGCAACGCCCGGCGGGCGGGGCGCGAAGACCGATCGGACGATGCGATGGCAGCGAAACCATCAGACGGTTCACGGAACCAGGCCGGCCTTGAGGTGATCACCCGGGCTTTGCCGTTCGAGACCATCCCCGACGAGCCGCTGCGAGCACATTTCGCCCGGTGGTTGATCGAATCTCTCAGCAACACGGCCCGACCCGGGCCGATCCCGGCACCCGAATCCGACGCCGACCCACCAGTTCGCACATCGGCATCCGAAACGCACGCAACATCGCCCACGGTCGGAGCCGACACCCGCCCGCCGGGATCCGGCTCACCGCCCGAGGTCGCACCCGAAGCGGAGCAATCGGACGATCCGCTCAGGGCCGATCCGTTGCCTCTTGAGTGGCAGGGTCCGCCCGCTCCTCCCAGACCTCAGTTCGTGCGGCAGCGCGACGGCACGGTCTGGGTGACCAAACCGATCCTGCGCTCACGCGGCTGGACCGATACGGCGGTTCGCGACTTCCTGCCAGAACCCGAAGGGCTGAAACCGAACCCGCGCTTCGCGGCCACCGGATCGCCCATGCCGGTCTGGCGGCCCGCGACCGTGGCGGCGGCCGAGGCCGATCCGGAGTGGCAGGCCTGGCTGGAACGGTCGCTACAGCGGCGACAGACCACGCTCGAAGCGCTCGCCGGGACCGACGACGACGAGTTCCGCGCGCGGCTCGACGCGGCACGAGTGGCGATCGAGTCAGCTTGATGATTCGACGATGCCTGGACCGCTGATCTCTTAGGTTGGAAGGCGGCCTGAGTGGTCCGTGTCGATGCGGACCATGGGCGCAACCGAGGAGAGTGCCGGTCATGACTGATTTCGCATTCGCGGGGAAGACCTTCGAGGTCCGGTTGGACAACGGTGTGGTCTTTCACAACACCTATGCGGCGGAGGGGAACAAGCTCCAGTACGCGGAGATCGACGGCGCCACCGAGGGCGCTTCAGAGGAGGTGGATCTGTATGTCGCCGAGGTCGCGTCCCGGACCTACTTGGTGGGTTGGAACGAGGTCTCGGGGACGGTCGTGACCCATTTGATGGATTTCAAGAACAAGAGGATCACGGCGTTCTGGTCGTTCGACACCGGCGGCGGCCGGACCGGCGAGGTGCATTCCGGAACTTTCGCGCAGGTGGCGTAGGCGAAGACGAGATCGATTTCGGTCGCGGCGATGAGGTGGACCGACGCCATCAGTGATGAGGGTGGTGACCAGATGGTCAAGATCGGTCGCCGCAACGCCGCAACGCCGCAACGCCGCAACGCCGCAACGCCGCTTAGGACAGTTTGAAGCCGGCCGCGGTCGCCAGTTCTCCGGCGATGTCCACCGCCTGATCCGCGGTGATGAGCGCGCCGCGCAGGCTCATGAGCCCGGTGATGCCCGACAGCTGAGAGCGCCGCAAGTCGCAGCCCTTGGCGTTGGCGACCCGCGAGAAGTCCGAGCCGGGGAACGTGCAGTCGATGAACACGGTCTTCGACAGGTCGCCCAGGAAGGTCGCGTTCATGAATCTGCACCGTTCGAAGACCACCGGGCCTTTGGCGGTCCCGATCGAGATCCCGGCGAAATCGGCCCGGCAGTCGGCGATGTAGACGTCCTGGGCGAGCGAGAACTGCGCCTGCCAGCCCACCAGGTTGCTCTCGGTGATCTCCAGCCGTCGCGCGGTGGCTCGCTCCCAGCGGCCGTTCGCCAGTACCGAGCGTTCGACGGTCACGTCCACGATCTCGAAGGGCGACAACACCGTCCCCGAAAAGTCGACGCTGCGCAGAAGCGATTGCTCGAGACTGCCGTCGCCGTGCCCGCTGATCCATTGGAGGCCGTCGGCGAGGCGCTCGCTCAGCTCGAAGTCCGGTTCGGGCTCCTCATCGAAAGGCCGCAGCCGGTCGGATTCCCACAGCGGCTTGCGCATCGAACGCTTGTCGTCGATCTTCCGGAACTTCAACGGGCCTCCTTGGTGGTCGCGAACCTCGGCAGGTTACGCGGCGCCACCGACAATTCCACGGTCCTGACCGGACCCTGGGCTCGGGTGTGCCGAAAATGTGGGCCCCCGAACACAAGGGTGACCGGCGGGTACGACAATTTCTTAGCCGCTCTGCCGCCCCGGCCCCGGGGTCGCGTGTGTCCGGTCCGAGACCCCCGATGCAAGGCTGGCTCGGGGGCACGACAATCCGCAGGGCGCAGGGCGCAGGGTTGCCTCAGGCCCAGGGGCGCTGGTCGAGCAGCGCTCTGACCGTCTCGATGTACTGCGGGTTGGTGTAGTCGGGGTCGCCGCCGGCGTCCAGGACGGCCTCGACCGTGCCGAAGCCGGCCTGGTACGCCGAGATCACGGCGTTGAGCAGGCAGCGTTCGAGATGGTCGGGCACCTCGCCATCGTTGCCGCAGTCGTCCTCGAGCGAGTAGCTGCCCGGGTCGTCGCCGCCGAAGTAGTTCACCGAGAAGTACTTCGCCAGCCACTGCAGCTGGGCGCTGCCGAGCATCGCGTTCTGCTCCACGCCCGTGCGGTCCAGGTCGAGCTCGAACCGGGTGTTGATGAACTCCTCGGTCTCCGGCTGGATCTGCATGAGGCCGGTCCCGCCGTCGCAGGCCACGATGTCCGACTGCCATCCGCTCTCCATCCAGGCGATGGCCTTGACCAGGTCGTCCGGGACCTCGACGCTCGAGTTCGTCCAGAACTGCGTGCCCGCAGCTTCCTCAAGGGCCGCTTCGGCCTTCGAAGCCGAGGCCGCGCCACCGTCGAGGTACGTGGTGCACGGCGGGTGCTCCGATGGCGGCACGGTCGGCAGCGCCGGGCTCGTGGCCTCCGTGCTGGTCTCCGCGGCGCTGGTCGGATCCGCAGTGGTCGGGGCGGGCTCGTCGGTCAGCTCGGGGCTCGGAGTGCTGCTCGTCGTCGCCGGGTCGGGTTCGGTCGTGGCGGCCGCCGAGGTGCCGCCCTCGCCGCCAGAAGGGAGAAGGAGGAACACACCGATCGCGACCGCGGCGGACAGCAGCACGAAGACCACGATCCAGGTGCCGGTGGCACGGTCGGACTCAGGAAGCTCATCGGTCATGGAGGGAGTCCTTCACTGAACGTCACGCCTACTGCCTGCAGCGTACCGATTTCGCGTCCAGAGTGGTGTGCCGGAAACCCGCTGAACGCGCAGCGGCGGCGTCTTCCATGTGCGACGCATCTCGCGGACGGCGACGATTAAGTATTTGAACGTGTTCAAGTACCAGAGTAGGGTTGGCCGCAAAGGAGGAGAGCCTCATGAAGATCGTCATCCCCGGTGGGACCGGCAATGTCGGCGCCGTCCTCGAACGCGGCCTCCTGGCCGCCGGTCACCGCCTCACCGTCCTCACCCGCAATCCCTCACGCCCCCACCACCTCCCCTGGGACGGCCGCGCCCTCGGCCCCTGGGCCGAGGCCATCGACGGCGCCGACGCCGTAATCAACCTCGCCGGACGCAGCGTCAACTGCCGCTACACACCCGAGAACCTCGCCGAGATGATGGACTCGCGCGTCGACTCCACCCGTGTCGTCGGCGAGGCCATCGCCGCCGCGGCCGAACCTCCGGCCGTGTGGCTTCAGATGAGCACCGCCACGATCTACGCGCACACCTTCGGCCGCGCCAACGACGAGGCCACCGGCGTCATCGGCGGCGGCGAGTCCGACGCACCCGCATACTGGGCCAAGAGCATCGACATCGCGCAGGCCTGGGAACACGCCCTCGACGAAGCCGACACGCCGCACACCCGCAAGGTCGCGCTGCGCACGGCGATGGTGATGAGCACCGACCGCGGCGCGGTCTTCGACCTGCTCTCGCGCATGACCCTGCTGGGCCTCGGCGGTCCCATCGGCGGCGGACGCCAGTTCATGTCGTGGATCCACGAAGAAGACTTCACGCGGGCGGTGCAGTTCCTGATCGAGCACGGCGAAATCGCGGGGCCGGTCAATCTCGCAGCGCCGCATCCGTTGCGGCAAAAGGACTTCATGCGGACCCTCCGCCGCGCCTGGGGCGGGTACCTCGGGTTGCCGGCGACGAAATGGATGGCAGAGATCGGCGCGTTCGCTCTCCGCAGCGACACCGAGCTGCTGTTGAAGAGCCGCCGTGTGATCCCCGGGCGCCTCACCGACGCCGGGTTCGACTTCGAACATCCCGCATGGGAAGCCGCGGCCGACGACCTCGCGCGGCGCACTGCCGCCGCTCGGAAGTGGCCGCTGCTGCGCCGCCCCGGACTCAAGGCCGTCCGGGCCCTGACCGGCAGCTGAAGTGCTGCTCTAGGACCGCGTGGCGCTCCGCGGCGATGGCTGCTGCGGCCGGACTCGGTCAAGCGGCGCAGAGGTTCGGCGGTATCGGTGTATGCGGCGATTGACGTGAGCCCACGGACTTGCGGTCGGGTCGCTCCCTCAAATGGTGGACGCGCCCCGGTGGGCCTCGGCGAACGCTGCCACCGCCATCGCGGCCGCGACCGCGGCGGCGGCCCAGCACACTGCGCTGAACGACATCGCATGCGCCAGAACCGATCCGATCCCGGCCGCGACCAGGTACACCGCCCACACCCCCGCCTGCAGCCGCGCCGAGCGAAACCCTTTTCGTCCGCCCGAGAGGTTGACGAACAACGCAATGAGCGTCCCAGTCAGGACCGTGGTCGACACACCCGAGAGCCCGATGCGGGCCGCATGAATGCTCTGGACGCCCATCGCGAAGGCCGCCAAGGTGATCGAATGCTCGAACCCCCGCGACAGGCCCGCCAGCGCGAGCACCACCACCTCGACCAGGAGAAGCAGCGGGACACCGAAGCTTGTGAGCACGTGGCGGCGCGTCGCGAACGAGGCGAGCACAGCGCCCAGCGAGAACCCGAGTAGCGACCATAGCGGACCGATGGGGGACAGGCCGTCTTCGCGCCCGGTCATCTCGCCGGACAGGGCGACCGCGAGCAGGACCGCGTTGCCGGTCTGGTTCGCGACGAACTGCTGGCTCAGGCTGAGGAACCCGGCGCCGTCGACCGCCCCGGCGATCGCGGTGAGCACGAGGGCGGTCCACGCGTGCGCGTAGGTGGGGGCGGCGGACTTCATTGGACGCCGGTGTCTCGGTGCGGCCCTGCGGGTGCGGACGGGCCGAGGAGGTGCCACATGCGGCCCAGGCTAACGCCGATGTCCATGCTTCCCCCGCCGACCCGCCGGACGCTTCGACCTGGCGGACCCCACACGCCCCGGTCCGCTGCTCCTGCCCTGCTCGGTCGAGCCGACGATCGCTCCGGGTCGGTCGAGCCGCTATTCCGATTGCACTCGCCTTCGGCACCCGGCGATCAGTGCCACTGAACCGCTCGCCACCAGTACGGTTGCCGCGATCACGACAGTCCGCAGATGCTCACCGGTGGTCGCCAGGCGGCCCGCGCGCAGGCGGGCGCGGTTCGGGATCAGATCGGGCACGACGGTTCGCCCTGAAGTGGACGGTGGTCGACTGCGGTGGGGGAGTCGGGGCCGAGCGTAACAGCGCGGGCATCGATGCATTGGCGTAGAACACCCGGAATGGACGGATGGTCCGACCCTGGGCGGGTTGCGGCGAGCCCTCCTCCACGGTGATCCGGAGCCTTGCGGCCCCGGTTTCGTTCCTGGAGGATTGGCGTTGCGGGACAAGCGAACCCATCTCTTGCGTCCATTCCCCACGCGACCGTCCCTCGCACACGACAAAGGAGAATCCCACATGGAGCAACCGAACGAGCGCCACGAGCGCGGGCTTAAGACCCTGCAGCACCTCTCGGGCGAGGCCGAACCCACGGTCGTCACCTCATTGGCCGACATCGCCCCCGACCTGGGCCGGTTCATCGCCGAATTCGCCTACGGGGACGTCCTCACCCGTCCCGAACTCGACCTGCGCGACCGCGAGCTCGTGACCATCGGAGCGCTGGCCGCGCTGGGCAACGCCGCCCCGCAGCTGCGCTTCCACATCAACGGCGCGCTCAACGCGGGCTGCACCAGGACCGAGGTGATCGAGGCGCTCATCCAGATCGCCGTCTACGCGGGCTTCCCTGCCGCCATCAACGCGGTCGAGGCCGCCAGGGAGGTCTTCGCAGCCAGAGATGCCGAGCGCTGACGACCCGAACACCGCCGAGGGCGGACGCCGATCGCGGCGTCCGCCCTCGGCGGTCTGAAAGTCGTCCCGGCCTACAGGTACTGGCCGACGTGCTGCTGCGGGATCGCCGGTTCCGTCGTGGTCGGGTCCGTGCCGCTGCGCCGCGCGTACAGCTCGGCGAGGGTCATCGGTTCGCGCACCGTCTCGCCGCCGAGCCAGTCGCTCGACTCGGGGGCCGACAGCGCCCCGACCTCGATCTGCGCCAGGCACCGGCCCGGGCGCACGACTGCCGGGTGCAGCCGGTCCAGCCGTTCGTTCGTGGTGATCGCGACCATGATCTCGCGGCCCTGCCCGAGCAGCCCGTCCGTCAGGTTCAGCAATCGCGCGAGCGACTGGCCCGACGCCTCCTTGGCCTCGCCGCGGATGAGCTCGTCGCAGTCCTCCAAGACCATGAGCCGCCAGTGCCCGCGCCGCGGCGCGTCCGGGTCCAGGTCGGCGTCCAGCATGAGGTCCATCTCCGACCCGATGATGACCTCCATCAGGTAGGACGGGTCGGCGAAGAACGCCTCAGGGTCGAGCACCGTGTCCACCTGGCACCACGGCGCCCACTCCCGGGCGAGCGCCCGCAGCGCCGTCGTCTTGCCCGTCCCGGGCGGGCCGTGGAGCAGCACGAGCCGCCCGGCCACGTCCGAAGCCTGCGTCGCCATGAGCTTCCCCAGCGCCGACCCGGCGTTCGAGGAGTAGTTCCGCTCGATCTCCGGCCAGCGCGGCGCGGTGATCGACCGCGTGGAACGGAAGGGCCCGCGCGCCGACCGGTACCAGAAGCCCATGTCGACCTTGTCCTCGCCGACCTCCTCAACCGAACCGGTCCGGTCGGTGAGGTACGCGGCGATCTCCTCGGCCCGCTCGCGCGTCGCGGCGGTCACCACCGCCTGGCCCGAGCCGTCGCGCCACCGCTGCGTCCGCAGCGTCCAGCCGTCGCCGGTCACCAGTTGCAGAAAAGAAGCCCCGGAAATCGACCGGACGAGTGAACCGCCCTCGGGGATGAGGTCCACGTCGTCGGCGACCATGTCGAGCGCCCGCACCACCGCGTGGGGCTGCGACCCGGAGACGTACGCGTCCAGGGCCATGAGGTTCAGCACGTTCGACGGATCGTCCGAGCCGTCGAGCGTGAACTGCATGTTGCCGAGCACGCCGCCGCTCCCCTGAAGCAGGTTCATGATCTCACCGCGTCTTTCGATGATTCCCATCGCGATCCACCATAGAAAACTACGGCGACGCCTCCGCCGCCGTGACTGCCAAGGCACGGCCTCGCGCATGCCGCGCTCCGTGACCGTGCCTTATGACTGTGCCCTACAACCCCGACATGGCCGAAAGGCGCCCGGAGGGCGGGCCGCGGAGTTGTCGGAGATAACTGGACCCCACCCGGTGGGGCGTGAGCTGGAACAATCAGCCATGCTGGGATGCGTGACCGCATCGACCGAGACCAGCCAAAACACCGCCGCCACCATACCTGGCGGCGGCGCGGGGTCCCGAGGCGGGCCGCACGGCGGCACGCGTGGTCCCCGGCGCGGCAAGCGCGCGCTGGCGGTGGCCGCCGCGGCCCTCGCAGGGCTCGCCGTCGCCGTGATCGCGCTCGATCTCGGCGGGGCCGTGGACGTCGCGGCGCTGCCGGGACTGTCGACCGCCGACCCCGCGGTCACGTGGGCCGCGGGGCTCCTCAAATACGGTTACGACCTCGCGATGCTCGCCGCCGTCGGCTGCACGATCGCGGCCGCGTGCTTCCTGCCGGGACGCCAGGGCGACCGCGCCCGGCTCACCGGCCAGTCCTGGCGGTGGCTGCGCGTCGGCGCCGCCGCCTCGGGGCTGTGGGCGGTCCTGGCGCTCGCGAGCCTCCCGATCGACTTCGCGAACACGTTCGCCCGCCCGCTCGGCGGCGTCACCGCCATGGGCCTGTGGTCGTACGTGGGCCAATACGAGCAGGGCCAGGCGCTCGGGCTGACCGCGCTCCTGGCAACGGCGGCAGCGATCGTAGCGGCGCGGGCGTTCACGATTCCCGGCGCGGTGTGCGCCGCCGCCCTCGCCGTGGCCGCCGCGCTGCCGCCGGTCTTCACCGGCCACTCGGCGTCGAACGGCAACCACCAGATCGCCGTCGACGGCCTCCTCATCCACGTCGTCGCCGCCGCGTTCTGGGCGGGCGGCCTGTTCGCGCTGTTCATCGCCCGCCGCGACCCGTTCATCGCGGCCCGCCGGTACTCGCGGGCCGCCGTGTTCGCCTACGCCGCCATCGGCTTCTCGGGCCTCATCGTGTTCTGCGCCAACGTGAACCTCACCGACCTGTGGACGTCCTCGTACGGGCGCATCGCGCTCGCGAAACTCGCGGTGCTCGCGATCGGCGGCGTCTTCGGCTGGGCCCACCGCCGCTCCACCCTCCCCGCGGTCGCCGCGGGGGACCGGCGCGCCTTCACGCGCCTCGCCGCGGTCGAACTGGGGCTCATGGCGATCGCGTTCGGCCTCGCCTCGTCCCTGTCGGTCACGCCGCCGCCCGCCGAAGAGCTCCCCGACCCGAACACGGCCCTACTCGGCTTCCCCACGCCCGGCCCGATCAGCGTCGCGTCCGTCGCCCTCGACTGGTACCCGTCCGTGCTGTTCTGCACGGCCGCACTGGCACTGGTGGGCGCCTACATCGCGGGCGTGGTGCGGCTGCGCCGCCGCGGCGACACCTGGCCCTGGTACCGCACGGCCCTGTGGATCGCCGGGTGGGCTGCCATCGTCATCACCACGTCCTCCGGGCTGAGCAAGTACGGGATGGTGATGTTCAGCGCGCACATGGTGCAGCACATGGCGTTGAACATGCTCGCGCCGATCCTCCTCGTCCTCGCGGCGCCCGTCACGCTTGCGCTCCGCGCCCTCAAACCCGACCGCTCGGGCGGCCCGCGCGAATGGCTCCTCGCGGCCGTCCACAGCCGCTGGTCGCGTCTCGTCTCGCGCCCGCTCGTCGCCCTCTTCATCTACCTGACGAGCCTGTACCTCATGTACTTCACAGGCATGTTCGAGTGGGCGATGCGCTCGCACTTCGGGCACCTGTTCATGACGGCGCACTTCCTCGCCGCCGGGAGCCTCTTCTTCTGGGTCGTGATCGGCCCCGACCCGAAACCGCGCCCGCTCTCCTACCCCGCGAAGGTCCTGCTCTACTTCGTGTCGATCGTCTTTCACGCGATCTTCGGCCTCACACTCATGATGGGCACCAACCTGATCGCCGAAGGCTGGTACACCCAGATCGCCCTCCCCTGGATGGGCGACCTGCTCGCCGACCAGCGGGCCGGCGGCGGCATCGCGTGGGCGTTCGGCGAGATCCCGAGCCTCATCATCATCGGCGTCCTCATCGCCCAGTGGACGCGCGCGGACGAGCGCGAGGGCCGGCGCCTCGACCGGATGGCCGAGCGCGCCACTGCCAGCGGCCATCCCGAGGACGACCCGCACGAGGTGTACAACGCCTACCTCGCCGGCCTCGACCAGGAACGCCGCTGAGCAACCCGACTTTCGTCAGGGCGCAATCCGGTCGTTCGACAGATGCGGCCGCCCCGCCCCGACCGTAGGGTTGGCGCATGACCGCAGACAACGTTCGCTTCGAGACACTCGCCGTCCACGCCGCCGAGCCCCGACCCGCCCGTGACCGCTCCGTCGTCTTCCCCATCTACCAGGGCACGGTCTACGAGATCGAACCCGGCGGCGGCGTCGACTACCTGCGCTACTCCAACACGCCCACACAGACCTACGTGCAGGACAAGCTCGCCGCCCTCGAAGGCGCCGAAGCCGCCGTCGCCACCGCCTCCGGCATGGCCGCCATCAGCACCGCGCTCCACAGCGTCCTCGCCACCGGCGACCGGATCATCGTCGCCGGGAACATCTACGGCGGCACGCACGCCCTGCTCGCCGAGGAGGCCCGGCGGATCGGCTGGGGCGTCGACTTCGTGGACGCCTACGACCCCGCCACCTGGGAGGCCGCGCTGCGCCCGGAGACCAAGGCGGTCTACGTCGAGTCGATCACCAACCCGCTCATCAGGGTCGGCGACCTCGTCGGGCTCGCCGCCTTCGCCCGCGAACACGGCCTGACCTCGCTCATCGACAACACCTTCCCCACGCCGATGCTGTTCCGGCCCCACACGGTCGGCTACGACCTGGTGTGCCACTCGGCGACCAAGGCCCTCAACGGGCACTCCGACCTCGTCGCCGGGGTCGTCACGGGTTCGGCCGAGCGGATCGAGCGGGTGCGGCACCACCTGATGCTCTTCGGCGGCAGCCTCGACCCGCACACGGCGTTCCTGCTCGCGCGCGGCCTCAAGACCCTCGCCGTCAGGGTGAAGGCGCAGAACGAGAACGCGCTCGCGCTGGCGCGGTTCCTAGAGGGGCACAACGCGATCGCCGAGGTGCACTATCCGGGTCTGGAGTCGCACCCCGACCACGCGAGGGCCGTGGAGCTCTTCGCCGGGTTCGGTTCGATGCTGGCGTTTCGGCCCGCCGGGGGCCTGGAGGCGGCCGAGCGGTTGCTGAAGGCGTTGACCATCCCTTATTCGGCGGCGAGCCTCGGCGGGGTGGAGTCGCTGGTGACGCGTCCGGCGATCAGCAGCCACGCCAAGATGACCGCCGAGGAGCGGGCGGCGGCCGGCATCGGCGACGACCTCATCCGGTTCTCCACGGGCATCGAGGCCACCGAGGACCTCGTCGACGACTTCGGTCGGGCGCTCAGCGACTGACGCCGGGGTCAGGCCCGTTTGCTCCAGTGGGGCATGGGGACCGGGGCGAACCTGATCTTCGTGCCCGGCCTGGCCTGCGCCGCGGCGGCCTGCGCTTCGGGGCCGACGACGCCGATCACGGGGTAGCCGCCCGTGGTCGGGTGGTCGGCGCCGAAGAGGATCGGCTGCCCGCTCGGCGGCACCTGCAGGCCCCCCGCGACGATGCCCTCGCTCGGGAGTTCCGCGGTGTCGATGCGCCGCAACGTCGGTCCGTCGAGCCGCAGGCCGATCCGGTTGGAGTGCTCCGAGACCGTCCACACGCCGCGTGCCAGCTCGGCGACCGCCTCGGGCCGGAACCACTCCAGCCGCGGCCCCAGGTGGAGCTTCATGACGAGTTCCTCGCTCACCCCGGCCCACGGTGCGGGCCACTGCGTGGGCAGCGGCGGGTGCGCCGGGCTGGGGCCGAGCGGGATCGTGTCGCCGTCGGCCAGCGGCGCCGGGCCGAGCCCGGAGAGCAGGCATGTCGAGTGCGAGCCGAGGCTCGACTTCGGGTGCAGCCCACCGGAGAACGCCAGGTACGAGCGCACGCCGACCTCGGCGGGACCGGCGTCGAGCACCGACCCGGCCTTGAGCTTCACCGGCTGGCCCCAGGCCTCCGGGCGTCCGTCCACGGTGACCGGGCACGGGGCGCCGCCCACCACGACGGTGACGTTCCGGTGCGCCTTCACGGTGCACCCGGTCAGCGTCGTCTCGAGCGCGCAAGCCCCGGTCGGGTTGCCCGCCAACTGGTTCGCGAGCCGCCACGACGGCCGGTCGGCCGCCCCCGAAGGCGGCACCGCGAGGTGTCCCCAGCCGGGACGGCCGGCGTCCTGGCAGGTCGTCAGCGCGCCCGCGCGCAGGATCTCGATGTGGCTCATACCCGCACCGCCGCGAATCGGACCTTCGTGCCGGGCACCAGGAGCGCCGCGGGCTCGCGGTGCTCGTTCCACAGTCGACCCGGGTTCGTCATCGTCGCGATGAGCTGCCACCCGCCGGGACTCGTGCGCGGATACACGCCCGTGTAGGGCCCGGCGATCGCCACCGATCCGGCCGGGACCGAAGTCCGCGGGGTCTCGCGACGCGGCACCTGGTACTCCTCGGGCAGGCCCTCGAGGTACGCGAAGCCGGGCGAGAACCCGCAGAACGCCGCCTCGTACTCCACACTGGAATGAATATCGGCCACCTCGTCCGGGCTCACGCCCCACAGTCTCGCGACCGACTCCAGGTCGGGTCCGTCGTAGCAGACCGGGATCTCGACGGCCTCGCCCGCGGTCTCGGGTTCCTCCGTGAGCGGCCAGCCGGGAAGTTCGGCGGCCAGCAGCTCGGGTTCGTCGATGCCGTCGACGAGCACGGTGGTCGCGCCCGGTACCAGGTCGGCGGCCTCCAGGAGCCCGGACATGCGCCGGGACTGGAGCGAGCGGTAGCAGGCGCGCGCGACCGCGGTGGTGCCGCAGTCGATCAGGATGCCGCGCGGTCCGGCCGGAAGCGGCCGCAGTCGCTGTGCGGTGGTTCTGGTGCTCACGAGAAAGCCTCCACGTTGATGTCTCGCTCGAACAATGCGGCCCGGATCAACGCGGCGACCGCGACCGCGTCAGGACCATCTCCGTGCACGCAGATCGTTTCGGCCGCAACAGTAGTGAGCGTACCGTCGATCGCAGTCACGACCCCGTCCGCGGCGAGTGACACGGCCTGCGCGACGGCTTCGGAGAGGCCGAGCAGCGCACCGGGGAGATCGCGCGGCACGAGGTGCCCGTCAGGGAGGTACGCCCGGTCGGCGAAGGCCTCGCCCACGACCCGCAGCCCGGCCTCGGTCGCGAGGAGGTCGAGCGTGCTTCCGCGCTGGGTGAGCAGCGTGTCCACGCCGGCGAGTTGCACGCCTTCGATCACGGCCGCGGCCTGGACCGGATCGCGCCCGGCCCGATGGTAAAGCGCCCCATGCGGTTTCACGTAGGCCACGTCGCTGCCGGCGGCCTGGGCGAAGACCCGGAGCGCGCCGATCTGGTAGGCCACTTCGGCGGCCAGTTCCTCTGGTGGGACTTCGATCTCGCGCCGGCCGAATCCGGCGAGATCGCGATAGGACACCTGGGCGCCGATCCGCACGCCGTCAGCGGCGGCCAGGGCGGTGACGCGGCGCAGCGTGGCCGGGTCCCCGGCGTGGAAACCGCACGCGACATTCGCGCTCGTGACGATGCTCAGCAGTGCGACATCGTCCGTGAGCACCCAGCGACCGAAACCCTCCCCAAGGTCCGCGTTGAGGTCCATGGGTAAACGGTACCGGAGTGCGAGGTATTCGGGCGCTTCGGGAACAGGGGGAGAAACCCCACCCCCGCGCCACCCGTTCGGGTGACACGAATGCCGATCTGCCTCGTTCTTGTCGTACCGCCGCGCAACGCTGGGCGGTATCTTCCCCTCTCGTGGTGGGTGGGGGATGTGGATGGCGCACGGCGCCTCACTCATTTACGGCTCGCAAGCTTCACCGAGGCCGGCGAGCGACTTGCGGCAAGCGTTTTCTTTCGCTACGTTTCAAGCACCCCGCCGGGGCCGCCTTCCGGCCGCCGACTTCTTGGAGGAAGCATGACGACCGTTCCGACTTCGCCGCCGGCATCCGACCACCGCGCCCCCGCCCCGCTGTTCACCGACCCGGCCTTCGACGGCCCCACCGACCCCACCGTCGTCTTCGACCCCGACGGCGGCCTGTGGCACCTCCTCTACACCCAGCGCCGCGCCAACACCGCCGACGCGGGCGTGGCCTGGGTGCACGGCACCGGGATCGGCCGCGCCACGAGTCCCGACGGTCGCAAATGGACCTACACGGGCACGGTGGACCTCCCCGGCGCCGCGCCCGGCGACACCTGGTGGGCCCCCGAACTCCTGCGCCACGACGGCCGATGGCACATGTACGCCACCTACCTCGAAGGCATCCGCGAGGACTGGACCGGCCCCGCCGAGATCCGCCACTACACCTCCGCGGACCTCCAGGACTGGACCTACCGCTCCACGCTCGACCTCGACTCGGTGCGCGCCATCGACGCCACCGTCCACCGCCTCCCGGACGGCAAGTGGCGCATGTGGTTCAAGGACGAGACCCGCGAGAGCCGCATCCACACCGCCGAGTCCGAGGACCTCTTCGCCTGGACCCCGACCGGCCCCGCCGTCACCGACCAGGCCCAGGAGGGCCCCACGGTCTTCCCGCTCGGCGGCGTCTACTGGATGGTCACCGACGGCTGGTCCGGCCTCCTCGTCCACCGCTCCACCGACCTCGAGCACTGGCACCGCCAGCCCGTGCCGCTCCTCGCCGGGCCCGGCAAGCGCGCCTTCGACGAGGCCCTCGGCCACCACGCCATGGCCCTCACACAGGGTCTCGATGAGGGCTTCCTCTACTACTTCACCCACCCCGGCGGCGGGCGCCGCTCCACCGTCCAGGTCGCTCGCCTGCACGTCCGCGACGGCTGGCTGCGCTGCGAGCGCGACGAGCCCTTCGACTACCGGCCCGACCCGGCGAAGGCCCCGGCCTTCCGCGGCGGCGGCGGAGCTTGAGTCTGGAGCACGTCAGTGAGGCCCGAGTGCAATGTCGAATCCCCACCAATATGGACAGAGCCGACATGATGACTCTCTGTAAACGGGCTTGCCGAAATCCCTGGTAGACAGGCACTTTCGGGGGACCCGAAACTTGCGCTCCGGGTCTATGCTGAGACTCACATTGAGTCCACTGAGCCCCCGGAGGCGGCATGTTCGGTGAGGATGCCATCGCCCAGCAACTGGCGGAAGCCCGCACGCAACTGGACGTCGTCAGACAAACGCAGCAGGACCATCAGGTCCCGCCCGTCACCGCTGAGGCGGCCGACGGGCGCATCAGGATCACCCTAGGCGCGAACGGCCGCGTCGAACGCTTCGAGTTCACGGAAGTGCGAGTCCTCAAGGAGGGCACCGAATACCTCGAAGAGGAACTCCGGAACGCCGTCAACGCGGCCCTCGACGCCCGCGCCGAGTCCCTCGCGACGGACACCGCCGCACCGGATCTGGAGGCCATCGGCGAGGCCGTCGCCAAAATCCAGGACCAGGGCATCGCCCAGATGCGCGCCATGAGCGCCCAGATCAGCGCCGTCATGAAGAAACTCCAGGGAGGGGCCTGACATGGTGGTGCAGCTCGACCTCGACTCCATCCGCGAAGGCGCCGACAAGCTCGACGCCGCCACCGAGACCGTCCAAGGCCTCTTCGACGAGTTCAGATCCGCCGTGGAAGGCCTCGCCGACTCCTTCGGCGGCGACATGATCGGTTCGCTCCTCGATCTCGCCCACCAGGTCTGCATGGAGGCCCTGATGGAGTGCATCGAGACGAACATCGAAGACCTCCTCGACTACGCCGTCAACCTCCGCGAGATGGCCGACGACCACGAGGCGGCCGACAGCGAGGCCGCCCGGATCTTCCGCGAACTCCTCGCCGAGCTCGGCCTCTAGACCCCGCTCCTCGACCCTCCGCACGGCCGCCGGCACCGGCGCGCGCCCTCCTCCATAACCCTTTGTGTCCCTCCCCTTACGAAGGAGCCCCCAGTGGGTATGCAACTGCCCTCGGAACTGACGAGCCTGCTCAGCATGCTCGGCTACGACTGGCCCGAACCGGACGAGACGAAGCTCTTCGACCTCGGCAACACCTGGACCGACCTCGCCGATCGGATCACCGGCGCGATCGACCAGCTCGAAGACGCCGCGCACACCGTCATCGACTCCAATATCAGCAAGGACATCGACGCCTTCCGGTCCGAATGGGAGGACGGCGAATCGGCCGTGCGCAACATCGCCGACATCGGCGAGCCCTCCAACATCATCAGCATCGGCCTCATGATCGCCGCCGGCGTCGTCCTGGCGCTGAAGCTCCAGATGATCGTCCAGCTCGTCACCCTCGCCATCCAGATCGCGCAGGCCATCGCCACGGCCGTGGTGACCTTCGGGGCCTCGCTGCTGGAGATCCCCATCTTCAAGATGATCACCTCCATGCTCATCGATCAGCTCCTCAACATGGCGATCGAGGAGGTCCTCAATGGCTAGGACGCGCACGCGGGCCGCCCGCAAGTCGGTCGCCAGGGGCGCCAAGATCCTCTCGGGCCTGATCGACAACCCGCGCTTCTTCCGCGCGGGCAAGGGCGGCAGCGTCAAACCCAAAGTGGTCACCATCCGCTTCGACTCCAAGATGAGCAGGAAGGACTTCCGCACCAAGGCCGATTCGCTCCGGCGCCTCAGCCGCGAGGGCAGGCTCCGCAAGACCCCGGTCAAACGCGACCCGCAGATCACCCGCAACTACCGCGGCGAGACCATCCGCAAGCTCACCGGGCGCCACCGCGGCAATCGGGCCGAGCAGCGGCGCATCGCCCAGAAGTTCAGCGGCCGTACCTCCGCCAATCGGGCCGGGGACGGACTCGACCCCGACCACATCCACGAATTGCAGCTGGGCGGGCGCGACCACGCTGATAACCTCCGCTGGATGGACGCCTACACCAACCGCACCATCGGCTCCCAGATAGCCTCGCAGCTCAGAGGCGTCCCCGACGGCACACCCGTCATCATCAGAGTCCTCGGATACTGAAAGGACCCTCCACGATGGAACTCTCCGAGAAGGTCGCGCTCGTCCGCCCCCGCATGGGAGAGCTCGAACGCAACGGCTGGGCCCACGAACTCGGCGAACCGGCCGACACCGCGGGCCTGCCGCCCGCGCTCGCGGACCTGTACCGGATCTTCGACGGCCTGGCCACCCGCATGGGTCTCATCGATGTCCTTGTAGCCGAAGACGTCCTGGCCGAACTCGCCAAGAAGGGCTCGGGGGACCCGCACGACCCCGTCCCGAACCTCGTGCAGTTCGGCAGTGTCTGCTACAGCTTCGCGCTGTGCGCCGACACGGATTCCGGCGCGGTGCACCTGCTCGACACGGACGCCGTCATCGAGGCGGTCAAGCAGGGCGAGTCGCTGCCGAGCGAACCGCTCGCGCCCAGCCCGATCGCCTTCGCCGACGCGTTCCTGTTCGGCCCGCGATACCGGGAGCTCATCGACCTCGCCGGCGGCTACCAGACCCCCGAGGATGAGGAGGAGGACGAATGGCGCCTCCTCATCGAAGACCTCGGCTTCGCCTGATCCCTGCTCCCGCAACCCGACCGCACCCCTGACCTGAGGAGGCCCGTATGCCCGCGGCGGCCAGATACCAAGCACTGTGGACTGAAGACGAACTGATCCCCTACCCGCGTGAAGACTGGCTCGCGGACGGCTTCCCGGCCGCGGCCCTCCCCGAGGGCGACGAAGTGCCCCTCGACGTCGAGGTCGTCTACACCGCGTACCTCACCGGCGGCGTCGGGCTCTACGACACGATCGGCCTCGGCACCGAGGACGGCGCGGTCGACCTGCGCCTCATCGTGATCGGCGCGGTCGAGGACGACAAGAACCTCCTGTACGCGCTCGACCCCGACAGCGGCGACATCCTCCAGCTCGACCAGGCCAACCCCCGCGACGTCCAGGCGGTGAACTCCAACTACCGCTGCTTCGTCGAGTTCCTCTACCACTTCCAGCAGTTCGTCAACGCCGACGAAGGCAAGCAGGGCCGCGCCGCCCGCGCGACCTCCCTCCGCGAAATCCTGATCCGCATCGACCCCAACGCCTTCGCCCGAGGAGCCTGGTGGCCACTGGTCTTCGACCAGCTCACCGCCTGACGGCCGCCGTAACCGACGCGGGCCGCGCGACTCCCCTGCGATGTGTTCCGCGGGATAACCTGCTTGCAGCCGACGAGGAGGCGCGATGCCCGAGAACACCGCCCCGCAACCGGGCTTCACCGTCAACGACCCGCGTGTGCACAACCTCATCCAGGGGCAGCAGGTGCAGCTCCACATGAACCAGCCGGTCCAGGTGCGAGTGCACTCGTTCGCAGAGGGGCCCTTGCTGATCGGCCGCATCCCCAGGCCCGCGGCGGCCCGGACAGCGCGCGCCGCGGACCGCGGGATCGCCGCCGACAGCCGGACCGTGATCACCGGGATGGTCGGCTCCGGCAAGACCCAGCTGGCAGCCGGGAACGCGCGTACGCGCTGGGACGCAGGCGAAATCGATCTCCTGCTCTGGGTGAACGCCTCAACCCGCGACGGCATCGCGACCGCATTCGCCGAAGCGGGGACCGCAGTCCGCGGCAGCGCGAACCCGGACCAGTTCCTGAGCTGGCTCGACCGCCCGAACACGCCGCGCTGGCTCATCGTCCTCGACGGCGTGTCCGATCCCGACCACCTCACGGACCTCTGGCCACCGGAGAACTCCCGCGGTCAGACGATCCTGACCACCCGGATCCGCAGCGCCGCGCTCGACGGCCACCGCATTCACATAGGCCCGTTCACGCCCGAGGAGTCCGCGGCCTACCTGGAACGGCGCCTCGGTTCCGGAAGCTCGGCCCTGAAGGGCGCCAAGGCGCTCGCTGCCGAACTCGGCCACCTGCCGCTCGCACTCGCCCACGTCGCCGCGCACCTCCTCGACCGGCCCGGCCTCGACTGCACCGCATACTCGCAGCTCTTCATCCGCAAACCCGACGGAAGCGCCCCAGCCAACCGCCTCCCCGCCCTCGACGCCATGCGCGAGGCGATCGAGCACGCCGACCGGCGCGAGCCCGAGCGGTTCGCCAAACCGATCCTCTGCCTGGCAAGCGACCTCGACCCCGCGGGCGTCCCGGCGACGCTCTTCAGGTCCGCGGCCACCCGCAACGCATTCAAGGGGATCAACGGCATTCCGGCCGACTCACCCGTCCTCGTCCGGGCCGTCCAGGAAGCGCTGGCGAGCCTGCACCGGCTGTCCCTGATCGACCTCGACGGCGAAGTGGTCCGCATCCACCCGCTGGTCCAGCGCGCGGGCGCCGAATTCCCCGGTGCCAAGGGCCGCACGGCCTGGACCAACGTCGCGATCGCGGCGCTGCGGGAGATCAAGCCGGGCTCGGGCGCCGACCCCGCAACGCTCGCGGTGTTCCAGGCCAACGCCAAGCGCGTTCAGGCGATCGCGAAGACCGCGCCGCCGCCGCCCGCCCAGGCAGTCCACCCCGATGACCTCACCGACCTCATGGAACTCAGCGACCTCGGCATCTCGCAGATCAACGCCGGCGACACCACCGCAGGACTCGCCAACCTCGAAGCCGCGCTCACCGGGTACACCCGAGTCCTCGGCCCCGACGACGAGATCACCGCCAACACCCGCAAGCTCATCGCCGACGCCCGCAAGATAATCGAGCTCATCCGCCTCAAGGACTCCTCGTCGCGGGCCGCCACAGCGCTCCTCGAGGAGGCCCTGGAGGACTGCCTTCGCAGGGTCGGCCCTTACGACTTGCAGACCTTCAACGCCCGCAGCAACCTCGCCCACCACCAGGGAGACATCCTGGGCGACTACGGCGGTGCCGTCGCGGCGATGGAACTCATCGTCGCGGACGCCATCCGCGTCTTCGGTCCTTCCGCCCTGATGACCGACGCTCTCCGCGCCGACCTCGCCGAGTTCCGCCGGAAGGCAACCACCCCTGGTGGCCCTGGATCTTGAAGCAGGCCAAGGCCTTCATCGCAGCAGCAGGCTGACGGCGCCCGGTCAGTCCCGGCCGAGGTTCGCGAAGACCAAAGGCCACCATTCGGCCTCGTCGAAAGCGCGCTCGTCCAGGGCGCGCAAGGTGAAGCGCATGCTGCGGTTCATGATCGAGGCGAGGTCGTCGGCGCCGGTCATGTCCAGGGCGAACCCGATGCGGCGCAAGAACTCCACGAAGAACCGGTAGGAGGTGTTGACGCCGCGGACGCGGTTGTTCACGGTGTCGAACTGCACGACCTCGCCCGTGTTCGGGTCGATCGTGTACAGCAGGTTCGGCGAGCCCTCGACCGCGCCGACGACGATGAGGCGCACGTCCAGGTCGGTGCCCTCGGCGGTCAACCGGATCACGTCGAACGGCGACAGGCCCTCGGGCAGCAGCGAAGTGTAGAGCCGCGGGATCGAATCGGGAAGCCCCTCGAGGTCCTCGGGGAGCGCGTCGGGATCGAGGCCGCGGTCGATGAGTCTCTCGCGCGGGTAGTCCACCGTCAGCCCTTCGCGCGTTCGAGCTGCAGGAGGGCGACCGACCACCACGATTCGCCGTCGGCCAGCGCCTCCCGGTCGATCCCGGTGAGCGTGGCGCGCAGGGCCCGGGCGCGTTGAGCGCGGCCCGCGCTGCCGGTGTCGGCGTCGATGAACAGGGCGAAGTGGTACAGGAACTCGGTGAGGGCCTTGAAGGTCGAGTTGACCAGTTCGAGCGTGCCGTCGTCGATGCCGAGGAGCAGGATCTGGCCGCTGTCGGCGTCGAGGCAGAACAGCATGTCGTCCTTGTCGGCGGGGACGGCGCCGACGACGGCGAGCGCGAGGGAGCCCTCTTCGCCCATCTGGAGTTCGATCCTGCTGTACAGCTCGAGGCGGGCGTCGTCGAGGTCGGCGGTGTAGACCGCGGACATGTCGAGGGGGAGGAAGTCGACCTCGGGGTAGGCGGCGGCGGGGGCGGCGAACTCGTCGAGCCATTCGGCCCGCGGGTACGGGACGACGTTGTCGGGCTCCCAGGCCTTCAAGTAGGCGTCGCTGTCGGTCACGGTGCTTCCTTCGGGGGAGTCGGGGCTAGAAGAGTCCGGCGACGGCCGCGACCACGAACAGGACCAGGATCACCAGGACCGCGATCGCGATGTACAGGAACAGTTGCGGGGCGATCGCGAAGAGGATCAGCGAGAGCACCGCGGCGATCGCGACCGCGACGCCCGCGATCTTCCATTTCCGGGAACCCTGGTCGGCGTTGTCGCGCAGCTGCTGGTTGGCCTTCGACAGCGAGGCCGGCATGACCGTGGTCGGTTCCATCGAGGCATCAGGGAAGCCCGGAGGGGGGAGCTGCTGGAGGTCGGAGAGGAGGATGTCGAGCTCGGAGTAGACCTTGGCCTGCATGGCGGCGTCGACGCGTTCCTGGTATTCGGTGACGTCGAGGCGGCCCTCCTCGACGGCCTGCCGCAGCCGCTCCATGACGACCTGCCGGTCAGACTCTGACGCGCGCATCTGATCGCGGTCCATTCGGCGCCACCTCCATAGTCGGATGCTTCGTCAAGGATGCCAGCACACCGCAACACACGCCAGAGAAACCACGGCCCGCAACCTTCGCCGACAGTGTCGCAGACCCATGTCACGGTCGCGGCACGGTGCTCGGTCGCGACTCGCGGGGATCGCCGTGGCGCGGACCCTTCCCCGGAGGGCGCGAAGCTGCGACGATGGGACCGTGAGCGAGCGGGAGCAAGTGATCGTCGGCGTCGGAGCCGGCACCGAGGCCACCGACATGGTGCTCAACATCGGCCCGCAGCACCCGTCCACGCACGGGGTGCTGCGCCTGCGGCTGCGCGTCGACGGGGAGCGCGTCACCGAATGCGAGCCGATCGTCGGCTATATGCACCGGGGCGCCGAGAAGCTGTACGAGGTGCGGGACTTCCGCCAGATCATGCTGCTGGCGAACCGGCACGACTGGCTGTCGGCGTTCTCCTCCGAACTGGGCGTGGCCCTCGCGGCCGAGCGCCTCGCCGAGATCGAGGCACCGGAGCGGGCGGTGTGGCTGCGCATGGCGCTGGCCGAGATGAACCGGGTGCTCAACCACCTCATGTTCCTCGGCTCGTATCCGCTGGAGATCGGGGCGATCACCCCGATGTTCTACGCGTTCACCGAACGCGAGCGGATCCAGGCGGTCATGGAGGAGGCGAGCGGCGGCCGCATCCACTACATGTACAACTGCGTCGGCGGCCTCAAGACGGATGTCCCCTCTGGCTGGGAGGACCGGGCGCGGCAGGCGCTGGACGAGGTCGAGCACGGCATGGTCCGGCTCGACAAGCTCTTGCGGCACAACGAGATCTTCGCGGCCCGCACGAAGGGCGTCGGCGTGCTCGACGCCGCGACGGCCGCGGCGTACGGCGTGACCGGGCCGGTCGCGCGGGCCAGCGGGCTCGACTTCGACCTGCGCCGCGACGAGCCGTACTTGGCGTACGGCGAGCTCGACGTGCCGGTCGTCCTGCGCGACGAAGGCGACTGCTACGCGCGCTTCTTGTGCATGTTCGACCAGGTCCAGGTGGCCATCGACCTGGCGCGTGAGTGCCTGGACCGGGCCGTCGCGGTCGGCGGGCCGGTGAACGTCAAGCTGCCGAAGATCTTCAAGCCGCCGGTCGGCGAGACGTACGTGTGGACCGAGAACCCTTTGGGCGCCAACGGGTACTACCTGGTGAGCCGGGGGGAGAAGACGCCGTGGCGGCTCAAGCTCCGCACCGCGTCCTATGCGAACGTGCAGGCGCTGTCGACGCTCATGACGGGCTGTCTCATCCCGGACATGATCGCGATCCTCGGTTCGATGTTCTTCGTGGTCGGCGACATCGACAAGTGAGCGGGCGTCACCACTCGCCGGTGGCGAGGTTGTAGATCGTCACGAACAGGACGATGACCGCGAGGAACCCCAGGCCGAGCAGCCACTGCATGCCGTAGTTCTTCCAGGCCTGCGCCTTCGGGTCGCCGCCGGGCAAAGGGCCACTGTAGACCTGCGGCTGGTGCGGGTGCTGCGGCCCGGGCTGCTGGTACGGCGCGCCCGGGTGCTGCTGCGGGTGCGGGGCCTGCTGATACGGCTGCGGCGCAAATGAAGGCGGGGCCTGCTGCGGCTGGTGCTGATGCGGGGCCTGCGGCTGTTGACCGGGCTGCCATTGCGGCGGTTGGTAAGTCACGGGGAAGGACTCCTTCGGGGGTGGCGTGAAGGCCCGCTCACTCTAACGCAGCGAGGCCGCCGCCGGTCGCACCGGCGAGCGCCGCCCGGCGAGCGCCGCCCGGCGAGCGCGAAGTGCAGGCCCGTGAACGCCCGATCCGCCGCCACAGGTCCATGCGGTGGTCAGGCGCAGCCGCCGGTGGTCTCGTGGACCCGGAACGGCTGGGCCTCGACCGGCTCGGTCCAGCTCGACAGCGTCTCGCCGTCGGGGCAGGCCACCGACCCGTACGCCCACTCGGCGGTCGCCTCGGCCGGCGGATCCGGCGCGAACGATCCCACCGGGGCTTCAAGCGGGCGGCACCCGGTGATCATCTGCACCGCAACGGGTTCCGACCAGCGGCCACCCGGCGGGTCCGCGACCGGCGCGTTGATCCGCACCCCGATGAAGTCCGCGGTCGTCCCCGACCACGACGCGCCGTCCGACCCGGACGTCAAGACGCTCAACGCGAACCGCTCCGCCAACGCCTCGACCTGCTCCACCGTCGCACCCGAGACCTGCAGGGTCCGCTCCAGCGACAGGCCCGCCCGCACCGGCGTGACATCGCACGCCTCCCGTGTCAACGGCCCCACCGCGAGCACCGCCGCGCCGGAGAAATCGGCCGCGGCCTCCCCGACCACGGCGTCCATCACCGTCCGGGCCCCGGCCGCGTCCACCTGCTCGCGTACGGTCGCGCGCGACCCCGCGAAAGCGACCGCGACCAGCAGCACCGCCCACACGACGACCGCGATGCGCAGGCGACGGCGCCACCGCGCCGAGACGTTCGAGAACACGACACACAGTCTGCCCTACGCCTTCCGCGAGATGACGGTCACAATCTGCGATCGGATGTCACACTCTTGAACCATGTCTCGTCCTCCTCGCATGAACCGAACGGAAGCGAACACCACCGAGGCCCCCGCCGAGGCGCCTCCCGCGAGCCGCGCGCTCGCCGAGTTCGAACAGCTCCGCCCCCGGCTCTTCGGCGTCGCCTACGGCCTCCTCGGCTCCGTCGCCGAAGCCGAAGACGTCGTCCAAGACGCCTGGGTCCGCCTGCAGCGCACCCTCATGCCCCGCGAACCCCGGCAAACGGACGGCGACGTCAACGGCATCGACGAGATCGAAGACCTCACCGGCTGGCTCGTCACCACCACCTCCCGCCTCGCCCTCGACGTCCTCCGCTCGGCACGCACCCGCCGCGAGGCCTACGTCGGCCCCTGGCTCCCCGAACCGGTCGAGACCGCCCCCGACCCGGCCGACTCCGTGAGCCTCGCCGACTCCATGTCCTGGGCGATGCTCGTAGTCCTCGAAACGCTCAGCCCGGCCGAACGCGCCGCGTTCGTCCTCCACGACGTCTTCGGCCTCACCTTCGACGAAGTCGCCGCCGCCCTCGGCCGCACCCCCGCCGCCTGCCGCAAACTCGCCAGCCGCGCCCGCGAACACGTCGAGGAGCGCAAGCCCCGCTTCGACGTCGACCCCGAAGCCCACCGGGCCGTGGTCGAGGCCTTCTCCAAAGCCACCCGCTCCGGCGACCTCGACGGCCTCCTCGAACTCCTCGACCCCGAAGCGGTCCTCACCTCAGACGGCGGCGGCCTCGTCCGAGCCGCCCGCAACCCCATCTACGGCGCCGAGAAGGTCGCACGCTTCCTCGTCGGCACCCACGCGAAGTACACCGACCGCCACCACCGCCCCATCGTCATCAATGGCAGCCCGGCGCTGGTCACCGTCGGCGGCGGCGTGGTCGACGGCGTGTTCGCCCTCGGCATCGAGAACGGCCGCATCACCACCGTCGACCTGATCCGCAACCCGGAGAAACTCCACGGCCTCCGGAACACCCGGGCCGAACAGTAGAAAGGAACCACCATGGAACCCCGACTCGCCTTCACCGAAACCGAGTTCGCCAAGCAGTACTACAAGAACATGCTCGCCAACGAGAAGCTCTTCCACACCGGGCCGGTCCCGCACCTCACCATGGAACTCGTCAAGCTGCGCGCCAGCCAGATCAACGGCTGCGGCTACTGCGTCGACATGCACTACAAGGACGCTGTGCACGCTGGCGAGGACCCTGAGCGCCTCAACCTCGTCACCGTCTGGCGCGAGGCCCCGGCCTTCACCGAGCCCGAGCGCGCCGCGCTCGCGCTGGCCGAGGAGTCGGCCCGCATCGCGGACAACCCGCACGGGGTCAGCGACGAGACCTGGGACCTGGTGCGCAAGCACTACGACGACGAGCAGATCGCCGCCCTGGTGGCCATGTGCGCCCAGATCAACGCCTGGAACCGCATCAACGTCACCCTCCGCACCCCGGCCGGCTTCTACGACCCGGTCACCAAGACCGCCCGCTACAAGGAGCAGAGCGAGTAGGCGCACCCCGGCGGAGTCGCGGCAGCGGCTCCGCCGCCCGGCCGCGATACGGTGCGGAGATGGAACTTCTCGCCTCCGGCAGGGCATCGGCGGTGTACGCGCTCGACGCACGGACCGTGCTGCGCCGCAGCAGCTTCGACACTGAAGGCGAGGTAAGGCTGATGCGATATCTCCACGTCCGCGGCTATCCGGTGCCGGAGGTGTACGAGGCCGAAGGCGGCGACATGGTCATGGAGCGCCTCCATGGCGAGACGCTCTTTTCGGCACTCGTCGCCGGACGCCTCGGTCCCGAGGATTGCGCCGAGACGATGCTCGGACTGCTGGCTGATCTGCACTGCATCGAAGCTCCCGAATGGCTCGCCGCCACAGCGCGGGGCATCGACTTGACGGGAGGCGGCGAACGCGCCGTCCTGCACCTGGACTTTCATCCCGAGAACGTGCTGGTGGCCGAAGACGGACCGAAGGTCATCGACTGGACCAACGCCGCCGCAGGCGACCCGGATATCGATCGCTCGGTGAGTTGGACGATCTTCGCCGAAGTCGACTCGGCCGCAATCGGACCGGCGTTCGCCATTGGCCTCGATCTGATGCTCGACCGAATCGGCGCAGGCCTATCGGCAGCGGTCCACAGAGCAGGCATGCGGTTCCGCGAAGCCGACCCGGGCCTGACCAAGGCCGAACTCGACCGGGCCCGAGCGAGACTGGAGGCGGTGGAGCACGACGCGGCGATGCGCGCAATCGTCGCGGAATGAACGGTCGGGTCGGTCGGGTCGGTCGGGTCGGTCGGGTCGGTCGGGTCGGTCGGGTCGGTCGGGTCGGTCGGGTCGGTCGGGTCGGTCGGGTCGGTCAAGGCGCACGGCGCGAACGTTCGCGATATCCGCGAAGCTCGCCGCGTTAGCGGAATGCACTGGGGTGGGGGATGGGGTGGGGAGGGGGAGGGGCCCCGGGAGAACAGGATCCATTCGGCCGCAACGCAAAGCGCGAGATCGCGCCGAGGCTCCCGCCCACCGCCACGTCAGGCCGAGGCTCCCGCCCGCTACCGCGTCAGGTCGTCTTCGAGGATGCGCCGGTGCGTTCGCTGGAGCTCCGGTCCCGGTTCGAGGCCGAGCGAGCCGATCATCAGGTCGCGGGTCTCCGCATAGACCTGCAGCGCCTCCCAGCGCCGATGGTCCTTGTACAGCGCGAGCATCAGCAGCTCCGCGAGCCGTTCGTGGAACGGGTTCGCGAGCACCGCGGCCCGCAACTCGCCAATGGCCGCACCGAAATCGCCGATATCGACGAGCATCCCCCACCGCCGCGACTCGACCGCGTAACGGCGTTCGGTCAGCTCGACGGCGGTCGCGTACAGCGGATTGTCGGTGTCGATGCCGTCCAGGGGACTGCCGCGCCACAGCCGCAGCGCCTGGTCGTACAGCCCGATCGCCTGCGCCGCGTCGCCCGCCTCTCGCGCTCTAGCGGCGTTGCGGCACAAGTCGTCGAAGACCTCGAGATCGACCTCTCCCGGCTCGGTCCGGAGCGTGACCTGGCGGCGGTCGGCGACCACCCGCGACTCCAGCGACAGCGGATCGGTGAGCGCCGAACGCAAGCGGCGCAGATAAGTACGAAGGTTGGGCCCCGCCGAAGGCGGGGGATCGTTCCAGACCATGCTGCCGAGCCGCTGACGCGGCAGCGGCCGGCCGGCGTTGGCGAGCAGTGCGGCGAGCACGGTCTGCTGGCGGCGACCGCCTAGGTGTACGGGAACTCCGTCGATGAGCACTTCGATTGGTCCGAGCATCCGGAACTCCATGAGACTCCTTCGGCCGACAAGCGCGCTGTAAACGTTTGCGACGAACCGTCGCTCCATCTTATACGCCGCGTATGCGATCTGAAGTTGCCTTCATATCCACTGTGCCGCATACGGTTCAGACATGGGCAAACGCAACTGGAAACACCTCGTCACCTCCGACCGCAAGCGCGCCATGTTCGCCGTGGCGGCATCGTTCGCGGCCGCCGCCGGCGCGCTGACGCTCGCACCCGCCTCCGCGCAGGCCGAGACCACCGGCGACCACTGCGTCTACAACGTCACCCGCGACGAACTCACCTGCTCCGACACCCCGGAAGCGGCCCTCGCGGCCGACTCGGTCGGCATCCAGGCCACCAGCACCCTGGTGCGGCTGTACGACGACGCCAACTACGGGACCGCCAACGGCACCTTCACCCTCACTGTGGACGGCAGCTACACCTGCACCGCCGCGTACTCGCCGATCGAGTTCAACGTGGTCAACCTCAGTGCCGCCGGCTGGAGCAACCGGGCCAGCTCCGCGCACACCTACCACTCCTGCGACGTGAAGCTCTTCGACGCGTCAACCACCACCGGCACCTCGTCGACGTGGATCGACAACCTCGCGAACCTCAACACCGCCGCCGGCGGCTGGGCGAACCGGGCCGGATCCTTCCAGGTCAGCTAGACCGACGCCGACGGGTCACGGCCGCGGATGCGACCGTGACCCGTCGCACATACGCAACGTATTCGACCTGAACTTGCTTCCGTATCCCTTGGGGCCCTTACGGTCCCGGCATGGCTGAAAGCAAACGGAAAGACTCCCCGCTCCGCAGGCGCTTGAAGGTCGTCGCGGCGCTCTCGCTCGCCGTCGCGGGCGCGCTGACGCTCGCACCCGCCTCCGCACAGGCCGAGACCACCGGCGACCACTGCGTCTACGACATCGTCACCGAAGAGCTCACCTGCGCCGACACCCCGGAGGCGGCCCTCG
The DNA here is from genome assembly GCF_042647865.1 of Glycomyces rhizosphaerae. Taxonomy (NCBI): domain Bacteria; kingdom Bacillati; phylum Actinomycetota; class Actinomycetes; order Glycomycetales; family Glycomycetaceae; genus Glycomyces; species Glycomyces rhizosphaerae. The sequence continues at coordinate 532,407 of NZ_JBHRWO010000010.1, forward strand.
CCGCGAACTCAGTCGGCATCCAGGCCGACAGCGTCCTGGTGCGGATGTACAACGACACCAACTACGGGACCGCCAACGGCACCCACACACTGTCCGCGCCGGGCTCCTACACCTGTTCGGCCGCGTACTCGCCGGTCGAGTTCACCATCACCAGGATGGGGAGCTTCGTCAACAAGGCCAGCTCCGTGCACACCTACCACTCGTGCGACGTGAAGCTCTTCGACAACGAGTCCGCCACCGGGACGTCGTCCACCTGGATCGACAACCTCGCGAACCTCAACACCGCCGCCGGCGGCTGGTCGAACCGGGCCAGCTCCTACCAGGTCAGCTAGACCGCGAGCACGCAAAAGGCGGGGCCGCGGATGCGGCCCCGCCTTTCAGACTGGGTAACGAGCTGAATCGCCCCGGTCGGTCTCGGTGAAACTCAGTGAACTAGCGGCTCACGGCCAGCTTGGTCTCGTTGAGACCGCGGTCGGCCTCGACCTCGCCGGTGGCGTCGCCGTAGCGCGAGAGCGCGCGCAGCGTCCACTTGCCGGGAGCGGCGAAGAAGCGGAACTGCCCGCCCTCACCGGTCACGACCTCCGCGGTGAACTCGCCGGAGCCGTCGAGCAGGCGCACGTAGGCGCCCTGCACGAGTTCGCCCTCGTCGTTCACGACCGTGCCCGTGAGCACGGTCTCCTTCTCGATGTCGACCGACGCCGGCAAGGCCGTGTCCTGGTCGGGTGCAGCGCAGCTGTCTGACATTAGGGTCTTCCTTTCCGTACCGTCGTCGGTGTTACTTGGTGCCGGGCTCGTCGCCGAGCGCGATCGGCACGCCGACAAGCGAGCCGTACTCGGTCCAGGAGCCGTCGTAGTTCTTCACATCGGTGTAGCCGAGGAGCTCGCGGAGCGCGAACCAGGTGTGGCTGGAGCGCTCGCCGATGCGGCAGTAAGCGATCGTCGCCTTGTCCTCGTCCAGGCCGGCTTCGCCGACGTAGAGCTCGCGGAGCTCGGCCTCGGACTTGAAGGTCCCGTCCTCGTTGGCGGCCTTGCTCCACGGCACGCTGAGCGCGGTGGGGATGTGGCCGGCGCGCTGGGACTGCTCCTGCGGGAGGTGGGCCGGGGCCAGGAGGCGGCCGGCGTACTCGTCGGGGGAGCGCACGTCGATGAGGTTCTTGACGCCGATCGCGGCCTCGACCTCGTCGCGCTTGGCGCGCAGGTCCCAGTCGAGGGGCTTGGCGACGTAGTTGGTGGCCTCGCGCTTGACGACGTCGGCGGTCACGTCGCGGGCGTCGAGCTCCCACTTCTTGCGGCCGCCGTCGAGGAGCTTGACGCTCTCGTGGCCGTACAGCTTGAAGTACCAGTACGCGTAGGCCGCGAACCAGTTGTTGTTGCCGCCGTAAAGGACGACGGTGTCGTCGTTGCTGATGCCGCGCTCAGAGAGCAGCTGCGAGAACTGCTCCTGGTTGACGAAGTCGCGGCGGATCGGGTCCTGGAGGTCGTCCTTCCAGTCGATCTTCACCGCGCCCTTGATGTGGCCGTAGTCGTAGGCGGAGGCGTCTTCGTCGACCTCGACGAACACGACTCCGGGGGTGTCGAGGTTCTCTTCCGCCCAATCGGCGGTGACCAGCACGTCTTCACGAGCCATGGCTTGTTCTCTCCTGAACGTAAATGAGACTTGTTTTTCGAAGTTCCGAGTTCGAGAGCGTGCCCAGGGCGTGAAGTGAAGCGGGGCGGAACGCTGCGAATCGCAGCTGAGCAGGGTTCGTCCTGGACAGACGGTCCGGGATTCAAGCCGATTCGACGCCACCACCGTGCAGATCCGCTTTTCTCAAGCGGTACATGGGTTTTGGTGAGTCACAAGCCTTGCTCTGAAGTTCGCGCACGCTGGGCCGCAATGCGGCGACCGCCGTCGGGCCTCATAGGGCCGGGCGAGTCGCCTAAGGCATTCGACAGAGCGTGGCCGCGATCGTGCAGTAGTCGATCGCGCGCCGCTTGGTGAGCATCGGCTTGCGCATGGCTGGAACGCTAGCAGACTTCCCGGGCCGAATCCATACCCGTTCTCGCGATGCGGACTGTGATCAAGACCCAGAGCTACGGAGCGACGCCGCCGGGTGCCCGCCCGCGCGTGCGGCGGACGGGCCCCGGAAAGCCTTGCGGATCAGGTGAGGACGACGTCCTCGGCCGAGCCGGAGACCGTGACGACATCGCCTTCGAACGCGATCTCGGCCAGCTGGATCCCGTACGGCAGCTCCGGCAGCGCCACGGTCGACGAGAACTCGCCGATGGTCTGCTCGACCAGTGGCTGCACCTGCGGGGGCAGGCCTTCGGTGAGGGATTCGACCGTGTCGGGGGTGAACGTGAGCGCGCCGTCGCCGAACGCGAACTGACCGGTGGCCTCCACTTCGACCTCGACGCCCATGAGCTCTTGCGAGCCGATCAGCGAGGCGGTGCCGTCCTCGTTGATCTGGAGGTCGTAACCGGTCTGCTCGGCCATCAGCGTCTCGATCGAGTCCACGGAGATGCTGCCGCTGACGTCGAGGGTGCTGGCGACCGCGTCGCCGCCGTTCGTGAGCTCCCGCCAGTCGGCGTCCACGTCGTGTGCCACCAGGTCCAGCGTCGGGAAGGCGAGCCCGTTCGAGCCGACGTCCTTGAGCGTGATGTCGATCTGCTCGAAATCGCCCGTCCAGGCCTGGGTGAGGAACGGCCAGCCGTGGATCTTCACGTCCGGTTCCTGGTCGGAGTAGGCGCCGTTGTCAGCGGCGGTGTTCGCGACCTCGGTCGCGATGCGCCGTTCGACCAGCGCGTTCGCGACCCGGTCGCCGAGGGCGACCACGGCGACGACGATGACGAGGGTGATGAGGAGGCGGCGGAGGATCTTCACCAGGGGAGCTCCAGAGCATGTCGACGGACTGAATGTGTCAGTCGATCATGTAATAGGCGCTCAAGAGGTACACGACGGGGCCGGTGATGGCGAACGCGAGCAGCGGTCCGGCGGCGTTCACCACCGGGTTCGGGGCGGTGCCGAGGCCGTCGATGCGCCGTGAGGCCGACAGGTACCCGCAGGCGAGGTCCGCGAGGACCGCCGTGAGGGCGATGAGGAGCCCGCCGATCGCGGCGTGGGAGGGCTCGGGGCCCTCGATGACGAATCCGGCGTACGCGGCGGAGGCGGTGCCGCACATGGTGCCGATGACGATCCCGAACGCACCGCGCGTGACCTGGCGGTTGATGCGCGGGTCGGGCATGACGAGGTCCACGGCCCGGGCGGCGAGGATCGCGGTCCCGGCGGCGACCACCGCCGAGTACATCGCGGGCGGGGCCGAGCCGAGGCGCGAGAGCGCGATGTAGCAGGCGTAGCCGGCCACCGCGACGCACAGCAGCATCGTGAACCCGAGGTGCTCGGTGACCCCGGCGTGGTCGCGGCGGATGAGCTGCGCGGCGACCGCGACGCCGAAGGCCCCCGCGAGCAGCACGGTGATCGGGACGAGCGACACGGGCGTCCAGGCGACTGCGGCGGCGTCGGCGGCGATCGCCAGGACCGAGGCGACCACGAGGGGCACCCACGCGCCCTTGATCTTGCGCACCCAGGTGACGAGGCCGACGGTGGCGAGTTGGAGGACGGCGATGCCGGCGGCGTAGACCGGCCGTTCCATCTGCGCGCCGAGGACGAGCCCGGCGCTGATGACGATGGTGACGGCGAGCGCAGGGAGGCGGTGCAGGAGCGCGGGGCTGGGCGGAGGGAGGGTGTGGTCCTCCTTGCCGTCGGTGCGGGCGGTCCGGTAGGCGCCGGTGTTCTGGGGGTGCGCGCCGGTGGCGCCGGAGGGGGCGGCGCGGCGGCGTTCGGAGCGGTCCGGTGCCGCGTCGGGGGCTCCGGCGGCGGCTCCTGCGTAGGCGTCGCCCCGGGCGGGGTCCTCATTGGCACCGGTCGCCTCGGGGGGCTCGTAGCCCCAGGTCTCGTCGGGTCGGCTGTACGACACGTCCACAGCCTACGGCAGCTTGAATTTCGGGCTCGCGGTCTTGGTGGGAGTCACCCTTGCGGACGGTCCGGAGGTGCATCGTGTGTCGGCGGGTCCGGTTCGGCGGGAGTGATGCCGGATCGTTGCGACCCCCAACGGATTCCCAATATGCGGGAAGCGTCGAGATTCGGGCGCGGACGCCCTCAGCGGCGCTCTCCAGGAGGGGTCGCGAATCGGGATGGGGGCCAACATACTGGGACCTTGGCATGACCGAACCGTGTCGGCGCAGTGAACGCAATTGGTCGGAGTCCTACCGCCGGTCCGTCTCGCATGGTGAGGTTTCGCGGTAGTGACGCTGGTCTTTTGAGTGGTGACCGTTTACACTTGTCCAGGACTCCACCTACCGCATGTATGCCCGCCCGCCGCCGAAGCCGGGAAGAGCGATAGTCGCGTGTGCTCATCAACCAGCGGAGGACTGCTGTGGAAATCCTTATCCTCACTTCCAACCCCGTTCCGGAGTCCCCTGAGTCGATCCTGCCCTCCCTGGAACTCCTGCCCCACCGTGCGCGCTACGCCGGTCGGGACGTCAGGGCGCTGCTGAGCGGTCCGAGCCCCGATGCAGTGATGGTCGATGCCAGGTCGGACCTCGCCGATGCCCGCGCCACTTGTCGCGTCCTCCAGGCCACGGGCCTGACCGTGCCGTTGTTCGCGATCGTCACCGAAGCGGGTCTGGCCGCGCTCCAGGCCGACTGGGGCGTGGACGACCTCCTGCTCGCATCCTCCGGTCCGGCCGAGGTCGAGGCGCGCCTGCGCCTGGCCACGGGCAAGCCGAACGCGGCCACGGCCGCGGGCCCGGCCGTGATCCGCGCCGGGGACCTCACGGTCGACCCGGACACGTACGCCGCCAAGCTCAAGGGCACGCCGCTCGACCTCACCTACAAGGAGTTCGAGCTGCTGCGCTTCCTCGCCCAGCACCCCGGCCGGGTCTTCACCCGCGAGCAGTTGCTGCGGGAGGTGTGGGGCTACGACTACTTCGGTGGCACCCGCACCGTCGACGTCCACGTGCGGCGCCTCCGCGCGAAGCTCGGCAGCGAGTACGAGTCGATGATCGGCACGGTGCGCCAGGTCGGCTACAAGTTCGTGGCGCCGCCGCCGGAGAACCTGCGCGAGTCGGAACCCGCTCCCGAGCGGGTCGACGCCTAGTACCGAGTTCCACCTTTCGAGTGACGTGATGAGCGGGTCCGCGATGCGGGCCCGCTCATTTCATTGTGTCCAAAGTTGAGCGAGTGAAAGGAGTGCTCGCTGGTAGGACAGTGAAATCCGAAAGTGAATCTTCGGTCGAAGATTGTTTCTGGATAAGGAAAACTTACCATTCACAGCTGGGTTCCAGAATGGTCCTATTGGGACAAAAGCCGCAACTCTGAGTACCCAAACACTTGCTCTCGGTGGTTAGAATTGAGTTCGCTTTGGACCTAACCTTCCCCTTGGAGTGTGACCCCGTGTCCGATCGCTCCGTCGACCCCGAAGCCCTCGCGGAGTTCCGCGAGATCGCGCAGGGCCGCTTGGACTACCTCGAATCCCTCATCGATCAGCTGCGCCACGGCAACGAACTGGGCGTCGAACCCGGCTTCGGGCTCCTCGACAGCGCGGTGACCGCACGCGAGGCCTACCGCGAGTTCCATCGCCAGACCTGGACCAACCTGCAGGACCTGCGGGCGGACCTGACCGGCATCATCGCCACCCTCGACGGCGTCGCCGAGCGCGCGGTCGCGAACGACGAGGCCGCCGCCGTCCACCTGTCGCGAAGCGGGGACTGACCGCCATGTCCGACTCGCAGCAGCAACCGCAGACCCAGATCCAGGACCCGGACCTCGGCGAGGCCCCGGACTACGACGACGAGCTCGACCCGGACGGGAACCACGACGAGCGCCTGGACGAAGAGAACGACGAGGCACCGGACGAGGACGACGACCGGGAGGACGACGAAGACGACGAGGAGGAAGAAGAGGAAGAGGACCGCGAGGAGGAACGGGACGAGGACGACCGTCACGGCGGCCACGGGTACCAGCCCGAAAGGTGGGAGGACGGCGCGGCGCCGGACGACTCCACGGTCGTGGAGTACCAGCGGCGCGATGCCGACGCGCTCTTCCTCTCCGGCACGCCCTGCACCCACCCGACCTGCCAGAACCTGGAGAACCCCGCCGAGGACGCGTGGATCAAGCTGGTCTCGGCGATCCCGGTGGCCGGGCAGGTCACCAACCTCACCGTGGTCACCACCGGCACGGCGGCGCCGGGACAGGACGCCATCCAGTCCCTGGTGACCCAGGTGCGCCCCCAGGACCCGGACAAATACGCGCTCAGGGAGATCAGCGCCCGCTGGCAGGAGTTCAAGGACGGCTTCGACACCGATCCGACGACCGGTATCGCCCCGATCCTCAAGGCGGGCTTGAGGGCCCTCGCCGAGCACTGGAAGGGCGACGACTTCGACGCGTTCGCCGAGCAGGTGGAGGTCGTCACGGGCAACTGCGTGTCGGTGTGCGACGACATCGGCGACCTCTCCTCCGGCGCGGTGGGCCTGCTGGAGCAGAAGGCCGACGAGTTCTATGGGCTCCAAGGAGGTTCGTCGGGGGAGCTGCCGTATCCCGCGCCGCTGTACTGGATCTCGGACATGGAGGTCATGTTCACCGACCCGTTCGTGCACGTGCGGCCCCCGTTCAGGAGCGGGCCCTGCGATGTCACGGACGGATGCGGTCATGAAGGGGGCCTGCTCGGTTCGCTGCTGGAGCTCGGCGGCTTCAAGAAGGACTATGTGGACCAAGTCGCGAATTACGTGGAGTCGCAGACGCAGTACTACCTCGACAAGTTCAAGAACGACAAGCCGCCGGCCACGCGGGAGCAGGCTGAGGCGTGGGCGCGGGCCGACGCGAACAATGAGATCAGCGCCGACATGGAACCAGGGGTCGAGGACTACGAGTCGCGGTCGCGGATCGCGAACGAGGACGTCGTCAACCGCTGGGAGAACGCCGAGGAGTCGGCGGGGACCTTCACGCCCGAGGCCAAGCCGTCGAACCCGTCGACGTTCCGGGAGGGTTCCGACATGATGGCGGACTCCTACGGGGGTCTGGACGCGGGCTCGGGCGGTTTCGAGCCCGGCAGCGAACCGCCGACCCCGGACGGCGGTGGCGGCGGCGGTGGCGGCGGACTGGAGCCGCCCGGCGGCGTCAGCGGTGGTCTCGCCAGCGGTGGTGCGACGCTCGGGAGCGGCGGCTCGTTCCCGGTCGGCGCCGCGTCCTCCACGTTGGAGGGCGGCTCCTCTTCGGGTGCAGCGGGTTCGGCTTCGGCCGGCGGCCGCGGCATGGGCGGGATGATGGGCGGCGCCGGCGGCGGCGGTCGCGGCATGGGCGGCGATCAGCAGGCCGAAGGCGAACACCGCGACTGGCTCGAGGAGGACGAGGAGATCTGGGGCATCCGCGCCATCGACGACGACCCTTACGCGTAAGCGCCGCAGGTGAACGCGAGGCCGCGATCCTTCGGGGTCGCGGCCCGTTCCGTTCCGGGGACGGGCTCATGACGGTGTCGTGACCGGCGGCGCGAGAGTGCGGGGACCGAACCCCCGAAGCGATTGGAGCTCACGCAATGTCGAACCAGAACGGTGCCCAGCCCGGCCGGTGGCCCCAGGGCCCGCAGTTCGCTCCGCAGCACCAGACCCCGCAGGCCCCCCGGCCCTATCCGCAAGCGCCGCAGGCGAACGGCCCCTACCAGGGCCGTCCCGCCGGGATGACCGAGGAGGAGCGGGTCGAGCACCGGAACATGATCCTGGGCGGTCTCGCACTGACGGCCGTGCCGATCCTCATCGCGGTCCTCCTCTCCGCCGTCGACGCGCAGATCGACCCGAAGCTCACCGCCCCCGTGCTCTCGGCCCTGCTCATCGCAGGCGCCGCCACGTTCGGCAAGGCCTACAGGTTCAAGCGCGACGCCCAGCGCCGGTGACGCGGTCGGCGCGCCCCCGCGGGGCGCGCCGACCTGTCGTCTCTCCGCTTCGAACCGATCCGGACGGCGCGAAGCTGCGGGTGCTGCCTACTGGCCGTCGAGCACGGGCCAGCCCTCGGCGTTCCACTCGATCGCCTCGATGCCGAGATCGAAGTGGCCGTCCTCGTGGTAGGAGTGGTAGGCCATGAGGCCGTTGGAGATCGACTGCCCGCCGGTCGCCACGTAGTCGCCGTGGGCGCCGAGCACGAGGGTGCCGCCGCCGTCGGTGAGGGCGGTGCCGTTCGCGTCGACGAACGGTCCCGTCGGCGAGGTCGAGCGGCCGACCCGGATGTTGTAGGTCGAGTCGGCGCCCGCGCAGCAGACGTCCCATGAGGTGAACAGGTAGTAGTACCCGTCGTGCTCGGTCAGGACCGGTGCCTCGATGCCGGAGCCGCCGCGGCCGGCGATGTGGGCCGGGGTCGCGCCGCTCGCGACCTTGCCTGAGGGCCAGTCGAGTTCGAGCATGTAGATGCCCTGCCACCAGGAGCCGTAGGCCATGTAGTGCTTGCCGTCGGCTTCGAGGATGGTCGGGTCGATGGCGTTGTACGGGTCGCCGGCGTTCGACTCCCAGACCTGACCTTCGTCGACCCACTCGTAGTCGTCGTCGGCCGGGTCGAGGGTGGCGTTGGTGGCGAGGCCGATGACCGAGCGCTGGTTGCCGAAGGTCGAGGCGGAGTAGTACAGGTAGTACCGGTCCTGGGCCTCGTCGAAGTAGATCTCGGGCGCCCAGAGGTTGTCGACGCCGGGGACGGCGTCGGTCAGCCACTGCGGCTTCGTGTCCCACACGGTGTCCACATAGTTCCAGGTGGCGCCGTCGTCGGTGGAGGAGCGGATGGTGACGTTGCCTTCGCCGAGCGGGCCGTAGCCGGTGGCGAAGACGTACCAGGGGTCGCCCTCGGTGCAGGGTGCGAACAGCCCCGGGTCGTGGGCGCCGAGGTCGCCGCCGAGCGTGGCGGGCGCCTCGACGGCGCAGTTCTGCCGGTCGTGTCCGTTCGCGTTCCCGTTGCCGGGGCCCGCGAGCGCGTTCGGTCCGATGATCGCGAGCGCCGCGGCGGCGAGGCCGACCGCGCCGGTCGCCGCGATGAGGGTGGTGCGCTTCCGTTGCATAGAAGACCGCCTTGTCCATGAATCGATTGATTGAGACGGATCGATGTTAACGTGCACATGGCCCGGAGGTCAATCGCCGGGGAACGGGAAACGCCCGCCGGAACGGACCGGGCCTCTCGGCCAAGGTCCGCCCCAGCGGGCGCACTGTTCAAGTCAAGCCTTGCGGCTCAACGGATCAGGTGGCGATACCCACGACCGTCGAATCGATCGCCTCGCCGTCCGCGGCGTAGTCGACCGTCCCGAGGAACCGCTGCCCCTCGGCCAGACCCGACCACGTCAGACCCACCGAGTAGTCATCGCCCATCGCGACCGCCTGCTCGGCCGGATCCACCGCGAGGTTGCCCTCGTCGGCGCCCGGCACGACCCACGCGTGCAGCTTCGCCTCGAGCGGCGAAGGCCCGGCCCACTCGTCCACGAACACCACGAACGTGTAGCCGCCCGGCAGCGTCACGGTCTCGTTCGAACCGCCCGAAGCCGAGTTGCCCACCAGCGTCAAAGTGCCGTCAGCGTCCTTCGTGTACACGAACAGGTCGAGGTCCGTGCCCGACGCGTGATCCGCGTCGAACGTCGCGAAACGCACCAGCGCCGCATCCTCAGGCGTCGTGAACTCGTACGACACCGCGTGCGAGTTCTCCACCGGCGCATCCGAGGGGAACGTCGACGAATCCGGGTCCGTCAGCGTCGCCGTCTTCACCTCGGACGGGACCAGCCCGGACACCGAAGCGCCCAGCGTGCCGTCGAAGCCCGACGCGCCCGACAGCGTCGCCGAACCCGAAGCGCCCGTGTAGGACACCTCGTCCGAAGCCGCCAACTGCACCGGCTTCACCACGATCGGCGAACGCACCTCGTGCACGGTGCGGATGCCCTTCTTCTCCACCCACGTGACATCGCCGAACGACCACTCGTCGAACGCCGCGTCAGTGCGCGTGATCGTGAGCGTGTACGTCGCCGACTCGCCCGGCTTCAGCGTGAAGCTCGTGACGTCCGAAGACACCTCGAAGCCCGCCGGAGCCGTGATCTCGGCCTTGTACGTGCCCTTCTTGTCAGCCACGTTCGTGACCGTACGAGTCACCTCGTAGGAGCCCGTGAGCTCCGCGACCGTGATCGACGCGTAGTTCAACTGCGACGGGTCGATCGAACCCAGCTCGTCGCAGTACGACTGCACCTTCGACGCCTCCGGCGTCCCGCAGATGTACTGGATCCACTCGGTCGGGCTCGACTCGTAGACCAGGCCCGGCTCGAACATCTCCTCGCCGTCCACATGCCCGGCACCGAAGTCGAACGGCGTCGCGTCCGCGCCACCGCGCTGGATCGGGTCGCCGTTCTGGTCCGTCTGGTACGCCGTCGTCATGATCGCCGACTTGACCGCCATCGGCGACCAGTCCGGGTTCGCCGACTTCAGCAGCGCCGCCAGACCCGCGATGTGCGGGCTCGACATCGACGTGCCCTGCAGGGCCGCATAGTCATTGCCGCCGTGGTTGTCCGGCGTGATACCCGCCACGACCTCCATGCCCGGCGCCGTGATGTCCGGCTTCAGCAGGTTCTGCTCGGCCGCGAGACCCGGACCGTTCGAGGAGAACGCCGCCATGCTCGGCGCGTTCTGCTCGACCTGCTCCGCCGTCTCGACCTCGACCTCAGGCGACTCCTCGGAGCCGACCCACTCGGCCAGCGCCAAGCCGTCTTCGTAGCCGACATGGACGACCGGAACGGCCTGCGAGGTCACGACGTTCGCGGCGCCCCGCTCGGACTGGTCGCGCACGATCAGCGCCAGGCCGCCCGCGGCGGCGATCTGTCCCGCATTGGCGGTGAACGTGTTCCCGCGCACGCAGATGATCGCGAAGCCCTCGGTCTTGGCCGGGTCCAGCGTGCCCGCGTCGCAGCGCGCGGCGGCGGTCGCATCGGTCCCGTCGAACGCCGCGTCGACCGCGTTCTTCACCGGCCACTCGGCTTCGCCGAACAGGCCGGCGACGGTGATCTCCTCATCGCCGTAGTCGAGCTCGGAGCGGAAGGTCTGGTCGTGCGACGAAGCGCCGACCGTGGTCACCCACGGCTCCTGGTGGTCCACCGTGGAGGTGGGGCCGTCGTTGCCGGCGCTGGCGGCGACGAAGACGCCCGCGGCGGCCGCGTTGAAGAACGCGAGCGACACGGCGTCGACGAACTCGGGGGTGCCGGTCGAGCCGATGGAGAAGTTGATGACGTCGACGCCGTCGTTCACGGCCGCTTCGATGCCGGCGACGAGGTCGGCGCCGGGGCAGCCGCCCCAGCAGACCTTGTAGGCGGCGACGCGGGCGGCCGGGGCCATGCCCGACATGGTGCCGACCTTCTCGCCGTCGATCTTGACGCTGGTCCTGTAGTTGCCCGCGGCCGTGGTGGCGGTGTGGGTGCCGTGGCCGTCCTGGTCACGCGGGGAGGCGAAGCCGTCCTCGGCGTAGCCCCAGGTGTCGAAGTAGCGGGCGCCGATGAGCTTGTTGTTGCACTCGATGTTGTTGGCCGGGTCCTCGTCCTCGCCGGTGACGCATTCGCCGTTCCACTTGGCGTCGATGACGTCCTGGTCGGGGCGCGGCTCGGAGAGCGGTGCGAGGGAGGGGTTCTCGGGCCAGATGCCGGTGTCGAGGACACCGACGATGACGCCTTCGCCGGCGTACCTCGGGCTGCCGAAGTTCTCCATCCACGCGCCGCCCCAGCCGGAGAGGTCGAGGTAGTCGGTGGTGTCGATGGCGCCGGTGGTCTGGTACATCGTCTCGGGGATGACGGCGGCGACCTCGTCGCTGGCGGCCAGTTCCTCGGCTTCGGCGGCGGTGAGGTTCGCGGCGAAGCCGTTGAGGACGGTGTCGAAGGTGGCGGTCGCGTCGACGTCGTATGCGTCGATGACCGTTTCGCGCTCTTCGGCGAGGGTCTCGCGGTAGTCCTGGACCTCGTTCGCGCCGAAGTCGATGGTCTCGCCCTCGGCGGGCGCGGTGGCCTCGTTGGTGGCGATGGGGTCGGACGCCAGTTGGACGATGTAGTGGCCGTCCGTGTAGTCGATCGGGAGCGTCGCCGCTTCCTTGAGGTATTCGGGTGTGACCTCAGGGAGCGCGGCGGGCTGGGCCGAGGCCGATCCTCCGACGGTGGTGAGCGCGACGACCACTAGGGGCACGGACGCGGCCGCCATCACGGCTCTGGTTCTCGCTCTGGCGCGCGTGAATGCGCGCCTTCGCTGCAGATGGGGGGACGGAGATCCCATGCGATGAGCTCCTCTCAAGGGGGACGTGCGCCGGCGCGGGTGAGTACTCGAACACGGCGGGCTTCGCCGTGTCGCGGCGCACGGAAACGAGCCTATTGCGAGGCCCGTTCGCTGTAAACCCTCATATGAGGAGAATGCCGGAATCCGGCATGACTGTTATATGCCCGTTACAAAGGACGTTCCAATGGGTGGCAATTCACTGAATTTCCCAGTTTGCGACAGGACCGATCACCATCGCCACCAGAGGAATCGGCGCTCGTGGCGGATGTTCACGGAACTCGCCTTCGCGCGGCCGCTGATGGTGAACCGAATACCTGTGCCTCCCTTGTAGGAGGCCCTATTGTGCATCGAGCTGGCCCACACTTCGGTGTTGTCGTCGACCGCGTAGGCGCCTTCGGGGAGTACGAGCTCCAGCGAGGAGGCGTAGACGTCCAGCGTGATGTCGACGGTGCCGGAGCGGATGACCGCGTGGCGGCAGTCGAGCTTCACGGAGCTGGCCTTGGCGTCGACGATGACCTTGGGCGGCACGACCCAGTCGCCTGTGCGCTGCAGGGACGAGGCCTTCGGGTTGATGCGCAGTTCCGTGGGGGCGTTGGCGGGCATGCGGGTCGCGGTGTTCGGGACGGCCAGCGCGCCGGTGTCGTTGTCGGGCAGGTCGGAGAGGAGGCGCTCGACCTCGCCGTAAGTGCGGGCCTCGTAGGCCTGGCGGGAGCGGTCGGCGAACTCGTCGAGGTCGAGGCGGCCTTCCTCGGTGGCGGCGTGCAGTTTGGCGATGATCGCCTCGCGCTCGGCGTTGGAGACGCGCATGTTCGGGTCGGGCGCTTGCGTCATCGGGGGCTCGCAGGCTTCGTCGTGGGCGTCATCGGTGTGCTTACCTTCTCGTCGGACCTGGGTTGAGTCGCCGGGGCCTGCGCACCAGCCCGCCGTTGCACCACTCGTCGTAGTCGAACAGGTCCGGCTGGCGGGTGAGCGCTTTGGTGTTCGCGGCCCAGAGTTCAACGTACTGGTCGCGGGATTCGGCCGCCTTCTCGAGGAGCCTGTCGACGCGTTTGCGCGAGTGGACCCGGAAGTTGGTGCGCACGGCGTCGCCCGCGTAGATGTAGAGGACGTGGAGGGCGAACGAGCGCTTCGGACACGTGGCGTCGGCGGCGAGTTCCAGCCAGGAGTCGACGAGCTCGTCGGTGGCGAGGGTGAGATCCCACTGGCGGCCTTCGGGGGCGGTCGAGTACGGGTCGAGCGCCCACTCCCGGATCTCCTGAGGGGTGGGGACGGCGGGGCGCGCGAAACCGGTGAAAGACCCTTCCGCCACTGCCGCTCCCGCCGACTCGAACGATGCTCGCACCGATCCTAGCCCGACCTCGCCCCGATCCCGGTCCACGATCGCAACCCTTGGTGGGCCCGCGGGGCGGATTCGGGAGGGCTTTACGCGTTCTCGGGCAAAGGGGCCAGATCGTTGCGCTCTCCCGGGGGGACCCCCCTCCCCCCCCACCCCTTGCCCCGCCACCCGCCCGGCACCGCTCCGCCCGCCCTCACCACTTGCCTGCTGCTGCGGTGCCGGCCCTGCCCGTTGTCGACGCGCGCGACTCCCTCAGTCGAGCGGGCTTCGGATCCGTGTCCCGGTGGTGCGGGAGGCGCCTTCCCGCGCCACCGGGTCTGCCGTCAGCGCCGGCCCACCGCTATGTTCACCGCCTCGATGCGCTCGTTGATGTCGCGCAGCTCGTTCGTATCGGGGTCCCAGCCGCGTTCCAGGAGCGTCTCGCGGAGCCGGACCAGCCAGGGGCGCGGATGCTCCATCACATCGGAGGCGGTCAGGACCAGGACCTCCCAACCGAGGTTGCGCATCACCTGATGGCGGCGCCGGTCGCCGGGCCCGGCGGCGAGGCCGAGCTGCGTGCCCATGCCGTCGTATTCGACCCCGACCCGCCACTGCTCCCAACCGAGGTCGAGGAGCTTCGAGCGCCCGTTCGGCGTGCGCACCCGCAGTTGCGGGACCGCCGTGGGCAACCCGGCGTCGCTGATCAGGCAGCGCGTCCAGGACTCCATCGGCGACTCCGACCGCGGATCGGCCGCGAGCAGCGTCGCGTTCGCCCGCCGCAGCCGTTCGCCGTGCACCGCTTCAAGAGCGGCCGCCAGACTCCCCGCGTCGATGCCGGCGCGCAGGATCTGATCGGCGGCGGCCACCGCCTCCAGGCGCGGCAGATCCGCCGCGCAGTCGATGAGGGTGCGGGCCAACCGGGTCACCGGCAGGCCGTCGATCACCGTGATGTCCGCCAGCGGCGGATCGGGTGAACTCTCGACCGGCCACTCGCGTTGATCGGCTCCCGGTGGCAGGACGTCGAAACCGTGGATCCAGGCCGCGGTGCGACCCGTCGCCACCTGGCTGAAGTCGGCCTCGAATACGGCCTCGAAGCGGAGCAGGAGATCCTCGGCCGCCTCTTCGGCGGGCGGTGCGGTCAGCGTGGCTGTCGCGGTGCGGTACATCGGTATCTGCGTCATATACCAACTGTCGCCGAACCGCTCCGGAGCGTCAACAACTACTTTTCGGCCTGTGGATAACTTCAAGGCGTCGAGCGGAAATCGCAGCTCAGGGCCTACGCGCAAACGAATATCGGCGTGTGGGTTCGGTTCGGGGACACCGGTTCCGCGCCCCTGCCGTTCCGTCGGCTATGAGACGGCGCGAGTACAGGCCGAGCTGGCGTGCGCACTCGAGATGCCACCGCGCTGCCTCAGCTTGTCCTTGCAGTACTTGATGCCCCTCGCGCCGCCCAGTGCGTCCCCGGTCTTGCAGGCGTCCTTGATATAGGAGTCCACGGAATAGCCCTTGCTCCGGAGATACGTCACGCAGTCGCCCGTATCCGCTTGTGCCGGAGCGGGTGCGGCCAGAGCGATCGCCGTGCCGGCCAGAATCGCGCTGAACGCGAGCGCCAGCTTTCGTTTGCCTGCCGACATGAGCATCCTGTTCGGTGGGAGGAATGCGAATCTCTCCCGCAGTTTATGGCAGGGCATCTACCGCCGGGGTTCACGCGATTCGCCGAGTACCGGCGGGACGGCGAAGGGCCCGACGCCAACCGGCGTCGGGCCCTCAGTTCGGAGCATCGCCGCTATCCGACGATGCCGTAGTCCAGCCAGTCGTAGAGCTTCCAGGTGCCGTCTTCTTCGACCGCGATATACGTTGCGCCGCCGACGATGTCGTCGAACGTGGTCGGCTTGGTGTCGGAGTACGTGTAGCCCGCCCACGCGTAGATCTGACCGTCGACCTCCTTCGACATCGCGAAGAACGGCCATCCGTTCGAGCCGCTGGTGTCTCCGGTCTCGTACTCGAGGTCGAGCGCCATCTCGTCGGTCGGCGAGGCGCTCACGACGCTCGCCAGCGTCTCGTCGTCACCGGTGTCCTGTGCGATCTGGTACGTGATCGCCGCGCCCTCAGGCGTGTTGGGGTCGAAGTCGTCCTCGCTGACCGGAGCGCCCCAACCGTCGAGGCTGCCGCTCGCTTCAGGCGTGGCCTCTTCGGTCTCCTGTGACGGCTCGGCCTCCTCGGAGGTCTCCTCCTCCTTCGAGGGCTCGGCGCTCGTGGAGGTGTCGCCGCCCGCCTGGTCGTCGCCGTCGTCCTTGAGCATCCCGGGGATGATCAGGACCGCCGCGATACCGAGCACCACGACCAGGCCCACGACCACCGCGAGGATGACGGTGAGGTTGCCGCCCTGCTGGGCGGGCGGCATCGGCGGGGGCAGTACCGAGCCCGGCGCCGACGGATAGCCGGGCTGGACGCCGATCTGCGGCCCCATCGGCTGAGTCGGCGGCTGCGTGTACTGCGGTTGCGTGTACTGCGGCGGCTGCTGCTGCGGGTAGTAATTGGCGGGAGGCGGAGGCGTACTGTTGTACCCCTGCATGTACGGGTCGCTGGGCTGCTGCGGCTCGGGTTGCAGCTGGTACTGCGGGTTCTCGCCACCGGGGGGCGGATACGTCATCGCTTCTACACGCCTCGTCTGGTCGGGGACATCGGTCGCGGTGATTGGGCTTCACCGGGGTGAATTCGATCGTACAGGCAAGGGGCGACATCATGGCACCCCGAAAACCCCAGGTAGTGGCTGCAATGGACGGCGAAGCGGCCATACGGGTGCGAACCGTTCACGCCACCGGGACGCCCTGGACCGTCGCACACCCTGTGCGACGGTGTATCGCCCTGTGGGACTACGCTTTATGCCCCGGCACCCGCATGCGGCACTGGACTCAAGGCACAGTCGATCCCACATTGAGGCCGCACGCGACGCCCGGCAGCCCTCTGCCGCGGGTCGGCGGAGCCGTACCGAGAAGTTCTGGCAGCAAAGAGACACGCTTCTACCCGAGGTTCGACGTATGGCGAATGCCAATGCAATGCGGCTTTGGACACTCCGCTTCTCTGCCGCGCTCGCCCCGATGCCGGTGGTCGAGCTCTTCGGTGTGAGTCGCATGTGGGGCTACGGACTCCTCTACCCTGCGATGGCCGCGACCTGGGCGACGGGCTGCTGGCAGCGGCGCCGCCAGCTCGCCCGCATGCGCGACGAGTCTGAACCTGAACCGACGGCTGCCCGGAACCGATTCTGGGACAACGACGATGAGCGCGACCTTTCGATCGAGGACGCCTACGCGTCGCCGATCCGCGATTTCGGGAGCCCTTACGAGCCGCCTGCAAGCGGGGTGGCCACGGTCCCGCATCAGCGCCGCGACCGCGCCATGACCAACCTCGTGTGCTCCATACGGAACGAGGCGATCGACGCCGAGCTCCGCATCCAGCTCATCCAAGACCTCGTCGACCTCGGCGGCCGGGACATGGCCATGCGCCTCTCGCCCCTCACCAAAGCCTCCGATGTGGATGTCGAGGTGCGGCTGGAAGTGGCCGAGCACATGAGCCGCTTCAGCATCGAGGACGCCGCCAGAGCGCTCGAAACCATCGCCGTCGACACCACCGTGGACGCCAAGTACCGGCTCGACGCCGCCAGCGCCCTCGTCGACTGCGCCGCCGGTCCGGCCGGGATCGCGCTCATGCAGCTGGTCACCGACGACTCGGTGAACGAGTACGTGCGCCACAGCGCCGCTCACGCCCTGCGCAACGTCCACAGTTCCGCCGCGGCGATGGCATTGCGCCACTTGGCGAACGCCCCGCTGGTGTCGGCGCGGCTGCGGATCATCTGCGCCGAGCAGCTCGCCGACGAGAGCGTCATCGACGCCGAGGACGCCCTGTGGCGGTTGATCAAGGGTGTGGAGTCCGTCATGGACTATCACTTGGGGATCGACGCGGCGGAGGCGATGCACGGGATCAGCCCCGACGTCGGGATCGAGGCCTACTCGGTGCTGGCCGCCGACGCCTGCTTCCACTGGTTCGGGCGGATCGAGGCGGCCTACCGGCTGGGGCGGCTCGGCGTGCGCGACGGCTTCGACCTGCTCAGCGACTTCGCGCGGGCCGAGGACCTGGAGGACGTCTACGGGCGGGCCGCGCTCGAGCGGCTCTTCCAGTTGGAGGTCGACTCCGGAAGCCTCGACCCCGACGATTGAGCGGCGCGGGTGGGCCTCAGGGTTTGACGCCGATGAAGTACGTGTCGATCGACAGGTGGTGGAGGTCGCGGCGGCGGCCGAGCCAGTCGGGGCCGTCCTCGTCGAGCAGCCGCGCCCACGCGGCCTTGTCCTCGTCGCTGAGGTAGTGCGCGAACCATTCGGACCTGGTCTCCAGCGACGCCAGCGCGTGCCGCAGGGCCGCGCCTTCGAGCGGGGCGGGGATCGCGTCGAGCTCGTTCACTTCGCGCACCCCGGTCAGTCCCGCGCGTTCGAGTGCGAGGTTCCAGCCGTACGTGAGCGGTGTCGAACCGTGCTCGTGGGTCTCGCCTTCGAGCCGGCGCGAACCGGCTTCGATGAGCCGCAGCTCCAGGCCCGGGTTACCCACGCCCACATGCCAAGGCAGGAATTGCGGGGCCGTGCCGCCCTCGCCGATGGCGAGTCGCCCGCCCGGCGCGAGGAGTCCGGCCAGGTTGTTCAGGGCCGCTTGGGGATCGGTGGCGTGGTGGATGACGTGCCCGGCCCACAGGAGGTCGGCGGGTTCGCCGACGGCCGCGGCGAGCGCGTCCGCGTCGTCCACCGACGCCAGCGCCGCCTCCACGGCCACGCCGTTCTCGGCGGCTCGTTCTCGCACTAGGTCGAGCATCGCCGGTTCGGCGTCCACGGCCACCACCCGGGCCTCGGGCAGGGTGGTCGCGAGGGCGAACGCCATTGACGCCGCGCCGCAGCCGATGTCGGCCGCGACCTTGTCGTCTGGTGTGGACAGTTTCGCGGCGAGGCGCAGGTACTTGCCGGCCTCGGCTTCGGCGCGTTCCTTGAACCGCGGTGCGGCTTCGGCGAAGTCGAACGCGGCGGAGTGGTCCTGGTGCCCGTGCCCGTGATGCGCTGCCATGCGGCCCAAACTATCACCGCCCGATACCGTTCCAGGCACGAAAGGACCGGGCGGCCGCGATGCGCGGCCGCCCGGTCGACAGCGAGATCATGCAGCGGTGAGGCGCTCCTGGACGCGGGTGACCTCGGCGTCGAGCGCGGCCGCGCGGACCGGGCCGCGCGGGGCGTCGTGGTCGGTGAGCGAAGCCAGCAGGCCGCGGCTGAGCCCGGCCTGGGTCAGCGCGAAACCGCGCAGGACCAGCGGCAGGAGCAGGGCCATGATCAGGCCGCCGAGCACCGAGAGCGCCGACAGGGCCAGGTACGAGTCGCCCCAGCCGAGCCAGCGGGTCGCGTGCTCCAGGCCGTCGCCCTCGCCCACCGAACGGTGGATGATCCAGGCGTACAAGGGATAAGCGAGCGTGGCGACGGTGGCTACCCACCAGGTCAGGGCCACGCAGAACCCGGCCACGGCCAGCGGGAAGTTCACCAGGCCCCACAGCAGGTTCAGCCAGGACTGACCGTCCGTCAGCGGCGTCAGGAACCGGCGCAGCGCCGAGGCGTCCTCACCGGCCCGTTTGTACCGCGGCGGGTTGATCGGCTGCCCGAGGACGGCCCCGAGCTGGAAGCGCCCGGCGGCGGCCAGGCCCCGCATGGCGAAGAGCGTCGCGGCGAGGATCGGCACGCCGAGCCAGACGACGGCGGTGCCGATCCCGGCGGCGAAACCGGTGACGGTGATGACGAACGCGGGAAGGGCGATCGGAAACGAGGAGAGCAGGTACGCACTGTCGGCGCCGAGCTGCTTGAAGATCTTGTTCATGTACATGATCTTCGTCCGAAGAAGGACGCGGTACGAGCCTGCGAGCAGGCATTTCACGGGTAGGGACAGCCCTACCCGGGTCTTCGGGCCTGCCCGGCCGCACCAGCGGCGGAGCGAGCGCTGAGCCCGTTTTGAGGCGTTTCCGAGGTTCGCCGGGGACGCTCGCTCGCTATGAGATCGATGGTTTTCCAGGCGGCCCGGGTCGGCTGCGTCGCGGGCCTGGCCGCTCTGGCGCTGGCCGCTTGCGGCGAGGACACGGCTACGACCGAAGACACGGCGTCCGCCGCCGACGACCCGCTGGCGCCGTACACGGCGTGCCTCACGGAGCAGGGCATCGAGCTGCCGGAGGATTGGACGCCGTTCGGCGAGGGCGGCATGCCCGGCGGCGAGATGCCGACGGGAGAAATGCCAGCGGACGGCGAGATGCCGACCGGGGAAATGCCCACGGACGGCGAGATGCCCACGGGCGACATGCCTGCCGGGCCGCCCGGCGGAGGCGCGATCGCCGCCCCCGAAGGCGTGGACGAAGCCGACTGGACCGCGGCCACCGAGGCCTGCGCCGACCAGCTCCCGCAAGGCGGCGGCATGCCCGGAGGCACGCCGCCGGAACAGGAAAACGCCACCGAGGAGTCGGTGGTCGAAGAGAGCCCTGACGCCTGAGGCCTTGCCCTTCTCCTCCCCGGCGAAGGCGGCGCCGGCAGTGCCATCTGGCCGGCGCCGCTTTACTTTGTCCGCGTTCAGCATCGACGGGTCCACCACGGGCCGGGCGGAGCGCTGGGGTCGGCGAAGGTCCGATTAAGGAAACGCTCGTCGAGCGGCGCCACGAGACGGTGCAGCTCCCGAGCGGGGCGTGCGGGAAGCCCGCGTATCGCGAGTTCGAGCGCGTCCCGCGACGGCGGGCAGCAGCCCCAGACGCCGCACTCGCTGTTGAATCCGTAGCCGACGGGGCTCGGGGTGGGCCGGTTCGCGATGCGACGCCAGCGGTCGAACGCACTCGCTACGTCGCCGTGGGAAAGCTTGGTGCTGTGCAGCTCGAGCAGACTGATCGCCGCATGGAGTGTGCTCGAGGCGTGGGGGATTCGGGGAAGACGCCATGTGGTCATGCGCCGCGGATGGCGGCGCTGCTGAGCGCGTACTCGCGCGGGCGGCCTACGCGGCATCGCCCTTTCTGTTGTCGCTCATGGCGACCATCATGCCGCGCGAGCGCCACAGAAATAGGTGCGGCCCGGGTGGTTGACCTCCATCCCGGGCCGCCATGTGCCACATAGTCGCCGCTGCGATCGTTCGCGGTAGCCGTTGAGTCTGCTACTAGCATCGCGCTCTGCCATTGAGCTACCGCCGCATGTGGTGCGGCGGGAAGGATTCGAACCTCCAACATCGATGTCCCAGAGGGACTACTCGCGGATACGCGCGGCGTGGCGAATGCTGAAGCTGGAGCGAGAGTCTCAGTTTCGGCGGAGAACGCGTGCCGATGGGCCTTTGGCGGCTAAAGCCAAAGGAGGGCTCGTACCCTCAAGAGTTCCCGCGTATTACTCGGACTGAACTTCAATTTCAGCGTGTTTCGGCGCTTTGCGCGCCACCCCTGTCGCTCAAAACAGGGGGGTCTGTGGGTGCCTATTCGCCGAGCAGGTAGCCGAAGACCTTGTCGCCGATCTTCTCGTCGACGACCTCGGTCCCGTTGGCCTCCTCCCGGGCGAACTTGACGGCGAGCTGGAGCTTCTCGAGCCGATCGGAGAGCTGCACGACTCGCTTGGCCGGGGCCGCGCCCGAGAACTTCACGGTGGTCCAGTAGCCCACCGGGATGTCCTCGTAGTAGACCTCGACCTGCGCCGGGTGCTCCTCGGTCGCCTCGGCCTTGACGTGGTTGCGCGGGATCTTCTTGGTGCGCACCGTCTTCACCGGGTCCGTCGCGAAGGCGTCGGACGCGTCGTTGAACGTCCAGGACTCGCCCGCGTCCAGCACCGGGAGCGCCTTCACGAACGACTGCAGCTCAGCGAGCTGCTTCTCCAGGAACAAGAGGTAGGTGACGGGGACGTCGGCGACGAGCACCTCGCCGTCGACCGCGATGTCCGCGGTCGCAAGGGCATTGGTGCGGTCCTTGGTGGCCGTCACGTCGAACAGGCGGGTCATCGCCGCCGAGACCTCGCGCAGCTGCTCTTCGACCCGCCGCTGCACCTTCGTCGACTCGGGCGGCAACTGCTCGCCCTCTTCGTCCTTCGGCTGGTACGTCCGGGAGATGCCGGACAGCAACGGCGCCTTGGCGAGCTCGCGCCCGGCGTCGCCGAGCGCACGCGCGGCCTTCGCCTTGACGCTCTTCTCGATCGCGATGATCTGGTTCAACTTGGTCACGGGGAAGCCCTCACTTTCGGGGTTCACCTTAGGACCCGGCCGCCACTCGAGGCAAAGCGTTAAACACGGCGCGACCGCCGGACGGGAACCCTGTCCGACGGCCGCACCGATGGTCCTACTCCACGCACCAGCGCTTCGAGTCCGCAGTGGACAGCAGGCCGATGACGATGGCGGCCAACGTGATACCGATCACCGAGCCGATGATGCCGCTGGCCGCGCCACCGGCCGGCTCCGCGCCGGCGTACTCGATCTGCGGGGTGAAGATCCACGACAGCACGCCCAAACCCACACCGACGAGCTCGAGGATGATCGCGCCCTTGCGGGCACCGGCGCTGCGCTTGGCGATCTTCACGGCGAGGACGCCGCGCAGCACCGTCCAGATCAGGATCTGAACGATCGAGGCGATCAGGAACGGCATGAACGCCGCCGGAATCTCGATGTCGCCGTTCGCTTCCATGGCCGACAGGCCCACGTAGCCGAAAGCCGAGGCGCCGCCGGCGCAGATCCCGAGTCCGAACAGGATCCACAGCAGCACCACGGCGCCCTTGGTGGAACCGGGAATCTTCTCGGGCATGGACCCGAGCGGCGGGCCGGGGGGCGGAGGGGGGTAGCTCATGGGCGTGCTCCTTACTGTGAGCGGTGATTACAGGGGTTCAGCGGTCGCACCACTGGAGCGACCGCGTGGACGAGAGGAAGTAGATGACGAGGACCGGCAGCACGATCCCGGTGCAGTCGAAGTTGAGGCTGTAGCTCCCGTTCTCGGGGAGGTCGGCCATGGTGGCGTTGAAGATGAGGACGGCGAACGTCAACTGGAACGCCATCCCGGTCCCCTCGACCACGAACGCCGCCTTGCGGGCCCAGGCACTGCGCCGCGCGATCTTCACCGCCAGGACCGCGCGGACGATCGCCCACGCGAGCCCCTGCGCCGCAGCGACGATCGCCAGCTGGACCGCTTCCGGTCCGAACAACGAGGTGAACGTGCCAGGCCCGAACGCGAACATCGGGATCGTGAGCAGCGCGCCGAGCGCGTTCAGCGCGACCATCACCCACAGCAGCACCACAGCGGTCGTCGTCAGCCCCGGCATGCGCGGCGGCGAGGAAGGTCCGTACGGGAAGAGCGGAGGAGGGTAGGGGTATTCGGGGTACTGCGGCGGGGGGACTGCCAACGGTCTGCCCTCCAGGACAACGAGGGGTCTTGTTGCTCAGTGTAAGTGCGAAGCAGCGGAAACGGGGTACCCGGAACGAGCGGCAATCCGATGCGCGGGAGCGAACACCCTGGTCACCGCGTGATGTTCGTGTGCCTCGCGAGGGGGTACTACGCTGAACGGACGCGCCGCCGAGCCCGAAATGACGGGTTCGTCACCGAAGTGCGGATAGGGATGAACATCGCATGGGAACCAGTCGGACCTTCGGCAGTCGAGGGGCGACCACCTCGCGGGCGTCCGACGGCAGGACGGAGGAGCAGATGATCACGAAGCTGGCCGAGTCGCTCGGATACCGGGTGCTCGATGTGCGCGATGGGGACGGCACCCTGTCCATCGGCGGCCACGACGGGGCCAGCGCGCTCCGCATCGACTGGCGACCGCTCATCGTCGAGGGCTACACCGGCTCCGGTTCGATCGACCGCTTCGCGATCCGCACCAGGGACGCCGAGTTCCGCGCCTCGCTCCGCGAACTGCGAGGCCGCCTGCAATACGTCACAAAGAACTTCGACCCGGTCGGCCTCGCGCGCCCGATTCTCGGGCTCCTCCAACCCGGCCACTACGGGGTGCGGACGTGGAAGGACGCGAACGTCCACATCGAGCCGTTCGGCGAGAACGGCACGGCCTGGTGGTATCCCTACGAGCCCATCGGCACCGAGGGCACCGCGGTCATCCCCACCGACTCGTGGCCGCCGCGCGACGAGGAGATGATCTCCAGGTACGTCGACGCCATCGAGGACGGCGACCGGCCGCTCGCGGTCATCCTGCGTTCGGAGCCGCCCGGCGACGAGCAGGACTGCGTCGCGTTCCTCATCGACGGCCACCACAAGCTGGCCGCGTACCGCCGCACCGGGATCGCGCCCCACTTCCTCGACATCGCCCGCCTCGCCGACCGCCGCCCGTGCAAGCCCGACGACCTCCGCGAAGTCATCGCGGGCGACGAGAAGCTCAAGCAGTCCGCGGCGAACCTGATGCGCTACTTGGAGGACCGCCGCCACTGACGCGGCGTTCAGCGCGGGTCGGCCAGATACCGCAGCAGGTTCCCGGTGAGCTCCTGCAGCGTCCCGTCGCCGCCCACCACCGTCTCCAAGTCGCGCGCGTCGCAGACCCGGTCGCCGTCGAGCGCGGCGATGTCCAGGCAGTGCGGGGCCACCCCGGTCCGCCGGTAGGCCTCGAGTTTGTGGTGGCCGTCCACGACGAAGGCGACCGCGTCGTCCTCATCCTCCGGCGGTGACGCCCGCAGGGTGAGCACGAGCGGCCGGTCGCCACGCTTGATCATCTGGCAGTACTCGTATATGGCGGTGCGGTCGGGCGGCGGCCACTGGTCGGTCGGCACCAGCACCGCCCCGAGATCCGGGGTCGTGATCCCCACGTACCAGCTCGTGGACCGGTCGGCCCGCACGGCTTCCACGTAGTACGTGTCCGGCACCCAGCGCCTGATCCCGTACCGGCCGGGCGCGAGCAGCTTCCACACGGTCCGCGTCATCTCCGGCGCCGACCGGGCATCGGGCTCCCGCAGCCAGTCCCGCAGCCGCCGCGCTCGCTTGCGCACCCACGGATCGCCCGAGAGCACCGCGAGCCGGTCGACAGTCCCTGAACTCGTGTAGCCCTCGACCATCAGCGGCTTTCCGCTGATCCGCAACGCGCTCGCGCCGTCGCGCCCGATGACGCGGAGCACGCCCGTCCCGTTCGTGTTCTCCTCGGGCCGGTACTCTTCGGCAGGTTCATCCAGATAGGACAGGTAGTCACGGCTCTCCTCGGTCTGCATCGCGATCACGACGCACACCGGGTCCCGTTCCAGCGCAAGGTAGGCGGCGAGCTTGTGATGCCCGTCCAGCAGGTAGTACGCCTCAGACTCCGCATGGGTGACCAGGATGAGCGCGGGCCGTGCCCGCGCGTCGACTATCCGTTCCTGGTACGCCTTCACCGCCGCCTTGTCCGGCGGCGGCCAATGGTGCGTGGGGATCACCGTGTGCCCGAAGAACGGAATGTCGGAATCGGCGTACCACTTGGCCTGGATGCCGGTCTTCACCGCCCGCACATGCGCGTTCGGCAGCGTGCCGAGCCCGATCGCATAACCGCCGGACGCGAACAGCCCGAGCAACGGACGCAGCGGCGCGGTCGGATCGTCCTCGGGTTCGACATGCCGCACCCACTCGCGCAGCGCCTCCCAGTCCTCCGGCTCCGCCCACGCCTCGGGCCGATGCAGCGCTTCCGGATCCGGCTGCGGCGCAATGCGACTCGCGAGCCACATGATCGATCCGCCGCCGTCATGCCGGTCGCTCGCGATCGGGTCGCCCGCGAGTTCCAGCGTCACCCCGTGCGTGCCGGCATCGACGCGGAAGTCGACGACGCCGAGCCCGTCCACGACATTGACTGCGCGCGAAGGCAAAGGGAACCCGAATGGCATGGCAGTGAACCTCAAAGGGTCCAGCTGAGCACGAGCTGCGGGGCGCATGCGATCGCGATGAAGCGGATGGACCGCCCCACGAAGCACGCGGCCACGAACACGGGCAGGTTGATCCGCGTGCCCGCCGCGCAGATACTGGTCGCCATCAGCGGCGGCATCCCCGTCACGGCACTGAGCAGCAGAATCGGGGCCGCGAGTGCCGGTTTGTCCAAGAGCGTCAACAACTTGCGGGCCACGGCGACGATCGGCGCCAGTGGGGCGCGGAGCCGCTCGCGCATTTTCGTGGCGGTCGTGGTGCCCACGGGCGAACCCGGTGCCGCATCGGAATCGAGGGACCCGCAACGGGCGGCCCGTCGCCGTTCGCGCCGCCGCTCGGCGGCGTCGACCCACCCGCGTAGCCGGTCGGACCGGAGCGCGCCGCGCACGCCGAGGAAGAGCGTCGTCTTGCCCACCGTCTGCCCCAGCGCGGCCGCGAGGCCGAGCGCGATCGGGCTGTAGCCGGTCGCCGCCGCCAACCCGATCAGGTAAGGCTCGACCGGTGTCACCGGGAAAAACGCCGACACCAGCGCGGTGAGGGCGGCCGTGAGGCAAGCGGCGATCATGGCCGGTCCTTCGATCGAGGGGTTGCGGTTCGGCGCACTGGGAGCGACTGTAGTGCACCGATGCCGACCGCGATACCCCTACCGCGCCCGCGAGCACCCGTCCTTGGGCTCGCCGGAACGCGCCCGGTGCGAGGTCACCGTCGCTTGGATTCCCAGGGGCCCATGGGGATCCCGCCGGGGCGGTCGATCGCCCTGAACAGGGCCT
Source organism: Glycomyces rhizosphaerae (assembly GCF_042647865.1). Taxonomy (NCBI): domain Bacteria; kingdom Bacillati; phylum Actinomycetota; class Actinomycetes; order Glycomycetales; family Glycomycetaceae; genus Glycomyces; species Glycomyces rhizosphaerae. The sequence continues at coordinate 558,685 of NZ_JBHRWO010000010.1, forward strand.
TGGCGTCCCAGTCGTTCGCCCGCGCGCCCTCCGAAGACACCAGGTACGCGTCCATGAACGCGTGCAAAGGCCTGCCGTAGAGGCGGTCCGGGCTCTCGGGGGTGAAGGCGGGATCGGCGTGGAGCACGAGCAGCAGCATCCCCTGGACACGGTGTTCGGGGCCGCCGATGCCCGGCTGGAAATAAGGAAGGTCGAGGACGCGAGCGCCCGCCTGCTCATAGAACTGGAGGCGTCGGCGCGGATCGCCGTAGGCCTCGTGCACGGCCCGCGCCTCGGGCGATTCGATCTCGGCGACCACCGCGCACGGCCGGTGCCGTCCGCTCCAGGCTTCGATCGCCTCCCGCAGCAGCCGCCCGCCCAGCCCGTACCCGCGCATGCCCGGTTTGACGGCCAGGTAGGTCAGCATCTGCACCCGTGAGGCTTCCGACCAGCGCCCGAACGCCGCCCCGGTCGGCCTCCCGGCCTCGTCGACCGCCACGAACAGGCTCCCCGTCCCGATCTCGAGGGTCTCGGCGACGCTGGCCTCGCTCTCGAGCTCATTGGCGGGGAACGCGGGCACCAGCACCTCCCGGTACACGCGCTCGAGCAACCCGCCCGGCCGCGTCTGCTCCACGATCCGATACTTCACCGTCGCCCCCTCGCGCCGATCCGGCCGGCGCTATGAGGTCCAGTATTCCAAGGAACGGCAGCTCAGGAGGCCACTCGCGAAGACCGCCCCCGCCTGTCCCGCGCCCACCGGACGAAGGTCAGCGGGGCCTTGACCAGCCGCAGCACGGTCGACCAGACGCCGTAGTAGGACACCCAGCGGCGCATCACGTAGACGACCGCCCAGATCGACACGACCGCCGTCACCGCGCTCCACCCCAGCGGCGTCCACAGCCCCGACGCCTGCCAGATGCTGATCGCGGCGCACACGCTCAACGCCGAGACCGCCGCCGTCAGGGAGTCGCGGATGCGCTGCTGCCGGTCGCTCTCCCACCGCTGCAGGGTCGCCTCGGACTGGTCGGCCATGACTTCGCCCAGCCGCTCCTCGAACGAGGCGATCTGCTCGTCCACGCCGCTCACGTCCAGCAGGCGCCGCAGCGACGCCGAGTTCGACGGGGAGCGCAGCAGCGTCGGCGAGTACAGCAGCGAGATCACCTGCTTTGTCTCGCTTTCGAAGCCGAGCATCCGTGTCCGGGATGCCTTCATCGCCTCCAGCTGGGCCGATCGGTCCGAGCCCGGCGTGTTGTAGGCGGCGATGAACGCGGTGACGTTGGACCGGTAGCTGTCCAGCTGGTGGTTCCACGCCGCGAGCGTCCCGCTCAAGCAGGCCGTGAACTCCGCGATGGCCTCCAGGTCGCCGGAGATGAAGTTCGGGGCGTCCAGGGCCGCGATCACCGTGGTGTTCTCTGTGGAGATCAGCAGGTCGCCTTCGTTGCGCTGGTTCCAGATCTGCTTGCTGTGGTCGTCGGCGAGCCGCACCCAGTCCCACAGCGACTCCTTCGCGTCGGGCGCGGCGTGCAGCAGCACGGAGGACCCGATGAGGGTCAGCAGGTGGCGGCCGTCCTTCACCATCTCGCTGCTGTCGCCCACGTGCGGCCCGTACTCGTGGGCCCGCTCGCTCGCGCGCAGCACCCGGATGAGCGCGTGCGTTCGTCCCCTGTGGATTTCAATCGGGACGGCGTCGCCATCCGTTCCCGGCTCGGGGGCGAGCTGCGCGGGCAGCTGCTTGATGAGCAGGTCGCGGGCGAAGCGCGCCAAACGCTCCCAGGTCCGATCGACACCGTCGCACTCGACCTCGATCGTCCCGTGCTCGCGCGCGGCCCGGAACATCGCGGCGTGCAGTTCGCTCGGATAGATGTCGTGCAGGGTCCGTTCGAACCGCAGGCAGTGAACGCCGATGGGGGAGAAGCGAATCGACGCGGAAAGCTCCTCGGTCGTCTCCTCGTCGACGCGCAGGCGCACCTTCGGCAGCGACATCTCCAGCCCGTCGAACCGCTTGTCGGTCTCGAGGCGCGGTTCCCAGATGTCGGCGTGGTACGTGAAGTGGTCGAGGATCGCGGTGGGGCGCACCAGCTCTGACGACGCGGGCTGCCGCTCGCCGGTCTGCCGCAACCGGGACGCGATCGTCTCGTAGTCCAACCCGGTGACCCCGAACGGGAACAGGTAGACGATGCGGCCCTCGTCCACTCGCATCCACGTCTGCTTCTTCGCCCCCTTCAACCGCTCCAGGGCCTGCCGGTGCGCGTTGAGCTTGCTCATCTCGACCGAGGAGAACCGCCACTCGTTCGCCAAGCGCCGCAGCTCTTTGCGCATCTCGTACCGGGTCGGCTGCGCCCTGGACGCGACGACGAGCGCCCGGAACGCGCGCCGCAGCACCAGGTGGTACTCCTGCCGGACCGCCACTTCCTCCCGCACGTATCCGGCGATCGGGTCCGTGAGCCCCTCGGTGTCGTCGAGGACCTCGGCGCACGCGGCGAGGGCCGCATCCAGCGCCTGCTCGTAGCGCAGCCGCGAGCCGGTCTTCAACCGGTCCTCGAGCAGGATCTCGCCGCGCACCAGGTCGCACAGCCGCAGCGCCAACTCGACCGACCCGTCAGGCGCCTCGTCGAGCCCCCACACCTTCCGTATCGTGGCCGCGAACCGGATCATGCACTTCGTCAGCAGATCCACCCGGTACGTGTGGTTCCACGCCCGCACCGAACTGTGGTGCACCCAAAGGCACAGCATCGCCCGGTCCAGACTGCTCCGCGTCCGCCCCGCCTGCGCCTCGAACTCCGCGCCGGCCAGCTCGAGGAAGACCTCCTCGAACTCCCGGCCGGCCTCGGCCCCGATCTCGGACTGCAGCCCGTTCCACACGAAGCAGTCCCGCACCGCCCGCGTGTCCACCCCGCACGCCCGCAACCGCGCCTCAATGCGCCGATGCGCCTCCGCGCTCCTGGCCTCCATCGCCTCGCTGAGCGGCTCATCCATCCCATTGCGGGCCAGAGGGACCGCCACACCAGCGGTCGCGGGCTCCGAGGGCGTGCTCATGAACCCAGCTTAAGACGACCGCGCCCACCAGGCGGAATCTCGCCGTCGTGCGAAACGATGACCACTATGGCGTGACCCGCTCGACAAGCGCGGATCTTGTACGCTGAGTGAGCGAAAAAGCCTCATGTGTGGAGGGGATGCTCAATGGCAGGCGACCCGATCCTGGTGGAACCCGGCAAGCTGCGTTCGACGGCGTCGCAGATCGAGTCGACCGCCGCGAAGTTCCCGCAGCAGCACCCTCCCGTGGACAACGGCACCGACGCAGCGTCAAAGGCGAACCGCGGCTACCTCACCAGCTCGGCGGCGGACAACTTCGCGACGCAGCTCAAACCGGTGCTCGAATCCATCGAACAGCGGATCGAGCAGCAGGCGGAGTCGATCAAGGACAGCGCCAAGGCGTGGGAGGACGCGGACGAGCAGGCCGCCAAGGACCTGGACAAGATCGCCGGAGAAATCGAGGCCTAGGAGCAGCATGCCCACCTTCCAGCAGGTCATCGACTCCAACCCCGCGAAGTTCAGCGACGCCGGCGGCGACCTCGACTCAGCGGGGTCCGACATCGGCGACCTCCGAAGCGAGTACGGACGCCAGGTCAAGACCCTCGGCAACAGCTGGAACGGCGACGACTACGACGCGCTCGGACGCGACAAGGACACGCTCGTCATCAACATCAACGCCACCAAGTTGAAGGTCGAGGCCGCCGGCAAAGCCCTCCAACTCAACGGCCCGATCATGAAGGTCCTGTCCGAGACGCTGGAGCAGACCAAGAAAGGCGCCGAGACCGCGCAGTTCAAAGTCCTGCCGGCGCCCTTCTGCATTCCGAGCCAGCAGCAGCTGCAGCAGGCCTCCTCGCTCGGACCGGGCGCCCCAGCCGCCTACGCGGCGCTGATCGCCACTTCCACCGCGATCTCGACGGCGCTCATCGCCCAGTACACCGCGGTCTGCGTCCAGGACGCCACCGCGGCCGCCGCGCTCCACACGCTCGGCCTGAGCCTGCGCGATGTCTCCGGCGTCATCGGCCAGGGCATCAGCATCGGCACCGTTTCCAGGACCGTGAGGCAGGACCCGGGGCAGCGCCCGAACAAGTTCCGCGCGACCACGGTCAAGGACGCGGAGAAGCGCTCGACGAACCCCCAAGGCGAAGTCGAGGACTGGCATTCGCAGCAGCGGATCGACATGACGCAACGCAGGACCTGGGACATGGGCCACCCGTACGGCTACGAGTCGCGGAAGCACGAGGAAGTGGCCCGCCTGTGGGAGAGCAAGATCAGGCAGCAGGGCCTCAACCCGCGCACCGAAGTGCTCAGGCAGCACAACGACGTCCCCTACCGGATCGAGACCACCAACACCAACCGCACCCACGTTGGCGAGGCGCCCGACGAGATCAACTACTGGGTGCAGAAGTACCGTGCGGCTTACGGCGACCCGCTCGACCCAGTCATCTAACGGCCCGGAAGAGGCGAAGAGACATGGCAGACCGACACGACGTCGACGACCGCCTCGCGTTCGCCATCGCTGACGCGGTCGGCGGGCGAACCCCCGACGGCATGGTCCGGCACAGCGACGGCACCGGCGCGAAGCACATCGACCTGGTGCGCTACAACAACGTCCCGTTCCGGGGCGGCGTCACCTTCGGCACACTGGGACTCTCGACGTTCTCGATCGGCGGCCAGACGGCCGACACAGGCCCCGACCTCCGCGTCGAACTCGTCGGCGCCACATACGCCCGCTTCAGGACCTACGACAACGTGCTCGCCACCTGTGCTTTCAGCGTCATGGACGGCGCGCCCGTCATGCCCGGCCAGATCTACGAGGGCGCGGTGGAACCCTACTTCCCAGGCTTCGAACTCAAGCATGTGCTGTTCACCGAGCCGTACCTCTGGGACGACGCCTTCACCCTGGTGGAACTCGGCGACACCACGGTGGTGTGGCTCCAGCCGGTCCCGATCACCCAGCGCGAGCTCGACTTCGCGGTCGCCGTCGGCACGGACGCCCTGATCGAACGCTTCGAGGAGGAGCGGATCGACGCCGCCGACATGGACCGCGAATCAGTGATCTAATGCAGCGGTGACGACCATGCAGCACCCCGAACTCGACCTGCCGCCGGGATGGGCGCGACTCGTCATGCCCCGCAGAGGCGGTCGTACACAGCCAGAACCCATCAACTTCGACACCGAAGCGGCCGACCGGATCGACCGGCTGGTCAGGGAGCACTTCGCGTTCGTCGAATCGTTCTTCCCGCCGTTCTTCACCGATTTGACCCTGCGCAACGCGACAGCAGGGCATCTCAGCACCGGCCCCGATCCGACCGGCGCGGCGGTGCTGCACCTGATCCTCGGCCACCTTGTGACGGAAGAACATCGGTTCGGGCCCTTTCTGGACGCCTGGATCACGAAGCACGGACCGGCGTTCGCCGCCGCCGCCGTACTGGAGCGCTGCATGATGACCAGCGGCTACACGATGATCGGGGACAACAGGCGAGTCACGGTCGATGAACCCGGCGGACTGAAGTGGGCCGCCCGCATCCACCGCGAGGACCTGCGCCGAATCCGCACCGCCATCGCAAGCACGAACGACTACGACGCCGTGATCGAAGCCCTGGCCGAACGTCGATCGAGCCCTTGGCGGAGCACGGTCGCATCCTTCCTCGTCCCCACAGAGACGAACTGGGTGAGCGAGGCACTGGAAGCCGATTTCCCCGACTGGTTCACCGTCGACTGGATGTGGTGGCACGCCGTCTCGACCACGGATCATCTCGCAGCCTTGGAGCGGCGCAGTGACTGGCCGATCCGGGGAGACACCGGAATGCTGGCCACATTCCTGGACGCCTGCGGAGTCGCCGGCCTGCCGGTGCTCGCCGCCAGCGCGCCGGGCTGGGGCTGGGAGCCCGCGGCGCGCCCGGACGTGGCGACGGCCCTGACGGCGGCCGAATCTCCGGAAGCGTTGCGACGCTTGCTGTCACACCTGGAAGTCCGAGGCACAATCCCCCTTGCGGGAGCCGTCGTGCGACGCTACCCGGCGATGGCGGTTCGGACCATCGCCGCCCACACCGCCGAATCCGGTCCCAGCCCGGAACTGGCGGCTCTGCTGCCTTCCGACCCGCTCGTCTGGAGGGCCATCGCGACCGAACTCTCCGCCTCTGACATGGCTGCAACGGATACCATGCGCGAGGTCGGACCGGACACACCGGTCGCCGACCCCGCCGACCTGCCGCCGCTGCTCACCGATCCGCCATGGCTGCACCGCGACCAGGCCCCCGAATCACCGGCGCCGGTGACAACGGACGCTCCAGCCGACCTCGAATTGCGCTGGCGGGCAAGAGAAGAGCCGAATCCGACCTACACCGACCCGGCCGCTATGTTGGAGGAACTCGTCAACCGGCCCGACCTCGGGGAGCGCCTGCTGCCGATGGCCGGCCTGCGACCGGCCCGCCTCGCGGCTTCCTGGCTAGACAAGAAACCGCAGGCGCGCAACGCGAGCCGCGCCTGGTTCGCCCGCCACGGCCTGGAATCGGTGCCGTGGCTGGCCTTCGACGCACTGGGAGCGCCCGGCCCGCTTCGCGACGCCGCCGCTCAAGCACTGCGCCACCTCGCTTTCCATCACGGCGATGAAGCCGTGGCAGCCGAACTCTCCGAACACGGTGAAGCGGCACTGTCGGCGCTGGAATCCATCCTCGGACCCGAAGCGCTCTACGCCCTCCCGCGAACCATGCCCCGGATTCCCGACTGGGCCGACCCGTCACTGCTCCCGCCGATCTGGGAGCGAACCGGGAAGGCAGTGCTGCCGGCGCGGGCCGTCGAGCACCTGCTGACCATGCTCCTGCTCTCGGCCTCGGACATTCCCTACGCGGGGCTCGCCATCGCGATCCAAGCGTGCGACCCAGAATCCCTAGAACGGTTCTCCGCCGCGATCGTCGCGCAGTGGGAACGCGTCGGCCGGGAGAAGAGCGGTGCGAAGGGCTGGGTGCCGCGGCAGGCCGAACTGATCGGCGCCACCGGCTCGGCCCCTAACTAGGACAGGCCGAGCTCGGCGTAGATCTCGGCGGCGATCCGGTCGGTCGCCTCGCGGGCCTTCGCCTGGGCCGCGGCAATGGTCGACCGCACCTCCTCGGCCAGCGCCTCTCGATCGAGCTCCCGCATTGCGTTCGCCTGCAGGAACTGGAAATCGACCAGTTGCTGCCGGAGATTCACCGTCGCGGTGCAGAGCTTCGACTCGGAGGTCTGTTCGAAGCGCTCGTAGGCGCGGGCTTGGACGGCCGCCTCGATTCGCCCCGTCGCCTCCTGGAGACCGGCCAGCAGCGCAGCGCGTTCGATCGCATCGCTCATCGGTCCTGCCCTCCGAGCCCACGCGACATGGCCTCGAACCGCGCACTGTCGGCGTCCCGCTCCTGCTCGGCAGCTATCCAGGCGGCCTGGATCGACTCAGCGGCGGTGCGGGCGCCGACTCGCACGGCGGCCACGTCGAACTCGACGTCCTGGATGCGCCCGCCCGTGTCGATGACGACCTTCACGAGCCCATCGGGATCGACTCCGGTGTAACGGGCTTCCGTGAGCGCCGACAGCAGTTCCTGAGCCTGGGCGAGCGCCTGCGCCGCCGCATCGATCTCGGCCCGGGACGGTGCGTTCTCGATGACCCGCTTGGTGTGTTCCCAGTCGTCGTCGCGGGGGAGGGAGTCCAGCGCTTCGAGCCCCTGCGCGAGTCGCTCCTCATAGTCCTCGTCGGCCTCATACGGCTCGACGCGGCCCGTGATCGGGTTCGGCGAATCCTCTTCGGGCCGATGGCCATCGGACACGGCGGCTCCTCGAAGTCAAGGGGTGCACTCCTGGTTACGGTAACACTTTCGGCCGTTTCGATCAGTACGAGAGAGGGCGTCGACGCCTGCCCGAGCTCGACCGATCCCGACCGAGCCACCTGCTGCAGCTGAGTACTTGAACATGTTCAATAAGTTGCTAAGCTTGACATCACTATGACAGCAACAGATCGCCACCCCGGCGAACCTCCAGTGCAGTTCCACCCCACCCCATACCCGCCTCCACGACCCCTGGCCCGGCGCTGCAGCGCGAGACTGGCCCTGTGGCTCCACCTTGCCGCGTGCCTGGTGGTGTGGCCCGCGGTGTATGCCACGGTCGTCATCGCCACCTTCGTGGGCATCGTGATCGTCTACAACGACCATGGTGGCCCGCTCTTCTGGCCCCTCGCATGGATCGCGTCCGCGACTGCCTACGGCCTTGTCGTGGGCATCCCGCTGGCGATCTGCGGACGCAGGCGGCGGTGGTACCTCCGGCTGATTCCGGTCGTGATCGCGGCGGTTCCATTCGTCTGGCTCGGCATCCTCGGCGCCCTCGGGACGATCCCCGTGACAACGGAAATCGTCCTCTGGGCGATCCCCTCGACGGCGACCGTCGCCCTCTCGATCCTGATCCAGTCGGCTCGCTGGTGGAGGCCGCGACGCGAGGTTCGCGGAGAAACCGGTGCCCCGGGCCCGGCTTCTGCTTGAGGCCTGTGGGTCCGGTCCAATAGGGTGAGGCCATGGGTAGGTTTCTCCGGCGTGTCGTTCGCAGTGCTCGTGCTCCACGCCGTGCTAGCCGCGCGTCCACCGTCCGCAGCGCGGACGGGAAGCAGTATCGAGTCGTCGAGGTCAACGAGGCCAAGGACAACGAGTTCGCCGACCCCCCACGCAAATGGGGACGCGTCGGCGCCATGGTCGGCGTATGGGGCCTCCTCCTGGCCCTGGGCGGCTGGGTAGCCCCGGCGATCGCCGCTAGCGGCAACCCCGAGAACGAGGACTCACGCGACCAGCCCGCTTCCAGTGCGAACAACGCTGCCTGGCGATACCTCCGGTACGGATCGAACCAAGACTTGGACCGAGCCGAAGCCACGCTCTGCGAGGATGCTTCTCCCGAGCTGACCCCTTCGGATCTTGACGCCATTCGCCAGTCCTATGACGATGAGCTAGGCGGCATTACGCGGGTGGACCTGGAGACCGGTGATCCTGTGGCGGGGACCGATGGAACCACGGTTGCAGGGACGGTTTCCTATATCCACGAGGCCACTCAGCGCTTTGAAGACTTCGTTGTCACCGTCCAGGAAGAAGACGGAGCCTTCTGCGTCTCCAACGCTGTGCAGGTAGAAGACGATGAGCCGAGCGCTGGCGATGGCACTGGGGACGAGGCGGATCCACAGGCTGTTGCCACCGAATTCCTGCGCGCGATTGTCGTCGACCGTGAGCCCGCAGCGGCGACCGCTTCCCAATGTGCTTCTTACACAGGCGCAACGCCTGAGGAATTCGATGCGGCGATCACTGAGTGGGCTGCAGACAAGGGTGATGTCACCGCCTTCATCGACGGCATCGACCCCGCCGAATCCACAGAGACGTCAATCACGAACTTTGCGGTCGAAATCTCGCTGAAGGCCGGCCTAAACCAGGAAAACTTCACCTTCACCATTGGGGTGCAAGAGGATTGCATCGTCTCGCTCGCGGGTGGAGATGGATTGATCTAAATATCTCAAGGATAAGCTCCACTTGAGACTTCGCGACACGCCGTAAGCGGCGGTTGACAACTCGGCGATGTTCGCTCACCATTTGGACAGCGCGTCTCTGCCGCACCGTCGGTAACACCGATTGTGCGAAGGCTCGCGGCCAACTGAATAAGGCATAAGTACACCTGCCGCCCGGTGGTTCCGTCTACCAAACAAGTACCACCGGGCGGCCCTTAACACCAGAGGAGCAAGCTCCCTTGGCAACTACGACCATACTCGATTTCGGGCTGCCCGCAAACAGCCATTCCGGGGCGAATCAGAACTGCCGACCGGGCGTTCCTGACTACCTTGAGCAGGTGGTTTACGCCGCAGCCGTCGATCCCGGCCTGCCCGACCGCGCCCGCCCGATCGATCCGCTCGATCCCGGCCCATACGGTTCACCCGACTGGTACCCCGATACCCGGACCGGCAGGCACCGCCGAGGCGAACTGCCCGATACGCCTTGCGAAGACATATCGCCTCAACCCCGATCCGACCACGCCCATCGACCGTCGCCCGGCCCCACCTCCGTGGGGGCCGAGAGGCGTCGACCATCGCCCGTTCGAAACGACAACGAACCGCCCGAGCCGCCGACGCGACCCTGGCGGCGGTTCTGGGAGGACGACCACGAAGACCGCTACGACTTCGGCAAACTCCGTGAAGACGCCTGGAACCGGTTCCTGGACGGATCCCAAGAGCTGCACCAAGCCCACCTGATCGCAACGACCACTTTCGACGACCGCTGGATGCTGTTCTGGGCGACCTTGCGCGCCTTCCTGTTCCGCGTGCTCGGCGTCGATTCATCAGAGAGCGCAGTTGAAGTCGAAAGCCCGACCGTTCAGCTCAACACGATGGCCGCTCCGGCCCCAGCCAGGACGCGCCCGCTGCTGGCCGGAACACCCTTCCAAGGGCCGCACCGGACCAACCCCATCAGCCCCTACCTCAACCAGTGGGAGCGACATTTCGATGAGCGCCAGGCATTCCGAGAGGCGGTGGCACTGTGAGCTTCGAACTTGCCGAAAACGCCGACCGACGTAGGCGGGGTTCCAAGGACGACCCGAACGGCTACCGGTTCGCGGCCGTGATCGGCGGCCGACGCCTCTATTACGAGGCGTTCCCTTCCCAAGCGCGCTTTCGCATCACGATGGCCCGTGCCTGGGAGCAGAGGACCGAAGCACTCGGCTCGGTGATCCGGCTCGACACCATCGCGCCAGGTCTGCGCGTCTGCGCCCCAACGGAAGTCGAATGGGCCAATCAGCACGCAGAGAAAATCATCGCCGAAGCCGTGTCGGTCTGGAAGTTTCTCTCCCGCGGCTGCGAAGGTTGATCGGACAGTGCAAGTCAGGTCGGCGCACCGCGGTGGGGCAGTGCGCCGACCTCTTCATTATCCGGGTCACCGACGCTCGTGTTGTGTTGGGACACATGGCTCTAATGGGTGGAAGTTGTCGACCGTACGCCGGAACGGCGTTGTCGTGCTCCGATGGAATAGCGGCTATTAAGATCAGGCTCCGAGGCCGGCATCGCCAGGAGGATCTTCCATCTGGACGGTCTCGCCGCCTTCCTGGAAGTATGGCGGGCATTCGGTTTGGGCTGCCTCGTCGAGATACCGGTCGATTCCCGCTACCCGAGACTCGAGGTCCGATTCCCGAAAGATCTCCGTCTCAAAATCTTCGCGCCGCGGTACTTCCAGCAGTACATCTTCACCGACTTGCAGGGCGTTCTGCGGATCGGTCAGGGCAGGGTCGAGCATGTCGAGTTCCACGGTTCCCTGGTCCGTTGCGGGCTTGATCGGGTCATCCACCGCGAAGGTCACGATGATCCGGTCGGTGACATCGGAAGGCGCCACCGAGACGACTTGTCCTGCTGCCATGAACTTGGAGCACGCAATGGCCTCAGCAGTGAACAGGCTCTGAACGAAGGGGTGCTTTACCGTGTCACTCCCGATGAAGGTGCCCGTGATGAGAGCGATTACGCTGATCGTCACCACAGCAGCAAGTCCCCATCCGGCGACCTGGCTGCCAGACGGCCGTTTGTTTGTGCCCGAGGCGGTTCCGTCTTCGGTCGTGCCGTGTGCTCGGTAATGCCGGCCCCCGTTGGGTTCAGGCTCGCTCTCCGTCATCGCATCTCCTCCACTCCAGTGAGACGCTGGACTGCCGCGCGCGGTTGCAGGATGTCAGCGCGCCATCGGTGGTTCGACGAGCGACGTCGGCTGTGCCCGATAGGGTCTGCTGCATGGCACGAACTGATCCCTCCAGCCAAGCGCTCATTGATCGGATCGCGGTCTCGGGGACCGTCGCGGCAGCATTCATTACCGATAGCGCCGGTCAGGTGCTGCTGGTCAAGCCGGCATCCCGGGATGAGTGGGGCTTCGTAGGCGGTTGGGTCGACCGAGGCGAGTCGCCTCACCAGGGCTGCGCTCGCGAGATCGCAGAGGAGATCGGGCTGGCCTTGCAGGTCGGTGACCTGCTGGTGCTCGACTGGCTGACCGAGACCGGGTATGTGGACGAGCCGTTGACGTTCTATCTCTTCGACGGCGGCGTCATCGAGGATCGCGACCAGATCCGGCTGCGGGCCGGGGAGATCGAGGAATTCGGGTTCTTCCCGCCCGAACGGGCCCTGTTGCGGTCAAGCGAGTTCAACCGGGAACGGCTTGCCTTGGCGTTGGAGGCACGGCGAACGGGCAGGGCGGTGTACCAGCCGTTCCGCCAGCCCAGCTAGAGGTCCCGGGGTCGGTTTCGGATAGTCGTTCAGCCGAGCGGGGCGCCCATCTGGTTCATGAAGGCGACCGGGTCGACCGCGCCGGCCGGGCTGCGGTCGGCGTTCAAGTGCGTCTCGAAGTGCAGGTGCGGGCCGCTCGACCGGCCCGAGGAGCCCACATACCCGAGGAGCTGACCGGCCTGGACCACGTCGCCCTCCTTCACCAGCGGGGCAGATCCGAAGTGGCAGTAACGCGTCAAGTAATCCCCGGCGTGGACGATGTTGACGTACCACCCGCAGCCGGCCACCTCAGGCGAGCCGTCCTGGTTGCAGGAGTACGGAGCGCCGTACAGGCTCGCGTTGCACTCCGAGGTGATCACGGTGCCCGCCGAAGCCGCCACCACGGGAGCGCCGCGGTCCGCGCCGATGTCGACTCCGTTGTGGGTCGGGCGCTCCGGAGTCTGGAAGCCCGACCAGACCGGGCCCGCGGTGGGAATCATCCATCCCGAGGCGGAGAGCTCGCCTGATGGCGTGCAAGTCCCCATTTGAGAGTCGACCGCTGAAACGCGCCCGCCGCCGCCGGTCAGCGTGTTCACGATTTGCGTCGCGACCGGCTCGTGCTTCGCATACGCGTCCGGGAAGGCCGAGATCTGGACCCGTTGGGCTGCAACCGTGAGCGGAAGCGTCTCCCAGTTGTCCACGGTCAGGAGCTTCTCGTAGAACTTGGTCGAGGCGTAGACGGGATCGGTGATCTGTTCGGGTGTGCCCCAACCGGACGAGGGTCGCTGCTGGAACAGGCCTTGGGAGTCGTGGTCGTTCTGGTCGCCCAGGTGCCCGAGGTTCGTCAGCCGCGATTCCTGCATCGCGGTCGCCACCGCGATGATCCATCCGCGGGCCGGGACATCGAGGTCCTGCCCGACATAGATGATGATGGCGGCGTTCCCGATCTGCTCGGAGCTATAGTCTCCGATCGAGGGCACGTCGGCGTTCGGGTCGATCTGGACGTTGGTGCCGCACCCAGCCAGGTTTGCGTTGCCGTCTTCGTCGTTCGACTGGTCCGAAAGCAACTGCACGATCGATACCGTCGCACCGAGGCAGCACACGGCTAGAACGGCGAAGATCCACATGAAGGGCTTGAGCTTCTTCGGGATTCGCGAGGGCTTGGGGTCTTCGTAGCGTTCTTTCGCGGTGATTTCGTCGTCGCCGATGCCAGTCATGACTGCTCCCAGTCGATCGCCGAGACGAGCCAGCCGCTCTCGGTCCAGTTGTTGGAGCCCTCGGTCATGGTGAGCGTCAGCGTGCCCGTGTCCATCGGGATGCCGACCTTGAGACCCTCGGGGACGGATTCACCCGTGATCTCCTTGGCGGGCACCGATATAGGGTCGACGCCTTGCATCTGCTCGGCTGCCTCGGTGGTGAGGAACGGCGCGATCGAGTCGTACCAGCCGCTGGCGGCGTGGCCGTTCGGGTTCAGCCAGGCCTCGGCGAACTCGACCGACCGGTCGACCGCCTCTTGCGGCAGTTCCTCTTCCGGGTAGCAGTCGTCGCCTTCGCAGTTCTCGGTCGCGAGACCGTCGTCTTCGGTGAAGCCTTCTGAGCTGGTGTCGCCCGTCGGGTTGTCTGCACCGGAGTTGTTGCCGCCGAGCGGAGTCTGCTCGCGTTGCGTGGCCAGGGCGATGGCCCCGAGCACGAGTAGAAGGATGATGACGATGATCCCGTAACGGGAGAAGATGATCCGGAGGGCGCGGTTCATCGGTCACTCTTTTCTTGGAGGCCTGTAGACCTCTCCACCATCGGCGGTTCCGCCAGCGCCGGACGATCCTGTCCCGCTCTGACTTCCGGTGCCGGCCGGCTGGTCGGCACCCGTCTTCTGTTCCGGCAGCGATTCGTTGACGCCGCGCGGAGTGCGGACGTTGTCGGCGACCTCTTCAGGGCGCGCATCGTCGCGGCGCTGCATGGACCGTTCGCGTTCCCGTTCCCGTTCGGCGCTCCGTTCGGTCTCGCTGGTGCGTCTCCCGAGGAAGGAATCCGCGACGCCGCCACCAGCGGCGAGCCCGGCGATGCGTCTTCCTGGCCGTAGCAAAAGCCAAGCTGCTACGCCAAGGAGTCCGATTAGGACAACCTGAAGCCAGACGGGCATCGTGGTGCCGAGAATGCGACCAGAGGCCCAGATGTAGATCACCGCTGCGAGCGAGAAGATCGCGACGTTGATGATCGCTCCGAGCACCGTGTTGACCAGGCGTTTAAACGGTCCGCCTGCGGGGCGGAGCAGCGCGATGGTGCCGATGATGGGCAGAGCCACGATCGCGAATCGCACGATCATAAAGCCCAGGATGATCATGATCGAGGCAGTGAGGTCGAAGAGAGAGAAGAAGATTGCGGTCAGCAGGGCGAGGAATCCGGTACCGGTTCGCTCCCAGGCCCGCTGGCCGCTGAGGTTGGCGTAGGCCTCAGGGTCCTCGGTCTGGATCTGGGCGACCAGGTTCCGCCAGTTCTGCTGCTTCTCCTCGATGAGGTCGGCCCGGGTGCCCGGGTCTTCGGCTTCGGCGTCTTCTTCCCACGAAAATGCTTGCGCTGCAAAGAGAGCAGGACCGTACTTGTACGCAGAATTGGACTCGGTGACGACCGGGTTGCCTTCGGCGTCCTCTACCGGTTCGCCATCGCGCTCCTGGAATGCGACCTCTTCGCTCTGGCCGAGCATGGTCCGCAGCCAGTTCTGGTAGAGGACTTGGCCGGAGACGGTGTCGGAGGCGACCACGGCGGCGGTACGGGTGTCGATGCAGAAGTCTTCGCCGTTGTTCTCCTTGAGCTCGTCGTAACGCTCCTGGTCCATGCCGTCTTCGCGGAGGCAGCCCTCGACCTGGTCGTCGTTGATGAGCACCGTGCTGAGGTTCATGCCGATGGTCAGTGCTTGGTCGGTGTACTCGGCGGCCTTCACCGGCCATCGGACCACAGCGGTCACGAGCACGAGGATGAGCACTGCCCATGCCACGGTAGTGACCGCGTTGTTCATGTCGGCTTGCTTTGAGCGCCAAAGCAGATAGAGGCCGATGAGGCCAACGGTGACCGCGCCGAAGACGGTGAAGATCTGGCGGTACAGGACTTCAGTGCCCTGCTCCATGAAGTCGTTCGACCAGCCCCACATGTTGTCGGGCTCCCACGCAGCCTGGCGCATCGAGTTCGAGGCGCCGACCGTGGCGAGTGAAAGGTTGAACTCCATGTTCGCCAAGGCGTTCGCGGTGTCCGCCCCGTTGGGGATCGAGACCGAGTCGGCGCAGCCGCCGCCGATCGACATCTCCTGCGAGCCGTACATCGGAAGCTGATAACCGGCGTAGCCATAGGCGCTGTAAGTGCCGATGCCTTCGCTCTTGTCGAGCTTGCTCGGCTCGGCGAACCAGCCCGCCATGCCGGAGTCGGGCGAGGCCGGTTGGGGTGCGGCCTCGCACTGGCTCTCTTGGCCTTCGGGCAACTCGTCGAGGCATCCCTGCCACTCGGTGTGCCACTCGTAGTCCGAGCAGCCCTCCGCGTCGTCCTGTGCCCCAGCCATTCCCGGCGTGAAGACCAAAGCGCCGGCCGCTGCAGCCAAAGCCAGCAGCACGCGCCCGAGCCGTCCGGCCGCGCGTTTTGCGAGGCCGGGTCGTCGGTGTTCCGTTGCGGGAGGGGCAAGGTCATGATCGGCGGAGGGGTCGGTCACTTTTCCTCCCCGGGCGTGGTGTTCAGGTAGTCGAGCAGGCCGCGGACCCAGCTGAAGTCGGCGCGGATGCGCTGCACGCGGCCGTCGACGTCGCGCATGACGAACTCGCGGTAGGGGAGTTTGGTCGTCTCGGAAGCGTCCTGTTCGGACAACGAGGCGAGGACGCTCTCGTAGCCGACTCCGGTGGGCACCCGGAGCAGCTTGAGCGCCTCCTCGGCGACCTCGCGGTCCTCGGCGATGCGGCCGACGAAGACCGTGGAGACGAGGTTCTGCACGTCGAGCCCGAGGATGTCCTTGGGGTTCTGGCTCGCCACCAGCGCCGCGAGATTCCATTTACGGGAGTCGCGGGCCAGGCGCACCAGGAACGAGCGGCCGGACTTCCAGCCCTCCATGAAGTGCGCCTCGTCGAGGCCGACCAGCTTGCGGCGGTGCATGTCTCCGCCGTAGGCGCGGCGGACGGCGAGGCGGTGCGCGGTGTGGAGCATCGGCAGGGCCAGGGCCTCTTCCGCGCTCCAATACTCGCGTTCGATGCCGAGGTCGGGCAGGCGCAAGCCGGACATGGTGATCACGGTCAGCGCGGTGTCGTCCTCCAGTACGCCCTTGTCCGGGGTGCCGAAGAACAGCTTCGCGAGCGGCATTTCGGCGGTGTCGAGCAGGAGCGCGGCGAGTTCGGCACCGTCGCCGGTGGAGTGGTCCTCGGCGTCTTGAAGGGACTCGACGATGTCCTCGAGGGTCGAGCCCTCCTCGGCCGGGACGTGCCGGGCGGCGTGGCGCAGGAGCCTCGCGGTGCTCGCCTCGCGCTGGATCTGCGGCGGCAGGAGCATCGCGCAGATGTCCTGCACGAGCATGCGCCTTTCGCTGCGGGCGTTGGAGACCGCGATGTCGTAGTCGCGCTGGCCGTCGGGGCTGTCGTCGTAGTGCTCGCGCCTCGGGGACGGGATGAGCGCGTACGGCGCCAGCGTCCCGTGCTCGGAGCCGGTGAGGTTGAGGACGCGCGAGAACGGCTTGAGCTCGGGCATCTCGCACAGCCGCGCGAGCGGGCCCGAAGGGTCGAGCAGCGTGACCTGGACGCCGCGCTTGGCGGCGAGGTAGCCGATCGCGCCCATGAGCGTGGACTTGCCGCCGCCGGGTTCGGCGACGAAGACCGAGAGGCCCGACTTTTCGCGGACCTCCGTGGCGAAGTGCATGTCGAGGAAGACCGGGCGGCGGCAGGTGCCGGCGGTGCGGCCGATGAGGTCGCCCCGTTGGTCGCCCACAGTGGAGGCCGCCTGCGGCAGGGCCGCGGCGAAGAGCTTGACCGGCATGCGGCGCACGTACCCGGTCTGCGCGACCGGCTCGCCCGGGATGAACTCGCGGGCCAGCCAGTCCTGATTCTTCGGGTGCTGGAGGCTGATGCGCATGTCCCGCTGGTACATCTGCATCAGCGTGCGGGCGCGCTCCAGGCACTCTTCCTTGGTATCCGCGGTGACGGCGATGCGGTGCCAGCCGTGGGCGCGAGCGGCGTCGATCGGCAGGCCGGTGGTCATCTCGTCGCCGACGCCCAGGGCGCGTTCGGCGAGGCGCTGGAGCTCCGGCGGGGCGTCCATCGCGTGCTCGTCGTAGTCGCGCTGCTGGCTTCTGATGAGGCGCAGGCGGTGGTCGAGGTCGCGGAAGGCCTCGCCGGGGCCGAGGATGTCGATGCGGCTGGAGATCTCGACGGGCCACGGGCAGCGCTCGTGGAAGTGCAGCCACGGCTCGTGGCGCTGGGGGATCTCGAGCTCCTCCATGCGGCCGACGGTGAGGACCGCGGTGTGCTTCTCCTCGCCGGTGAGGCGGTTGACGAGCTTCACCGTTGAGCCGTAAGGACTCCGGTAGCGCTCGATCGACTCGGTGAGGCCGAGGACGTCGCCGGCCTCCCACTCGCTGTTCGAGCCCGAGAGCAGGCGTGGCGGTTCCATGCCGAGGGCGACGGACCGGTAGACGAGCCATTCGAGCTCGGCGGTGGTGGCGCGGCGGGCGCGCACGCCGAAGGAGCCGAGGACCTCGTCGAACTGGAGGCTGCGCTTCTCGATCTTCTCGCGCTCGGAGAGCTTGGTGCCGCGGCCGAACATGCGGCCGACCTTCTCGCCGAGCTGGTCGAACGCGCCGCGGCGGCTGAAGGTGATGCCGAGGAACGTCTCGCCCTCGGCGTGCGACAGCGATTGCAGGTGGCGCTGGGCAGCCACGAGGTGGTCGGCCCAGCTGGTGCCGCCGGGGACGGTGCGCAGCGGGCGTGCGGTGTGCTTGTCCACGGTGCGGGCCCACTGGTCGGCCGGGAACGGCCGGGTGGTGCGGCGCAGGTGGACGCGCATGCCCGCGAGGCCGGCGAACTGCTCGGCGATCGCGACGATGAGCGCCTCGCGCTCGAGGTCGGGCCGGAAGGACCAGCGCACGCCGGGCAGCTTGTACCAGGCGGTGACCGAGGCGGGCGTGAACGTGGCGTGCCCGGCGATCTCGGTGAGGCTCAGCTCGCGGAGCGGCTGCTTCTCCTTGTCCCTGGGCAGCGGCTTGACGCGGGTCGGCTTCGGGCTCGTCGTCTCCAGCTGCGCGGCCTCGGCGCGGGCCTGCTTGAGCGGGACGAGATCCTGGCCGGGCACCCTTTGTGCACCCTTTTGTTCAGACGTTGTTCGACCTGTGGAAACATTCCCGCGTCGCTGGTCAACAGCCTGTGGATAACTCTGCTTGGCCTGTGGATAACTACCGTTGCGTTGTGGATAACCCTGTGGATTTCCGCTGGTAGGCGCCTGTGAATACCGCTGTTGATATCCCTGTGGATAACTCTGCGGATTCTGTGGATAACCCTGGGGATAAGCCTGTGGACGACTCGCTGACGGCGGTGTCATCGACGCAGGTGGCGACGCGTGTCGTAGGGGGTCTACAGGAGAGGGCGTGGCGGCGGGGCTGGGCTGCGTCGGGGTGGGCGCCGGTGGGCTCGCCGACTGGTGGGGCCTGGCCGGCTCGGTGTTGCCTGGTTTCCGGGCGGGCTCGCCGCGGAAGACCGCGTCGGCCAGCGCGGTGGCGTCGTCGCCGAGATCGCCGGACTGCCGCTCCCGATCGCGCACGGGCGCGGGCGGTCGGGGGGCGGAGAACTTGGCGACGGGCTGTCGGCGATCCTCGCCGCTCATAGGCGCTCCTCAGTTCGGACGGGCTCCACGAGCGTGGGCCGCAGGCGGATCGAACGGGTCGTGAACGCCGGGATCCGCTTCTCGTGGCCGGCGTCGCGCGTGTGCTTCCAGTCGGTGAGCAGTGTGCGGACGACCGTGGTCGCAGGGCGGTCGGCGTCGACGTAGCGGAAGATCAGCGATGTGGAGACGAGAGCGAGGGAGATCTCGATGGCGGGGAAGAGGTCGACGTCGCCGGTGAAGGCCCAGTGCAGCAGCATGAACAGGGCCAGCATCGCGGCGAAGGCCCCATACTGCCCGTACGGAAGGTGGACGGGGAGGGTGTACCCGGGAGGGCCGAGGTACAGCAGGCGCGCACGGTAGATGTCGTCGTCGGTGCGCAAGCGCATGGCGTCCTCCGTCCGGCCTTACTTCAGGGGCGATGTGGGGGGTTAGTCCTCGGAGCTGAAGAGGACGTCGACAAGGCCGTTGCCGACGGCCACCAGGACCACGGCGCCGGCGATGAAGGCGATGCCGAGGATGGCGATGGTGGACGAGGTGAGCACGCGGCTGACCTCGCCCTTGTTGGCTCGGGCGATGAAGATGAGTCCGAGGATTGCCAGGAGGATCGGGGCGATCTTCGAGAGGAAGAACCCGATGATCCCCTGCGTGTTGATCTCGGCGCCGGCCTGGGCGTGCGCGGCCACCGTCCAGAGTGTCTCTCTCATCATCGTCAGTCCCATCCTTCCGTCACAGGAGTAACTCCTGTCTCACGTAACGCAATCTTCACTCATGTTTCTTGTCTCCCAACCCTTCACGGGGTCTGCCCTCATCATATGCCGCAGCCCTGACAGAACGCACCTTCGTCGGGCCGAAGAGCGACCGTTAGGACCGCCACGAGACAGTGAAACCGATTCGCGGGCGAAAGGCAATCCGATGCACGCGATCACTCCGTGTCGGCAATCCGACACTAAACTCGGGGAGGTCGGTGTCCTACGCTCGGAGGCGCCCCGGCACCGCACAATAGAGCCGCACGGCAGAGCGCCATACGGCACAACCGAATCCAGCCCACACCGCCGGCCAACAGGCCGAGCACCGACCTCGCGGAGACCAACATGGACTACATCGACGACATCGCGGGGCGGCTCACCGCCGCCGCGATCGCCTTCGCCGTCGCCGGTCTCGCCGTCGCCGCGCTCGCGGCCGCCGCCCTCGGCGGCGTCCGTGCCTCCGAGAAGTGGCCCTCGGCCCCCCTCCCGCGCCTCGGCCGCCCCGCCGTCATGACCGGGGCCCTCATCGGCCTCGTCATCTTCGCCCTCGCCGCCGGCCTGTTCTCCTTGGCGCAGTTCGGAACCGGACTCAACGCGAACCTCCGCGTGCTCCTCGCCGTCGGCATCGACCTGGTCGCCCTCGCCGTCGGACTGTGGTTGGTGAGCTACGTTGCGGGGAAGGTCGAAATGCGCACGCTCATCAGCGTGCCCGACCACCCGGTGAACCCGCCGCCGATCCCGGTGTCGGGCGACCCGACCCGCTACCAGATGCCGGACTACACGGAGACCCCCATGGAACCCGAGTCGCAGGACTACCCGCCGCCCGCCGCACCCGAGCCGCGGCACCCGCAGGCCTACCCCACATCGGGGTCGCCGTTCGCGCCCGACACCGCCGCCACAGGCAGCCTCCCCGCGGCCCGCTCCAAGGTCCCGACCATCCCCACGGACACCCGCCCCGGCTGGGTCTTCCAGGACCGCGGCACCGGCGCCTACTACGCCGCCGTCGCCCAGAGCCGCGGCGGCATCAGCCTCCTCGCCCTCGACGACTTCACTGTCGCCCGCACTGCCTCGCTCGTCGGCCCCCTCGAACTCGTCGGCTCCGTGGAAGCCACGGTCTGGCCGCTCGAGAACGGCGACAACGGGAAAGCAGAGACCGGAGCCGAAGCGGACTCCTAGCGCGCCGCGAGCGCCCTCCCCCGATTCAGGCGCTCGAACACGCTGCCGAGCGCGCCGGGCATCGGGTCGAAGCCGGGCTGCGATATTGCATGTTGTCGTTACCATGTGATTCAGCGGCGGGCGAAATGCGAGAGTGAGACCATGGTCGACTACCCGTACACAGTCCAGCCTCTGGTCGGGTTCGAGTTCGCCCGATTCGGCGAGCCGCGCTCGCAGCATCGCGAAAGCCTCGGCGAGTTCCAGTCGTTCCAGCGCAACCCCGACTCGCCCAGCATGACCGACCTGTATCTCGACCCGTACATGAGCCTCGACTATGACGAGGAAGACCGCCTGGAATTCATCGAGATCATCAACGATGAAGCGGTCGTGTACGTCGAGGACGTCCAGTTCGTGAAGCGCCCGATCGAGGAGATCATCGCCCTGATGACCGAGCGCGGGCACCAGGTCGTCGGCCCCTATGTCGGTGTCTACTCGATACCTGACCTCGGCATCCGATTCGGCGCCACCCGGGACGACGAGACCGGTCGCAAAGTCACCGACGGCATCAGCCTTGTGCCGAAGGAGACGATCCCGCAGCTTCTCGCCTGAATGCGTCAGCGAGCAAGCGACCGTAGGACCGTGCCTTCTCGGCGTGTCCGCCATCCGACAGGGCTGATCAGTCCTTACGATGCGTTCCCAGCAGCCTCGGCCCGCAACGTTTCCGGAACGGAGGCCGCCACCGGTGATGACCACTCCCAAGCAGGAACCGCTCCCGCGACTTCCCCGAAACAGCACTCGCCGGCCGACGTTCAGCGTCGACACCGTCCGCCTCGGCAACCACGACCTCGCCGTCAACCTGCGCGGCAGGCTCACCGAGGTCGTGTTCCTGCAGAACAACGTCCCCAACCTCACCGACCGGCACACCCTCGCCGAACAGCTCACCGCCGCCGCGACCGCCGCCCGAGCCGCCGCTTCTGCAGTCGTAGGCGAGATCAGCGCCGTCCACCACGCCCGGTTGGGTTGACCAGCTGCGCAGTGGCCCGAAAAGGCCGGTGACGCTACTGTTTGTACGACGACCCGCCATCGCCGACCGACCCCGTCGAAGTGAGCCGCACCCATGAACGACGCCGACCTGACCGTCTCCGACCTCGACGACTATGTGACGGTTCGGCTCGAAGGCGAACAGGTGGTCGTCGAGGTATCGCCGGTCGGGTTCCGCCAGCCCATGAGCGTGATCGGCAACCTGGTCACCGAACTCGTGGGGAGACTGCCCCGCCCCGGGGCGGACGCAGACGATGCCCTCGCGGGGGGCATCGCCGCGATCGGCCAGCTCCAGCAGGCGGCCGCCTCCGGCGGCTACGAGGCGTTCGCCGCCAGCATGCGGGCACGGCTCGGCATCCAAGGCGCCGCGCCGACCCTGAGCCGCGATCCCGAATTCGACCGGACCATCGCCGTGGGCCTCGAAGGCATCCTCAAGTCGATGCGCGACTCCAGTACCAGGCGCTCCGAGGCCACGCGAGAAGTACTCACAGCCGAGATCTACACCGACGAAGGCGACATCAGCGTCACCGCGAGCTCCGACCGGATCGTCGCCGGCGTCTGGATCGGGCCCGAGGCCCGCAATCGCGGAGTAGAGGGACTCGGGCAGCGCCTTACTAGTCTCGTGGCAGAAGCCCGTGCCGCCCTGGAGAAACTCGCCCAGGCGAAGACCCGCGAAGCGCTCCCCGAAGCGATCACGCGGGCCGTGGACGACGCGCCCGAGCAGGCGAAGACGGCTGAACAGCGCGGCATGAGCGTTATCGGCGAGGCGACGCAGATGACCGAAGCGATGAAACGAAAGGCTGGCAGGGCATGACCCGGAACTTCGACTGCGAGTTCGTCTCGCAGATGGCCGCGAACATCGACGCGAACGTGCTCCCCGTCCTGGAGAGCACCAACGAGGTCCTCCCCGACCTCAGCTCGATCGACCGCAGCCTCTACACCACCGTGATGCTCCCGATGGCCGCCGCCTACACCGTGGCGACCGCGACGGTCACCGAGTGCATGTCCGGTGCCGCCGAATGCTTCCGGGAGATGCGCACCGCGCTGGACGGCTGCGTCCAGGACATGCAGGCCGCCGATGAGGCCTGCGCGTCCGAGTTCGGCGGAAACTAAAGGAAGAAGAGGTCGCCATGTCCATGGGGGAATCCGTCTACAGCACCGGCGCGGCCATGTCGCCGTATTACAACGGCGTCATCAAGTCCTGCGCGATCGCGATCGCGCCCCCTGCATTGGTATTCGGCCTGTCGGCGCAGATGCTCGCCGTCAAGATCTACATGAACCAGTGCAACCCAGGCGACATGTTCAAGGCGGCAGGCGCTTGGATCCGACTGGGAGAGAAGAACTGGGAGGCGTCCGAGAACCTGACCGCCGAGGTCGACACCATCACCGACGAGAACTGGTCGGGCGACGACTCCGAGGCGTTCAAGTCCTCCGCCAGCGGTGTCAACGCGCAGCTGAAGGAGTTGGCCGTGACCGCGTTCCTCATCGGCGCGCAGCTCATCCTTCTGGGCATCGCCTTGACCGTCTACTGGGGATTCCTTGTCTACTGCACCGTGATCATGGCCTGCTGCCTTGCCTCCTACCTGGCCACCTGCTGGACCGGAGTCGGCGAACCCGCCGCCCGGGCCGCCGCGCTGGCAACGGCCGCAGGGCTCCTCGCCACCGCGGAGACCTTCGAAGCGGCATTGAAACCGATCATGATCGCGTGCACGGCGCTGACCGGAACCCTGACCGCCTTCACCTGGGGATTCCAGGCCGGCGCCGGCAACAAGGCGAACCCGCTCGAGATCGCCGGGGCCTCCGTCGCGAACATGCTGGAAGGCTTCGCCACCTACTGGATCCGCAAGGTCACCATGCCCGCCGGAAAGTACGCCTCGGGCATCAACCCGGAGAACACCATCCAGGCGGTGTCCGGCATCTTCCCGACATACCAGGGCGACGGCGAATGGAAGAGCGGCTTCCAAGGCGGCGGCGCAGGCCTCGGCATCGCCGACAGCCTCTCCAACCTGTGGCAGGACCACGCGCCCGAGGAACTCACCAACCCCGAAGAGATCCAATGGAAGTGAGCCGCGGCGGTTCCCGGCCGCCCGCGCGGCGAAGGATACCGCCCGGTTTGGTCCTGGCGGCGCTGGCACTGCTGCCCCTCCTGGTATTGGGCGTGAACCTCATGCGGTTCCTGGAGTTCCGCGCCGCAATGGACGGGGGCGGGACTCCCGGCGTCGCCGTCGTCGAGCGCGCCTTCGTGTCCGGCAGCGGGGACGAGACCTGCATGGGCGCATTCCTTCCCGACGGCGGTGGCCCGTCCATCGAGGTCGACATCGCGGTCAAGGGCCGCTGTGAGGAGGGCCTGCGACTTCAAGCGATCCTCGTCGAACCCGCTGCATTCCATCCCGACTGGTGGGGGCGGCCGACGGCCTGGACGGCCGGAACCGGCACCGGGGAGCACCTCGCCCCGGTGATCGTGACGGTCATCTTCGTCGTGCCCGTCTGGGTGGGCTTCTGGTTCGTCCGGAAGCCCCTGTGGCAGAAGCTCAAGCAGACGATCCGACCCTCGTCCCACCGCCCCGCCGACGAGTAGACGCCAGCGGCGAGGTCGACGCTTCGGGAGTTCGAGGGTTCCGTCAATGGCGTCCTGTTGCTACCGTGAACGGAACCGGCCACCCTCTCGTCCCCGAGGTGCGTATCGATGAGCGATTACCAGGGTCTCGACCCCGCCGACCCTGCACTCTCAGCACCCGCGTTCGGCTCCCCCGCAGCGCCGCCTCCCCCCGCCGGCGACGTGCCTATCGCGCCCCCGCCGCCCGCGGAGGTCTTCGTCCCGGTCGGTCGCCCGGCCTGCTCGAACGCCAACTGCGCCAACCCGACCGAGCACCCCGCCGAGGCCGGCTGGCAGCAGCTCGTCTCCGCCGTCCCCGTCGAGCGCCAGCTCTTCCGCTTGCGCCCCAAAGCATCCGGCATGGCGTTCCCGACCGAGGCCGACTTCCGGACCGCCGTCGCGGCCGTCCGGCCCGAGCAGGCGGACGCGCACTCCATCGAGCGGCTGCGCAACGCCTGGACCGAGGA
Source organism: Glycomyces rhizosphaerae (assembly GCF_042647865.1). Taxonomy (NCBI): domain Bacteria; kingdom Bacillati; phylum Actinomycetota; class Actinomycetes; order Glycomycetales; family Glycomycetaceae; genus Glycomyces; species Glycomyces rhizosphaerae. Next base: position 583,756 of record NZ_JBHRWO010000010.1, read on the forward strand.
CGTGTCCGGCCGCCTCGCCGACTGGTCCGAGCAGATCAAGTCGAACCTGAACGAGCTGGCCGAAGGCTGGTCCGGCACCGACTTCGAAGCCTTCGAAGCGACCTGCGCGCAGACGCGCGAACTCGTCGACGACATCATCGACGACGTCGACGCCACCGTCGCGAACCTGCAGGCCACCGAAGAGGCCCTCTACTCGATCCAAGGCGGCACCTCGGGCGAGATCCCTTACCCCGCACCGCAGTTCTGGATCGACGGCGACTGGCACAGCTGGGTGTCCGTCCACATCAGGCCCGCCTGGTGGCACGGCGACTGCATCGAGTACACCTGCCAGGACGCCGAACACGTGCTCGCCCTGAGCGGGGCCGAACCCGAACTCGCCACCGAGATCATCGACTACATCGACGAGCGGATCCTCCACTACATCGACTACTACGCCAGCCCCGTCAACATCGAACGCGACGGCCTCGACCCCGCGAAGGGCCTCACTGTCGTGGAGGCCAAGGAACTCGCCGTCGCCGACGCGATGGAGCACTACGGGACCCTCGTCGACTCAAGCTGGGGCGCTTACGATGCCCGGCAGGCGGAGACCAATGAGGACATCGAACAGCGCAGCGCCGACACCGACGGCGAGGAGCGCTCGGTGCGCACCGTGCGCAGCGACAAGGAGTACCCGGCCTCCGCCGATCCCGCGTACATGAGCCTGGAATCCCCGGCGATGGAGCAGCCCACCGGGACTGCGCAGCCGATGGCCAGCGAAGACCCTTCCCTCGAACCGCCCGTCAGCGAGAATCCCGAACCCGACAAGCCCGCCGACCCCGCCCAAGAGGACGACGAGGACGCGCCCAGCGGCGGCCTCGCCAGCGGCGGATCCGGCATGGGCGACACGGGAATCGGCGGCAGCAGCTTCGGCGCCGCCCCGGCGACCACCGCTTCGGCCTCGGCACCGAGCATGGGGAGCGGCATGGGAGCCGCGGCCACCGGCGCCGCCGCAGCCGGTGCGGCTGCCGCACAAGGCTCCCGCGGCTCGACGTCCATGATGAGCGGCGGCGGAGCCGGCGGCGGGCGAGGCATGGGCATGGACGACAAGGAACGCGAAGCCGATGTCGACCTGGTCGAGGACGAGAACATGTGGGGCTTCGTCAACGAGGACGACGACCCCTACGCGTAGAGAAGGAACCCCAGCATGGCCACGCGCGCATTCGACCCGACTGCACTCGAGCGCTACAAGCAGTTCCTCGGCGATCTGCTTGCTGAGCTGGAGAACGACATCATCCCGTCCCTCAGCGAGGGCGACCTGAAGAAGGCCCCCGCCTTCGGCACCGCCCCCGGCGCGGCCGAGAACGCCGCCGCTGAATACGCCGATTTCCACGCCACCACCTGGCGCAACCTCCAATACCTCCGCGGCACCCTCCACGGCATGATGTCCGGCCTCCAAGCGGCCATCGACAACGGCGGCATCGTCGACCAGCAAGTCGCCACCGACATGAACCGCCTCGCCCAAGGCGACGACCTCTACGCCTGATGCATCCGCAGTCCAGGGTGCCGTGCGGTGCCGATGAGTCCCCTTGGGGCTGAAGGTATCGCCGAACCCTGACATTTGCCGTGCCGGTATATGATGAGTGATCCTCAGATGGCCCAAAGCGACTGGAGATCAGATGTTCGGAGAGGACGCGATCGCTCAGCAACTTGCCGACGCCCGCGCGACATTGAGCACGGCAGTCAAGTCCCCTGAGGCCAACCAGGTCGAACCGGTGATTGTGGAAGGCGTCGAGGGCCTCCTCCGCCTCACACTCAGCGTCGAGGGCCGCGTGGACAAGTTCGAGTTCGATCCCCGCATCATGCGCATCGGCTCTGAAGTCCTCTTTGACGAGATCAAACGCATGGTCAACGCCGCCTTGGACGAACGCGCCGAGGCCTTGGGCACCGACGAACCCGTCCCGGATCTCGAAGCCATCAACGAGTCGGTCGCCGAGATCCAAGACCGCTCCCTCCGCCAGTTCCAGGCCATGAGCGCCTCGATCAGCGAGGTCATGGCAAAGATCCACGGAGGCAAGTAGCCGTGCCGAGCTTCGACATCGACCCCGACTCCATGCGCCAAGCGGCCGACCAACTCGACGCCGCCAAAGATGAAGTCCAAGGCCTCCTCGACCAGTTCACCGGCGCCCTAGAGCAGTTCGCCGACGCCTTCGGTGGCGACGAGATCGGCATGCTGGTCGGCATGGCTCACCAAGCCTGCACCGATGCCGTGAACGAGTGCTTCTCCACCAACATCGAGGAGCTGACTGACTATGCGCAGTGCTTGAGAGAGATGGCCGACAACCACCAGGCCACGGACGATGAGACCGCGCAGATCTTCAACGAGCTTCTCGGCGAACTCGGCACCTGACCTGTACTCCCACCCTCGAGGAGATACCACCCCATGGGCTTGCAGCTGCCCTCCGAACTCACCGGCCTGCTGAGCATGCTCGGCTACGACTTTCCTGAATCGGACGAGGAATCGATCTTCAACCTTGCGGGAGAATGGACCGGCATGGCCGACCAGATCTCCGGAAGGGTCGAGTCTCTGAACTCGGCCGCATCTACGCTCCTCGAGAACAACCTCGGCAAGGAGATCGACGCCTTCAAGGACGAGTGGGACGACGCCGAGTCCGCAGTGCGGAACATCGCGGACGCAGCCGACCCGACCAACCTCATCAACATCGGCCTGACCATCGCTGCTGGCGTGGTTCTGGCCCTTAAGGTCCAGGTGATCGTCCAACTGGTGATGCTCGCCTTCCAGATCGCCCAGGCGATCGCGACGGCGGCGGTCACCTTCGGCGCCTCGCTCGCCCAGATCCCGATTTTCAAGATCATCACCGGCATCATCGTCGATCAACTGATCGGCATGGCGATTGACATGGTGCTGAATGGCTAGGGGGAGAAGAGCTCGCAACCGCGCTGCTTACAACCAGCGCTGCGCCCGCGTCGTCGCAGCGACTCTCGACGATGTCAAGGCGTTTCGGACCGCCAAGGGAGGCGCTCCGAACAACGGCCAGGCACCAGTCGTCATTGAACTGCGCCGCACGCGAGGAATGTCAAAGCGGACCTTCGACAGGAAGGCCAGGGCGCTCGAGAAGCTCGGCCAAGAAGGCAAGCTGGTCCGCCACAAGGTGCCGAAGAAGCATTCCGAGGGCGAGTGGGTGAGAAACCGCGATGGAAGTATCACCAGAGACGTACGGCATAAGAAGATCAAAGAAGTGACGTCCCAGCATGAAGGCGATAGTGCTGCTCAAAAGGCGGCGAAGCGGCCTTACGAGACATGGGATACCAAGAACGACGGCCAGGTCACCCGCAAAGGTCAGATGCAGGATCCCGACCATATCCATGAACTCCAGCTGGGAGGCGCGGATGACCGTTCGAACCTCCGCTGGGAAGACTCCTATACTCAGCGGAAGATCGGACTCGATTTGAAGCGAGCCATGGACGATGCCGGCGTTGATTACGGGACGCCGGTAATCATCAGGGTGGTGGATTGATTTGGAACTGGCAGAACGTATCCGATGGTGCCGCGACCATCTGGACCCGCAGGATCGACTGAGCTGGGGACACGAAGTGGGTGACCCGCGTGAGGGGGACACCTTGCCCTGGTATCCCAGCGAACTCAAGTCGTTGGGCGGCCTGTTCGACGGACTCAAGACCGACCTTCTCGAGTTCTATTCCTACGACAGGCAAGTCGTCAAGGGCCGCCGTGAGGTGGATCCACCCACCGAGGTCAGTCTCGGCCTCATCGCCTTCAGCTACATCGTTTCTGTCGAGGTGAAATCGCTGGAGGTCTCGATCTGGGACGCGACCGATCTCGAAACGCCGGAGATGTGGGATGAAGACGACGAGCCGGAACCTGTCTTCACGGTCCAGGGACCGACGCGATTCTTCGATCGCTACATTTTCGGCGCCGGATATCCCGAGCTGATCGACGACATCCTCGCTGTCTCACCTGATCCCGAAGAGCGGGACGGGTGGCGTGAACTGCTTTCGAGAATTTCCTAAACATGGTCTCCCCGGCAGCTCTGGAATACTCGGCCCACCTGCAGAGTGCACCTGTTTCGTCGGTAAGAAAGGCGCAGTATGACCGCTGATCAGCGCTTCCGCTCATTCTGGGACGAGGGGGAGATGGTGCCCTACCCTCGCGACCAGTGGATCTCGAACGGAATGCCGACCGGTAGCCTTCCGCCTGGAGACGAGGTGCCGACAGATGTCGCCGTGGTCTACACCGCGGACATGAGCGGTCAGATCCGCTTGTTCGACACGATTCAACTCTCCACAGAGAACGGCAAGCTCGATGCACGGCTCATCGCGCTCGGGGTGGTCGCCACAGACCCTGACTTGATGTACGCGATGGATCCGAACACCGGCGACGTCATTCTCTTCGACATGGTGGACTACGACATCCAGGGCGTGAATACCAATTACCGGCTCTTCGTGGAGTTCCTCTATCGCTTCGCTCAGTTCGTCGAGGTGGACCAAGGCAAGCCTGGTCGTACTGAGAAAGGCGCGGAACTGAGGGAGGCGCTCCGCTCGATTGACCCCAACGCGTTTGACGAGGATGCCTGGTGGCCCATGGTCTTCAACCAGTTGATGTCTTGACACACCGGTGATCATCAGGGTGGTGTGATGAGCAGGGAACGACCCGACCGGCTCGACGCCATCCGCCGGAAGTTCAAACATCTTCGCGGCCTTGAGGAAGCTCAGGCTCTCGACGTGATCGTGGCGGGTGGTGAGCCGCTCGTCCCGATCGACGGCGTGTTCGATGACCTCACGGCGGTCTTCAGCTTGATCCGCCTGCTCCAAGGCAGTTGCCTCCGCTTCGTGCGGCCGGAGTCGATCACGAGCGCGGAGGCATGGGCGGAACGCGACGAGGATCCCGACTGCCCGCTCGGCAAGCCCTTCGACATCGGGTACCAGCAGCTGGGCATGCCGGATGACATTCCCTATTTCCTTGGCGAGCCCGTGATACGGGTCGACCGTGAAGACGGCGGCGTCTACTATCTCAACGGCGACGACTACGCCTTCTGCTATGCGAACCCCGACCAAGTCGAAACCTGGGAGTTCGACGCCTGTGTCATCGAGTTCTTTGACGAATTCGTGCTCGGGCCAAGGTATCCGGAGCTGATGGAGGTCGTGATCGGCCGGGAGCTGTACGACTGCCGGGACCGCAAGGGCCGGTATGTGGATACCTGGCGAACCCTGCTGGAGCGCGGGGCATTGCTGTAGGTCACGCTCCACCGAGTCCGTTCGTCGGAGAACTACGTGACGCCCTCGCCAGCGTGGAAACTCCATGACGACTGGCGACGGACTCCTCGAAGGCGTTCAAGACATGAGAATGTGGCGCTCGGTCTCGAATACACGGCTTGCTGGAATGGATGTCATGCGTAGATTGTTGTTCTGGAGCGAAGTCGGTCTTTCGGAAAAGGATGCGGCCGAAGCGCGTTATCAACGTGCGTTGAGCGATCAGGCCCCGGTTGCATTCAATGAACTCGACCCGAAGCTTCAAACCTTCGCGTCAGACGTTCATGCGGCCTTCTCTGACATCGAGTTCGGTGGTCCGGGATTCGAAAGTGACCCAGGCCCGACCTCTGCGGCCGAGTGCTATTCGCAGGAGGGTTTGGTCCTGCAACTCGACGACAGCCTCCCCGCGAACACTGTGGCGAAAGTGTACGCGCTCGGGGACCCCCTGGGCTTGACGATGTACAACCCTCAAGCAGGCTTCGTCTTGGGTGTGGACGACGACCTCGGCATCGAACTCACCGACTGAGGTTCTGCAAGCTCGTTCGTATCCGGGTTGCCAATAGGCCAGGTCGGGATGTTCCCTGATCAGGCCAGGCAGCCTCACTACCGACAGCGGCAGCCGGTCATTGCGGACCATGTGCGGGATCTTGAGACCGCGAGCGGTCTATGGCAGGCTCTCGCCACATGATCGATGAACTCGCGAAGGACAACCTCCATGGGAGACTTCGTCAGGACCGCCAGGCGCTGCTATGGAAGCTCGACGGTTTGTCCGAGTACGATGCCCGCCGACCTTTGACGGCGACCGGGACCAATCTCCTAGGCCTGGTAAAGCACGTGGCCACTGTTGAGGCCAGGTACTTCGGTGAGGTCTTTGGCCGCCCTTCCCCGGAACCGCTGCCCCGGTGGCAGGACTCCGACGGCAGCGATCAGTGGGCGACCGAGCACGAGACCCGCGATCAGATCATCGGGTTCTACCGGCGCACTTGGGAACACTCGGACGCGACGATCAGCGAGCTGCCCATTGACGCCCCCGGCCGCGTGCCGTGGTGGCGGGAGCCGTATGCCGACACGAACCTGTTCCTCATCATGGTCCATGTCCTCGGCGAGTCCATCCGGCATGCCGGGCACGCCGATATCCTGCGCGAGGGCCTCGACGGCCGGACCGGGTTGCGCGCCGAACACGAGAAGCCGATCGACGAGGAAGCCCGTGCGGCCTACCGCGCGAAGATCGAGCACGCCGCCAGGTCGGCGGCATCAATCAAGCCTTTAGATCTTGTCTCGGCTGGCGTGCAACGGGTCTGGGCCCGTTTGAATTCCTCTGTGGGGCAAGGGTGATCGCAGGATGCCAACGCGGAGGCGAGTCGCGCCCTCGACCGCCTGGCCGCCGGCGGCGAGTAAGGCCTGTCGCATCGTGCAGCTGAGCTGGCGTTTAGCTCCTGTTTGCCAGACCTGCACGGGTTGCGAGCCTTTGCTAACCTGAATTTGACCTGATATCCGTAAGCCCCGCCCCCGGAGGACCCCCATGGCAGAGCGCAAGTTCGACCCTGACGCGGTAGCCCGGTACAGAGACTTCCTTCTGTATTGGCTCGAGGACGTCATCGAGGCCGAGGGCGGCCCAGTCTCTTCCATGAAGGATGGGGCCTTGAAGAAGGCTCCGGCCTTCGGGTCCACCGCCGAGGGCACCACCGCCGCATCGACGTATGCGACTTCGCACCAGACAGCGTGGGGGAACATCCAGGCGCTGCGCCAGTCGCTGTTCGGAACCATCCAGGCGTTGAACGCGGCGCTCGAAGGCCACGAGACCTCCGAGGAATACAACGTCGACGACTTCAAGACCCAGTACGACGAGTTCGCCTCGAGCAGCAGCACCTCGGGCAATACCGCGGAAAGCGGCGGCGGCGACAGCAGCGCCAGCTCGGAAGACTACTCGAACGCGCTGATGTAGGCCTGTCATGACCATAGAAGCAAATCCCGAGTATCGAATCATTTCAAGGAGCGCTGAATGAAGATCCGCAAAGCAACCGGCACCGCTGCGGTTTCAGTGGCGGCCTTGTTGATGTTCGGTGCCTGTGGCACGGGCGGCGACGATGGCGCCACCCCGCCCGGCGGAAACGACGCCGATGGATCCGAGACCTCGGCAGACGGCGGAGGGGACTCCGGCGCCGCCGCGATCGACACTGAGATCAGCAGCTGGGACCCTTGCGAGGTCCTCGGTGACAGCTACAACGAACTGGTCGAATCCCTCAACAGCGTCTCGGCCGGCGACCTCCTGAGCAAGCCGACTGGTGGCGGCATTCTTCCGGACCATGCAATGTGTTCAAATACCGTGGTTTGGGCTGAGGATCCTGAATATGCGTCGAGCAATGCCGACGGGCTCGTGACCCTTTCGCTCGTCCCGAAGCCTTCCGAAGAGGAAGCAGCCACGCGCTACGCCGAACTGGTCACGAGTTCTCAAGAACTCTATGGCGACACAGTGGCGGAGATTCCAATCGACGGTTGGGATGAGGGCACCCTGTTCCTGGGGGACTACGGCGTCGGTGATGCATTCACGGCAATCGTGCGAGACGGCTCGTACCTGATCGTCGTACTGCTCGAGACTGGCAGCCAGCTCGTTGCCGGTGGCGACGGAACCCAGGCTGATTTCACAGTGGATGAGGCCAGGGACCACCTGTTGGATGTGACTCTGCCGGGTGTGCAGAGCGCGGTTGCGGAACGTCTGGAAGAAGCGGGAGTGAGCTCCGGTGAGTGACAGAGGACCGACATTCGAAGATCAATTCGAGGCTGAAACCAAACCCGTCACACTCGAGAAGCTCGGGCACGCCGGGGATACAGAGGCACTGCAAAGCGTCAACACCCAGTCCTCAAGCTCTGCATGCGGTGAAGACGGATGCCCCCTCAAGAACAACGTCGAGGTCGAGACCGCCTGGCAGAACCTGATGTCTGCGGTTCCATACGGCGCCTATGCTGATGGCAGCAACTTGTACCCGGAGAATGACCTCTCCCACGCGATGCCCAAGAAGGCCGACCTTGATCGCATCATCAGGTCCATCCGTCCGGATGGCTGTGCGGACCATGCCCTTGACGGAATCGCGGAAGCGTGGAACGTCGATGTTGTAGTCAAGCTTCAGGAGCTTCCCGGGTTGCTCGGGACCTACCTGGGTCAGCTTGCCGAGGAGTGGACCGGCGATGACTTCGACTCGTTCGAGAAGAACGTCGAAGGCATGATCAAGATCGCCCAGGAAGTCGTCGACAGCGCTGACGCGATCAGTGTGATGCTCATGGAAGAGGCTCGAGAGATCTGGGACGCCCAGGGCGGTTCCGAGGGCCTTATTGCGTTCCCCGCTCCACAACTGTGGACTAAGGAGCAGAACTGGTTCGTAGGCCTCTTCAAAGACGACTACGCACACTGCCGTCCTCCGTGGTGGAGCGAAGGGGAATGCAACCACATCACCCCCGATTACGCCCTCCAGATGGTCGGGTTCCCCCAGGGAACCATGGAGGAGTACAACACGCAGATCGAAGAAGCGACAAGGTCACAACAGCAGGCCAACCAGGCGCACAACGACGAGATTGACCGCTGGGTACAGCAGGGCGGCACCCCCGGCATTTACCCGTACAAGTCCACCGATTGGGAGAACCTGTACGTCGAGCAGCGCGACCGGTACCTGCTCGAGAACGAAGAAGCCATGAGCCAGGTCAATACGGACTACGTGCAGGCCTCGGAGGACATCAACAACGACATCCTCACCCGCGAGTACAACGCGAACTCGGCCTACTCCGGACACAACGACCCGACCACCCAGCAGCAGGCGACAGGCGCCGCCAACAACCAGAACAACCTCACGCCGCCTGGTGGCGGCGGAGGAGGCGGTGGCGGCGGCGGCGGGATGCCCAGTGGCGGCATGCCGGGTGGCCCCGGTGACTACCCCGGGATGGACACCCCTCCGATGGGTGAAATCGACGGCGGCGGTCTCGGCGAGGACGGTGTCTACGAACCCAATCCGGGCAAGGTCGGCGACCTACCGGGGACCGGCGACTCGGACCCCTGGAAGCCCTCGACGACCGACCCCGATCTTCCTTCCGGTGGTCTGGCCTCCGGAGGCGGCGGCGGGCTCAGTGGCGGTGGCTTGGGCGGCGGTCCTGGCGGCGGGATGCCCGGCGGCGGGCCCGGTGGCGGCCTCGGCGGTGGCGCCGGTGGCGGCATGCCCGGTGGCGGCATGGGCGCCGGTATGGGCGGCATGATGGGCGGCGCCGGTGGCGGCCGCGGTGCTGGCGCTGGAGCCGGTGGCAGAGGCGGCGCCAAGGGCATGGGCAAGGGCATGGGTGCCGGTCGTGGTGCCATGGGCGGCATGATGGGCGGCGCCGGTGGCGGCCGCGGCATGGGCGGGCAAGGTGAGGGCGACCAAGAGTCCGGCACCTGGCTGACCGAGGACGACGACGTGTGGGGCATCGGCAACGAAGAGTCCGACCCCTACGCATAGCGAGACCTGAACGGGGCCGATGGGAGACATCCCTTCGGCCCCTTCGGCTTTCACCAAGCCGGTCAGAGGCGACCGGTTCATGCGCGCCGGCCGGCCTCTCGACTTCCGATGCCGGTACGCGGGACTTGACCTCTCACATCGAAACGGGGCTGTCCCTGTTCCCACACCACGCACCGTTTACCGCGCATTCGTTGGCGCACGATTTGTACTATTGCGGTGTAGCCCATCGCACCCCAGGAGGTCCCGCAATGCCCTCGATCGACGTGAATCCCGATGATCTGACTGCGGCAGCATCAAAACTGCGCGAAGCGGTTTCATACGCCGACATGGCGTCCGAGTATTCGACCGAGGCCGACCCGGAATGGTGGATGTGGGGCCTGCCCGGCGTCGTGACCGCCCCGATCTACTTCGCGCTGGCGGATGGCTGGCGGAGCCTGCTCTCTGACACCGGCCAAGCCATCGAGGGCCTGAGCCAGCGCCTGGAGGACAGCTGCAACGGCTACGTGGAGATCGACTCGGTCATCGGCGAGGAGTTCGGCTCCCTGCTCACCGACCTCTCCGGCGCCTACGGCGACTACAAGGACGCCACCCAGAACCCCCCGATGATCACCACCACCTGAGGACGACGAACCGATGAGCGACAACGGAATGCAGGACTTCTCCGATTCGCCGCAGCAAGGCGAGTTCGGCCACGACTCCAACGGGAATATCGCCGACGTCGGCAACGGCGCCCTCAACGTGCTCGACCACCAGCGCTTGGTGAGCAGCCCCTTCAAGATGGCGACCTCGGTCTTCGAAAACCGGGACACCTTCAAGGGCGGGCTCAACCAGATGCGGTCCGACCTCGCGGGAGGCGAGGGCCGGGGCAGCTTCATGGACCGCGCCAAAGGACTCGGCGCGGATCTGAAGATGGACTGGAACACCATCAACGACCGCACCAGGGACGTCTCCCTGGAAGCGGATCGGCAGAAGGGCAAGTACGAGAGTTTCCTGCACAAGTCCAAAGGCGTGGTGGGGATCGACCCGCTCAAGTGGCTGGCGGGCACTATCGTCGACTTCCTCGTCCAGACCTTCCAGCCGCTTGAGGACATTCTCGGTGTGGTCACCGGCAACGAAGCTCGCATGAACGTCTCGGCCAACATGTGGCAGGAGGTCGGCAATGCCATGCCGCCGATCGCCGACCACATGATCACGGTGGTCGAGGGTGAACTCGCTCAATGGGAGGGCGAAGCAGGTTCGGCGGCGCGCGCCCGCGTCATGGAGCTGGGCCTCATGCTCGACGTCATGGGGCACCTCGCCGGCGGCATGGAGATGGTGCTGCACATGATGGCGGGTCTCGCCAAGGCGCTCCGCACCTATGTGCAGGGGAAGATCGCGGACGGCGTCGTGTGGGTCATCAAGTACATCGCTCCGCAGCTCGCACTGTCCGCCGCGACGCTCGGTGCCGCCGCGCCGGTCTGCATCGCCATGACCGTCGCGAAGATCGCCGGGCTTGTGCTCGACACGATCCAGATGATCCAGGGCGCCATCCAGATCTTCCAGGGGCTCGGCGCCCTGCTCGGTCTCATCCAGGACGTCTTCACGATCTTCGAGCCGTTCATCGCCGAGCTCGTCCAGGTCCCGAAGCCGCACCTGCCGCTATGAGTGAGGAGGCGTAGGTGGATTACCCGTACGGTCCGAAACCGAAGAAGAAGACCCGACCCCTGGTGAAGACGCTGGAGATCGCGGCGCAGATCGCGACCGCGGACGGCAGTGCCACCGGCTCGGGGGAAGACGGGGACGGTTCGCCCTCGCCGCAGCAGGTGGCGCGGCAGCGGAACCGCAAGTGGGGCGAGTTCGCCGCTGAGTACGGATTCCCCTATCGCGCGGACCTGACCGCAGCCGAGATCGCCGCGGACCAGAGGCTCTCAGCGTTCTTCGCGGAGATGCGGCAGCTGTGCCTGCCGCTCAATGAGGTCGGCGGCCTCTTTGAAGGCCGCTGGAACGAGGTGCCGTTCATCAGTTACGCGGCTTGGAACTTCGGCGCGGGCGGTTCCAAGTGGCCTTACCGGTTCGTGTGCGCAGAGCTGTCGCGGACTCGGCCGGATCTCGTGTACGACCGAGCGCTCTTGAGCAAACGCCCTTATCACCTGGACTGGTATCCGCAGCTCGGCGAATATCAGGTCGTCGATGGCCCGCTGCCGCCGCAGAAGCCGCGTAAAGCGGGGAGCGGATGGCTCAGCCGGACCGCGGTGGGCAGGGATCTCGTCGGCGCGGTGGACTCGTTCCTCACCCCTGATGCGCCGAGGCTGCACAGTGCCTCGCCCGGCCGGGACGAGTGGTTGTCCTCCTGGGCCGATGCCGCGGGGGCGTTCAAGTTCGGCTGGGCCGTGCGCGGCCGCCGGCTGGTCGTGTTCACGATGGAGCCGCAATACCGGGAGCGGGAGACCTGGGAACGCGAGCTGTTCGAGACGCTCGCGACGGTGAAGGGTTTGGTCGACGAATTGGGATGATTCGGCCACGTCCGGATTTCGGCGGTTCGCGGCGGGCCAGCCGCGTTGGACCAGCATAACCACAGGTGGGGCGTACTTTGGGGTCGTTGGCCAGCGCGCTATAGCATCGCAGGGAGACCGCGCGCAGGAGAACCCGAGCGTTGCGCGAAGGAGGGGAGAGCCGATGTCCGACAGCGGCGAAGCAATTCAGGCCCGCACCAGGGAGATCGAGCGGATGGCCGTCGAAGCTCGCGGTGAGGCCGTCAGCGAGCACGGCGAGGTCCGTGTCGTGGCCGCTGCGGGTGGCCGGATCGAGGAGCTCGACCTGCGCATGAGCGCGTTCGAGCTGAGCGGTGTGGAACTCGGTGAGGTCATCGTGTCGACCCTGCGCACCGCCGAGGAGCAACTCGACGCCCAGTTGACGTCGGCGATCCAGGCGGCCATGGGTTCGCTCGGTGCCTTCGCCGAAGAGGAGGAGCGTCGATGAGCGATCAACCACGCCCGAACCCGCAAGAGATGATGGCCCGGCTCGAGGCGATGCAGCGCCAGGCCGAGGAGACTCTGCGCCGGTACGAAGACATGCAGGAGGCGGCCAGCACCGAGCTCGAGGTCTACTCCGAGGACGGACTCATCGGCGTCAAGCTCGACGGGAACGCCCGGGTCACGGAGATCAAGATCGACGAGTACGCGATGCGCAGGCGCCAGTCGCTCGCGCCGACGATCATCGCCCTGGTCTCCCAGGCGCGGATCGCCCACGCCGAGAAGAGCGCCGAGCTCGCCAAGCAGTTCCTCAGCGCCGATCCGGCTATGACGGCCCTGCTGGACCGCATCTCGCCCGAGCGGCCGAGCTGACCTGCCGTGGGCACCGTGGAGGACAGTGCTCGCATCCCATCCGATGACATCCTGGCAGCGGAAGCACATGCCCGCTAAAGAAATCGAGCCCGAGCTGCTGCGCGCTGCGGCCGGCAAGCTGTGTGAGGCGATGTCATACGCCGACAAGGCCGCTGAGTACTCGACCGAGGCCGACCCTGACCCGTGGAGGTGGGGCATCGCCGGCATCCCGATGTCGATGCTCTACTTCTCGCTCGCCGACGGCTGGCGCGACCTGCTCACCAAGGCGGGCGGGGGCATCGACGGCGTCGCGACCGGCCTTGAGGACTCGGGCGCGTTCTGGGAGGACGTGGACACGCTGATGGGCGAGGAGTTCACGAAGCTTGCGACCGGCTTGGCCGGCGCCGCGAACGAGTACTCCAAGGACACCCAAAACGTCCCGATGGTCCAGAAGTAGGGAAGCCCCTTGAGCGACCACGGAATGAACGACTTCTCCGACTCCCCGGGGCACCAGGACACCTGGAGCGCCGACTTCGGCCAAGGCGCGCTGAGCACCCTCGACCAGCAGGGCTTCGGGCAGCAGGGCTTCAAGCTGAACAGCCCGTTGAAGGCCGGCTATCAGGCGTACAAGAACAAGGACACCCTCAAGGCCGGCGGCACGCTGCTGAAGAACGACCTCCAGTCGATCGACTGGAACGGCGTCGGCAACTCGATGCCACCGATCGCCGACTGCATGAACTCGACGGTCGAGGGCGAGCTTGCGAGCCGGCTGGGAGACGACGGCGACGTGGCCCGCACCCGCGTCATGGAGCTCGGCCTCATGATGGACGCCATGGGCTTCCTGGCGTTGGGCATGCAGCAGGTGCTCAACATGATGGCCGGTGTCGCCCGGTCGCTCCGCGAGCAGGTGGAGAAGCTCATCGCGAAGGGCGTCTCCTGGATCATCAAGACGATCGTGCCGCAGGTGGTCGCCTCCACCGCCACGTTCGGTGCGATGATCCCGCTGTGCATCGCGATGACCGTGGCCCAGATCGCCGGGCTCGTGCTCGGCGCGATCCAGGCCATCAACGCCGCGGTCCAGTTCGTGCAGAACCTGGGTGAGACCCCCGACCTGGTGCGGGACATCTTCAACGTGTTCCTGCCGTTCCTCGAGAAGATGATCAACGTCCCGAAGATCCAGGTCGGATAGCGCCTTGTCGGGGACCGGTGAGTGGGGCGGCGCAGGGGACGAGCGCCGCTGGCACAAGCTCGAGAACTTCGTCTATGTGACAGACCTGGTCTTCGGGGACGCCACGTTGGACCGGCCCTCGACGAAGATCGACGAGGTGGACGAGGCGGCGCGGCTGTGGAAGTCGCATTCCCGCCTCAACCGGCTCGAGTACGTCGATGTGAAGCGCGATGCCGAAGCGTTCGCCTTGCCGCAGTGGGGTCCGCTGCTGGAGCGGTTGCGCGCCTTCGGGTTGCCGATGCAGCGGGTGCGGAGCCTGGTGCGCGGCGAGAGCGGCGGGGTCCGGTTCGACAACCTGTGCGTGTGCGACGCCGACGAGGACGGGAAGGTCATCCCGTACCGGATCTGGGTCCTGCCCGCCGCCGCGCCGATGCCCGACCTGGTCTGCGACTACCGTTCCAGCCGTGGCGAAGTGCCCGACGAGGTCGCCTGGTGCGATGCGCCGGGCGCGTTCGCGAAGGCCACGGCCTTCGCGGCGGACAAGCCCGTGATCAAGGAGGGCCGGTTCACGAAGAGCCTGATCGGGCGCGCGATCGCGGGCAAGGTCAACGACTTCCTGGACACCTCGGTGCAGGTCACTGTGTGGGCCAGAGATTCCGGGACCGCGCAGGCCGTGGCCGAGGCCGCGAAGGGCGAGCCCAACATGCGCCGCGTGGTGTGGATGGCGCGCGGCGGGTGGTTCGTCTACGCGACCCCGCAGCTCGTGGAGGGAGCGGATTCCAAGAAAAGGCAGGACCACCTGTTCACGCACAAGCTTGTTGCGCTGCAGCAGAAGTACGCGGCGATCAACCGCGCTTGAGCGGGACCCAGCCTGAGAACCTGCGCCCCGAGTTCGACCGCAAGCGCAGGTTGTGTAACCCCCAGGTAGTAAGGCCCCCTGATGCCCCGAACCCCTAGATTCGACCTGAAGCTCGACTCCCCGGGCATGCTCGAACGCCAATGGCTGGAACCCGGCGAGCGGCTCATCGACTGGATTCCACAGTGGAAGCTGCCTGCGTTCGACGGCATCCCGAGGCCCCCTTGGACTTTCGAGCAAGTTGCTTGGCGTATCGCCAAGTTCCTATGGCTGGCGCTGGCGTGGATCATCGGCTCCGTGATCATCCTGATCGTGCTCGCCTTCCTAGCCGAAGGCCTCAGCGGCGCGAGCGTCGACGGGCCCGACGGTCGCAAGCTGAAGGGCCCCAATGTGGTCCTGCGCGGACAAGGGCGCGAGTCCATATTGGGCCGCATGGTGACGCCCGCGCTGCGGTGCCGCGGCCTGTGGGTGTTCACCGACCGGCGTATCGCGTTCATCGCGGTCGAGGGCCGCACGTACGGGAAGTTCCTGAGCGGCTCGGGCAAGCCGGGCGAGTTCGCCGAGCCGGTGTCGATCCGCACGCTCATCGAGGTGCGCGACAACCAATACCAATACGACAGCGAGGTGGACCGGCTCCGCCGGACCCGCATCCTGCGGCGGTTCAAACCGGCCGGCGTGTACCGCCGGATCGCTTTCGCGGACGGCTCGAGCATCGACCTGCGCCGGTACCGGAAGTAGCCGCGATCAGCGCGGACTAGCCGATCGTGGTTGCGGCGGATGCATATAGTCGCTTCGGTCATGCCTTGCCCCCACCCCCCGACAGGGAGCCTCAGTGCGCTGCTGGCTTCACCGGTGTCTTCGGGGCCATCACTCTCGTGCTCGTCCTGCGCGGGCGCAAGGCCGGGCCCGCTGCGCCGCAGCCGGTCCAGCCGGGCCAGTACGCCCCGCAGCCCGGCCCCCCGCAGCAGGCCCAGTACCCGCAGCAGCCCGGTCATCCTCAGCAGCAGGGCTTCCCGCCCCATCAGGCCGCGCCGCCGCAGCAGCAGCCCCAGCAGCAGGCCCCGCCGCCGCAGCACTACTAGGCGGTCTCCAGCCAGAGGCGGGGCTCGAAGGTTTCGATGTCGCCGGTGGCGGGACGCCAGACCGCGTAGACGTGGGCTTCGGCCTTGACCGAAACCGCCTGGCCCGCACGGGCTTCGACAGTGCGTTCGCGGTGCTTCTCGGACGGGCCGGTGTGGCGGTCCGGGATGTCGAGGTCGAGCGGGCGGCCGTCGACGGTGACCATGATCTGGTGCGCCCCAGGCGGCACGTGGTAGCGCCAGTGGCCCCAGGCCGCGGGCTGCTCGACGCCGTCGATGCGCACGCGCGGCGGCCGCGTCCAAGCGCGGGACAGGAACGAGCCCATCGCCATCTTCCGGTGCCCCGCCCACAAGTGCCTGCCGCATTCCAGGTGCAGGTCGATCGCGGCCGCGCCGACCGGCATCGGCGGCACCGCTGACGGGTTGGCGCCCAAGAGGATCGCGTCCGGGGTGTAGGGCACGGGCTCGCGCATGATCGTGCGGTGCTGCGCGGCGACGTCGCGCTGGTACTTGGCCTTCGCACGGCGGTACAGGGGCCAGCAGGAGACGATGAACGCCACCGCGAGCACGCCGATGACGATGCCCGACACCAGATGCCAGGTCTCGGTCGGCATGAGGCTCATGATCCCGCCGACCGGCAGGCCGCAGATCAGGGAGGTCACCACCAGCCACAACCAGCAGCCCGCGTTGGTGGACACGAACGCGAAGGTCTCGGGCAGGTCGCCGAGGACGCGGTGGCCGACCATCCAGTTCTCGAAGAACTGCAGGCGATGCGCGCCGCCCTCCGCGACATCTACGACCACCGGGTCGACTGTGGAGAGGTTCTGCACCTCGACCGTGTGCGGCCCGGCGCGGAGCACGAGGTCGAGCTGGCCGTTGCCGACCGAGACGGGGACGCCGTCGACGCCGACGACCGGCGCGGTGTCGCCACCCGCGACCAGGATCGAGAGCACCCCTTCGCCGGGCCCGGGTACGAGGTCGGGTTCGCGGAGCGCCGCCCTCGGCTTGCGGTCCGGCAGGCCGGTGCGGGGGTCGTCGGCGGGCCGCGACGGTCGGGCCTTCGCCGTCGCGTTCTCGTTCACGACGCGGATCTCGTTGTCGCCCACGCGCAGCGGACGCGGTGCGGGGTAGGCGATCTCGCGGGTTCGGTAGGCGCTCAGCGTCCGGCCGTTGCGGCTGTACCGGGGCAGGTCGTCGCGGGCAGGCGTCATCGGGGTCCTCTCGACGGGGGTTACCGAGTGCTCTGGACAAGGTAGGCCACCGCGGCTCCTCTGGGTCACCCCGTTGTAGCCCGAGGCCTGTATCTTGCTCGCATGGGTATGAAGGACCGCCTTGAGCAGATGAAGCAGCGCGCGCAGGATGCGGGCAAGATGGTCGTCGACGTCGGTGTCGACGCCGCACGGGAGAAGCGCGACGCCGCGACCGGCTTCGCGAAGAGCAAAGTGGACGCGGTGACGGGCTATGCCGTCGAGAAGCGCGACGGCGCCGTCAACTTGGCGAGCGACACGAAGTCCGCCTTCAAAGAAGGCGACTTCGAGGAACTGCTGAAGCGCCTGCCGCTGCCCTCCTCGCCGGTCGAGCAGGACTGGCAGTGGAGCCTCGCCAAGCTCATCACCTCGGGGAACAAGCCGCCCATGGGGACCGGGATGCTCCTGGGCCTGCTCGACAACTTCGGCACCATTGACATCGGCCCCGAAGAGGTCGGCTTCGACGGCTCGACCGCCAAGTGGCACAAGGTGAAGGCGATCCGCACCCGCTCGCTGGACGGGATCATCCAGAAGCTCTCCACCGACACGTTCACCGAGAGCATCGAGAACCTGCTGCCGCCGGTGCCCGGCCGCGGCTGGGTCTCCGAGAAGGCCACGTCAGCGATCTTCACCATCTGGGCCATGGTCGCCGACCTCGCGATCCGCGACCCCGAAGCCGGTCGGCGCCAAGTGGTCTGCGAGATCGAGTACAAGGGCTGGATCCGCACGAAGGAGGCCGAGACCGGCTTCTTCACCGGCCCCGTGATGGCCCTGCTGCCGAACCTCGACCAGGTCTTCCGAGAGGAGGCCGCACGGCGCGGCGTCCTCGTCGAGCAGGCCGAGCAGACCGCGATCGAGACCGCCGAGAACCGGGTGGCCTGGCTGCGCGAGAAGCACGCGGCGATCACCGCGAAACGAGAAGAGGCCCGCAAGGAGATCGAATACTGATCTCCCTGGGGCCCAGGAAAAGCTGACTTACTTAGGGTGGGTCTCGCCGGGGTAGCGCAGCCCGATCTGGGTGCGCACCTCGTCCATGATCTGCATGACCTCGACGGTGCCCTGCGGCGGCACGAGCGTCGACTCGAGCCGCCCCTGGCGCAGCGCCCGGTGCACTTCGAGCGCCTCGTGGACGTAACCGTGGCCGACGTAGGGCGCCTCGAACTCGCGAGGCGTCTCGTTGTACCGCACGAGCGTGTAACCGCTTGGGCGGTAAGCGTAGTCGCGCAGCTCGATGCGGCCCTCGGTGCCGGAGATCGTGACCTCGTTGGCGGGCCCGCCCCGGTAGGAGCAGGAGAGCTGCGCGATCGCGTTCGGATAGCGCAGGGTGATGGCGGTCTGCGCGTCGACGCCCGTGGTGTCCTTGACGCTGGTGGCCACGACCGAGTCGGGCTTCCCGAGCACCAAGTGCGCCAAGGTGATCGGATAGACCCCCAGGTCGAGGAGCGCTCCCCCGGCGAGCTCGATGTTGCGGAGCCGGTGGCTGGTGGGGAGGTCCCCGGAGAACGAGAAGTTGCCGTGGACCGACACGACCTCGCCGATCATGCCTTCCTTGATGGCGCGGCGCATCTCCCGGATGGCCGGATTGCAGCGGGTCCACATGGCCTCCATGAGGAACCGCTGGTGCTCGCGGGCGACGTCGAACATGGTGCGGGCCTGCGCGGCGTTGTAGGCGAACGCCTTCTCGCACAGGACGTGCTTGCCGGCTTCGAGGAGCTGCAAGGTGGGCAGATAGTGGTGGGAGTGCGGGGTGGCGACGTAGACGATGTCGACCTCGTCGTCCGCCGCGAGGGCCTGGACGGATTCCAGGGCCTTGGGGATGTCGTGTTTCTTGGCGAACGCGGCGGCGCGCTCCGCCGATCGAGAGGCCACAGCGGTGACGCGGCAATCGTCGAGGAGGGCAAGATCTTCCACAAAGGTCGATGCGATTCCACCGGTCGCCAGGATTCCCCATCGGATCGGTTCAACCATGGACGTAAGCACACCACAACTTCAGGCGATCGTCAACACGAGGGTCAGCGGTACTATCTCCGCCAACCGGGCCAATTTCGCATTCGGTGCTCACGATGCGCGACGTCTCACCCGTGAACTGGTAAGCGATGTGAGCTTTCCCGCAATGGGGAACCGACCGGTTCGTGGCACTATGGCGAAATGCAACGAACTCCCGTACACCGCCCTGGAACCAAGCGCCTCATCGCGCTCGCGCTGGCCGCCACCGGCGGCGGCGTCCTGACGCTCGCCCTGGCCTCCCCGGTCTCGGCGCACGCGGCGCTGACGGGCACCGACCCCGAGGACGGCGCGGTGATCGCGGAGGCGCCAGCCGCGGTCTCGGCCTCGTTCTCCGAACTCCTCGACGGGCCATCGACCGAGATCGCGGTGACCGACCCGACCGGCGCGGTCGTCGAGGTCGCCGACCCGACCTACGACGGGGACACGTTCACGCAGCCGATGCTGTACACGACCCCGGGCGAGTACACGGTGGCGTTCCGGGTGATCTCGGAAGACGGCCACCGGGTGGACGACACGCTGACGTTCACCGTCGAGTCGATCCCCGACGGGCTGTACGCGCCGGGCTCGGAGCCCACTGGCGATGCCGCGGCGACCGGCGAGCCGACGCCTTCGGAGACGACGAGCCGGGCGACCGGAGGCATGCCCGACGGCGTCGACGGGGAAGGGGAGGAATCGAACGCGGGCGCGGCGCTGGCCGCGATCCTGCTCGGCCTGCTCGTGGTCGTGGTGGTCGGCGTGGTCCTCGTGAAGACCGTGGGCCGCAAGCCGAAAGCCGATGGGGACAACACGCCCTAAGGGCAGTTGACCCACTCGTCGGTGCCGTCGTCGAAGAACTGGTGCTTCCAGATCGGCAGGCGGGCCTTCACCTCGTCGACGAGGTCGGCGCAGGCGTCGAACGCTTCCTTCCGGTGCTCCGCGGCGACGGCCGCGACCAGGGCCGGGTCGCCGATCGCGAGGTCACCGACCCGGTGCGAGACGACGACGCCCCGAACGCCCGGGCGCGCGGCGATCTCCTCGGCGATGGTGCGCAGCAGTTCATCCGAAGAGGGGTGCCCCTCGTAGGAGAGCCGGAGCACGCCCCGACCGTGATCGTGGTTGCGGACGACGCCCGAGAACGAGACCACCGCCCCGGCCTCGGCGGCGGAGACGGCCGCCTCGTGCTCGGCGACGTCGAGCGGGGCATCCAGTACGCGTGCGCGGATCATGGGGTCACACTCCAGGTACGAGGGCGAGTTCGACTGTCTGGCCTGCGGCACCGGCCTGCTCGGGGCCGATCACGGCGAAACCGGCGGCGCCGGCCAAGCCCCGCAGCATCGCCGAACCGTGGTGGCCGAGCCGGTGACCGGCCCTGTCGACCAGGGCCAGATGGGTGAAGCCGCCGCGTCCCGGCACGTCCTCGGCGAGCCGAGCGGCGCCCAGCGGCGGCAGCGCCAGCCCGCGCAGGCCCGCCAGGAGCGGCGCGACGAGCGAGACGACCGCGATCACCGCGGACTGCGGGTTGCCCGGCAGCCCGGCGATGAACTTGCCGTCCTTGGTGCGCGCCAACAGCATCGGGAACCCGGGACGGACGGCCACGGTGTTGATCACGTACTCGGCGCCGATCTCGGCGAGCGCGGCGTGCAGGTGGTCGACCGGGCCGACCATGGTGCCGCCGGTGGTGCACACCAGATCGGCGTCCGCGAGCGCCTCGCGCAGCGCCGCGACGTGCGCCTCCAGGGTGTCCTCGACCGGTCCGATGCTCGGCCCGGCCGCGGCCCCGGCGGCCGTCAGCATGTGGGGGACCATGGGCCCCAAGGAATCGCGCACGCGGCCCTCGCGGGAGACCCCTGAGGTCAGCAGCTCGTCGCCGAAGACGACGACGCGCGTAGCGGGCCTGGGGTGCGAGGGCAGCGTGGCATGCCCGGCTGCGGCGGCGAGTCCGACCACGGGCGGACTGATCGGAGTACCGGCCGCGAACAGCGCTTCGCCCTGCACGGCCTCCTCACCCGCCTCGCGCCATTCGCGCGCCGCGGGACCGTCGACTAGACCGTCTTCGACCTTGCTGTGTTCCAAGCGGATGATGCCCTCGGCCCCTTCGGGGACCTGCGCGCCGGTCGCGATCTTGACCGCCTGGTCGAGCCCCAGCGCCTTCGGCACCTGGCCGGCCAGCACCTCACCGTCGATACGCCACGGACCCGCACCGGCCACAGCCCAGCCGTCGACGGCTGAAGTCGGGAACGCGGGCAGGTCCGAGACGGCGACGAGCGGGGCGGCCAGCGCCGAGCCGACCGCTTCGGCGAACGGCAGCTCGACCGCAGCGGGCCGGGCCGCATAGCCTGCGGCCCAAGCGGTCTCGCGGGCCTCAGCCCAGGGGAGCGGGCTCGTGCTCGTCATCAGGGCTGCCTCCTGTGCGCACCCGGGTTCTCGTCCTTCTCCGGCGCGTCGGCGCGGGTGTGGTCGCCGCCGTGCAGCTGCGACACCGCGTGCCCGACGAGCTCGGCGGTGAGCACCGCCAGGCCGTCCTTCGCGGCGCCCGGGGACCCGGCCAGGTTCACGATCAGGGTCTTGCCCGCGACTCCCGCGATGCCGCGCGAGAGCGCCGCGTGCGGCGTCTTCGCGAGCCCGGCCGCGCGGATCGCCTCGGCGAGGCCCGGGATGTGGAAGTCCACGACCCGGCTGGTCATCTCCGGGGTGAGGTCCAGTTCGGTGAGGCCGGTGCCGCCGGAGGTGACGACCAGGTTGAAGCCGTCGTCGACCGCGTCCTGCAGGGCTTGCGCGACCTCTTCGCCGTCGTGCACGACGACCGGCCCGGCCACGTCGAAACCGGCGGCCGCGAACCCTTGGATAAGGATCGGCCCGGACGTGTCCTCGTAAACCCCGTCGGCGGCCCGATTCGAGGCCACCACGACGAGCGCGCTTATCGGTGCCATGAGCCTGTCTTCCCTCCGAGCTTCTCTTC
The DNA here is from genome assembly GCF_042647865.1 of Glycomyces rhizosphaerae. Classification (NCBI taxonomy): domain Bacteria; kingdom Bacillati; phylum Actinomycetota; class Actinomycetes; order Glycomycetales; family Glycomycetaceae; genus Glycomyces; species Glycomyces rhizosphaerae. Next base: position 606,099 of record NZ_JBHRWO010000010.1, read on the forward strand.
GACCCGGATGTCGGTGATGACCGCAGCCGGGTCGACCGCTTTGACCATGTCCACCAATGTCAGCGCCGCCACCGAGACGGCCGTCAAGGCCTCCATCTCGACGCCGGTCCGGTCGGCGGTCTTCACTCGCGCGGCGATGTCCACGCCCTCGTCGGTCACTGTCAGGTCCACCTTCACGCCGCTGACGGCGATCGGGTGGCACAGCGGCACGAGGTCCGGCGTCCGCTTGGCCGCCATGATGCCCGCGATCCGGGCGGTCGCCAGCGCATCGCCCTTCGCGAGCGAGTTCTCGCGCAGCGCCGCGACCACCTCGGGGGTGGTCTTCAGCCGCCCGGTAGCCAGCGCCGAACGGTGCGAGACGTCCTTCTCGGAGACGTCGACCATGCGGGCTGCGCCGTGGGAGTCGACATGCGTGAGGTCTGCCATGCCGCGAAGTCTAGTCGCGGCAGGGGACACCGCCGACTTTCCGCGCGGCCGACGCTCAGTCGTCCTTGCGCGAGGTCCAGAAGGCGAGGTTCGCGAGGCCTGAGGTGAGCGTCGCGGGGAAGGCGATGATCAGCGGGAGGATCGCCTCGAACCGGGAGGGCAGGCCGAGGCCGGGGAGCGGGCCGACGAGCACGTCGGTCTGCATGCCGGGCTCGTAGTCGCCGATGATCGTGATCGTCTCGGTGCCGGATTCGCCCTGGTAGGTCGCGGGTGAGCGCATCCAGGACCCGTCGGTGCACCAGGTGCCGACGCAGTTCGGGTCCTCGCCGTCCGCGGTCGCGGTCACCGTGCGGTACTCGCCCCAGAACAGGTAGCCGACGCACCAGACCACGACCGCGGCGCTGAGGCCGAACCAGACCGCGAGGGCGAGCGCGGCGGCGCTGAACTTGAAGGCGCGCATGCGGCGACTCCGTTTCCTGAAGTTGTGGAGGGGCCCGAGGGGTTGTCGGGCAGAGCAAGATTACGCGGCGGCCACTTCCGGGCGCGGTCCCGGATTCGCCGCCGCGGGCCTGTATTAGCGTCGAGGCGTGATCGAATGGCTCTACCTCGCCGTCCAGGCCGCCGCGCTGGCGATGAGCGCCTGGTTCTTCGTCGACACGGCCCGCTCAGAGCTGGTGGGCCGCCGCCATCTCATCGGCGTCGTGGTCTTGGAACTGCTGCTGCTCGCGCAGCTCGCGGTGTCGATCGCGATCGTCCCGGGCGAGGCGGGGGAGGGGCAGGCGCTGTTCTTCTCCTACCTGGTGACGACGATCCTGGTGCCGATCGCGGCGTGCTTCTGGGGGTCGATCGACCGGAGCCGCTGGGGGATCGGGACGGTAGCGGCGTCGGGGCTGATCGTGGCCGCTCTCATGCTGCGGATCCACCAGATCTGGGAGCTGCAGATCCATGTCTGACACTGCGGCGGCGCCGCGTTCGCTCGCGGCCGGGTTCGGCCGGCTGATCGTGCTGGTCTACGTGGTCTTCGCGGTCTCGGCCGGGGCCAGGGCCCTGTTCCAGGTGGCGACGAAGTTCGGCGACGCCCCGGTGAGCATCGCGTTGAGCGCGATCGCCGCGCTCATCTACCTCGTGGCCGCGATCGCGATCATCCGCGGCGCGGCCTCGCTCGCGCTGCTGGCGGTGGGCATCGAGATGGCCGGGGTGCTCGCGGTGGGCGCGTTGAGTTTCGCGGTGCCGCAATGGTTCCCCGAGCCGTCGGTGTGGTCGCACTTCGGGTCCGGGTACGGGTACGTTCCGCTGGTGCTCCCGGCGGTCGGGCTCGTGTATCTCCTCAAGCGCCGCAAGGACTCTTAGAGCCTGGTCTCAGGCCCTGTCGATGAGGTCCAGGGCCGTGTCGATGCTGCTGAGGGCGCTGGCGTTGTCGACGCGGGTGAGCGCGTAGGCGGCGACGACCAGGGCCGTGCAGGTCTCGGTGAGCCGCTCGACCTGGTCGGCGGGCAGGTCGGCGAGGTGGGTGCGGAGGCCGTTGCCGATGGCTTCGCGCAGTTCCGCGCGGTAGGCGGCGACCGTTTCGCGCACGGTGGCGTCGTCGGCGATCGGCGCTCCGGCGGTGTTGATGAGCAGGCATCCGTTGGCGGAGGTGAACGAGCCGGCGCGTTCGAGCCCGGCGCGCAGGCCGTGCAGGTAATCGAGGATGGCGTTCGGGGCCGGTGGCTCGGCCTGGAGCGGTTCCAGCCGCGGGCGGATGATCTCGTCGAGGTACGAGGCGACGGCGGCGTCGAAGAGGCCTCGTTTGCTGCCGAAGGCGTTGTAGATGCTCGATCGGCGCAGTCCGGTGGCGGTTTCGAGCGCGGGGACGGAGGCGGCCTCGTAGCCGTGCTTCCAGAACACGCCTCGGGCGGCCCGGACCACTTCATCGGTGTCGAAGGTCTGCGTGCGCCCCATGACCAACCTCTCTTTGCGTAACGATCGTTCCAGTATATATTAGTAGAACGATCATTCCAAAAACGAAGGGAATCGCCATGTCAGAGGCCGTCAGCACCCAGATCCAGCTCGTCCGCCGCCCGCAGGGATGGCCGACGCACGAGGACTTCCGCACCGAGAAGGTCAGCCTCGGTGAGCCGGCCCCGGGCCAGGTCCGGGGCCGGCAACGAGTTTCTGTCAGTCGACCCGTACATGCGCGGGCGCATGAACGACGCCAAGAGCTACATCCCGCCCTTCAACCTCGGCGAGACCATGACCGGCGGCGCCATCGGCCGCGTCGTCGAGTCCACCGTCGCGGAGCTCCCCGTCGGCACGGTCGTGCTTCACCAGTACGGCTGGCGCGACCTCGTGCAGGAGGACGCCGCCGGGTTCACCGCCGTCCCCGAGATCCCGGGCGTGCCGCTCTCCTTGAACCTGGGCATCCTCGGCATGACCGGGATGACCGCCTACGTCGGCCTCACCGCGATCGCGGGCCTCAAGGAAGGCGACACCGTGTTCGTCTCCGGCGCCGCGGGCGCCGTCGGCACCGCCGTGGGCCAGATCGCGAAGCTCCTCGGCGCCGGCCGCGTCATCGGCTCCGCCGGCACCCCCGAGAAGGTGCGGCTGCTCACCGAGAAGTACGGCTACGACGCCGCTTTCAACTACAGGGACGCGCCCGTGCGCGAACAGCTCAAGGCACTCGCTCCCGAAGGCGTGGACGTGTTCTTCGACAACGTCGGCGGCGACCACCTCGAGGCCGCGCTCGACGTCATGAACCGCGACGGCCGCATCGCCATGTGCGGCGCGATCTCGCTCTACAACAGCACCGAGAAGGCCCCCGGGCCCGACAACCTCGCCAAGATCATCCAGCAGAGCCTCACTGTCAAGGGCTTCACGCTCGGCGGCCACCTGCACCTGCGCCCCGAATTCGGCGCGCGCATGACCGAATGGTTCGGCCAGGGCAAGATCGCCTACGACGAGACCATCGTGGACGGTGTCGAGCACTCGGTCGACGCCTTCCTCGACATGATGCGCGGCAAGAACACCGGCAAGATGGTCGTCCGCGTCTGAGGCCGGAACGCGCCGAAACTAGCTGAAGAACCCGAGGAAGGCCACTACCAGGGTCGATCCGCACACGACCAGGCCGAGCCGGAAGTTCCGTTCGAGCCGCTTCTCCTCGTCCCCGATCTTCGGACGGGCCGCCACGCCGATCGTCAACCAGCCCAAGCCGAACGCCCCGAGCGGGCAGCCGATGAGCACCGCCGCGAGGAGGACCGCGCCGAGCGCGTCTTCGGCGCGCAGATTGCGGAGCACGAACAGCTGCACCACGACGCAGACGACCGCGAAGAGCCCGTAGATGAGCCCGTTGCGCTCGTCCGATCGCCAGCGCGGCAGCCACGGCGGCCGGTGCGCCAGGTACCGGGCCTCCTCCAGTTCCGTTGCGGCCACGTGCAAGTCCGCTTCGGCGGCGGCGATGTCCGCGTTCGGGTCGCCGGTCAGGGGCGGCGGCGCGGGGAGGCGCTGCGGGGGCGCGGTGCGCGCGGTGCGGGCGAGCTCGTCGACGGCGGCGCGCCGCGCCCCGGCCTGGTCGGTGAGGCGGCTGGTGCGCTGGCCGAGGGATTCGGTGACCGTGGCGGTGCGCGCGGCGGTCTCGTCGGCGGTGCGTCGCGCCTCGTCGAGACGGCGCAGCTGGGCGAGGTAGTCGTCGAAGGCGCTCACTGGCGGATCCTCTCGATCGCGCTGTCACCGCTGCGCTGGGGGCCGGGACCGGGCTCGTCGGGCCGCGAGAACGGGACGAGGAGCCTGCCGCCGCCGGTGTCGGCGTGGCGGTCGATGAGCAGTGCCCTTCCGGCCCTGGGGCTCCAATGCTGGAACTGCTGTCCGAAGTGGCCCATGATCTCTCCGCCGGGGAGGTTGAGGACGAGCGCGCAGGCGACGTCCTCGCGGCCGGCGGAGCCGCCGATGTCGTCGGTGAAGCGGCGGAAGTTCCGCCACCAGCCGAGCAGGTGCACGTCTCGGGTGGGGCCGGTGCGCAGCAGATCGCGCAAGGCCTTCTGCGCCTTCATGTCCAGGGCCGCGGCGTCGAGGCCCCATGCGGCGATGACGGTGCCGTCGGGGATCGCGTCGAGGGACGCGGCGAAGGCCTCGGGGGCGATCCGGTCGGCGGTCCGGCGGAGGTCGGCGTTGCCGGTGAAGTCGACGCCGAGGATGCGGGTGCCGTTGCCCGCCAAGCATTCCACGGCGGCTTCGAGCGCTTCGCCGCCCACCGGGTCGGAGCCGAGGACGGCCAGGTGCCTGCCGGGACGGCGGTCGAGGTCGATCCCGGCGGCGTCGAGGCGCAGCGAGACCTCGCGGCCGAGCAGGGCGCGCCCGGTTCTGCGTTCGCCCGGCAGCGTCTCGTTGAGGTGCACGGGCCGGTAGCCGTAGAACACGCGCGGCGCGCCGACTCCGGCGTGCTCCTCGCCGAGCTGTTCGCGGAGCCGGTGCATCACTTGGGTATCCGTGTCGGGGAAGCGGGCGACGCGGTCGGCTCCGGCGGTGCCGCCCTCGGTGTTGACGACGACCTGCCCGAGCGAGATGCGCGACGCCGCATCGTTGTTCGGCTCGAGGACGGTGCGGGCGCCGGGGAGGGCGATGCGCATCGGGAACTGCCCGAAGATCGAGTCCTTCTTCGCCCACAGCGCTTCGATGCCGGAGATCGTCTGCGAGGCGAGCACGAGGTGCACGCCGTACGAGCGGCCCTTGCGGGCCAGGTTCTCCAGCAGCGCAACGGCTTCGGAAGCCACTCGGTCGTTCCCGGCCAGGAGCACCTGGAATTCGTCGGCGACGCACACGATCCGCGGATACGCCTCGTGGTCGCGCAGCCCCGCGAAGGAGTTGACGCCGTAGCGCTTCATGACGTTGGAGCGCCGCGTCATCTCCTCGTTCAGCGTCTTCAGCACGGCGAGGCCGTATTCGCGGTCGGATTCGACGCCGACGGCGCGCGCGTGGGGGATGAAGCTCGGGTCCCGCTCGGTCGGGATGAACTCGGTGAACGAGACGCCCTCTTTGAAGTCGAGCAGGAACAGCGCCAGATCCGAAGGGGCGTAACGGGAGGCGAGCCCGTAGAGGACGTCGAGGAGGAACACGGTCTTGCCGCCGCCGGTGCGCCCGCCCACGAGCCAGTGCGGGGTCGCGTCGTCGAAGCGCAGCAGCACCTCCCCGGCCGCGTCGCGTCCGATGAGGACTTCCAGACCCCGGGCCGGGCTGGCGGCCATGGGGGTCGGCGGGATGAGGTCGGCGAAGGTGAGGGTCGCGGCGGCCTTGGCGCGCTCGGCGAGCCGCAGCGCCTCACCGGCGACGAAGGACGGATCGGGGGTCTCGGGCCAGTCGACCGGCGCGGCCAGGCGGTCGCCGCGCCCGAACGGCGCCGCGGGCGGGTTCGTGATCTCCACGCGGCCTTCCAAGGCGTGCATGACGGCCGCCTGCGGCAGGTCGGGCAGGCCGCAGCCGAGCACCGTGACGCCGTGCGCCAGACCCGAACGCGCCAAAGCGTCGATGCGCTCGACGAGGGTCCGAGGCGCCTCGCTGAGAGAGGCGACGACGAACAGCATGCGGTCGGTGCGGCGGCCCGCGATGTGCTCGGCCACTTGGGATTCGGCCAGCGCGACCGCGTCGGCGGCGGCGCGCGTGTCCGTGGCGACCGCTTCGATCACGCCCGCGTCGGCGAGCGGGCGCAGCGGCGCGAACGACGCGCCGAGCGTCGCGGTGTCGATGCCGACGACGCGCAGCCCGCCGGGTTCGCGGGTGGCCACGGCGTGGAGGATCGCGGCCCGCACCAGGTTCGCGACGCCTTCGACGCGGGCGTCGACCGAGGTCGCGAGGTGCCCGCGTTCGCCGAACGGCACGATGAGCGGCACCGATCGTCCTTCATGGAGGAGCACTCGACCGGCGTGCAGGAGACCGGGATCGGTGCGGAGCTGCTGCGCGGAAGCGGCGGCGGCGTCGGCGATCTGGCGTTCGGCCGCGAGGAGTTCGGGGTCCACCGGGGTTTGGAAGGCGGCGTCGCCGAGGCGCTGCGCGACGAGGCCGAGACGTGCGAGGGCCGCGTCGCAGGCCGCGGCCGCGTTCGCCAGTGCGGTCTGGAAACCGGGCACGGGACCTCCTTGCGCGATTCGTGGATGCAGCCGGGGCTGTTCGACCGGTCACACCATATCGCGGGGAGCCATGTCGGCCGGGCCGCAGTGGCCGCCGCACGGCTCGATAGTCCGCTTTGCGCAACCTTCCCCCGAAGGAGCGCGTGCATTACCCTAGAAGCAGGCCTGATCTCGCTGACCCGTAGAGATCCGTCCGACTGCCAACGCCCGCCCGCCCGCGCGCAGCTCACGTGCGAGCAGTCAAGCCTCGGCGAAGCTTGCGAGCCGTAAATGTGACCAGGCGAAGCTCGCGAGCCGTAAATCTGTACAGCACCGAAGAAGCCCGCATCTGCGCCCGCGGGCCGCCCCTCGGATTCGCCAAGAAGGACCCGTGCCCCATGAGTGAGTTTCTGGATATCGCCCTATCCTTCCCGCCGGTCGTCTTCTCCTTCGGCCTCGTCATCGTGGTCCTGTACTGGATCACCGTGATCGTCGGCGCGCTCGACGTCGACATCGTGGACGTCGGCTCGGAGACCGAGCTCGACGCCGGAGGCGGTTTCTGGTCGGCCTTCGGGATCGGCGCGGTCCCGTTCACCGTCGTGCTCTCGCTCTGGATCACCTTGGGCTGGATAGTGACCGTGCTCGGCACCACCTGGGTGCGCAGCACCGACATGTTCATCCCGCCCGCCGCCACGGGCACCGCCGTGCTCGTCGCGGGGATAGGCGTGGGCATGCTCGGCGCGAAACTGCTCACGGCGCCGCTCGCGAAGCTCTTCGAGGACGCGCCCGCCACCGCGCACGCCGACCTCGTCGGCAAGGTCTGCGTGGTGCGCACCGGCACCGTCACCCTCGACTCCGGCCAGGCCGAGATCACCGACGAGGAAGGCCAACTGCTGCTCATCAACGTGCGCCGCTCCCCGCACGAGCCCGAAGGCATCGACCCCGAGCTCTTCGCGCGCCACTCCAAGGTCGTCGTCTTCGACTACGACGAGATCGACCGGGTCTTCCTGGTCGTCCCGGTGTCGCTGCCGCCGGACCTCGCCGTCATGGAGCCCTAGCGTCAGGGCCCAGCCCCGCATCACATTGGACCGGACCGTAATCCCACGGTATTACCGGTTTTGACTCTCACCATTTCGTGCCGTCAGGCATCTCGTGTACCACGCGACTGGACCGCCCCGGTTAGGGTGTTGTCACGCCCGCAGCGGCGACCGGCCCTCCAGCGGCCGCGCACGCGCCGCCCCCAAGTCCCCGTTCCCCCGAAGTCTCGTTAGGAACCACCGCATGGACGCCACCAACTCGGCGACGCTGATCACGCTCGTGGTCGCGGCGCTCGTCTTCCTCGGCATACTGCTCATGGTCATCCGGCTCTACCGGAAGGTCGCGCCCGGCCAGGCCCTGGTCGTCACGAAGCTGCGCACGCGCAAAGTGTCCTTCACCTCGGCCCTGGTCCTGCCGATCATCCACCGCGCCGAGTACATGGACATCTCGGTCAAGACCATCGAGATCAACCGCGCGGGCAAAGACGGCCTGATCTGCCAGGACAACATCCGCGCCGACATCTCCATCACGTTCTTCGTGCGCGTCAACGCCACCGTCGAGGACGTCCTCAACGTCGCCGGCGCGATCGGCACCAAGCGCGCCTCCGACCAGGACACGCTCCAGGAGCTGTTCAACGCCAAGTTCGCCGAGGCCCTCAAGACCGTCGGCAAGCAGCTCGACTTCACCGACCTGTACACGAACCGCGACGAGTTCCGCGACCGCATCCTCAACGTCATCGGCACCGACCTCAACGGCTACTCGCTCGAGGACGCGGCCATCGACTACCTCGAGCAGACCCCGATGGACCAGCTCGACCCCAAGAACATCCTCGACGCGCAGGGCATCCGCAAGATCACCCAGCTCACCGCGATCGAAGCGGTCACCACGAACGAGCACCGCCGCACCGAGGAGAAGGAGATCAAGCGCCAGGACGTCGAGGCCCGGGAGGCCGTGCTCGAACTCGAGCGCCGCCAGACCGAGGCCGAGATCCGCCAGCAGCGCGAGATCGAGACCCTCCGCGCCCGCGAAGGCGCCGAGGTCCAGAAGGTCCAGGCCGAGGAGCGCCTCAAGAGCGAGACCGCCCGGATCAAGACCGAAGAGGCCACGGGCATCCAGCACGAGAACCGCCTCCGCGAGATCGCCGTCGCCGAGAAGAACCGCGAGCGCGTGATCGCCGTCGAGACCGAGCGCATCGAGAAGGACCGCATCCTCGAGGTCGTCGGCCGCGAACGCGAGGAAGAGCTGGCCCGCATCGCGGCCCAGAAGGAGCTCGAGGCGCAGAAGCGCGACATCGCCGACGTCATCCGCGAGCGCATCGCCGTCGAGAAGACCGTCGCCGAGCAGGAAGAGGGCATCAAGCGCCTGCGCGCCACCGAAGAGGCCGAGCGCGAACGCCAGCGCGTCATCATCCTCGCCGAGGCCGAAGCCCAGGAGAGCCTGGTCAAGGACATCAAGAAGGCCGAAGCCGGCGAGGCCGCGTCCAAGCACCTCGCCCGTCAGCGCCTGACCGAGGCCGAGGCCGCGCAGCAGGCCGCCGAGCTCGAGGCCCGCGCCAAGATCCGCCAGGCCGAAGGGGACCAGGCCATCGCGGCCGCCCCGGGTCTGGCCGCCGTCCAGGTCCGCGAGGCCGAGGCCGACGCCATCGAGAAGGGCGGGCTCGCCGAGGCGAAGGCCGCCGAAGCGAAGGGCCTGGCCGAGGCCGAAGCCCAGGCCGCCATCGGCAAGGCCGAGGCGACCGCGACGGCCGCGAAGGGCACTGCCGAGGCGAACGCCTTGCGCGAGAAGCTCCTCGCCGAGTCCGCGGGTCTCACCGAGAAGGCCGTCGCGATGGACGCGCTCTCCGACGCCAGCCGCGGGCACGAGGAGTACCGCCTGCGCCTGGAGATGGAGAAGGAACTGCGGGGCATGGAGATCGAGGCTCGCCGCTCGATCGCCGAGCAGCAGGCCGGGGTCATCTCCGCGGGACTCACCGGTGCCGACATCTCGATCGTCGGCGGCGACACCGAGTTCTTCGACCGGGTCGTCGGCGCCATCGGCTACGGCAAGGCCGTGGACGGTTTCGTGGCCCACTCCGAGGTCGCCCAGACCGTGGCCGCCAACTGGGGCAACGGTTCGACGTCGTTCGCCGAGGACCTCAAGGGTGTGCTCAGCGGTGTCGGCAGCGAGGACGTCAAGAACCTCACCGTCTCGGCCGCCCTCGTCAAGCTCATGCAGGGCGGCGGCGACCACGACATGTTGTCGGGTCTCCTCGGCAAGGCCAAGGAACTCGGCGTCGCCGAGAAGCCGGCCCTCGAAATCGCCAAGTAGTCGAACGGGCGCGGGCCGCGAGGCCCGCGCCCGCGACGCACTGAGCGGCGCGCGTGCTCAAGCCCGCGCACGATGCAATGAGCGGCGCGGGCCGGCAGGTCCGCGCCGATGACCAGCCGAAACGGTCGATGTCAGACCCGTGTGGGAGAGTCGTCCCATTTCTTCGGTTGGTCGGAGGTGGATGCGGGTGGGAAGGGGCACGCCCTATATCCCGCCCGCCCGCGCGGTGCTCTGCCCCGCGCCTCCGCCCGAAAGCCCGCAATCGAACGCCACCAGGGGAATTCATGGCCGAAGCGAACACCGCCGACACTCCCGCCGCCAGCACTCTCGATGCCGGCACGTACGAGGTCCTGTCCTCCCGGCTCGCCGACTTCGCCGCCGACCTCGCCGGCCGTGCCGAAGCGCTCAACGCCGCCCGCACCGAAGCCTTCGGCTCCACCGGCCTGACCCTCCTGGGCACCACCCGCATCCGCACGTCCAACAACTGCGTGCCCCGCGACATCGCCCGCGTCGACGACCGCCTCCTCTTCGGCTACAACGTCCACATGGGACTCAAGTCCCACACGAACGTCGCCGACGTCTTCGCCCTGCACGACTTCAAGCGCGACGGATCCGACTTCGCCTTCACCGAGGTCACCGAACCCGGCCACCTCCTCGACGAGCCGAAGTTCACCGCCGACTTCACCGAGATGTACCGCTACTACCGCTCCACCGAGCTCCTCCAGGTGCGCGAGGTCGACGGCCGCCTCCTCGCCGTCTTCAAGATCGGCGAGCAGCTCACCGACCAGCGCGTCCTGCGCTGGCAGCTCGCCGCCGACGGCACCGCGACCTATATGGACGCCCGCGGCGACGCCGACGCGGTCTGGCCCGAGCCCTACGACTTCGAGTGGGTCGCCACCACTCGCGAGCAGCACGTCACCGGCCGCCACCCGCACGTCTCCATTGAGGACGAGATCTTCGTCGAGTGCATCAACGGCGACCTCACCGTCAAGATCGAGGACAACACCGAGTCCGGCGAAGGCGTCTACTCCGAGCCCGTCGCCGAGCCCCTCCAGTCCCTCGCCGACGCCGACATCGCGTACGCGCGCATCGGGCCGCTCATCCTCCTGCGGATCCTCCCCTACAAGGAGACCGTCACCCGCTACCTGATCTTCAACTCCCGCACCGGCACCATCGTGCGCGCCGACGCGATCGGCCAGGCCTGCAGGCGACTCCCCGAAGACCACGGCCTCATCTTCCCCGGCGGCTACTACCTCAACGAAGGCAAGCTCAAGACCTTCGACCACGACGTGACGGACCTGCGGTTCAAGCGCGTGATCCGTTCCCCCAACGGCGAAGACGTCCTCTTCGTCTTCTACCACGAGGCCGACGGCCGCTCACTCCTCTTGCCCTACAACGTCATCCGCAAGGAAGTGGCCGCGCCGATGAGCGTCCACGGCTACGCGGTCTTCGACGACGGCACCCTCGCGGCCTTCCGCTTCACCGGCGAAGAGGCCACCCGCGTCCACCCGATGCAGATCTGGTCCACCCCGTTCGTCTCCGAAGCCCACGCCGCCGCAACGGAAACGGGCGACACCCCCGTGCACCGCATCGGCAACGCCGAAGCCGTGCGCGCCGTCTCCGACGCGCTCTCCGTGGCCCGCATGGTCCGCGAGATGGAACCGGCCCAAGCGGTCTTCGAAGCGCTCATCGCCACCGCCACCCGCTGCCTCGACGACTACCCGTGGCTCGGCGACGAAGGACTCCACGGCCTCGACGAGAGCCTCGCCAAGGTCCGCGACACCGCCGAGGCCGTGCTCGACGAGTATGCGACCGTGGCCGAACTGACCGCCGAAGCCCAGAAGGCCTTGGAGCTCGCCCAGACCGACACGGTCAAGCTGCTGCGCCGCGCCCGCGGCGAGGCCCCGAAGTCCGCTGAGCAGTGGGTCGCGCTCCTCGCCGAACTGCGCGGCGCCGGCGGCCACCTCGTCACCCTGCGCGAGACCCGCTACATCGACCTCCCCGGGATCGAAGCGCTCGCCGCCGAGGTCACCGAGACCCTCGACGGCACGGGCCGCCGCGCCGTCGCGTTCCTCGAACGCGAGGACGCGTTCACCGCGTACTTCGAGCAGATCGCCGACCTCGAACGGAAAGCCGAAGCCATCGCCTCGGTCGCCGAATCCGACCCGCTCCTCGAAGACCTCGACAACCGCCAGCGGGGCCTGGAGACGCTCACCGAAGTCGTTGCGACCCTGGAGATCGGCGACGCCGTCGTGCGCACCGCGATCCTCGGGCGCGTCTCCGAAGTGCTCGCCGCCGTCAACCGCGCCCGCGCCACCCTCGCCGCGCGCCGCCGCGAACTCGCCGTGGGCGAGGGCAAAGCGGAGTTCGCGGCCGAGTTCGCGCTCCTCGGGCAGTCCGTCACGGCCGCCATCAGCGCCGCCGACACGCCCGCCGCGTGCGACGAGCAGCTCGGGCGGCTCCTGCTCACCGTCGAGAACCTCGAGACCCGCTTCGCCGACTTCGACGAGTTCCTGACGCAGCTCACGAACAAGCGCACCGACGTCTACGAGGCCTTCTCCGGCCGCAAGCAGCACCTGCTCGACGAGGCCGCCCGCCGCGCCGAGCAGCTCGCGCAGTCGGCCGACCGCATCCTCGAGGCCGTCGCCCGCCGCACCACCACACTGTCCTCACTGGACGAAGTCAACACGTACTTCGCGACGGACCCGATGGTCGAGCGCCTCCGCAAGGTCATCGCCGAACTGCGCGGCCTCGACGACACCGTGCGCGCCGAGGAGATCGAGGGCCGCATCAGCGCCGCCCGCGCCGAAGCCGGCCGGGCCCTCTCCGACCGCCTCGACCTCTTCGACGGCGACGCCGTCAAGTTCGGCGAGCACCGCATCCCCGTCAACACCCAGCCGCTCGACCTCACCCTCGTTCCCTCCGGCGAGAACCTCGCGTTCTCCCTCACCGGCACCGACTACCGCCATGTCGTCACCGACCCCGGCTTCGCCGACACCCGCCCGTACTGGCACCAGTTCCTCCCCTCGGAGAACCCCGAGGTCTACCGCGCCGAGCACCTCGCCGCCGCACTCCTCGCCGAGCACGGCCCCGCGAAGCTCCTTTCCGAGGACCTCCCGGCGTTCACCGCCACCGCCGCGGCCGAACGCTACGACGAAGGCTACGAACGCGGCGTCCACGACGCCGACGCCGCCGCGATCCTCGCCGAGGCCCTGCGCCTCTACGCCGCCTCCGGGCTCCTGCGCTACCGCTCCGCCGAACGCGCCGCCGCCCAGCTCTACTGGGGACACGGCATCCCGAAGGAGGAGCGGATCGCGATCCGAACCCAGGCGCGTTCGCTCGCCCGCGCCCGCGCCGTGTTCGGCCGCGCCGACGCCCTCTCCGAACTCGCCGCCGACCTCGGCGAGGCCGTCAACCACTACCTCAACAACTCGCTCATCCCGCTCGAGGTCGACCCCGACCTCGCCGGGGAGTACCTCGCCGAAGAGCTCGCCGACCCCACCGGCGGGTTCGCCGTCTCCCAGCGGGCCCGCTCGCTCCTGGCCGCGTTCGAACGTCAGATCGGCCCGGGTGCCAAGGCCGACTTCGAATCCGACCTGCGCGCCCTCGAATCCGACATGATGTCCAAATGGGAGCTCGCGGCCGTCTGGCTCGAATCGTTCCTGCACCAGGCCGAACCCGAGGGCTTCGACGAAGCGGACCTCCCCGAGGCCCTCGCCGTGATCCTCGCCGAAGTCGACTCCTACGACGTCACCGCCGAACTCTCCAGCCGCGTCATCGGGCTGCTCGGCACGCACGCGCGCATCGAGAACCGCGTCCTGCCGCTGCGCCTCGACGAGTTCCTCGCCCGCACCGCGCAGTTCCGCCGCACCGTGCTCCCCGGCTACCGCGCCTACCAGCGCCGCCGCGCCGAACTCATCGACGGCCACCGCCGCACCCTCCGCGTGGAGGAGTTCAAGCCGAAGACCATGGCCGGCTTCGTGCGCAACCAGCTCATCGACGACGTCTACCTGCCGCTCATCGGCTCCAACCTCGCCAAGCAGATCGGCGCCGGTTCGGGCGAGGGCCGCCGCACCGACCAGTCCGGCATGCTCATGCTCATCTCCCCGCCCGGCTACGGCAAGACCACGCTCATGGAATACGTGGCCGACCGGCTCGGGATGCTCCTGGTCAAGGTGAACGGCCCCGCCCTCGGCCACGAGACGGTCTCCGTCGACCCCGACGACGCGCCGAACGCGACCGCCCGCGCCGAGGTCCAGAAGATCAACTTCGCGCTCGAATGCGGCAACAACGTGCTGCTCTACCTCGACGACATCCAGCACACCAACCCCGAACTGCTGCAGAAGTTCATCTCGCTGTGCGACGCCCAGCGCAAGATGGAGGGCGTCTGGAACGGCCGCACCCGCACGTACGACCTGCGCGGCAAGCGGTTCGCGGTGTGCATGGCCGGCAACCCGTACACCGAGGCCGGCCAGAAGTTCCGCATCCCCGACATGCTCGCCAACCGCGCCGACGTGTGGAACCTCGGCGACGTCCTCTCCGGACGCGACCAGGTGTTCGCCCAGTCCTACATCGAGAACGCGCTCACCTCCAACAAGGTCACCGCGCCCCTCGCCGGACGCGAGCGGTCCGACACCTCGCTGCTCATCCGCCTCGCCTCCGGCGACCCGACCGCGGCCCCCGAGAACCTGAAGCACCCCTACAGCGCGGGCGAGCTCGACCAGCTCCTCTCCGTGCTGCGCAAACTCGTGCGGATCCAGAAGACCGTGCTGGGCAACAACCTCGCCTACATCGCCTCCGCGGCGATGGACGACAGCGCCCGCACCGAGCCGCCGTTCCTCCTCCAGGGCTCCTACCGGAACATGAACCGCCTCGCCGAACGAGTGGTTCCGGTGATGAACGACGACGAGCTCGAAGCCGTCATCGACGACCACTACGCGGGCGAGGCGCAGACCCTCGCGTCCGGCGCGGAGGCCAATCTGCTGAAACTCGGCTCCTTGCGCGGGCGCCTCGACGCCGAACGCGCGGCGCGCTGGGAGGCCGTGAAAGAGGCGTTCCGCAGGGAGCAGACGCTCGGCGGTTCGAGCGACGATCCAATGTCGAGGGCGGTCGGGGCCATCACCTTGCTGTCCGACCGAGTGAAGGGCATCGAAACCGCCCTGCAACAAAGGCGAGGGATCGAGTCCGAATAAGTCCTCTCCGCTGGCCCGGAGCTCCCTTGGTACCCGGTACGCTCTTGAACTAAAGCTTTGCGCGTAGCCCGTAGTGCCCCTGCAAGCCGCTAACCACCGAATAAGGGAGGTCCCCCGTGCCGACGAAGACGGGAGATAAGGTCCGGATCATCGTCTTGGGCACCGGCCCCGACGCCGAAACTGCCCGCCTCATCGCCGAGTCCGACGCTGACGTCGCCCTCGCGAAACAGTTCACGAAGACCGTGACTCACCTGGTCGTCGATGACACTGTCAAGCCCACCGAGGCGCGGCTGAAGAAGGCCGAGGAGGCCGGCGTGCCGGTCCTTTCGTTCGCCGAGTTCAAGGACCTGCTGGTCGCGGGTGCCGAGGACGAGGTCGACGAAGCAGCCGAGGAAGCGGTCGAGGCCGAGGTTGAGGTCGAAGCGCCCGAGGTCGAGGCCCCCGCCGAGGTCGAAGTCGAGACCGAGCCCGAAACGGTCGAGACGCCCGACGTCGTGGAGGCCGAAGCGGTCGAGCCCGAGGCCGAGCCCGAACCGGTCGCCGAAGTGGCGCCCGAGCCCGAACCTGAGCCCGAGCCGGCCGCAGATCCCGAACCCGCGGTCGAAGTCGCCGAGGCCGAAACCGAAGCGGCCGAGCCCAAGGCCGACGACGTCGTGGAGCCGGTCGCCGAGGCGATCGACGAGCCGGAGGAAGCTCCGGACGACCCCGAGAAGGTGGTCCCGTCCCAGGCGGAGGCCCCCGAGATCGAGAATGACGAGAAGCCCGCCAAGCCGGGCCTCCTCGCCAAGATCAAGTCGATCTTCGGATTGACCGGCGCCAAGAAGTAGTACAGCGACGAGAACAGGTCCCCGTGCCTTCCGGCAAGGGGACCTGTTTCCGTCCCACCCGAAACCGGCGTTCGTGAAGGCGAATAAGGTGACGAATGCAGATTTCTGACCTGCCCGCTCGCTTGGCCGCCAAGGGGTACGGCAGCGCCCACTACTCGATCGGCGTCCCGCTCCGCAACTCCATCAACATCCTGCAGGACGGCGACGCGTGGGTGGTCAGCCCGAAGTTCGAAGGCCACATGACCCCCGTGGGCCGGTTCGCCGATGAGCACCAGGCCTGCAAGTACGTGCTCCACCTGCTCTTCGAGGAGGAGACCCGCGCCAGCCCGGACGGCGCCAAAGGAAACGCGTTCCTGCAGGAGTACTTCGCGCGGGACCGAAACCCGGGCGAGGGGCGAATCTGGCCGAGGCCGCCACGCTGACGCATACGCCTCGGGCCGACCTGCCCGAGGCTTTACGCTACGGGCGAAACGGATCGGATCTTCCGTCGAAGTTGAGTCGGATACACTCAACTTCGGGTCGCTTCGGCAGCCGTGCCCCGGTGCGTCGGCCGCCTGAGCGCATGAGGGCCCGCAATCCTGGGGACAGCGTAAAGGAGCAGGGGAACAGTGGACGTCAACCGTCTGACCACCAAGAGCCGTGAAGTGATCTCCCAGGCCGCCCGCACCGCCGCCGCAGGCGGCAACCCGGCGGTCGAACCCTGGCACGTGCTGGACGCGCTCCTCACCGTCGACGGCTCCACGGCGCCCGGCCTCCTCCAGCTCGTCGGCGTCACCCCGGGCACCGTCTCGGCCGAGACCGAGCGCCGCATCGACGAGCTCCCGTCCGCCTCCGGGCCGTCCGTCTCCGAACCGTCCATGGCCCGCGATTCCCTGCGCGCCATCAACGCCGCGGACAAGATCGCCACCGACTACGGCGACGAGTACGTCTCCACCGAGCACCTCCTCACCGGCCTCGCCCAGGCCGGCGGCGAGGTCGGCACGTTCCTGACCGCCGAGGGCGCCACCGACAAGAAGCTCATCAGCGCCTTCCCCACCCTGCGCGGCGGCGACCGCAAGATCTCCACCGCCGATCCCGAGCAGGGCTACAAGGCCCTCGAGAAGTACGCCGTCGACCTCACCGAGACCGCCCGCTCCGGCAAAGTGGACCCGGTGATCGGCCGCGACACCGAGATCCGCCGCGTCATCCAGGTCCTGTCCCGCCGCACCAAGAACAACCCGGTCCTCATCGGCGAACCCGGCGTCGGCAAGACCGCCATCGTCGAAGGCCTCGCCCAGCGCATCGTCGCCGGCGACGTCCCCGAGTCGCTGCGCAACCGCCGCGTCATGCTCCTCGACCTCGCCAGCATGATCGCCGGCGCGCAGTACCGCGGCCAGTTCGAGGAGCGGTTCAAGTCCGTCCTGGAGGAGATCAAGTCCTCCGACGGCGAGATCATCCCGTTCATCGACGAGCTGCACACCATGGTCGGCGCGGGCAAGTCCGAAGGCTCCCTTGACGCTTCGAACATGCTCAAGCCCGCCCTCGCACGCGGTGAGCTCCACATGATCGGCGCGACAACCCTCAACGAGTACCGCGAGCACATCGAGAAGGACGCCGCCCTCGAACGCCGCTTCCAGCAGGTGTACGTCGGCGAGCCCTCCATCGAGGACAGCGTGGCGATCCTCCGCGGCCTCAAGGAGCGCTACGAGGTCCACCACGGCGTGCGCATCACCGACTCCGCGCTCGTCGCCGCCGCGCAGCTCTCGGCCCGCTACCTTCCCGACCGCCGGCTCCCCGACAAGGCCATCGACCTCGTCGACGAGGCCGCCAGCCGCCTGCGCATCGAGATCGACTCCCGCCCAGAGGAGATCGACACCATCGAGCGCGCGGTCCGCCGCCTCGAGATCGAGGAGACCGCGCTCCAGAACGAGAAGGACGACCCGGCCTCCGCCGAGCGCCTAGCCTTCCTCCAGCGCGAACTCGCCGACGAGCGCGAGAAACTCGCCGCGCTCTCCCGCCAATGGGAGTCGGAGAAGAACCGCATAGGCAAGGTCTCCGACCTCAAGGAAGAACTCGACGACCTCCGCACCCAAGCCGAACGGGCCGAACGCGAATACGACCTCGAGAAGGCGGCCCAACTCCGCTACGGCCGCATCCCCGAACTCGAACAGCAGCTCACGGCCGCCGAAGCCGAACTCGCCAGCGCCGACACCGACCCGGCCCACCAGCCGATGCTGAAAGAGGAGATCGACGCCGACGAGATCGCCGACGTCGTCAGCGCTTGGACCGGCATCCCGGCAGGCCGCCTGCAGGAATCCGAATCCCACAAGCTCCTCCACGCTGAAGAGGTCTTGGGCGAACGCGTTGTGGGCCAACTCGAAGCGGTCACCGTCGTCTCTGACGCACTCCGCCGTGCAAGGGCGGGCCTCTCGGACCCGAACCGCCCGACAGGCTCGTTCATCTTCGCCGGGCCTACGGGCGTCGGCAAGACCGAGCTCGCAAAAGCTCTGGCGCAGTTCATGTTCGACGACGACCGGGCGATGATCCGCATCGACATGGGGGAGTACACCGAACAGCACTCGGTGGCCCGCCTCATCGGCGCCCCGCCCGGGTATGTGGGCTACGAAGAGGGCGGTCAGCTCACCGAGCCCGTCCGCCGCCGCCCCTACTCCGTCGTCCTCCTCGACGAGGTCGAGAAGGCCCACCCGAGGGTCTTCGACACCCTCCTGCAGGTCCTGGACGACGGCCGCCTCACCGACGGCCAGGGCCGGACGGTCGACTTCAGGAACGTCATCCTGATCATGACCTCGAACCTCGGCTCCCAAGCGTTGACCGACCCTCTGCTGGAAGACACGGCCAAACGCGACCAGGTCATGGCGGCCATCAGAACCCACTTCAAGCCGGAGTTCCTGAACCGCCTCGACGACATCGTCATCTTCCACGCCCTGGAGCACGACCAGCTGAAGTCGATCGTGGAAGTCCAGCTGCGCTTCCTGGAGCACCGCATGGAGACGCGGCGCCTCAAGCTGGATGTGAACGACTCGGCGAAGTCCTGGCTCGCCGACCGGGGCTTCGACCCGGTCTACGGAGCGAGGCCGCTGCGCCGCCTGATCCAGACCGCCATCGGCGACCCGCTCTCCAGGGAACTGTTGGAGGGCAAGGTGGTCGACGGCGACACGGTCAAAGTCGGCACGAGCGACCAAGGCGACAAGCTCACCGTCGCCAAGGGCTGAGGAAGCCGCCCTGCGGCCCACCGCAGCAGCGCGCCGCAGGAGTCCCGAAAGGACGCC
Organism: Glycomyces rhizosphaerae; assembly: GCF_042647865.1. Taxonomy (NCBI): domain Bacteria; kingdom Bacillati; phylum Actinomycetota; class Actinomycetes; order Glycomycetales; family Glycomycetaceae; genus Glycomyces; species Glycomyces rhizosphaerae. The sequence continues at coordinate 625,232 of NZ_JBHRWO010000010.1, forward strand.
CGCGGCGCGGAGAGGGTCGAGCCTGGCCGTGTCCTGCTCTCAGCTCCAACGGCCAGATCGTGAATCGAGTGTCGCCTAAGCGTCGTAGTCCGTGATCACTCGGGTGCTGTCGACGAACTTGCCCGCCGGGCAGGCCCCGACGATCGTCCGGCCGTCGGCGCGGTACCAGGTGGTGGTGCGCTCCCAGCTTTCACCGGAGCAGCTCCAGAGGAGCCGGAAACGGTAGAACTGGCCACCGAAGTCGTCGCTGCACTTCGCCCAGGCATATCGGATGACTTCGTTGCCCTCCGTGCTCGAGCCGGTTCCCTTCGAGCAAGAGACCCCTGCCGTAACGCCGACTTCGTCCGCCGGGGCGGACGGAGCGGCCGAGGCGGTGCCGGCGAGCGTGAGTCCCGAGATGGTGAACGCGACGGCGAATGCGGCGAGCACCGCCGACATTCTCCTCAGGCTTCCCTTGAGGCGCATAGTCATAATGTTGTTTCTCCTTTAAGGACGCACATCTTGTCGATGTCACTTTGCCACTGGGATAACGAGTGATGCTCGAATATCGGTCTATCAGGGACAGTCTGGTAGACGGCAGGGGGCCTTTACAAGGCGAGACACCGGCAGAAGAGCGGCAGGAAATGGGCTGGAATCAGGCGGTGGGGAGGGCGCGCGAGCGGCGCGTGACGGTGGCGAAAGCGCGCTTGATCGACTGATGGCGCGGCCGCTCTGCGGCCGCGCCATCAGCAGGCATTGGTCTATTCGCTGAAGAGCCGCTCGACGTCGTCGGTGAAGGCGACCTGATCTAGCCAGTGTTCCAACCGGGACGAGTCTTGGCAGGCAAGGATCTTCCGGGCAAGCCGGTCGGGGACATCGATGCCCCGAGAAGCGAGCACCCTGAGGATCGAACGGGCCTCGCCTCGGGCCTCGCCTCGGGCCTCGCCTTCTGCGCGGAGCTCTTCGGCGTAGGCGTTCTGGTATCGGATGTCGGAATACTTCATGAGATCTCTCCACGTCTCGAAGGCTTTCCCCTGAAGCCAGGCGAGCAGAATGTCAGCATACTGCTTGGCCGGTTCTTCAGGAATGGTCGCGAGGGCCTCCGCGAGTTCTCGGAGGCCCTCGGTAGTGGCGTTCTCGGCGAACATGCCGAGCAGGACGGCCGCGAGGTCGTCGCCGGGTTCGAGTTCGCCGAGGCAGACCACGATCGGCCGCATGACCGCCATGCCGCCGCCACCGTCGATCAGCTCCCGGGCCCATGTCGCGGTCTTTCGCGACACGGTGATGACGACCATGAAGGTCGGGCACCCGCCGTAGACGGCGCGGGTGGTGAACAGAAAGTGCGGCCAGTCGATCCGCTTCTTCTTCTCCGGGCGGTGCTGCATCTCGACGATGACCGCGAGCTGCGGGACTGAATCCTGGAAGAACACGCGAACCGCGTCTGAGCGGAACTCCTGCGGATAGCGGATATTGGCCGACTCCTTTCCGGCCCAGACCTTGTCGAAGTCGGGGACCGGTTTCCCGGACTCCACCTCGATCAGGCCGGCAAGCAAGATTGGTGACTGTTCGACCAGTTCGGTGATGAGCTCATGTCGTTTACCAGGGGGCATGGACGCGCCCTCCCTTCTCTTTGCTGCCGCCTGGGCGCGGCAGGGCTTCGGCAGGGGTCAGGCGGTGGCAGTGGGGAGGGTGCACGAGCGGCGCGTGATGGTGGCGAATGCGTGCTTGATCGCGCTGGCGATGCGGACGGCGATCGAGGGTTTGCGTTGGCACGCATGAGCCGCGGGGAAATCGGCAGTCTTGCTGAGGAACGGTCCCAGGCGATCTCCCGGAGCCTGGCGGCATTGGCCTCTTCGGCGGTCGGAGCGGGACGCTCGTCTCGGCGGTGGCGGCCGGTGCGCGGCTCAGGTCGCGGGCGGTCGTATTCGACGGCCAAGGAGTTGCGGGGGCTGAGCTCGGTGGGGACGAACTCGGGGAAGTGCCGGAGGAGGACCGGGTACGGGCTCGGGCGGCGCGGATGGGTGGGTTTCGAGCCGTGTCGGGCGGTTTTCAGGCAGCGTCGACTGCGGTACTGTCGTGAACGACATTGAGGTTAGTCCTTCTCTGTTGAGCCGCCCGGTGGTTCAAAGTTGGTAGCTGTGAGGCCACTGGGCGGCGTTACGAATGAACGCCTATGCGATTGATGCGACACGATCACAGAATGTGTCGGGTTTCAGGATGAACAGCGATCGCAGGGTTGTCAACCCCCAGAACCGGTGTGTCGCCAGGTCTTATGTGGAACTTATGGCGACGGCCCCGAGCGTTCGGGGCCGGTCAGCCTTCAGTTGTTAAGCGCCGCTTCAGGTTGTCGAGCATCGCGGTGAAGCTGCTCGAATCGATACCGAGGACCGGCGAAGATTCGCCAAGCTTCGAATCCCGGACCAGGAAGCTTCCGTTCGCGCTGCGGAACTCCACGCAATCTCCCTGGGGATTGCTGCGAGTCGACTTGCGCCACTTGGACATCCACGGGCTCCTTTCCAACGGATCGACGACTTCAAGGGTCGCCGTGAGAAGCCTACGATAACCCGCCACCAGCTTCGGGGCACTCTCGTAACGCGCCCCGTTTTGGGATTCGAGGTACACGGTGTCCGGGTCGGGGGTGTCGTCGAAGGTCATGATGGTGAATGGTCCACCCGCCGAAGCATGGAGACCTGCGCTAGTGGGAACGACATGGACTGAAACCCTGTCGATCTCGTTGATTTCGTGGAGACGCCGAATCTGGGCATCGCAGAAGTCATACTGCCCGATCACCCTTAGGCACTGCTCGGTGAGGACGTACCGCATAGAGGGGCGCCCTTCTTGCCGCTCCAGCACCTCTTGGCGAGCAAGCCGAATCTCGATCGAGGCCTGAGCGTCTTCGGCTGATTGAAGAACGCTGGCCTCGGCCATCGCCTCGGCGTATTCACGTGTCTGGAGCATGCCGGGCAGCGCTTCGGGTTGGTAGCTGTCGATAGCGGTCGCCACCGACTCCAGTCCGACGAAGGGGCTGAACCACTCTGGCAAGGAGCTCTCCCAGCCCGTCGTGGTCCGGCTGCGAGTCTGAACCGCCATCGCCTCGGCCTCTCGCACCACTTCCTCAGGTGCGCCGAGCATGTGGAGCCAGCCGATGATCAGGCCCGGTTCGACTTTCTGGTTCTCCCCCTTGAGGTATCGGTCGAGCTTGGTGGCGTTCGTGCCGAGGAACCGCGCGGCCTCGCGCACACTCAGCTCGCGAGCGACCATGTAGCGCTTGAGGATTGCGCCGATCCGGCGCGGGATCATGTGTGAATTGCGCATCGACTCATGATGACAGTCCGCAACGAAAACGCAACCCTCGGGCGCGGCGATTCCGTTGCGACTTCCGGTGCACCATTTTGGAACTCCATTTCGGTGCACCGATTTTCGGAGCAGGCTTTCGGGGCACCTTTTCGGAGCACCGCAAATCGATCTGGAAGTCTCCCTTGAACTGGGCTTACGTTGTGTTCAGCTGACCACGACACATTCCGTCGGGAGGAGAGCCAACATGACCGAAGCCGTCCGCACCGAGCCCTCACCGCGAGATCCTTTGGAGCGCGGTCGATTCACCGATGGGCACACCAAATACACAGTCCGCGCTTCGAGCGCATCCGCGCCGGACTCGTTCCAGGTCTTCGCAAACGACAACTGCGCCGACATCGTGATGATCGTGTCCGGCCTCATCTCCGGCCACCTCCACGCGACCTGGGGTCAGGAGTGGCGTACCTACGCTCCAGATTGGAAGGTCTGGATCGAGGACGCCGCCTTCAAGGTCTTCTACAACGGCCACGCCTTCGACGTCCGTGACGACGACGGCGGTGACGACAACGGCAACGGTCCTTACCGGGTGCGTTTCTGCGATGGGTAGCGCTTTGACCGTCAGCCCGGATCCGGCTGACCCGCAGAGCCTCCGCTCGGACGGCGAACCCGCGTCGATCGGCTACCTCGGCGAGTTCCGAAGGGGCCATGTCCTCTTCGTCGTCTATGCGATCCCGCTCGACCAAGGCCGGTACCCGAACCGACCGGCCCACTTCCTCATCGACTGCTTCGACCCGGTCGGTCCTGGCGAAGTCTGCCGGTTCACCATCGACCCGACCGATACCCCCGACTGGCGCGGCTCGTGGCGCGGCGACGAGTGGTGCCCTTGGATCCTGGAGCGTGCCCGCGCCCTCATCGCCGATCCCGGATCCTGAACCTCCCGCGGCGCGCGGCTCCAGGCTGCGCCGCGGGATTCCCTGGGGCCGGTCGTTCAGGTGGGGACGGCCGGCCCCACCCCCACTATGGAATGAATGTTGCTGATTCGCCGGTATTGAGCGGCATCGTTGGTAATAGTGCTCAGATGGCCGTTCCTGAACCACTGGGCCTGACACGCCGCACCGTCCTCACCGGTGCCGCCGCCCTCTTCGCCGCTGGAACCGCGGGCCTCACCGTCCCGCGACCCGCCCGCGCCGCAGCGCTGCCGCAGATCCGCGCCGCCGCCGCGGGCTGGATAGGCCGGGGCGGTGAACTCCTGGTCCTCACCGCCGATCCCGCGACCGAAACCGACTTCGCCCTCCGGCTCCTCACAGCCGCAGCGGATCCCGAGGGGACCGCCGAACTCGGCCCGTCGCTCCCGCTGCCCCTGCCCGCCGGCTTCCACCCGCATTCGATGGCCGCGCTCGGCGACGCCCTCTGGATCACCGGCGCCGTCGAACGCGTCCCCGGCGAGGTCCGACCCGCACTCATCTGGATCGACGAAGCGACCGCCGAATACGCCGAGCTTCCCGTCCCGAAGGCGATCCGATCCGGCATCGCCACCGCCATCGCGCCCGTCGGCGACCGCGGCCTCGCCGTCGTCATCGAAGGCTGCCCCGACCCGCATCTCACCGCGATCTCCCGCAGCCACCTCGCCGTCAGCAAGAACCACGGCCGCACCTGGACCGGTCGGCCCCTCGCCTCCGGGCTCGGCGAGGGCTACGGCACCGTCTTGACCGAAACTGACCACGGCCTTTTCATCGCCGTCGTCGACGGTGACGGCACCCAAACCGTCCGCACCACCGGGAAGACCGGCGTCCTCAAACAAGCCGCCAGGCTGCCCGATGCCGGCCGCCCGATGGCCGCGGTGGCAGCGTCCGACCATGTCAGCGTCTTCTCCGACCGAGACGGCACCGTCGCTCAGACCCGCTTCACCGCCGAAGGCGACGTCCTCGAATCCTCGCCCGATTGCGGCTGCCGCGGCGAGATCCTCGCCGTCCCCGGCCGCCGCGGCACGTGGCTGGAGACCGACGGCAGCACCATCCACATCCGAAGCACCGACTAGGGGCGAACCCTGAAGGAGGATCGATGACATTCCCCAGCAGCAGCACGGCGTTCGCGCGTTCGACCTGCGAGTACCCCGACATCACCCGCAACTGGTTCTACGACACCGGTTGGAAGATGCGCTACCGCAGCGGATACGACCGCAACGGCTTCGGCGTCCACCCCAACGTCACCTCCTTCACCATGCACGAGGAGGCCCACACCCAGGCCGGCAAGGTCATCCGCGACCTGCACTCCCTCGGCAAGTACCACGGTTACGCCGGCGTCTCGCGCGCGTATCAGTGGACCGGTCTCGCAGGAGCGAAAGTCTGCAAGCCCGGCTACCACCGGTACGGCGCCGCCATCGACTTCACCAGGTTCGACTGGGGTTCCGACTGCTTCGTCGACACCGCCGTCCACGGCGGGGCCCGCCGCTATCTCCGCCGCCGCTACCTGACCGTAATCGCCACCTGCCGCAAGCACTTCGGGATCGTCCTGCACCGGCACAACGACCCCGACGGCTCCCACTGGAACCACATCCACGTCGACCGCGGACGCAAGGCCGTCGCCATGAACTGGGGCTACACGACCGACACCACCATCATCCAATGGGCCGCACGGGATCTGGCCGGCGTCACGGACCTGGCGATCGACGGCGACTTCGGACCCAAGACCACCGCGGCCTTCAAGACCCTCCGGAGCCGTTTCGGCGCTGAAGACTTCGATCCGACCGCGTCCAACACCAACACCATGCTCTGGCTCAACCTCATCGGCTGGCACGGCATGACCGATCAGGACGCCGGCACCTACAAAGTCAACGACATCGAGCGACATGAGGCCGCCGTCGCAAGCGACTGACCGCGACCGGCCTTCAGCAAGGAGCGCACCTTGGACGACCCGCACCCGCCCGCCACCGCCCGCCGACACCGCACTTTCCAACGCCGACGCAAGCGCCACCTCACGATCGCACTGGCGCTCGTGCTGTCATGCGCCTCAGCAGCCTGCGACCTCGACTCCGTGTCCGGCACCGATACCGGAACCGACACAGGAGTGTTCTACGCCCTCGGCGACGACCACCGGCTCTACCGCTGGGACCCCGGCACCGATCAAAGCGCGGTCGAACCCGTCCTCGACCTCAGCGGCGTCTGGGACGGCGAAGGCGACGTCGGCTCCGTCCTCCGGTCCTCCCTGAGCATCGACCCGCGCCAGCGCCATGCCGCGTGGATCACCGGAGGGACCCCCGAAGCGGCGCTCAACTTCGGGAACCTCGACACCGGCGAGATCGCCACCGCCGTCGAGTACCCCGTCGACCACGCGTGCATCGATCCCGCCTGGCTCCCCGACGGCTCCGCGGTCCTCGCCCACCGGGCCCCGGTCTGGGGCGCCGACACCGACCCCGACACGAGGGCCGACACCGACGAGATCCCCTTCCCGGTCCAGGCCTGGGGCGCCACCGAGTGGTACTCGCCCGACGCCGGGCAGCTCCCCACCACGTTGACGCTCGAACCGCAGGGCTGCCGGTTGCGCTGGTACACCTCCGAAGACGGCTCGGTCCAGGCGATCTACCACGACCTGGAATTCACGGAGCTGTACCGCATCGACGTGAACGGCCAACTGCTCGAGACGATCCAGGTTTCGGGCCTCCAAGGCGCCGAACCGGTCATCATCGGCCTCGTCGACGTGGACCCGACCGGGCGCTACGCCTGCGTCGTCGACAACTACGGGCCCTACGGCGCCTCCAAGGGGGGCTTCACCATCCGCGCCGAATCCGGCACGCGGGTGGTCGACCTCGCGTCCGGAGCGGCCGTCGGCCCTGAAGGCTCCGGCTGCAACACGCTCCACGACGAAGGCTTCGTGTCCCGCGACGGCCCCTCGGTCTCCTTCATCGGCTACGACGGCGAAAGCCAGTGGGACACAGAGCTTCCCGCGCAAGTCGCCGAGTCGCCGGTCCTCTACTTCTTCCCGGACGGGTCGTAGTCGGGGCGGCATAGGATCACCGGTGTGAACCGCGTCCTCGGCATCCGCCGCCACCCGCTCAAATCGGCCGCCGCCGAACCCGTCACCGCGGCCTTCGTCGGCAAGCACGGCCTTGACGGCGACCGCACCTGGACCTGCCTCGACGCCGACGGCACCATCGGCTCCGCCAAGCAGCCGCGCCTGTGGGGGCGCCTCCTCGACGTGCGCGCCGAGTACGTACCGGCCCAAGGGGAAGCGGGCGACGTCCACATCGTCGTCCCCGATCAGGCACCCGCTCTCGCCGGGAGCCCCGAAGCCGACGCCGCCGTCTCGGCCTGGCTCGGGCGCCCCGTGAGCCTCACCCGCACCGCGCCGCCGCAACTGCGCCGACACCACTGGTGGCCCGACGAACCGGGCATGATCCCCGAATGGGCCGCCGACGCCGAACCCGGCGGCGACGCCGTCGTGAACGTCCGGTCCAGCGCCGGCGACGGCCGTTTCTTCGACTTCGGTGCGCTCCACCTGGTCACCACCGGCGCGCTCGACCGCCTGAGCGCCGAGCACGGCACCGAAGTGGACCCGGCCTGCTTCCGCCCCAACCTCATCCTCGACCTGCCCGAAGACCCGAGTCCGGGGCAGCGGATCGCGATCGGCGCCGACCTGGTCGTGCAGGTCTCGGTGCCGACCCCGCGCTGCGTCATCCCGTCCCTCGCCCACGGCCCCGCCCCGGCCGACAGGGGCCTGCTGCAGACCCTCGCCCGGCACCACCGCCTCGACGTGCCCGGCTTCGGCCGCGCCACCTGCTTCGGCTTCTACGCCGACATCCTCGCGGTCGGCACCGTCACCACCGGGGACCAGGTCGCCGTCACCGCATAGTGAACGGCCCGTGCAGCACTTAGCACTGCACGGGCCGGTCACTACACAGCGCTAGTTGTAGGCGGTCGTGTAATACCGGGCCTTGTAGAACTCCGCGCCGTCCCGGGTCCGGTCGGCCGACTGCGAGAACACCACCGTCGGGCTGCCCCAGTCTCGCGAGCCGGCGTTGTCGCCGCGCACGTAGAAGTACTCGCCGGTGCTCATCTTGACGTACGCCTTGATGCGCGTCGTCGTGTGCAGCGTCGTCTTCGCCAGCGTCGTCTTGTCGATCGAGTACACGCCGTACGAGTCCGAGACCAGGAGCTTCGCCGAGTTCGAGAAGTCCGGCTGCAGGTCGTGCCCGAGGCCCGAGAGCGCCACCTTCTTGCTCGACGCCTTCAGCCGCACGTTCCGGTACGTGCCCGACACCGTGTACGCCTGCACGACCTTGTCGCCGCAGGCCCACAGCAGCTTGTTGTTCGGGTCCCACACGACGCCGTGAGCGCCCGCGAGCGACACCGTCTGCACCGCCGCGAGCGTCGACGGGTCGGAGACCGCCGTCGGCCCGTACACCGTCAAGTACCCGTTCGACGATGCCGCGACAAAGGCGCCGATCTCCGGGATGCGCTCCAGCGCATGCGGGTTCCCGCCCGGCGAGGCGCTCCACAGCACATCGTTGAGCTCCTGCTCCCGCTCGGTGGTGATGTTCCAGATCCCGACCTTGCCGCCGGAGGCCGCGGCCAGCCCGATCGCGCCGAACTGCGCCGTGTCCCTGATGCGGCAGTCGGACAGGTTCGACCAACCGCCCGTGCCGGGGCTCCACCACTTGTAGGCGTTGGCGTCGCTGAAGGAACTGTTCTTGTCGAACACGAACACCCTGTTGGTGACCTGCTCGGTGACCATGACCTTGAAGTTCGCGGTGTCCGCCGAAGCGACGCCGACACCGACCGCCCCGGCCGCGGCCAGGGGCGCCCCGATGGCGACCGCTCGAAGAAGGTTGCGCCTTTTCATTGCTGCTCCTCGTGGGGGTAGGGAGGGTCCGTTCCCGATCCGGGCCGCGAACCACCAACAGTGTGCGACATCGAAACCAGTCCAAAAACCTACGCACCCACCCAGGCCGCGGGTTGCCCGCGAACCACGACTCCGGAGTCCAGCGACCGTCCCCAAAAACGTTTGCCGAAGGCCACCCGCCCTTGTAAGTTCCGCCGCATGACCCCGCCCCGCCAGATCCGCGCCCACTACGACGCCGACACGATCACCGTCTACCAGGCGTACGACCCCGCCATCGCCGAACCCGCGCTCGCCGCCCAGACCTTCGTCCCGCCCTTCAAGCGCGAACGCATGACCTGGATCAAACCCTCGTTCCTGTGGATGATGTACCGCTGCGGCTGGGCCGCCAAGCCCGGCCAGACCCGCGTCCTCGCCGTCTCGATCACCCGCGACGGCTTCGAATGGGCCCTCGCCAACTCCTGCCTCAGCAAACCCGCCGAAGGCGAAACGGCCGACGCCTGGCGAAAGCGCATGGACGCCTCCCCAGTCCGAATCCAATGGGACCCCGAACGAGACCTCCACCTGAACCGCCTCGACCACCGCTCGATCCAGATCGGCCTCTCCGCCGAAGCCGTCGACCGCTACACCGGCCAGTGGATCACCGCGATCATCGACGTCACCGAACTCGCCCACCAGATCGCCGACCACCGCGAAGCCGACCGGACCGACCAAGCCCGTCAGGCCCTCCCGACCGAGCACCCCTACCCGCTCGTCCCCGACCTCGCCCACCACATCGGCGCCACCGCATGACCAAGCGGACGACCGCCCACCTGGCCACAATGGCCTCCGAGCAGCATCCGAGGGGCTCTCGGTCTCAGCCGCGGAGACGGTCGAGCCTATGAGGTGGTGTAGGCGACCTCGGTGTAGGCCGTGCTGCACGGGGTGCAGGACGAGGGCAGCGAGAACTCGTAGACCCTGCCGTCGTTGATCAGCTGGTCTTCGACGTCGGTGACGCGGATCTGGAAGTCCGTGCCGGCCTCGGCGGTCGGTTCGAGGATGTAGGACTGTCCCATGTCGCTGTTCATCTCGGCCTGATGCCAAGCGCCGTCGGCGAAGTACTCCACGCCGTGGATGCCGTTGGCGAGCTGCGAGATCGACACGGCTCCCCAGTACTTCTGCGCGCCTTGGAGGAACCCGATCTTGATGTCGCCGCTGTAGTCCGGCGCGGGAATGAACGACCAGGACACCTGGCGGTTGTTCCAGTGGTCGAGCAGGTCGCCGGCCGGTTCGCCGCCGAGTTCGAACCGATTGACGGAGGAGGTGACCAGGTCGAGGTGGTAGGGGTCGTCGCGGCACCAGGCGTTCGCGTCACCGCAGCTGTCGGCGACGATCATGTCGAGGGTGGCGCCGTTGTACTCGTCGGCGGTCCAGGACCCGTTGCGGCAGAACGGCTGGCTCTGCGCGCCGTCGTTGATGCCGGTGCAGTAGTCGCCGATGCTCACGCGCACCCACCTGCCGCAGTTGCGCCCGTTGTCCCACAGCCCGATCTTGTCGGCCAGGTCGGGCGGGATCGGCCTCGGGTAGAAGTCGTAGTCGCCCGGGGTGTCGTAGACGTTGAGCGCGACGAAGTCCTGTGTCTCCAGCTCGGACTGCGGCAGTCCGCAACCGCCGTAAGGCGATCCGAGTCCGCTGAAGTGGGTCGCGTTCCCCGTGTCGCCCTCGCCGCTCGGCGGCGGTGTGGTCTCCTCCGGTGGTGTGGTGGCGCCGGTGGGAGAGTCGGTGGCCTCCACCTCGTCGCAGGCGATGCCGTTCACGGTGAATGACTCCGGTACCGCTGCGGGCCCGCTGACGATGAGCCCGAACAGCTCCCTGGTCTGGCCGGCCGAAACGGTGGCGTTCCACCCGGCATCTGAGCCGGTGAACGTGGTCCCGGACTGGGTCCAGTCGACGTTCCAAGCGCTCTGGACCGTGCCGGGCAGGTCGAACCCGATCGTCCAGCCGCTGACGCCTTCGGATCCGGCGGTGAGCGACACGTTCGCCTGGTGACCGCCGTTCCAGCTGCTGACGACGCTGTACTGGACGGATTCGCACGCGGCGGCGTGTGCCGGGCTCGCCGCCGCGAACGCCGCCGTCGCGGCGATCAGTGCTCCGGACGCCGTGGCGACTGCGGTGAGCCGCCGCCTGCGCCGTTGCGCTCCTCGGGTTTCCATGGATCGGCCTCCGTCGGCTCTGGTGCGCCCGGGATCGCGGATGCGGGGCTCCACCTTGACAGATGTATCTAGATCTATCAATATGTAGGGACGATACTCTTGGGATCGCTCCCAGTCCAGTCTCACGTCAGGAGCACCGGCATGCCGCACGTGACCAGAATCAGCCAATTCCATAGAGCCGCAACAGCAGCGATGCTGAGTGTGCTCGTCGTGCTCGTCGTGCTCGTCGTGTTCGTCGCGGCCGGCCTCTTCGTGCTGGGGCTCCCCTCGGCGTCCGCCAGCGCCCAGACGCAAGGAACCGGCAGCGGCTACCTCAGCACCGACGGGAGCCGCATCGTCGACGCGACCGGCGCGGAGGTGCGGCTCACCGGGATCAACTGGTTCGGGATGGAGACCGACAACCACACGTTCCACGGCCTCTGGGCCAACGCCCCGGCGACCTGGCGGGGCCAGCTCGACCGGATGGCCGAGCTCGGATTCAACACCCTGCGCATTCCCTACACGGGGGATTCACTGCGCCCGGAAGCCGAGGCCACGAGCATCAACGACTACACCAACCCCGACCTCGTCGGCCTGCACCCCTTGGAGATCCTCGACCTCGTCATCGAGCACGCCGGCGACCTCGGCATGCGGGTCATCCTGGACCGGCACCGGCCGAGCGCCGCGGGCCAGACCGCCCTCTGGTACACGCCGCAGGTCTCCGAGCAGAGCATCATCGACGACTGGACGATGCTCGCCGAGCGGTACGCGGGCAACCCCACGGTCGTCGGCGCGGACCTGTTCAACGAGCCGCACGCCGAAGGGACCCTGCCGAACGCGACCGGCGCGTGCTGGGGCTGCGGCGTCCAGGCCCGGGACTGGCGACTGGCGGCTGAACGGATCGGCAACGCGATCCTCGACGTCAACCCCGACTGGCTGATCCTCGTCGAAGGCGTCAGCACGGTCTCGGGAGGCCTGACGAACCAATGGGACAACGATCCCTCCACCGATGACGAGAGCACCTGGTGGGGCGGCAACCTGAGCGCCGCGTTCGAGTTCCCGGTGCGTCTCGACGTGCCGGACAAGCTGGTGTACTCGGCCCACGACTACGCGATCTCGGTCTACGACAGGCAGCCGTGGTTCGAAGACCCGGACTTCCCGAACAACCTGCCCGCGGTATGGGACCACTTCTGGGGCGACCTCCAGAAGCAGGACGTGGCACCGGTCCTGGTGGGCGAGTTCGGCAGCACGCTGGCGAACCCGCTGGACCGGCAGTGGCTCGAAGCCCTCATGGACTACATGACCGACAACGGGATGTCGTTCACGTTCTGGGCGTGGAACCCGAACTCGGGCGACACCGGCGGCCTTGTCGACAACGACTGGTGGACCGTGAACCAGCCGAAGTACGACATCCTCCAACCGCACCTGGTGCCGCCGGTCGGCAACGGCGAAGGCAGCGAGACCTCTTCCCCGCCAGCGGAACCCAGTGGCGACTGCGAGGCCACGTACGAGATCACCGGCGGATGGCCGGGGAACTTCCAGGCGAACGTGACCGTCGAGAACACCGGATCGACGGCGCTGAGCGGCTGGTCCGCGAACTGGACGTATACGGGGGACGAGGCGGTCTACAACTCGTGGGGCGCCCAGTTGACCCAGTCCGGCAAGAACGTGACCGCCGTCGCCCAGAACGGGAGCCTCGCGGCCGGCCAGAGCGTCGTCTTCGGTCTCCAAGGAACCGTCACCGGCACGTCTGCACCGCCGGAAGTCACCTGCACGGCCTGAGTCCGAAGGCCCTCTGAGGCGAATCCTCAAGAGACGAGAAAAGCCGGGTCGAAGACCCGGCTTTTCTCGATGGTGCGCCGCGAGGGATTCGAACCCCCAACCTTCTGATCCGTAGTCAGATGCTCTATCCGTTGAGCTAGCGGCGCAGGTCGGCTTGATCGTTACGATCAGGACCGGGCATAACCTTACCTGGGGCGAAAACCGATCTGCAACCGGGTAAGCGGATGTGCGCTGTGTCATTGCGCCTGGATTGCGGCATGCGCCGCGAGGGAGTTCAACCCCCGACCTTCTGATCCGTAGTCAGACGGGCCGGTGGTCAGCAGTTGTCGAGGACGGTCTTCGCCAGTGCCCGCCAAGCCGCGGGCAGCGCCTCGGCACGCTCCGGGAGTGGGGCTCCCGCCGCGGCCCACACGGCCGCCTCGGCCTCCGACACCTCGTCGCCCAGCACGTAGCGCTCGACGAACGCCGCGCGGTGCTCATGGCCCGGGAAGAAGTACCCGCCCGCCGCGAACAGCGCCACATAGGCGCGGTGCAGGCCCTCGGTGAGCGTCTCGGCCAGCTCCCACGGGTCCGCCGCGTCGCCCAGGCGCTTCGCAAGCGCCTCGACCTCGCCGGCCACGGCCTCGCGGGAAGCGTCCGCCAGTGCCTGCGGGAACTCGGTGACCTCGGCGCGGGCCTTGGAGCCCAGCTCGGAGTCGTCGGCGAGGAGCGTCCCCTCGGCGAACCGCGCGATCACGTGCAGCGCCTCGTCGCCGGGCCGCTGCCAGCCCTCGCCGCGGTCGAGGGCGTCCAGGTGCTCCTGAAAGCGCTCGACGGTGAGGTGCACCGCTTCGGCGCTGGCCTCGGCGGGCACGGTACCGGTCTCCCACACGCAGACCAGTTCGGCGTCCTCCCCGAATCCGGACAGGGCGGGGCCGTGCGCGTAGGCGAACGCGAGGCGCTCGTCGTCGTTGATCTCGGCGAGGACGTCGGTGGAGAGCCTGAGGACCGCGTTCGGTAGGGACATGCCGCAATTGTGGCCGTTCTTCGCAACCACGTCCACCCGATCGTTCGAGGTTGCGGCCGGTGATTCGTGGCATGTGGTCCGGCGCGGGCGGACGAGCGGTTCGGCGGAGCGCTCATGTCGTATGGGGCGGTTAGCATGAGCGGATGGCAACACCCACCGGCCGCACCGGCACGGACCTCGAGCCGGGCGCGGTCGCCGCCTGGCGAGCCCATTCCCAGCGCCTCTGGGGCGAGCGTTTCGCCACACCGATGGAGGCGTTCAAGCACCTCGGCGCGGTCCAGTCCCAGGAGTACCAGCCTTCGAAGCTCACCCCCGCGATGCGCACCGAACCTGACGGCGAGGGGCTCGCGTTCGGCAGCGTCGAGGCGGTCGACGCGGTCATCGACCAGGGCGCGGTGGTGCGCACGCACGTGCTCCGCGGTACCTGGCACACCGTGCCCGTCGAGGACCTGCGCATGATGCTCGCCGCCAGTTCCGACCGCGTCCTGCAGTCCATGAACCCGAACAACCGCAACTGGGGGCTCAGCGCAGCCGAGCTCGGACGCGCGACGGAGGTGCTCGCCGCGGTCACCGCGGGCGGGCGGCACCTGACCCGCGACGAGGCCTCGGAGGCGCTGGCGACCGCCGGGATCGCTGACCCGAGGGGCTCGCGGCTGATGCATCTGCTGATGCACGCCGAGCTGCGGTCGGCCATCTGCTCAGGGAACCCCAAGGGCGGCAAGCAGACGTACGCGAACTTCGACGAGCGCGTCCCGGCGGGGCCGGTCGCGCAGGACGAGGCGATCCGGGCGCTGGCGCTGCGGTTCTTCACTTCGCGCGGGCCGGCGACGTTGAAGGACTTCACCCGGTGGGCGACGCTGAAGGTCACCGATGCGAAGGCGGCGCTGGACGGGCTCGGTCTGGAGGAGCTCCAGATCGACGGCCGCACGCTCTACTGCAGCGCCGAGCCTCCCGAGATCGAGGAGCGCGGCCCGGTGGTGGACTTCGTGCAGGGCTTCGACGAGATGCTGTGCTCCTACACGGATTCGAAGGACCTGGTGCTGCATCATTCGGTGCCGCGCACGAGATTCCCGAACCGGCCGAAGTTCAATTCGGCGATCCTGCTGGACGGCCGGCTGATCGGGAACTGGAAGGCCACGCCCAAACGGGAGAGCCTGCTGATCGAGACGTGGCGAGTGCGGGGATTCACCGCCGCGGAGATCGCGGCGCTGCGCCGCGGCGCGGACCGCCTTCGGGCCTGGTTCGGCAAGCCGGAGATGGAGCTCGTGCTCGATCACGAGCACTGAGGCACGCCGTCAGTAGCGCTTCATCGCGTCCGCAAGCGGCCCCATCCCCATGGGGCCGAGGTTCAGCGCGTGCGTGTGGAAGTCCTTCAGGCTGAAGTCGCCGCCTTTGCGGGCGGCGCACTCTTCGCGAAGGCGCATCCACAGACGCTCGCCGACCTTGTAACACGGGGCCTGCCCCGGCCATCCGAGGTACCGGTTGACCTCGAATCCGAGGATGTCGTCTGCAACCGTGTTTGTGTTCATGCGGATGAACTCGAACATTTTGCCGCCGTCCCATTGCTGACCGGGCCGCCACCCGAAGGGATTGGCCTCGGGGATGGTGAACTCGCAGTGGAGACCGATGTCGGCGATCACGCGGGCCGCTTGGAATGCGTGATTGTCGAGCATGCCGAGCTTCCCGGCGGGATCGCGTTCGTAGTAGCCGAGTTCCTCCATGAGCCGTTCGCAGTACCGGGCCCAGCCGGACCCGTGCCCCGAGCACCACATCATTTGGCGCTGGTACCGGTTGAGCAGGTGGGCGCGGGCGATGGTCTGCCCGGTCTGCAGGTGGTGGCCGGGCACGCCGAGGAGAAAGATCGTGGTCTTCTCGCGCCATTTGCTGAACAGGTGCTGACCGGGCGGAATTGACCACCACATTGCTCCCGGTCGTTGGAAGTCCTCACTGGGGCCGGTGTAGTACGTCTCTCCGCCGTCCGAGGGAGCGATTTTGCAGTCGACTCGGCGCAGCGGTTCGGGGATGTCGAAATGGGAGTCGGCCAGGTCGGCGAGGGTCTGGTCGGTGAGCTCCTGGATCCAGCCGAGGAACACATCCTTGTCGGTGATGTTCTGGTCAGGATCGATATCGAGCAACTGCATCGTCTGAGCGATGGTCTTGCCAGGGTGGATGCGCGCCGCCGTCGACGCCATGTCGGCCTTGATCTTGACCAGTTCCTTCCACGCCCACGCATAGGTCGCTTCAAGGTCGATTTCGGCTCCGATGAAGAATCGGGAGGCCCGCGCATACCGTTTCAGGCCGATCGCGTCGTTCGACGGTGCCTGCGGGGCCAGTTCGTCTCGCAGGAAGGCGGCGAACGTCCCCATCGCAG
This sequence comes from Glycomyces rhizosphaerae, assembly GCF_042647865.1. Taxonomy (NCBI): domain Bacteria; kingdom Bacillati; phylum Actinomycetota; class Actinomycetes; order Glycomycetales; family Glycomycetaceae; genus Glycomyces; species Glycomyces rhizosphaerae. The sequence continues at coordinate 641,670 of NZ_JBHRWO010000010.1, forward strand.
TCCGTGCCCGATTCGAGGCGAGGCTCAGGGCGACGTGAAGGGGCCCGGTCTTGATCGGCTCGCCGTCCATGGTCACCGAGTTCACGAGGTTCGCCCAGAAGCCGGTCTCGATGCCCTTGGCGCCGTTCCAGTTGTCGCAGTGCGTGGCGACTTCGAGGACCTGCCGCTTGGCGGCGACGCGGCCTTCGGCGGCCTCGGCGCGCAGCGTCTCGGTGTACTGCTCGATCGCGGTGGGTACCGCGTCCAGGCGCGACGCTATGTTCTCGGCGGCCTCCCTGCCGTCTCTGGGCATCAGGTCGAAGATCTGGCGGATGCTGTGCACTGACGAGGCGAGGACGTTCAGGTCCATGTAGGTGTCGCCAGAGTCGTACCGCTCCACTCGCAGCCGCAGACGTTCCAACATCGAGTCCTTGGCGATGCGTTCGCGCTCGTCGACCGGATCGGTCGATTCCAGGTCGGCGACGGCGTGTCGGTCCAGCGACGCTTGGGACGCGAAACCCGCGGGCGACAGGTCGTCGAGTTCGTGATCGTGCCCCGGCAGGCCCATCGCGGTCGCCGTCAAGGGGCTGAGGGCGATGGTGTCCTCGACGTATCTGTCGGCGATCCAGTCGATTCGCCGCATGCCCCCTTGGCGGAACCGGGTCGGCACCGACAAGCCCGGGATGGCGTCGAAGCTGCGGATGTCGATGTCCGGTGACCGGTCGTCGCCCCGGTCACGGGCCTGCGGCTGCCTGATGACCCGGCGTGCGATGACGACGTCGCCTTCCCCCTTGAAGTCGAATTTCGGCACCTGGCCGCTGCCGCCCGCGGCCATCACTTCGTGGACGTGGAGGTACAGATCGCTGAGCCTGAGCTGGGTGTTCGGGGAGGCTCGGTAAAGGCCTTCGACGAGTGCGGCCGTGAAAAGGCTCGAACTGGCGCCGGCCATGCTCAATTGGCTCGCCCGACAGCTGCTGAGTACGAACCGGCCGGTGCCTTGCAGCTGGCCGGTGGGGAGGCCGCCGGACTTGAAGGATCCCGCATAGCAGCAGTCGAGCACGATGATGACGGTCGTGGCGGGCGACCGGTAGATCGCAGTGCTGATCTCGCTGGAGCTCAGCGCGGTCGCATGCTGCAGTCTGGCGACGGAGTCCTTCGCGCACAGGTACAGATTGTCGTCGATGTCGAGGACGCCGTGACCGCTGTAGTAGAGCAGGAGCACATCCCCCGGGCGTGCCGCGGAGAAGAACTCGTGGACCGCGATGCCCATTTCGCGCCGGCTCCCCTCGGGCAGCAGCGTGACCTGTCTGCGGTCGAAGAGGCCGATGTGGTCGTCGATGAGGGCGGACCGAAGGAGGTTCAGGTCGTTGGCGGGGGCGGGCCCGAGCGGGAGGAGGTGCGCAGGGTCCTCGGGAAAATCGCTGTTCCCGATGAGGAGCGCGCGGTACTCGGGAACGCTCATCGCCGTGTTTCGGCTGCTGGCTCAAGGCGTGTTTCGGGGTGCATCGTTCTCCAACCTGGACGTGCGGCCTGATCGACCAGTATGAAGGAGGGCCGCCAACGCCACTTGGCGCTGGCGGCCCTGGAACGCCGCGTTCGGCGGAGCCGGAATCGCCCCTACAGGCGGCCGAGGGCCTCCGCGAAGGGGTCCAGGCCCATCGAGCCGAGGTTCAGGGCGTCGGTGTGGAACTCCTTGAGGCTGAAGGCCTCGCCCTTGCGGTTCTTGTAGTCCTCGCGGGCCTGCATCCAGAGGCGCTCGCCGACCTTGTACGAGGGTGCTTGTCCGGCCCAGCCGAGGTATCGGTTGACCTCGAACTTGAGCATGTCGTCCTCGATCGTGCGGGTGTGCGCGCGCATGAACTCGAGCATCTTCTCGCCGTCCCAGGCCTCGCCCGGCCGCCAGCCGAACGGGTTGTCCTCGGGGATGGTGAACTCGCAGTGCAGGCCGATGTCGACCACGACGCGCGCGGCCCGGAAGGCCTGGGCGTCGAGCATGCCGAGGCGCCCGGCCGGGTCGTCGTCGTAGTAGCCGAGCTCGTCCATGAGCCGCTCGGAGTAGAGCGCCCAGCCCTCGCCGTGGCCCGAGCACCACATCATCTGGCGCTGGAAGCGGTTGAGCTTGTCCTCGCGTGTCATCGTCTGGCCCACCTGGAGGTGGTGGCCCGGCACGCCCTCGTGGTACACAGTGGACTTCTCACGCCACTTGCCGAACAGCTTCTGGCCTGCCGGCACGGACCACCACATGGCGCCCGGTCGTTTGAAGTCCTCGCTCGGCCCGGTGTAGTAGATCGCCCCGTCCTCGGTCGGCGCGATCTTGCAGTCGATTGTGCGGATCTTCTCGGGGATGTCGAAGTGCTTGTCGGCCAGCTCGGCGATCGTCGAGTCCGCCAGGTCCTGCATCCAGTCGCGGAACGCCAGCTTGTCGTCGAGGTTCTGGTCGGTGTCCTGGTCGAGGAACTCGACGACCTCTTTGAGACCGGTGCCCGGCTTGATCCGGGCGGCCGTGTTCCGCATGTCCTCCTCGATGCGGGCCAGCTCCTGCCAGCCCCACGCGTAGGTCTCCTCGAGGTCGATCGCAGCGCCGATGTAGTACCGGGACGCCCGGGAGTACCGGTCGCGGCCGACCGCGTCCTTCTCCTTCGCCTGCGGGGCCAGCTCTTCGCGCAGGAACCGCGCGAAGTTGTCCGTCGCCCTGCGCGCCTCGGCCGCGCCGTTGCTCAATGCGATCCGCAGCGGCCCGGTCGTGATCGGCTCGCCGTCGATCGTCACCGACTTGTTCAGGCCCATCCAGAAGTCGGTGTCGAGGCCCTTGGCGCCGTTCCAGTTGTCGCAGTGGGTGGCGACTTCGAGGACCTGCCGCTTCGCGGCCACGCGGCCCTCGGCGGCCTCGGCCCGCAGGGTCTCGGTGTACTGCGCGAACGCGTCCGGGATGGCGGTGAGGCGGGCCGCGATGTTCTTCGCCGCCTCCTCGCCGTCCTTCGGCATGAGGTCGAAGATCTGGCGCACGCCGTGCACGGGGGAGGCGAGGACGTTGAGGCTCAAGTAGGTGTCGCCCGCGTCGTGCCGCTCGATCTGCAGCTGCAGGCGTTCGAGGATGGCTTCCTTGGCGACGCGCTCGCGCTCGTCGACCGGTTCTGCCGCTTCCAGGTCGGCGATCGCCTTCCGGGTCAGGGCGGCTTCGGCCTCGAGCCCGGCGGGCGAGAGATCGTCGATCTCGTGGTCGTGTCCGGGGACGCCCATGCTCGTGGCCGTGAGGGGGCTCAGGGCGATGACGTCCTCTACGTACTGGTCGGCGATGCGATCGATGCTTCTCATGGAGTGGACTTTACGCGAGGGCGCCGGGCCAGCGCGACCTCGCTTTCGACCGCTTCGACCCAGCCGCCGGCCGCGCCCAACTCCACAAGCGCGGCCTTGGTCAGCGGGATCCGTTGGGTCGCATCGGGTTCGGGCGGCCAGGCCGCGCGACTCGCGCGGGCCCCGTCGAACCATTCACTGATTGGGTTTGGCCGATCGGTGTAGGCGTCGAGGTCCTGCCGAGCCGAGTCGAGCTCGGTGCCGAGGTCTTCGAGGGCCGCCATGAGCTCGGCCCGGTTGCCCGCCACCATGCCGGTGAACAGGGCGGTCGGGCTGGCCGCGACGCGAGTGCCGTCGCGGAACGATCCGGCCGCGAGCGTCCGGGCGAGCGGCTCGTCGGCGACGCGCACCAGCGCGGCCGCGACCAGGTGCTCCAGGTGCGAGATGCGGGCGGCGGCCCGGTCGTGGTCGGCGGCGGTGGCGGGCACGACGTGCGCGCCGATCGACGTCCACAGCCCGGCGAGGGTCGTCCACTCGGCCAGTTCGGTGTCCGCTTCGAGGCACAGCACCCACTTTCGGTCCTGGAAAAGACCCGGCTCGGCGGAGGCGAACCCGGCGGTTTCCTTGCCCGCCATGGGATGCCCGCCCACGAACCGGTGCTGCGCGAACAGCCGCGCGGGCTCGGCCTTCACTGAGGAGACGTCGGTGACCAGGCCCGGGTAGCCGCGCAGGGTCTCAGCCGCGACCGCGGCGAGGTGCCGGTACGGGGCGGCGACGACCGCGAGGTCGGTGTCCTGGAGCTCGGACGGGTCGGCGGTGACGGGGAAGTGCGCGGCGGCCGATGCTCGGGTCGCGGGGTCGGTGTCGAAACCGAGCACGTCGTGCCCGGCCTCGGCGAGCGCGAGCGCGACCGAGCCGCCGATGAGGCCGAGCCCGAGGACCGCGACGCGCATTAGAGGTAGAGCCCGGTGCCGTCGTTGTCGACGCGTTTGGCGGCGACCGCGTGGATGTCCCGTTCGCGCAGGAGGATGAACGTGCGGCCCTGCATCTCGACCTCGGCCTTGTCCTCGGGGTCGAACATGACCCGGTCGCCGGCCACGACCGAGCGCACGAGCGGGCCCACGCCGACGGCTTCGGCCCAGTGAAGGCGGCGGCCCATCGCGGCGGTGGCGGGGATGACGATCCCGGCGGCGGAGCGGCGCTCGGAGTCCGCATCCTCGCGCACGAGCAGGCGGTCGTGCAGGAGCCGGACCGGCAGGCCGGACGTTGAGTCCATCGGTGTATCGGTCACAACACCCCAGCTTACCGCCAGCGGGAGTCGCGGGCGCAGCGCGAGCGGAGAGTCCCGCACCCGGCTCCCGAAGTCCGGCCCCCGAAGTCGGGTGTGGCGGCATCGGGCACCCCTGAACACAAGGGTGCCCTGCGGGTACGACAATCCGATGGCGGCCCCGGCCCCCCAGGGTGTGGTGGGCGCGAACGCCCCCGAATCAACGATGCCGCCCGGGTACGACGATCCGGTCGCGAAGCGGGCGGGACGCCCGCCGCCCGCCCGTTTCCGCCCAGTCCCTCCGCGGGTGCCGGCGGGCACTCGGTACAGCCTGCTGTATCGGCCTAGCCGCACCGAACCGGTACGGTACGTGTTGACGTTGCACCCGCGTCCCTTGGAGATTTCGTGAGTCGATTCCGCCGAACCACTGCCCGGGCACGCCAGTTGTGGATCGGCATGCGCCTCAACCCGGTCAGCGAACGGGCGCTGGCCGGACTCGAACCCCCCGATGACGAGCCCGTGCCCCCCGTCGCCGAAGGCGACGACATGCCACCCGAACTCGACCGGTCCCGCGACGGCGATCGCAGTCACGTCCCCGTCGGCCTCGCCGTCGGCGCCGCCTGGTCTTGGCGGCTCCTCGTCATCGGCGTCACCATCGCCGTCGTCCTCTACCTGCTCAGCCAGGTCACCACGGTCATCATCCCCGTCGCGATCTCGTTCCTCCTCGCCGCCATGCTCCAACCGCCCGCGGCTTGGCTGATGCGCCACGGCTGGAACAAGTCCCTCGCCTCGATCCTCATGCTCGTGGCCGGCCTCGCCGCCGTCGCCGCGATCCTCACGTTCGTGGTCCAGCAGTTCATCGCCGGCATCCCCGACTTCTACGACTCGATCGTCACCGGCCTCAGGGACGCGCAGGCCTGGCTGGAATCGGGCCCGTGGGGCCTCGACGGCGCGCAGGTCGCCGTGTTCCTCGGCGACATCCAGGGCAACATCACCGAGTGGTACAACGAGAACCAGGAGACGATCGTCCAAACCGGACTCGACGTCGCCGGCTCCACCGCCTCGGGGCTGGGGAACTTCGCCGCCGGTCTGTTCCTGGTCCTGTTCACCACCTACTTCTTCATCCGCGACGGCCGCAAGATCTGGACGTTCATCACCGGCATGCTGCCGCGCACCGCCTCTGAACCCCTGCGCTACGCGGGCGGCGCGGGCTGGTCGACGCTCGTGCAGTACATGCGCACCATCGTGGTCGTGGCCGCCGTCGACGCGATCTTCATCGGCCTCGGCCTGTGGCTGCTCGACGTCCCGCTGTGGTTGCCGCTGACCACGCTGATCTTCCTCGGCGCTTTCATCCCGATCGTCGGTGCGACGATCTCCGGCATCGTCGCCGTCGTCGTCGCCCTCGTCGGCACCCCGAACGGCCTCGTGACCGCCCTGATCGTGCTCGGCATCGTCCTCGCGGTCCAGCAGCTCGAATCGAACCTGCTGCAGCCCTTCCTCATGAGCCGCGCCGTGAAACTCCATCCACTCGCGATCGTCCTCGCCGTCACCGCCGGCGGTTTCGTGTGGGGCATCATCGGCGCGCTCGTCGCCGTCCCGCTGCTGGCCATCGTCAACGGCACCGTCCGCGCCCTCAACCGCTACCGCGCGGCCCGCCGCGAAGCCCAGGCTCGCGGGCTGGAAGGCGAGGAGGCCTCCGTCGAGGCCGTCCGCGTCAGCTCCGGCGGATCCGACAGCACCGAAGACGACACCGCCACCGCCGGCGAGCGGGCGGCCCAGGAAGCATGAGCACCGTCACCGCCACCACCAACGCCGAGAAGCAGGCCCTCGCGATCCTCGACGCCGCCGTCGCCGCCACCCCGCACGGGCAGGCCCGCGAAGGCCAGCGCGAGATGTGCGCGGCCGTCGCCACCGCCGTCGAGGACGGGAAGCACCTGCTCGTCCAGGCGGGCACCGGCACCGGCAAGTCCCTCGCCTACCTGTGCGCGGCGATCGCGGCCGGGAAGCCCGTCGTGGTCTCGACCGCGACGCTCGCGCTCCAGCACCAGCTCGTCGCCGTCGACCTGCCGCGCCTGGTCGAGGCCGTCGCGCCCGTGCTCGGCCGCAGACCCACGTTCGCGCTCCTCAAAGGCCGCCACAACTACATCTGCAAGCGCAAGATCGCGGGCGATGAAGAAGAGGACGACGGCGCGATCGAAGGCACCGAGACCCTGAAGTGGGCCGGGCAGCAGGCCTCCTTCTCCAAGCAGGTGCAGCGCCTGTTCGACTGGGCGAACGACACCGACACCGGCGACCGGGACGACCTCGACCCGGGCGTGTCCGACCGGGCCTGGAAGCAGGGCTCCACGACCTCCTCGGAGTGCCCGGGTGCGAAGGACTGCGCGCAGGGCCAGGACTGCTTCGCCGAATGGGCGCGCGCCCGCGCGCACGAGGCCGACATCGTCGTCACCAACCACGCGCTCCTGTCGATCGACATGATGAACGAGCGCAGCGTCCTGCCCGAGCACGCCGTCCTCATCGTCGACGAGGCGCACGAGCTGGTCGACCGAGTCACCGCCGCCGCCCGCGCCGAGCTGCATCCGGCGCGGCTGCGCTGGCTCGCGCAGCGCGGTCGCCGCCTCATCGATCCCGATGTGGCCGACCAGGTCCGCGAGTCGGCCGACGCTCTCGAGAACGCCTTGAACGCGGCGGGGGAGCGCCGGTTCAGCGGCGACCTGCCCGCCCCGCTCGTCGAGGCCCTGAACCTCATCAACGCCGCCTGCGTCAAGGCCACCACCCACTTGAGCACGCTCGACTCGGAGACGAAGAAGCAGCTCAGCGCCCAGCAGCTCAAGGCCGGACTGGTCGAGACGATCGAGATGGCCGGCCGCTGCATCGGCCCGGCCGGCGACGACGTGATCTGGTCGGAGCCGAACGGCCCGCAGCTGGTGGCCGCGCCGCTCTCGGTGGGCGGCCTGCTCTCGGCGATGCTGTACGAGGACCGCACCGTGATCGCCGCGTCCGCGACGCTGACGCTCGGCGGCCGGTTCGACATCGTGGCCCGGAACCTCGGCCTGCCCGCCGACGAGCAGGGCTGGTCGTCGCTGGACGTCGGCTCCCCGTTCGACTACCGCAAGCAGGGCATCCTCTACGTCGCGGCCTCGCTGCCGCGCCCGACCGCCTCGGGGCTGTCCGAAGAGTCCGGCAAGGAGCTGCTGCGGCTCGTCGAGGCCAGCCGCGGGGCGACGCTCGGCCTGTTCTCCTCGAAGAAGGCCGCCGAGTCCGCCGCCGAGCTGCTGCGTGCCCAGACCGACTTCGACATCCTCCTCCAAGGCGAGGAGACCCTCGGCAGCCTCGTCAAGCGCTTCAAGGAAGAGGAGTCCACGTGCCTCCTCGGGGTCATGAGCCTGTGGCAGGGCGTGGACGTGCCGGGCATGACGTGCCGCCTCGTGGTGGTCGACCGGATCCCGTTCCCGCGCCCGACCGAGCCGCTGACGGCGGCGCGGTCGGAGGCCGCCGACGCGGCGGGCCGCTCGGGCTTCACGGAGGTCTCGGTCCCGGCCGCGGCGATCCGGCTGGCGCAGGGGGCGGGGCGGCTCATCCGCCGCACCTCCGACAAAGGCGTGGTCGCGATCCTCGACTCGCGGCTGGAGTCGAGCCGCTCGTACGGGAAGTTCCTGCGGGACTCGTTGCCGCCGTTCTGGTACACGACGAAATCCGATTCGGTCGTGGGCGCTTTGGGGCGCCTCGCCGAGACGGCAACGGATTGACATCCGCCGCAAAGTGAACACCAGATGAATTCGAGTGAAACCTTTGCATAACCCCAGCTTAGAGCGGTTTCGTGGAGTCTCACACAGGCCACTTCACAAGCTTGCTTCGTGTTCACCTGGATGTTAACTTCGCGGTGACGATTTCCAGCCGTCCCCTGAGCCTATCGGTACAGTGAGGACAGTCAAAAACGACCGAAAGCAGGGGTGCCCGGTGCGGTTCTCACTGAAGCCTCAGGACGACACGTTCTACGCCTTCTTCAACGACGCTGCGGACAACATCCGCCGCGGCGTGGGAATCCTGGCCGAACTGGGCGACGAGGGCGCCGACTACCAGAAGATCTCCGAGCGCCTGGTCGACGTCGAACACGACAACGACCAGCTCACCCACCGGCTGTTCAACAAGATCAACTCGACGTTCGTCACCCCGATGGACCGCACCGACATGTATCACCTGGCCGGGAAGCTCGACGACATCCTCGACCACATCGAGGCCGCCGCGAACCTCGTCTACCTCTACGGCCTCTCCGAGCTCCCCGACCTGCCCCGCGAGATGATCGAGCAGATCACCGTCCTCGTCGCCCAGGCCGACCTCCTCGCCGAGGCCATGCCGAAGCTCAAGGGCCTCAACGCCGGGATGCGGGAGTTCTGGGTCGAGTGCAACCGCCTCGAGAACGATGGCGACCGCGCCTACCGCATGCTCCTGGTGCGCCTGTACTCCGGTGAGTACCCGGCCCTGACGGTCATGAAGCTCAAAGAGGTCGCCGACGAGCTCGAAGCCGCCTGCGACTCCTTCGAGTCGGTCTCCAACGTCGTCGAGTCGGTCTACGTCAAGGAATCCTGAACGTGGACAGTGTGTTCATCGCCGTCGCCGTCTGTATCGGCGCGGCGCTCCTCTTCGGTTACACCAACGGGTTCCACGACTCCGCGAACGCCATCGCCACCTCCATCTCGACCCGGGCGCTCAGGCCCCGGGTCGCGCTCGGCATGGCCGCGCTCGGCAACTTCGTCGGCGCCCACCTCGGCGGCAAGGTCGCGGCGACGGTGGCCAGCGGCCTCGTCGAGCTCCCCGGCGGCATCGACGGCATCCTGATCGTCATCGCCGGCCTCCTCGGCGCGATCGCCTGGAACTTCACCACCTGGTACTTCGGCCTCCCGACCTCCTCCTCGCACGCCCTATTCGGAGGCATGGTCGGCGCGACCATGGCCGGCGGCGCGGTCGTCCTCTGGGACGGCATCGTCGACAAGATCGTGCTCCCCACGATCGTCTCCCCGCTCGTCGGCTTCACCCTCGGCTTCCTCGTCATGATCGCCGTGTACTGGCTCTTCCGGCGCGGCCGCCCCGACAAGCTCAACCGCGGCTTCCGCCACGCGCAGACCGCCTCCGCCGCCGCGATGGCCATCGGCCACGGCATGCAGGACGCCGCCAAGGTCATGGGCATCATCATCCTGGCCCTGTCGGTCGGCGGGTACTACACCGAAGGCGCGCCCATCCCCGAATGGGTGTACCTCGCCAGCGCCGCCGTCATGGCCGCCGGCACGTACGCGGGCGGCTGGCGCATCATCAAGACGATGGGCCGCAAGATCATCGACCTCGGCCCGCCCCAGGGCTTCGCGGCCGAGACCGTCGCCAGCGCCGTGCTGTACGCGAACACGTTCCTGCTCGGCGCCCCGATCTCGACCACCCACACCATCACGTCCGCGATCATGGGCGTCGGCTCGACCGGCGGCAAACGCGCCGTCCGGTGGGGCGTGGCCCGCTCGATCGTGATCGCCTGGATCATCACGTTCCCGATCGCGGCGCTCGTCGGCGCCCTGTTCTACCTGCCGATCCAGTTCCTCGCTTAGCGCAGCGACGCGAAGGCGGCCCGGCTTCGGCCGGGCCGCCTTCGTTTCAGTCGTTGCGCACTGGAATCGCCCGATCTTGGGTTAGCGTGAGGGCATGTCCATCCAGCGCTTCGGGAAATGGGACTTCAGAGCGGTCGACTCCGAGTCGGCCGCTCGTGCTCTCGCCCGCCTCCGCAAGCAGGGAGCCCCTGCAGAGCCCGAGCGCGCCGCTGCCGTCGTCCTGCTCCGTGAAGCCCCGCTGCGGGTCTTCCTGTTGCGCCACGCCGCGAAGGAGCCGTTCACGCTCCCCTCGATCGGCCGCGCCGACACGCTCCAGGTGCGCGAGCGCTGGGCGCACCTCGACGTCGACCACTACGAGAACGCCATGAACGGCCCCAGGGGCGCCCAGTACGGGTTCCCCGGCGGGCGGCACAAGCCCGACGACCCCGACGTGGCCATGACGGGCCTGCGGGCCGTAGAGGAGGAGACCGGCGCGATGGTCGCCCTCCAGCGGGCCTGGTCCCGTTGGGTCACTCCCGAGTACGAGCCCGTGCGCTTCGACTCGTGGATCTACGTCGCCACCCTCGCCGAGGGCTTCCAGCCGCGCATCCGCGTGCGGGAACCCGAGTACGCCACCTGGATCGGTCCCGAGCAGGCCGTGTGCCAGTACGGCGGCCAGATGTCGATCCCCGAGGCCACCACGCTCGCCGAGCTCGCCCGCTACTCCACCGTCGGCGAGGTCTTCGCCGCCGCCGAGCAGCGGGACATGTCGCCGATCCTGCCGCGCGTGGCGGTCGGCGGCGACGACGCCCGCCTGGTGCTGCCGGGCGAAGAGGGCTACCCGAGGGACGCGTTCGCCTCGGCCTGAGCCGGGATCAGCGCAGGCGCTTCACCCACTGCACGTCGGTGCGCACGATCGCGAAGCCCTGCGAGCGGTACAGCTTGACCGCCTTGGCGTTCGACTCGTCGGCGTACAGGTCGACCTGGCGGATCCCATGCGCCGCAAGGTGTGCGAGCCCCGCGAGCGTCAACGTCCGGCCGAGGCCCATGCCCTGGGCCCGGGGGTCGACGCCGAGCACGTACACCTCGCCCACCCCTTCCTCCACTTTGGTCCAGTGGAAGCCGAGCATGCCCGTCTCGTCCTCGGCCACCAGCAGACCGTCGGGGTCGAACCAGGTCTCCTCCTCGCGCGCCGCCAGATCCGCTGCGGTCCAACGCCCCTGCTCCGGGTGCGACGCGAACGCCGCCGCGTTCACCCGCAGCCACTCCGCCTCATCGCTCCCGACCCTGAAGGGCCGCAAGCGCACCCCTTCGGGGAGCGTGGCCGCCGGGCCTTCGCCGATCGGCCAGTTCCGGCCGATGCCCTCCGGCCAGGATGAGGGCCATGCGAATCCGTCGAGGTCCCGAGAGAACTGGTACAGCACGCGGTCCCGCGAAAAGCCGTGTGCGGCCGCGAAACGGCTTGAAACGGGAAGATCGCCGTGCGACCACACCCGCAATTCAGTGATGTCCGCCTCAATCCAATCCAAGACGGCGTTGAGCAATCTGTGGCCGACCCCCTTGCCCCGGTGGGCCGGATCGACCGCCAGCTCCGCCTCCGCGACGTCCCCGACCTTCTCCACGCCCGCGTAGGCGATGACCGTTTCATTAAGGGGCACAAGGAAATGCCTGCGATGCTTATCGGGATGCCGGGACAGCGAGAGGGTGGTCTGCTCGTTGAACGGGGCGATGCCGTCCGCCTCCTCGCAGCGGTGCGCCATCGTAACGATTCTGTGAATATCCCGACCCGGAAGTGAAGCATGTTGCGCCATGGGGTTACCCTAATCGTGGACTCAGCACCGTGCCGGGGTGCTGAGTCCTTTTTCATGTCCCGGGCACGGGATCACCCCAGGCGCACAGCGGTGGCCGGGGATCGTGCGATCGAGATCTCGCGAGAATGCGCAATTCGCCAGTTATGTCACGCAATCGCGATGACATGTGGCGGAGAGGGTGGGATTCGAACCCACGGTGAGCTTTGACACCCACGGCGGTTTTCAAGACCGCTGCACTAGTCCACTATGCGACCCCTCCAGGGCCCCTTGAGGCAAGCGCCAATCTACCAAACCGCGGTCAGCGCCGTTCGGTCTGGACGCAGCAGGTGGAGCAGGTGCGGTTGCCCTCGATGGTGAGCGCCAGGCAGCAGGTGCGGCGCTGGTAGACCAGGCGGCCCGCCTCGTCGGTCCTGATGTCCACCAGCGCGCTCACGTCGAACGCGTCGAGCAGCGTCTTGGCGAGCACGTCGTCCGGGTCGGGCACGACCTGTGCGATCGAGGCCACCCCGTAGGCGATCCCCGAGGCGACCGAGCCCATGAGGGTGCGCCGACCGACCCGCGCCCGCGCGAGGAACGCGTCCAGGACCGGGGCGAGGTGGGCGTCGAACACGGTGGCGCGCAAGCGGTCCAGCAGGACCGCCTCGTTGGCGACGACCTCGACGTCCGGGTGCGCCGCGCACGGATCGTGCGGCAGCGCCAGGAAACGCGGGCGGATCTGCCGCACCGAGAACATCGAGGCGTCCTCGGCGACACTGAAGACGGCGTTGGAGGCGTCCATGACCGGGACGCGGCGGGCGGCGACGTAGCCGAGCACGACCGGCGCGAGCGTCCAGTAGCAGTAGGTCTTCCAGGCGAGGGCCGCGTTCGCGTGCGCCGAGCCGCCCCACAACGCGGCGGCCGTACCCATGAGCTCTTCGATCCGCTCGCCCGCGGCCAGCTCGGCGGCGGGGAATTCGATCGCGTCCTGAGGAGCTTCACCGTCCAGCCAGGCGCGGACGCCGGCGAGCGAGTGGGGGCTGACCTCGTGCTCGACCCGGTCGGCGACGGCGCGGAGCGCGCCGATCGGCTCGGGGAGCAGGTCGAGCACGGGCCTGCGGTCGATCGCGGTGGCGCTCAGGACATGAGCCTCCGCAGTCGCGAGCCGCATAGCGTACCCCTCTCAGGTAAGGACTGGCTAACCTTACCTGATCGGTATCGCCGAGTGTCAAGAAACCGACAGGCACGAGGCCGCGACAGGGGGTAGGAAAGCGAGGTGCCGTGAATGGTGAGCGTCGCCGAGTGGGATGAGTTTCACAGCACCTCGCCTCGAAAAATGATCATCCCCGCACCAGGGCCCGCCACGTCGCACACGCGGTGCGACCCGGTGACATCGCAAGAAGCGCCCCGGGCGTGTCGCGAGGCCATCCGGCCGATGCGGCCTCACGCGTCCTCTGGCAGGCTGGAACGCATGTCCAACCGCACCGAGACCGCGCTCGCCGACGAACCGGCGACCGCGCCGCTCCTCGCGCCCCGCGTCATCCGGCGCGAGATCTGGATCGTCCTCGCCCTCTCCCTCGGCGCCTCCGCGATCTGGTCGATCGTCGACATCATCGGCACCCTCACCGAACCGGGCGGCCTCGCCGACAGCGTCCAGTCCATGAACTCGGCCAAGGCCGAAGCCGAACGGCCCTGGTACGACCTCGCGCAGCAGCTCGTCAGCCTCGCCCTCGCCATGGCCCCTGTCGCGCTCGCCCTGCACTTCCTCAGCCTCGACCGCGGCAATCCCTTCCGCGCCATCGGCCTCGACACCCGCCGCCCCGGCTTCGACCTGCTCAGCGGCGCCGGCCTCGCCGCGTGCATCGGCATCCCCGGTCTCGCCCTCTACTTCACCGCCCGCGCGCTGGGCCTGAACGCCGCGATCGCCGCCGCGAACCTCCACGACGTGTGGTGGGCCGTCCCGATCCTCGTCCTCGCCGCACTCAAGAACGCCGTCATCGAAGAGGTCGTCGGCCTCGGCTACCTCGTCACCCGCCTGCGCCAGCTCGCGTGGCGCCCGCCCGCGATCATCGCCGCCCACGCCTTCCTGCGCGGCACGTACCACCTCTACCAGGGCTTCGGCGGCTTCATCGGCAACATGGTCATGGGCGCGGTCTTCGCGCTATTCTTCCTCCGCTGGAAGCGCACCGGCCCGCTCATCGTGGCCCACACCGTCCTCGACATCGCCGCCTTCGTCGGATACCTCCTGGTCGCACCCCACGTGAGCTGGCTCTGATCGATCCGAACCCGCTTGGGGTTTCAGGGATCGGCCCGGTATGCTCTGTGCTTGGTACGCGCCCCGGCGCGTCCTGGAGGATTCGCATAGTGGCCTAGTGCGCCCGCCTGCTAAGCGGGTTTCGGGTGATACCCGATCATGGGTTCAAATCCCATATCCTCCGCCACTTTCGCGTAAAGCGACGTACATGACCTGCGGGGACACTGTCACAAAGGACAGTGTCCCCGCAGTCGTCTTCGAACATCCGCGACTATGTACGAAAGTCTGACGTTCGCGGTCTATGACCTGCTGAAGCACCGCTTGTCTGATTCTTCGTCGCTAGCTGTGTACCGCGCCGTGCACAGACGCGTTGTCGCCGAGGTCGTCGTGACCACCGACGAGTCCAAGCACCTTGAGCTGCCGCTCGTTCAATGGACGCGTGCGCTCCAACTACGCCACCATCCCAACAGCAGTAGTGAGGTCAGTAGAGGTCATACCTCGATGGTGGCATCCTATGGCCCGGCAGCTCGGATCCCGTGTCGTTCGGCCCGCCGCGACATCGGCCCTGTGTGGACGGGACCGGTCCCGGAAGGGGCGCCGTACCTTGTCCGCATGACCGACACCGAGGACGCGGCGCGCCAGCTGATGGCGTTCCTCACTGACGTCAGCCCGGATGCGCCGGGGAGTCGAATCGGGGTCGGTTGAAGGCCGGGAGGCCGTGCATCCGGTGCTTCCCGGAGTAGGGCCGTCCGGCGGCATTGCGCCGGATGCGGACGAGAGTGCCGTCGAGGATGAGGAACCCTTGGCCGGACCTTCGCGGAGGTAGGCGAGGGTGAGGAGGGCCTGGCGGCCGGGGTCGATGACCCGCCAGCGGGAGCCGATTTGCGAACGGTGGGTGCGGACAAGAGCGGCCACACGAGTGAGGGTAGACGTCGACAAAGGCAGCGAGGCAGGATAAACCAACAAAGAAGCTCCTGGCAAAGCGAAGGATTCAGCACCCGCGGTTCTACCAGGGTCTCCCTTCACTGCCCGCGACCGGAATCAGCGCAATCGCCATCAAACATGTTGCACGGCAACCGAACTCGCCAAGGCTGAAACGACCTTCATGTGGTGCAGGGAAGTGGGAAAGCCCCAGGCGGCCTGAATCGGTCGCGGACGGGTTGCTGGTCCAGCTCGCGTGGAAGGTCATCCAGGCCGTCATCGCCGATGAGCACCACTGCCCCAAGGACTTCGGAACTCAGCGCGACCTCGAACGCCGGAGCGGGCGCACACCTCAGAGGATATGCGCCCGCAGCGGAAACTGGCCCTCACCGCCGCCGTCTCGCACAACGTTCAACCGGGAAGGCCGGCCCTTCGATCACCGACCGCATACGGCCGCTGAACGTCTGGGATCGAACATCTAGGCGTCGCGCTTTTTGAACTGGGTCCAGGCGACGATGATGATCAGGGCGGCGAAGGCCGCGAAGACGCCGCCCGAGGCCCAGCGGTCGAAGAAGTCGTAGTCCGGGGCCGCGGGACCGAACTCCGCCTCGCTGGTCAGCATCAGCTCCGACCCGGCGGTGAACGGTAGGAACCGCACCACCGGCGCCAGCCAGTCGAGCGCCGGGACCATGGTGAGCCCGACGAACAGGGTCTCGATGATCAACGGCATCAGGAAGATCACCACCAGCGCCGAGGGGACGCCGCGGAACAGCAGCCCCAGGCCGAGCCCGACCAGTGCGTAGATCACGTTGTAGGCCACGTATCCCAGCAGCGCCGAGCGCACCGGGTCGTCGAACAGTCCTGGTACTCCGCCCCAGAATGCGAGCATCAGGGCCGCGTTGATCGCGATCGACACCAGCGTGACCGCGGCCGTCAGCCCTGCGACCGTGAGGATCTTCGCCAGGATCAGGCGCGAGCGCTGCGGCAGCGCGGTCAGGGTCGGCTGGATCGTGCCGTGCCGGTATTCGTGGCCGGTGGCAAAGATGCCGACGACGGCCATGAACACCGCCAGGAACGGGATCACGAAGGAGGCCCCGCCGTTGAGGCCGAGGTTCACGGAGTCGGCATTGAGCGGCTCGCTGCCGGCGGCGATGCCGAGGGTCAGCGGGATCGCGGCGGAGGCCACCAGGCCGGAGCCGACCATCCAGTAGGTCGAGCGGAGCGTGCGCAGCCGGGTCGATTCGAATCTGAGCGCGTCAAGCATGCCGGGCACCTCCGGTGGTCGTGGCGGGGACGGGTTCTCGGGCGACGAACTGCTCGGCGGCGCCGGTAGCGGACATGAAGGCCTCTTCGAGCGAGGCGCTGCGAGTGGACAGTTCGGACAGCTCGACGCCTTCGGTGAACGCGAGGTGTCCGACCGCGCCGATCGCCATGTCCGAGACGACGAGTTCGCCGTCGCCGCCCTCGGCGACGGTCGCGCCCTCGGCTTCGAGGACGGGGACGAAGGCGTCGGCGTCGGGACCGCGGACGATCACGCTCGACTGCGTGAACTCGCGGACGAAATCGTCGACGTCGCCGTTGAAGATCATCTGACCGCGGCCGATGACGACCAGTTCGTCGGCCATGAGCTGCATCTCCGAGAGCAGGTGGCTGGAGACGAACACGGTGCGGCCCTCGGCGGCCAGCTGCTTCAGGAGGTCGCGCATCCAGTGGATGCCGTGGGGGTCGAGGCCGTTGGTCGGCTCGTCGAGCAGGAGCGTGCGGGGGTCGCCGAGGAGCGCCTGCGCGAGGCCGAGCCGCTGCGCCATGCCCAGCGAGTAGCCCTTGGGCTGCTTGCGCTTGACCGGGCCGAGGCCGACTGTCTCCAGGACCTCGTCGATCCTGGCGTCGGTGATGCCGTTGGCCGAGGCGATCATCTTCAGGTGGTTGCGAGCTGATCGGGTGGGGTGGAAGGGCTTGGCCTCCAACAGGGTGCCGACGCGGTTCATCGGCCGGCGGATGTCGGTGAACTGCTCGCCGTCGAAGGTGGTCTCGCCTTCGCCGTGGTCGAGGCCGAGCATCAGCCGCATGGTGGTGGACTTCCCCGAGCCGTTGGGGCCGAGGAAGCCGGTGACGACGCCGGGGCGGACTTCGAACGACAGGTCGTCCACCGCCACGGTCTGCTTGTAGCGTTTATGGAGGCCTTTCGCGGCGATCATGGTGTTCCAATCGGGAGGCTCGAAAGCGATTCGAGCGTTGTGTCGAACATGTTGCGGCCCAATGAGGTCAACTGCCCGGCTTGAGGCGTGCGCGGCGGGCGTGGATGCGGACGGTGCTGTCGTCATCGCGATGCAGCTCCCTCGATGGCGAGCCCCGGGGATCGACCCGGGCTAGCCAGTAGGTAACCTAATCATAGGTTACCTAATGATTGTCGATGGTCTCGAAATGCCAGTGATGTCAATCACCGAAGCCGACCGGCCTACCATCGGCACTCCGCGCCCAATCGCACGTCCCACAGCGAAAGCAGAACCGCCATGTCCTCCTCACCGTCCGAATCCGAGCCGCTCATCCGGCTGCTGTGGCGCGCGCACCACTGGTTCCGGGCCGCCCTGACCGCTGCGTTCGAGACTGAGGGAGACGGCACGAGCATCAGTGCGGCACACGTGACCCTGCTGAGTCAGCTCCCGTCAGAGGGGGTGAGCATCGCCGAGTTGGCCCGGCGCCTGGGCGTCAGTGCCCCGACCGCGCACCAGTGGGTCCATGAACTCGTCGCCCTCGGCGTGGTCACAGTGGAGAGCGATCCGCGGTCGGCCCGGTCGAAGCTCGTGCGCCTCACGGCGGCCGGCGCTCGGCGCCGCTCCGAGGCGATGCAGATGCTCGCCGGGCTCGAAACCGCGCTCGCCGAACGCATCGGTGTAGACACCGTCAACGCGCTCCGGGCCGCGCTGGAGGAGCCGTGGGGATCTCCGGAATCGGTGGCGACGGAGCTCCCTGACCGTTCCGTCGAGTGACGCTGCCGACCCGCGGACGCGACGGCGGCCAGCCCCTCTCCGGCGGCAGGCGCCAGGCGACGGACGCCTCCGATTTCGCGCGCAGGGTCGCCGACGTCGATATCCTGGCCCCGAACGCCGTGCACCCCACTGAACAGCGGGTGACAAAAGGGGCATGGGGTCCGCGCGGCAGTACCGGCTGATCGGCTACCATGAGCGCGTCCTACGTCCTGGAAGCATCGGACCGGCAGGAACCACGTGGCCCATTTCCCAAGGGCCGCAGGAAGGTTGGCGCGGTGACCTGGTTGCACGCCCTCTGGAAGGCCACACTGATCGTGGTGGCCGTCGGAGTGGCGCTCATGCATTCCACCGGGCACGCCTGCGCCGAGAACGTCTGCCATCCTGAGGTTTCCGCCGTCGCCGCCGCGATCGATCCACATGCTTCGTCGACTGGTCACGAGCATGAAGGCCAGCACGACCACCCCTTCGGCTCCGACATGAACGTCATGCAGGTGTGCATGGCGATCCTCTCCGGGCTCGCGCTGGCGGTGTCGCTGTGGGCGTTGGGGCGGCTCGCCCGACTCGTCGCGGACAGCCACTGGGCGATGCGCATCGGACGCACCGCCTGGGACGTGCCGGTTTCGCTGCCTTCCGGCGGCAGACTGTCCTTCATCGAACTCTCGGTGTTCCGCATTTAGGCCGAACCGCTGGTCCACCGGACCGCTTCGACCTTTCCATGCGACAACACCTTTGACAGGAGAGTTCCAAAACCATGAGCAAGACCTTTACTGCGCGCCGTGCGCTGTCCGCGGGTATCGCCGCCTTCGCCGCGCTGGTTTTCGCCGCCGCATGCTCCGATGACTCCGGCGAGGAGGGCAACGACATGGACTCGATGGAGTCCGAGTCGGCCACCGACGCCGAGTTCAACGACGCGGACGTCACCTTCGCGCAGATGATGATTCCCCACCACGAGCAGGCCGTCGACATGGCGGAGCTCGCCCAGGGGCAGGCCGCCGACGCCGAGGTCATCGCGCTGGCCGACGAGATCGCCGCAGCGCAGCAGCCCGAGATCGACCAGATGACCGCCCTCCTCGAGGAGTGGGGCCAGCCGCTCGAGATGGAAGGCCACGAGGGCATGTCCATGGGCGGCATGGCCACCGAGGAGCAGATGACCGAACTCGGAGCCGCCCAAGGCGCCGATTTCGACAAGCTCTTCGTGGAGCTGATGATCGCCCACCACGAGGGTGCTATCACCATGGCCGAAGAGCACCACGCCGAAGGCCAGAACGCCGATGCCGCCGCGATCGCCACCGCGGTCATCGACGCGCAGACCGCCGAGATCGCGACGCTGCAGGAGATCCAGGCCAGGCTGTAACCGATCCGGCTCGGGGCGCGGCATCCGGGGGGATATCCGCGCCCCGAGCCCCACGATGCAAGAATCGCGAACCATCTCACTACTGGGTCGCCACTGATACGGGCCTGCCGTCTTTGTCCTTCGCATACGAATACGATTTTCATTCGCGAATGATCGGCTGAATCGATCTCGCAGGCCCGGTTCGCCGCCTGCCGTCGAGGCTGCCTGCAGCGAGTCGAGCCGTCACCACGTCCTGCCCAGGACGCCTTCCCGACCACCTGTGCGCCTTCGGATTCACCTGCCTGAGCCGCGAACTGCGCGGCCCGCTCAACGGCCAAGCTCACTCAAACGTCAAGGGAGACATCGTCATGTCCGCTGACTTCGCCATGCGCACCATCGAACACGAGGACCTGCGGTTCGTTCAGCCGCTGACGTCCCAGAAGCGATACGACAGTCCGCTCGACCTGATCGGGAACACCCCGCTGCTCCACATCGGCACCGGGTTCACGCCAGGTCCCCGCGGGTTCTGGGCCAAGCTCGAGAGCGCAATCCCGGCGGCATCAAGGACCGCGCGGCCTTCCACATGGTCACCTGTGCCCGCCGCCGCGGCGAACTCGCGCCCGGCGCGCCGATCGTCGAGTCCACCAGCGGCACACTCGGTCTCGGCCTCGCGCTCACCGCCATGTCCCTGGGCCATCCGTTGACGGTGATCACCGACCCGGGCATGGAGCCGTCGATGGTCCAGCTCCTGACCGCCTACGGCGCGGCCGTCGACCTCGTCGACCGGCCCGACCCGGTGGGTGGCTGGCAGGAGGCCCGCCGGCTCCGAGTCAGGGAGATCCTGGCAGAGCGGCCCGGGGCCTGGTGCCCCGACCAGTACCACAACCCCGACAACGTCACCGCCTACGAGCCCCTCGCATTGGAGCTGGCCTGCCAGCTCGGCAGGGTCGACGTGCTGGTGTGCGCGGTCGGGACCGGCGGGCACTCGGCCGGGATCTTCGGGATGCTGAGCAAGCTGTGTCCCGACGTGCGGCTGGTCGGCGTCGACACGATCGGGTCGACCATCTTCGGCCAACCCGCACGCACTCGCCTGATGCGCGGACTGGGCAGCAGCATCTACCCGCGGAACGTCGACTACGACTCCTTCAGCGAGGTCCACTGGGTGCCGCCGGCCGAGGCGGTCGCGACCTGTCGGAAGCTCTCGCGAACCTCCTACGCCACCGGTGGTTGGAGCGTCGGCGCCGTCGCCCTCGTGGCCGACTGGATCGCCCGCACCTCGGACCCCGGGACCAGGATCGTGGCGGTCTTCCCCGACGGCCCGCACCGCTACGCCGACACAGTGTTCAACGACGACTACTGCCGCACGCACGGTCTCCTCGACGTCCCGCTCGCCGACGAGCCCGAGACCATCGACCATCCGCTCCGGACCGAGGCGGTCACGTGGACGCGATCGACCACCGTGGTCGACCCGCTGGCAGCGGGGGTGAGCGCGTGACCGGCCTGTGGAGCCAGGTGCGCGCCACCGATCCGGTCGTGCGGCTGCTGTGCGTCAACCAGTTCGGCATCAATGTCGGCTTCTACATGCTCATGCCCTACCTGGCCGCTTACCTGACCGGCGACCTGGGCCTGGCGGCCGGCGTCGCCGGGCTGCTGCTCGGCGTGCGCAACCTCAGCCAGCAGGGCATGTTCTTCCTCGGCGGCACCATGGCCGACCGGCTCGGCTACCGGCCCATGATCATCGCCGGATGCGCGCTGCGCACCATCGGCTTCGCCCTGCTGGCGATCACCGGATCGCTGCCGGGGCTCATCGTCGGCATGGCCGCGACCGGTCTGGCGGGGGCGCTGTTCAACCCGGCCGTCCGCGCCTACCTGGCGCACCGGGCCGGGGACCGGAGGGTGGAGTCGTTCGCCGTGTTCAACGTGTTCTACCAATCGGGCATCCTGGCCGGGCCGATCATCGGTCTGGTCCTCGTGGCGGTGGCGGACTTCCGGCTCGCCTGCGCCGTCGCCGCCGCGATCTTCGCAGTGCTCACGGTGCTGCAGTTGCGGGCGCTGCCGCCCCACCGCCCCGAACACGGGCCAGGCGAGGCCGGGAACACCGAAGGGGTGTGGCGCACGTGGAGGACGGTCTTCGCGAACCGCGTGTTCCTGCTGTTCGGGCTCGCCATGATCGGCTCCTACGTGCTGAACTTCCAGGTCTACCTGGCACTGCCGCTCCTGCTCCAAGAGCACGCCGATTCGGTGGCCGCGGCAGCCACCACCGCGCTATTCGCTGTCTCGGGAATAGCCACATTGGTGGGCCAAGTGCGGATCACGAAGTGGTGCAAAGAGCATCTGGACCGGCGGCAGTCACTGACCAGCGGCATGTGCCTGCTGGCCGCGGCCTTCCTCCCCCCGGCCGTGGTGTTGTGGCTCGCACCGACGCCGGCACCGGTTGTCGCGGCGGCGATGCTCAGCGCCCTCCTGCTAGCGCTGGGGACCATGGTCGTCTACCCGTTCGAGATGGACGCCATCGTGGACCTCGCAGGCGAGCGGAACGTGGGCACCTATTACGGCCTGTACAACACCATGGCGGGCATCGGGATCACCGTGGGCAACCTCGCCGTCGGAGCGGCGCTCGACGCGACGGCGGGAGCACCCGCGCTGACGTGGATCGGCCTGGCCGGGGTGGGCATCTGCTGCGCGGTGGCACTGCGGGTGATCGGACCGGGCGAAACCTCCGCCGTCCCGGAGAAGGAGCTGGCACAGGCGCGGTCCTGACCGGGCAGCCGACGCCAGGTCGCTCATGAGACCGGGCGGAAGGCCTCCTGCCAGGTGCAGCCCCGATCGTCGCTCGTGAGGATTCGGCCGTCGTCGGTGGCGAGGAACAACTCGTCACCGGCGGCGGTGAACGCCGCCGGTGCCACGCCCGGAGTCTCGATCGCCGGTTCCCAGGTGGTGCCCGCGTCCGTCGACTCGATCAGGCCGAGCGAGGAGGGGCCGTCCTCCCCCCGGGGCCGGATGCCCGGACGCCAGGAAGTGGTCAGGGCCGGCGACGGTGAAACCCATCGTGTCCTGGCTGCCTTCGCCGACCAGATCGGCGGTGCTCGTTTCGGCGGTCTCCAGCCGGGAATACCGCAGCGAGCAGCGGAGTTGAACCGGCTTGCCTACATACCCCCAGGGGGTATAAGGTCAGGCCGACGGTCAACGATACGGAAGGAGCCTCAAGTGAACGGTCACCACGCCCAGGGCGACGACGCGAGGCACCACGAACACCACGACGATCATTCCCATCACGGCGGTCATGCCGCACACGGCGAGCACGCGGACCATGTCGGGCACAGCACGACGACTGCCCGGGAACCCGTGAATCTCCAAGCCCGCGGTGCGCATGAGGGGCACGGAACTCACGGCGGCCATGGGGCTCATGAAGGTCACGGCGGGCATGACAAGCACGCCGGCCACGACCCGGAGATGTTCCGCCGCAAGTTCTGGCTCAGCCTGATCCTTACGATCCCGCTGATCATCACCAGCCACATGATCATGGACTGGTTCGGGTACACACTGGACTTCCCCGGTATGGAACTCGTCGGGCCCGTCCTCGGCTCGGCCGTGTTCCTCTACGGCGGCTGGCCGTTCCTCGCCGGCGGCGTCCGCGAGGTCCGCGACCGAGCCCCAGGCATGATGCTCCTGATCGCCACCGCTATCACCGTCGCCTACGTGGCCTCACTGGTGACCAGTTTCGGCCTGTTCGACCTCGAGTTCTGGTGGGAGCTGGGCGCGCTGGTGTCGATCATGCTGCTCGGCCACTGGCAGGAGATGAAGGCCATCGGCCAGGCCCAGGGAGCCCTCGCCGCACTTGCGGCGCTGCTGCCCGACGAGGCCGAACGCGTCCGCGAGGACGGCTCGACCGAGACCGTCCCCGCGAGCGACCTGGGGGTCGGCGACGTGGTGCTGGTCCGCTCCGGTTCCCGCGTCCCGGCCGACGGTGAGATCACCGAGGGCGAAGCCGAGATGGACGAGTCCATGATCACCGGCGAATCCCGCCCGGTCCCCAGGGGCCCGGGTGAGCGCGTCGTGGCCGGGACCGTCGCGACAGACTCGGCGATCCGGGTGCGCATCAACGCGGTCGGCGACGATACCGCCCTGGCGGGTATTCAGCGGCTCGTCTCGCAGGCGCAGGAGTCCCGCGGGCGCGGGCAGGTCCTGGCCGACCGGTTCGCCGCTCTGCTGTTCTATATCGCCATGGGCGCCGGTGTGCTCACCTTCATCGTCTGGTCGCTCCTCGGCGACAACACTTCAGCTGTCGTCCGGACGGTGACCGTCCTCGTCATCGCCTGCCCGCACGCGCTCGGTCTGGCGATTCCGCTGGTCATCTCAATTACTACTGCGGTCTCGGCCAAGGCGGGCATCCTGGTGAAGGACCGGCTCGCGATCGAGCGGATGCGCACTGTGGACGCCGTCCTGTTCGACAAGACCGGGACGCTGACCAAGGGCGAGCACACCGTCGCCGGCATCGCCGGAGCCGAGGGTGTGGACCGCGACGAGGTGCTGCACCTGGCCGCGGCGGTCGAGTCCGATTCCGAGCACCCGCTCGCCCGCGCGATCGTCGCGCACCACGGCCATGCGCACGGCGAAGGCGCGCACGCCTCCGACTTCCGTTCCCGCACCGGCAAGGGCGTCGAGGCCACCGTCGACGGCCGCCACTACGCGGTGGGCGGACCGGCGCTACTTCGTGAACTCGGCATCGAGCCTCCGAACGAGCTGGAGGGTGACATCGACACCTGGTCGGGCCGCGGTGCGACCGTCCTCTACCTCATCGCCCTCGGCGACAAGACGAAGATGCTCGGTGCGCTCGCGTTGGAGGACGAGATCAGGCCCGAGGCGCGGCAGGCCATCGCCGACCTGCGCGCCCAGGGCGTGCAGAAGATCGCGATGATCACCGGCGACGCCCGCGCCGTCGCCGAAGCGGTCGCCGCTGACCTCGGCTTTGTCGAAGGCCGCGACGAGGTCTTCGCCGAAGTGCTGCCCGCCGACAAGGACCAGGCCGTGGCCGAGCTCCAAAAGCGCGGGCTGCGGGTGGCGATGGTGGGAGACGGCGTGAACGACGCGCCGGCCCTGGCGCGGGCCGACGTCGGCATCGCGATCGGCGCGGGCACCGACGTGGCGATCGAGTCCGCCGGGGTGGTCCTGGCCTCCTCGGACCCGCGCGGCGTCGGAGGCGTCCGGCGGCTGTCGAAGGCGAGCTACCGCAAGATGATCGAGAACCTCGGCTGGGCCGCGGGCTACAACATCGTCGCGATCCCCCTTGCCGCGGGAGTCCTGGCCTGGGCCGGACTCACGCTGAGTCCGGCGGTCGGCGCGGTGCTGATGTCGGCCTCCACGATCGTGGTCGCCCTCAACGCCCAGCTGCTGCGCCGGGTCAAGCTGACGCCGGAATCCTGAGAGGCGAAGGGCCGCAGACCATGACGGTCTGCGGCCCGCGCGACAAGGGCCTACTCGGGGATGCCCAGAGTGGCGGACTCCCCGTCGGCGAATCCGATTTCGACGCGCAGAGGGCCTGACGTGCCGGTCACGGTGCGCAGGCCCTCGGGCTTCGTTCCGCACCAGTCCTCGATCACGTCGGCCGGACCGGCGACCTCGATGCCGGTGATGCCTACTGGCGCGCGACGATGCTCGGCTGCAAGCGGCGGGAAGCCCTCCGACCAGTGAATCAGGCAGGGCAGGAAGCGCCGAGCGAAGTTCTGACCGAAGCCGGCCAGCAGGTACGGCGGGAAGCCCGGTCCCTCGGCAGGCGCCGCGATCAGGGACATCTCGTTCCTGGCAGCGAGCTCGCGAAGCCGCTGCTCCTCTTCGACCGTCACGAGCCAGGCCACCGGGATCAGCGCCTGTGAGGGATGGGCGTCGAGTGCCTCCATGTCGAACCGCAGCAACGGCGGGGCACCGGGCGCGGGGTCCTCGCCGTTCGGGTAGTGGATCTCCAGGAGCTGGCCGTGGCGCAGCGGCACGACGAGGTTCGAGAGCCCGAGGCCCGGTATGACCCGCCCGCGGGCGATGCCCAGTCCGGCCTGGTCGAGCGCCTGCTCGGCCTCGTGCTTGGAGCGGGCGGCGAGTACGACGTGATCGATCTCCATCCGCTCACCCTACCCATATTGAAAATAGTTTTCAATAATGCCGCAGGGCTCCCAATGACGACGCGGCGGCGCTTGCGCTGGCCGTAGCGGGTCATGCCGCGGGGCTTGAAGACTTCGCAGTGGTCATTTCGAGGAAGTCGGTCAGCTTGGCCTCCAGGTAGTCGCGAAGGGGCGGTGTCGCGCGGAAGGCCCACCACGTCAGCGACCCTTGCCAGTACGCGGCCATCGCGAAGCCGATGCCCGCGGGGGCTCCCGGGACCGACGTGAAGCGTGCTTCGAGTGCCGAGGTCAGCGCTGATTCCCATGCGGCGCCGCGCGCGCGGAGGATCGGGTCGCGAACGTCCTCGCGCAGGAGGAGCAGGCCCTCCGCGTAGGAATCGACGCCCTCGTAGCCCTCCGGCAGTCCGATAAGGAGTTCGACTGCGCCGCTGGGGGTGAGCGGCGTACTCGACGCCAGTTCCCGGGTTCGGGCGTCGAGTTCGTCCCACGCGTGCAGCAGGGTGCGCTGAGTGAGCGCCGCCTTGTTCCCGAAGCGCTGGACGAGGGTCGCCGCAGAGAGCCCGCATCGGTTCGCGAGTGCCGCGAAGGTCAAGCCGGCGACGCCGCCTGTGCGAACGAGCAGGAGGGCGGCGTCGAGCACTCGGGCGTCGGTCTGGGTCTTCGGTCGAGTCATGCATATACTATAACCGAACGTACGTTTATAAACTCGAGAGGAGACTTGCCTTGCATCTCAAGGGAAAGACCGCACTGGTTGCCGGTGCAACGCGAGGCGGCGGCCGAGGCATCGCCGTCGAGCTCGGCGCGGCGGGAGCCACGGTGTACGTGACCGGCCGCACGACGCGCGACCGAACCTCCGAGTACGGCCGACCGGAGACCATCGAGGACACCGCCGAACTGGTCGAGCGGGCCGGCGGTGTCGGCATTCCCGTCTCCGTCGACCATCTCGTTTCGGAGGAGGTGAGGGCGCTGGTCGACCGCATCCGCGACGAGCGGGGCCGCCTCGACGTGCTGGTCAACAACATCTGGGGCGGCGAGCACCTGTTCGAGTTCGACAAGACCGTCTGGGAGCACGATCTCGACAAGGGCCTGCGCCTGCTCCGCCTGGCGGTCGACACTCACCTGGTCACCGCCCACCACGCGCTCCCGCTGCTCATCGAACGTCCGGGCGGCCTCCTGATCGAGGTCACCGACGGGACGACGGAGTACAACGCCCGGCACTACCGCAACTCGCCGTTCTACGACGTGGCGAAGACGGCGGTCAACCGCATGGCCTGGGTGCACGCCAAGGACCTCGAGAAGTACGGGGCCGCAGCGGTCTCGCTGACCCCGGGCTGGATGCGGTCGGAGATGATGCTCGACGTCTTCGGCGTCACCGAGGAGAACTGGCGCGACGCCGTCGCCCGGGAACCGCACTTCGCGATCTCCGAGACGCCGCGCTATCTCGGGCGCGCCGCCGCGGCGCTCGCGGGGGACCCCGACCGCGCGCGGTGGAACGGCCGGTCGGTATCGAGCGGGGAGTTGGCGAAGGAGTACGGCTTCACGGACCTGGACGGTTCGCAGCCCGACGCATGGCGGTACATCCCCGAAGTCCAGGACGCCGGCAAGCCGGCCGATGCCAGCAATTACCGCTGACGCGTGCAGCGGTTAGGGCGTCGGGCGGTCGAGTCCGGCGGCGCAGCAAGAGGACGTCGAGCCCGAAGCCCTGCGGCCCCTGGCACCGCAGGGCTCGGGCGACGTGTCCGTCAGGCTCAGACGGCGGCCGCATGCAGGCGCTCGGCGAAGCGGCGGAACCCCTCCCGGAAGGCGTCAGGGGCCTCGATCGTGAAGTCGGCGTCGAGGAAGGCGAGCGTGACGAGCGGCCACTCCCACGAGTCGAGGCGCAGGGCCACGCGGGTGCGCCCGTCGTCGAGCGCGCTCAGTTCCACGGTGTCGTGGCGGAACGCCTCGGCGACGGGTCCGGGGTGTTCCTCGATGGTGAACGCGACGGGCTGCCGGTGCTTGCCGATGCCCTCGATGAGGTAGTCGACGGCGGGCGGGGCGGGCCGCGGTTCGAATCGGGTCGTGGTCAGACGCAAGCCGGAAAGGCGGTCGGTGCGGAAGACGCGCCAGTCGCCGCGGTCGAGATCCCAGCCGAGGAGGAACCACCGCTGGAGGTGGAGGACCTGGCGGTAGGGCTCGACGCGTCGGGACGAGGCCGCGCCGTCCTTGCGCACGTAGTCGAAGGCGACGACCTGCCGGTCCGCGATCGCGTCGGCGAGTTCGCCGAGGTCTCCGGTGCTGGTGCTCGGGGCGTGGACCTCACTGGTCTCCAGGCTGGAGCGGACCCGTGCGATCCGGTGGCGGAGGCGTTTCGGCAGGTACTGCTCGACCTTCCCGTAAGCGCGGGTGGCGGCCTCGTCGACCGAGCCTTCATCGGCGCGGCCGGCGGCCGCGAGCGCGGCGAGGCCGAGCAGGATCGCGATGGCCTCGTCGTCCTCGAGCATGAGCGGCGGCATCACGGTGCCGGCGGTGAGCCGGTAGTGGCCGCCGGGGCCCGGGCGGGTCTCGACCGGGTAGCCGTACTCGCGCAGGCGGTCGATGTCCCGCCGCAGCGTCCGCGGGCTCACTCCCAGCCGCGAGGCGAGTTCACCTCCGCCGAACGAGCGGCCGGTCTGCAGTGACGCCAGGAGCGAGAGCATCCTGGAGGTGACATCGGACATGTTCCCAGTGTGCCTGAAAATGCGGTCAGAAACCGGCCGCATCTGCGCCTAGCGTCGGAGGCATGAACGAACGCATGATCCGCATTCGCGGCGCCAGGTCCAACAACCTCAAGTCGGTGGACCTGGAAGTGCCGCGCGGGAGCCTGACCGTGTTCGCTGGGCCGTCCGGTTCCGGGAAGTCGTCGCTGGTGTTCGACACGATCGCCGCCGAGGCCGGTCACCAGGTCAATGAGACGTATCCTCCGTTCCTGCGGAACCGGCTGCCGAAGTGGACGCGGCCCGAGGCCGACGAGATCTCGGGCCTGTCTCCCGTGGTCGTCATCGACCAGCGCCGTCTCGGCGGCAACGCCCGGTCGACCGTCGGGACGATCACCGACACGTGGACGTACCTGCGGCTGCTCTACTCGCGGATCGGCGAGCCGCAACTCGGCGAGTCGAACCGCTTCTCCTTCAACGAAACCGCGGGCATGTGCCCGACCTGCTCCGGCCTGGGCGAGGCTGTGGAGATCGACGTCGCATCGTTCCTCGACCCCGGCAGGTCGCTGAAGGAGGGCGCGATCCTCCTGCCCGGCTTCGTGGACGGCGGCTACTGGCTCTCCAAGTACACCGACCTCGGGTGGCTCCCGGTCGACGCGCCGCTGCGGTCCTGGACCGAGGACGAGCGCAGCGCGCTGCTGTACGGCGGCGCGCACGCCGCCCGGCTCGGCGTGACGCCGCCGGCCGACTTCGAGGGCCTGGTGGAGTGGTTCGAGCGGATCTACCTGCACACCTCGGACAGCCTGTCGGACCGCAAACAGGAAGCCATCGACCGGTTCACGAGATCGGGCACGTGCCCGGATTGCGGCGGTGACCGGTTGAACGCCGAGGCCCGGGCCGTCACCGTGCTCGGCCGCACCATCGGCGAGATGGCCCTCATGGAGGTCGCCGAACTCGCGGACCTCGTTGCGGGCGTTCAGGAGGCGGCCGTGGCGCCGGTGGCGTCGGCGCTCGTGGAGCGGCTGCGTGCGATGGATGCGATCGGGCTCGGCTACCTGCACCTGGGACGGGCCACGACGAGCCTGTCCGGGGGCGAGTCGCAGCGGGTGAAGACCGTGAAGCACCTGGGCAGCAGCCTGATCGAGATGCTGTACATCTTCGACGAGCCCACGGTGGGCCTGCACCCGCAGGACGTCCACGCCATGATCGGACTGCTGAAGCGGCTGCGGGACAAGGGGAACACGGTGCTCGTGGTCGAACACGATCCGGCCGTGATGGCGGTCGCCGACCAGATCGTCGAGATCGGGCCGGATGGGGGGACCGCCGGCGGCAGGGTGGTCTTCCACGGGACGTTCGACCAGCTCCGCGAGGCCGACACACCGACCGCGCTCGCGCTCGCGAAAGCCGCCCCGGCCGACGCCGCGCCGCGAGAAGCCGCCGAGACGATCACCATCGAACAGGCAGAGCGCAACAACCTTCATGGTGTCACCGTCGACCTCCCGACCGGGGTGCTGACCGCGCTCACCGGCGTCGCCGGGTCTGGGAAGTCGAGCCTGGCGGCCGAACTCGTCGAGCAGCACGGCGCGATCGTCGTCGACCAGCGCCCCGTCTCCGCCAACCGCCGGTCCACGCCGATCACCTACACCGGGATCGCCGCGTCGATCCGGCGGCTGTTCGCGAAGGCGAGCGGCCTGCCCGCCAAGTACTTCAGCGCCAATTCCGAAGGAGCCTGCCCCGACTGCAGAGGCCTCGGCGTCGTCTACACCGATCTCGCGTTCATGGACGGGCACGAGGCCGTGTGCGAGACGTGCGGCGGGCGCCGGTTCACCGAGGAGGCGCTGCGGCACCGTGTCGACGGGCTCACCATCGCCGATGTGGGGGACCTGACCATCTCGGATGCGCTGCACCGTCTCGCGGATCCGGCCATTCGCAGGGGTCTGCACCACCTCGACCGCGTCGGGCTCGGCTACCTGCGTCTCGGGCAGCCGCTGACGACGCTCTCGGGTGGGGAGTGCCAGCGCGTCAAGATCGCGCGGGAGCTGCGCGAAGTCGCCGAGCCGTCGCTGTATGTGCTCGACGAGCCGACGACCGGGCTGCACCTGCGCGACATCGACACGCTCATGGAGGTGCTGTCCCTACTGGTCGAGGGCGGCCACACCGTCGTGGTCATCGAACACAACGTCGAGGTGATCCGCCGCGCCGACTGGATCGTGGACCTCGGCCCGGGCGCGGGCCGCCACGGCGGGCGGGTCCTGTACGAGGGCCCCGTGGCGGACATGCGAGGCACCGCGACCGCACGGGCGCTCGGGCAGGGCTAGGTGTGGTGTTCAGGGAGGTTGGTCAGTCGGGTGACTGGTGGCCGGCCTCCCTGACCATCACATCGAGATCGGGCCCGATTGCCGTCGGCGCTGCCTTTCAAGTGCGATCAAGCGCTTATTCGCAGGTGAGCGAGGGTAGCTTAAGCAAGGGGGTCAAAGCTCGTGGATAGGACGCATGGGGCGCAGAGCCGGTCGGCGACGACGGAGCTGGATTACGCCGCGCTCTTCGAGGCGACACCGAGCCCGTGTGCGGTGCTCGGACCGGATCTGGTGATCGTCGAGGTCAACCGGGCCTATCTCAAAGCCGCCGGCCGCACTCGCGCGGAACTGCTCGGGCGGTACATCTTCGACTCCTCCCCGGAGAACCGGGCCGATCCCGAGCCGGACTGGATGGAAGACTGGAGAGCCTCGCTGGACAGAGTTCTTCAGTCGCGGGAGCCGGACACGATGGCGCTGCAGAAGTGCGGCATCCCCTTGGGCCGGCCCGGCGTGTTCGAGGAGCGCTGGTGGCTGCCGGTCAACACGCCGATCCTGGGCCCGGACCGCGCAGTCGAGTGGATCGTCATTCGGGCGGAGGACGTGACCCCGTTCATCAAGGCCATCGCCTCCGGCGACGGACCGTCGATCGAGAGGGCGGCGGAGGAGACCGAACTGTACGCGCGGGCCCTCGAGCTGAACCACCTCAACCAGGAGCTGCGGCTGGCCCACATGCGCGAGCATGAAATGACGGTCACTCTGCAGCGGACCATGCTGATGACGCCGGACTTCGAGCACCACGACGACGTCGCGGTGCGCTACCTGCCCGCCGACGACTCGCTGGCAGTGTCGGGGGACTGGTACGACTTGATCGACCTGAAAGGCGGCCGCTTCGCACTGACGATAGGCGACGTCGTCGGGCACGGACTGGAAGCCGCCGCGGTCATGGGCATGCTGCGAAGTGTGCTCAACGCCGCTGTCCGCACCTTGGAGCGCCCTGCCCATGCCTTGGAGGTCCTGGGCCTGTTCGCCCGCTCGATCGAGGGCGCCATGAACACCACATCCATCAACGCGCTGGTGGACCCCGACAGCCGGTTGATCACCTACAGCAACGCGGGGCACCCGCCGTCTATTCTCCTGCACTCGGATGGCGAGTGCGAGCTGCTGAACCAGGCCCTCGACCCGCCGCTGGGCGCTCGCCCCCAGCCCGTCCCCTACTCACAGGCCGGGCAGGCCTACATCCCCGGCGACACGCTCGTGCTCTATACCGACGGGTTGATCGAGCGCCGCGGGGAGGACATCGACGTGGGGCTCGACCGCCTCATCTCGACTTTGGGACGCCACAGAACCCACGACCCGGAACTCCTGGCCGATGCGCTGCTGTCCGATCTCGGTGTGGGTAGCGGCCTTGCACGCGACGACATCGCCTTGATCGTCGTCGGGCTGTGACCGCCGATCGGCGCTGATGCCTGCGATCCAACGGGCAGTCGCTGCTCCAGTGAGGCCGTCTTCGCGTCTGGGATAGAGCGGTCGACCCGATTGGCGGGCCGACCGCTCAAGGCCTCATACGGACGGTCTTCAGTCAGGAGGCGAGAGCATATCTGCCGCTGCGGCACCTGCGACTCGCTCGGGCATGGGAGTCCGGGGGATTGCGAAAGTCGTCGATGACGACGGTGATCACCGCGACGACCGACAGGACGATCACGGCCGCCACGATGACCGCGACGGCGATCAAGCGCTTGTGTGTCATCGTGCCTCCTTCCAAGGGGAGTTCCTGTATAGCAACGACTCGTCGGGACCGGTCCCGGATTTCGCTGAGGCCCTTCAATCGGAGGCGGTCTCGATCGCCTCGCTGCCCGGACAGGCCGGGGCCAGCGCGGCAGCCTCTTCGAGTTCCGGATACTGCTCCACATAGGTCGTGAACCCGGTGCCGTCGGCGCCGATGCTCAATGGCCTGAACCCGGCGAGGTCCCAGACGGCCAGGAAGTGGACCGACGTGAGGCCCTCGCCTGCGGGATAGGACGCCGCATGATCGGCGTGCTCCTCGAACTTGACGCGCAGCTCCCCGAGCTCGGTCCGGTACTGCTCCAGCATCACCTGGGCGTCATCGCCTGGGGCGTCCGGGACCGCGGCGGCCTGCCCTTCCCATGTCCCGATGAGGCTCAGCGTGTCGCCGATGAACTCGAGCAAGGGGGCTCGATCCTCCTCGGTCGTCGTGTCCGGGACCGTGCCGTCGAACGGCTCCGGTACCGCCGCGGTGTAGGCCGCGCAGAACCCGTCGAGCCACGCGACCAGGTCGGCATCAGGCCCGGATTCCGTTGCCTGCTCCGCGGTCTGGCCGCTCTCGCCTTCGGCGCTGCCGTCGGTGCATCCGGCGAGCGCGGCCAAGGCCATCGCAAGGATCAAGAGCCGCTTAGCCATCGGATCTCCTCGGCAGTCGGATCGTTCGGGGTCGACGAATGATGCGGCGTACCGACCGGGACCGGTCCCGGCGGCCTCGCCGGTCCGTGGCGAGTCTCGGTCCCGGCCTCGTGCGTCTCAGCCCGTCGGCCGCCATCGCGGTGCAGCGGCACCCTCGCCGCTGGTCTCACGCCGCGAAGGGCGGCGTCTCTTAAGACGTCGCCCTGGCGGTTTCAGTTGTGGGTCAATCGGTTTCGTACTCGGCGGGGTCGTAGACCGGCGCGGGCAGGGAGGCTGCCAGCGCGGTGAGTGCTTCGAGGCCGTAGCCGTCGACCGTGCCGCCGTCGACGCTGGTTTCGATCAGGACTGCCCATCCGGCGTCGTCGAAGACCCCGATGGTCCAGGAGCAGGTCGCTTCGTCGATGCACCAGGTCCGAGTGGCGACGGTGCGGCCGTCGACGTCGGTCTGGGCGCATTGGTCGTCCTTGTCGTCGCCCGGGGCGCCGCATTCGACCAGGTACGGGCCGGTGCCGGCGCCCTCAGGCGGCAGGCCCGGGAGCCACCCGCCCGGCAGGAAGTAGCGGACGTTCATGCTGATCGGGGTGCCGATGCCGTCGTCGAAGGGCAACGTGACGTCGGTGGTGTAGGTGCGCTGCACGACTTCGGCGGAGTCGGTGTGGAGCCCGACGGCGCTGCCGCCGTGCCGCTCGGTGGCGCCGTAGACGCCCTCGATCACGGTGACCGCTGCGTCGAGGCTCGCCTGCGCGTCAGGGGCCGCGGACTGGACCCAGGAATCGTCGGAGGGCCAGCCGGGCTGCATGTCGAGGAACTCGACCGGCGCGAGTTCGCCGGTGTCGTATTCGATCTGCGGCATGGCGAGCATCGCGTCGGTCAGGTCCTCGAGCGACATCTCGTGGCCCTGCCCCTCGCAGTCGAGGTCCCACCACGAGGTGAGCGCCGATCCGTTCGGGTACACGACGGCGGCTTCGAGCGCGCAGCCGTGGTCGGCTGTCATGAGGGTGCGGCCGTCGTCGAGGGTCTCGGTGGCGAATTCGGGGGCCTCGTCGGTCCAGGACGCTTCGTCGCTGATGAGGTGCTGGGGGAACGAGACGTCGCCGGTGGGGCCGGGCTCGGCGGTCCAGCCGCCGGGCTGGTAGCCGGCGATGCGGTAGGCCAGGGTTTCGGCTTCTTCGTTGGAGTCGAGCGCGACATAGGCGCGCAGGGACGCCTGCCCGCCTTCGGCGTCGATCGCGCGGGGCGCGAAGTTGAACTGCTCCTGGTTGAATCCGAGTTCGGAGAGCGCGGCGTAGTAGTCCCCGCCGTGCTCGTCCATGATCTCCAGGGCGGCTTCGTCGGAGGGGAACTCGTAGTCGAGCGCGTCCGCGTCGAAGATCCCCGCGTTCACCGCGAGCTCGCCGAACGCGTCCTTGGCCGCGCTGTTGAGTTCCCGGCCGACCGGGTCGGGGCTGTCGTACTGGGGGTGGACGGGCGGGTAGGCGGCAGTGGCCGGGTCGAAGTCGAAGCTCTCGCCGGCCGGGAACGACTGGGCGGCGTCCGGCGCCTGACTGCCGTCGCCGAACCCGTTGAGCGACAAGGCGAGGACGGCGGCGATCGCGGCGACTCCCGCGGTCGAGGCGGCGCCGATCGCCGCGGTGCGGCGGGCCTGAGCGCGGTAGCCGCGGCGCATGACCTGCTTGACGTCCACTGCGGATGGCGGGGCGGGGTCGTCGGGACGTCCCCGCAGCAGCAGTTGCTCGGTGTGGTCGTGGTGTTCCATCGGTGTCCTTCCTTACGCGCTGACGGGGACGAGGGTCCCGTCCAGCAGTCGGCGCAGTTTGCCCATGCCCCTTGAGGTCTGGCTTTTCACGGTCCCGGCGGAGCAGCCCATGGCGGCGGCCGTCTCGTCGACCGAAAGCTGCTCCCAGTAACGGAGCACGATCGTCACGCGCTCGCGGGTCGAGAGCGTGTCGAGCGCCTCCGCGATCGTGAGGCGCAGCTCGACCTCCTCCTGAGGCCCTTCGATGCGCTGGACCGGCATGTTGTCGGTGACGCGCTCGCGGCGCACCCAGGCGAGCCGCCGGTGGGACAGGTACACGTTGGTGACGATGCGGCGCGCGTATGCGGGCGCGCCGCCGGGATCGACGCGGTTCCAGGCGGCGAACAGTTTCGTGAGCGCCTTCTGGACGATGTCGTCTGCCTGGTGCCAGTCCCCGCTCAGGTAGTACGCGTACCGCCTGAGGCGGTCGCGATGTTCGCGGTCGAACGACTGGAATTCGGCCTCGCGTTGCTCCTTGCTCTCCAACTAGGGCCTCTTTCGGGTGACGGGTCGGGGTGCGGGCCGCGCGGTGGTGCCTCGAGGCCCTGCACCCGTAACTACGCGGTCCGCGGCACGACCGTTGTCAAGATAGGCGCACTCAACCGGCCGCCTCCCGGATGCCAACGGGCCGCGTCGGTGCGCGCGTATGGACCGTTGCCAGACGATTCCGAAGACATTGGAGATGCCATGCGCCAGAAATTGATAGGAGTGGCCGTCGCCATGGCCGCCACGGGGCTCGTCCCGGGGGCCGCGGCCGCCGAGACCGCCCCGGAGGCGGCGATCGCGGTCGGGCTGGAGTCGGTGGCGCTGCCGACCGGCGACGCCCTGGCCGTCGATGCGGAGGGCATGCTCGTGTCCGACGGGACCGGGCCGGGCTACGCGCTGACGCGCAGCGTGGACGGCGACCGCATCGCGGTCCCGCTCGACACGATCGACAAGGTCGCTTCGGGCGGGCTCGAACTCGGTTCGTTCAATGTGGATGATCCGGGAGAGGAGCCGGAGGAGCCCGCGGAGCCCGGCACCGAGGTCACGATCGAATCGAAGTGGCTCGACGGGTCCGCGCCCGACGTGCTCGGCGTTTCAGCGGTGAACGTGGCGACCGGCGAACGGGGCGGTCCGTACTACTTCGACGGCGGCACCGGCACCCTCGACCTCCCGCCCGGCCGCTACCAGCTGCTCGCGATGCTCCACGACGACTTCGAGTCCGAGGACTACGACTCGCTCTTCGCGATCCAGGAGATCCGCGTCGGCGCCCGGCCGTCGACCGTGGTGGTCGACGGGACGAGGGCCGAGCCGGTCGGCTTCGACCTCGACCGAGAGGTGGTCGCCGAAGCGTTCATCTTCGAGGCCTTCAGCTACGAGCCGGACACTGAGGACGGGGCCTGGATCGCGTTGTGGGCCTTCCCTGGCGGCGACGTCTACGCGGTGCCTACCGGGCGTCTCACCGGCGGCCGGGACGTCGGGTTCACGATCCGCGCGGGCTACTCGAGCCCCGCGGATGCGACTGAGGCGTACAGCTACAACCTGTTCCGCACCGAGCTCGGCGGCATCCCGTGCGACATGGTCGAGACCGTCCACGACGAGGACCTCGCGGCGGTCGAGAGCGAGTACCAGGCCCTGGGGACGAAGTCGTCGTTCTCGCGCATGGACATGGCCGTTCACCCCGTGTACGAGCCATGGGCCTTCACTGGGACCGGCGAGATCGCCCTGCCGTCCGAGCGCACCGAGTTCTACACCGCTGACGAGGACCTTTACTGGGAACAGCGCGGTGTCTTCCCCTACGGGCGGATCGGCGATGCCTCGGACTGGGCGTACCGCGACGCGGGCGTCCTCGAAGCCGGCGAGACCGCGACCGCCGTCTGGAACGACGCACCGATCTCGGTCGGCCTCGAGAACCTCGGCCAGGACTTCCCTCCGGCGATGTTCTACCGGTGGGACGAGTACGAAGGGGTCTTCTTCGGGCCGTGGATGTTCTCGACCGCGTCCGGCGACGAGGCGGTCCAGGGCGAGTTCTACGACGGCGCGATGACCTTGTCCAACAACGGGACCCTCATCGCGTCCGGCGACGACATGGGCCTCGCCGTCGAGTCGGCTGCGCTCCGACCCGGTCGGCTCACCGTCACCGCCGACTTCGAGCGCGGCGTCGACTGGTCCCTTTTGGGCACCCGCTCGACCGCCGCCTGGGACTTCGCGTACGACCCTGCGGCCGACCCGGTCCTTCCGGTCTCGGTCGTCGAGTTCAGCACCCCGGGGCTGGAGAACGGCTACGCCGAGGCCGGCACGACCCAGGAGTTCGCCCTCGAGTTCGTACAGCAGCCCGGCGGCGACGACCAGGCTTGCGCTGCGATGACCTTCGAGATCTCCTTTGACGACGGGGCGACCTGGACCGCCGTCCCGATCCGCCTCGTCGGCGACACCGCCGACGCCTCGGTCGAACTCCCCGCCGAGGCCGCGTTCGGCTCGGTGCGTTTCACTGCCGCCGACGAGGCCGGCAACACCGTCATGCACGAGACCATCCGATCGTTCGGCATCCGCTAAGCGACCCAAGGAGACAGGACCGGGGACGCCTTCGGGCGTCCCCGGACCGCTCAGTGACATTCGTCCAGGGGCCGAGACGTCGCCCATTCTCTTGCACGGGCGGGCGTCTTCAAGTCCCTGCGTTCTACCCTCGCCGCTCTCGTTTCTTCTCGGTTTACTCCAAGCGGTCTGCCCGAGGCTGCAGGGCAACCACTTTCAACGAACGTCCTGTGCCCGAAGGGATTTGGGAAATCGCGGCCCGGTTGATCCCGTATTTCTGCCTCTGTTCTGCCGGTGTCCCGCCTTGTAAAGGCCGTCTCTCGCTGCCAAAATGATCCTGAACAGAGGCCGCGTCGTCTGGAACGGGTACTACGACTTCGTTTGGCCGACCGCTGTCCGACTCAACGAGAGGGGTTCATCCCCAAAGGACAACCACTGGGCAAGCCGCCAACCGGACAACGTCTGAATACCCGATTCGAAGGAGATTCCATGCCTTCTATTTCACGCCTTCTTGCGCTGATCGCGGCAGCAATGCTGGTGCTTTCATCGCAGGTGCTCACTACGGGCGGCATCGCCGCAGCATCTGAGAGTGACGATGCATCTGCGCTCAAGAGTGTCGATGTTGGACCTGTCAGCATGGCCACATCAATGACGTGCAACGGGGATCGATCGTCGGTGGGTAATGCGTGGGTCACCCTCAACGGGGACTACGTCACGGTGAACGACCACTGCGCTGACGGGAACTCGGTCATGGCACGGGTGCAGATGGAAGTCAACGGACAGGTGAAGTATTGGTTTTGCTATAACCATTCAGGCGGTGGAAGCACAAAGGTATGTGACTTCGATTGGCCTGAAGGGCCCCAAATCAAGACTGTGATCTTCTTTGCGCATCCCGGTATTCGCGACGAATAT
Organism: Glycomyces rhizosphaerae; assembly: GCF_042647865.1. Lineage (NCBI taxonomy): Bacteria > Bacillati > Actinomycetota > Actinomycetes > Glycomycetales > Glycomycetaceae > Glycomyces > Glycomyces rhizosphaerae. Next base: position 679,795 of record NZ_JBHRWO010000010.1, read on the forward strand.
CAAATGGGGACCTTGCGGCACTGGCGGGATGGATGATCGTTCAGCAACCTCATGCCTCTTTCGAGTGACGCCGGTGCATAGCGGGCGTCGCCCACCTCAGGACCTGGATGGTCCTGAGGTGGGCGATGCCAGGGCTTGATCAAGTTCCCTGAGGGTTCGGGTTGTGTGTGATGCCCAGGATTGGGAGGGCTCGTTCGGGTTCTTCCCGGATCGCTCTGGTGGTCTTGGCGATGTTGACCGCGCCGAGGATCTTGAGGGCGCCGATGGCGAGGTTGCGGAACGCGGCCATGGCGCGGGGCGCGGTCCCGGCGTGAACGGTCGAGGCGTCCTCGCTGAAGGTGACGTCTCTGATGTGGTGGCTTGAGTTCTCGATGCCCCACTCGCCGCGGATGAACGCGGCGATCTGGGCGGGTGTGGCCTGGTGCGCGTCGAGGCTGGTCACGGCGTAGTCGGTCCGGCGGGACTCTTTCTTCCCGGTCTCCTGGCGGCGGCGGTGCAGGCGGATCGCGAGCGTCGCGTGGGGGAAGGCGATGCCGCCGAGGTTGTCCGCCACCGCCATCGTCTTGATCGAGCGAGACTCCCGGCGTCCGTGTCCGGTCTCGGAAGCCGAATACGCAACCGACACCTCGTTCCAGGGGAGGGCGCTGATCTGGGCGTAGGCGAGCGGCTGGTTCGACTTGATCACGGCGACGTAGTGCTTGCTTCTCCTCGACGAGCCAGGTGATGTTGGCCTTGACCGAGTGGAGGGCGTCGAAGGTGACCACCGAGCCGGCCAGGTCGAGCGCTTCCAGCAGGGGCCGGAAGTGCTTCGTCTCGTTGGTTTTCGCTCCGATTTCGGCCTGAGCGATGGTGGCGACGATGCCCTGGGTGACGACCGAGAGCAGATGGCGGTGCTTCTGATCGAGCCGGGCCGAGCCTTTCAACGCCTTGCCGTCCAGGCTGACCGCACGCAGGTTCTTGGCCTGGCCGGTCTCAGCGGTGTCCGGCTCGGTGGCGCTGTGGTGCTGGTCGGCGAGGTAGGCGCCGACCGCGGCATCGAGCGCGTCCCCGTCGAGGCGTTCGAGGACGCGGCCGATAGCTGCCCGCGAGGAGGAGCGGCGCCAGCGCAGCGGGTGGCGCCGGATGCCGATGGCCGCCAACACTTCTGCTGCGGCCCGCTCGCCCCATTCGGCAAGCTCGTCGATGCTCTTCGCGCCTGAGACCGTCGCGCAGGCGCAGACCAGCAGGATCGCGGTCAGGGAGTACCAGCGGCCCCGCCGCGATCTCGGATCGGGGACCGTGTCGAGGTAGGGGCGCAGGTCAGCGACCCGGTCGGGGTTGAGGGGACCCAGGTTCGCGAGCACGACTGGGACCTGTGAGGATACATCGGCAGGCACGGCACTCTTTCATGATCATCGGGCATAAGACGCCACAATGATCACGAACTTCGTGCCTGCTTCGCTCTGCGCCCCAAACCGTCCCAGCCCGATCATCCACACGAGCTCGGAACATGATCAAGCCCTGCAACCCTGTTGGCATTCGGAAGAGGCGATTTACCCGGTGATTACCAACGTTGCTCGACACTCCTCCCCGACAGTCGCCCCAGATGCATATGTCGAGATGCTCACGGAGGATGCTAAGAGGGCCATCGAATGCTTGGAGGAGGCACCCTCTGACTTCGCCGACGCGTTCTCTTCGGCGCTGGCCGCCGCGAAGGGCCGCTCTATCATCGATCCGTCGGCCGAGAGCGAACATACCTTGGAGAGCTATGCAACGGCGGCCGAGGTCGGCGCCGCGTTGTTCCGATCGGCGAATTCCAGCAAGGGCAGCATCCGCGCGGCGATTGCGGGGAGCCTGCGCGAGATCGCAAGCACAGGACCGCAGCCGTACGCAGACGCGGCTACGTGGGTCGATGCCTTCTGGCTTGCCGTCATCTGCCGCGACCTGAACAATGCAGACATGCTCGCCGACATCCCGGTCTCGCTCCTTCGCGCCTCAGGGGCAGTCTGCGATCCCTACATCTATGACTGGGTGGAAGCGCTTCAGGCGTTCTGGCGTGGCGATCCGGATCAGGCATTGGGCGACAAGCTCGTGGCGGCAGTTGAAGGCTGCGCGCCCAACGCCCTGCGCATCACTGAAGCCGAGCATGTCCTCAAGATCGTGCACCCGCCCATGGACCTTTTCTACCGGTTCATCGTGCTGGACGAGGAGGAAGGGTTCGACGCCGCTCTGGTCGAGGCTCTCGAACTTCACCAGAGCTACTACGCAGAGACCGAGGACCGAGCGAATGAGATCCAAGGGCTCGTTTCCCTCCCGCTCTTGGCCATTACAAACCTCCGCTGCGATACCGGTTGGTCCATCGATGTGGAGTCGGACTACATCCCGCTGCATCTCGTGGAAGCATTCGAGATTTCACAACCTGCCCGTCAAACCGCGATGTGTCGTTCGCGCGAGACTCCACCAGGCCCTTGCGGCGCAGATTGCCTTGCGGCGGAATCGCCGCCAGCAGGTGATCCCTGATCCGAAGCCGAGCTCGGGTGGCAGGTGCTTCCAGCTGATCCCGGTATAGAGCACGAACAGGATGCCTTGCAAACACTGCCGGTCGCCGCGTGGAACCGGGCCGTGCGTGCCGGGACGATGGACCGGCAGCAGCGACTCGATCCGCATCCACAGAGTTCGTTGATCTGCTACGGCTTCGCCATGACCGTTCAACGAGCAAACCCGAAGCCCGCAACGCACAACCGGTCCGACCGCCCACGAGCTTGAACAGGTTCCAAGGCCCTGCTCGATCACCGCGCACACATCAACTCGCGAGACCGATTCGGCCCGACCTTGCCGGCGACGGCCCGGCCGAGATTCTCAACGAACTGCGTGCCCGGGGCGGAAAGAGCTTCAAATAGGCGGAAGCGATCACCTCAGGAACTTGAACAAGCCCTGGGGCGATGCCCGCTCGACGACCCGTCGGCGGCGACTCGTGGGCGCTGCAGGTCTCATTCAGGGGTGGGCGGGGGCGAGGCCGATGCTTCGGTGGCGAGTCGTCCGAGCTCGGTCAGTACCGCGGCAAGAGCTTCCAGGCCCTGATGGAAGGCGCCGTTGACGGAGACGGTTCGGCCGGGTCGCTGAAGCACGAGGTGTGAGGTGTGGAAGCCGCCGCGATACGCCTTGTGCCACTTCCGATCGACGGTGATGTCGTGGGCGGCGAGCTCGCTGTAGGTCATACGCACTGCACCAGGGAAGTAAACGGCGCCATCGGTGAACGCGACCGGCTCGTATTCGCGCGACTTGAACCCGAACCAGTCATTGTGGTGACCGCGATTGACGTATGCGATCAAGTGCTCGCTGCGGGTTTGGTCTTGATGCTCGTGAAACCTCTGACGGACGGGGTGGTCGGGGGCGGGGTCGATGATGGCGTCGAGTGCGAAGGGGGCCTCTGCAAGCACTCGACGAACGGCGGCTGCATCGAATGGCGGGCTCGCTGACACTGCTCCGGGGGTCGGCTCCTGCGGTTTGCGCTGCAGTGTGAGTTTGAGGTCGCCGATGCCGCCGACGATTGAGCGGGTGGGGTTCTGCCTTGATCCTGCCGCCCGCAGCGACTCGCTGACGTATTTGTACAGGTCGTCGGCGGAGACCTGGCCGTCGCCGTCCAGATCGGCGTCGCCGGATCGCAGACCACGAACGACGGCGTCGGTGAAGACCGACAGCGGTTTCGGATCAGCCGTCGACTTGAGTTCGAAGGCTTGCTGGATGCGGTCGCTGGCGCTGATGACGTAGGTACCGGACTCGGTGAACGTCCCGCCGATGTCGAGTCGCGGGTTCGCGCTCTTGGCTCCGGCCCGGAACGCTCCGCTGAAGCAGCAGTCGAGCAGCAGGATCTTCCTGCGGGCGATCGCGGTTTGGAGATACTTGCTGACGAATTCCGCTGGGACCGCGTGGGACTCGAGCAGTTCGGGTTCCGGTTCGGTGTCGGTGCCGGCAAAGTAGAGCAGTTCCTCGTCGTCTTTGAGGCCGTGGCAGGAGAAGTACAGCAGCAGTTCGTCGTCGGGTTCGGAATGGACGAGGAACCGCTGGACCGCGCGTTGGATCAGGTGCACGGGGCGATCGCGCACTTCGATGACCGTGTAGCCGCCGATGTCGGGATCGCCCAGCACCTCCGCGAGCGCGTCGAGGTCGTTGAGCGGGGCCTTGAGCGGCCGCAGCCCGTCGTGCCCGTAGGTTGCGGTGCCGACCAGGAGGGCCTTACGGGAGTTCACCATCGGCACCTTGCGATGAGTCGGTCCTCTCCCAGAATGTCTCGGCGATCTTCGCGGCCTGCTTCTGCGTGATCCCGTTCAGTTCGAGGGAGTGCTCGCCGAGGGTGACCTTGGCGGTGCGCCCGGACCGCTGTCGTTCCCAGGCCCTTATGGCTTCTCGGAGAATGCCGAACGCCGAGGTCGCCACGGTGGCGATCAGTGCGGCGTCGTTGAGCGCATCGAAGGACTTCGCATCATCGGTCGCCGCGCCGCTGCGCGAACGAACGACGGTGCCGACCTGCTTGGCGATCAGGATCCTCCGCAATGCCGCGACGGCGTCATTGTGCTCCTGCTCGTCGGCGTCGGGACCGAGGTCGACGGTGACGCGGAAGTCGATGCGCTGCATGGTCGTCCTCCTGGCCGCTGAGGTAAGCGTGGCCTGCGCCACACAGGACCTCCAGGATAGCCGGATCGGCTCAAGGGCCGGCGGGGGCCGCCTGGGAACCCTCCGGGGCGTGCCGGTGCTTGGGGGCGGTGAGGGCTACGAGGCCCGCCCCGAGGAGCGCGGCGATCAGGGACCCGGCGAGCACGCCGATCTTCGCCTCAGCGGTGAGCAGTTCGGTGCCTTCGCCGCGGAAGGCGAGCTCGGTGATGAACAGCGCCACCGTGAACCCGATCCCGGCGACCGCCGCGATGCCGACCAGCAGCGGCCAGCCGGTCCCGTTCGGCAGGCGGCCCGCACCGAGCTTGACCGCGATCCACGTGGCGAGCGTGATGCCGACCGTCTTGCCGAGCACGAGCCCCAGGACGATGCCGAGCGTGACCGCCGAGGTCGCGGCAGTGGCGATCAGATCGCCGGAAAGGGCGACCCCGGCATTGGCGAGGGCGAACAGCGGGAGCACCACGAACGAGGAGAACGGGTGATTGGCCGCCTGCAGGCGGTCGGTCGGCGCGAGGGCGTCGCGGCGCAACCGCACGAGCTGCTCGGTCTCCTCGGCCGTGAGCCCTTCCTTGGCCAGCTCCTGGGCCCGCGCGTGCGCGGCGGCCGGGTCGAACAGGGGCTTGGCGGCGATGATCAGGCCCATGATGACGCCTGCGATGGTGGCGTGGATCCCCGATTCGAGCATCGCCAGCCACAGGGCGACGCCGACGATGAGGTAGACCGGCGCGGACCAGACGTTGAGCAGGCGCAGCCCGATCGCGACGAGGAGGATGACCCCGGCGGCGGTGAGCCAGCCCAGGGACACCTCCTCGGTGTAGAAGACGGCGATGACGGCGATCGCGCCCAGGTCGTCGACGATCGCGAGGGTCAGCAGGAACACCCGTGCCGCCGAAGGGATCCGGGAACCGAACAGCGCCAGCACGCCGACGGCGAACGCGATGTCGGTGGCCATGGGGATGCCCCAGCCGACTGCGCCCTCTCCGCCGGCGTTGAGGGCCGCGTAGATGAGGGCGGGGACGGCCATGCCGCCGATCGCGCCCGCGATCGGGGCGACCGCGTTGCGGATGCTTCGCAGTTCACCGGAGACGATCTCGCTCTTGATCTCCATGCCCACCACGAAGAAGAAGATCGCCATGAGCCCGTCGTTGATCCAGTCGCGCAGCGAGTGGTGCAGCTCGAAGCCGCCGATGTGCAGGCTGATGTCCAGGCCCCACAGCCACTCGTACGACGCGGCCCAGGGAGAGTTCGCCCAGACCATCGCGACGACCGCGCACGCCAGCAGCACGATCCCCGAAGCGGGTTCGATGTGGAGGAACGCGGCGGCCGGGCGGCCGACGAAGCGGGCGAGCGGCCTGCGGGAGTAGAGGAACGCGGGGCGCGAACGCCACAGGGGCGAGGTCCAGGGCTCTTTCGTGGACTGCACGGGTGGGGGCTCCGATCAGAAGGCAGGGCGAATTCCCGCCGACCAGACTTCCCGGCACACCAAGCCACACCCTACCCGATCTCCAACGGAGGCTCATTGCAGTCGGTTACGGGTGGTACTGCCTTGCGATAGCACGCCGTCTAGGCCTTCCCGGCGAGCTTGACGCGGATCTGATCGGCGTCGGGGTGGCCGAGGTCGTCGAAGATCTCGAGCGCCCGTCGCCATGAGTCCCGGGCCGCGGCGTCGTCCCCGGCCGTGCGCTGAGCGTCCCCGAGGTTGGCGAGCGAAGCGGCCTCGCCGGAGCGGAAACTGAGCTCCCGGCTCAGGTCGACGGCGTGCCGGTAGTGGCTGATGGCCTGTTCATGGTGCTCGAGACGGAGGCGGATGTATCCGAGGCTGTCCAAAGTGGCGGCCTGGCCGGCCCGGTCGCCGGTGGCTCGCGCGAGGACCAGCGCCTCCTCACAGCACGCCAGCGCCTTCTCGTAGTCCCCGTCGACCAGGGCATGGTGCCAGCCGATCGAGTTGAGCGCGACGGCTTGGCCGCCTTGGTGCCCGACGTCCCTGTACAGGTCGAGGGCGCGCCGGTTGCATTCGATCGCCTCGTCGAACCGCTCCTGCCGGCGCCACATGTAGCCGCGGAGCTGGTAGAGGTGGCCCTGTCCGGCGCGGTCGTCCAGCTCCCCGCACAGGATCTGCACTTCGTCGAGCAGCCGGTGGGCCTCCTCGAAGCGTTCGATGAGGGAATAGGCCAGTGCGAGTCGGCGCTGCACCCGGACCCGCACGGTCCCGTCGTCGTGTGCTCGGACGGCTTCCGAGACGGTCTGCCAGCAGTCCACCAGGTCGTGCCAGTGCCCCGTGCGGTGCAGATTGTCGGTGACGGCCCAGGCCAATTGCCAGCAGTGGTCCTGGAACCCGCGCGACGCCGCATGGTGGACGGCGGCGAGCAGCACCCTGTTTTCGGCGACGAACCAGGTCATCGCGGCGTCGCCGTCCTTCGAGTGTTCCGGGGTGACGCCGGGGGCGGCCGGGACGAGCTCGATCGGGTCCTGGATCGGATTGATCAGCCGGTGGCCTGCGTATGCGGTGTGGAGGTAGTAGTCGAGGACGCGGCGTCCAGCGGCTGCAAGGCCGTCGTGCCCGTCCTCGGCGGCGGCGAGCTCGGCCGCGTAGGCGCGTAGAAGGTCGTGGAACGCGAACCGCCCCGGGACCTGTTCGATCAGGAGACTGGCGCGCGCGAGTTCGGCGAGCCGTCGGCGGGCCTGGTGCGGGGCGATCCCGGCGGCTGCGGCGGCCGCGGCGGGGGCGAGGTTCGGCCCGGGGTGCGCGCTGAGGAGCCGGAACATTCGCGCCGTTTCAGCGGACAGGGCGCGGTAGGACCAGGAGAACACGGCGCGGACGTCGAGAGCCGGGTCGAACCCGGTGAGGGCCTCGAACCGGTCGGCCGCCTTCCGCAGGTCGGCGGCGAGCGCGGTCAGGGTGAACGTCGGGTTCGCCGCGGCGCGGGCGGCGACCACGGTCAGTGCCAGTGGCAGTCCGGCGCAGGCGTCGATGATCTGGTCGGTGGCGTCGGGTTCGGCGGCGGTCCGGTGCTTGTGGAGTCGCCGCTCCAGCAGTAGACCAGCGTCGTCGGCGTCGAGCTGGCTGAGTGTGATCGGTTGCGCGCCTTGGGCTATCAATCCGGAGAGTTGGTCGCGGCTGGTGATGACGGCCAGGGCGCCGTCCTGGCCCGGCAGGAGCGGGCGGACCTGCTCGGCGTCGCGGGCGTTGTCCAGGATGATCAGGACTCGCTTGTCGGCCAGCAGGCTTCGGTACAGGCCGATCTGGGCGTCGAATTCGTTCGGGACTCGTTCGGACGGCACGCCGAACGCGGAGAGGAAGGCGCGCACGGCCTCGCCGGATGCCGTCGGCGGTCCGAGGTCGAATCCGCGCAGGTCGATGTACAGCTGCCCGTCGGGAAAGCGGGCCGCGGCGCGGTGCGCCCAGTGAACGGCCAGCGCGGTCTTGCCGATCCCGCCGGAGCCGCAGATCGCGACGGCTCCGATCCCGTCGGCTCCGACGCCCGACACCAGTTCATCCATTACGGACAGTTCGGCGGCGCGTCCGGTGAAATGGGCGGGGGCAGCGGGGAGCTGCCGGGGCACCGCCCAGTCCTCGGGCGGTTGCGAGCGGGGAGGGGCGGCGTCGGCGCGGCGTTGCAGGGCCGGGTCGCAGTCGAGGATCTGGCGGTGCAGGCGTTCGACCGCCGGCGAGGGCGCGATGCCCAGTTCGTCGTCCAGCAGGCGATACAGGCGCTGGTACGCCTCCAGTGCCTCGCCGGACCGTCCGGCCCGGTGGAGGCCGAGCATGAGCAGCCGCCACAGGCTCTCACGCAGCGGGTATGCGGCGGTCAACTGCTCCAGTTCGGCCACCGCCGAGGTGGGCGCGTCCAGCTCCAGCTCCGCACCGAGGCATTGCTCGGTGACGTCCATGCGCAACTCGTCGAGCAGCCGGGCCTTGTCCCGCACCGCCGGGACATCGATGCCGGCGAACGAGGCGGGCCCGCGCCACAGGTCGAGTCCTTCCCGAAACGCGGTGGCGGCCTCCTTGAACCTGCGGTCGCGCAGTGCCGCCCGTCCTCGGGCGGCGAGGGAGGCGAAACGGTGCGCGTCCACCGATTCGGGTGCCGCCTCCAGAACGTAGCCGCCGGCCCGGGCACGAAGCGCCACACCGTTATCGAACCCGCTCAGCTCCTTCCGCAGCTGGTAGACATAGGCCCGCAGTGTCGCCGCGGCCGCCTGCGGGGGTGTCCCCGACCACAGCTGGTCGATGAGCCAGTCGCGTTCGGACACCCGGTTCACATCGAGGAGGAGCAGGGCCAGCAGCGCCCTCGGTTTCGCCGCCCGGGGCGTCACCGTCCGGCCGCCCACGTCCAGCTCGGGCGGGCCCAGGATCCGAAACCTAACCGTGTTTTCAGCCATGCCGAATCCTCATCGGAGAGTTCCGTGCGGACCGGGAGACCCGGTTGCCTGCGATACGCCGCGACCGAGGCGGGCGGTTGCCTCCGAGGCCATGGATTCACCACTTTTTCACCACTCTCCAAGGGCAGGATGTGAAATCAGACACCGGCTCGAGTCGGTGCGCAGCAAGAGAAAGAAGGTGAAATCGGTGCTCAAGAATACTCGCCTCCGGAGGACCGCCGCCGCGGCGCTGATCGGAACGATGACCGCCGTCGCACTCGCGCTCGGCGCGGCCGCGCCTGCGAACGCCGATGACGTGTCCGCCCAGGGCTGGCCGACGGGGTGCACCGCCCAGGTGCAGACCTGGGGCGGGGTCGCCTCGTGCTCCAGCCACAACGGCGGCTCCTACCAGGCCGTGGCGACCTGCAAGGACAGCAACGGGAACACGTTCATCGTCAACGGCACTTGGCGCCAGACCGGGTGGTCCAGGGCGTTCTGCCCCGGCAGCTCCCAGGCCGTGAGCGCCAATGTCTGGACCTCGCCGACGCCCTGACCCGCTCCCCACGCGGATCGACTGAGAAAGGATCGACACCGATGAAGAAGATGATCTTCAACCTGCTCGCCGTGATGGCGATGGCGGGAAGCGTCCTGGTCGGAGTCCAAGGGGCCGCCAACGCGGCGGAACCCGTACCGGACCGGGCCACCGAGGACGTGTCCATCATGGGCTGGCCGTCGGGTTGCGGCGACTACCAGTACTACAACGGCTGGCTGGCACGCTGCACCAAGGCCAACGGCGGGTCCTGGATGGTCTTCGCGGTGTGCCAGACCGAGGGCGGCGGCCCCAAGTTCACCCGCAACCCGTCCGTCTGGCAGACCACCTCCAACGTGCCTTCGATCGTGAGCTGTCCCCCGGGAAGCTTCGTGGTCGACGGCGGCATCTGGACCAGCAACACCCCCTAGCGCAGTAGAGCCGCCGTCAAGTAGCCCCGCTGACCTGTGTGAACGCAGGGCCGGCGGGGCTGTTTGCGTTCATGTCTGCTTTCACCGGCTCAGGCGGGCGCGCTCTACCTCGACGCTGACCGGGAAGACCTATTGCGGCGCTTCGGGAGCCGGAGCGCCTCGACTAAGGGAAATCCGGGGTGTGCGGTGATCGCCTTGGCGGCAGTAGGCGGGCTCGTCGCGGGAGTCGCCGCGCTCGCTCAGATCCCCTGGGGCGCCTAGGTCTTGCCTCCAGGCGGTTTAATGGCCTGCGTGTCCACACTCAGCGTCCGCACCTTGAACCGAACCCTGCTCGCCCGCCAGTTCCTGGCCGAGCGCGTCCAGCTCGATCCGCTGGAGACCGTCAGGCATCTCGTTGCGATGCAAGGGCAGCACCCGAACAGCCCGTATGTGGGGCTCTGGGCGCGGCTGGAGGCGTTCGGGCATGACGATCTCGCCGTGCTGCTGCGGGAGGGGAAGGTCGTGCGCTCCGTGTCGCTGCGGCGGACCGTCCATCTCTCCGCGGGCTGCGACTACGCGTGGCTTCGGCCGACGGTGCAGCCCGTCGTGCAGAACGCGTTGAAATCGGCGTACTACGCCGACGAGATCGAAGGTCTCGACGTCGACGAACTGTCCCGCACCGGCCGTGAACTGCTCGCCGGAAAGACGCTCACCCGCAAGGCGTTCGGGGGCATGCTCGCCGAGCGCTACCCCGGTCGGCATGGGAGCCGGCTCGCCGACACCGTGGAGATCACCGAAGCGCTGACCCACGCCCCGCGGAACGGCGCGTGGGGCGGGTGGCGCCACCCCAGCAACGTCGCCGTCGCCTTGGCGGAGGAGCAGATCGGTCTGCAGATGAGCGGGACGCCCGATCTGGAGACGCTGATCCGGCGCTACCTGGCGGCGTTCGGGCCTGCGAGCGTCATGGACGTGCAGGCGTGGTCGGGCCTGACCCGGCTGCGCGAGCCGGTCGACGCGATGCGCGCCGACCTTCGGGTGTACCGGAGTGAGGAGGGCGCGGAGCTGTTCGATCTGCCCGACGCGCCCCTCGGCGACGCCGATCGGCCTGTCCCCGTTCGGTTCTTGCCGTCCTTCGACAACGCGATCCTCGGCCACCGCGACCGCACCAGGATCATCAGCGACGCCGACCGGAAGCGGTACTCGGTCGGCGCCTCCGGAGGCGTCCCCATGTTCCTGGTCGACGGCTTCGTCGCCGGGACCTGGTCGGTGCAGGGCGCCACGGTCACCGTGACACCGACGCGGCCGCTCCGGGAGGCCGACGCGGCCGCCGTCCTCGACGAAGGGGCGCGCCTGCTCGAGTTCATCGCGCCGGACGACCCCGACCGGCAGGTCCTCCTCGCCGAAGGATGATGCTCATGGCTTCGGTGTCGCTGTGGCGCAGGGCAGGATGATCGCCGAGGGCCGTTCCGGGTCGTGGTGGACGGTCTGGTCGGCGGCGCGGAGTTCGACGGCGGTGGCGATCGGGTCACCGGTGCCGTGGTTGCGGGCGTAGCGGGGGAAGGCGCCGCTCGAGACCTGGATGCGGATGCGGTGGCCGCGCTTGAAGCGGTGGGCCGTCGCCCACAGGTTGACCTCGGCGAGCGTCGGGACGTCGGCGCCGGTGAGGCTCGTCAGGCCGTCGCACACGTTGGAGGACACGCCCTCCTCGTCCACATCGCACAGTCGGACGAAGACGTCCGCGAACGGCAGGCTCGACTGGAACCAGACCTCGGCGCTCACTTCGCCGACGACCTCGACGTCCGCGTCGAGCGGTGCGGTGGTGAAGGTCAGGACGTCGGGCCGCGACTCGAGTTCGCGGTTGTCCTTGCGCCCGCCTTGCATCATGCTGGTGCCACCCACCGAGGGCGTCGGATCCGCCGGGTCGTACCGGTACCGGGAGGGCCCGCCCTCCGGCGGCGCCGCGGCCGAGAGCCGGCCGCCGGATTGCAGGTGGAACCGCTGCGGCTCATAGCCGGGCGGGGGCCAGGACGGGAAGTCGCGCCAGGCCTCCTCGCCCATCACGAACAGCCGCACCGGGTCTCGCTCGGGAGGCGCCTCGCCGCGGGCGTGCGCGAGCCCGAACTCCAGGACTTCCATCATGGACACGTTGTTGAATTCCGCGTGTGTCCACGGCCCGATGGTCAGGCGAGCGTCCTTCCCCGCCTCCTGCAGCGCTTTGAAGTCGCGCAGCTGGCCGTCAAGGAAGATGTCGAACCAGCCGCCGATGGAGCTCACCGGGGCGGCGGTCGTCGCCACGCGCTCGCGGTGGTCGAGCCGGGACCAGAACGGGTCGTCGGCGTCGTGCACGAGAATGTCCTGAAGGTACTGCGACCGCTCGCCGATCGCCCTGACGTCGGCGTCCTTCAGCGGAAGAGTCCATATTGCACGTTCGGTGCGCCGGTGTTGGGAATGCTGGCGCAGCAGGGGAAATGAGCGCTCCTGGGTGGCGACCATGGCGCCCCACCCGAACGGCGTCTCCAGCGAGAAGCCGTCGCCGCGCAGGAACTCCCGGGTGAGGGCGGACTCGGTCACCTGCGGGATCATGGCCTTGACCTGCGGCGGCAGTTCGTCTGCGACCGCCCATTGCACGAAGCCCATGTAGCTGGGGCCGAACAGCACCATCGCCTCGCCGAACCAGGGCTGCGCGATCACCCAGTCCAGGGTGTCGAGGCCGTCCTCGCGCTCCTGGCGCAGCGGGTCGAATACGCCGCCGGAGCCGAAACCGCCGCGGGTGCTCTGGACCAGGACCTGGAATCCGCGTTCGGCGAAGGGGATCACCATGGCCTTGCCGAACAGTCCGGCCCGGCCGTACGGCGTGCGGATGAGGAGGGTCGGCAGGTCTTCGGCGCCCGAACGGGGCGCCCAGCGGTCGGCGAGGAGCACCGCGCCGTCGCGCATCGGCACTTGGAGGTCCCGGTGGACGGCGAGGTCGCGGGTCTGCGGCGGCGGCAGCTTCAGCGACCGTTCCAGGATGCGGCTCATGAGCTTCACGGGTGCGACTCCTCTGTTGCGATGGCGCCCAATGCGATCGTGACACGCATGAGCCGGTCGGCGAGCGCCTCGGGATCGAGCGGGTCGTCGGCCTCGACGACCCAGACGTTGAAGAAGGCAGACGCGCCGCCGGTGATGAAGGCCGCGAGATCGTCGGCGGTCCGCGGCTCCAATTCGTCGCCGAAGTGGCGTGTGACGTTGGCGCGGTTGATCGGGAGGAAGAACTCGGACAGCGCGCGGTTCAGCGCGAACCCGCTCGGACCGGTGAGCATCGCCCGGTAGAAGGACCGGTGCTCGACGAAGTGCCGGGCGAGGACCAGTACGTGGTCGCGGCTGTTCACGGCCGAGAGCTCGTCGGGGAGCGAAGGGGTCAGCGCGCGCTCCAAGAGGTCGAGCGCGGCCTCCAGCAGGAGTGAGTCGCGGTCGCCGAAGTGCTGGTAGAGCACCTGCCTGCTGACGTCGGCGGCCTCGGCGATGTCGGCCACCGGCACGCCGGACGTGCCGCGCTCGCTCACCAACTCGACGGCGGCCCGCATCAAGGCGGCCCGCGACCGCCGCACCCGCCGGTCGGACGAGGGCTCGCTCGCGGATTCGCGTTCCATGCGAACGATCGTAGACGAGTGTCAGTAAAACAACAAGTGTTCGTTTACGGACGCCTGGCCCTGATCGGTGCTCTCGTCTCTCACTGTTCGCCCGCGTCGAGACCGTCGGGCCGGGTGCGGACGCCCTCGACTCCGGGATGGTCGACAGGATCCGTCCTGGAACCCAACGGTGCACTGTGGGCGACAGCCTCTGTGACCAGTGCGTTCGCATGCGTCAGGTGGCCGTGTATGCGTTCCGTATGCGCCGCTTATGCAGGCGGGTATCTACGCTGACGGAGGCCGGTTCACCCCCTTGGCCGGCCAGAAGGGAATGCTCCTATGTCGAACAAAGCATTGCGGCGATTGAGCGTCAGGTCGACGGTCTTCGGAGCCGTCGTCTTCGCGCTCATCGCGGTCACGGCAGGCGCCGCTTGGGCGGCGTTCACGGACAACATCTACCCCACGACGTACCAGACCGCGCCCTGCAGGGACGAGAGCGGCCCCGACGGGCGGGTCACCTGCCTTACCGACAACGCGACCCTGACGTACTACATGGACAGCGCCGGCACCAACGAGCTGGAGGGCGAGGACCGCCGGGTCGTCATCGACGTCATGTCGGACATCTACGCCCCGACCGACTTCTCCGTCTCCCTCGACACCTCGCCCGAGTTCTCCGGCAGCGCCGAGACCGACATCGTCTACGAGGAGAGCGGCATCGGCGTCCCCTCAGGCTCTTCCGGCGTCACCTTCTGCAATGACGCAGTGAGCGACCTCCGCTGCGACCAGCAGTACATCCGCATCCTCGGCGGCGGCCACTACGTCCAGGGCCTCACGTGCCACGAGACCGGCCACGCGGTGGGCCTCCAGCACGGCAACAAATCGGACCCCCTGGTGGCCAACACCGACGAGCGCCTGGGTTGCATGGAGACGCCCACCAGCGACGGTGAGGTCTTGCAGGACAACCAGATCGACAACATCAACGGCACGTACTGAGGTGGAACCCATGCGCATTCGCACCCGTATCGCAGCGGCGGTCGGCCTCATCGCGGCCGCCTCCGCCACCGGCATCGCAGTAGCGGCGATCGCCGCGCCCGCATCCGACGACCGGTCCGCGCCCGAACCGGAGACGCTGATGGCGCTCGGCAGCGACTACCTGCCGAGCGTGACGGCCTCTGACTGGGTCACCTACGCCGACTACGTCATCGTCGTCGACGCCGTGGCCGAGGAGGCCGTCCCGCCGGCGGCTTCGGAACTCGAACGCGGCGAGGGCATCATCGGCCGCACCGTCACACTCGAGGTCGAGGACGTGCTCTGGTCGCGGGAGGGCGCCCCCATGGCCGCCCCCGAGACGTGGGCCTACCCGGCCGCCGGCTGGGCCTTCGACGAAGGCGACCCCGAGGACGCCGTGGAGATGGCGCTCCAGGACTTCCCCCGAGTCGAGGTCGGGCACCGGTACGTCATGGCCGTCCGCTGGGAAGCGGCCGTGTGCACCGAGGGCGACTATCTCCCGGCCCAGTGGCGCGGGCTCGGCGAGGGCTCGCAGTTCCCGTTCGACGACGGCGTCATCGGCAACGGCGAATCCGAAGGGGCCGTGCAGGACGCGGCGGCCTTCGCGGCCGACGTCGACGTCCACGTCGACGAGGGCGTCGAAGAGCTCCTGGCCGGGCAGGGCGCCGACGCGCTCGTCAGCGTCTTGGAGGACGCGAAGGCGGACACCGCTGCGCAGTCCGAGGTGCAGGCCTTCGCCGCCGAAACCTCCTGCGAATGACCAGAAGGGACGATTAAAGGTCAGCACGCTTCACCCTCAGGCGGCGCCGTCACCCCGACGGCGCCGCTTTTCCGTGTCGGCAGCGCTGTCAGCGGCGCGACAGAAGCGCGACAGGCCGGGAGGCGAAGCTTCAGGGGCTTCAGCGGGAACCCCCGCACGAAGCCCCGACAGTGAAAGAAGCATGAGATGCCTTCGAACGCCAACGCCAACGCCAACGCCTGGACCGGCATGGTCCCGGTCGACGACACCGCGCTCGCCGTCACCGACACCGGCGGCTCGGGCACACCCATCGTGTACCTCAACGGCCAGTTCGCCACTCAGGGCTACTGGCGCAAGACCATCGCCGAGCTCGGCCCCCAGTGGCGGCACATCACCTTCGACGAGCGGGCCCGCGGACGCAAGTCCGGCACCTCGGCCGACTACTCGTTCGAGGCCGCCGTCCGCGACGTCGACGCCGTGCTCGCGGCCAGGGGCGCGGAGCGGGCGGTCGTGGTCGGCTGGTCCTACGGCGCGGTCGTCGCCGCCCATTGGGCCGAACGGAACCCGCAGCGCACCATCGGCGCGGTCGCGGTCGACGGCGCGTTCCCCTACGACTGGCTCGACGACGCCATGGAGGCGCGGATCCGCAAGCTGTTCAAGCGGATGGCCTGGTTCATGCCGATCGTGCGCCCCACCGGTCTGGTCCCGCGGATGAACGCCGCGCAGCAGGCCGAGAGCAACATCGAGCTCGGCAAGCTCTCCCGCGAAGCCGAACTCGGTCCGGTGCTGGACCGCATCGACGTCCCGATGCGCTACGTGGTCGCCTCGGGAACCTCCTTGGGCTCCAAGGGGGAAGAGCAGGAGCAGATCCGCTCCGGGCTCGACAACGCCACCGCCCGCAACGCGAACGTCAAGATCCACGCCAAGGTGCCCAGCAACCACGGCGCGATCCTGAGCAAGGACTTCCGCGCCATCGCCGAGGCCGTCCGGGAGGTCGCCGACCTCGGCGGCACGCCCCGCGCGTGACGTCACGCCACAGTGGCCTCGTCAGAAGGAGGAATGTCCGAATCTGATCGCAAACGGTTGCAGAGAAGGCCTTGACCCAGGGAAAAGGCTTTCCTAGACTCATCGACATACATCAATTTCCCCTCGATGCTTAGGAGATGTGCCGATGAGACGTTCAGTCGCACGTCGATTCGCGGCGGTGCTCGCCACCGCCGCCGTGATCGTGGCAGGTGTCGCACTGTCGATCAACAACGCTTCTGCGGCAACCGGTGGCGTCACTGGTTACGCGACGCAGAACGGCGGGACCACCGGTGGCGCCGGCGGCGCCACGGTCAAGGCCACCACCGGAACCCAGATCCATGCGGCCCTGTGCAACCGGGCCAGTTCCAGCACCCCGATCACCATCCAGGTCGAGGGCACCATCAACCACGGCAACACCACTGCGGTCTCCGGCGACAGCTGCAACACCGCCGCGAGCGTCATCGAACTCAAGCAGATCAGCAACGTCACGATCATCGGCGTGGGCGCCGGCGCGGTCTTCGACCAGATCGGCATCCACATCCGCGAAGCCAGCAACATCATCATCCAGAACGTGACGGTGAAGAACGTCAAGAAGTCGGGCTCGCCGATCTCCAACGGCGGCGACGCCATCGGCATGGAGGCCGGGGTGCGCAACGTGTGGGTCGACCACACCACTCTGGAGGCTTCGGGCGGTGAGGCCGAGGGCTATGACGGCCTCTTCGACATGAAGAACGACACCAAGTACGTGACGCTCTCGTACAGCATCCTGCGCAACTCCGAGCGCGGCGGCCTGGTCGGCTCCAGCGAGACCGACCTGACGAACAGCTTCATCACCTACCACCACAACCTGTACCAGAACCTGAACTCCCGGGTCCCGCTGCTGCGCGGCGGTACGGCGCACGTCTACAACAACCACTACGTGGGGATCGTCGAGTCCGGCATCAACTCCCGCGCCGGCGGCAAGGCCAAAGTGGACAACAACTACTTCGAGGACTCGAAGGACGTGCTGGGCACCTTCTACACCGAGGAACGCGGCACCTGGCAGACCAGCGGGAACATCCTCGACAACGTGACCTGGTCCAGCGACGGCACCGACAACCACCCAGCGGGCCCGAGCATGCCGTCCACCACCACGGTGAGCATCCCCTACAACTTCGCCCTCGACAACGCCTCGTGCGTCCCGAGCGTCGTGAGCCAGACGGCGGGCGCGAACAAGGGCCTGCAGGTCTCGGACGGCAGCTGCAGCGTCCAGACCCCGTCGCAGAACCCGACCAACCCCACCACCGGTCCGACTGACCCCGGCACGAGTCCGACCAACCCTCCGACCGGGAACAACCTCAGCGTCGGAGCCGGGGCCGACGGATCCAGCAAGGCCGACGGGACCAGCTACGGCAGCGTGCTCGACGGCAACATGAGCACCTACTGGTCGCCGAGCGGCACCACCGGCCGCGTCTCCGTCAAGTGGGGCTCCGCCGTCACCGTCGACACCATCAACATCCGCGAGGCCGCCGGTTCCGAAGGCAACATCGACAACTGGCAGGTCGTGAACAACGCCAACGGCGCGGTCCTGGCCTCCGGCACCGGCGCAGGGGTCATCTCCTTCGCCGCGACCTCCCTGACCAAGATCAACTTCGTCATTACGAGCGCGAGCGGCACACCGAAGATCGCCGAGTTCGAGACCTATGCCTGACGGTCGGCCTCGGACAGGGCGCCCCGCGCGGATCGACACCGCGCGGGGCGTTCGCGCCCTTCGGGAGACCTTGCACCCATCCGAGCTCCGGCGTTGGCCCCGCTACCTGCGACTTTGATAGAGTCCGACGGGTGACCGCGGGCCTTTCGCGCACGCGGGATCGGGGGAGACGGTGGAACAGGACGAGCTGAACGGGCTGCCGCTCGTGAGCCGGGCGCGCTATGCGGTGCTCGGCGTCATGCAGCGCGCCCAGAACGTGCGGCTCGACTGGGTCGACGCGGCCTCCGAGCTGGAAGGCGCCTCGGGCGACCCGGGCTGGCCCGCCGCGCTCGCCAAGGTCCTCGAGGAACTCGGCGACGACGCGATCCTCCGTGCCTGGGAGTGGGGCTGGATGCCGCGAGAGGTGTTGAGCGCCTTGCGGAAATCACTCAGCGCCGAGGCCGTGCGGGCCGGGGCCGTCATGATGCGCGGGCAGCTGGGTCGCTACCCCGACTCCCAACTCAGCGACCGCTGGAACGTGCACCGCGAGGAACTCGCCGCCTCCGTGCCCTTCGCGGGCGTCGCCAAGGCGAGCGCGGGCCTGGGCCGATGGGACCGGATCGTGCTGTGGGCCGCGGTGCTCGAAGCGTTCCACCTGATCAGCGGCCTCCCGAAGATCGCGAAGGTCGAGCCGCTGCCCGGGGACCTCCTGATCACGCACGGCCTCGGCGTGGCCGAATCCTCCCGCGTGTACGAGAAGATCCGCGCGCTCCTGGCGAAGGCCGAGTCGACCGACTCCGACGCGGAGGCCGAAGCGTTCACCGCCAAGGCGCAGCAGCTCATCGCCCGCCACAGCATCAGCGAGGCCCTGCTTTCCGAAGCGGGCCAGGACAAGCGCGAACCCGAAGCCCTTCGCGTCATCATCGAGCGCCCCTACGAGCAGCCCAAGTCCGAGCTCCTCGCCCAGATCGCCGACGCCAACCACTGCCGCTCCGTCTACTGGCCGGAGGGCGGCTTCACCACACTGATCGGGGACCGCGGCGACCTCCGCTCGGTCGAGCTCCTCTTCAACTCGCTCCTCGTCCAAGCCACGGGAGCGATGGCCAGGGCCGGTTCGATCTCCGCCAAGCGCGGCAAGTCCCAGACCCGCTCCTTCCGCCAGTCCTTCCTCGCCTCCTTCGCGATGCGCATCGGCGAACGCCTCCGCGAATCCGCCGAAGACACCGAGCGCGAGGTCGCCGAGGAGACCGGTACCGACCTCGTTCCGGTCATGCGCCAACGCGACCAGCGCGTCGACGCCCGCACCGAAGCGCTCTTCCCCCGCCTCAAGTTCGGCCGCTCCACCCGCATCACCAACTACGAGGGCCACATCGCCGGCCTCGCAGCGGCCGACGCCGCCCGCCTCACCGCCCCAACCCCGATCACCCGCCGCTGAGTCCGAGCGGCCGGGTGTCCGAGCGCCAAATACATCGATGGTCTTGACTTTCTCAATGTTAATGATCACACTGGGTCGAAGCGCTCATGTTAGCGGTCACCCCCGGCTGCCACCGCATCTTCCGTTTTGCTCCTCACCGCAGAAAGGCATTGAACGATGCCCTCACGTCGCATGCTCCTCACCACCGCGATGGCCTCGGCCGTGGCCGGCGCCGTCGGTCTGCCGAACGCCGCGCACGCCCAGACCTACGCGGCCTACGCCATGGCCTACTTCAAAGAGTCGCCGGACCTGACCGACGACAGCTACGCGCTGCACCTCGCCGTCAGCGGCGACGGCCTCGACTGGACGCCGCTCAACCAGAACAACCCGGTCGCCACGCCGACCGCCGGCATGCAGGGCCTGCGCGACCCGTTCATCCTGCGCAAGCAGGACGGCACGTTCGCGGTCCTCGCGACCGACCTCAAAGGACGCGTGTTCAACCTCAACAACCAGTACATCCACGTGTGGGACTCCGCGGACCTGCGCAGTTTCACCGGGTACCGCCGCGTCAAGCTCCACGACCTCGCTACCCACTCCTGGGCGCCCACCGCGTTCTGGGACCCGACCCGCGGGCGCTACGCCGTCGTCTACTCGGCCAACAACGGCACCCGCGACGTCTTCATGGTCAACTACACGACCGACTTCGTGAACATGGGCGCCGCGCAGGTGTTCTTCGACCCGGGATTCAACGTGCTCGACGGGGACGTGCTCGTCCACAACGGCGCTTTCTACCTGGCGTACAAGAACCTCGCGAACGGCAACCTCTACGTCTCCCGGTCGACCTCCGGCCAGCCGAACACCTTCACCACGTTGACCGGCGGCCTGCGCCAAGGCAGCGCGATCGAGGCGCCGATCCTCGTGAAGTCCAACAGCGCCAACGCCTTCTGGCTCTGGGGCGACTCCTTCAGCCCCGCCAATGCCGTCTTCTACGCCTGGCGTTCAACGGACATCGGCGGCGACTCCTGGACGGCCCTGAACCAGCGCGACTACACCGCGCCGATCAGCAGCAAGCACGCCGGGATCCTTCCGATCACGGAAGCCGAACGGGCCGCGCTCGTGACCCGCTGGGGCGCACCGCAATGGAACCGCCTCAAGTCCTACAACTTCCCCGACCGGTACGTGCGGCACGCCGGCGGCATCGGCCGCCTCGACCCGTTCCCGATGGAGCCGCCCGCCGACCAGCAGTGGCGACTCCGTGCCGGCCTTGCCGACGCCGCCGGCGTCTCGTTCGAGTCGGTGAACTACCCCGGCCGCTTCCTGCGGCACTCCGGCTACGCGGTCCGCCTGGACCCCAACGACAACACCGCGCAGTTCGCGGCCGACGCCACCTTCACCCGCGCCGCGGGCCTGGCCGACGGCGCGTGGACCTCGTTCCGGTCCTTCAACTTCCCGGACCGGTACCTGCGCCACTCGGGGTACGTGCTGCGGATCGACCCGCTCACCAGTGCCTCGCCCGCGACGGACCGCCAGGACGCGACCTTCAAGATCACCTACTAGGAGGCCGTGATGTCGGCGTTCCGCCGGACGGCCCTGTGCCTGGCGTCAATCCTCCTGCTGCTCTTCGGATCCATGATCACCGCATCCAGCGCTCAGGCGCAGCAGGCCACGTTCACCAACCCGCTCAACGGCTCCGGCTCCGATCCGTGGATGACCTACCACGACGGCAACTACTACCTGATGACCACGACCTGGACCGGGCCGCTCACCATGAAGAAGGCACCGACCATCGCGGGGTTGAAGAACGCCGCCGCGGTGCCGGTCTTCACCGACTTCCCGGCCGACCGCGACCACTACGTCTGGGCGCCCGAGTTCCACTTCCTCAACGGCCCCAACGGTCCACGATGGTACATCTACTACTCCGCCGGCGCCGCCGGCATCGAGGACCAGCGCATTCACGTCGCCGAGAGCGCGGGCACCGACCCGATGGGGCCCTACACGTACAAAGGCATGATCTTCGGCGCGAACAACTGGTGGGGGATCGACGGCAACGTCGTCACCATCGACGGGAGCCTGTACCTCCTCTGGTCGGGCGTGCCCGGCCGATGGACCGGCAACGACCCGAGCGTCTACATCGTCCGGTTGAGCGATCCCTGGACCGTGACCGGTGCGCGCACGATGATCTCGACGCCGGAGTACGACTGGGAGAACGTGGGCACACCGATGAACGAGGGGCCCGCCGCACTGCAGCACGACGGCCGCACGTTCGTCACCTACTCCGCGAGCAACTGCCAGACGCCCGACTACAGACTCGGGCTCCTGGAGCTGACCGGTTCGAACCCGCTCGACGCGAACGCGTGGACCAAGGATCCCGAACCGGTCTTCGAACGCAACGACGCGGCCGGGGTCTACGGTCCCGCCCACAACGGCTTCTTCAAGTCGCCCGACGGCACCGAGGACTGGATCGTTTACCACGCCAACGACTCCGCCACCGACGGCTGCGGCAACACCCGCAACACCCGCATCCAGGAGTTCAATTGGAACCCGGACGGCACACCGAATTTCGGGACTCCGGTCTCGACTTCCACAGTGCTCCCCGTGCCTTCCGGCGAATCGGAACCACCTTCGAGCCGCTTGCAGTCCTACAACTTCCAGGACCGCTACGTGCGCCACGCCGACTACGACGTGCGCATCGACCCGGCGGTCTCACCGGCCCAGGACGGACGCTTCCGGCTCGTTCCCGGCCTGGCGAACGACGGGACGGGGTACGTCTCGTTCGAGTCGGTGAACTTCCCGGGCCACTACCTGCGACATTCGAACTACGACATGGTGCTGGCGCCGGACAACGGCACCGCCTTGTTCGCCCAGGACGCGACGTTCCGCCAAGTGGCCGGTCTAGCGGACGCCTCATGGTCCTCGTTCCAG
The DNA here is from genome assembly GCF_042647865.1 of Glycomyces rhizosphaerae. Classification (NCBI taxonomy): domain Bacteria; kingdom Bacillati; phylum Actinomycetota; class Actinomycetes; order Glycomycetales; family Glycomycetaceae; genus Glycomyces; species Glycomyces rhizosphaerae. Next base: position 702,132 of record NZ_JBHRWO010000010.1, read on the forward strand.
TCGTACAACTTCCCGACCCGCTATCTGCGGCATGACAACTACCTTCTGCGCATCGACCCGATCAGCGACGCGACCGGCCGCGCGGACGCCACGTTCCGAGTCGCCTCGTAGCCCCGCCAACGAGAAGGCCCCCGGTGTTGCCGGGGGCCTTCTCACTGCCTCAAAGCCGATGCATCGGCCGGTGGCGTTGATTGGCATGGATGAGGTCGCAGTGGTCGAGCCGCCAACCGTGCGGTGTCGCACGGAAAGTAAAGGTCATCGCCTGGTGTGCCGCACCGTTCTCGACCATGGCGACGATCTCGGTGGAATCGCGAGTCGGGCAGTTCGCCCGCACGACCCGCACCTGCCGGAACCGCGACGGCACCCGCCTCCGCACCCTGGAAAAGGCCGCCCATCCCGCATCGGTGGCGAGCAGCCGGGCCTCGGCGGCCGATTTCCGACCGGTGAGGACGTTCAGGAAAAAGGCCGAGTAGGAAACGGCCTGGCGAGGTGAGAATCGATTCGGGGACTCGGGGAAGTCATTGCGACAGTTCATGATTGCTCCTTAAATCGATCGGTGGAGGATCGGTTCTGGAGAAGAATCTATTCATCACTATCAGTGAAGTCAAGAATACCAATAGTGATGAATCCGTGCCTGACTTGGGAATTTTGTGGAATTCGCACGAGGAGCGCTAGGCAACGGCTGCATCGTAAGCGACAAGAGCGCGACGTTGAAGCACTCCGACTGCGGAACCCTACAAAAATCAATCAGTCGACCATGGCGTGTCGCGCGGGGGCGCCGGTCGTGCCTGCGCGCAGCGAACGGGCCGGTCACCGCAACAGCGGTGACCGGCCCGATGGCGTGCAGTCGTTCGCGACTCGCTGAGTCAGCCCTTGATGGCGCCGGTGAGGACGCCGGAGGTGAAGAAGCGCTGGAGGAACGGGTAGACCACCAGGATGGGGATCGTCGCGAGGACGATGACCGCCATCTGGAGGGTCACGCCCGGCGGCGGGGGCTGGTCGGGGGAGACGACGGCTCCCGGGATCGCGACGCCGGCGAGGACGTACTGCTGGAGGACGACCTGGATGGGCCACTTCTCGCTGTCGTTGATGTAGAGCAGCGCGTTGAAGTAGGTGTTCCAGTAGGCCACGGCGTAGAACAGGCCCATCACGGCGAGCACGGGTTTGGAGAGGGGCAGGACGATCTGGAGGAAGATCCGCCATTCGCCCGCGCCGTCGATGCGCGCCGCTTCGATGAGTTCCTCTGGGAGGCCTTGGAAGAAGTTCCGGATCACGATCATGTTGAAGGCCGAGATGAGGCCCGGGATGATCAGGGACCAGGTGGAGTCCAGTAGACCGAGGTACTTGATGAGCATGAAGTTCGGGATGATCCCGGCGCTGAAGAACATCGTGGCGAGGATGCCGACGAGCACGATCTTGGCGCCGGGGACCTGGCGGGTGCGCACCAGGCCCCAGGCGAGCATCGAGGTCGCCGCGAGGGAGAGGAGCGTGCCGACGACGGTGATGAACAGCGAGTTGCGGAGGCCGTCGACCACGGTGCCGCCGTTGAAGATCGCGCGGTAGGCGTCGAGCGAGAACTCCGTCGGGAAGACGACGCCGGCCCGGGCCTGCGCGGGTGCGGCGAAGCTCATCGCGATGACGTAGACCAGCGGGTAGATCATCGTGATGACGATGCAGACGATGACGATCGCCTTGATCGCCCTGACCCACACCGAGGGCGGGTTCATCCATGGTGGACGGCTTACTGTTGCGGTGGCCATTAGAAGATCCCCTCTCCGCCCATCTTCTTGGCGAGCTTGTTGGCCGACAGGACCAGGATGGTGCCGATGATGCCCTTGAGCAGGCCCGCGGCGGTGGCGATGCCCCATTGGCCGCCGAGGACGCCTCTGAAGTAGACGAACGTGTCGAGCACCTGCGCGGCGTCGGCGCCGACCATCGGCTGCTGGAGCAGGAGCTGCTCGAAGCCGACGGTGAGGATCGAGCCGATGTTCAGGATGAGCAGGAGCGTCGCGACGGGGACGAGCGCCGGAAGCGTGATGTGCCAGGTGCGCTGCCAGCCGGACGCGCCGTCGATCGCCGCGGCTTCGTAACGCTCGGAAGGGATGCCGGCGATCGCGGCGAAGAAGATGATGGTGCCCCAGCCGGCGTCCTTCCAGATGTTCTGGGCGACGACGAGGAACTTGAAGTTGTCGGCGTCGGTCATCAGGTCGAAGCCGTGTACGCCCATCCCGTCGAGGAGCCCCGCGACGAGACCGCCGCCGCCCACGACCTGCTGCCACACCGAGATGACGATGACCCAGGAGAGGAAGTTCGGCAGGTAGACGATGGTCTGGACGAGCCGCTTCACTTTGTTCGACAGCAACGAGTGCAGCAGGAGTGCGAGGGCGATCGGTGCCGGGAACGCGAAGGCCAGCTGGAGGAACGCGATGATGAGCGTGTTCCGCAGCGCGGTGATGATCTCGGGGTCGGTCCAGATCGCGTTGAAGTTCGCGAAGCCGACCCACGGCGAGCCCTCGATGCCGCGGAACGGCGAGTAGTCCTGGAACGCGACCACGTTGCCGGCCATGGGCACGTACATGAAGACCAGGAAGAACGCGGCGCCGGGGACGATGAAGGTGTAGGACCAGCGTTCACGCCAGATGCGTTGGCGCAGCGTCAGTTTGCGTCGTTTCGGGCGCGCGGACGGCCCCGGGGCCCGCTCAGTGCGGGTCCCGGGGCCGGCGTCCGTGGTGCTCACGCTCACTTGCCCGCGTCCTTCAACGCCTGGGTGTACTCGTCGCGGACCTGGGTGCCTCCCTGCGACATGTAGTTGTCCACGAAGGACTGCAGATCGTCGATGCTCTCGCGGCCGGTGATGACGCCGCTCTCGTAGTCGGTCCACAGCTGCTTGAGCTGCGCGCCCTTGGTGACGAAGGTCTGCGAGGCGGCCTCGAGCCCTTCGAGGGGGCGCGCGATCGAGTTCTGGGCCAGGGCCTCCATGACGGTGACGAACGAGTCGGCCCAGGGGGCCGCGTTCGGGTGGATGCGGTACCCGTTGTCGCCGGAGGTGACGCCGACGTACTGGACGGACAGGTCGATCATGCTGTCGGGGTTGACGATCGGGATGCCGTGCGCGTCGACCGTGTGGTGGACGCCCTCGGTGCCGTTGGCGATGAAGTACTGCTCCTCGGAGCCGAACGGGGCCGAGAGGTAGTCGAGGACGTTGAGGATCTCGGTGAGGCGGTCCTCGTCCTCGGCCGCAGCGGCCGAGACGCAGGTCGACCTGCCGTAGGGCACGTTGCGCACGACGACCTGAGAGGAGCCGTCGAAGCCGGGCATGTCGAAGAAGTCGTACGTCGCGCCCGGCAGGTCCGCCTCCCACTGGGACAGGCCGGCCCCGCCGATGGCCGCGCCGACCGCGTCGTAGCGCAGGGCCGCACCGGAGACGATGTCGGTAGCCGTGGGGGACATGGAGACCGGGTCGAAGATCCCCTCGGCCCAGGCGCGGGCGAGCCATTCGAGCATCGCCTTGTAGTTCTCGGTCTGGGTGATGTGGACCAGGTCGCCGTCGCCGTTCAGCTGCCATTCGGCGCCGGTCTTGAACAGGCGCTGGAACATCGACGCGGTTCCGGGATGGGCGTCGTACTTGTTGAGCCCGTAGACCTTCTGACCGCCGGGGCCCGTGCCGAGGGCCGAGACCTCCTTGAGCATGGTGAACAGCTCGTCGGCGTCCTTGGGGGCGCGCCCGATCGAGGTCTGGTCGACCAGGTCGGTGCGCATCGTCGGCAGGTTGGTGAGGGCCCAGACGATCGAGGGGATCTGGTAGATGCGGCCGTCCTTGAGGCTGGCCTGCCAGATCTCCTCTTTGCGCGCGGCCAGGTTGGGCCACTTGAGGATGTTGTCGCCCGAGAGGGTCTCGGAGAGATCGGCGAACGCGCCGTCGCGGATGCCCTGGAGGTTCCCCGCGGACTGGTCGTTGACGAAGACCAGGTCCGGGACGTCGCCCGAGGCGAGCATGGTCGCGAACTTCTGGTCGAACACCGGCTGCGGCACGAACTGCGGCTCGAAGCTCACCCCGAGGCGCTCGTTCAGCTCCTGCCAGTACGGGTTCTCCTCGAGCGGGGTCGCGGGGTCGCCCCAGGTGAGCTGGAAGGTCGTGACCTTGCCGCCGGAGCCCGGCTCGCGGTTCACCGATTTGAAGTAGCTCTTCGGGTACTCGGTGTAGACGCTCTCCATGCCGGGCGTCTCGGTCGAGTAGAACGGCTGGGCGTCCAGTTCCGGTGCGGGCTGGTACGTCGGCATGTCGTAGTCGCCGCCGCCCGAGGCGCCGCCGGAGTTGTCCGAGCAGGCGGCGGTGGTGCCGAGAGCGGTGACTGCGGCTGCGGCGCCTGCCGCGCCGAGAAGCTTGCGGCGAGTTACTTCGGCCATGAGGGGCCTCCTTAAATCAACGTTGATACAGGGGTGAGGGATGAGGCTGGTGTGAAGATTATGGCGGCGACCGGTGTGGTGGCCTGCCGGGGTCTTGCTCCTGGTCGCCGGGGAGATAACGGTATCACTAGCTATGGAAATGAGTCAATGCTTCGTGGCCTGGAATCTCGGTTCTCGGCGAGTTGTGTTCGATTGCGGCGCGACGTATCCGCAGTAAGAGACGGTTGCGATGCCGCATTGGCGAAGGTTCGATGTCTCCCGCATCGCTTCGATAACGGATAGAGACCGGTTTCTATAACGTCCTTTTTAGGCCTGCCTCCAGAGTGTCTCGGGATCCACACGGTGGAGCAGCGGCTCGCCCGCGACGTAGCGCTCGGCCTCCTCGACCATGAACAGCCCCATGCGGGACAGCTCGTTGCCGTGGGAGCCGGCCACGTGCGGGGTGAGGAAGACGTTCGGGAGGTCGTACAGCGGCGAGTGCGCGGAGAGCGGCTCGGGCTCGGTCACGTCGATGACCGCCGAGAGCCTCCCGCTGAGCAGCTCGACGGTGAGCGCCTCGGTGTCGACGAGGCGGCCGCGCGCGGTGTTGACCACGACGGTGCCGTCCCGCATCTTCGCGAGGCGGTCGGCGTTGATGAGGTGCTCGGTCTCGGGCAGGTCGGGCGCGTGGACGCTGACCACGTCGGCCCGCGCCACCAGCTCGTCGAGCTGGACCAGCTCGGCCCCGAGCGCGGCGGCCTCGGCGGCCTCCACGAACGGGTCGGCCAGGAGCACGGTGAAGTCGAAGGGCCGCAGCAGCTCCACCACGCGCCGCCCGATCTTCGAGGCGCCCACGATGCCGATGGTGCGGCCGAAGTTGCCGACCTGGGGGTGGATGTAGCCGAGCGTGAAGTTCCGCGCTTTGCGGAAGTCCTCGCGCAGCTGGAAGATCCCCTTGCCCGCCATGAGGATCGAGGCGAGCGTGTACTCGGCGACCGGGAGCGCGTTCGCCCCCGACGAGCTCGAGACCGCCAGGCCCCGTTCCCAGCCGGCCTTGGAGATGATCCATTTGACCGTGCCCGCGGCGTGCAGCACGGCTTTGAGGTTCGGCGCCGCGGCCAGCGCCTCGTCGTTCAGTGGCGGTGCGCCCCAACTGGAGACGATCACCTCGGCCTCGCCCAGTGCCGCCTTCGCGGCGGGGTCGGCGTAGTCCCGGGCGATGAGTGCCGGGTCGAAGTCGAGCACGGCGTCGAGCCGCCGCATCAGCGGCTCGGGGAAGAGTTGGGGGAGGAACTCGGGGCTCATGGCCAGGAGGGCTCGTGGTCGGTCTGCCACTCGGGGTCCTTCGGTGGTCGCCGGATAGATATCGGTTTCTAAGTTAGATCTCAGTTCCTGGTTTGTCGAGACCCCGACATCGACCAATACCCATCGGTCGATACCCACGATGCGGATGAATGCGCCAATCGCCCAGGTAGACAACATGATCGAAGAAAGTAACGATTTGATAACCGAATTGCACGAGACCTGAGGGGCGGACAGATCAAGCAGAGAACGTTATCTGCTTGAGCCTTGATTCTCGTCCTACGAGCCGCTATGGTCCGCATAGACGGATTCCGATATCCAGACTGCTTCGGTGCGTGACTGGTCCACCCCGGCGTCCGCACCTCGCATCGGCAGACCCGGAAGGCCCTACCTTGAAAGGACGCCTGCAATGACGCACGTCGGGCAACGAAAGCGGTCGCGCCTCACAGCGCTGACGGCCGCGCTAGCCGCAGGAATCGCGGTGATGGCCGCCCCACCCTCACCCGCGCAGGCGGCCCCCTACGACGGCCTGCTCACCGAGAACGTAGTCGCGATCAACGAGACCGTGAGCGACGCCGGGTTCGTTCACCCCGGCGTCGGCCTCACGGCCGACGACCTCCGCAACGCCCAGGAGATGGTCCGCACCGGCCAGGAGCCCTGGGCCTCCTACTTCGACGCCATGACGAAGGTCGGCGCCGCCTCCAAGGGCTACCGCGCGGCCAACTCGAAGTCGGCCGCCCAGCCCGACGTCGCGCTCGACCCGGACTTCGACCACGGGGGCCTGCGCGGCCGCGAGACCAACGACTCGTTCGGCGCGCTCACCCAATCCCTCATGTGGGTCATGACCGGCAACGAGGTCTACCGCAAGAACGCGATCCAGGCCCTTCGCACCTGGGCGAGCATGAACCCCGACGGGTACGTCTACTTCCCCGACGCCCACATCCACACCGGCAAGCCGCTGTCGCAGTTCCTCATGGCCGCGGAGATCATTCGCGCCACCGAACCGCTCGACGACGACACCCCCGGCACCCAGGACGGCTACGACGTCGTCTGGAGCGCCGAGGACGACGAGAACCTGCTCGGCAACTTCGCCCGACCGCTCGTCGACACGTTCCTCTACTCCAACGAGAAGTGGATGAACCAGCACAACTTCGGGCTTTACGGCCGCATCGCAACCGCGATCTACGCCGACGACGCCGAGGGCTACGCCAAGGGCGTCGAGTGGTTCACCATGAACTCGAGCTTCGACGACTACATCAATGGCTCGCTCGGGGAGCAGATCCAGGTCATCGAGGCGGATGACCCGCGCAACCCGTACGGGGAGGAGTTCACGCAGCTCCGCGAAATGGGCCGCGACCAGGCCCACGCCGAGTGCAACCTCGACAACTTCGCCGCGCTGGCCCGCTTCCTCCACGTACAGGGCACCAAAGTGGACCCCGACGACGGCACCGTCTCGACCGCGGATGACGCCGTCACCGCCTACGGCTTCCTCGACAACCGGCTCCTCGCGGGCGCGGACGCCTTCGACGGCTACATGATGGGACAGCCCACCAAGTACATCGACGACCGAGGCACCGGCGGGGTCATCTCCCCGGCTTACCGCGGCCGGATGTTCAACGCGCTCAACGAGTTGTACTACCAGTACAAGTACGTCGAGGGCGTGGACGTGGAGGCCGAGGCTCCGAACGTGGCACTGCTCAACGAGCGCATGGACGGCCCCCTCTACAACTACGGGACCGGCGTCAACAACTTCTGGGCAGCCGGCGACAAGAGTGTCGAGTACTGGGTGGCGTTCCCGCCCGAGATCGCCGGCACTGAGCCGACCCCAGTGGAGGACACCGCGCTCACCTTCGGCAACTACGGCATCCCGCTCGACGGCGGCACCGAGATCGTCACCGAAGGCGACCGCACCTTCGCCCGCGCCACCGCGGACGCCGACGGCACCGTCAGCGTCGTCAGCCGGGTGATGTACCCCGGCAACAGCAAGATGGGCGTCCTCGTGCGCACCGACGGCCCCGCCGTCATGGAAGTGATCGACAAGGAAGAACGCGACCCGCGCAACGAGATCGAACCCGAACCGGGAGTCCTGTCGCGGATCGAACTGCCTGACACGCAAGGTGAATGGCGGTACGTCACGTATCCCGCGGCCGGCCTTAACACCCAGTTCTACCGGATCACGGGCGACGGCACCACTGTGGACATGGACTCGCTCATGTTCAACGCGCAGACCCAGCTCACCCCGCCCGCCTTCGAGCAGGCCCGGGGCCGGTACTACCTGTGGCCCGACGCGACCTCCACCTTCGAGCTCGGCGCGACCGACACGGGCGGGACTCCTGCCTTCACCGCTTCCGGCCTGCCCGAAGGCGCGGAGCTCGACGCCGCGACCGGCACCGTCACGTGGAAGCCGACCGACCAGGACCCCGGCACCCACAAGGTCCAGATCATCGCCGACGACGGCGACGCCGTGACCGCGCGGACCTTCGAACTCGTCGTGGCCAAGAACCGGCCCAAGATGATCGACGCCGCCGTCGCCGACGGCACCGAGGAAGGCGCGGTCTATACCACGGCCTCTAAGGAGCCGTACCAGGCCGCTCTCGCCGCCGCTCGGGACGCGTCCGAGAACGGCACCGACGAGGAGTTCCGCACCGCCTTCGAGGCACTGCTCGACAAGATCGAGGCCCTCGAACTGCTCAACCCCCGCATTGCGGACGAGTCGCTCGACTACCGCAACGCGGTCACGCCCGGCAACATGACCATGGACCAGGCCCGCGCCCTCGCCGACGGCAACAACAACAGCCACTTCGGCGACCTGCGCGTCGGATTCGTGACGCTCGACTTCGGCACCCAGTACCGCGTCGCGGCCGAGTCGTTCGGCCTCCAGGCCCGCTTCTCGTTCCCGATGCGCTCGCAGGGCACCAACGTGTACGGCTCCAACGACGGCATCACCTGGACGCTCCTGACCGAGCGGCCGACCGGCGACACCAACGACATGGAGAACATCCCCGTCATCGCCGAGCACCGCGGCAAGGAGTTCCGCTACCTGAAGCTCCAGATCGACGATCCGGCCCCGCCGATCGACCCCGCCTACCCGGGCATCTGGTCCATCGGCGAGTTCCACGTCTTCGGCGACCGCTCGGAAGTGCCCGGGGACATCACCGACGTGTCGGTGGCCTCACCGGACGCCTTGGCGGGCAGGGTGAACGCGGGGGACGAAGTCAACGTGACCTTCACCAGCGCGAAGCCGATCAGCGATGCGACGGTGACCATCGGCGGCCAGGAGCTCGCCGCGACCAGCGAGGACTCGCTGTCGTGGACGGCCACCGGCACGCTCGGCGAACTCACCGGCGGCGGCCGCCTCGACCTCGCCATCGACCACACCACTGAGGACGGAACAACGGCCGCGACGATCCACGGCGCGACGGACAACACCGCCCTCTACGGCTCGGACGAACGGAACCTCGTCGACCTCGCCGACGCCACCGTGGTCAAAGTGGACGGTACGGCCGACCAGTCGAAGGCCGCCCAGTCGGCGAAGATGCTCGACGGCAGCCACACCACCTTCAGCGACGTGCCCGCCGTCGACGGCAAGTACTACCTTGTCTGGGACTTCGGCGCTGGCGCGCAGGTCAGCGCGGATCGCTTCGATTACCTTGCGCGCCAAGACAGCGAGGGCGTTCGCCGCATGGACGACCAGGTGCTCCAGGGCTCGAACGACCTCAGCACCTGGACGACCGTCGCCGACGCGTCGTACAAGTCGCTGTCGTGGCAGAACCTCGACGCGACCGACGAAGGCGACTACCGCTACCTGCGGGTCACGAACAGCGCACCGATCTACATCGCGGAGCTCCGCCTCTACGGCGCGGTCGCCTACGAGCTGGACCCGATCCTCGCGCGGGCCGACGCGGTCGACCTGACCGCGCACTCGCGCGGCTCGGCGATCCTGTTCACCCGCGAGGTGGAGGCCGTCCGCGCGGCCGCCGCCGAGGAGGGCGCGGATGAGCCCGCGCTCGCGAACCGGCTCCTTGACGCTTGGGATCTGCTCGAACCGGCGGCGACCTCGGTTGCTGCGACCCTCGACCAGTCCTGGGTCACGGCCAGCTCGGCGTCCTGGGACGGCACGAAGAACGCGTCCGCCAACGGGTGGGCCATGTTCGACGGCAGCACCTCCACGTTCACCGACACCACCACGAAGAACGGCTGGGTCACGGTGATCCCGTCCGACGGCACGACCTTCACGGTCGAGAGCGTCAAGTACCACCCGCGCTCCGGATCGACCTCCCGCGCGAACAACGTGTCCCTCCAGGGCTCGAACGACGGCGGCGCGACCTGGACGACCTTCGCGAGCACCGGGACCGCGGTGGCGGGCTGGAACACGGTGACCCTCGACGAAGCGGTCCGTTACGAGGCCCTGCGCGTGAGCGCCGGCGACGGATACACCAACTTCGCCGAGGTCCAGTTCATCGCCTCGGCGATCGACAAGACCGGCCTCGACCTGTACCTCACGGAAACGGCCGAACTGGCCGAAGCGGACTGGACGGCCGACTCGTGGGCCGCCTTCACCGCTGCCCGAGAGACAGCTGTGGCGGTCGACGAGAACAAGGGAGCCACGCAAGAGGAAGTCGACCAATCGGCCGACAACCTCGCCGCGGCGATCGAAGGACTCACCAAGCCCTAGGCACTGCTCGACACCAGGGGCCCCAGCCGCGCAAGCGGCTGGGGCCCCTGCCTTTGCGGCGCTGGTGTGCGGTGTAGTCGCGTGGCGGTCGGGGCCCGGGCCCCGANNNNCGCGCCTCCGCGGAAGCGGAGGGGTGTGGCACCTGGCGGGGACCGCGCGCGGGTGGCTTCCCGCGCGCGGCCTCGGTATGGCGCCGCCATCCCGCCGGTGCCGGACGGCGTTTTTGCCATCTACTACAACATGTCGGGTAGTCGATCGACAACAGAAAGTTTCCACCTGTGGATGACTCGAGAAGGAGTTGGCGTACTCCCAGGTCAATAGCCTGTGGATACGTCGGGGTCGCTTCGACGGGCTGAACGGCGTCTCGTCGAGCGAAGCGCTAGAAGTGCGTCGTGACGCCGAAAGCCTCGCGCAGGCGGGCCATGTCGTGCAGGTCCCGCTCCGAGGGTTCGTAACCCTGGTGGAAGTGGACCTGCTGCTCCGCTGAAAGGCATGGCACCGCGACACCTGCGATCGCGCCCGTCGTGAAGCACGAAGCCGGGTAGCGGAACGGCTTCCCAGGTTCGAGCGACGACTGCTCGGCAGAACCGTCCTCCTTGAACACCAGGGGATGCAGGTCGATCTCCAGCCCGTCAGGGTGCGCCATCACGAACCGCACCGGCCGCCAATCGACGGTCTCGCCGTACCCGAGCGCCGCGAGCAGCGCCGTCAACCCGGGCTCCTCATCGGACACGTGCATCAGATCGAGATCGCGATGCGGACGGGTCTGCTCCCCGAGCAGCGCGTCGATCCCCCAGCCGCCGCCGATCCACACCGACAGCCCGGCCCGCTCGATCGCCCTGAGCAACCCCACGACCTGTCCCGCATCCATCACCGCCCGATCGTAATCGCGGCCCGCGGCAAGCCGCGCGAACCGGTCGACCGTGGCTACGATCAGCGGATGGGCGTGCTGCGGGAGCGGGAATCCACTGGGGTCGGCCCGGTCGAGCTGTTCTTCGACCTCGTCTACGTCTTCGCGATCACGCAGCTGTCGCATTTCCTGCTGCACCATCTCGGCGTCGAGGGGGCGCTCGAGTTCGCGGTGCTGTTCGCCGCGGTGTGGTGGGGCTGGAACTACACGGCCTGGGCCGCCAACTGGCTCGACCCCGACAACCGCACAGTGCAGGGGTTCTTCGCCCTGTGGATGTTCGCCTCGCTCGGGATGGCCGTCGCGATCCCGGAGGCGTACGGGGAGCGCGCCTGGCTGTTCGTCGCCGCATACCTGTTCCTGCAGTTGAGCCGCGCCTCGTTCATGGTGCGGGCCTGGCGCGGGCAGGCCATGGGCCGCAACTACGCCCAGCTGCTCGCGTGGAGTGCGATCGCCGGAGTCGTGTGGGTCGCCGGCGTGTTCGTGCCCGACGAGGCCCGCGTCTGGGTCTGGCTCGGTGCGGTCGTCCTCGACTACCTCGGGCCGCGCGTGAACTTCTGGCTGCCGAGGGTCGGCGGCACGCCGATGTCGACGTGGCCGCTCAGCGAGGACCACCTGGCCGAACGCAACCGGCTCGTGTTCATTGTGGCCCTGGGCGAATCGATCGTGATCCTCGGCGCGACGCTCACCGGCATGGAGCTCACCGCGGGCGCGGTCGCCGCCGCGGTGCTCGGCTTCGCGACCATCGTCGTGCTCTGGCGGCTCTACTTCGACGCCCGCCTCGGGAACGCCGAGCACGAGCGCGTCGCCGTCGAGGCCGCCACCGAGGTCTCGCGCAGCGCCTACGCGTACGCGCACGCCCTCATGGTCGCCGGAGCGGTCGTCATCGCCGTCGGCGTCGACCTCGTCCTCGCCCGCCCCTGGGACACCGCCGACGCCGCCACGATCGCGACGGTCCTCGGCGGCCCCGCGATCTACCTGGTCGGCAACCTCGTGTTCAACCGCGCCATCAGCGGCCGGATCGCCGTCTCGCGCATCGTCGCCCTCGGCTGCCTGGTCGTGCTCGCACTCATCGCGTTCGCGCTGCCCGTCCTGGTCCTCGCGGCCCTCGCGCTCGCGGTGCTCCTGCTGCTGTCGCTCGCGGCCTCCGGATGGTTCACGTTGCCGTCCATGAACGTCGACAAGTGATCAGCGGCCGGCGTTGAACCGCATCGCCGGTTCGTTGGAGACCGTGAACCCGAACTCCTTGTAGAGGCCCTCGCCCTGCTCCGAGGCCAGGAGTTCGAGGACGTGCACGTTCTGGTCCCCAAACCAGTCGAGGAGCGCCTTCGTGCAGGCCCGGCTGTACCCGCGCTTGCGCCACTGCGGATCGGTGACCACGTTGAAGATCCAGCCGTAGCGGCCCGTCGGGTTGTGCGGCCCGGGCAGCCGCTCGCTGATGGTCCCGACCGCGCACGCCGCCAGGCCGCCCGAGCCGTCAGGGGCGTCCACGACCGTGACGCCGATGGTGGGCTTGTCCTCGCCCATCCGGCGCCGCAGGATCTCCGCGGCCGAGGCCTTCCAGCTCTCGTCGGCCATGTCGAACCAGGGCGAGATCATGACCTCGCGGAGGCGGACGAGCTCTTCGATGTCGCCGAGGTCGGCGTGCCGTGCAATCGTCATGCCGGGAGTTTACGGTCGCGGACCCGGCGCCGCCCAGGGCATTTCGCGGGTTCCCTCGGCGCGCAGAACATGCCATGATGAGGTCTATGTCCCACCGCCCCAAGGATCTCAGTCCCGAACAGCTCCGGTTCAAACCGCAGGGGCCCGTGCGCTGGCTGTCGCCGCGCACGCTCCTCGACACGAGCATGCGGTTCGGGCTCGCCCGCGTCTTCGGCGGGTACGTCGACAAGCGCGAGATCATCGGCGGCCGTCCACAAGGGGTGTTCCATCACTCCGGCGGCGAGGAGCTGTGGCTCGACTACGTGGCCGACGTGGGCGACGGCTTCAACGCCACGTATTCGATCGCGTACCTCATGGCCCAGGACCACATCGAGCTCGGCGGCGAGAAGCTGCCGCGCGGATCGGTGCTCGTCATGGGCGGGGACGAGGTGTACCCGGCGGGGGACTGGCTCGAGTACGAGCAGCGCATGAAGGGCCCGTACGAGGCCGCGAACCCCGGGCATCCGGTGGCGCTGTACGCGATCCCGGGCAACCACGACTGGTTCGACGGGCTCACCGCGTTCGCCCGGCAGTTCACCGAGGGCCGCAAGGTCGGCGGGTACCAGACGGCGCAGAAGCGCTCCTATTTCGCGTTGGAGCTGCCGCACCGCTGGTGGCTGTTCGCGGTGGACGCCCAGTTCGACACGCATCTGGACCAGAAGCAGATCGAGTACTTCCACCGCGCGGCCGAGAAGATGCGCGAGGGCGACCAGGTGATCCTGTGCGTGCCGCAGCCGTCGTGGCTGTGGACGGAGGACGACCCGCGCTCGTTCGACCGGATCGACCACTTCATCCGGGACGTGATCGCAGCGAAGGGCGCCCGCGTCCCGCTGGTGATCACCGGCGACCGGCACCATTACGCGCACTACCAGGAGGTCGACGGCTCACGCCACCTGGTCACGGCCGGGGGCGGCGGCGCGTACCTCTCGCCCACGCACACCCTGCCGGAGCAGTTGACGGCGCCGCGCCGGTCGATCTCGGAACCCGATGCGCGCGAACGGCGCTACCGGCTCACCGACACGTATCCGTCGAAGCCGAAGTCCCTGGGATACAGCTTCGGGATCCTCGGGCGGCTGCCGTGGTTCAACAAGGGCTTCGTGGCGGTCATGGCGGTCGTCGCGCTCATCGGAACGGTGTCCATTCTGGAGGGCACAGGTCCGTTCGTGGCCGCCGCGGCCGTGCTCCTCGCCGCGGGCGTGGCCTTCGCGCACCCGGGCCAGGGGAGCCGCTCCACCCGCCATTACGTGCTCGGCGGGCTGCACGGCGCGGCGCAGGTGGCCCTCTCATGGGCCGGGGCGCAGGTCATCAAGTCCCTCGACGACGTGAGCCTCTGGACCTACCTGGCGTACCTGCCCGTCGCCGGGCTCGTCGGCACCTGGCTCGTGGGCCTCTACCTGGTCCTGGCGAACCGCTTGGGCGTCAACGCGAACGAGCTGTTCGCAGGCCTCACGGTGATCGACCAGAAGTGCTTCCTGCGCATCAAGGTCGCCGCAGACGGCGTCACCGTGTACCCCATCGGCCTCGACCGCGCGGGCCGCCGCTGGGTCGCCGACCCCGCTGGGGCGCCGACCGATTCGTGGATCAAGCCGGTCGATCCGCTCAAGCCCCGCCTGATCGAGCCGGGCTTCGCGGCCCTGCATCCGGGGCCGAGCAGCGAGTCGCTGCCGCGCCAGAATCCCATGCGCCGCTTGGTGGCCCAAGCCGGCGACTGGTTCAACCAGCGCGACTGAGCCGCGGTCACCCGCCGCGGTTGAACTCCGGCTCGGGCGGCGTCTCCAGCGTCGCGTCCGGGCCGTGCCCGCCGCGGCCCATGAGTCGGTGCAGCGCGGGGCTGAAGACGGCGAGCACGACGGCGGTGAGGATCGCGATCCCGGCGAGGATGTAGAAGAACGCGGCCTCGCCGACCTTCGGCACCAGGAACGCGAACGCCTGCCCGCCAAGGGGTGTGCCCACGGCCGGGCCGAGGAACCACACGCCCATCATCTGGCCCTTGAGGGTCGGCGGCGCCAGTTGCGTCGTGACGCTCAAGCCCACGGGCGAGACGCACAGCTCGCCGAACGTCAGCAGCAGGTACACCCAGGCCATCCACGCGAGTCCGACGAGCACGCCGTCGTCGGCGCGGGTCTGGAGCCAGCCGAGGAACACGTACGCGAAGCCGACGAGGAACACGCCGATCGCGAACTTGTACGCCGTCCCGAACCGCGTGCCGGCCTTGAGCCACAGCACGCCGAAGATCGGCGAGAAGACCAGGATGAAGATCGAGTTGAAGTTCTGCACCCCGCCGGCGGGCAGGTGGAAGCCCAACGAGTCGAGGTCCACCGAGTTGCCGGCGAACGCGGTGAGCACCGAGCCCATCTGGAGGTACAGCATCCAGAACACGACCGAGGCGATGAACAGGCCCACATACGCGCGCAGGCCGGCCTTCTCGGCGGGCGAGATGTCCTTGGCCTCACCGAAGATGTAGATGAAGTACCAGACGGCGGCGGCGATCGACAGGCCCGTGACGGCGGTGGGCACCGTCGCGAGCGTGAGCGTCCCGGTCCAGGCCCAGATCACGATGATGACCGCGGCGACGACGAGCGAGACGGTGAGGATCCTGCCGACCTTCCGCTTCTCGTCCTCGCTCAAAGGCCGGGCGGGCCCGATCCCGGCGTGCGTCAGGCGCGGCCAGCCGCGCACGTACCAGAGCAGGCCCAGGGCCATACCGACTGCGGCGGCGCCGAAGCCGAGGTGCCAGTGGTCGTCCCCGGCGAGGTAGGGGGTGATGAGGATGCCGAGGAACGCGCCGAGGTTGATGCCCATGTAGAACACGGAGAACCCGGCGTCGCGGCGGGCGTCGGTGTCGTCGTCGTAGAGCTTGCCGACCATCACCGAGATGTTCGGTTTCAAAAGGCCCGACCCGGCGACGACGAGGAACAGCCCGAAGAACACGGTGGCGGGGCTCTCGACGGGGATGGCCATGGAGATGTGGCCGCACATGATGACGATGCCGCCGATGAGGACGCCGCGCCGCGGTCCGAGGATGCGGTCGGCGAGCCAGCCGCCGGGCAGCGCCGTGAGGTACACGAGACCGGAGTAGAGCGAGGCGATCGGGACGGCCACGGTGTCTTCGAGCCCGAGTCCGTTCTGCGCCAAGGAAGCGGTGAGGAACGTGAGCAGGATCCCCTGGAGGCCGTAGAAGCTGAACCGCTCCCACATCTCGGTGCCGAACAGGACGGCGAGGCCGCGGGGATGCCCGAAGAAGGTCTTCTCGCGGAGGACGGGACCCGTTTCGCGGTGGGACATCGGCGCTCCCAAAGTGCTCGTTCGTGCGGCGCGACGTGCGCCGACACCTGCGTACGGTAGTGGCTCGGGAGCACCGGGGCGGGGGAATGCGCGAACGTGTCATCCCCGAACGGATGCGTTGCAGCCGTTTGTCTGATATGCGCATGCGATTGGATTACGATCCGGCTTATGAGCAATGATCCCTATTGGAGCACCGGGCCGTCGGGCGAGCCCTCCGGCCGCTTCTCCGGCGGCGACCCCCTCGTGACCGACACCTTCGAGGGCTGGTGGCACGCCTCGATGGACGTCGTCCAACGCTCTTGGCGCACCGTCGGACTGGTCCTGCTCATCGGTGTGGTCCTGCCCCGCTGGATCCTCGGCGCCTTCAACAACAATGTGCGCGCCCCCGAGAAGGACGTCGTCGTCACCGACTGGGGCGCGTTCGTCCGCGAGTACTCGCCGGGCATCGCGGTCGGGATCATCGGCGCCATCCTGGCTCTGGCCGCGCTGTACGTGGCCGGCTCGGCCGTGCTCGGCGCCGTGCGCACCGCCGCCGCCGAGGCCGCGGGCGGATTCCTCGCCCTCGGCGAGGCCTTCTCCTTCGGCTTCAAACGAGGCCGGAAGTTCTTCCTGTGGCTGCTGCTCGCCTGGCTCACGATCTCGGCCGGCCTGGTGCTGTGCGTCCTGCCGGGCCTGTGGGCGATCTTCGCGCTCAGCCTCATGGCCCCCGCCGCGGTCTTCGAGGCCCGCCGCAGCCCCTACGCCCGCTCGATCCAGCTGACGCACTCAGCGTTCTGGCCCGCGTTGGGCCGCATCATCATCGTGGTGCTGGTCGCCATCGCCGCGAACCTCGTCATCTCGCTCTGCGGCCTGCTCCTGGCCGGGGTCTGGCACGCGGTCTTCGCGCCGTGGCTGGCCGCGGTCTTCACCGTCCTCACCGAGGCGATCATGGCGCTGCTGCTGCTCGTGCCGATGATCTGGATCCTCGCCGCGTCCCTTTGCACCTACGCCTGGCTGCGCGGCCGCACCGAAGCGGTCTCCGCCACTTCGCTGTCGGCCGAGGCCGCCGGCGTGGCCATCCCGACCGCCGAACCCGGCGAGCCCGGCCACCCGGGCCGCCCCGACCGGCCCGACATGCCCGACCAGGGAAGCTCGACCACGTGAAGCACTGAGGCACGCATCGGACGCCCGGGCCGCGAGGCTCGGGCGTCCGCGCTTTTCACCACGTGTTTCACGCCCCGGATTGGCACTCTCAAGGCGAGAGTGCTATACCTGATTCTGGCACTCGCAGCTGGCGAGTGCTAAGAACGCGATGAGGTGGTCGGGTCCTTTACAAGGGCCCACCGTCGCGGGGATGCCGCCTCACCGTCGACCACGAACGTTATCCGAAAGGAAGCCATCGACCATGGCGAAGATGATCGCATTCGACGAGGAGGCTCGCCGCGGGCTCGAGCGAGGCATGAACACCCTCGCCGAAGCCGTCAAGGTGACCCTCGGCCCGAAGGGCCGCAACGTGGTGCTCGACAAGAAGTGGGGCGCCCCGACGATCACCAACGACGGCGTGTCCGTCGCCAAGGAGATCGAGCTCGAAGACCCGTACGAGCGCATCGGCGCCGAACTGGTCAAGGAAGTCGCCAAGAAGACCGACGACGTCGCCGGTGACGGCACCACCACCGCGACCGTGCTCGCGCAGGCCCTGGTGAAGGAAGGCCTCCGCGCCGTCGCCGCCGGTGCCAACCCGATCGCCATCAAGAAGGGCATCGAGAAGGCCGTCGCGGCCGTCGTCGAGCACCTGCAGGCCACCTCCACCGAGGTGGAGACCGAGGAGCAGATCGCCAGCACCGCTTCGATCTCCGCGGGCGACGTCACCGTCGGCGCCATCATCGCCGAGGCGATGGAGAAGGTCGGCAAGGAAGGCGTCATCACCGTCGAGGAGTCGAACACCTTCGGCCTCGACCTCGAGCTCACCGAGGGCATGCGCTTCGACAAGGGCTACCTGTCCGGTTACTTCGTGACCGACCAGGACCGCATGGAGGCCGTGCTCGAGGACCCGTACATCCTCGTCGCCAACCAGAAGATCTCCGCGGTCAAGGACCTGCTCCCGACCCTGGAGAAGGTCACCCAGACCGGCAAGCCGCTCCTGATCATCGCCGAGGACGTGGACGGCGAAGCCCTCCCGACCCTCGTCGTGAACAAGATCCGCGGCATCTTCAAGTCGGCCGCCGTCAAGGCCCCCGGCTTCGGCGACCGCCGCAAGGCCATGCTCGGCGACATCGCCATCCTCACCGGCGGCCAGGTCATCTCCGAGGAGATCGGCCTCAAGCTCGAGAACACCGACCTGTCCCTGCTGGGCCAGGCCCGCAAGGTCGTCATCACCAAGGACGACACCATCATCGTCGACGGTGGCGGCGAGGAAGAGGCGATCCAGGGCCGGATCAACCAGATCCGCGCCGAGATCGAGAACTCCGACTCCGACTACGACCGCGAGAAGCTGCAGGAGCGCCTGGCGCGCCTCGCCGGCGGCGTGGCCGTCATCAAGGTCGGCGCGGCCACCGAGGTCGAGCTCAAGGAGCGCAAGCACCGCGTCGAAGACGCCGTGCGCAACGCCAAGGCCGCCGTCGAAGAGGGCATCCTCGCCGGTGGCGGGACCGCGCTGGCCCAGGCCGGCGCGATCGCCTTCGACAAGATCGAGGCCGAGGGCGACGAGGCGACCGGTGTCGAGATCGTGCGCCGTTCGCTCGGTGCGCCGCTGCGCGCCATCGCCGAGAACGCCGGCCTCGAAGGCGGCGTCGTGGTGGAGAAGGTCCGCGACCTGCCCACCGGCCACGGCCTGAACGCCGCGACCGGCGAGTACGTGGACATGCTCGCCGCGGGCATTCCCGACCCGACCAAGGTCACCCGCTCGGCGCTGCAGAACGCCGCGTCGATCGCCGCACTGTTCCTGACCACCGAGGCCGTCGTCGCCGACGCCCCGGAGAAGGAAGGCGCCGGCGGCGGCGCCCCCGACATGGGCGGCATGGGCGGCATGATGTAAGCAGCCCTTCAGGGTTGCTTACTCAGGCCTACTGAGTACTGCGAGGGAGGACCGCTCACTGTAAAGTGAGTGGTTCTCCCTTTCTCTGTACTGGCTTACAGTGCAGACGGCGTAGTCCGCTGCGCAAGCGCGGCATACCGTCCCCTCCAAGGGCGGTGTGCCGCGTCTTTGCGTCACGCTTTCGGGTGACAAGCGGGCCGCGGGGGACCGTTCTTGTCGGACCAGCGGGGGAGGCTGGGCGCTACAGTCCTTCCCCTCTCGTGGCGGGTGGGGGTTTGTGGACGGGCTTGCGCGAAGCGCACCGAACCCTCATGCGCGCCAGCGTTTTCGCCCCTTCACATCGAATGCCGCTCGCGTTACCCTGAGGCCGTGCCCCCCGCGCCCCACGCCGAACGCCGCCTGGCGGCGGCCGCCTTCGCGGCCGTCGCGTTCCTCGCGCTCGGCGCGGCCGCGTTCATCGGCGGCATCGTCGCCGACAGCCGCGCCCCCTCCGGCCTCTTCGATCTCGTCCAATGGGGACCGGGTGCGCCGCCCGAGTACCGCGACTCCGGCCCCACTCTTCTCGTCTGCACTGGCGATGCCGAGAACTTCACCGCGCACAACGAGGGCGTCAACTACAACCAGCGCATCGAGAACGAACGCACCTATGAGGACTGCCTCGCCGGCGGCCACCGCGACCTCGCCTCCGCGATCGCCGCCGCCGAACCCGGCGCGCGCATCCTCATCCTCCCCGGCCGGTACGCGACCGACGAGCCGATCCTCATCGACGGCGGGGCCGACCTCCAGATCGAAGGCCTCGGCGACACCCCCGAAGACGTGCTCCTCACCGCCCGCTTCGCCGCCGACACCGTCCTCGAAGCGCGCGACGCGAGCATGCTGTACCTCAAGGGGTTCACCGTCGGCCAGGCCCGCGAGAACGGCCTCCTCCTCTCCGGAGTCGAGGGGGCCGCGGTCGAATCCGTGGCCGCCGTCCAGAGCGGCGCCTACGGGCTGCGCGTCGCCGACTCGCCCACCGTCAGCCTCACCGGCTGCCGCGCCGAAGCCGCCGACACCGCCGGCATCGCGATCGAGGACTCGACCGCCACCGTCGACGCATGCGAGGCCACCGGGAACCTCGTCGGCATCCACGCCTCCGGCGACCACGACATCACCCTCACCGCGAACCGCGTGCACGGCAACACCACCGGCATCGTCGTCACCGGCGCCTTCGAAAAGGGCCCCCTCAGCGCCGAAGCGAACCGCCTGTACGACAACAACACCGACCACTACGCGAACCTCGGCACCGCCGCCTGCACCGACGGTCCCGCCGCACGGGCCTGGGACGAGGCGATCCTGTGCCCGGGTCTCACCGTGCCCTCCGGCGTCGGCATCCTGGTCGCAGGCGGCGTCAACGGCACGTACGAGGCCAACCGGATCTGGAACCAGCAGACCGCCGCCATCGCGATCTGGGGCACCCCCGGACTCCAGGACGGGCTCGGCTCCGACGGGAACCGCTTCGCGGACGACACCTTCGGTCTCCGCGACGACGGCCAGCGCCAGCGCAACCGCCTCGACCTGTGGTGGGACGGCATCGGCGCCGACAACTGCTTCGAGGAGCCGAACCTCGGCCGCACCTCCCCAGCCGTCCTCCCCGGTTGCGGCGTGGTCGACCAGACCTCCCGGGTCTACGGAGACCCCTTGCGGGCCTTGAAGCACTGGCAGTGCGGCATCGGCGACGCCTCGGCGGGCGTCCCCGAGGGCTGCGACTGGTTCGGCGCGCGCTTCACCGACCGGATCGAGTTCCGGGCGGCCGTGGTCTTCGCGGCCTCGCTCCTGTTCCTGACCGGTGCGGGCTGGCTCGCGGCGGCCCGCGCGGCCGAACCGCCGCGGGCGGGCCGGATGACGTTCTCGGCCATGGCGACCGGCGCGGGCGGCCTGCTCCTGGTCCTCGCCGTGTGGTCCGGCCGGGCGGACTACGAGGCGCTCGCGATCGGCCTGTGGGGCCTGGGGTGGCTGCTCGCGGGCCGGTCCTGGTTCCACTGCGGGATGCGCGTGCTCGGTTCGTTCACCGGGCTCATCGGGGCGCTCGCCGTCCTCGACGCGGTCGACCGCGCCGTCTGGACGATCGCGCCCCTGCCGCTCTCCCCGGCCTGGTTCTGGCTCGCCTTGCTGCCCTTGTGGACCCTGCTGGCGCTGAGCCTGGCGTTCGGTCCGCGCCGCGGCGAGGAGGACCCGCCGCCGGTCGAGCGCACTCCGGTGACCGCTCCGTCGCACGACCGTTTCGATTGGTGACCCGATCGCGTAACCTTGCCCCCATGACTTGGACCTGGAAGCTCGAAGACGCCGACGGCAACGCGATCGACACCCCGGACAGCGACCTGGGCAGCCAGGGCGACGCGGAGTCGTGGCTGGGCGAGCGGTGGCGCGAGTTCGCCGACCAGGGCGCCTCTGCCGCGATCCTGTTCGAGGACGGCCGCCAGGTCTACCGGATGGAGCTCTCGGCCGCCGAGGAGTAGCGCCTTCCGGAACTCGCGCACTGCGCTCATTTACGGCCCGCAAGCTTCGCCGAGGCCGCGCTCATTTACGGCTCGCAAGCTTCGCCGAGGCCGCGTCTTGCCGGTGTGGCAGGTCTGGCGCAGTGCGAGCGTCGCCGTTCGCGGCCGCGCCGTAATAGGCTGGGCGGCGTGACCGACTCTGGTTCCCTCACTTTGACAGCGACCCGCGCGCGGGCCGGGCTCGACGCCCGGCGCGGCATCGTCCGCCTGCACCCTGAAGCCCTCACCGCCCTCGGCCTGCGCGCCGGCGATGCGGTGGAGCTGACGGGGCGGCGCACGACGGCCGCGATCGCCCTGGCCGCCGACCGGTACGCGTCGCGCCGGGCGCTGTACGCCGACGACCTCACGCTGGGGAACATCGGTGCCCGCGACGGGGACCCGGTGCGTCTCGCGCCCGTGTCGCTGGCCGCGGCCGACCGCGTGGTCCTGTCGGGTCCCGCTTCGGCGGTGGCCGTGGTCGACCCGGACACGCTGCGCCTGGCGCTCCTGTCGAAGGTCGTGGGGGAGGGCGACGACGTGTCGCTCCTGCCGATCGAGCTGGGGGACGCGCAGCGCGAGATCGTCGCCGCGACCCGCCGCACGCTCAACAACACGCTCGGCATGGGCTGGACCACCATGGTGCTCAACGTGGTCGAGGCCAGTCCGGCGCACGCGGCGATGATCACCTCGGACACGCGCGTGGAGTGGGAGCACGACGTCCCCGCGTCGATCGAGATCCCCTTGGAGTCCGGCCGGGTCGCGAACCTGGGCCGCGCCCACGCCCCGATGCCCGCGTCCTATTCGGCGGGCGAGGCCGCTGCGGCCCGCCCCCGCGCCGAGACCCGCGAGCCCGTGAGGGCCGAGGCGCGCCGTCCCGAGGCCCAGCCCGGCATCGCCCCGATCCCGTACGAGGAGCTCGCCGGCGCCAAGATCCCCGCCGAGGAACTGCGGGAACTGCTCGACCTGGGCTTCAACCACCGCGAGGTGCTCACGGTGGTGGGCACCGACATGGCGCTCGGCGTGCTCGTCTCGGGGCCTTCGGGCGCCGGGAAGGCCACCGTGGCGCGCTCGGTCGCGGCCGCCGTGGGCGCCCGCGTCAGCGAGGTCTCCGGCCATGACCTGGCCGCGCTCGAGGCGAACGCGGCGGCCGATCAGCTCCGCGCCGCCGTCGCCGCGCTCGCGGTTCCCGGCGTGCTCCTGGTCCGCGGGGTCGAGGCGATCGCCCCGGCCGGGAAGCGGACCCCGTTGGGCACCATGTTCACCCGGCTCGTCGACGAGGTCCTCGCCGAGCCCGGCGAGCACGCCGTCGTCTGCACTGCGGCCCGCGTCGAGGACGTGGACACCGCGCTGCGCTCGCGCCTCGAACACGAGGTGGTCGTGCCGATGCCCGACGCCGATTCCCGCCGGGACCTGCTCGTGTACTTCACGCGCGGCATGAAGGTGGCCGAGGACGTGAAGCTGGAGTCAGTGGCGCACCGCGCGCCCGGCTATGTGGCCTCCGACCTCGCCGTCATGGTCCGCGAGGCCGGCGTCCGGGCCGCCATGCGCGCCAAGGGCGGCGGCGCGACCGCGCTGCAGGGCACCGACTTCGACGGGGCGCTCGAATCGGTGCGGCCCACCAGCATGGCCGGCGACTCGGTCGAGCTCGGCGGCCTCACGCTCGCCGACGTCGGCGGCATGGAGCCCCTCAAGCAGACCCTCACCGAGACCGTGCTGTGGCCGCTCACGTACCCGGACGCGTTCACGCGCTTGGGCATCGAGGCTCCGCGCGGCATCCTCCTATACGGACCGCCCGGGTGCGGCAAGACCTACATCGTGCGCGCCGTCGCGGGCGAGGGCCACGCGAACGTGCTGAGCGTCAAGGGCTCCGAGCTCTTGAACAAGTGGGTCGGCGAGTCCGAGAAGAACGTCCGCGAGCTGTTCCGCCGCGCCCGCCAGGCGAGTCCGACCCTGATGTTCTTCGACGAGCTCGACGCCCTGGCGCCGGTGCGCGGCGGCGGGACGGACGGCGGCACCGCCGACCGCGTGGTCGCCGCGCTGCTCACCGAGCTCGACGGCGCCGAATCGCTGCGCGATGTCGTCGTGGTGGGGGCGACGAACCGGCCGGACATGATCGACCCGGCGCTGCTGCGGCCCGGCCGCCTCGAACGCCTCGTGTACGTGCCGCCGCCGGACGCCCATGGCCGCGCGGACATCCTGCGCGCCAACGCGAAGAACGTGCCGTTCGCCGACGACGTGAACCTCGACGAGGTCGCCGACGAGCTGTGGCTGTACTCGGCCGCCGACTGCGCCGCGCTCGTGCGCGAGGCCGCGCTCACCGCGATGCGCGAGTCCCTGGAGGCCAGTATCGTGACCGCTTCCCATGTGGCCCAGGCGATGGAGCGGGTCCGCCCGAGCCTCGACCCCGAGCAGCTCGAATACCTGGAGAACTACGCCCAGAACCGCGAGTCCTGAGCGCCGGCCGGAGGACCGTGCCCGCCCGCGCCGCTGGCTAGCCTGGAGCCATGCCCGATTCCTCGACGCTCCCGGCCGACGATCCGCGCTGGCCTCCGCAGTTGACCGCCTGGGAGCGCGCGACCAACCTCCCGCTGTTCGCCCTCGCCCTGCTGTTCCTGGCCGCCTACGCGGTCCCGATCCTCTACCCGGGGCTTCCGGCGTGGGTCGGCACCGCCGCGTCCGCGGTCTACGTCCTGGTGTGGGTGCTCTACGCGGCGGACTTCGGCGTCCGGCTCGCGATGTCGGGCCGGGGGAACCGGTTCCGGTTCCTCTACTCGCATCCGCTCGACCTCGTCATGGTGCTGCTGCCCATGCTGCGTCCGCTGCGGGTCGTGCGGATCGTCGTGCTGCTGGCCGAGGTCTTCCGCCGCCACGCGGAGGCCTCGAAACGCTTCCAGGCCGCCTTCTACGTCGTCAGCGTCACCGGCATGATCCTGCTGGTCTCCAGCCTGGCGATCCTCGACGCCGAACGGAACGCGGTCGACACGCAAGTGGCCGACTTCGGCGACGCCCTGTGGTGGTCGGTCGTCACCGCCACCACAGTGGGCTACGGCGACATGGTGCCTCAGACCGTCGAGGGGAAGGCCATCGCGGCGTTCCTGATGTTCGCGGCCATCGGCCTGGTCGGCCTGGTGAGCGGGTCGCTCGCGTCCTGGTTCGTCGACCGAGTCTCGGCCGCCGAGGAGACCACCGAGCGCGCCGAGTTCATCGAACTGCGAACGAGACTGGAGCGGTTGGAGCGGCAGCTCGCCGAGATCCACGCGGTCCTGGTGCCGCGGCCCGAGGGCGGCGAACCCGCGGACGTGCCGGCGCCGCGCGTCGAACCCCTGTCCGGCGGCGAGCCCGTACACTGAGCATCCATCCTCCAAAGGGGAGCGGCACATTCCCGTGCTGTTCGTCCGGAGTTGGTGCGCCCGTTACCATCGCGCACTAGCCTGCCCGAGGATGCGCCGGTTCGGCCGCCGCCGCACGCTTTCGGGAGGGACCGCCATGCGACTGACGCGACTGCTGCCCGCGAGGCTGCGCCGCAGGCTCCGCGCCGCCTCCCTCGCCCGGGCGGCCTACGGCCCGCTTCCGGCCTCCTCGGAGGTCCTGCACGTCATCGCCACCCGCCACGGCATCGGCGTCTTCGACGAGCAGTGGTTCGCCTACCGGCAGCTCATGCTGGAGCACCTGACCCTCGCCTCGCTCGACGCCCAGACCCACCGCGATTTCGTGTGGCTCATCGCGATCGACCGCGACATGCCGCCCGCCGCAAGGAAGCGCCTCGACGCCCTGGCCGCCACGCGGCCGTGGATCCGCCTGGCCGAGACCGAGCTCAAACGCGATTTCGTCCCCGACCTCGTCGCCTGGACCCGCGAAGAGGCGCGGGCGCGCGGCAAGGGCTGGGCCCTCACCACGCGGCTCGACGACGACGACGCGCTCCACCGCGACCTCGTCGGACGCCTTCACCAGGAGGCCGGCAGGTACCTGAAGGAAGGCCGCGCCACGCCCGCGATCCTCTCGCCCACGTTGGGCTGCAACTGGGTTCCGTCTGAGGCTGCCGGGCACCGCGCCTACCACCACAGCCCCTCGATCGGGCTCAGCCTCCTGGAACCGGCGGCGCGCGTCGCCACGGTCTACCGCCGCAACCACTCCACGCTCGCGCAGGTGCTCGCGCCCACAGGCGTCAGCGTCCGGCACATCGACGGCGAGACCCTCTGGTGGCTTTATGCCCATACCGGGCTCTCCGACCAGCAGCGCGACGGCTCCGAGCGGATGTCCAAAGTGGCGGACCACCCGCACGCCCTCGAGCTCGACGCCGCCGCGCTCGCCCAGTTCGGCATCACCGCTGAAGGCGCGCGCCTGCTGCGGCGCACGCCCGAACCCGAGCCGCAAGAGACCCTGCACCTGCTCAACCGGCGCGGCCTCGACGTCGAGCAGGAGATCCACGACCTGCGAGAGGCCATGTCCCAGAACGGCGACGGCGACGCGGCGCTCCGCCGGAAGATCGCGAAGCTCCACGCCGAACGCCGCCGCATGCACGAGCACCTGATCCGCTGAGCGTCTTAGGCCAGCTTCTTCTGGTAGACGTTCTCGTGGCAGACCAGGCGGTAGCCGACGGCCTCGTTGATGCTGATCATGTGCGCGTTCGACACGGCGTTGCCGGTCCACACGTACTTCATCTTCGGGCGCCACTCGCGGATGGCGCGCTGGTTGGCGATCTTGAGGATCGTGCCGAGCCGGTGACCCCGGTACTGGGGGTCCACGATCGTGTCCCCTTGGCAGCAGTGCTCTTCCGCGCCCGCTTCGACGATGAGCTCGGTGAGTCCCGCGATCGCGCCGCTCTCCTTGTGGCGCACCACGGCCTGGAGGTGGAGCTCGCCCCGCTGGCGGCGCACGCGCTCGCCGTCGAGGATCCGTTCGCCGTCGACCACGGCCTCCTGGAGGTCCCAGTCGCCCAACGGCATGTCGGTGTACATGCGGGCGTGCATGTAGGCGATGCCGTCGAGGAGCTCCTCGGGCGGTGCGCCCGTGAAGGTGACGAGTTCGAAGTCCTCGGCTTTCGCCCAGGCGGCCTTCCAGAGCTGCTCGAGCTCGGCGTCATCGACCGCGTCGAGGTCGCAGGCGCGCGTGGCGCCCTCGAGAGAGGCCTTGTAGCCCTTGTGCACCGCGAAGTGCGCGCCGTCGGGTTTGACGGGGGCGCCGCCTTCGACGGGCACCGGGATCCACGAGGAGACGGTGGTCCTGCCGTCGGCGGCGGCGCGTTCCTCCATGTGCCGCAGGAGGGCCGAGCCGACCCCGCGGTGGCGCTCTTCGGGGTGGACGCCGAGGTTGAAGTTGGCCAGGTGCGTGTTGTCGAGGACCGGCATGGCGATGTCGAGGTAGCCGAGGGCCTTGCCGTCGCAGACCGCCGCCCACTTCTCGCGGCGGACGTCGTTGCTGCCGAGGACCAGACCGGCCCAAGCGTGTACGGGGCTCAAGGGCCGGGTCCCGGGCCGGTCGTGGATGTCGACGGCCTCCTGGACCGCGAGCCAGGACTGCACCAGCGCGTGATCGTTCGGGTCCACCGGCACGATGTCGAAATGCGTCATGGCCCGAGTCTCGCGCAGGGGACCGACACGGGCAAGTCCATTCTGCTGGGAGCAGCGGAATGGTTTGGGGGACTGGAGATCCGGGAACCCGATAGCCACGTGAGAACCACGAGCGCTGCCGATTTGCGGCTCGCAATCGTCGCCGCGCACGGGGAAGGATTGGTCGGGAGACCGCAACTCCTGACACCGGCTGGCGCTGCTCGACACGTTCTAGCCCCAGGACTTGCAGTCAACCGGGTTTAGTGGCGACAGGACTGCTGCGGCCTCCCGCAAGAAGAATTCTTGCCTATTCAGTGAATACGGTCAAGACCTGAAGTTCGCTTCTTTTTGTCGGGTACTTGACACTTGACTTCACACCAGTCACTCTGAGTGATAATTTTGGGAGTTCGGAAAGCGTTTGACAAGTCCACTTTCCATAACTCCCTCCTCCACTCAGGACTCCAGAAGTCCCGCTTCCTTTGCCGCCTTCAAAGAAGGCTTCACCGTGTGCGTGGGTCCGACCAGCGAGGACACTGCGTCAAGCGTCTTGAGACCCTCACCGGTGTTATAGATGACCGTCTCAGCCTCCGGATCCAACTGACCCGACTCCAGCAGCTTACGGAGCGTAGCGACGACCACGCCGCCGGCCGTTTCAGCGAATACGCCGGTGGTCGCGGCGAGGAGCCGCACGCCCTCGCGGATCTCGTCGTCGGTCACCTTCGCCATCCCGCCGCCCGTGCTGCGGCACGCCTCGATCGCGTAAGGACCCGCTGCCGGGTCGCCGATGTTGAGGCTCTTGGCGATCCCCGTCGGCTTCACCGGGGTGATCACATCGGTCCCCTCCGCGTACGCGTCGGCGATCGGGCTGCACCCGGCCGACTGCGCGCCGAAGACGCGGACCTTGCCCGGCTCGGTCAGGCCGATCTCGGCCGACTCCTCGAACGCCTTGTGGATCTTGGTGAGCAGCTCGCCCGAAGCCATCGGCACCACGACCTGCTCGGGCAGACGCCAGCCGAGCTGCTCGGCGACCTCGTACCCGAGGGTCTTGGAGCCCTCGGCGTAGTACGGGCGGATGTTGACGTTGACGAACGCGGTCGTCTCGAAGTCGTCGGTCTCGGTCAGCTCCGAGCACAGCCGGTTCACGTCGTCGTACGAGCCCTGCACCGCGACGAGCTTGCCGCCGTAGATCGCGGACTGCACGATCTTCCCCGGCTCCAGGTCGTGCGGGATGAACACGATCGACGGGACGCCCGCGCGGGCGGCATGCGCGGCCACCGAGTTCGCGAGGTTGCCCGTCGAAGCGCAAGCGAAACGGTCGAAGCCGAGCTTGATCGCCGCCGAGACCGCGGTCGACACCACGCGGTCCTTGAACGAGTGGGTCGGGTTCGCGCTGTCGTCCTTGACCCAGAGCTTCCTCATGCCCAGGGCCTTCGCCAGGTTCTTGGCGTCGATGAGCGGGGTCAGGCCCGGGTTCAGGCTCACCCGGTCCTCGGGGTGGACGCCGACGGGCAGCAGCGGCGCGTAGCGCCAGATGTTCTGGGGGCCGGCCTCGATCTGCTCGCGCGTCACCTTCGCGAGCTCCGCCTGGTCGTAGTCGACTTCGAGCGGGCCGAAACACTGCCAACAGGCGTGCTGGGCGATCAGGTCATACGTGGCGTCGCAGTTGCGGCAGACCAGACCCTTGGCCGGGCTGTCAGCGAACAGGGTATTAGACATACGAGAAGGCTCCTCCCTCATCTTCCCCGCGCAGCGGGCCGGAATTGGCACCTGCCGATGAACGGTGGTTGCCGCAGCTTCGCAGGGCCGGACCCCTCAGCTGCTCTGGATGAAGTACGAGCCGAATGCTACGGGTGTGAAAGCCGAACCTGCAACCTTTGTTCCAGGTTTCGAGATGGGGTCGCAATCCGACCGGTCCGATCGGTGAGCCGCTCCGACCCAGGTCAGCCTCCCGCGAGCGAGTGAACGCCGCCCAAGAGGCGTCGCTGATCTGTCAGCGCGGTTCGGTCAGCGGGCCCGGCGCGTCGCCAGCCACACGGCCCGAGCGTCCGCCGTCCCGGCCACGTCGTGCACCCGCACGCCCCACGCGCCCGCCTCGAACGCCAGCAGCGAGGTCGCGAGCGTCGCCGCCTCCCGCTGCCCCACCGGCCGCGGCTTCCCGCTCTCGTCCTCCAGGAGCTTCCCGAGGTACGACTTCCGCGAGGAACCGAACAGCACCGGATAGCCCAGCGCCACGAACTCGTCCAAGTGCGCCGACAGCCGCCAGTTGTGCTCGGCCGACTTCGCGAACCCCAGGCCCGGGTCCAAGATCAGCTTCGAGCGGTCCACACCGGAGTCCAGCGCCGCCTCGACCCGGTCCTCCAGCTCCGCCTTCACATCGGCGACCACGTTCTCGTAGTGCTTCAGCCGCTGCATGTCCGCCGAATGCCCGCGCCAGTGCATGAGCACCCACCGCACGCCCGTGTCCGCGACGACCCGCGCCATGTCCGGGTCGGCCAGGCCGCCCGACACGTCGTTGACGATGCCCGCGCCGGCCTCGATCGCCGCCGCCGCCACCGCCGCCCGGGTCGTGTCGATCGAGACCGCCAGGCCCCGTTCGGACAACGCCGCCACCACGTCGACCACGCGCGCGATCTCCGTCGCGGCATCGACGCGGTCGGCACCGGGCCGGGTCGACTCGCCGCCGACGTCGATGATGTCGGCGCCCTCGGCGCCCATCTGCTCGCCGTGTGCCACCGCGTCGTCGAAGTCGAGATAGCGTCCGCCGTCGGAGAAGGAGTCAGGGGT
Organism: Glycomyces rhizosphaerae; assembly: GCF_042647865.1. Classification (NCBI taxonomy): domain Bacteria; kingdom Bacillati; phylum Actinomycetota; class Actinomycetes; order Glycomycetales; family Glycomycetaceae; genus Glycomyces; species Glycomyces rhizosphaerae. Next base: position 732,247 of record NZ_JBHRWO010000010.1, read on the forward strand.
GACATTGAGGACACCCATGATCTCCGGCCGGGCGGGCTCCTGCGTCGCGGTTGCGTCTGACGGTGTGGTCACCGCATCGACGTTACCCGTGCCCGGTCCGCGAACGCCTCGCATCAAGCGAGGTCCGTGAGGTCCAGCACGTGCCATACCAGCAGCTCGCCCGTCCCCGTCGACCACCACAGGCACCGCGCGTCCGCACCGGCCTCGCCCGCGCTCGACGCCACCAGGTAGTCGGCCTGCGCCTCGAGGTCGAAGAGCGTCACCGTGGTCCCGTCCCCCGTGGCCGCCTTGGACTCTGCGAGCGGCTCGAACCGGTCGATCAGCCCCACGTCAGGCGACACCGCCGAAGCGAAGCCCTCAGCGACCGTGACACGGCCGCTCCCGTCCGGACGGGCGAGGTCGACACGGGAGCCGTCGTCACCGGTCACGATCAGGCGGCACCACGTCGCCGAGCACAACGTCAACTCGTCCGAACCGGAGAACACCTTGACGCCCGCGCCCGTGTCGGTGCGCACCAACTGCGCCCCGCCGAGCGAATCGGAACCGGCGCTGGCGAGCCACGGCCACGCGGCGGCCTGCCACGCGCCGCGGTGGCCGACGATCTCGACCGCGCCGCCCGCAACCGCGATCGACCGGTGCTCGGTCACGAGCGAGTCGCCGCGAGCGGTCGAGAGCCAATGCAGCCCTTCGGCGGCGAACTGGAGGTCGTACGCGCTTCCGGCGGTGATCACGTCGCCGGTGTCGGCCGTCAGCAGCGCCGCCTCACCGGGCCTGCCGTCCGCGCCGCGCTCGGCGGTCCACAGTTCGGAGACGACCCGGCCCTGCGCGTCCGGGACCGACTGGAGCCACGCGAGGCGGTCCTCGGTGGCCGCCGCGGCGACCACCCCGGGCACGCCGCCGGGCTCGGCGACGACCTCGACGGCCGCCTCACCCTCAGCGGGTTGCTCCACATAGAGCAGATTCCCGGCCTCGTCGGCGCCCAGCAGCGCCTGCGCATCCGGGTCCGGATGCTCGAGAACGGAGATCGGCGTCCAGGCCGCGCCGTCGATCACGCCGGGAAGTTCGACCGGCTCGGCGTCCCAGGTCTCCCACACGGTCGGCATGTTCTCTGGCACTGAGGCGGTCTCGGGCCGATCGGGTGAGGGCCAGGCGAGCCAGGCGACGGCGAGCACCGCCGTCCCCGCGAGGGTGAGCCGCTGCGCCACGTCGTCCATGAGCCCGGTCATGCGCCTATTGTTCTACCGGCCCAAAACCGGCTCGCACCTAGTCCCGCTCACGGGACTTGTGCAGATACAGCAGGCCCATGCCCACTCCCGCAGCCGCGGCGGCCGGCAGCGCCAGCTTCGCGGCGCGGCGCCCGCGCCGGTAGTCGAGGACCGGCCAGCCGTAGTGGCGGGCCTGGCGGGCGAGCCGCGCGTCCGGGTTGACCGCGATGGCGCGGCCGACCTTCCGGAGCATCGGCAGGTCGTTCGCCGAGTCCGAGTACGCGGTGCACTGCTCCAGGTTCAAGCCCCGCTCGGCGGCGAGCTGCGCGATGCCCTCGGCCTTCGCGGGGCCGTGCATCAGGTCGCCGACGAGACGGCCGGTGTAGCAACCGTCCTCGATCTCGGCGATCGTGCCGAGCGCCCCGGTCAGACCCAGGCGCGAGGCGAGGAGCCCGGCGAGCTCGACCGGGCTGGCCGTCACGAGCCACACCTCCTGGTCGGACTCGAGGTGGCGTTCGGCCAGGCGGCGCACGGGCGCGAGGATGCGCGGCGAGATGTCGCGGTCCACGACCTCCTCGCACACCTTGCGCATCTCGTCGACCGGGAACCCGGCGACGAGTTCGAGCGCGGAGCTCTTCACCGACGAGATGTGGCCGTGGTTCTCGGCCCCGAACTTGAAGCGGGCCTGCTTCCAGGCGAAGTTGAGGATGTCGCGGCCGGAGAGCACTCCGTGCTTCGCGAGTGCACGGGCGAGCCAGTACGTGGAGGCGCCGTGCATGAGGGTGTTGTCGACGTCGAAGAAGGCGGCGGAGGGGAGGTGAGCGAGCTCGTCGTCCCCCGGCGCGGCCGGCTCGACGACGACGGAATGGGTCAGCGCGGTGCCGCCGGCCCGCACGGTTCGTGGACGGGGTGTGGCGGAGGCGCTGAAGGAAGCCTCGATCTCAGACACTCTAAAAGCCTACAAGCCTCAGGCAGACGCCCTGTAACGCCAGGACTCGAGCCCGGTGAATTTCCAGTGTGGGCTTGGTTATGCAGGGGCGCCTGGTTACGGATCGGTGCGCCTACGCGGGTCCGCAGCCGCTGAGCCGCGATGGGCGATTCGAGCAACGCGCCTCCTCAACGGCGGCGGGCCGGGAAGCCTCTCGGCTTCCCGGCCCGGTACTCCACACCTTGTATTACTCCCGGGCCAACGATGACCCGGCGATGTCGTACCCCCGAAGGGGCGACGCTAATCGAACAAGTCCGAGATGATCCCGCTCAGCTCGCCGAGGGGGTCGTCGTCCCCGGTCGTCTCAGTGGGCTCATCGCTCTGGGCCGGATCGCTCGCGCCTCCCGACGGCAGCTCGGACGCCGGAGCGTCCGTCTCCCCGACCGGGCTCTCCACCATCGCGGGCTCGGACTCGCCACCGGAGTTCTCGCCGGTCTCGCCGCTGCCGGTCTCCCCGAGACCGCTCTCGGCGCCGTCGGTCCCGCCCGGCTCGACCGGGCTGGTGCCGTCCACGGCGTCCTTCACGCAAGTGCCCGGGATCGGGCCCAGCGCGTCGGTCTCGCCGCCGGGCTCGGTGCAGTCCAGCGCGCCGCGCAGCTCCACCGACCGCACCGCCGCCTCCTCCAGCACCCCGACCAGCTCTTCGCCGGCCGGCAGCGCCTCGCCGTCGAGCCCGCTCACCAAGTCCTCGAGCACCCAGCGGTGCTCGTTGGTGAACAGGTCCACGTAATCGAGCGGTGAAGGGTCCTCGTTCGCGACCGCGAGCTCGCCCAGCAAGGCGGTGCCGCTGCGCAGCTCACCCGCCGCGTCGTAGAGCGCGCTCGCCACGGCAGCGTCGTCACCGGTGACCTCGGAGGCCTCCTGGATGCGCGTGCGGGCGAATTCCAGGTACAGCTGCGCCTTCCCGAGGTCGTTGCCCGCCAAGGCGAGCTGTGCCCGCTCGGTGGAGCGCTTGACGTTGTACAACGTCTCGCCGGGCAGCGCGTCGCCCGAGGCGGCGGAGACCCCGGAGACGGCGACGGTGCCGGTGAGCAACGCAGCCACGATCGCGAGGCGGCGCCCGCCGCGCGGACGCCGCGGGAACATGTCGTCGAGCACCGGTGCGCGCTTGGTCTCCGGCACCACGGCGCTGGCCCGGGCCCGGGCGGTGACACCGATGCCTTCATCGGTGGCGACGGCCATGAGGCGGCGCCTCGTGGCGTCCTGCCAGTGTTGTGACGGCCGGCTTGCGGCCATGAGCTGCTCGCCGAGGCCGCCGAGTCGTTCGGTGACGCCGACGAGTTCGGCAAACGCTTCTTCTGACGCGCCCGATGCGTCAGCGCGGCCGCGCGGGTGAGGGAGGGCGGGTTCCTCGGAGTCAAGCAGCCGCGCGAATTCCTCCGCGCGACGGCGCTCCATAGGGTTCAAAGTCACCGGGCACACCCCCTCTCACTGCATGGATCCAACTCCTGTACTGAGAACAACGCACGAGTAGCCCCTGAGGTTACGGTTCGCCGCGAACCTTGCGACGCGGACCACTTTGTCCGCCTCCTGGCTCGGTTTCGCGGCGGCAAAGGGCCAACGATGCGGCCCTGACCTGGCAGTGTCGATCCGACCGGGTCGCTCCCGGCCGATCGCGGATGACGGGTTCGCGGGCCGAAGCCAGCGAAGACGGGTATTTGTCGGGTTTCCGACAGCAGCCTGAGCCGCCGGAAGGGAAAGGGAATAGGGGATCGGATTGCTCGACCTATCTCGGCGGACGCGTGCGGAGCCGCCCAAGAGCGGCCGCGGCGAATGCTTTCGCAACTGCGGATGGGCCGCGGCGAACGCTTGCGGAGCTGTAGACGTGCATCAGCCTCGGAAGCCGTCCGGCAGCAGCCGCGCGAGCGTGCGCACGGCCCGGTACTGGAGGGCCTTCACCGCGCCTTCGTTCTTGCCCATGGTGCGGGCCGTCTCGGCGACGGTGAACCCCTGGAGGAACCGCAGGACGATGCACTCCTGCTGATCCGGGTTGAGCTTCTTGACCGCGGTGAGGAGGGTGGCGTTGGTGAGCTTCTCCAGCGCGGCGGTCTCGGGGGAGGTGGTCGGGTCGGAGTCGGGGGAGTCGGTCCCCAGGACATCGGGTTTGACGATCTCGAGCCGGTAGCGGCCCGACTTGAAGTGGTCGACGACCAGGTTCCGCGCGATCGTCACCAGCCAGGCCCCGAAGGCCCGGCCCTGCCAGCTGAAGCTGGAGATGCGGCGCAGCGCACGGAGGAACGTCTCTGAAGCGAGGTCCTCCGCCAGCTGGGCGTTGTTCACGCGGAAGTAGATGTAGCGGTAGACCGTGTCGCTGTAGCGGTCGTAGATCTCGCCGAAGGCGTTCGGGTCGCCGTCCTGCGCTCGGGCCACCAGGTCGGCCACTTCGTCGCCGTCGACCTGGTCGGTGCTCGGGTCGTGCTGTTCCGTTCCGTTCGGGACGGAGGTCGCGGTCGCCCCACCGGCGCCCGTGGTCCCGGCGGCACCGCTGCCCGAGCGCACGTGGTGCTGCTCGGCGGTGCCGGTGTCCAGGCTCAAGACCGTCCAGACGGCCTGCCGGAGCCGTTCGAAGGTCGGGTGCGACAGGGCTTCGGCGAAAGCGCTGCCGCGCAGGAAAGGGGCGAGGTCTGCGTTGAGTATTGCGTGGCAGTTGCCAAGCGTCATGGCTGGTGCAATACCGGGCACTAGTGGCCTCCTCGTGTGAGGGGTCGGGCCGAGTCATGCGATCGGGTCCCGCAGGGACTGACCCGCTTGAGTCTAGAAATCAGGAGGCCCGCCGACGCGTATTTGCGATCGGCGTGTCGCACTCGGTGACGGCTTCGACCCGGGCGATGTCGGCGGTCGCCCGGCGCACCGACGTACCCTTCTTCGCGGGGGCGGAATCCCACCATTACCTCCCCAAATGTTTGGAGGTCCGCGTTCGCGGACCGGTTCTGACTCAATAGTGATGGAGGAATGACGGAGGGTGTCGCACAGGCTGTGCGATCTTCTGTCTACCGGAGGGAGCAGGGTGAACAGGCTGACGCTGTTGACTACAAGGGAGTGCCACCTGTGCGGCGCGGCGCGCGCCGATCTCGACCGGGTGGCGCGCGAGACGGGCCTGGGCTTCACTGAGATCGACGTCGCCGACGACGCTGCGTTGGCGCGTGAATACGGGGACCGCCTGCCCGTGGTGCTCCTCGACGGCCGCGAGCACAGCTACTGGGACGTGGACGTTCCTCGCCTCAAGCGTGATCTCGAGGCTTCCTCGAATTCGTGATCCCGCGCGATCGCGGGCAGGACACGCCGAAAAACCCTGATTTGCGGGCATCACCGGCTTTTTCGGGCAAAATCATTTTCCACGGCGGCTCGCCGGGAACTACCAGGTTTCGGTACAGCTGGGCTTCGCCCAGTGATACGGGGGTGTACCGCACCGGTCCCGCGAGCCGCCGAGTCCTTTTCGGCGAAGCTTGCGAGCCGATCAATCGGCGCGATCTCCCTCGTTAGCGCTGCCTGTGCGATCTCCCGCACAACGCACCTCCTAAGCTGAGTGGCGCGCCGGTGAACGAACGGTGCGGAGGCGAGCGGACCTGGAGTTCCACCATTGACGACCACTGGCGAAGGCACTGACCAACAGGTCCCCAGCGGGCCTCCCGCGACGGCCGCCGACCTCCCGGCCGCCACGGTCAGGCGCCTGCCCGAGTATCTGCGCGCGCTCGGCGCGCTCTCGGAGTCCGGGGTCGAGACCGTCTCGTCTGAGACGCTGGCGGCCGCCACCGGCGTCAACTCCGCGATGCTCCGCAAGGACCTCTCCCAGCTCGGGGCCTCCGGGATGCGCGGCGTCGGCTACAACGTCGGCACCCTCGCCGCCTACATCGCAGGTGTGCTCGGACTCACCAAAGACTCCCGCGTGGCCATCATCGGCCTGGGCCACCTGGGCCAAGCCCTGGCCAGGTACCCCGGGTTCTCCGAAAGAGGCTTCGACATCGTTGGCCTCTTCGACGCGGACCCGGGCATCATTGGGAAGGACTTGGACGGGATCCGAGTGCGCGACGTGGCGCTTCTTGCAGGGGCGATACGTGACGAAGGCATCAACATAGGGGTCATCGCCACACCGGGCGCGGCCGCCCAACATGTGGCCGACCTACTCGTAGATGCTGGTGTCACAAGCATTCTCAACTTCGCGCCATGTGTACTCGCCGTGCCGCAGGGCGTGGCGGTCCGCAAGGTCGACCTGGCCGTCGAGCTGCAGATCCTCTCCTTCCACGAACACCACAAGACGATCGGCCAAGCGACTCCGACGCGGCAGCCAAAAGGCCGAGAGACGGGAACGGTGAAGTGAACCTCCTGGTAGTAGGCATCTCGCATCGCAGTGCCGCGGTCGAGACCCTGGAACGGCTCGCGGTGGGCCCCGAGGCCGCCGCCGACCTCTCGCGCTCGCTCCTGCGCGGCGGCGAGGTCCGTGAGGCCGTCGTGCTCTCGACCTGCAACCGCGTCGAGGTCTACGCCACCGCCAGTTCCTTCCACGGGGGCCTTTCCGCGATCGTCGACGAGCTCCACCGCGTCTGGGGCCTCAACGAGTCCGAAGCGGCCCTCGACTTCGCGTCCTGCGGGTACGTGCGCCACGGCGCCGACGCCGCCGCCCACGCCTTCCGGGTCGCCGCCGGGCTCGACTCGATGGTCGCCGGCGAACCCCAGATCCTCGGCCAGCTGCGCGACGCCTACGAGACCGCGCGCGAGGCCGACCAGGTGGGCCGCCACCTCCACGAGCTCTTCCAGCAGGCCCTGCGGGTCGGCAAGCGGATCCACGCGGAGACCGACGTCGACGCCGCCGCGCCCTCCGTCGTCACCGCCGCCCTCGAACTCGCCGAACGGCAGCTCGCCCGCGCCGGTTTCGCGAACGGCCTCACCCAGGCCCGCGCCGCCGTCGTCGGCGCCGGCGCCATGGGCAGCCTCGCCACCGCGACCCTCGCCCGTTCCGGCGTGAAGACCCTCGCCGTCGCCAACCGCGACCGCGACAAGGCCGAGCGCCTCGCCGCCGTCTGGGACGCCGAGGCCGCCGACTACGACGACCTGACTTCCCTTGCAGCGCAAGTGGATCTCCTCGTCTGCGCGACCTCTTCGCCCGAGCCGGTCCTGCGCGCCCTGCACATCGAGGGCCGCACCGCGCCGCTCGTGGTCTGCGACCTGGCCCTGCCGAAGGACGTCGCCGAGGATGTGGCGCTGCTCGACGGTGTGCACGTGGTCGACATCGCCGAGATCCAGCGCGCGGACGCCGCCGGAGCCGCCGCCGACACGCTCGCCGAGGTCGAGGCGCTGCTGGCCGAGGAGATCGCCGCCTACAACGAGAGCCTGCGCGCCGACGCCGTCACCCCGACCGTCGCCGCGCTGCGTTCCGCCGCGGCCGACATCGTCGAGGCCGAACTCTCCCGTGTCGGCCGCCGCGGCGACTTCACCGACGACCAGCGCGCCGAGGTTGCCCGCACCGTGCATCGCGTGGTGCAGCGCCTCCTCCACGAACCGACCGTGCGCGTGCGGGAGCTCGCCGGCCAGCCCGGTGCGCCCGATTACGCCCGCGCCCTGCGCGACCTGTTCGCGCTCGACGCCGCCGCCGTCGCGGAGCCGCAGAGCGGCGATCTCGCGGAGGCGCTCAAGATCAACCCTGTGGTCGCCCCGGCCGAAGCGCCGATCGGCGACGCCCTCGGTACCGCCCCAGAGCCGCCCGGAGCGTCTTCGCCGCGCCGGCCTTAGGAAGGGAATGCACCTGTGATCCGAGTCGGGACCAGGGGATCGAAGCTCGCGCTCGCCCAGAGCGGGATGATCGCGGACGAGATAGCGCGCCTCACGGGGGAGCAGGTCGAACTCGTCGAGATCAAGACCACAGGAGACGGGACCAATGTGCCGGTCGCCCAACTCGGCGTCGGGGTCTTCGTCAACCAGCTGCGAGAAGCGCTGGAGCGCGAGGAGATCGACATCGCCGTCCACTCGTACAAGGACCTGCCCACGGCCCAGCCCGAGCACCTCGTCGTCTTTGTGCCGCCGCGCGCCGACCCGCGCGACGTGCTCATCGCCTCCGACGGCCGCACCCTCTCCGACCTGGGTCCGGGCGCGAGGATCGGGACCGGTTCGCCCCGGCGCATCGCGCAGCTGAACGCCTTGGGGCGCGGCTTCGAGTGCGTGCCGATCCGCGGCAACATCGACACCCGCATCGGCCGCGTCGGCGCCGACCTCGATGGGGTGGTTCTCGCAGCGGCCGGGCTCAAGCGCATCGGACGCCAGGCGGAGATCACGGAATACCTGGACCCGCTAGTGATGCTTCCCGCTCCGGCACAAGGGGCATTGGCGGTTGAATGCCGCAAAGCCGACATGACATCTGCGCTGATCTCAAGTAAGCTCAACGACCGGTACGCACAGGCCGCCGTCGCCGCCGAACGCGCCCTTCTCCAACGACTCGAAGCCGGATGCAGCGCCCCCGTGGCCGCACTCGCCGATGTCGCCGAGGGCGCTTCACCGGGCGAGGTCGACCTGTATCTGCGGGGGGCTGTCGGTGCCGAGGACGGCTCCGTCATCGAGCGGCTCTCGACCACCGCCGCTCTCCCTGACGAAGGCGACACCGGTGCCGCCGAACTGGCCGCGCGGGCCGCCGCCGTGGGGGTGGCGCTCGCCGAGGACCTGCTCGAGGTCGGTGCCGAGGAACTATTGAAGTTAGACCCAAGCTCTAGACGACTGTTGATGGAGAGAACATGACCAGTGCCCGTAAGCCGGTGGGCCGCGTGCGTTTCGTCGGAACCGGCCCAGGCGATCCGGGACTGCTGACCAAGCGCGCCCTCGACGCGATCCGCGAGGCCGACCGGGTCTACTACGACCGGTCGCTCCCGCAGTCGCTCATCGAGACCGCCAAGGAGCTCAACGGTGACGACGCGAAGATCAAGCTGATCGAGTCCTCCCCGAGCGACCAGGGCAAGCTCATGGCCGCCGCCGCGCGGGAGGGCGAGAACATCGCCCGCCTCATCGTCGGCGACGCGTACCCGAACCGGCTCGCGAAGGCCGAGATCAAGGCCGCCAGCGCCGAGCAGGCCCGCTTCGAGGTCATCCCGGGCATGAGCCACGCGCAGGCCGTCGCGGTGTACGCGGGCATGCCGCCCGGGGAGATCCGCACGGTCATCGACATCGACGACATCGCCTCCATCGAGCCGCTCATGATCGCCGACGCGATCAAGCGCGGCAGCCTCACCGTCACCGCCGACGTCTCGGACCTCTCGTCCCTGCGCGACATCCTGCTCGCGGGCGGGGTCTCGGGCGAGACCGCCGTCGCCGTCACGGGCGACGCGACCGGCGAGACCGAGTACACCACCACGTCCTCTGTGGACACCTTTGTGGAGGCGGCCCTCGGCTATGCCGGGCAGGTCGTGCTCACCATCGGCCCCGGCGTCGACGACCGCCACGAGCTCGCCTGGTGGGAGGGACGTCCGCTCTACGGCTGGAAGGTCCTCATCCCGCGCACCAAGGAGCAGGCCGGCATCATGTCCGAGCGCCTGCGCGCCTACGGTGCGATCCCGTGCGAGGTGCCGACGATCGCCGTCGAACCGCCGCGCACGCCCGCCCAGATGGAGCGGGCCATCAAGGGCCTTGTGGACGGACGCTACGCGTGGATCGTCTTCACCAGCCAGAACTCGGTGAAGGCCATCTGGGAGAAGTTCAAGGAGCACGGCCTCGACGCGCGCGCCTTCGGCGGCCTGCGCATCGCGTGCATCGGCGAGTCCACCGCGAACGCGGTGCGCGAGTTCGGCATCGAGCCCGAGCTGATCCCGAACGGGCAGCAGTCCTCGGAGGGCCTCCTGGAGGTCTTCCCGCCGCACGACCCGATCCTGGACATGGTCGGCCGAGTGCTCCTGCCGCGCGCCGACATCGCCACCGAGACGCTCGTGCAGGGCCTGTCCGAGCGCGGCTGGGAGGTCGACGACGTCACTGCCTACCGCACCGTGCGCGCTTCGCCGCCGGCCGCCGACATCCGCGACGCGATCAAGTCCGGTGGATTCGACGCGGTGCTGTTCACCTCGTCCTCCACGGTCCGCAACCTCGTCGGCATCGCGGGCAAGCCGCACCAGCGCACGGTCGTGGCCTGCATCGGCCCGGCGACGGCCGACACCGCGACCGAGTTCGGTCTGCGCGTCGACGCCAAGCCCGACAACGCTTCGGTGCCGGACCTCATCGAGGCCCTCGCCGAGTACGCCACGGAGCTGAAGCAGCGCCTGGCCGAGGGCCCGATCAAGACCCGCCGCGGACAGAAGGTGCAGGGCCCGACCGCTCTGCGCTTCCGTTAGGAAGTTCTTACGTACGAAGGGAAGTGGCCGCAGTGCCGAACAGCTCCGAACTCCCCGTGATCCGGCCTCGGAGGCTGCGCCGCACTGCGGCCCTTCGCCGTCTCGTGGCCGAGACGCGTGTCCATCCGAACGACCTCGTGCTGCCGATCTTCGTCAAGGAGGGCCTGACCGAGCCGGTCGAGATCGCCTCGATGCCGGGCGTCTTCCAGCACTCCGTGGACTCGGTGCGCAAGCTCGCGGTCGAGGCCGCACGGGCCGGCATCGGCGGACTCATGCCCTTCGGCATCCCGTTGGTGCGCGACGCGATCGGCTCGGCCGCAACCGATCCGAACGGGATCCTCAACGTCACCACCCGGGCGATCCGCGAGGAGATCGGCGACGACCTCGTGGTCATCCCGGACCTGTGCCTCGACGAGTTCACCGACCACGGCCACTGCGGCGTCCTGCGCCCTGATGGCACTGTGGACAACGACGCTTCGCTCGCGCGCTATGCGGAGATGGGCCTGGCCCTTGCGGATTCGGGCGCGGACCTGCTCGGCGCCTCGGGCATGATGGACGGCCAGATCGGCTACGTCCGTGCCGCCCTTGACGAAGCGGGCCACACCGACACCGGCCTGCTCGCTTATGCGGCGAAGTACGCCAGCGCGTTCTACGGTCCGTTCCGCGACGCCGTCGAATCGCAGCTGCAGGGCGACCGCCGCACTTACCAGCAGGACAACGCGAACGCCACCGAAGCGCTCCACGAGATCGACCTCGACATCGAGCAGGGCGCCGACATCGTCATGGTCAAGCCCGCGCTCCCGTACCTCGACATCGTGAAGGCCGCCGCCGAGCGCAGCCCGGTTCCCGTTGCGGCCTACCACATCAGCGGCGAGTACGCCCAGATCGTGGCCGCGGCGGATCGGGGTTGGATCAACCGCGACGCGGCGATCCTGGAGAGCTTGACCAGCATCAAGCGAGCAGGAGCAGGCGTCATCGCGACCTACGCGGCCCTGGAAGCAGCCGCCCTCCTCCGCTAGGCCGTTACTCGTCGGGGAGTGTCATGCTGATGCGCCGTTCGCTCAACTGCGGGAAGATCGTCGCGGCGGCCGTGTAGTCCTTGTCCTCATGCAGAACGGGAAGCTTCAGTTTCATCGCTGTCGCCGCGATGAGGTAGTCCGCAACACCGAACACGTTGTGCATGCTCCGCTCGATCAGGCCGTGCCGCATCGCGCGCACGTAGTCCCAGACACCGTCCGGAAGCTTGACGTATCGGTGGCCGGCGAGCAAGTTCGTCTCAGCTCGTTTGGCTTGGCCCTTGCCAACTGCCTTGATGGTCTCGCAAAGGACCGGCTCGCAGATTGCGAACTTCCGGGATATCGCGTAGTCGATCCACGCCGGGTCGACCTGCTTGCGAAGGATGCGGACAAGGGCGCTTGAGTCGATGAGATACATCAGCCCTCGGAGGCTTCAAGGCTTTCGAGATCGATCAGGCCTTCGTCGGCCATCGCGAACAGGTCGCGCCACGCCTCCTCAGGGCTCTTGTCCTGGGCCTTCGCATAGAACGAAAGCGCCTCGTTGATGGCCTGCTTCTTGGTCTTGGCGCCGCTCTTGGCCATGACATCGGCCAGCAGGTCGTCATCGACGTCCACGAGAGTCTTGGTCATGACCGCCTCCATACTTTGATATCGCATGTAGTTCAGAGTATATCCGTGACGGCGGAGTTCGGCGAATCTAAGGAGTCCTCCGCGTGTTGTGCCGTCGCGCATGGTCCGTGACGGGACTAGAGCACCATGACCGGTTCGGGGTGGAGGCGGATGCCGAAATCCTGCTCGACTTTGTCGGCGACTTCGGTTGCGAGGGCAAGGAGTTCGGCCGTCGTGGCCCCGCCTCGGTTCGTCAGGGCCAGAGTGTGTTTGGTTGAGAGGCTTACGTTTCCCCGCTGGTGACCCTTCTCGAAGCCTGCCGCTCCGATGAGCCAGGCGGCCGAGACCTTCACCTTTCCCTCTCCCGAGGGCCAGTGCGGGGGTTCGCCTCCTGCACGCGCTTCCAGCTCGTGGTAGACGTGCGCGTCGATGATCGGGTTCGTGAAGAACGAACCGGCGCTCCAGGTGTCGTGGTCCTGCTCGTCGAGGACCATGCCCTTGCCCCGGCGCAGTTCGATGACCGCTTCCCTCGCGTCGGCCAGCGGCACTCGCCCGCCGACTTCGACGCCCACTCGCTTTGCCAGTTCGGCGTACGCGACCGGCTGCGAGAGCAGCGAGGCCTCCAAGCGGAAGTCGACGCTCATGACGAAATACCGGTCGTTGTGCTTGAAGGCGCTGTGGCGGTAGGCGAACGCGCATTCCTCGGGCGTCCAGTCGCGGATCTCGTCCTGCTCCCGGTCCCAGACCTGCACCGCCGCGATCGTCTGCGCGACCTCCTGGCCGTACGCGCCCACGTTCTGGATCGGCGTCGCCCCGGCCGAGCCGGGGATGCCGCTGAGGCACTCCACACCTGAGCAGCCGTTCGCCACGGTCCACGCGACGAACTCGTCCCAGACCTGGCCCGCCTCGACCCGGATCGCGCCGTCGGCCTCGGCGATGCCCCCGCCGCGCAGCAGCACCACCGTGCCGTCGAAGCCCCCGTCGCCGATCACCACGTTGCTGCCGCCGGCGAGCGCCAGCGTCGGGCCCTCGGCCCCACGCAGTGCCGCGACCGCTTCCTCCGAGGAGTGGACCTCGACCAGTTCCCGGGCCGGTCCGCCCAGGCGCAGCGTCGTGTATTCGCTGAGAGATTTGCCGGGAATCGGGCCGTTCGCGGCCTGTTCGCTCGGCGTTGGGCTGGCGTGTGTCACACCGGAAAGCCTAAGCTTTACGCAGGCTACGAGGAACGGCGGTCACCATGGCTAAGCTGCGCATCACCGACTACCTCACCGAGTTGAAGACCGAGGCTGCGGGCCTGCGCTCGGCTTGCGGACCCGAGGTGCTCGGCCGCGTCGCCCCCTCACGGCCGGACTCCACGGTGGCGGACATTCTTCTCGAACTGGCCCGCGAGTACCGCTGGGCCGTCCAGGCCGTGTTCACGCGCCCCACAGAAGACGAGGACCTGCCCGAGCCACCGCCGGTGAGAGCCGAGGGCGCCGCCGTCCTCGACGTGTTCGACCAGGCGCTCGCCGCCGTGCTCGACGCGGTCGAGGCCCGCGGCCCCGAATCGCCCGCGTGGACGTGGGCGCCCGTGGAGTGGCATGCCGAGTTCTGGCACCGGCGCGTCGCCGTCGCCACCGGACTGGCCCGCTGGGACGTGCAGATGGCCGTGGGCGCCACCGCACCCGTGCCGGCCGCCCTCGCCTCCGAGACGATCACCGAGGTCTTCGAGGCGTTCCTGCCCGTCGGCGCCCGCCGCGGCGCCCATCCCGAGACCTCCGGGCTCGTGCAGCTCTTCGCCCAGGACGCCGACGCGACCTGGTTCGTGCGCCTCAGAGACGGCCGCGTCGCGCTGCTCGACCATCCCGATTCGCGCACTGAGCTGCAGGCCCGCGCCGCGGGCTCGGCCTCGGACATCGCGCTGGCGCTGTGGGGCCGGCTGCCGTTCGGGATCTGCGACGTGGCGGGCGACGAGCGCCTGCTGCAGGCCCTGCGCGTGGAATAACGTTTCGGTAAACGTTCGTGGGAAACCGGACAAACGTTCGGCTCCGACTTGGCAAAGGCATTCCCTCGCGGCTAGGCTCAGCTCACGCTGTGCGGTGCTCCGCATCACGCAGCCGAATTCACAGCGCAGGGTCGCGCCCCGGTGAGGTCCCGCACTGTGATGCCACAACCGCCTTTTACCACGGATCGTCTGGCACGTACCTGCCAGTGAAAGGGACCACATCATGGCCACAGTGACGTACGCAGGTGCCACGCGCATCTACCCGGGCACCGAGAAGCCCGCCGTCGACAAGCTCAACCTGGAGATCCAGGAGGGCGAGTTCCTCGTTCTCGTCGGCCCCTCCGGCTGCGGAAAGTCCACCTCGCTCCGGATGCTCGCCGGCCTCGAAGAGGTCGACGAAGGCTCGATCTTCATCAACGAGACCGACGTCTCGAACCTCCCCCCGAAGTCCCGCGACATCGCGATGGTCTTCCAGAACTACGCGCTCTACCCGCACATGTCCGTCTTCGACAACATGGCGTTCGCCCTCAAGCTGCGCCGCATGCCGAAGTCCGAGATCAAGCAGCGGGTGGAAGACGCCGCCAAGCTCCTCGACCTCTCCGACTACCTCGGCCGCAAGCCGAAGGCCCTCTCGGGTGGTCAGCGCCAGCGCGTCGCCATGGGCCGCGCCATCGTGCGCGAGCCGCAGGTGTTCCTCATGGACGAGCCGCTGTCGAACCTCGACGCCAAGCTCCGCGTCCAGACCCGCTCGCAGATCGCCTCGCTCCAGAAGCGCCTCGGCATCACCACGGTCTACGTCACCCACGACCAGATCGAGGCCATGACCATGGGCCACCGGATCGCGGTCATGAAGGACGGCCTCCTGCAGCAGTGCGACACCCCGCGCACCCTGTACGAAAAGCCCTCCAACACCTTCGTCGCGGGCTTCATCGGCTCCCCGGCCATGAACCTCAAGACGGTCAACCTGACCGAGGCCGGCGCCCTGTTCGGCGACGTGACCCTCCCGCTCGCGCGCGAGGTCCGCGACGCCGCCACCCAGGACGGCGGCGACCAGAAGGTCACCGTCGGCATCCGCCCCGAGCACTGCAAGCTCGGCACGGAGACCTCGGGCGGCATCCCGATCGAGGTCGACCTCGTCGAGGAGCTCGGTTCGGAGGCCTACGTGTACGGCCACGCCGCGTACAACGGCGACTCCGAGCGCTTCGTCGTCCGCACCGAGTCGGCCAACGTCCCGCGTCTCGCCGAGACCGTGTACGTCGTGCCGGAACCGGGCCACGAGCACGTCTTCCACGCCGCTTCGGGCGAGCGCCTGAACTAGCGCAATAGGGAAGGGGGCCGCGATTTCACGCGGCCCCCTTTCCCATGCCCTTCGGTTGTGCCCGCACCGAAACGCAGCGGCAACGGAGCGGGCGCTACGGTAGTGAGTATGGCCACCCTCACTCCCTGTAGGCCACGGGTCGAAGGCGCCGACGAGTTCACCGTCGGCACCGAGTTCCACCGGGCCTTGGACGACGGGCGCATCGAATGCACCGTCTGCCCGCGGGCCTGCCGCCTGCGCGAAGGCCAGCGCGGCCTGTGCTTCGTGCGCGCGCGCCACGGCGACCAGATCGTCCTCACCTCGTACGGGCGCTCGTCCGGGTTCTGCATCGACCCGATCGAGAAGAAGCCCCTGAACCACTTCCTGCCAGGCACTCCGGTGCTCTCCTTCGGGACCGCCGGGTGCAACCTGGCCTGCCGCTTCTGCCAGAACTGGGACATCTCGAAGTCCCGCGAGATCGACACGCTCGCTTCGGAAGCCGAGCCCGAGACGCTCGCCACGACCGCGAAGCGCCTGGGCTGCAGATCGATCGCGTTCACATACAATGACCCTACGGTGTTCCTCGAATACGCGGCCGACTGCGCAGACGCGGCCCGCGAGGCCGGTCTCAAGGCAATGGCCGTCTCGGCGGGGTACATCAGGCCCGACGCGCGACGAGAGCTCTACGCGCACATGGACGCCGCGAATATCGACCTCAAGGCGTTCACCGAGGAGTTCTACCACAAGATCGCGTTCGCTTCACTGAGGACTGTCCTCGATACACTCGAATACCTGGTGCACGAGACCGACGTGTGGACCGAGATCACCACGCTGCTCATCCCCGAGCACAACGACTCGGACGACGAGATCGCGGCCGAGTGCGCGTGGATCCGCGAACATCTGGGCCCGGACGTCCCGCTGCACTTCACGGCGTTCCACCCGGACTTCAAGATGCGCGACGTGCCGCCGACCCCGGTGGCCACGCTGCGCCGGGCCAGGCGGATCGCGCACGACGCGGGACTGCGGTTCGTCTACACCGGCAACGTGCACGACCCCGAAGGCCAGACCACGACTTGCACGAACTGTGGGGAAGCCCTCATCCTGCGCGATTGGTACCGAATTGACCGATATGCAGTGTCGGATAGCGGACACTGCAACAGTTGCGGCGCGCCCGTTCCCGGGGTTTTCGACGGACCGGCGGGAGACTGGGGTCCCAAACGACAACCGATCCGCGTCGCCGCGCCGTCACACAGGCGAGAACCCGCATAACCAGAGCACATCCCGGCTCACCGACCAGAGCCTCCACACCGACCACAGGAACCACCACCGGAAGACCTGCGATGCCTTCGATCAAATCAGACACCGTACGGCCAGCGGCCGTCGCCGGACGCTTCTACCCGGCCGACCCCGGGCTGCTCCGCGCCGACATCCAGCGGCTCATCGACGCCGTCGGCCCCGTGAGCGAACCGCTCGCCGCGGCCTACATCGTGCCGCACGCCGGTTACCGCTACTCCGGGCCCGTCGCCGCCGAGGTCTACGCCCGGCTCGCGGCCCACCGCGGCCGCGTCAAGCGCGTCGTCCTCGTCGGACCCTCCCACCACTACCCGCTCCGCGGGCACGCCGCCGCGCCATACGCGCGCTGGGAGACCCCGCTCGGGCAGGTGCGGGTCGCCGCGTCGAACATCGTCGGCTCCTCGCGCCTGCCGCACGAAGCCGAGCACTCACTCGAGGTGCAACTGCCGTTCCTGCAGGTCGCACTCGGTCCGGACATCGAGGTGACGCCGGTGGCGTTCGGCATGAGCCAGTCCCCGGACAGCGCACGCGTCATCGCCGCCCTGCTGGAAGAGGCCGGCGAGGACGCGGTGCTGGTGTGCTCGACGGACCTCTCGCACTTCCACGACCAGGCCACCGCCGAACGCATCGACGCCGTGACCGCCGAGGCGATCCGCAGCCTGCGCCCGCGCGAGATCGCACCGCAGCACGCCTGCGGCGTGTACGCCCTGCGCGCCACCCTCGCCTGGGCCGACGCGACCGGACGGCGCCCAAGGCAGCTCGCGCTGGCCACCTCGGCGGACACGGTCGGCAGGCCGGACCGCGTCGTCGGCTACCCGGCCTTCGCGATCGAACGCCCGATCCTGGCCGAGTAGCCCACTGCCAGGCGAGCGCGAACGGGCTTCGGGTTCGGGGGATGTCGGACCCGTGTGGGAGAGTCGCCTCATTTCTTCGGTTGGTCGGAGGCGGATGCGGGTGGGAAGGGGCATGCCCTATAGCCGCACCCGGCCGCGAGGGCGGTGTGACACGGCGCGATGAGGCGAATCTCGCATGCTGAGCCGCGGCGGGGACATTTACCCTTGAAGGCGTGACCGAGCACGAGCAGAACACCGACAGCGGCGACGACCTTCCCGAGCAGATGCAGATCCGGCGTGAGAAGCGCGCCGCCCTCCTCGCGGAAGGCAAGGAGCCGTACGCGCTCGGCTACCCGCGCACCCACAGCCTGGCCGAACTGCGCGAGCAGTTCGCGGGCCTCCCCGACGGCGAATCCTCCGGCGTCACCGTCGGTACCACCGGACGGGTGATCTTCGTGCGCACCGCCGGGAAGCTCTGCTTCGCCCGCCTGCGCGACGGCGACGGCACCGAGTTCCAGGTGATGCTCTCCCAGGGCAAGATCGGCGAAGCAGCCCTCGCGGACTGGAAGCGCCTGGCCGACATCGGCGACCACATCGGTGTCACCGGCGAGGTCATCACCTCCAAGCGCGGCGAGCTGTCGGTCATGGCCGACTCGTTCCAGATCACCGGCAAGGCCCTGCGTCCGCTTCCCGTGGCGCACAAGCCCCTCGCCGAGGAGACCCGCGTCCGCCAGCGCTACGTCGACCTCATCATGCGGCCCGAGGCTCGCGCGAACGCCCGCAACCGCGCCAAGGTGGTCCGCTCCCTGCGCGACCAGCTCGACGACCGCGACTACGTCGAGGTCGAGACCCCGATGATGCAGGTCCAGCCCGGCGGCGCCACGGCGCGGCCGTTCGTGACGCACATGAACGCGTACGACATGGACCTGTACATGCGCATCGCCCCTGAGCTCTATCTGAAAAGGTGCGTCGTCGGCGGCATCGACCGCGTATTCGAGATCAACCGGAACTTCCGCAACGAGGGCGCCGACTCGTCGCATTCGCCGGAGTTCGCGATGCTCGAGGCTTATCAGGCCTACGGCGACTACCGCACCATCGCCGGGCTCACCAAGTCGCTCATTCAGGGCGTCGCCCGATCGGTGTTCGGTTCGGAGATCGTCGAACTCGCGGACGGCTCCCAGTACGATCTCGGCGGCGAGTGGGCCGAGATCACCGTCTTCGGTTCCCTTTCCGAAGCCCTCGGAGAAACCGTGACCGTCGACACCCCGCTCGAGACGCTCCGCGCTTACGCCGAGAAAGTCGAACTCGGCGTCGACCCCAAGTGGGGTCCCGGGAAACTCGCGGAGGAATTGTTCGAGGTGCTGGTCTCCGACCACCTCCACGAGCCCACCTTCGTCTTCGACTACCCGGAGGAGACCTCGCCGCTCACGCGCGGTCACCGCACCACTCCCGGGCTCACCGAGAAATGGGACCTGTACGTCCGCGGTTTCGAACTCGGCACCGGTTATTCGGAGCTCATCGACCCCGTTATCCAGCGCGAGCGCCTCGAGGCCCAGGCCAGACTGGCCGCCAAGGGCGACGATGAGGCGATGGGCGTCGACGAGGACTTCCTGCGCGCGATGGAGTACGGCCTCCCGCCGCTGTGCGGGATGGGCATGGGAATCGACCGGTTGCTTATGGCGCTCACCGGACTCGGTATCCGAGAGACCATCCTCTTCCCGCTGGTGAAACCGGAATAGCAAAGCAAAGAAACCGCGCCGGGGGTGTGGGGCCTATTCAAGGGCCTCCCCTCCGGCGCGGTCCCTTTTTGCCCGGACGCGGGAGACTTGGACGCATTCAAGTCGCCGGTGACCTGGACGGTAGCGACGTATTCACAAATAGATGCGCCCACCCTCTTTCCCTTCGCTAATGGACTCGTATATGCTCTGGCACTAGCAAGACGGTTGTCCCGGCAGCGGTAGTCGCTACAGTTCGAGAGGAATTTGCCATGGCGAAGAAGACACAGGTCATCCTGATCGACGATATCGACGGCAGCAAGGCTGAGGAGACCGTCAAATTCGCTATCGACGGACAGGCCTACGAGATCGACCTCTCGGCCGGGCACGCCAAGGAACTGCGCGACGCTCTGGAGAAATTCCAGGAGGCCGGCACTCGTCTCGGCCGTTACAGCCTGGGCGCGCCCCGCGGCCCGGTCCGCGGCGCCACCGCCCCCCGCCGCCAGACTGTGGACCGTGAGCAGAACAAGGCCATCCGCGAGTGGGCCGAGCGCAGCGGCAAGCGTGTTTCGCCCCGCGGGCGCATCCCGCAGGCGATCGTCGAGGAATACAACGCCGCGCACAACTAGTCAGGCAGTCCTGCGACCCGACTTCCGCGCCCGCTCTCCCCTGGGGGAGCGGGTGTTTTCGCGTCCCGCGAGTCGAGACGCAGTCGGTAGGACTTCGGAAGGACTGTCACACCCGCCTGGCACCATCCATTGGATTGCGGCGCGGGACAGCGGGTATTGCGCTCACAGCGAACCTGTTATCACCGGGAATGGTCGAAGGGGCACGCTTGTTGTCACCCACGTGGCACCCGTCGTCCGCAGAACCGGGAGATAAGGTGTACCCACAGGGTTTTGCAAGCCACGACCAGTAACGACGACAAGTAGCGGCGGACGCGAGGAGCAGAAGCGCATGTTTGAACGGTTTACGGACCGTGCCCGACGCGTGGTCGTCTTGGCTCAAGAAGAAGCCAGGATGCTCAACCACAACTACATCGGCACGGAACACATCCTGCTCGGCCTCATCCACGAGGGCGAGGGCGTGGCGGCGAAGGCCCTGGAGAGCCTGGGCATTTCCTTGGAAGGCGTCCGCCAGCAGGTCGAGGAGATCATCGGCCAGGGCCAGCAGGCCCCGTCCGGGCACATCCCCTTCACCCCGCGGGCGAAGAAGGTGCTCGAACTGAGCCTCCGCGAGGCGCTGCAGCTGGGCCACAACTACATCGGCACCGAGCACATCCTGCTCGGCCTGATCCGCGAGGGCGAGGGCGTCGCCGCCCAGGTCCTCATCAAGCTCGGCGCGGACCTCAACCGCGTGCGCCAGCAGGTCCTGCAGCTGCTGTCGGGCTACCAGGGCAAGGAGCCCGCGGGCGCGACCGCCGGCGGCACCTCCCAGGAGGCGCAGCAGTCCGGTTCGCTCGTGCTCGACCAGTTCGGACGCAACCTCACGCAGGCCGCCCGCGACGGCAAGCTCGACCCCGTGATCGGGCGCCAGCGCGAGATCGAACGCGTCATGCAGGTCCTCTCCCGCCGCACCAAGAACAACCCGGTGCTCATCGGCGAGCCCGGCGTCGGCAAGACCGCCGCCGTCGAGGGCCTCGCGCAGGCGATCACCAAGGGCGAGGTTCCCGAGACGCTCAAGGACAAGCAGCTGTACACGCTTGACCTGGGCGCCCTGGTGGCCGGCTCCCGCTACCGCGGTGACTTCGAAGAGCGCCTGAAGAAGGTCCTCAAGGAGATCAAGACCCGCGGCGACATCATCCTCTTCATCGACGAGATCCACACGCTCGTCGGCGCGGGGGCCGCCGAGGGCGCGATCGACGCGGCTTCGATCCTCAAGCCGATGCTGGCCCGCGGCGAGCTGCAGACCATCGGTGCGACCACGCTCGACGAGTACCGCAAGTACCTCGAGAAGGACGCCGCGCTCGAGCGCCGCTTCCAGCCGATTCAGGTGGCCGAGCCGTCCCTGGCGCACACCATCGAGATCCTCAAGGGCCTGCGGGACCGCTACGAGGCCCACCACCGCGTCTCCATCACGGACGGCGCCCTGGTGCAGGCCGCGACGCTCGCGGACCGGTACATCTCGGACCGGTTCCTGCCGGACAAGGCCATCGACCTCATCGACGAGGCGGGCGCGAGAATGCGCATCCGCCGGATGACCGCACCGCCGGACCTCCGCGAGATCGACGAGGAGATCGCCGAGACGCGTCGCCAGAAGGAATCGGCGATCGACGCCCAGGACTTCGAGGCCGCCGCGCGCCTGCGCGACACCGAGAAGCGCCTGCACGAGAAGCGCGCCAAGCGCGAGCAGGAGTGGAAGGCCGGCGACCTCGACCAGGTCACCGAGGTCGACGAGGAGATGATCTCCGAGGTCCTCGCGAACTGGACCGGCATCCCGGTCTACAAGCTGACCGAGGAGGAGACCTCCCGCCTGCTGCGCATGGAGGAGGAGATCCACAAGCGCATCATCGGCCAGGAGGACGCCGTCAAGGCCGTCTCCAAGGCGATCCGCCGTACGCGCGCCGGGCTTAAGGACCCGAAGCGCCCGTCGGGCTCGTTCATCTTCGCCGGCCCGTCCGGTGTGGGTAAGACCGAGCTGGCGAAGGCGCTCGCGGAGTTCCTGTTCGGCTCCGAGGACGCGCTGATCCAGCTCGACATGTCCGAGTTCCACGACCGCTACACGGTCTCGCGCCTGGTTGGTGCGCCTCCCGGCTACGTCGGCTACGACGAGGGCGGGCAGCTCACCGAGAAGGTGCGCCGCAAGCCGTTCTCCGTGGTCCTGTTCGACGAGATCGAGAAGGCCCACCCGGACGTGTTCAACACGCTCCTGCAGATCCTGGAGGACGGTCGCCTGACCGACGGCCAGGGCCGCATCGTGGACTTCAAGAACACCGTGCTGATCCTGACCACGAACCTCGGTACGAGGGACGTCGGCAAGGCCGTGTCGCTGGGCTTCCAGGCGGACGCGTCCGAGGGCGGCGACTACGACCGGATGAAGGAGAAGGTCAACGAGGAGCTGAAGAACCACTTCCGCCCCGAGTTCCTGAACCGCATCGACGACACGATCGTGTTCCCGAAGCACACGCAGGAAGCGATCGTCGCGATCGTCGACCTCATGGTCAAGCGCATCGAGGACCAGCTCGCGAACCGCGACATGGCCCTGGAGCTGACCGACAACGCGAAGCTGTACCTGGGGCACAAGGGCTACGACCCCGTCCTGGGCGCGCGGCCGCTGCGTCGCACGATCCAGCGCGAGATCGAGGACACGCTCTCGGAGAAGATCCTCTTCAACGAGTTCACGCCCGGTCAGATCGTCATCGTGGACGTCGACGGCGACCCGAAGGACATCGAGAAGACGAACCTGACGTTCAGGGGCGCCGACAAGCCCGCGGGCGTGCCGGACACGCCTCCGGCCGAACTGGCCGGCGAGCGGGCTCCCAAGAGCCCGGGAGCGGGCACTGGCACCATGCCGCCGAAGAGCCCGGGTGCCGGGCCGCGAGGCGGCCAGGTGGGCCAGGGCGGCGCCGCTTAACGGCGGAGCGTCGTAAGCGAAACAGGGGCGGGACCCAAGCGGTCCCGCCCCTTTCGCGTGTCCGCATGAGGGCACGAAAAAAGCCGGAGCGCCTGCTCCGGCTTCCTTCTTCTCGCCTGTGGCGGAGGATAGGGGATTCGAACCCCTGAGAGCTTTCACTCAACACGCTTTCCAAGCGTGCGCACTAGGCCACTATGCGAATCCTCCGCCGGGAAGCTTACCCGACGGCCGCAGCGGTCGATATCCGGGTGTTCCGGGGTGACGTGCGGCGCACGCGCGCGGTTGGGGAGCCGGGTATCGGTGCGCGCGCTGGGAAAGCGGGTGGACACGGATCCTCACCTGGCGGGTTCCTCCGGGGCCGTCGGCAGGTCGCGGAGACGGATCACCGGGGACAGGACCAGTGCGACCAGGACGGCGGCGGAGCCGATCGCCGCAACGGTCAAGGCGCCGTGGGCGCCGATCCGACCCGACAGCAGGCCCGCGAACAGGCCGCCGAGTGCGCCGCCGCCGAACAGCAGGGTGCGGAAGACCGCCGTCATCCTTCCCATCATCGACTGCGGGGTGCTGGCCTGGCGCAGGCTGACGATGACGACCCCGGCGACGCCGAGACCGAGGTAGGTGGTGAAGAAGGAGAGGACGAACATCCCCACCATGACCGGCCGCGGGCCGGCGGCCAGGACGATCAGCGCCGGTCCGATGAGGAGGGCCGACTGGGCTACGAGGTAGACGAGGCCGAGCCGGAAGCGCCGGATGACCTTGCGGGAGATCGCCGCGCCGATCAGGCCGCCCACGGACGCGGTGGCGAAGATCCCGCCGAGGGTCGTCGAGTCCAAGTGCAGGTCGCGGGTGCCGTACAGCAGGAACATCGTCCACACGGTGACCATGGAGAAGTTGCAGCAGAAGCCGATCAGTGCGAGTGACCGCAGGACCGGGTTCCCCGCCACCCAGCGCAGGCCCTCCCGCAGGGCGGCGGGCGGTTCGGGCCGGGGCTCGGGCGTGCGGATGAGCAGCAGCGAGACCAGGGACACCAGGTAGGAGCACGCGTCGACGATCAGCGCCACCGGCGCGGTCAGGGCGCCGATGAGGACGCCCGCGAGCCCGGGCCCGGCCACGTCGGCCGCCGACGAGCTCATCCCCATCTTGGCGCCCGCTTCGACATAGTGCTTCGGGTCGCGCACGAGCGTGGGCACGTACGCCATCCAGCTCACGTCGAACAGCACCGAGGCGACGCCGACGGCGCAGGCGATCGTCAGGAGCGAGACCAGGCTGAGCGCGTCCGCCCAGTACAGGACGGGCACGAGGGCCAGCAGGAGCATCCGGACGAGGTTGGCGCCGAGCATGATCCGCCGCCGCCTGGCCCGGTCCACCCACACCCCGAACAGCAGCGCGAGGCCGAGATACGGGACGAGCTGCAGGAACCGCAGGACGCCGACCTGCTCGTCGGTGGCGTTGAAGGCGATGATGGCGGTCAGGGGCAGGGCGAGGTTGGTGACCTGGTTGCCGAGGAGCGAGAGGGTCTCGCCGAGCCAGAACTTGAGGAAGTCGCCGTTGCGCCAAAGACTTGCTGAAGACCGAGCCTCGGCCCGCGTCTGCGTGGCGGTCATCGCCGCCCCCGTCCGGCACGCGGGGTCACATCGCGCTGAAGTGCTTCCGAATCCAGGGCAGTAGCGCTATTATGATCTCTCATGTACGACGGTAGCACTTCTGTCGAGTTGGCCGACCGGCTCCGCGCACTGCTGGCCCGGCTCTCGCCCGGCGACCGGCTGCCGAGCAGCCGGGAACTCGTCAAGGAGTACCGGGTCGGCCCGGCGACCGTCGCACGGGCCATCGCCGCCCTGGCCGCCGAGGGCGCCGTGGTGACCCGCCCCGGCAGCGGCACATTCGTGGCGCAGCGGCCCCGGAACGGCGAGGCCGAACGCGAAGCGGACACCGACTGGCAGACCGTCGCCCTCACCGACCGCGCCGTCGACACCCACCTGCTCACCGACCCGCTGGGACCGTCGCCTGCCGGGACGATCGACATGGACGGCGGCTACGTGCACCGCTCGCTCCAGCCCGGCCGGGCGCTGAGCGCGGCGCTCGCGCGGGCGGCCCGGCACCCGGACGCCTGGGACCGCGCCCCCGCTAGCGGCCTGACCGCGCTGCGCACGGTGTTCGCCCGGATCGTCGGCGGCGGTGTCGCGCCGGAGGACGTCCTCGTCACCGCCGGCGGACAGAGCGCCCTGTCGATCGCGTTCCGGGCCATCGCCGGGCCCGGCAGTCCCGTCCTGGTGGAATCCCCGACCTACCCCCTCGCTCTGGCCGCCGCCCGCGCCGCGGGTCTGCGGCCGGTCCCCGTCCCGATCGACGGCGACGGACTGCGGCCCGACATGCTCGCCGACGCCTTCGCCATGACCGGCGCGCGACTGCTGTACTGCCAGCCGACATTCCAGAACCCGACCGGCGCCGTCCTCTCGCCCGAACGCCGCCGCCAGGTCCTCGACGTGGCGCGGGCCTCCGGCGCGTTCGTGCTCGAAGACGACTTCGCGCGGCACCTGGGACACGGCGGCACGGTGCCGCGGCCGCTGGTCGCCGACGACCGCGACGGCACCGTCGTCCACGTCACCTCGCTCACGAAGCCCGCCGCCCCGAGCCTGCGGATCGGGGCGCTGATCGCGCGCGGGCCGGTCATGGAGCGGATGCGGGCGGTGCGGCTGGTCGACGACTTCTTCGTGGCGCGCCCGCTCCAGGAGGCCGCGCTGGAGATGCTCAGCTCGCCGTCCTGGGACCGGCACGTCCGCTTCCTCGGTGCGGCGCTGCGTGAGCGGTGCGCCGGGCTGGCCGCCGCACTCGCCCGGGAGCTCCCCGGCGCCGCCCTGGTTCGGCCGCCCGCGGGCGGGCTGCACCTGTGGGTCCGCCTGCCGTCCGGCGTCGACGACACCGTCCTCGCCGGTGCGGCCCGGCGGCACGGCGTCGCCGTGAGCCCCGGCGGCCGATACTTCGCGGCCGAGCCTTCGGCGGCGTTCCTGCGCGTCGGGTTCGCGGCGGCGGCCGATCACGCCGAACTCACCGAAGGCGCGCGCCGCCTGGGAACCGCGCTCGCAGATCTGGACCCGAAGGAGCAGCGGTGAGCGGAGGCGGCGGCCATGCACACGCCATGAACGGGTGGACCGTTCGCGGTCCCGGTGGTCCGTGACCTCAGTGACCTTCGGGGCTCGCCCGGTTCGGCGACGGCGTCGAGGTGCGGTAGACTTTCGCCCGTCCCTCATGCGGCGTCATCTTGTGAACCTCCCCAGGGCCGGAAGGCAGCAAGGATAAGCGGGCTCTGTCGGGTGCGTGAGGGACCTTGCCGCCTTAGCTCAGTCGGTAGAGCGATTCACTCGTAATGAATAGGTCAACGGTTCGATTCCGTTAGGCGGCTCCAGCAGAAAGACCCCGGAAACCCGGGGTCTTTTTCTTTGCCCCGAATCAATCCTCCGCGGCCGGGAGCCGCACCGTGACCAGCAGGCCGCCCTCGGGGAGGGCCTTCGCCGCGGCCTCGCCGCCGTGGGCCTTCGCCACCGCCCGCACGATCGAGAGGCCGAGCCCCGCGCCCTTGGAGGCCGTCGCGAGGCGGGCCGTGCCGAGCCGGCGGAACGGCTCGAAGAGGCTCTCGACCTCGAACGCGGGCACCACCGGGCCCGAGTTGGACACCTCCAGGACCGCGCTCCCGTCCCCGCCCATGCGAGTCGTCACGCGCACCCAGCCGTTCTCGGGCGTGTTGTAGCGGATCGCGTTCTCGACCAGATTCTGAACCAGCCGTTCCAAAAGGACCGGCTCGCCCCTCGTCGGGGCCTCCTCGCAGTCGGCAGTGACCGAGACCGCGCCTGCGGCCGTCTGGGCGAGTACATGCTCGGCCACGTCGGCGAGGTCGACGTAGGAGCGTTCGGCGAGTTCCCGGTCCGAGCGCATGAGCAGGAGCAGCCCCTCGATGAGCTGCTCGTGGCGGGCGTTCACCTCCAAAAGGGTCTCGCCGAGCTGCCGCACTTCAGGGGACGCCCCCTGGCGGTGCACGGCCACCTCCAGCAGCGCCCGGGTCACCGTCAGCGGCGTGCGCAGTTCATGCGAGGCGTTGGAGATGAACGCGCGCTGGCCGTCGAAGGACTGATCGAGGCGCTCCAGCATCCGGTTGAAGGTCTCGGAGAGCTCGCGGAGCTCGTCGCGCGGACCGCTGACCTTGATGCGCCGGTGCAGGCCCTTGTCGGCCGCAGGGGACTCGGCGATCTCGGCGGCGGTGTCGGTCACCCGCTGCAGCGGCCGGAGCATCCGCCCGGCCGCGAACCAGCCGATCGCGATCGTGCCGAGGCTGACCAAGAGGAGCGCCCGCGGGCCCTCGTTCCGGATCGTGTCGAGGGCGTCGGCCCACGCCTCACCGGTGACGAGGACTTTGAAGTCCTGCGTCTGGGCGAGTACGCCCTCATCGGTCGTGGGGCCGGGCAGGCCCTCGACACTGCTCTGCGAGCCTTGGATGATCTGGTTCTCGTCCGGGACGCCCTGTTCGACGAGGCTGTACGTGAGCACCAGGAGCAGGATGCCCCCGGCGATGAACAGTCCTCCGTAGACGATGGTCAACCGGGCCCGGAGCGTGAGTCGGAAGCGGCGCTTCATTTGAGGTGGTACCCCACTCCGGGTTCGGTCAGGACCACCGGCGGGTCGCCGAGTTTGCGCCTGAGTTTGAGGATCGTCATGCGCACGGCCTGCGTGAACGGGTCGGTGTGCTCGTCCCAGGCCTTCTCGAGCAGTTGCTCGGCCGAGACGGGCGCGCCGTCGGCGCGCAGCAGCTCGGTGAGGACGGCGAACTCCTTGCGGGACAACGGGACGTAGCGGCCGTCGCGGAAGACCTGATGCAGGTGCGTGTCGAGAGTGATGCCGGCGCGCGCGAGCACCGGCGGCGCGGCGGGCCGGGCGCGGCGCCCGAGAGCGGCGACGCGCGCGGCGAGCTCACGGAACGCGAAGGGCTTCGGCAGGTAGTCGTCCGCGCCGAGCGAGAGCCCGGTGACGCGGTCGTCGATGTCAGACGCGGCGGTGAGCATGAGCACCCGCGTGTCGCCGCCCTCGGCCGTGATGGCCCGGCACACCTGGTCGCCGTGCACGCCGGGCAGGTCGCGGTCGAGCACGACCACGTCGTAGTCGTTGACGCCCAACCGTTCGAGCGCCGCGTCGCCGTCGAGCGCGATGTCGACCGCGTGCGCGTCACCGCGCAGCCATTCGGCCACGGCGTCGGCGAGCAGCGGCTCGTCCTCCACCACCAGGATTCTCATGCTCCCCATCATGGCCCGCCCGGTATTGCCGCGGCATTGCCGTTTCGGCTTACGGCCGGGCAACGCCGCCGCGACTGAACTGATGGTGCCGCCGGGACCTCCCCGGCGGCGAGGAAAGGACGAACTTTCATGCGGCGATACAAGATCGCACTCCTCCTGGGCCTCTTGGCCCTCTCGGCCGCGGCCTGCTCGGACAAGGACGACGGCGGCGGCGTGGCCGACGTCGGCGGCACCGCCACCGAATCCGCCAGTGCGGAGGAAGACGAGGAGAAAGACGGCTTCGAAGAGGCGCTGGCCTATTCCGAATGCATGCGCGACAACGGCATCGCGGACTTCCCGGACCCTGAGCAGCAAGGCGAGGGCGGCGTCGGACTCTCCCTGCCCGAGGGCATGGACCCCGCGGACGAGGATTTCAAAGCCGCTGAGGACGCCTGCAAGGACCTGATGCCCGGCCCTGAAGAGGGCGAGACGATCGACCCCGAGATCTACGAGGCGCTGCTGGACTATTCGGAGTGCATGCGGGAGAACGGGATCACCGAGTTCCCAGACCCCCAGCCCAACGGCGGCATCATCATGAACGGCGACATGGGCGTCGACCCGGAGAGTGAAGCGTTCCAGGCCGCGGACGCGGCCTGCGCGGACCTGCGGCCCG
The DNA here is from genome assembly GCF_042647865.1 of Glycomyces rhizosphaerae. Classification (NCBI taxonomy): domain Bacteria; kingdom Bacillati; phylum Actinomycetota; class Actinomycetes; order Glycomycetales; family Glycomycetaceae; genus Glycomyces; species Glycomyces rhizosphaerae. The sequence goes on from NZ_JBHRWO010000010.1 coordinate 760,991, forward strand.
ATGAGGGCGAAGGCCCCGAGAACACCAGCGAGGACGAGTGAAGACCCGCAAGCGCCGCAGCGGCGCAGGGAAGGTCGTCGCCGTGACCGCCGTGGTGATCGCCGCGGCCGGCGCGACCGCGGCGGCCCTCGGGTTCGACCCGCGGGCGTTCTTCGAGGAGGCCGAGGCCGGTGCGACGCAGGAGACTCCGGCGACCGCCGAGGTCGTGCAGCAGACGCTCACCGAAACGGTCACGGTCTCGGGCGATCTCGGCTTCGGCGACGTGATCGGCCTCGACTGCCTGCTGAACGGCACGTTCACGGCGCTGCCGAAGGTGGGCGACGTGATCGAGCGCGGCGGGCGGCTGTACGCCGTCGACGACAAGCCGGTGACCCTCCTCTACGGGAGCCTGCCGGCGTACCGGTCCCTGACGCCGGGCACCGAGGGCTCGGATGTCGAGCAGTTCGAGAAGAACCTGTCGAAGCTCGGCTACGACGGGTTCACTGTGGACGACGAGTACACGGACGCGACCGCCGATGCGGTCGAGGAGTGGCAGGACGACCTGGGCCTGACCGAGACCGGCACGGTCGAACTCGGCCAGATCGTCTACGCCCCTGGGGAAGTGCGGGTCGACGCGGTCGGTGTCGAGCCGGGCGACTCGGCGCGGCCGGGCTCGCCGGTGCTCGACTACACCGGGCTCGACAAGGTCGTCACGGCCGAAGTCGACCTGGAGGACCAGGAGCTGGTGGCCGTCGGCGACGCCGTCGCGATCACCCTCCCGGACGGCACCGAGGCGACCGGATCCATCGTGGACTCCGAGTCCGTGGTCAGCGAGGAGGACGCCCAGACCGGCGAGACCACGACGTACTTGGAGGTCACCGTGGCCGCCGAGGATCCGGCGGTGTTCGACGGCCTCGACCAGGCCGCCGTGGACGTCGGGTTCGCCGGGGAGACCGCCGAGGCCGTGCTCACCGTCCCGGTCGAGGCGCTGCTCGGCCTCGGCGGCGGCGGGTACGGGCTGGAGATCGCCACCGGCGACACGACCGAGGTGATCGCGGTCGACACGGGCCTGTTCGCCGACGGCTCAGTGGAAGTCAGCGGCGAAGGCCTCGAAGCGGGCATGGCCGTGGTGGTGCCCTCATGAGCGCCCTCGCCGAAGCGACGGTCGAAGCCGAGCGGCCCGCCGAGCCGCGGCCGGTGGTCGAACTCGACGGGGTGTCGAAGACCTATCCGGGCGGGGTGCGGGCGCTGCGCGGCGTGAGCCTGCGGATCGAGGCGGGGGAGATGTGCGCGATCGTCGGCCCGTCCGGATCGGGCAAGTCGACGATGCTGCATCTCATCGGCACGCTCGACCGGCCGAGCGAGGGCACGGTGCGGATCGACGGGTTCGATGTGGCGCGACTGCGGGACAAGCAGTTGTCCGCGCTGCGCGCCACCAGGATCGGGTTCGTGTTCCAGCAGTTCCACCTCGCCGTGGGGCAGCAGGTGCTCGACAACGTGGCCGACGGCCTGCTGTATTCGGGGCGGCGCGGGCCTGAGCGCCGCGCCCGCGCCGCGGAGGCGCTGGACCGGGTCGGTCTCGCACATCGATTGGACCACTTGCCGAACGAGCTCTCGGGCGGCGAGCGGCAGCGGGTCGCGGTCGCGCGGGCGATCGTGGGCGGGCCGGCGGTCGTGCTGGCGGACGAGCCGACCGGGAACCTCGACTCGGTGTCCGGGTCCGGCGTGATGGCGCTGCTGCACGAGTTGCACGAGGCCGGCACCACCGTCGTGGTCATCACGCACGATCAGGACATCGCGCGCTCGCTGCCGCGGCAGGTCGCGATGCGCGACGGGGAGGTGGTCTGAATGGCCGCAACGGGTTCCGAGCGCGGCGGCGACGAACCGCCGCCGGGCGGCTGGCCGCCCCCGCCGATCCCCGCGCCACCGGCGCCGAAGGCCGACTCGGCGGGGCGGTCGGCGAGGTCGCCTCGGCCGCGTCGGCCCGGGGCGGCGGCACCGGTCGATCCGGCCGAGGCCGATGCGGCGGAGCGTTCCGCAAGGGCGCCTTCGCCTCAAGGGCCGGGTGCGGGGCCGGACGCCGACCCGGCGTCGCCGAAGCGCTCCGCCCGACGGCGATCCTCGCGGCGGTCCGATCCGGCGACGCCGGCCGAACCGTCCGCGAAGTCGCTGCGGGCCGCCCGGATGGGCCTGGGCGACGTGCTCCGGGTCGGGGCCACCGGTCTGCGGACGCGGCCGCTGCGGGCCTGGTTGTCCGCCTTGGGGATCGCCATCGGCATCGCTGCGATGATCGCGGTCGTCGGCATCTCCTCGTCGAGCCGGGCCGAGCTCGACCGCCAGCTCGCCGCGCTCGGCACGAACCTGCTCACGGTCTCGCCGGGCACATCGATGATGAGCGGCGAGGTCGGGGTGCTGCCGTACGAGGCGGTGCCGATGATCGCCCGGATCGGGCCGGTCACCCAGGTCGCGGCGACCGGGCAGGTGCCGGACGTGAACGTCTACCGCTCCGACCGGATCCCCGAGGGGCAGAGCGGCGGCATGACCGTCCAGGCCGCCGAACTCGCCATGCTCGACACCGTGGGCGCCGAACTGGCAGACGGGATGTGGCTCAACGAGGCCACGTCGCAGTACCCGGCGGTGGTGCTCGGTTCGAGCGCCGCCGAGCAACTGGGCATCACCGGCGCCGGAGTCGACGTCTACATGGGAGGTCAATGGTTCACCGTCGTCGGCGTGCTCGAACCCGTGGCGCTGGCGCCCGAACTCGATCTCACCGCCCTCATCGGCTGGGGGGCCGCCGAGGCCTACCTCGGTTTCGACGGGCATGCGACCACTGTCTACACCCGTGCCGAGGACGCGTACGTCCTGGACGTGGCGGGCGTGCTCGCGGCGACGGCCGATCCCTCTGCGCCCGATGAGATGTCGGTGTCGCGGCCCTCGGATGCGCTCGAGGCGCAGCAGGCCGTCGACAGCGCGTTCACCGGGATGCTCCTGGGGCTCGGCGCGGTCGCGCTGCTCGTCGGCGGGGTCGGGGTCGCGAACACGATGGTGATCTCGGTCCTGGAGCGGCGCAGTGAGATCGGGCTGCGGCGCTCGCTCGGGGCGACGCGGGGCCAGGTGCGCACGCAGTTCCTCGCCGAGTCGCTGCTGCTGAGCGCCCTCGGGGGCCTGGGCGGGGTGCTCATCGGGACGGCGGTGACCGTGGGGTACGCGTCCTCGCAGGGCTGGCCCGCGGTGGTGCCGTACTGGGCGAGCGTCGGGGGTGTGGGCGCCACGCTGTTCATCGGCGCGGTCGCCGGCCTCTACCCGGCGATCCGGGCCTCGCGGCTTTCGCCTACCGAAGCCCTTGCGACCCAGTGAAACCGGCGGTGCCCGGCTCGTTCGAGCCGGGCACCGCCGCCGTCATGCGGCCGCCTGTACCGGGCGGCGCGCTCCTAGATGTACCGGTCGAGGACCGGCGTCAGCAGACCCGCGATCTTCGCGTGGCCCGCGTCGTGCGGGTGCACGTTGTCGCTCGTGTCGGTGGCCGGGTCGACCCAGCCGACGGTGTTGACATAGTGGACCTTCGCGTCCCCGGCGTTGTTGCGGTTCGCCACGGCGTTCTGGACCTCCTGCAGCAGCCGCTCCCGGAAGACCCCCATCGCGAGGATCTCCGCGTTCGGGTACGACTGGCGGACCCGCTGCAGCAGCAGGATGTAGTCGGCCTGGAACTGCGCCGCGGTCACCTTGTTGTTGGTGCCCAGGTTGATCACGACGAGGTCGGTCTCGTAGGTGTTGAACTCCCACATGTCGTTGGCGTCCTGGTTGGTGGTGCGCAGGAACCAGTCGACCATGCCTCGGCAGTCGGTGGTCGAGACGCACGCGCCGCCTTCGGCGACCTGCATGTGGGACGCGCCGAGGGCCTCGGCCGAGTTCCACGCGTAAGTCGAGAAGGGACGGTTCGCGTTCGGCTGGCCGACGGTGATGGAGTCGCCGATGAACTCGATGTGCTTGTCAGGACGCACGGTCGAGCTGGTCGCGCCGCCGGAGGCGAGGATGAACCCGCCGAAGGACGGGTCCCCGGTGTAGGAGCCCGCCCGCTCGCGGAAGCCGATGCGGATCGTGTGCGTGCCGCTCAGGCCGCTCCGGACGGTCACGTTGCCCGAGACCGCGCGCATCCACGTCTCCGCGCCGCCGTCGATCGAGTACCACATGTCGATGGTGTTGCGGAGCTTCACGCCGATCGAGGCGCCGCTGAAGGCGGTCTCGACGTAGCCGCCGGCCCAGCCCATCTGGTACCAGGTGGGGTCGTCCTTGTCCCAGCGCCCGTAGAACTGGACGTTCCCGTCGCTGAGGGAGCCGTTCCCGGCCGCGCCGGTCGAGCCGACCGGCACGAGCTTCCAGTGCTGCGATTCGAGGTTGTTGCGGTCGTACTGGGAGATGCGGCTGCCCGCGGTGGTCGCCCACTCCCAGTTGTCGAGGGCCTTGCCCGAGTTGCGGTTCACCAGTTCGACGCTGCCGTCGGACTGGGTGTTGACCTGCCACTGCTGGTTGGTGCCGTTGTTGTCGGTCCACTGGACGATGTCGGCGCCGTTGGCGGTGGACTTGGCGTAGACGTCGAGTACCTGATTCGAGTGCCGGGCTTGGATCCGGTAGTAGCCGCCTCCCGAGTCGACGAAGCGGAACTGCTGGTTCTCGGCGGTGCCCTGGTTGGCCAGGACCGCGGCCGTGCCGGTGGCGGTGCCGCTGTTCTGGATGCTGACGGCGAGCCCGGAATGGTCGTTGACGATCCGGTACCAGGTGTTGGTCTCCACGGCGGCGGCCGGGGAGGCGGAGAAGACGGTGAGGCCCGCGGCGGCGCAGACGGCGACCGCGGCGGCGGCGAGCCACCGCGTGAGTCTGCGGCGGGGAGGAGCGGGAGTGCGCAAGGGGAACTCCTTCAATCTATTGAAACGTTTAAATGCGTTGGTACGATTTGAGGATACCGCTTACACGTGAGCGAGGCCACCCCTCCGAACGCCCGAAATCGCCGAGTTCGCGACACCGACCGACACCAAGCACGCCGAGATGTGTCGCCCGCACCGAGACCGGCGGTCGCGCCGTCGAACGTCGGACCCACGCCGTACCCTGGCAAGGACGGAAGAGCCCCGGCCAGCTGGAGGATGACGTGGCACTCGCGCTGTACCGCAAATACCGGCCGCAGACCTTCGCCGAGGTCGTCGGCCAAGAGCACGTCACCGAACCGCTCATCAACGCCATCCGCGCCGGGCGCCTCAACCACGCCTACCTGTTCTCCGGGCCGCGCGGCTGCGGCAAGACCTCCTCGGCGCGCATCCTCGCCCGCTCGCTCAACTGCGCCCAGGGCCCCACCGCCGAACCGTGCGGCGAATGCCGCTCCTGCAAGGCCCTCGCCGCCGACGGACACGGCTCGGTCGACGTCATCGAGATCGACGCGGCCAGCCACGGCGGCGTCGACGACGCCCGCGAGCTGCGCGAACGCGCCGTCTTCGCGCCCGTCGACTCCCGGTACAAGATCTACATCATCGACGAAGCCCACATGGTCACCGCCGCAGGCTTCAACGCCCTGCTCAAACTCGTCGAAGAACCCCCGGACTACGTCCTCTTCATCTTCGCGACCACCGAACCGGACAAGGTCCTGCCGACCATCCGCTCGCGCACCCACCACTACCCGTTCCGCCTCATCCCCCCGCCCGCGATGCGCGAACTCTGCCGCAAACTCTGCGACGAAGAAGGCGCGGTCGTCGCCGACGACGTGCTCCCCCTGGTCGTACGAGCCGGCGGCGGCTCCGCCCGCGACACCCTCTCCGTCCTCGACCAGCTCATCGCCGGCGCCGGCCCGGAAGGCGTCACCTACGAGCGCGCCGCCGCGCTCCTCGGCGTCACCGACGCGGGCCTCCTCGACGAGATGTGCGAGGCCTTCGCCGCCGCCGACGGCGCCGCCGTGATGGAAGTGGTCGAACGCGTCGTCGAAGGCGGCCACGACCCCAGGCGCTTCGCCGGCGACCTCCTCGAACGCCTCCGCGACCTCATCGTCCTCACCCAGGTGCCCGACGCCGGCTCGGCCGGACTCGTCGACGCCCCCGCCGACCAGCTCGCCAAGATGACCAGCCAGGCCACCCGCATGGGCACGTCCACGCTGATGCGCATGGGCGAGGTCGTCGCCGCCGGACTCGCCGGAATGCGGGGCGCGACCGCACCGCGCCTGCTGCTGGAACTCGCGTGCGTGCGCGCGATCCTCCCCGGCTCCGACGAGTCGATGGCCGGGCTCATGCAGCGCCTGGAGACCCTCGAACAGCGCGCGGCCGGCGCCGCGTTCGCCGTACCGGCTCGCGAAGCCGCGGCGGGCGGCCAAGCCGGCGCCACCGGAGCGGCGGCGGCACGAGCCGCGCTGGCCAAGGCCACCGCGCCCGCCGAAGCCGCCCCGACTCCCGCGCCGGCCGCACCCGTGGTCGCACCTGCCGTTGAGGCCACCGCGCCGTCCGAACCGGCGGCCGTGCCGCCTTGGGAAGACGAAGCCCCGCAAGCGAACCCGCCGCAACCCGCGGCCACGCCGGAACCGGTCGCGGCGCCCGCCGACGACTGGTCCGACGCCGAGCCCGTCCCGGCGGCCGAACCGGCTGCGCCGACGTACGCCCCCGCCGCCGACGGCGGCGGGATGACCGCCGCGTCGATCCGGCGCCAGTGGGACCGGATCATGATGGCCGTCAAGGACAAGAAGCGCACCACCGCAGCGCTGCTGCAGGACGCGACGATCGCCGACGCCACCGACAACGAAGTGGTGCTGGCGTTCAAGCACTCTTTCCACGCTGAGAACCTGCAGAAGGAGCCCGCGTACGGGATCGTCGTGGGGGTCTTCAACGAGGTGCTCGGCGGGAACTGGAAGATCCGGTGCGAGGTAGGGGAGGCGGGGAGCCTCCCAAAAGCGGGGACGGGACCGGCGCCTAGCCCGGCGCCGAGCCGCTCCGCGCCCGCGCCGTCCAAGAGCGTCCCGGCCAGGCAGGCCACCGCACCCGCTGCCGAGGTCTTCGACGAGCCCCCGGCGGAGGAGTACGGCGAGCCGAGCCCTGACGACCCGGTGGCCCCGGGCGGCTTCGGCACGAGCGAGGAGCAGGCCGTGAAGCTCCTGACGACCGCGTTCGGCGCCAAGCAGATCGCCTGAACCGTAAGCCCGCCACCTGCGCAGACACAGAGTTATCCACAGGCGCGAAACTCTTGTTGCCGCTCGACTACCCCACGTGTTGTAGTAGATAGCAAAAAACGCCGTCCGGCACCGGCGGGATGGCGGCGACACAAGGGGATTCGCGAACGTCGCCATACCGAGGCCGCGCGCGGGAAGCCACCCGCGCGCGGCCCCCGCCAGGTGCCTCCCTCCGCGGAGATCGCGCGGGGCGGCCGGGCGCACCAGCCCGACCGCCCCGCCACCACAGCCCACACCGGCCAGGCGGCTAGGCTGGCGGGACACCAAGAAACCCGGAGCCGACCGGCGAGGAGTGAGCGAGATGTTCCCAGGCGGAGACATGCAGAAGCTGCTGCAGCAGGCGCAGCAGATGCAGGCCGACATGATGCAGGCCCAGGCCGAACTGGCCGAGTCCGAGGTCACCGCTTCCGCGGGCGGCGGGCTCGTCAGCGCCACGGTCACCGGCGACGGTGAGCTCAAGGGCGTCAAGATCGACCCGAAGGCCGTCGACCCCGAAGACGTCGAGACCCTCGAAGACCTCATCCTCGCCGCCGTCCAGGCGGCCACCGAGGACGCCAAGCGCCTCGCCGCCGACAAGATGGGCCCGCTCGGCGACGCCCTCGGCGGCATGACCGGCGGCCTCGGCCTCCCCGGCATGTAGCCCGGTAACGCCAGGGCCGCAACGACAACCGGGCGAATCGCGCGTTCGGGACCACCTGAGACGGCCCGCTGCGCAGCCACCGCTTGCACACCGACCACTTTCGAGCCGCAGGAAAAGAGAAATCCTTGTACGACGGGGCATTGGGCGACCTCATCGAGGAGCTGGGGCAGCTTCCGGGCATCGGGCCGAAGAGCGCCCAGCGGCTCGCCTTCCACCTGCTCGCCTCCGAGAGCGCGGACGTCGAGCGCCTCACCTCCGCGCTCGAGCGCGTCAAGGCGCAGGTCCGGTTCTGCGAGACCTGCGGCAACGTCACCGAGGCCGAGCAGTGCGCCATCTGCCGCGACCCCCGTCGCTCCGAGACGCTCATCTGCGTCGTCGAGGAGCCCAAGGACGTCCTCGCCGTCGAGCGGACCGGCGAGTTCCGCGGCTGCTACCACGTGCTCGGCGGTGCGATCAACCCGCTGGAGGGCATCGGCCCCGACGACCTGCGGATCCGCCAGCTCATGATTCGCCTCCAAAAGGGAGAGACGAAGGAGCTGATCCTCGCCACCGACCCGAACACCGAGGGCGAGGCCACTGCCACATATCTGGCGATGCTGGTGAAGCCCATGGGGTTCAAGGTGACCCGCCTGGCCAGCGGCCTGCCCGTCGGCGGCGACCTCGAGTACGCCGACGAGGTGACCCTCGGGCGCGCCTTCTCCGGCCGCCGCGACGTCGACTGAGTCGGCCTTCCTCAGAACGCCCACCGTCCCCGGCCTTCAGAAGGCCGCCACCATCATGCGGCGCCATGTTCACGGTAAGTGCCGTGATTGTGGCGAATGTGCAAACTGTAACGACTAGCGCGCGATAGCGCGCGAACCTTCGTTCGTAACGGCGGTGAAACGACCCGACCCTAGTCTCGGACTTCCGAAAGCCCGATGACTGGTTGGTGATCACTTGCAGTACGCCTCCCCGCCCCCTGCGACCTGGCGCGCCACCGCTCTTGCCGCCGCGGCCGTCCTCGGCTTGTCAGCGCTCGCCGCCTGCGGATCCGACGGCGGGACCGCCGAGGGCGCCCAGACCGCCGAGGACTTCGACTTCTCCTGCCCCGAGCGCACCGACGGCGAACCGGCCGCCGACGCGACCGCGAATGAGGAGACCCCGTTCGTGTTCGGCACCCCCGGCGATCCCTCCACGATGGACCCGGTGTTCGCCCGCGACGGCGAGACCTTCCGCGTCACCCACCAGATCTACGAGACCCTCCTCGACACCGACTGCACCACCCCCTCGCCCGGCCTGGCCGAGTCCTGGGAGCAGAACGAGGAGGGCACCGCCTGGACCTTCCATCTGCGCGAAGGCGTCGTCTTCCATGACGGCGAGGCCCTCGACGGCGCGGCGGTCTGCGCGAACTTCGACCGGTGGGCGAACTTCAAGGGCGGCTTCCAATCGCCGAACTTCACCTACTACTACTCGAACGCGTTCGGCGGCTTCGCCGAGAACGACCCGGAGAGCGGGATCGAGACCGAGTCGATCTACGAGGGCTGCGCCGCCGACGGCCTCGACGCGACCATCAGCCTCAGCAAGTACACCTCCAGCTTCCCCGGCGCGTTCACGCAGCGGGCGCTGGCCATCATCAGTCCCAAGTCGATCGAGGCGGTCGCGGACGTCGCCATCGCGTCCGCCGACGACCCCCTCCCCGCTTACACGCAGGAGGTCGGCGCGCTCGCCGGCACCGGCCCGTTCACCCTCACCGAATGGGACCACTCCGAGGGCTCGGTCACCTTGGCGCGCAACGAGGCCTACTGGGGCGAGAAGGCCGGGGTCAAGACCCTGATCTTCAGCACGATCCCCGACGAGACCGCCCGCCGCCAAGCCCTGGAGGCGGGCGACATCCACGGCTACGACCTCGCCGCGCCCGCCGACGTCCAGCCGCTGCTCGACGCCGGTTACCAGGTGCCCGTCCGCGGCGTGTTCAACGTGCTGTACATGGCGTTCCAGCAGGAGTACGAACCGCTGCAGGACCACGCGGTCCGCGAGGCGCTCGCCCACGCGGTCGACCGCCAGCGCATCGTCGACTCGATCCTGCCGCCCGGCGGCGGCGTCGCCACGCAGTTCATCCCGCCGAGTCTCGACGGCTGGTCTGAGGACGTGGCGACCTACGACTACGACACGGAGAAGGCCAAGGAGCTGCTGGCCGAGGCCGGCCAGGAGGACTTGACGCTCGAGTTCTGCTATCCGACCGATGTGTCGCGTCCGTACATGCCCGCCCCGAAGGACATCTTCGACATGATCACGTCCGATCTGGAGGCTGCAGGGGTCACGGTGGAGGCCCGGCCGATCACGTGGGTCGACTACCTCACGAGCACCCGCGCGGGGGAGTGCCCGGCGTACATCATCGGCTGGACGGGCGACTACGCCGATCCGTACAACTTCCTCGGGAACTGGTTCGCCCGTGAGAGTTCCGAGTGGGGCTTCAGCGATGCGGAGATGTTCGAGGCTGTGGCCGCGGCGAACTCCGAACCGGACGCGGCGAAGCGCGTCGAACTGTGGAAGGCCGCCAACGAGTTGATCATGGCGGAGCTCCCGGGTCTGCCGATCTCGAACTCGCCGCCGTCGATCGCTTTCGCGCCCAACGTGTATCCGCCTGACGTCTCGCCGATGACCGCGGAGGACTTCGCGCAGGTGTACTTCACCGGGTCGTAGCGTGCCCGCCGGGTCGTCCGCCCAGGCGGCCCGGCGGTTTTGCATTCGACGCGATCGCGCTGTGGCGCAACGTTTCAGCGGTGGGGGACGGTTCCGACACTTCGGTAACGATAGCCGTCAATAACATCACGGTTCGATAACGCACAACGGTGGCGTAGCTCACGGCACCATACTCTGTAGAAACCTCCGAATACCCAACGACCGACGGGTGAACAACCTATGCGCACGTCACCAACCCCAATCAGGCGCGCCCTCGCCGCAGCGGCCGGCGCCGCCATGGCCTTGGGCCTGTTCACTGCCTGCGGCTCCGACGGCGATGGCGGCGGCGACGCCGACACCGCCGAGGACTTCGACTTCTCGTGTCCCGAACGCACCGACGGCACCCCCGAGGCCGACGCGGCGCTCAACGAGTCGCAGCCCTTCGTCTTCGGCACGCCCGGCGACCCCACCAGCCTCGACCCGATCCTCGCCTCCGACGGTGAGACCTTCCGTGTCAACCGCCAGGTCTTCGACACGCTCCTCGACGCCGACTGCACCGACACCGTCCCCGGTCTCGCCGAGTCCTACGAGCAGAACGAAGAAGGTACGGAGTGGACGTTCCACCTGCGTGAGGGCGTGACCTTCCACGACGGCGCCGTCCTCGACGGCGCCGCGGTGTGCAAGAACTTCGAGCGCTGGGCGAACTTCAAGGGCGGCTTCCAGTCCCCGAACTTCACGTACTACTACTCGTCGGTGTTCGGCGGCTTCGCCGAGAACGACCCGGCGATGGGTGTTGAGACCGAGTCGATCTACAAGGGCTGCACCGCAGACGGTCTTGACGCGACCATCAGCTTGAGCAAGTACACCTCGAGCTTCCCGGGCGCGTTCACCCTCGAATCGCTCTCGATCATCAGCCCGCAGTCGATCGACGCGGTCGCCGACGTGGCGCTCCCCGCGGCCGACTCGCCGCTGCCGGAGTACACCCAGACCGTCGGCACCCTCGCCGGCACCGGGCCCTACAAGCTCGAGAACTGGGACCACAGCTCGCAAGAGGTCGTCCTGACGCGCAACGACGACTACTTCGGCGAGCCCGCCAAGGTCAAGACGGTCATCTTCAAGACCATCTCGGACGAGACCGCCCGCCGCCAGGCCCTCGAGGCCGGCGACATCCACGGCTACGACCTCGCCGCCCCCGCCGACGCGCAGGGGCTCACCGAGGCGGGCTTCCAGGTCCCCGTCCGCGGCGTCTTCAACCTGCTGTACCTCGCCTACACGCAAGGCCATGCCCCCCTTGAGGACCACGCGGTCCGCGAGGCGCTATCCTACGCGATCGACCGCCAGCGCATCGTGAACAACGTGCTCCCCGCCGGCGGCATGGAGGCGACGCAGTTCATCCCGCCGAGTCTGGAGGGCTACTCGGAGGACGTCAAGACCTACGAGTACGACGCCGAGAAGGCCAAGCAGATGCTCGCCGACGCGGGCGCGGAGGACCTGACCCTCACGTTCTGCTACCCGACCGACGTGACCCGGCCGTACATGCCGGCGCCGAAGGACATCTTCGACATGATCTCCTCCGACCTCGAGGCCGCGGGCGTCACCGTCGAGGCCAAGCCGATCACGTGGGTCGACTACATCCCGACCACCCGCAGCGGCGAATGCCCGCTGTACCTGCTGGGCTGGACCGGCGACTTCGCCGACCCGTACAACTTCCTCGGCACCTGGTTCGCCGCTCCCTCGACCGAGTGGGGCTTCGACAACCAGGAGGTCTTCGACTCGATCGCCGCGGCCAACACCGAACCGGACGAGGCCAAGCGCGTCGAGCTGTGGAAGACCGCGAACGAGACCGTGATGGAGGAGCTGCCGGGTCTGCCGATCTCGTCCTCGCCGCCGTCGATCGCGTTCGCGGCGAACGTGTACCCGCCTGACGTCTCCCCGCTCACGCGGGAGGACTTCTCGCAGGTCTACTTCACCACCGCCTCCTAACAGGAACGTCTGACAGCGAAACATGCTGCGTTACACCGTTAAGCGCCTCCTGCAGTTGTCCGTGGCGCTCTTGGGACTCTCGCTGCTGCTGTTCGCGTGGTTCAAAGCCCTTCCGGGCGGACCCGAGAACCGGCTGCTTCCCGAGAACGCCACGGACCAGCAGCGGGAGGCGCTGCGGGCCTCCCTGGGTCTGGACGAGCCCGTCTGGACCCAGTACGGCGAGTTCCTCGGCCGGATCGTCCGCCTCGACTTCGGATCCTCGTTGTCGAGCGGGCGTCCCATCGCCACCGAGCTCGCCGACCGACTGCCCGCCACCATCGAACTCTCCATGGCCGCCATGCTCATCGCCGTGGGCCTGGGCATCCCGCTCGGGTACCTGGCGGCGAAGCGCCGCGGCACCTGGATCGACTTCAGCACGGTCTCCGGCTCGCTGCTGGGCACCTGCATCCCGATCTTCTTCCTCGCCGCGATGCTGAAAGTCGTGTTCGCCCAAGAGCTCGGCTGGCTGCCGACCACCTTCCGGCTCACCGCCGGGTCCCAGTTCACGGAGGTGACGGGCCTGCGCGTGTTCGACGGGCTCATCACCGGCGAGCTCGACATCGCCTGGGACGCGGTCCTGCACCTCGTCCTGCCGGCGATCGCGCTCTCCTCGATCCCGCTCGCGGTCATCGTCCGCATCACGCGGGCGAGCGTGCTCGACGTGGTGGGCGAGGATTACGTGCGCACCGCTGACGCGAAGGGCCTCAAGCCCTCCACGATCCGCGGCCGCCACGTGATGCGCAACGCGATGCTGCCGATCGCCACGATCATCGGCCTCCTGCTCGGGAGCCTGTTCGCCGGCGCGGTGCTGACCGAGAGCGTGTTCGCGTTCGGCGGGATCGGCTCCTTCGTCTACCAGGCGACGACCGAGCGGGACTATCCGGCGCTCATGGGCTTCATCCTCGTCATCGCCGTGTTCTATGTGGTCATCAATCTGCTCGTGGACCTGTCGTACGGCCTGCTCGACCCGAGAGTGCGGGTGCGCAAATGACCATCGCGAAAATCGAGAAGCTCGACCGGCTCGTCGCGGCCACCACGTCCGCGCGGGACGCGCAGACCGGTTCCCTGTGGCGCCAGTCGATCCGGCGGATGCGCCGTTCGCCGATGGCGATCATCGGCGCGGTCATCGTGGGCCTGTTCGTGGTCGTCGCGGTCATCGGCCCCTGGGTCGCGCCGCACGACCCGACGGCGCAGACCTGGGGCCGCGAGGTGTTCCTGAACCAGAACATCTTCCCCGGGCCGCGCCCGGAGAACTGGTTCGGCCTGGACCACCTGGGCCGGGACATGTTCTCCCGCATGATCGTCGGGGCCCGCCAGACGCTGCTGGTCGGTGTCGTGGCCACGTTCATCGGGTTCATCGCGGGGGCGTTCATCGGCGGCGTCGCGGCCGCGGCGGGCACCTTCGGGGGCCGCTGGGGCGAACGCCTCGAAGCGGTCATCATGCGTTCGGTCGACGTGGCGCTGGCGATCCCGATGCTGCTGCTGGCGTTGAGCGTCGCGGCCCTGCTGGGTCCGTCGCTGCGCACGGTGATGATCGCGGTCGGGGTCGCGCAGATCCCGATCTTCGCGCGGCTGCTGCGCGGTTCGATGCTGGCGCAGGCCCATTCGGACTACGTGCTCGCGGCGATCGCGATCGGCGTCCCCAAGGGACGGATCGTGGTCTCGCACATCCTGCCGAACTCGCTGGGCCCGGTCATCGTCCAGGCGACCCTGGTCCTGGCGACGGCGATCATCGAGGCCGCCGCGCTCTCGTACCTGGGCCTGGGCAATCCCGACCCGGGCAGCGCCGAATGGGGGACCATGCTCGCCGACGCGCAGCGGTTCCTTTCGGGCGCACCGCAACTGGCCATCTATCCGGCCGTCGGCATCATCGTCACGGCGCTCGGCTTCACCCTCCTGGGCGAGGCCATGCGCGAATCGCTCGACCCGAGGCTGAGGAGGCAGGAGTAGTGGCACTGCTCGAAGTGGAAGACCTGCGGGTCGCCTTCGGCGCGTCCACCGCGGTCGACGGCGTCTCCTTCTCGGTGGACGAGGGCAAAGTGGTCGGGCTCGTGGGCGAGTCCGGCTGCGGCAAGTCGGTGACGAGCCTGGCGATCATGGGGCTGCTGCCGAAGCGGCGCAACGGCAAAGCCGCCGCCGCCACGGCGAGCCGGCCGGTGACCGTGGAGGCGGCCGACGGCGCCGGTGCCGCACCGAGCGGTCCGCCGCCTGCGGCGACGGCCGCCGCACCCGTCCTCAGGCGCCGCGGCAGCGGCGCCGACGTCTCGGGCCGGGCGGCGTTCGACGGCACCGACCTCCTTTCGCTCGCGCCCGCCGCGATGCGTCGCCGCCGCGGCAAGGACCTCGCGATGGTGTTCCAGGACCCGCTGTCGAGCCTCAACCCGGTCGTCCCGATCGGCAGGCAGATCACCGAGGTCCTCGAACGCCACCGGGGCCTCAAGGGCGACAAGGCGTCGAAGGAGGCCGCGCACCTGCTCGACCGCGTCGGCATCCCCGACCCGGCCCGGCGCCTCAAGGAGTACCCGCATCAGCTTTCGGGCGGCATGCGGCAGCGCGTGCTCATCGCTATCGCGGTCGCTTGCGCCCCAAGGCTCCTGATCGCGGACGAGCCGACCACGGCGCTGGACGTCACGATCCAGGCGCAGATCCTCGAGCTCCTCAAGGACCTCGTGGAGACCGAGGGCACGGCGCTCTTGATGATCACGCACGACCTCGGCGTCGTGGCCGGGATCTGCGACGAGGTGAACGTGCTCTACTCGGGCCGCGTGGTCGAGTCCGCGCCGGTGCGCGAACTGTTCGCCGCACCGACGCACCCGTACACCGTGGGCCTGCTCGGTTCCATTCCGCGCCTTGACCTGCCGATCCACGAACCGCTCACGCCGATCCGCGGCTCGATCGCGGACGTCATCCGCTGGCACGACGGCTGCGCGTTCGCACCCCGCTGCGACCGCGTCGCCGCTCCTTGCGTCGACGGGGAACCCCCGCTGGTCGGGGCCGTGCACGCCCACCGCTGCGTCATGGCCGAGGAGGTCGCATGAGCACGTCGCAACCGGAGCCGCGAGTCCCCTCGCAGCGCACTGAGGAACCGGACTTGTCAACCACCGCAACGGCTTCCACCGCGCCGCTCCTGGAAGTCGAGGACCTCAAGGTCCACTTCCCGATCCGGCGCGGCCTGGTCGTCGAACGCGTCGTCGGCCACGTCCAGGCGGTCGACGGCGTCGGCCTGAGCATCGACTCGGGCGACACGTACGGCCTCGTCGGCGAGTCCGGTTGCGGCAAGACGACGTTCGGCCGCGCCGTGCTCCGCCTCGAAGAACCCACCGCCGGCCGCGTGCGGCTCGGCGGCGACGAGGTGACGGCCATGAAGGGCGAGAAGCTGCGCCGCTTCAGGTCCAAGATGCAGATGGTCTTCCAGGACCCGCTCGGCTCGCTCAACCCGCGGCACAATGTGGACATGCTCCTCTCGGAGCCGCTCAAGGTCCACGGCGTCGGCTCGAAGGCCGAGCGCCGCAAGCTCGCCGTCGAGACCCTCGACGCGGTAGGCCTGCCCAAGTCGGTCCTGGAGCGCTACCCGCACGAGTTCTCGGGCGGCCAACGCCAGCGCCTCGGCATCGCCCGGGCGCTCATGCTGCGGCCCGACCTGATCGTGTGCGACGAGCCGGTGAGCGCCCTGGACGTGTCGATCCAGGCGCAGGTGATGAACCTGCTCGATGAACTCCAGGACGAGTTCGGCCTCACCTACCTCGTGATCGCCCACGACCTCGCGGTGGTCCGCCACCTCTCCGAGCGCGTCGGCGTCATGTACCTCGGCAAGCTGGTCGAAGAGGCCGACTCGGAGACCATCTACGAGAACCCGCGGCACCCGTACACGAAGGCCCTGCTCTCAGCTGTGCCCCAACCGGACCCGGAGGTCGAGGCCAACCGTGAACGCATCATCCTGAAGGGCGACCTGCCGAGCCCGGCAAACCCGCCCTCAGGCTGCCGCTTCCGCACCCGATGCCCCTGGGCCGAGGACATCTGCGCCGAAGTCGAACCCGAATGGAGAGAAGCGGCCAGCGGCCACAAAGTCGCCTGCCACTTCGACCTCTAACAAGAAACGAAAGGCGCGGACGGCACATGCCGTCCGCGCCTTGACCGTAACGCCGACCGAAAGCTACTCCGGGCCTTGAGCCGGGATACCCAGCCTTCCGCGATACGGATGCCGGAGGTTCCAGGTCCGCTCCCATTGGAGCAGATCTGCCTTCCACTCGGGAAGATCAGGTCGGAACTGCCTTCGAACATTGGAGCGTTCCGGTTGTCCCGACAGGAAACTCCAGAAATCCTCCAGTGCCTGCCGGGCCTCGGCAAGAGGGTACTCGGCTCGGCGACGACTTCCGCGAAGCGACTGAACTGTCACGCCATTTGGGCTGAACTGGACATCGTAGCCGTCACTGGACCACTCCTCGAACGGTGGCCGTCCCGATTGAACGTCATCGATCATGGCGAGGGCATCGAGGAGGACGCGAAAACTCGGGCCGATATCAGTGGCAATCCATCCCGCCAGGACTTCTTGTCCGGGCGCCTTGTCTTCGGTCACTGGACCAAAGAAGTCGTCCATGCGAAATCGCATTACAATCGTGCCCTTCGGGATTATTGGACCTTATACGGGAATCCGTGCGTATAGCCGTGCGGCGCGGCGCTGTCATAGTATCCCATGATCTTGATACCGTCTGATTCTCCGATCCAGGCATCAGGATCATCCGGGTGCGGGCTGCTCTTCCTAAAAGCGGATGCAATGCTCCGGTCGACTTGATCCGGGGTCCAGTCATCAGGGAAGAATGTCGCAACGCCGTTCTCTCCGGCCTTAGGCTTCCATTGTCCGGGAGGAGGCGGCATCGTGCTGTCGAAGAACTCAGATTCTGCCTGGTAGACGCCGTTATCGCCGACATCTTTTCGAGTGTCGGGCTTGATCCGGCGGTCAGGCATATCGTTGCCCCCTGGCCGATAGTGGTAGCCAGTTCCGCTGTTCCTGCCAGGTCTGGTGTGGCCCTTGAACACATGCTCGAGGCCGTGATCGTCCATCTTGCGCTGCAACCGACGAGCGGGCCGCTGCTTCTGGGCCTTCTTCAAGAAGTCGAGTGCCGCTCCGATGAGTTTGCCACCGCTCTTCCTTCCCATGCTTGCCCCTTAAGCTTCGAGGAGTTTGAAGACGGCCTCTTGGATGAGGTTGCTGACCACCGTGCGGGCGAGCTGCTGGAAGATCGGGACCTGCAAGAGCGAGGCACCGAAGGTCACCGCTGCTTGGGCGATGGCGATGGCGATCTGTACCGCCAGGATCACGAGCTGCACGATCACCATGATCTTCAGGCATAGGACGATGACTGCGCAGATGATGAGGCCGACGCCGGCGATCATCGCGCCGATCGAGCCCGTGTCGAGGATCTTCGCGGGGCCGTCTTCGCTCTCCCACCAGGTCTGAAAGGCGTCGATGTCCTTGCCGATCTGGTCGGTCCAGGCCTGCGCGGCGTTGCCGCCCGCTTCGCCGGCGATCTCCGACAGCTCGTTGCCGAAGTCCATCCAGGCCTGGCCGAAGTCCATCAGGTTGTCCTCGTTCGACTGCGGCCAGTCGAAACCGAGAATTCCCAGCAGGCTCGCCAGCTCCGAAGGAAGCATGATCGCCATCAGGAACCGCCCCCCAATTCGCTGCTGAGCTGGGTGAAGATCTGCGCGATCTCGTCGTCGGCGGCCAGGTGCTGGGCGGCGAAATCGCGGACGTCGAATCCGGCGTCGGCCATCGACTGCGCCGCCTCCAGGAAGCACTCCTTGGCCCACTCGAACACCTCGGTGTGCGCCTGCTCGATCAGGCCGCCGATCTCATCGCTGCCGCAGGCCTCGGACACTCCTTCGATGCTGGAGGAGAAGCGGTCCACGGCGGCGAAGAACTTCTCAGCGGTCCCTTCGATGCTCTGCCCGGCCTGGTCGAGGCCGTCCGGGTCGATCTGCAGGTTCCCCATCACTCGACTCCCTTGGCTTCGGCCGCGGCCCGGACGATCTTCGCCTGCGAGTCGGCCAGACTCGACATGAACGAGCTCAGCCGCTGCACCGATTGCTGCTGCATCTCCTCGACCTTCTCCGAAAGCCCGGCCAAGTCGATGGCCCCGGGCATCCCGGCCTGCTCGCGGGCGGCGTCGAGTGCGGCGTTGACGCCGTTCGTGATCTCCTCGCTCAAGACCTCGACGCCGAGCCGGGCCGAGCGCGGATCGACGAGTCTCACGGTGACCTTGCCCGCCAAGGAGGCGGAGACCCGGATCATGCCCTCGGCCACTTCGACCTCGACCGTCTGGTTGCCGGCCTCCTCTTGCGCGCGTTGGCCGTCCTGCGCGACCTGGAGCGCTTTGGCGAGTGCGTCGGTGATGCCGGATGCGTTGGGTTCAGCGCTCATTGAGGCTCCTCAAGGGTGCGATGGCTCGAGATGACGCTACGGAACCGCTCGAATTTAACAAATCGACGCCAATTCGGGGGTCCGCGATTCGTTCACAGGGTTGTCAACAAGCAGTGCAACGCGATGGCGTAGCGACTGCAGTCGGCACCACCGGATCGTGAGCGCTGGTGTCGTTCCGTCACAATGGATCCGTGGAAACCTTCACCGCCCCTTCAAAGATGAGCCGGGACATGCGCCGCAACGGCGTGACGATCTGCGCGCTGTTCGGCTTCGGCTGGTTCGTCGGCGGCGCCGGCGTGCTCGGCGACGGAGCCGGCTATTGGATCGGACTCGCGGTGGCCGCCGCCGTGAGTGTCGCGCTCATCGTCTTGGTGCCCAGGATCGAATCCGGTCGTGAACGCCCCCGCGAACTGCCGAAGGACTGGCAGCGGCGCTACGGCATCTGGATCGGATTCGAGGTCGTGCTCATAACCGCGGCCGTGTTCCTGTTGCGGGCTTTGGATCTCGCCGACTTCCTGCCGGGCACGATCGCGGTGATCGTCGGCGCGCACTTCATCCCGCTGGCGCCCGCGTTCGACGAGCCCAAGTACCGGTGGACCGGGTACGCCATGATCGCCGCGGGTCTCGCGGGCGTCGCCGCCGGAACCGGCGGGGTCGTGCTCGCGGGCGCAGTGGCCGGGTTCGGTAGCGCGGCAACGCTGTGGGCGACCGGTGCGGCGGTGCTCAAACGAGGCTGACGTCCCGATCAGTCGCGGCAGGTGAGGCGTGCCGTGTCGGGGCTCAGGAATGGAGTCGGTCGGCTTTCACCTTGCCGCCCTGCATGATCAGGTTCAGGTTGCGTTCAGGGTCGGTCAGGACGTTGAGGTCCGCCAGCGGATCGCCGTCCACCACGAGCAAGTCGGCGAGCGCGCCCGGGACGATCCGGCCGAGCCGCCCTTCCTCGCCGAGGAGCCTCGCGGCGGTCACGGTCGCTGAGCGGATCACGTCGGCGGCGGGCAGTACGGCACCGCGGATCGTCAACTCCTCCAACTGGTGCCGGCGCATCCCGCCGAGCAGGTCCGAGCCGTAGCAGAGGTTCACCCCGGCCTTGTGGGCCGATTCCAGGGCCCGCAGCCCGGCTTCGAGGACGACGGTGTTCTTCGCGAGGCTGCCCGAGGGCAGCCCGTGCGCGGCGCCCTCGACGGCCATGCGCTGGTAGGTCACCAAGGTGGGCACCAGGAACGCGTCGTGCTCCAGGAACAGCTCGAGGCTCGTCTCGTCGAGCAGGTTGCCGTGCTCGATCGACCGCACGCCCGCCGCGAGGCCCCGGTTGATGGCCCGCGCGGTGTAGGCGTGTCCGGCGACGTACCGGTTGGCGGCCTCGGCCTCCTCGACGATGGCGCGGATCTCCTCGATCGAGAACTGCGTCGAGTCGACCCGGTCGGTCGGCGAGGCCACCCCGCCCGAGAGCATGATCTTGACGTGGAACGCGCCGGTGCGCAGCTGTTCGCGTGCGGCCCTGCGGACCTCGTCGACGCCGTCGCAGACCGTGCTCAGGTCGGGGCAGCACTGGTGTTCCTCGCGCACACTTCGGCCGCGCGGGCGTCCGTCACCGTGCCCGCCGGTCTGCGAGAGCGCCTTGCCGCCGAAGTACAGGCGGGGACCCTCGACGACCCCTTCGGCGACCGCCTCGTACAGCCCGAAGTCCGCGCCGCCGGGGTCGCGCACCGTGGTGAAGCCGCGATGCAGCATCTCCCGCATCTCCTTGGCGGCCTTCAAAGCGACGTACGCGGGCGACTCGTCGGCCAGGCCTGCGAGATTCGCGCTGTGGGCGTTGACGTGCGCGTGGCAGTCGATGAGCCCGGGCATGAGGGTCTTCCCGGCGAGGTCGATCACCCGGGCGCCTTCGGGCGCTGCGAGATCGGCACCGACGGCGGCGATCGCCTCTCCGCGCACCAGCACGCGCTGGCCCCGGACCAGCACGCCCGCAACGGGATCGAGCACGGCGGCCCGGTCGAACAGCACGGTCTCGGTCATCGGCCTCTCCCAACACTTCGCGGGCTCCGCGCGCTTGCCGCACGGCTAGCGCCGGGTACCAATATGCCGGACCACCCGGTACCGTCGGACGCGGGTCCGGGCCGGCGGGCGATGAGTTCCCGCGCCCCGTCCACATCGGTGACACCTGCGGCGCATGAGAGAGCGAGCGACGTGACCTATCCCGAACCGAGGTACTTCGGCGACGACGGCGAGATGAGCGCCTATTTCCGGCCCGCGTCGGCCCTGCCCGACCTGACCTACCCGGACCGCGTCTCCGTCGGCTACCTCGCGACCGGTGCGACCACGAACGGCCAGTTCGGTCTCTACCAGTGGAACACGAGCGGGGCCCGCTCCGGTCCCGAGCCGCACTTCCACCGCACCATCTCGGAGTCCTTCTACATCCTCTCGGGGACCATCGCGATCTACAACGGCGCCAAGTGGGTCGACCACGAGCCCGGCGACTTCGTGCACGTCCCCGAAGGCGGGATCCACGGCTTCCGCAACGAGTCCGGCGAGCCCGCCTCGATGCTGCTGATGTTCCACCCCGGCGCGCCGCGCGAGGAGTACTTCGAGGGCCTGCTGACGGTGGGGGAGCTGTCCGAGGAGGAGCGCAGGGCCTTCTTCGCCCGCCACGACAACTTCTGGATCGAGGAGTAGCGCCCTACGGGATGAGCACCGCGTACTCGCGCAGATGCCGCTCGAACGCGGGGGAGACGTCGACTTCGAGGATCACCTCGTCAAGGCTCTGGAACGGGCCCAGGCGGTCCACGCGCTCGCGGACCTGGCGAGCGGTCGACTCGTTGAAGCCCGGCAGGTCCCGCAGCACTTCCACCGGCGCGTGGTTGACATCGATCAGTCCGCCGTCGTCGAGGTTCCGCGGCTGGTCGGGGCGTCCGACGCCGCTGCGCTTCGCCAGCGACGGGTCCCCTTCGGCGAGCCGCCTGGCGTCCTCGCGCAGCCGCGAGGACCGGTCGAGCGCCGGTGCGACCCAGTCCGGCCCCGCCTCGCGAGGGGCAGACTTCGGCGCCTTCGGAGCCGCCGTGGCCTCCCTTGGGGCCCAGACATATCGGCGGATCGCGAACAGGTGGACGGAGGCGCCGAACGTACCGGTCAGCAGCGACAGGAACGCGGACCAGAGGGCCCACTCCGGTGTCTCGCCGACGTCGAACGGGAGCATGAACGCGAAGATCCCGACCAACGCGGCGGTGTAGACGACCGCAGGCACCACGGTCTTCGGCGAAGGGCGCCGCCCGGCGGCGACGCCGAACGCCAGCGGCGCGCCCGCCCCGGGGACCAGTATCGGCAGCAGCGCCCATGGGATCGTGGCCGCGCCGGGTCCGGTCGGTGTGGCCGGTCGCGAGTGCGGCCGGACTGCGGGGGCGGGAGGAGTCGAGGGCATTCACCGATCGTAACGACCTCATGCACGACCGGCGCCGGACACGACGAAGGCCGGACGGCGGTGCCAACGTGCAGCTCGCAAGCTGTGTTGGGACTGCTGTCCGGCCCTCGTCTCGCTATGCGTCCCTTAGAGGTTCTCGATGACCTCGCGCATGAGGCGCGCGGTCTCGCTCGGGGTCTTGCCGACCTTGACGCCGGCGGCCTCGAGGGCCTCCTTCTTCGACTCGGCGGTGCCGGCCGAACCGGAGATGATGGCGCCCGCGTGGCCCATCGTCTTGCCCTCGGGGGCGGTGAAGCCCGCGATGTAGCCGACGACCGGCTTCGTCACGTGGTTCTTGATGTACTCGGCCGCGCGCTCTTCAGCGTCGCCGCCGATCTCGCCGATCATGACGATCGCCTTGGTCTCGGGGTCCTCTTCGAACGCCTTGAGGCAGTCGATGTGGGTGGTCCCGATGACCGGGTCGCCGCCGATGCCGACGGAGGTCGAGAAGCCGAGGTCCCGCAGCTCGTACATGAGCTGGTAGGTCAGCGTGCCCGACTTGGAGACGAGGCCGATGGGCCCCGTGCCGGTGATGTCGGCCGGGGTGATGCCCGCGTTCGACTTGCCGGGGCTGGCGATGCCGGGGCAGTTCGGGCCCACGATGCGGGTCTTGTTGCCCTTGGACTCGGCGTAGTTCCAGAAGGTCACGGAGTCGTGCACCGGGATGCCCTCGGTGATGACGATCGCGAGACCGATCTCGGCGTCGACGGCCTCGATCACGGCGGACTTGCAGAACGCCGGGGGAACGAACACGACGGAGGTGTTCGCGCCGGTCTCGGCCATGGCCTCGGCCACGGAGGCGAACACCGGCAGGCTCACGCCGTCGACGTCGACCTTGGTGCCGGCCTTGCGCGGGTTGACGCCGCCCACGACCTCGGTGCCGGCCTTGAGCATG
Source organism: Glycomyces rhizosphaerae (assembly GCF_042647865.1). Lineage (NCBI taxonomy): Bacteria > Bacillati > Actinomycetota > Actinomycetes > Glycomycetales > Glycomycetaceae > Glycomyces > Glycomyces rhizosphaerae. The sequence goes on from NZ_JBHRWO010000010.1 coordinate 784,258, forward strand.
CGGCGGGTGTGCTTCATGCCCTCGGAGCCGGTCATGCCCTGGACGATGACCTTGCTGTTCTCGTTGAGGAAGATCGCCATTGGACTAGGCCCCCTTGTTCGCGAGCTCGGCGGCCTTGTCGGCCGCGGCGTCCATGGTCTCGACCACGGTGATGAGCGGGTGGTTCGCGTCGGCGAGGATCTTGCGACCGGCCTCGGCGTTGTTGCCGTCGATGCGGGCGACGAGCGGCTTCGTGACGTCCTCGCCGCGGTCGGCGAGGGTCTTGAGGGCGCCGAGGATGCCGTTGGCGACCTCGTCGCAAGCGGTGATGCCACCGAAGATGTTCACGAACACGCTCTTGACCTGCGGGTCCGAAAGGACCACTTCGAGGCCGTTCGCCATCACGGCGGCGGAGGCGCCGCCGCCGATGTCGAGGAAGTTCGCGGGCTTGACGTTGCCGTGGTTCTCACCGGCGTACGACACGACGTCGAGCGTCGACATGACGAGTCCGGCGCCGTTGCCGATGATGCCGACGGAACCGTCGAGCTTCACGTAGTTCAGGCCGGAGTCCTTGGCGCGCTGCTCGAGCGGGTCCACGGACGACTTGTCCTCGAACTCGGCGTTCTCGGGGTGGCGGAAGTCCGCGTTCTCGTCGAGGGTGACCTTCGCGTCGAGCGCGAGGACCTTGCCCTCGGGCGTGCGCACGAGCGGGTTGACCTCGACGAGCGTGGCGTCTTCGGTCACGAACGCGTCCCACAGCTTGACGAACACGTCGACGAGCTGGGTGCGCAGGTCCTCGGGGAACCCGGCGCGGGTGACGATGTCGTTCGCGATGTCCGCGTTGACGCCGACGCCGGCGTCGATCGGGAGTTTCACGACCTTCTCGGGCGCGGTGTGCGCGACCTCTTCGATCTCCATGCCGCCCGCGGTCGAGGCGATGCACAGGAACGTGCGGTTCGCCCGGTCGAGCAGGTAGGAGAAGTAGTACTCCTCGTCGATGTCGGCGGTCACGGTGAGCATGACCTTCTCGACGGTGTGGCCCTTGATGTCCATGCCGAGGATGTTCGTGGCGTGGGTCTTGACCTCGTCGACGTTGTCGGCGAGCTTGACGCCGCCCGCCTTGCCTCGGCCGCCGACCTTCACCTGCGCTTTGACGACCACCCGGTCACCGAGGCGCTCAGCGAGGGCCACGGCCTCCTGCGTGGTGGTGGCGACGCCGCCGTCCAACACCGGCACGTTGTGCCGGGCGAACAGTGCGCGGCCCTGGTATTCGTACAGATCCACTGTAGAGTCCGCTCCGCTAGCTAGTCTGCTTTGACCGGGCGGCCTGTCCCTCCCGCGGCGAGCGGAGAGGGCGTACAGGTACCCGTTATCGCAGGGTAACCCTTAGCGGACGGGCGAAGCTTCCGGTGGGCGACCGGTGTGACGCGATCGCGGATCGCACGAAGAGCGCGGCGGATCGTGAGGCTGGTGGGGGCAGAGAGGCGGGGACCGGACGCACCCCTCAGGCGTCCGGTCCCCTTAGCGGGAATCAAGCCCACCCCTCAAAGGCTTGACTCCCTTAGGCACGATGCCCTATCGCCACCCCTCAATCGACAGGGCATCGGCAGTATGTGGCACAGCTCAATGAGCCGTGCGGTATTGCCGCGATCCCGACCGGAAGTGAACTCCGGATGCCGCGGCGGCCTTTCTCAATAGCGGCCTTTCGGCCCGCTGCCGATGTGTCTCGCGCCGTATTGCACTGCGTCCGACACTTATAAGAACGAGAGCGCTCGCGGGCGGTTACGGTCTTCTCAGAGAATTTTTTGCCGGAAGCGTTTCCCCAGGCAGATGCCCATCAAACGGCCGCAGGACGGCCCTGATCGGGTGAGGCGGCATCGGTGGCCGGAACATGGCCGCGCACCCATTCGGCGATCACCTGGGTCGAGGCGCCGGGGCCGAATATCTCGGCCACTCCGGCGTCTCGCAGTTCCCTGGCGTCCTCATCGGGAATGATGCCGCCGCCGAAGACGATGATGTCGCGCGCATCGGCCTCATCGAGTAGTCGCAGCACTCGCGGGAAGAGCGTCATATGGGCGCCGGAGAGAATGCTCAGGCCGATCGCGTCGGCGTCCTCGGCGAGGGCGGTCGCGACGACCTGTTCGGGGGAGTTGTGCAGGCCGGTGTAGACCACTTCCATGCCCGCGTCGCGCAGCGCGCGCGCCACGACCTTCGCGCCCCGGTCGTGCCCGTCGAGCCCGACCTTCGCCACGACCACCCTGATCGGTGCGCCAGTTGCGGACATTGATGTACCTCCTCGTACAGGAGGCCGCGGCACCCACGGCGCTCTTGGCGAACCGTGCGTGCCGCGGCCGTTGCTTACGAGTGAGCTTAGTCGCGACCGGCGTGTGGCGGAAGGCCTAACCGCCGTAGGGAGGCTGCGGCGGCTGGTGGCCCTGCTGCGGGTAGCCCGGAGGCGGCGGCGGGTACGCACCCGGCTGCTGCTGGGGCTGCTGCGGACCGGGCTGGCCGTAGCCGGGCGGCGGCTGCTGCCCGTACTGCTGTTGCGGCTGCTGCGGGTAACCGGCGGGCGGGTAGCCGCCGGCCATGGCCGGGGCGCCCTTGATGTAGTCCTTGACCGCCTGGTCCTTGAAGTAGATGAAGCTCGCGTAGCCCAGGGCGCCGGCGAGGATGAGGCTCTGGATGAGCGCGATCGCGCCGGCGGCGGGGAAGATCGCCATGGTGGCGAACGAGCTGAAGAGGCCGATGATCGAGAACCCCGCGCCGATCATGATGAACACGATGCCGGTCATGCGCAGGCCGCCGGAAGTGATCTTGCCCTGCGGCAGGGCCCAGCCGTACAGGCCCCACGCGGCGGCGAACAGGATGCCGATGACCGCGAAGGCCGCGCCGAGCGGGTTCATCGCGATGGAGACGATGTTGGCGAGCAGGCCGACGCCGGCGGCGATCAGCACCATGAGGCCGATGCGCTTGATGCCCGCGGGAGCCTCGCCCTGGGGGGCGGTCTGGGCCTGCGGGTAGCCCGGGGGCTGCTGGCCGGGCGGCGGGCCCGGGTAGGGCTGCTGCTGGCCGTACTGCTGCTGAGGCTGCTGCGGCTGCGGGATCGGCCCGCTGCCGAGCGGGTTCGGAGGCGGGGGCTGCTGGGACGGCTGGAAGCCGGTCTGCGAGCCGCCCTGCTGCGGCATCACGGTGGTCTCGGCGAACGAGGCGACGCCAGGTTCGGCCGGGCCGGTCGGGTTGCCGAGCGGCGAGGGCGGAGGCGGCGGCGTCGAAGCGCCCGCCGGTGCGCCGCCCTGGCGCTGGATCTTCATCGTGCTGTCGAGGCCGGGTTCCTCGCCGGCCGGGGCCGGTGAAGGGGCTGCGCCGGCGGCGCCGGGCTTCAACTTGAAGGTGCCGCCGTCCTCGTCTTCGGGTCGTTCATTGTCTGGGGGAGTCATTGCATCCACGCTCCATGCCGGATCCGGTCGTGACTTCTCTCGTCTTCACACCATACCGACCGTGGGCCGGAGTCGGGGAAAGCCGTCCAGCCCGGGACGTGAACGCCACGCGCTCAGGGATATTGCGTCCTACTGGCACGCCTCCTCGCGTTCGGAGGAACCAGGATCGCTCAGGTGCTTGACGAGGACGGCACGGTGGGTCGGCTTCGCGGCCTCGAAGCGCTCCCTGCCCGCGGGAGTGAGCATGAGGAAGTTCGCGCGGCGGTCGAAGTCGCAGGCGGCCCGGGTCACGAGCCCGGCCTTCTCCAGCCGCGTGACGGTGCGCGAGAGGGCGCTCTGGCTGAGGTACATCTCGGCCTCGAGGTCCTTCATCTTCGCCTTGCCCCCGGCCTGGTCGCCGCAGGTGCGGCCCAAGGCCAAGAGCACCTCGAACTCGCTGAGCCCCAAGTCGTGCCGGGCCTGCAGCTCGTTCTCGAGCTCGCAGGATGTGTTGTGGTACACACGCAGTGTCTCAGACCACTTCGTGCACACGTCTACGTCTGATGCAGCCTCCATGACCAGGAGATTACCATGTCAAGACATTTAATGTCCATGCAATTGATGTCTTGACATTGAATGCGCGCGCATGTAAGTTTCTCGGCATGACGATCACCGAAGCCAAACCCCACCCCGACAACACCGAAGCACTCCCCGATACCGACGCACATGCCCCGAGCCGATGGGGGCCAAAGCTCTGGGCCGTCCTGTTCGTCGCCGGCCTCGCGATGTTCCTCGACGCGCTCGACGTCTCCATGGTCGGCGTCGCGCTCCCGTCCATCGGCGCCGAACTCGGCCTCGAGACCAGCTCGCTCCAGTGGATCGTCAACGGCTACATCCTCGGCTACGGAGGGCTCCTCCTCCTCGGCGGACGCATGGCCGACCTGCTGGGCCGTCGCCAGGTCTTCCTGACCGCGCTCGTCGTCTTCGGCCTCGCCTCCCTCGTCGGCGGCCTCGTCGACAACGAGGGCCTCCTCATCGCCTCGCGCATCGTCAAGGGCGTCGCCGCCGCCTTCACCGCCCCGGCCGCGCTCTCGATCATCACCACCACCTTCAAAGAAGGCCACGACCGCAACAAGGCGCTGTCGATCTTCACCGTCTTCGGCGCCACCGGGTACGCCTCGGGCCTCATCGCCTCCGGCCTGCTGACCAGCGTCGACTGGCGACTGACCTTCTACGTGCCGACCGTCGTCGTCGCGGGCGTCATCATCGCCGCCTTCTTCGTGGTCCCCCGGACCACCGAACGCGAGAAGGGCCGCATCGACTTCGCCGGCTCCATCACGCTCACCGGCGGCATGCTCGCCGCCGTCTACACGATCGTGACCGCCCCCGAGACCGGGTTCACGCCGGTGGTCATCACCACCACGGCCGCCGCCGTCGTCCTGCTCGGCGCGTTCTTCGTCATCGAGAACAAGGTGGCCCACCCGCTGGTCCGCCTGAGCATCTTCAAGGTCAAGTCGATCGTGCGGGCCAACCTGGCCGCGCTGGCGATCTTCGGCTCCTACATCAGCTTCCAGACGATCGTGTCGCTGTACCTGCAGAACACGCTCCAGTGGGAGCCGATCCAGATGGCGCTGGCCCTGGCCCCCGCCGGGATCATCGTCGCGATCCTCTCGCCGCTCGCCGGCAGGTTCATCGACCGCTACGGCACCAAGTCGATGATCATCGCCGCGCTCGGCTCGTTCGTCCTCGGATACCTGTGGTTCATCGTGCGCGGCGGCAGCGCCGAGCCGAACTACTTCGCCGACTACCTGCCCTCGTTCCTGCTGCTGGGCCTCGGCTTCGCGATCGGCTTCTCGGCCGTCATGGTGCAGGCCACCGAAGGCATCGCCGACGACGAGCAGGGCCTGGCCTCCGGCCTGGTCCAGACCTCCGGCCAGATCGGCGGCGCGGTCGTCCTGGCGATCGTCACCGGCCTGATCTCCGGCGGCGCCGCCACCGGCATCGGCCAGTACACGCCCGGCCTCTACATGGTGACCGTGGTCGCCGTGGTCGGCCTGCTCGCCAGCGCCACCGCGCTGCTGGGCCGCCGCCAGCCGGCGGTCGAAGCCGCCTAACCGCATAGAAGGAAACAACACCCGCACATGAGGGGCCGCCGAAAGGCGGCCCCTCATGTGTCGTCCCGCTTGCTCTCTCAGTCCACGGAGGCGAGCAGCCGGGGCGGCGGGATCCGCAGTGCCTGGCGGGCGGGGATCGCGGTGGCGGCCCACGCCAGGAGCACGGCGACGCCTGAGGTGGCCGGGATGACCCACAGGGGTCCCTGCGGCCAGGGCTCGCCGAGGAAGCCGAGGCCGAGCACCGCCATCGGCAGGACCGAGAACGCGAGCCCGGCGCCGACCGCGATGGCGGCGGTGATCAGCGCTTCGCGGCGGACCATGGCCCGCACCTGGCGGGCGGTGGCGCCGACGGCGCGCAGGGAAGCGAACTCGCCGCGGCGGCGCGACGTGGCGGCCACCAGGCTGTTGGCGGTGCCGAGCAGGACGTACCCGGTCATGGCCAGTGTCGCCATGAGGCTGATCCACTGGTCCGGCGTCATCCCCGAGGGCGCCTGCGGCACCGCGGCGCCGGTCTCGACCGCAATCCCTGGAACGCTTGCGGCCCAGTCGGTCACGGCCGCTGGGTCGCCCGCGACGAGTGCGGCGTCGTAGAACCGCGGTCCGGTAAGGAGGTCGGCGGCGAGGACCACGGAGCCGAATCCGAAGCCGCGCTCGTAGGTTGCGGCGATCTCGGGGCTGACTTCGGTGCCGTCGGCGAGGATGAGGTCGACGCGGTCGCCGGGGCCGACGCCCCACAGGCGGGCGGCGTCGGCGCTGAGCGCGACGGTTTCACCGTGCAGGTCGTCGAGGTCGCCTTCGGCTGCACCGAGGTCGGCGACCGTTGCGACGCCGGGCGTGAACGCCAGGGCCGCATAGGATTCCGCGCTCCCGGCGTCGTCGATGACGCGCATGACGGTGGTGCCCGCGACGCCGACGGCGGCGTCCACGCCTGGCCGCCCTTCGAGCTCGGCGAGGTCGGCGGCGCTGACGGGTCCGGTGGCGGTGGCGTCGGCGATCGCCCCGTCCTCGATCTCGGCGGCGGTCACCTCCGTGTAAGTCGTCTGCGCGAACACCTGCGTGATGGTGAGGCCCACGGCCAGCGCGAGGACCGCGACGGCCCCGGCGGTGCGGCGCGCGAACGCGCGGCTGTTCTTGACCGCCAACCAGATCGGCGCGGGCGTCCGGTCGTCGAGGCGCCGCGCGGCACGCCGTGTGAGCGCGCCGATGAGGACCGGCCCGGCGAGTGCGAAGCCGATGACGGCGGTGATCGTGGCGGTGGCGGCGGAGACGAACGCGGTCTCGCCGGGGATCGCGAGCGGCAGGAGCGACTGGACGGTGGCGAGCAGGAGCAGTACGAGGCCGATGGCGGTGCGGACGCGGCCTGGGGACTTGGGTTCGACCCGGGCTTCGGCGACTGCGGCGGTCGCGGGCAGTCGCGAAACGCGCATGGCGGCGCCCCGCGCGGCCAGCTGGACCGTGAGCAGTACCAGGAACGCGACTATGAGGACGCTGATCGGTGTGCGCGCCAACGGGAGTCCCGCGGGGAGCATTCCGGAGTCGGTGAGGAATCCGGTGAACTGGCCGGCGAGGTGTTGCCCGGCGGCGATGCCGGGGATGAGCGCGACCGCGGCGGCGGCGCTGGCCTGTGTGGCGATGAGGCGCCGCACTTGGCGCGGGGTGGCGCCGACGGCGCGCAGGAGTGCGAGGTCGCGGCGCTGGTTCGCGACGTTGACGGCGAGCGCTCCGGCGGTGATGAACCCGACGAGAAGAACGATGGTGCCGGCCATCGCGATGGCCATGGCCACGAGGTCGGCGGTGGCGGTCGCATCGGCGAGGCGTTCGACGTCGCCGCGGGCGTCGCCCGTGGTGACCTCGAGGCCGGGCAGCGCTTCGCGCAGGTTCTCGGCGACCGCTTCGACGTCGGCGCCCGGTTCGGCGCGGACCGCGATGAGGTCGGCGGCGTGCTCGTCCAGGCCGGCGAGGGCGCGGGCGGTCGCCGCGTCGGTGTGGATCCCGGGCGCGTCCGTGAGGCCGACGATGTGGAACGTGGCCGTGCCGGTGGGGGTGGTGACCTCGGCGGTGTCGCCGACCGCCAGTCCTGCGGCCTCGGCGGTCGCGGTGTCGACCACGAGCTCGTCGGGCCCGGCGGGCGCGCGGCCGTCCACGACGGCGCCGGTGAGCGCGGCGGTGTCCCAGCCGTGCCCCTCGATCGGCCCGTCTGTGGACGGCTCGTCGAGCCGGGCGGGGAACGTGATGTCCGCGGCGGCCGCCTCGACCCCGGGCACCTCGGTGACCGTGTCGATCAGGTCGGCGTCGATCGATTCCCGTTCGGACAGCGGCAGATCGATGTCCTCGGGCACCGCGTGGCGCTGCGTGGAGGCGACCAGGATCTCGGCGGCTTCGAGCCGTTCGGGGCCGAGGTGCGAGGTGAGGCCGGTTTCGGCGAGGACCGCGGCGACGGTGATCAGCGCGGCCCCGCCCGCGACGGCGAGGCCGACCGCGACGAGCCCGGCGAGGCGCCGCCGCGCCATGTGCAGCGACGGCCCGGCCATCCCGAGCCGGCCCGCACGCAGGCGTGAGGCCATGGTCAGCGCCGCCCGAGGGTGGTCAGCCGCTGCGCGAGCTCGGCCGCGGCGGGCTGCCGCAGGTACGCGTCGATGCGGCCGTCGGCGACGACCACGGTGGCGTGCGCGCGCGCCGCCGCGTACGGGTCGTGCGTGACCATGACGACCGTCTGGCCGAACTCGTCCACCAACTCCCGCAACAGGTCGAGGACCTCCGCGGCCGTGTCCAGGTCGAGCGCGCCCGTCGGCTCGTCGGCGAACACCACTTCCGGCCGGGCCGCGAGCGACCGCGCGATCGCCGCCCGCTGCTGCTGCCCGCCCGACAGCTCGGCGGGGCGCCGGTGCAGCAGGTCCGCGATGCCCACGCGATCGACCAGGCCCTGCAGCCACTTCCGGTCCGCCGGGGTCCCGGCCAGGCGCAGCGGCAGCGTGATGTTCTCCTCCACCGTCAGCGACGGCAGCAGGTTGTACGACTGGAACACGAACCCGATGCGGCTGCGCCGCAAGCGGGTCCGCTGCGTCTCGGACAGCCGCGAGATCTCGGTGCCGCCGATGCGGACCTCGCCCGAGGTCGGTGCGTCGAGCCCGGCCGCGCAGTGCAGCAGCGTCGACTTCCCGGACCCGGAGGGCCCCATGATCGCCAGGAACGAACCGCGCTGCACTTCGAGCGAGACGCGGTCCAGCGCGGTGTGCGCGCCGTCGTAGGTCTTCGTGACCTCGGTGAGGAGCAGCGCCGGCGGCCGGCCGGTGTCGCTGCGGAGGTCGGGGCGAGGAGCGGTGAGGGTGCTCATCGGCGCGACCGGTTCTTCACCGCGCGGACGATGAGGGCGACCGCGCAGGCCAACCCCAACGCCCCGAACGGGATGGCGAGCAGCGGAAGCCCGACGGCCTGGAAACCGGTGTTGCAGGCGATGCCGAGGACGAGGCCGGTCCACAGCACGACCGACATGATCGTGAAGTGGCCGACGGTCTGCCGAGGCGGCGTCTGGTCGCTGATGCGGTACTGGTCGTTCATCGGTGTTTCCCCCCAACGGGATCGGATGACCAGAACGCTATGGCGAAAACCGATGCGGCCCAATGCGGCTGGCTTGCCGATTCACGGTGGGGCCTGGTGCAGGCCCGGTGGTACAGCCAGCTCTACCGACGATCCGCGATGCGGCGGGTAGCTTTCATGGTCGACCGATCGGCCTGGAAGGGGGCGTGCATGGTCCGCGAACGACTGCGGCAGGCGAAATCCTGGATCGACGCGCAGCTGCGCCCCGAAGGCGAGCCGACCGACACGTGGGCGCTGCTGCTCGCCTCCCTCCGCGCCACCGGGTACGGCATCGTCGGAGCCGGGTTCGCGTTCCTCGCGCTCTACACGATCCCGCTGCTGCTGCTCACGGCCGTGCTCGCGTTCCTCGGCATCGGCCGCTTCCTCATCCGCCCGATGTCCCGCTGGGTGCGCACGGTCGCCGGCCTCGAACGCGGGCGCCTGCGCCGCCTCGGCCACGAGGTCAAGACGCCCTACCTCGGGCCCTACATCGACGCGCCGCGCAACTTCCGGGAGCTCAAGGCGGACCCGAGCGCGCGCCGCGACCTCCTCTGGCTCGTCATCCACGGCACGTGGGGCCTCGTCCTCGGCGCGCTGCTGCTGCAGATGCCGTTCACCGCCGTCCACGACGTCTCCTACCCGCTGTGGTGGTTCTTCGCCCCCGACTCGGAGCAGAACATCCTCAACGGCCTGATCAGGGCCGAGACCGCGACCGCCGCGCTCCTCGGCTGCGCCACGGGCGTCGCCGTGTTCGTGCTCTGGATCCTGTTCGGCACCAAGCTCCTCGACCTCCAGACCCGCCCCGGCCGGGCGTTCCTCGGGCCCGACCCCGGGATGGACCTCTCCGAGAAGGTCGCGCGCCTCACCGCCACCCGCGCCGCCGCACTGGATGCGCACGCGGTCGAACTGCGCCGCATCGAACGGGCGCTGCACGACGGCGCGCAGAACCGCATCGTCGCGGTCAACGTGCTCATCGGCGCGGCCCGCCGCGAGATCGACCGCGCCCCGGACCGGGCCGACCAGATCCTCGAACGCGCCCAGGACACCGTCGAAGGCGCGCTCGCCGAACTGCGGGCCGTCGTCCGCTCGATCCTGCCGCCGGTCCTGGAGGACCGCGGACTGGCCGGGGCGCTCAGCGCGCTGGCCTCGGACTGCGCCGTGCCCTGCACCGTCGAAGTGGACGTGGAGGGGCGGTGCCCGGCGAGCGTCGAGGCCACCGCCTACTTCGTGGTCGCCGAGTCGCTCACGAACGTGGCCAAGCACTCTCGCGCGTCCAGTGCCTCGGTCGGGGTGCGCCGCACGGGGAATACGCTCACCGTCACGGTGGCCGACGACGGCCGCGGCGGCGCCGAGGCCGCCTCCGGTTCGGGGCTCGCGGGGATCGCGCGCCGCGTGGAGGCGCTCGACGGCACGGCGCATGTGAACAGCCCACCCGGTGGGCCGACCGAGATCAGAGTGGAGCTGCCATGCGGATCGTGATCGCCGAGGACGACTTCCTCCTGCGCGAGGGCCTGAACCTCGTCCTGCAAGGCGAGGGCTTCGACGTCGTGGCCTCGGTGGGCGGGCCCGAGGAGTTCCTCGCCGCCGTCGAGGAGCACCGGCCCGAGCTCGCGGTCGTCGACGTGCGCATGCCGCCGACCCACACCGACGAGGGCATCAAGGCCGCCGTGGCCGCGCGCCGCGCCCACCCGGGCCTCGCGGTGCTCGTCCTCTCGGCCTACGTGGAGCAGAGCTTCGCCACCGATCTCCTCGCGGACGGCGCGCGGAGCATCGGGTACCTGCTGAAGGAACGCGTGGGCCGCGTTGACGCGTTCGTGGAGGCGCTGCACCGCGTCGCCAAGGGCGGCACCGCGATCGACCCCGAAGTGGTCGCGCAGCTGTTCGCGCAGCGCCGCGCCGACGACCCTGTCGAGCGGCTCACCCCGCGCGAGAAGGAGGTCCTGTCGGTCATGGCCGAGGGCCTGGGCAACCAGGCGATCGCCCAGCGGCTCTTCATCACCGAGAACGCGGTCCACAAGCACATCCGCAACATCTTCCTCAAACTCGACCTGACCCCCGACGACCAGACCGACCGCCGCGTCGCGGCCGTCCTCCACTACCTGGAACGCGCCTGACCGTTCGACGGTGTCCATGGCACGCTGTAGCGGTGGCACGACTCGGCATTCGGATGGATGCGGCAATGGAGGAGGCGCTTGCGGCTCTGATGGCGAACGGGCGCTCCAAGACCGAGGCCGTCCGCTACGCGCTCCTGCGGACCTACCGCGAGGTGCTCATCGACCAGGCCAAGGCCGATGCCGAGCACATCGAGGCCGACGCGGACGATCGTGCCGAAATCCTGGCGATCCAGCGCTATATGGGAATCGCGGAGTGATCTTCCAGGGCGCGATCTACGAGGTCTGGCCCGCGAAGAACACGACAGGGCACGAACAGCAGGGCCGTCGCTACGGCGTCGTGATTCAGTCGGACGCGTTCGCATGCAGCACAGTCACGGTGGCGCTCACCTCGACCGGCGCGGGCGCGGCCGTGTACCGCCCTGAGGTGGAATTTCTCGGATCAAGGTCGCGGATCCTCACCGACCAGATCTTCTCGATCGACCACGGCCGGCTCGGGGGACTTCATGGGTGCACTCGACCCCGATGAACTGGAAGCGCTCGATCGCGCCCTGCTTTTGAAGCTCGGCCTGCTCTGAGGCGCGGCGATCGGCCTGGCACTGGCGATCATCCCGGAAGCCTGAGGGGCGGTTGAGAACCCCCGTTCAGGGGGTTCTCGATCCCGTGCGGCTCAGTCGTGGGCCGCAGAAGACCACATGCCCTTGCGTTCGGCCCTGGCGAGCTTCTCGGCCTTGCGGAGCGTGTCGCCGATGGTGAGCTCCTGGTGGCGCAGGATATACGTGTGGGCCATGCCCTCGGCGACGGCGAGCACGGCGTAGTTCATGCCGTTCTCCATGACCACGTGCATGAGCAGCCGGTCGAACTGGTCGGTCGCCGGATCGCCGGGGTCGCTGAAGAGGTGCACGGTGCGGCCTTCGAGCTTCTTCTTCGCGTAGGCCTTCGCCTCGGCGCCCCAGTCCTCCTCTTCGCGGTAGCCGCCGGACTCGGGGGAGTTGATCCCCATGATGCGCACGCGCACCTTCTCGCCGTCGATGATCGCGCGGAACGTGTCCCCGTCGACCACGTCGACCACGTCGACGGTGGCGTAGAAGTCGCCCGGACCTTCCATGTGCTGCCTCCTCCAGCCGGCCCCAGCAGCCGGACTTTCCGTTGCCATCCTCGCATTCCGAAGCCGTGGACGGGAACCGTCCTCCTCGTGCCCCGCTGTGACAGACTGGTCGGCGTGGAGCGACGACCGAACCGACGCCCTGGCAGAGCAGGGTCCGTACAGCGGGACACTGTGCGCATTGGCGGCTCCACAGGTGCCGCCGAAAGAAGGCGCGCTGGCGGTTCCGACGCACTTCCCGCGCAGGGCCGCACGGCCGACACTGAAGTGGTCGACACCGCCGCGTATGCCCGGCGCGCCAAGGCGAAGCGCCCACGAGCGCTCTTCGCGTCGGCCCTCGCGACGACCATCTGGTGCGCCACGGTCGTGTTCACGCCGATCCTCGTCGCCGTCATCCTCGGCTGGTGGCAGGCCGGAGCCGAAGGCTCGGTCGCCACGGTCGCGGCAGCGGCCGGGGTCGCGTGGCTCTCGGGCCACGGCGCGCCCGTCGACATCGGACCGATCCACCTGAGCGTCGCCCCGCTCGCGCTCACCGTCCTGATCGCCTGGCGCCTCGCCAAGGCCGCCGCCGGGACCACCCGCGCCATCGGCGGCCGCGACGCCGCCGCCGTGCGCGCCGCCGCCGGGCTGATCACGATCCTCTACACCGGACTCGTCGCAGGCGTCGCCGCCCTGTGCACCACCGGCCCCTTCAAGGTCGACCTGCTTCAGGCGCTGCTGCAGGCCGTCCCGCTCATCGTCGCCGCCACCGCGTACGGCTCCGCCCGCGAAGCCGGGGTCCTCCCGTGGGACGCGGCCTCGGTGTGGATGCGCCGCGGCCTGCGCACCGGGATGATCACCGCCGCGGCGCTCCTGGCCTGCGGCGCGGCCGCCACCGGCGTCGCCTTCGCCGTTCGCGGCCCGGTCGTGGCCGACACGTTGGGGCTCTATGGATCCGAGTCCTGGATCGTCGCGCTCCTGAGCCTGCTCTACCTGCCGAACTGCGCCGTGTGGGCCACCGCGTACATCGTCGGTCCCGGTTTCGCCGTCGGCGCCGGCACCGCCGTGCAGTCCTCGATGATCGAACTCGGTCCGCTCCCGGCCTTCCCGGTCTTCGCCGCCGTCCCGAACGCGCCGCTGCCCACCTACGCCACCATCCTCATCGGACTCCCGCTGATGATCGCGGCGGTCTTCGGCGTCATCCTCACCTACCGGTCCCCGGACCTGCGCGTCCCGCGCGTCACCACGGCCGCGACCGTGGCCGCCGGGACCGCCGCCGTCGTCCTCGGCGCCCTCGCCTACCTCTCGGGCGGCGACGCCGGCGTGAACCTCCTGGCCGACCTCGGACCCGACCCGCTCGCCGTCGCCGGCGTCGGCGCGGTGCAGCTCCTCATCGGCCTCGTCGGGGCCGCGCTCGTCGCGCGCCTGTTCGCCGTCCACCGCCGCGCGGCCGAGGCCGAGCTGGTGCGGAGGGACACGGTGGTCATCCCCGAACCCGCGCCGAACCGCGACGACGCGTTACCGTACTCACGTGACCACTGCGCCAAATTACGGCTCGCAAGCTTCGCCGAGGAGGCTTGTCGTCCTCGTCTCCGGCTCCGGCTCGAATCTCCAGGCCCTCATCGACGCCTGCGCCGACCCCGCATACGGGGCCGAGATCGCCGCCGTCGGCGCCGACCGCGAAGGCACGTACGGTGTCGAGCGCGCCGAGAAGGCCGGCATCCCGACGTTCGTCCACCGCGTCAAGGACTACCCGACTCGCGACGCCTGGGACCAGGCCCTCACCGAGGACGTCGCCTCGTACGAGCCCGACATCGTGATCTCCGCCGGGTTCCTCAAGCTCTGCGGCCCGCGCTTCCTCGCGGCCTTCCCCGGCCGCTACATCAACACCCACAACTCGCTGCTCCCGGCCTTCCCGGGCATGAACGGTCCCGGCGAGGCCCTCGCCTCGGGCGTGAAGCTCGCGGGCGCGACCCTCTTCATCTGCGACTCCGGCGTCGACACCGGCCCGATCATCGCCCAGTGCGCGGTCCCCGTGGAGGACGACGACACCGTCGACACCCTCACCGAACGCATCAAGGAAGCCGAACGCGCCCAACTGGTCGAGTCCGTGGGCCGCATGGTCAAAGGCGGCTGGAAGGTCGAAGGCCGCCGAGTCCGTCTCGGCTAGTCCGCGAACTCGTCGGACTCCGTCAAAGCCTCGTCGAGCACTGAGAGGCCGGTCGCCGCGTCCGCATCGTCGATATTGAGCGGCGGCGCGACATGAACCCGGTTGCCGAGCACCAACGTGAGCAGATCGCGGTGGCGGCAGGCCTTCATGAACGCCGCCATCGGAGCGTTCGCCAACCCCGTCGCCCCCGTCGGCACGAGCGGCTCCTTGGTCGCCCGGTCGCGTACGAGTTCGAGCGTCCAGAGCGCGCCGATCCCGCGCACGTCACCGACAGAGGGATGCTTGGCGGCGAGTTTCGCGAGGCCGGGCCCGAGGATCGCCGTCCCGAGCCGGGCGGCCGCCGCTACGGTGCCCTCGTCGTGCATGGCGCTGATCGCGCCGACCGCGGCGGCGCACGCGAGCGGATTGCCGCTGTAGGTCAGGCCCGCCGGGTAGGGCTTCTCGGTGAACGCCCCGTAGATCCGCTCGCCCACGAGCACGCCGCCGAGCGGCACGTACCCGGAGTTCACGCCCTTCGCGAAGGCCAGCAGGTCCGGGGCCGTCCCGTCGTGGTCCACCGCGAACCAGGCGCCGGTGCGGCCGAACCCGACCAGCACCTCGTCGGCGATGTAGACGATGCCGTGGCGCGTGCACAGGTCGCGGACGCCCCGCAGGTAGCCCGGCGGCGGCACGATGACCCCGGAACTGCCGGTCACCGATTCCAGGACCAGCGCCGCGATCGTGGACGGCCCCTCCAGCAGGATCACCTGCTCGAGATGATCGAGCGCCCGTTCGCATTCCTCCTCGGGTGTGCGCGACCCGAACGCCGAGCGGTACGTGAACGGCCCGAAGAAGTGGACGACCCCGGCCGCGCCGGTGTCCGAGGCCCAGCGGCGCGGGTCGCCGGTGAGATGGATGGAGGTCGTCGTCGAGCCGTGGTACGAGCGGTAGGCGGCGAGGACCTTCGGCCGACCGGTGGACAGGCGTGCCATGCGCACCGCGTGCTCGATGGCCTCGGTGCCGCTGGTGGTGAACAGGACGTGCCCGAGCCCCTCCGGCGCGACGTCCACGATCAGGCGCGCCGCCTCGCCGCGGATGTCGGACGCATGGGAGGGCGCGAGGGTGCAGAGCCGGTCGGCCTGCGCCTTGATGGCCTCGACGATCCGCGGGTGCTGATGGCCGAGGTTGGCGAAGACCAGTTGCGAACTGAAGTCCAGATAGTGCCGCCCGTCGGTGTCGACGACGTGGCTGCCGCTGCCGCGGACGAACGTCGGCACCTGCCGCGGCCCCTGGGCGACCCAGGGATGGAACACCAGCTCGTCGAGGTCCATGGCATCAGTCTGCGCCCCGCCTCGGGGCCCGCGCAGCGCTTCGGCGGCGAGGGTTCCGCTGCGCCCGATTTGCGTTTACACTTGTAAACATCGATAGCGTGGAAGAACGATACCGATTCGACGAGGCGTCGTACGACGCCATCACGGCAGCCGGGCTCCATTGGCGGGACGTGCAGGATGTCCTGCACGGCAAGCCGAAGGTGCGCGAGCACATCGGGGCGGTGCTGCGCGTCGGCGCGCAGGATCGTCGTCACCGGTGGATCGCGGTCGCACTCATCGAGGAAGAGCGCGACAACGAGTTTCTCGTGGTGTCCGCCAGGCTGATGGACGCCGCCGAGATCGCCGGGATCGTGCGGGTCTTCCGGGAAGGAACCGAGTCATGACCAGCCGAGAAGAGGCGCTGCGGGCGCTCGAATCCCGCGACTGGACCGGGGCCGTGGTCGACGACGCCAAGCGGTCGACTTCGATCGTGTACTCGGTCCGCGTCGACCAGGAGCTCTCCGAGTGGATCGCGGCCGAGTCCGACCGGCGCGGCGTGAGTCCGAGCCTCGTCATCCGCGATGCCCTGGTCGAAGCCAAGACCGCGGAGGCGGGCGACGAGACCGTGACGTTGAAGCTGAGCGACCTGCACCGGGCGGTCAACCGCCTGGTCCAACCGATCGGCTACCGCACGGCCTAGCGTTTGGAGAGTGTCGAACCCCGCGCGAGCACGGCGGCAGCGACGTGCCGGGTCCGGTTAGGGTTCGGGCATGATCGCTCCCCTCGCCGTCAACGCCCTCGAAGCGAACACGCTCTACATCACCTTCGCCCTGCTGCCACTCGCGTTCGCCGCGGCATGGGCGCTCGCCGCGCGGCGCATCCGCAGCGGCCGGCCACGCCGGGACGCCTGGCTGGACTCCCTCGCCGAGGTCGGCGCGGTCGTCGGTTCCGTGCCGTTGCTGTTCCTCGGCCTCACCTCGCGGGAGGGCGCGAACGCGCTCCAGCTCGTCCCGCTGGTCGACCTCGCCGACCTGGCCGCCGCGGAACCGCGCGTCATCGTCGAGCAGTTGGCCGGCAACCTGCTCGTCTTCGCCGCCGCGGGGTTCTTCCTGCCGCTCCGGTTCAGGATCGGACTCGGCGCGATCGCGATCGGGGCCGCCGCGGCCGCAGTGACGTTGGAGGTGCTCCAGTACACGCTCCTGACCGGTCGGGTCGTCTCCGTCGACGACGCGCTCATGAACGCGCTGGGAGCGGTGCTGGCGGCGCTCGCGTCCCGCCCCTGGTGGCGGCGCTCGCGCGCGCGTGCAGTGGCGGAACCGGAACCCGAACCGACCGTGTTACGCTCGGCTGGTCGCGACTGGCGAGTGACGTCTTTCGAGGTTTCCCGTGGCACGGACCGGGCAGCTCGTTGTTGAGGGGGAGCCTTCTCAAGACGTTCGCAGGTGGAGCACCACCAGGGAGCGGCACTGCTGAACCTGTTACTGCGGTCGAACGCCTGGGCCGCAGTCATTACTCGATCAGGAGCAGTGCATTCATGTCCGAGCGGAAGCTCATCAAACGAGCCCTCATCTCTGTCTTCGACAAGACCGGCGTCGTCGAACTCGCCTCAGACCTCCACAAAGCGGGCGTCGAACTCGTCTCGACCGGCTCGACCGCCGCGCGTATCAGTGAGGCCGGCATTCCCGTCACCAAGGTCGAAGACCTCACCGGCTTCCCGGAGATCCTCGACGACCGCGTGAAGACCCTGCACCCGAAGGTCCACGCCGGGATGCTCGCGGACGTGCGCCGCGAATCCCACCGCGAGCAGCTCGCCGAGCTCGGCATCGAGGCCTTCGACCTCTTCGTCGGCAACCTCTACCCGTTCCAGGACACCGTCGCGTCCGGCGCCGGCTTCGACGACATCGTCGAGAAGATCGACGTCGGCGGACCCTCCATGACCCGCGGAGCGGCCAAGAACCACGCCAACGTCGCGGTCGTGGTCGACCCCGCCGATTACGACCTCGTGCGGACCGCCGCTATCGAAGGCACCACCGCCGCCGAGCGCCTTCGCCTGGCCGCCAAGGCTTTCGCGCACCTCGCGACCTATGACGCGGCCGTCGCCACCTGGCTCGCCGAACAGTCCGCCGAGGCTGAGCTCCCCGACTTCCAGGCCGTCCCGATGACCAAGCTCGCGGACCTCCGCTACGGCGAGAACCCGCACCAGGCCGCCGCCGTCTACGCGGCCCCCGGCGCCGCCGGACTCGCGCAGGCCGAGCAGCTGCACGGCAAGGCCATGAGCTTCAACAACTACACCGACGCGGACGCCGCCTGGCGGGCCGCGCACGACTTCACCGAGCCGTGCGTCGCGATCATCAAGCACGCCAACCCGTGCGGCATCGCCGTCGGCACCTCGATCGCCGAGGCCCACCGCCGGGCCCACGAGTGCGACCCGGTGAGCGCCTTCGGCGGCGTGATCGCCGCGAACGGCGAGGTCGACGCCGAGGCCGCCGGTCAGATCGCCGAGATCTTCACCGAGGTCATCGTGGCGCCCTCGTTCACCGATCAAGCGATCGAAATTCTCACGGCGAAGAAGAACATCCGCCTGCTGCGCGCGCCCGAATGGGTCCCGGCCGACCTCGAGCTCAAGCCGATCTCGGGCGGCGTGCTCGCGCAGCGGCCCGACCGGATCGACGCAGACGGCGACGACCCGGCCAACTGGACGCTCGCGACCGGCGAGGCCGCCGACGACGCGACGCTCGCCGATCTCGCCTTCGCTTGGCGCGCGGTGCGTTCGGTGAAGTCGAACGCGATCCTGCTCGCTTCCGGCGGCGCTTCGGTCGGTGTCGGCATGGGCCAGGTCAACCGGGTCGACTCCGCGAAGCTCGCCGTCGAGCGCGCGGGTGAGCGCGCCACGGGTTCGGTCGCGTCCTCCGACGCGTTCTTCCCGTTCGCCGACGGACTCCAGATCCTCATCGACGGCGGCGTCAAGGCGGTCGTGCAGCCTGGCGGTTCGGTCCGCGACGAAGAGGTCATCGCCGCGGCGAAGGAAGCCGGGATCACGATGTACCTGACCGGAACCAGGCACTTCACGCACTAACCGCAATATTCACCGGTGACGTGAGACTCGTTGGCGGGCAAGGAATTACCATGATTCCCTGCCCGCCTTCGGCATCTTTGTGGACGGCCTTCGGCGTATGGAGACCGAGAACCTTCGCACAACCGAAAGGTGTTCCCATGCGCAGAAGAGCGTTCGCCACGGCTTCGGCCGCCGCCGTCGCAGGGGTCGTCGGCGGTATCGCCGCCGCGTCCTCGGCCTCCGCCAACAACAGCTTCCCGGCCCCGCCGACCGGCGGCGGCCCGGACCTCCAGGCCACGGACACGCCGGTCGTCACCAACACCTACGGTCCCGGCGGCGAGGTCCACTACGACATCGAGCCGGTCAACCTGATCCTGGGCGAGTACAGCACCGGCGTCCAGCTCGAATGGGTCCAGTGGGGCCCCGATGTCGCCATCGCGACCGGGAACCTCCACGCCCTGTGGATCGACGACGACAGCTACGAGAACGTCACCGTCACCCTCTTCAACGTCCAGAACGGGTACTTCACCGAGTGGTGGGTGACCGGCCCCTTCGAGCAGCCCGAGCACACCATGGACCGCACCCACGGGTACATCCCCGGCTTCCTCGGCTAGTGCCGGTCCGGCCGCCGGAAGCCTCCGGCGGCCGGCCCTTCCCGCTAGGGAGCCCAGGTCAGACAAGTACTCGGGGCGTATATTCACGGTCCAACTCCAATGCTGTCGTTATGCGGGGATTGCCCGCATCAGGCGGCGCTGGCATGAACCGGTGGTGCTCTCGACGGGTGAACACCGTTTGTCGGGTTTCTTACCGGAGGTGTTCCAGCTGAGAGAACTCACAGGTGGAGTGGCCGTTTGCGGTTGGGCATCCATGCGCAATCCACGATAGGTTGTTGTCATGATGCAGATGCTCTGTCCGAAATGTCAGAACCCCATGCACCAGTACGAGCGCAACGGCGTAGTAGTGGAGCAGTGCTCCGAGTGCAAGGGCATTTTCCTCGACCGCGGTGAACTCGAGCACCTGATGAAGTTCGAGCAGTCCTTCCACGCCGGCCCCGCCGCCGTCGCCCCGGGCGTGCCTTCGGGTCCGCCGCCGCGCGACCCGCGCTACGACGACCGCCGTCACGATGACCGCCGCTACGACGACCGTCGCCGCGACGACGATCACCGCCGCGATCACTACGACGACCACCGGCGGAACGACGACTACTACTACAAGAAGAAGAAAAAGAAGAGCGTCTTCGAAGACCTCTTCGACTTCTAGCGGTCGCAGCGACACGCGCCGCCGGGCGAAGCCCGGCGGCCGCTTTGGTATGCGGGGTGGTTCGTTCAGCCGGCGAGGCGGTAGACCGCTCTCGGGGTCCACGGAACCGGTGCGCCGGTGAGGGTCTCGGAGGTCCAGTCGCCGGGGCTCGGGTGCGTGTACAGGGTGAAGGAGTCCACGCGGAACTTCGCCTCGAACGCGGCGAGGTCGCCGAAGGCTCGGTCGAGTGCGGCGGTGCCGACGTTCTGGGCGATCGTCACGTGCGGGTGGTACGGGAAGGTCCGCTCCCGGCGGGCCGGGCCCTGGCGGATCGCCGACTCCAGCTGCTCGCAGATCGCGATTCCGTCAACGACCGCCACGAACACCACTTCCGTCACCGGCCGGAACGAGCCGGTGCCCCGCAAGTGTAGGTCGAACACGGGGCAGGCCGCGGCCACACCCTCGAGATGCGCGCGGTACTCCTCGAGCGAGGACGCGGGGATCTCGGTGGGCCCCAGCAAGGTGAGATGCGCCGGGACGATCCAGCCCAGCGGGTCGCCGGAGGCGGCGCGGGCCGCGTCGAGGACCTCGCGCCAAGGCGAGGGCACGGGGATCGCCACGCCGACGGTGATCACCCGCTCGGCCGGACCAGGCTGCACCACTAAAGCGCCACCGGCGGGTAGAAGCCGATCTTCTTGTACGCCTTGGCGAGCGTGCGCGAGGCGACCTGCCGGGCCTTCTCCGCGCCCTTGACGAGGGTGCGGTCCAGCTCGGCCTTGTCGGCCAGGTACTCCTTGGTGCGCGCCGCGATCGGGCCCAGGTAGTCGGTCACGACCTCGGCGAGGTCGCCCTTGAAGTCGCCGTAGCCCTTCCCGGCGTACTCGGCCTCGAGCTTCTCGATCGTGGTGTGCCCGAGCGCCGCGTAGATGTTCAGCAGGTTCGACACGCCCGGCTTCTTCTCGGGGTCGTAGCGGACCTCGGCCTCGGAGTCGGTGACGGCGCTCTTGATCTTCTTGCGCATCTGGTTCGGCTCGTCGAGGAGGTACAGGACGCCGCGCGGGCCCGAAGAGGACTTCGACATCTTCTTCTCGGGCTCGGTGAGGTCCTTGATCGTCGCGGTCTCCTTGACGATGAAGGGGTCCGGCACCTTGAAGGTCTGGCCGTACGTGGTGTTGAACCGGATCGCGAGGTCGCGGGTCAGCTCCAGGTGCTGGCGCTGGTCCTCGCCGACCGGGACCTGGTCGGTCTGGTACAGCAGGATGTCCGCGGCCTGGAGGATCGGGTAGGTGAACAAGCCCACGGTTGTGCGTTCTTGTTTGGCCGACTTGTCCTTGAACTGGGTCATGCGGCTGGCCTCGCCGAACCCGGTCTCCGACCCGAGGATCCATGCGAGCATCGCGTGCTCGGGGACCTGCGACTGGATGAACAGGTCCGACCTGTCGGGGTCGACACCCAGCGCCAGGAGCTGCGCGGCGCTGACACGTGAGCGTTCGTGCAATACCTTTGGATCGTGATCGACGGTGATCGCGTGGAGGTCGACGACCATGTAGAACGCGTCCGCGGTGTCCTGCAGGGCCACCCACTGCCGCAGCGCGCCCAGATAGTTCCCGAGATGGAAAGAGTCCGAGGTCGGCTGAATGCCCGACAGGACACGGGGCTTGCGGTCGGCAGTGGTCATGGACCGATTCTGACATCCGGGATGCGAGGCCGACCACCCGGTATTGCGGCGCCGCCGATCCTGATGTTTAATTGTGTTGGATCTTGAGCACTCTGCTCTGGGAACACTAGGAGGCGGCATGCTGGCGCAGCAGCGACAGAGCCGGATCGCCGAACGAGTCCACCGGACCGGCGCGGTCCGCGTGGCAGAACTGGTCGAAGAGTTCGGCGTGTCCGACATGACCATCCGCCGCGACCTCGAAACCCTCGCCGACCGCGGCCTCGTCGCCAAGGTCCACGGCGGCGCCACCGCCGTCGACTTCGGCTCCACCACCGAGCCCGGCTTCGCCGTCAAGCAGGTCCGCCAAGAGGCCGAGAAGCAGGCCATCGCCGACGCCGCCGCCACACTCGTCGGCCCCGGCCAGGCCATCGCCCTCTCCGCCGGCACCACCACCTGGACCCTCGCCCACCGCCTCACCGACGTCCCCGACCTCACCGTCGTCACCAACTCGGTCCCCGTCGCCGACGTCTTCTACCGCGCCGGACGAGGCGACCAGACCGTCATCCTCACCGGCGGCGTCCGCACCCCCTCCGACGCACTCGTCGGCCCCTTCGCGGTCGCCTCCCTCGAACGCGTCAACGTCGACACCGTCTTCCTCGGCGTCCACGGCATGTCCGTCCGCGCCGGATTCACCACCCCGAACCTCCTCGAGGCCGAGACCGTCGCGACCCTCGCCGCCAAGGGCCGCCGCCTCGTGGTCGTCGCCGACCACACCAAATTCGACGTCGTCGGCATCGCCACGGTCGCCTCCCTCGACGAAGCCGACGTCATCGTCACCGACTCCCTCCTCGACGAGGAGGCCCGGCGCCAACTGCGCGAGCACGTCGACCAGGTCGTGCTCGCACCGGTGTCCGACCAGGTCAAGCGCAACCACACCGAGAAGAGACCATGACCGCGTTCCACATGGAGTCGGGCAGCCTCGCCGACGGCCGCCAGATCCTCTACTACAGCACCGGTCCCGCGACCGGCCGCGCCAGCTTCGCCGACAAGCGCGACCTCGGCGACCGCGTCCAAGCCGGAGAGATCCGCTACGACGTGCTCCGCGACGAATGGGTGGCCGTCTCCGCCGGCCGCTCCGGCCGCCCGCAGCTGCCCGTCGCCTGCCCGCTGTGCCCGTCCGAGGACGGCGAGCTCACCGAGATCCCGGCCCCCGACTACGAGGTCGCGATCTTCGAGAACCGCTTCCCGAGCTTCGGCGGCACCGAGCTTCCCGGAACGCTCGCACCGCAGGTCGACGGCGCCGCCATGGAGACCGCCGTCCCCGCGTCCGGCCGCTGCGAGGTCGTCGTCTTCTCCGACGACCACGACTCCTCGCTCGTCCACCTCAGCCCCGAACGCGTCGCCCTCGTCGTCCGGGCCCAGGCCCAGCGCACCGCCGACCTGTACGCCCGCGGTGACATCGCCCAGGTCTTCTGCTTCGAGAACCGCGGCGTCGAGATCGGCGTGACGCTCCACCACCCGCACGGCCAGATCTACGGCTACCCGTACGTCACCCCGCAGACCCAGAAGTACCTCTCGGCGGCCAAGCGCCACAAGGAGACCACCGGCCGCGACCTCTTCGACGACATCATCGAGTCGGAGAGCAGGAGCGAGCGCGTCATCGCCGAGAGCGACCACTGGATCGCCTTCACGCCCTTCGCCGCGCGCTGGCCCTTCGAGGTCCAGGTCTACCCGAAGGCCCGCTTCGCCGACCTCACCGAGCTGCCCGAGGAGTACATCGACTCCTTCGCGCCGCTCTACCTCGACCTGCTCAAGCGCTGCGACGCGGCCTACCCCGGCGAGCCGATGCCGTACATGTCCGGATGGCACCAGGCCCCGATCGGCGAGGACCGCGAGTTCGGCCGACTGCGCCTGGAGCTCGTCTCGATCCGCCGCGGCCCCGGCCGCGTCAAGTTCCTGGCCTCGTCGGAGTCCGTCATGGGCGGCTGGGTCCACGACTTGGGCCCCGAGGCCTCTGCCGCAATCCTCAAGGGAGCAAAGTGAAATACCTCGTCACCGGCGGCGCCGGTTACATCGGTTCGATCGTCGCCACGATGCTGCTCGAAGCGGGCCACGAGGTCGTCGTGCTCGACGACTGCTCGACCGGCGCCGCCGAGCGCGTCCCGGCCGGGGCCGTCCACATCCGCAAGACCGTCCAGGAGTCCGCCGAGGTCCTCGACGGCACCTTCGACGGGGTCCTGCACTTCGCCGGCCTCATCGCCGCGGGCGAATCGATGGCCAAGCCCGAGATCTACTGGCGCGACAACACCGCCGGGACGTTCGCGCTCCTCGCCGCCATGCGCGAAGCGAACGTGAAGACCCTCGTCTTCTCCTCGACCGCCGCCGTCTACGGCAACCCGACCGAGGTCCCCATCAAGGAGGACGCCGCCAAGGCCCCGACCTCCACCTACGGCGCCACCAAGCTCGCCAGCGACATGGCGATCGCCTCCGAGGTCACCGCCTACGGCCTCGCCGCGGTCTCCCTGCGCTACTTCAACGTCGTCGGCGCCTACAAGGACCAGTCCGGGATCTGGCACGGCGAGAACCACGAGCCCGAAACGCACATCATCCCGATCGCGTTCGACGCGGCCGCCGGGAAGCGCGCCTCCTTCGGGCTCTTCGGGGACGACTACCCGACCCCCGACGGCACCTGCATCCGCGACTACATCCACGTCGCCGACCTCGCCGACGCCCACCTGCTCGCCCTCAAGGCCGCCGAAGCCGGCGAGCACAAGATCTACAACCTCGGCAACGGCAACGGCTTCTCCAACAAAGAGGTCGTCGCCACCGTCAAGCAGGTCACCGGGGTGGACTTCCCGGTGGAGATCGGGCCTCGCCGCCCCGGGGACCCGGCCGAACTCGTCGCCTCCTCGGAGCGCGCCAAGACCGAACTCGGCTGGAAGCCCAGCCGCGACACCCTCGACCGCATGGTCGCCGACGCCTGGGAGTACTACCAGCATGCCCACGCCTGACCTCCACGCCATCGAACTCGCCGAGGCCGCCGCGGCCGCCTTCCGCGACGTGTTCGGCGCCGAGCCCGAAGGCCTGTGGGCCGCACCCGGCCGCGTGAACCTCATCGGTGAGCACACCGACTACAACGAGGGCTTCGTGATGCCCTTCGCGCTGCCGTTCTACGCCGCGGTGGCCGTCGCCAAGTCCGAGGCCTGGGAGTTCTATTCGACGTACGGCGAGGGCGACACCGTCCGCGCCGACTCGCTCGAGGGCGTCGAAGGATGGGCCGCGTACATCGCCGGCGTCGCCTGGGCCATGAACGAGTCGGGCTACCCGGTCGCACCGGCGCGCATCGCGATCAACTCCGATGTGCCGCACGGCGCGGGCCTCTCCTCCTCCGCCGCGCTCGAATGCGCGACGCTGATCGCGCTGGCCGACCTCTACGGCCACGAGATCGACCGGGCCGAGGCCGCGCGCATCGCGCAGAAGGCGGAGAACGAGTACGTCGGCGCGCCCACGGGCGTGCTCGACCAGTCGGCCTCGCTGCTGTGCACCGAAGGCAACGTCATGTTCCTGGACTGCCGGGACTTCTCCCGCGAGCAGGTGCCGTTCGACCTCGCCTCCGAGAACCTGACGATGCTCGTGATCGACACGCAGGCCCCGCACCGGCACGTCGACGGCGAGTACGGCCTGCGCCGCGCCGACTGCGAGGAGGCGGCCCGCCGACTCGGGGTGCCGTTCCTGCGGGACGCCCCGAGGGACGCGAAGCTCGACGACGAACGCCTGAACCGGCGGATGCACCACATCCTTACCGAGAACGAGCGCGTCCTGGAGACCGTGGCGATCCTCAAAGGCGGATCGGTGGCCGGGATCGGCGACCTGCTCACGGCCTCGCACGTGTCGCTGCGCGACGACTACGAGGTCTCCTCGGTCGAACTCGACTCGGCCGTCGACGCCGCGCTCGGAGCCGGGGCCTTGGGCGCGCGCATGACCGGCGGCGGGTTCGGCGGCAGCGCCATCGCCCTCGTCGAGTCGGCCGCGGTCGCGAAGGTGGAGGCCGCCGTGCTCGAGGCCGCCGCCGCGAAGGGCCTCCCGACCCCGCGGATCTTCGTCGCCCGCGCCGCTGCGGGAGCGCACCGAGTGGCCTGATGCCACTGCTGTGACAGCGAACAGAGGACCGGCTGCGCCAGAGCGGAGCCGGTCCTTTGCTCTGCAATACTCCTGAGCATGGAATTCGTCCACTTGCTGCTGCGCTATCTCCACCTGCTCGGTTTCGCCGCCGTCTTCGGCGGATGGCTGGTCTCCTTGCTCTCCAAGAAGTTCAACTTCAACGCCGCGATGCTCTGGGGCATCGCCACCCAGCTCGCCACCGGCATCGTCCTGTACGGGATCGTCGCCGCGGACGGCGACGCGAACCACGCCAAGCTCGGCGTGAAGTTCCTGCTCGCGCTCATGCTCGCCGTCATGATCGCGATTCCGGTGTGGAAGAAGCGTGAGAAGGTCGCAGCCGGGCACTTCTACGCGACCGGCGCGCTCATCGCGGTCACCGCGGGCGTGGCCGTTTTCTGGGTCTGACACATTTACGGCTCGCAAGCTTCGCCGAGGCCGGACAGGCCCCTCCGCAGGACCGAATTGTGACCGTTCGAGGGCCTGCGAGCTGCAATCGCGCCGTAGTGCGAACGAAACACCTGTTCACCGCTGGTCTCAGTCATAGGATGTTTCGGTAACGAAATCATCAAGGTCGGTGTCAAAGGCCATCTACTGCGGCCATGATTATGCGGGTATCGACTTACCCCTTGGAATTGTCAAAGGAGACCGAGATGGCTGTCAAGCCGTTCAAGATGGCCCTGGCGGGCTTCTCCGCCGTCGGCCTTGCCGCTCTCGCCGCTTGCGGCGAGGCCCCGTCCGAGAACGGCGGCGACGACAATGCCGACGCGTCGTTCCTCGCCTGCATGGTCACCGACTCCGGTGGCGTGGACGACAAGTCGTTCAACGAGTCCTCCTGGGCCGGCATGGAAGCCGCCGCCGAAGAGAACTCCGACATCAAGGTCGACTTCAAAGAGTCCTCCTCTGAGACCGACTACGACCCGAACCTGCAGGCCTCGGTCGACGACGGCTGCAACTTCATCATCGGCGTCGGCGGCCTCATGACCGAGAACGTGAACACCGCCGCCACCGCGAACCCCGATATCCCCTTCGCCACGGTCGACGGCTTCTCCGAGGTCGCGAACGTCTACTCGATCCAGTTCGACACCGCCCAGTCGGCCTTCCTCGCCGGTTACGTCGCCGCGTCCCAGACCAAGACCGGCACCGTCGCCACTTGGGGCGGCATGCAGATCCCGCCGGTCACCATCTTCATGGACGGCTTCGCCGAGGGCATCGAGAAGCACAACGCCGACAAGGGCACCGACGTCCAGCTCCTCGGCTGGAACGCCGAGACCCAGGAAGGCACCTTCCTCAACAGCTTCGAGGACACCGCCGCGGGCAAGAGCACCACTGACACCTTCATCACGCAGAACGCGGACATCATCTTCCCGGTCGCCGGCCCCGCCGGCCTCGGCGCTCTGACGGCCGCCCAGGAGAACGACGCGGTCAACGCGATCTGGGTCGACACCGACGGCTACGAGTCCACCGAGTACGGCGCCGAGCTCATCACCTCGGCCGAGAAGGGTCTCGCGACCGCGGTCAAGGACTCGGTGCTCGCCGCTTACGACGCCGCCAACGGCGGGGAGGCCATCTCGGGCTCCTACGTGGGCACGCTCGCCAACGACGGTGTCTCGCTCGCGCCGTTCCACGACTTCGACTCGGCCGTCTCCGACGAGACCAAGGCCGAGCTGGACGCGCTGACCCAGCAGATCATCGACGGCTCGCTCGTCGTCGAATCGCCGGCCAGCCCTGCCGCCTCGTAAGCGAGTGGATCGAAGCTAAGGACACGCATTGCGACTCGAACTGAAGGGCCTGACGAAGAAGTTCGGCTCGTTCACCGCTGACGACGACATCGACCTCGTGGTCGAGCCCGGCCAGATCCACGCCATCCTCGGCGAGAACGGCGCGGGCAAGTCGACGCTCATGAACATGCTCTACGGGATCCTGACGCCCACCAGCGGCGAGATCCTCATCGACGACGTGCCGGTGACCTTCACCGGCCCCGGCGACGCGATCGCCGCCGGGATCGGGATGGTGCACCAGCACTTCAAGCTCGTCGGGCCTTTCAGCGTCGCTGACAACGTGCAGCTGGGCCGGGAGCACACCCAGGGAATGGGCGTGCTCTCGGCCAAGGCCGCGCGCAAGGCCGTGCAGTCGGTCTCCGAGGAGTACGGCCTCAAGCTCGACCCCGACGCGATCTGCGAGGACCTGCCCGTGGGCGTCCAGCAGCGCGTCGAGATCGTCAAGGCCCTCTCGGGGCCGAAGACGGAACTGCTCATCCTCGACGAGCCGACCGCGGTGCTCACACCCGCGGAGATCACCGAGCTCCTGCAGATCATGCGGAACCTCGCCGCAGCGGGCACGTCGATCCTGTTCATCTCCCACAAGCTCAAAGAGGTCCAGGCCGTCGCCGACACCATCACGGTGATCCGGCGCGGCACGGTCGTCGCCGAGCTTGAGCCGACCGCTTCGGAGGCCGAGATGGCCTCGGCGATGGTCGGCCGCGCCGTCACGCTCCAAGTCGACAAGACCCCGGCCGAGCCGGGCGAGGCGCGCCTCGAAGTCGAGGACCTCACCGTCGTCTCCGACGCCGGCGTGAAGGTCCTCGACGGACTCGGACTCACCGTCCACTCCGGCGAGATCGTCGGTCTCGCGGGTGTGGAGGGCAACGGCCAGACCGAACTGGCCCGCTCGATCCTCGGCCTCATCAAGCCCGACGAGGGCCACATCGCGATCGACGGCAAGGACGTGCACGGCATCGGCCCGGCCCACCGCATCGCCGACGGCCTCGGCTACATCCCCGAGGACCGCGGCCGCGACGGCCTGGTCGCCGAGTTCACGGTCTCCGAGAACATCGTGCTCAACCAGTACCGCGAGGCCCCGTTCTCCAAGCGCGGCGCGGTCAACGCCGGGGCAGTGCGCAAGCGCGCGGTCGACTCGATCGCCGAGTTCGACATCCGCACGCAGTCCCCGGACGAGTCCGTCTCGTCGCTCTCGGGCGGCAACCAGCAGAAGGTCATCATCGCCCGCGAGTTCTCCCGGCCCCGCCGGTTCCTCGTCGCGGCGCAGCCGACCCGCGGCGTGGACGTCGGCGCGACCGAGTTCATTCACTCGCGCCTGATCGCCGAGCGCGACACCGGCACCGGGGTCCTGCTCATCTCGTCCGAACTGGACGAGATCTACGCGCTGGCCGACCGGATCGCCGTGATCTACAACGGCCGCATCGTCGGCGAGGTCGCTCCGGACACACCGCGCGAGGTGATCGGCCGCCTGATGGTCGGCGCCGACATCGCCGCGCATGCCCCCGAGACCACCGAGACCGACGCCGACGAGGAAGCCAATGGAGGTGACCGATGAGCACGGATACGACTGCCCCGAACGCAGACCAGCCTGCTGAGTCTTCGAACGACACGGGCGATTCCCCCGAAGCGAAGCCGAACTTCATGCGGCTCTTCGGCCGCTACCTGACCGAGGCGAACTCGGTCATGGTCACGGTCTACTCGCTGCTGCTGGCCTTCCTCATCGGCGCGATCCTCCTCATCGTCTCGGACGAGTACGTGCGCTCCACCTACACGTACTTCTTCGCCCGCCCCCAAGACGCCCTCTCGGCCTCCTGGTACCTGGTGCGCGACTCCTACCTCGCGCTGTTCGAGGGCGCGATCCTCAACCTGAACACCCTCGACCGGTACTCGACCGGGACCGCCGAGTTCGGCGACCTGCTCCGGCCCTTGTCGGAGACGCTGACGTACGCGACGCCGCTGATCTTCACCGGCCTCGCCGTCGGCCTGGCGTTCCGCGCGGGGCTGTTCAACATCGGTGCTCAGGGCCAGATGATCTTCGGCATGCTCGGCGCGCTGATCGTCGGCTTCGCCCTGGACCTGCCGGCCGTGATCCACCTGCCGCTGGCGATCATCGCCGGTGCGGTCGCGGGCGCCGCGTTCGGCGCCGTGCCCGGTGTCCTCAAGGCGACGACGGGCGCGCACGAGGTCATCTCCTCGATCATGCTCAACAACATCGCGGGCCTGTTCCTGGTGTGGGCCATCGGCACCGGCTTCCTGCACTCGGAGACGAAGACCGACCTCATCACCAAGCCGGTGGACGCCTCGGCGGTCATGCCGAAGCTGCTCTCCGGGCTCAGTGAGAGCCTGCGCGTGAACTGGGCGCTCCTGCTCGGCATCGCCGCGGCGGTCTTCACCTGGTGGCTGCTCTCGCGGTCCACGTTCGGGTTCCGCATCCGCGCGGTCGGCTTCAACGAGCACGCCTCGGCGACCGCGGGCATGCGCATCGGCTCGACGTACACGACCACGATGGCCGTCGCGGGTGGCCTCGCGGGCCTCGCCGGCGCGGCGCTGTCGCTGGGCGTCGGCTCCGCGGGCATCACCACGAACACGGCCCTGGAGTACGGGTTCGACGGCATCACCGTCGCCCTCCTGGGCCGCGCCAACCCCGGCGGCATCGTCGGGGCCGCGCTCCTGTTCGGCGCGCTGAAGGCCGGGGCCCTGTCGGCCCAGCCCGATGTGCCCGTGGACATCTCGACGCTGCTCCAGGCGACGATCGTGCTCTTCATCGCCGCTCCCGCACTGGTCAAGGCGATCCTGCATCTGCGCACGCCGCGCGGCGGCCTGGTCACCCTCGAAGCGAAAGGCTGGTGAGCCCCATGGCAGTGGACACCATGTCAGCGCCCGCTCCGGCGGTCGTGGACGAGAGGGCCCCGGCCCGCTTCCTGAAGCCCGGCATCGCGTTCACGCTGCTCGGCCTGCTCCTGGTCGTCATCGCGTTCGCGGTGGTCGGCGGCGGGGACACCACCACGATCGCGTTCGACCGGACCCTCACCGACGTCGACTGGGCGCTGCCCACCTCGGTCGTCGTGGCGGGCCTCGGCGCGCTCACTGCCGCGGCGGGCGTCTGGATGCTCGTCGGCCTGCAGAAGCGCCGCCTCAAGCCGGTCTCGGCGATCGCGGTGACCGCGTTCGTGCTGGGCCTGCTGTTCTGGGCGTACTCGCAGCCGGGCACGGTGTTCCGGGCGGAGTCGATCCTCGCCGGTGCGCTGTTCCTCTCGCTCCCTTACCTGTTCGGTGCGCTCTCGGGCGTGGTGTGCGAGCGCTCCGGCGTGATCAACATCGGCATCGAGGGCCAGTTCCTCATGGGCGCCTTCACCGGTGTCCTGGTCGCGAACATCACCGGGAACGTCTACGCCGGCATGGTCGGCGCGATGGTCGCGGGGCTCCTCTCGACGATGCTGCTGGCGCTGCTCGCCACGAAGTACCAGGTCAACCAGGTCGTCGTGGGCGTCATCCTCAACCTGCTGGCGCTGGGCTTCACCAGCTTCATGTACGACCAGTTGAAGAAGGCCGAGGGCCTCAACAGCGCCTTCTCGGTGCCGACCCTGACGTGGGGTCCGCTGGCGGACATCCCGGTGATCGGCCCGGTCCTGTTCAATCAGAAGATCTTCGTCTACATCGGACTCGTTCTGGTGTTCGTGATCTGGTTCCTGCTCTACCGCACCCGCTGGGGTCTGCGGACCCGCGCGGTCGGCGAGCACCCGGCGGCGGCGGACTCCATGGGCGTCAACGTGAACCGCCTGCGGTACTGGAACGTCACGCTCGCGGGCCTCATCTCCGGTTTCGGCGGAGCCTGGTTCACCATCGCGAACTCCCTGGCGTTCAGCAAGAACATGACGGCCGGGCTCGGCTTCGTGGCGCTCGCCGTCATGATCGTGGGCCGCTGGAACCCGCTCGGCGTCCTCGCGGGCGCGCTCATCTTCGGCTTCACCACGCAGGTCGCTCGCGACCTTGACGCCTCGGGCGGCTCGGTGGTGCCCGGCGAGTTCCTGCAGATGCTGCCGTACGCGGTCACGCTCGTGGTCGTCGCCGGCCTCATCGGCAAGGCGAAGGCCCCTGCCGCGGACGGCGTGCCGTACAACCCGGGGGACAAGTAATGCGCGACATCGACTGGGAAGCGTTGCGGAACAAGGCTCGCGAGGCCATGGGCCGCGCTTACGCCCCCTATTCGAACTTCCCGGTCGGTGTCGCCGGACTCGTCGACGACGGCCGGATCGTCTCCGGCTGCAACGTCGAGAACGCCTCTTACGGCCTGACCCTGTGCGCCGAGTGCGGCATGGTCTCCGACCTCGCCGCCACCGGCGGCGGGCGACTGGTCGCCATCGCCTGCGTCGACCGCGCGGGCGAACCCCTCACTCCTTGCGGCCGGTGCCGACAGCTCCTCTACGAGCACGGCGGCGCCGAGTGCCTTGTGGACGCCGCGCCCGAGCCGACCACCGTGGGAGCACTGCTCCCGGGGGCGTTCGGCCCGGAATACCTGTAGGGAGAGGGCGGGCCGAAAGGTTCGCCCTCACTCGTCCGGTTCTCGAATTCCATTGTCTGTGAGGGAAACCCAATGATCACCGCTGTAGACGTCATCCGCACCAAGCGGGACGGCGGCGAACTCTCGACCGCCCAGATCGACTGGGTCATCGACGCCTACACCAAGGGTGTCGTCGCCGACGAGCAGATGTCCGCCCTCGCCATGGCGATCTTCCTCAACGGAGCGAAGCCGCGCGAGATCGCCGACTGGACCGCCGCGATGATCCACTCGGGAATCACCCTCGACCTCTCCGAGGTCGGGAAGCCCTGCGTCGACAAGCACTCCACGGGCGGCGTCGGCGACAAGATCACCCTGCCGCTGGCGCCGCTCGTCGCCGTCTTCGACGTCGCGGTCCCGCAGCTCTCGGGGCGCGGCCTCGGCCACACCGGCGGCACGCTCGACAAGCTCGAGTCGATCCCCGGCTTCCAGGTCGACATGTCCGAATCCCAGGTCATCGACCAGCTCAAGCGCATCGGCGCGGTCATCTGCGCCGCCACCGGCGACCTCGCGCCCGCGGACAAGAAGCT
The DNA here is from genome assembly GCF_042647865.1 of Glycomyces rhizosphaerae. NCBI lineage: Bacteria > Bacillati > Actinomycetota > Actinomycetes > Glycomycetales > Glycomycetaceae > Glycomyces > Glycomyces rhizosphaerae. The sequence continues at coordinate 816,975 of NZ_JBHRWO010000010.1, forward strand.
GTACGCCCTGCGCGACATCACCTCCACTGTGGAGGCGATCCCGCTCATCGCCTCCTCCATCATGTGCAAGAAGATCGCCGAGGGCGCCGACGCGATCGTGCTCGACGTCAAGGTCGGCTCGGGCGCGTTCATGAAGGACTTCGAGCAGGCGAGGGAACTCGCCGAGACGATGGTGCGCCTGGGCAGAGACCACGACGTCGACACCCGCGCGCTCCTCACCGACATGTCGATCCCCTTGGGCCGCACCGCGGGCAACGCCCTCGAAGTGCGCGAGTCCATCGAGGTCCTCGCCGGCGGCGGCCCCGAAGACGTCGTGGAGCTCACGGTCGCGCTCGCCAAGGAGATGCTCGCCGCCGCGGGCCGCATGGACGTCGACCCGGCGGCCGCTCTGAAGGACGGCCGCGCGATGGACAAGTGGCGCGAGATGATCGCCTCCCAGGGCGGCGAGGTCGACGCGCCGCTGCCGTCCGGCCTCGAGTCCGAGGAGATCAAGGCCGAAGTCGGCGGCTATGTCTCGGAGATGGACGCCTACGCGGTCGGCGTGGCCGCCTGGCGCCTCGGCGCCGGCCGCGAACGCCAGGGCGAGCCGGTCCAGGCGGGCGCGGGCATCGAGATCCTCAAGACCGTCGGCGAGCGGGTCGAGGCGGGCGAGGCGGTCTTCCGCCTACACACCGACACCCCGGCGCGCTTCCCCGCCGCGATGGAGACCCTTGCGGGCCAGTGGAAGGTCGGAGCGGAGCCCGCCAAGCGCGGCCCGATCATCCTCGACCGCATCGTCTAAACCCAAACGAACCAGGAGGGCGGCACCGCGAATGCGGTGCCGCCCTCCTTCGTCTCTGTCTGTCCGTTCCGGACGATGCCGAGGACCCCATGGCGCAACCGTTTCCGATTACGATTCGTGTTGTCCATGTCGGATTCCAACGAACCCATGAACCCCTGCGCGCGAGAACCGGACAGGAGCCCCATGCCACTCGAATCCCTTCAGCGCGTTAGCGCTCGCGTCGTGGCCGGCGCGGCGATCGGTCTGATGTTCGCCGGTGCGATCGCGGTCCCCGCCGCCGCCGAGGACCCCGACAGCGTCGAATCGCTGGCCCAGTCTCGCCGGTTCGACTACAACGGCGACGGCTTCAACGACCTCGTCTACATCCACAACAACGGCGGCAAGCTGTACCTCCGCGCGGGCGATGGTTCGGGGAACCTCGGCGCACCCCGGTATCTGCTCTCCGGATTCGCCAAGATGGACGTCGTCATGGCCGGGGACGTCACCGGTGACGGGTTCGCCGACCTGGTCGCCCGCGACAACAGGAACGGGAGCATGTACACCTACCCGGGCAATGGGGCGGGCGGGTTCGGCACCCGGTCCAGCGTCGGTCTGGACTTCGGCGGGAAGAGCGTCTTCGCCGTGCTCGACTACGACGGCGACGGGAACCCGGATCTGCTTGCCGTGGGCCAGCGGAGCGGCATTCTGAGCCACTATCCGGGCAACGGCGACGGCACGTTCGGTGCGGGCGTTCAGGTCGCCGAAGGCTTCGGCCACACCGACATGCTCGTCTCCCCCGGGGACGTCAACGGGGACGGCTTGGGTGACTTCCTGGTCCGCCGCGTATCGGACATGTACGTGCTCCATCTCAGCGGCGGCAGAGAGATCGAGTATCGCCATTGGCTGGGCGACCCCAGCATGACCCACAGCCACATGCAGGTCGTGAGCGTCGGCGACCTCGACGGGAACGGCACCTACGACCTGCTCACGACCGATTCGCTGACCGGCGCCCTGTACCGCCAGTCGATCGACTCCACCGGTGAGCTGGGTGGCTTCACGACCTTGAAGGCCTCGGGCTGGAACGCCTACCGCCTGCCCGCGGTGGTCGTCGACCGCACGTACGACTACGACTTGGACAGTTTCAGCGACGCGATCACGGTCCACCGCTCGAACGACACTTCGTTCGACTACAACGGCAATGGGCGCGGCGGATTCGGCCGGACGTCGTATGGAGGCGATTTCGACGACTTGAACCTGATCGAGAACGGCGGGGACTTCACCGGCGGCGACGCCATCCCGGACGTGATCGGCCGCGCCCCCGCGACCGGGTGGCTGTACGTATACCCCAACAACGGCATCAACCATCTCACGCGGGAGCGCATAGGGACCGGCTGGAACGTCATGGACACCATCCTGGGCGGATACGACTACAACTACGACGGCAAACCTGACATCCTCGCCCGCGAAACCGACGGCAGCACGCTGTGGCTCTACCCGGGCTTGGGCAATGGGAGGCTCGGCGCGCGAACCGCCCTCGACGCCGTCGCCATCGCGGAGCTGGGGCGGATCACCTCGGCCGGCGACCTCAACCATGACGGCTACCCCGACCTGCTCGCCGTCCATGACAACGGCTGCCTGCAGCTCGTCCTCGGTCAAGGCGGCGCCGACTACTTCAAGAACGGCACGGAGCTCTCCTGCGACTGGTTCGGGATGGGTTCCGCGGACGCCATGGATTTGATGTTCGACATGGGCGACGCCGACAGCGACGGCCACAACGACTTCATGGCCCGCCGGGAGTCCGACGGCAATGTCTTCTTCTACAAGGGAGACGGCAAGGGCGGGTTCGCCGCGCCCGTGCAAGTCAGCACCGGCTGGCAAGGCTTCCTCGTCGCATAACCGGCTCGCAGCACCACATCCCGACCTGAACAGGAGTTCCATGCCTCCCGAATCCCTCAAGCGCATACGCGCTCGCGTCGTGGCCGGTGCGGCGATCGGCTTGATGATCGCCGGCGCGTTCACGGCCCCCGCCTCCGCCGAAGACCCCGACAGCGTCGAATCGCTGGCCCAGTCCCGCCGGTTCGACTACAACGGTGACGGTTTCAACGACCTCGTCTACGTCCGCAAGGAGGGCGGCAAGCTGTACTTCCGCGCGGGCGACGGCTCCGGGAACTACGGCTCGGCGCAGGCCGTCCTCTCCGGTTTCGGCAAGATGGACGTCGTCATGGCCGGGGACCTGAACAGTGACGGGTTCGCCGATCTGCTCACCCGCGACAACAAGAACGGGAACCTGTACACCTATCCGGGCGACGGCGCGGGCGGGTTCGGCACCCGGATCTACGCCGGGTTCGCCTTCTACCACGTGAGCGTCTTCACAGTGCTCGACTACGACGGCGACGGGAACCCGGACCTGCTGTCCGCAGACGGCGGAAAGTGGTCCGGCGGCACGCTGATCCACTATCCGGGCAAGGGCGACGGCACATTCGACACGGGTGTGCAGATCGCCGACGATCTCGGCCTGGTCGACATGCTCGTCTCCCCTGGGGACGTCGACCGTGACGGCTTCGGCGACTTCCTGGTCCGAATCGGACCGACCCAGGAATACCGGCTTCATCTGAGCCACAATGAAGAACGGGTGGAGCTCGGCCAGTGGCTGGGCGACCCGACGCAGAGCCGGCACTACCGCCAGGTCGTGAGCGCCGGCGACGTCGATGGCAACGGCTCATTCGACCTGCTCACCACCGATGCGCTGACCGGCGCACTGTATCGGCAGTCGTTCGACGATTCCGGTTCGGTGGGAGGCTTCACGACCGTGAAGACCTCGGGCTGGAACGCGTACCGCCTGCCCGCGGTGGTCCCCGAGCGCACGTACGACTACGACATGGACGGGGACTCAGACGGGGTCGCAGTCCGCCGCTCGAACGACACCTCCTTCATGTACAGCTCGTTCTTCGACAGGCAGCCGTGGGGTTCGGCGTTCGACGACCTGGACTTGGTCGAGAACGCCGGGGACTTCACCGGGGACAGCCGCCCGGACCTGATCGGCCGCGTCCCCTCGACCGGAGCGCTCTACCTGTACTCCGGCAATGGTGTCGACTACGAACCGCGGGTGCGCATCGGGACCGGCTGGAACGCCATGGACGCCATCCTTGGCGGATACGACTACAACTACGACGGCAAGACCGACATCCTCGCCCGCGAAAAGGGCGGCGGCACCCTGTGGCTCTATCCAGGCTTGGGCGAGGGGAAGATCGGCGCGCGAAGTGCCCTCGACACCGTCGACATCGCGGGTCTGGGGCGGTTCTCCTCGATCGGCGACTTCAACCATGACGGCGTCGCCGACCTGCTCGCCGTCAATGCGAACGACTGCCTGGTATTCGTCGCCGGCCAGGGAGGCGCCGACTACTTCAAGAAGGGCGTGGAGCTCACCTGCGATTGGTCCTCCAACTGGAACGCCCTCGCCGATTCAGGCGACGTCGACGATGACGGGCACCTTGACTTCGTCGCACGCGACCCGTCCGACGGCAAGCTCTTCTCGTTCCGCGGTGACGGCAAGGGCGGGGTGGATTTCTGGGCGCAACTGAGCACGGGCTGGCAAGGGTTCCTCATCGCCTGACCGAGCTTGAGACACATCAGGGCGGCACCGCGAACAGCGGTGCCGCCCTTGGCATGTCCCCGGCTACCAGGACTGCCGTCGAACCTCCGCGTCAGCGACCTTGAGCAGTGCCCGGGTCCGATATGAGCCGGGCGCCATCGAAAGGGCCAACCGCTCGGCACGCGCTGGCGCGGACTTGCAGAACTCTTCGACGAGCGCGCTCTGCGTCCGCAGCAGCTCCCACTTATCGCCGATCATCGCAGCGAACTGCTCTGCTCGGCGGGGATCGGCGGCCGCCATGGCTATTGCGGCGCTGCCGAGGTCCGCGTCGCGACCGCTCCACTGGTCGGGCAGTGACTCGGCGATCCGCTCAGCTCTCTTGGGCGCGATCGCGGCCCAGCCGATCATGACTTCGGCCAGCAGCGATGTCCGCCGGTCGGCGTCGTCGTCGCCGCTCGCCGAAGCGCAGGCTTCAGCGCGGGTGAGCAGCTTGGAGACTCGCAGTGGCGCGGTACCGATCTCGATATAGGCGCTGGCGATGTCGTGCAGCAGGGAGCCCTTGAGACAGCCGTCGTCCATCGAGTCGGCCGTTCGCTCCGCCAGCACGAGCAGTTCCTCGGCCTGGTTCGGATCTTGCGCGATGAAAGCCTCGCTTGCCGCGCAGAGTGCGGAGATCCGGGCGTAGTCGCCACGGTCGTTGTCCGGAATGCGGCGGGCGAGTGCCGCCGCTTGTTCGGGATCGTCCGCCACGATCTTGCGCACGATCGTTTCCAGAGCATTGGCGCGTTGAAACTCGTCATCGATTTCGAACGCGAGCTCCGCAGATCGGCCCGGCGCTGTTTCGGCCATGGTCTCGGCGGCACTCGCAATGACCAAGTTCTTATGCGGTGAATCCGGCAGTGGCGCCACGAGCCGCATCGCCCGATCGGGATCGACCTTCGCGACTCCCTCAAATACGTCGGTCATCAGACTCGCTGTTCCGTCGCCGGTGTCGAGTGTGTCGATGAGCATCCCGATCCGATCCGGGAATGCCGATGCGAACACCGCAGCGACCCTCGAGATCGCGATCGACCGGAGGACGCCGGTCGCAGGCATCGACTTGAGCAGCCGGATCGCGTGTTCGGGGTCGAACGCGGCGAAGGCCTCGGCGAGGCCAATGAGCTCATTGGACTGCTCGGATTCGTCAAAGATCGACAGGACCAGTCGTTCTGCCGCCGTGGCGATGTCCCCGGCCGAGGCCGCATCGACCGCGGCGGCCTTCTTCGCGACCCTGATCAAGCTCCGGCGCATCCGGTCTTCGTCGGGATCGAGCCGCAGGAGGCGCCCAGCTGCCGCTGGGGCGGAGGCGACCAGCTGTTCGGCGGCGTACGACAGCTGCCGCCATTCGTCGTCCGGCACTCCTCGGTCGACGGCCCGCTCCGCACTGTTGATCAGGTGTTCGGCGTTCGCCGGTGAGAGCCCGGGCGATGTCTGGAGCAGCTCAATCAGAGTGTCGAAGAACTCGGTCCATTCCGATGGGGAGTGGCAGCGTCGCTCGGCGATTTCGAGGAGGCGGTGGCCTGTCGACGGATCGGCCGCGAGCATCGCCATAGCGCCCCTGGTGATGTCCGCGATCGGCAGCCGTTCGAAATCGGACTGGAAGAGAAAGTGACCTTCTAGAATGAAGAAAGCCCGTGCGACCTCGGGGTTGAACCTCGCCAGTCGCAGAGCGACGCCGGCCTGGATCGGGGCCCTCACCACCCGATCCTGCTCCTGCTGCAGGTAGGAGCTCAACTCTTCGACAAGGTCGCCCCAGGCCCTCGGGTCGGTTTGGGTGATTCTGTTCGCGAGACGGGCCAATGCCGCATCGGCCTCCGGAGGCTCCGGCAGGTCAACGTAGGACCGGATCTCCAAGAGCCGCACGGCCATCTGTGCCGCCTGCTCGCTTCCCCACGGCGTGAAGTAGGAGATCGCCTCCTGCAGTACCTGCTGTGCCAGTGCCTGATCGGATTCGGGCAGTGCCGCGGCGATGGCGAGGTTGGCACCGGTGCGCTCCAAGCTTCCCAACTCGAATTCTTCGGTGAACTCGATCGCCTGGGCGGGGTCGCGCTTTGCGAGTCCGGCGGCCAGGGCCTCGAGGACCACCTGTTGTTCGGGACCCTTGGCGAGCCGCTTCAGCACTGCCTTGGGCCACCGCACATCGATCTGGGCCGCCTCTTCCACGACTTCGCTCAAGAGCTCGCTCCTCTCCTGGTCCGAGACGTCGGACCGCCTGGAGGTCGCCGCTTCGTTGAGCAGCTTCCAGAGGAGCGTCCGGGGTTCGGGCAGTATCAATCCGGAAGGCGCGGCTTCCGCTTGGTCGACGTCAGGTGCGTCAGCGGGCCGGTCGGCGACCGGTTCCTCTGGTGCCTTCGCGGGGGAGGGGCGATGTTGCCTGCGGGCGAGGGCGATCGAGCCCTCGCCGTCGAAGTAGAACTGGGGGCTGGCGTTGCCCGGCAGGCTCAGTTCGGTTTCCAGGTAGTCGTACAGGCCCTGGGCGGTCAGTTGGCCGTCCGCTGCACCGAACCGGAGACCGGTGACCAATGCGTTCGTGAAGGGGCTCGTGCCGCCCGGTCCGATTGCGTCGAGAGCGAGTTCGTTCGCGCTGGCACTGGTGATGACGCATCGGCCGCTGCCGGTCGCTTTGACCTTCAGCTCGCCGCCTCGGAATGCGCCGCTGTGGCAGCAGTCGAGGACCGTGACTATCGAGTCCGCCGGTGATTCCTTGATGAGGGCGTCGATGTGCTCCTTGTACTGAAGCGCGGTCACCGGCAATGCACTGAGCAGAGTATCGCTGGTGCACAGGTGAAGTCGTCCCATGAGGTCGAGCTTGCCGTGGCCGCTGTAGTAGAGGAGCAACACGTCGCTGGGCTCGACATCCGTGATGAGGAAGCGGTACAGCTCTTCGCGAAGTCCTTGGAGGGGTCGGTCGATCTCCATGCTGATGTCTTCTGCGGCGAACATGCCCGACTCGGGGTCGGCCAGCGCCTCACTGAGGGCGTCCACATCTGCGCGAGGCCCCTGCAGCCTTGGGAGTCCCTGCGGGTCTCGCCTGAAGACGGCATTGCCGATGAGGAGCGCGCGGTATCGGCGTTCGGGCATCAGGGGCCTTCGATCATTCGGCCGATCGATTCGCTCAGGGTGTTGAGCGACTGCTGGTCGACGTTCTCACCTGTCAGGGTGAATCGCCGTTCCTTGCCGTCCTCGTCGGTCCAGGTGGCCGTGATCGAGCGGGTCTTGTCGCGTCCGAGCCAGGCTCGGAAGACTTGCACGGCGGAGACGAGGGCACCCGAAGTGCCGAGCGCCAGAATGATCTCTGCAATGCCGCCCTTCGTGCCGGGCGCGGGCGTGGTTTGCGTTGTGACAGCGCCGGTCTCGCGCTGCAGTTCAGAGTGGAGGGCGGCGGTCTCGCGTCGCCACTGGGGGCTGTCGGGGGCGTATTTGGCGGTCTCCGTGGAGATCACGACGTCGACGGTCGAGGACATGTCCACCTCTCAGACGAGTGTCGCTCAATGATATTTGCCGGACGCTCAGCGTGAAGGCCCGCAATCGTGGGGCGCGAGGAGGATCGATCGCGGCAGCGAGGGGTCGCCCTCCGCGTCAGTTGCGACGGTTTCGGTATCGATCACCGGTCCATTGAAACCGCAACGGGTCTCGCCGTGGCTGTCCGTGCCGTTCTGCTCGGAGGGCGACGGCAGGGGACTGGTCATCGAATAGCGGCGATGGTGCGGCGCTGGCGGTAGGCCTTCTGGCGGCATGCGGGGCCGCAGAAGCGGGGTGGGCGGCCGGGGCCGGTGCGGGCGAGCGGGGATCCGCAGACGCCGCAGGCGGCCGACTCGTCGTTACGCTTTCCTGTCGCTGATGGGTTTTCGTCACGGATCTTTCGGGCTTTGTCGGTATCCGTAACGGCGCCGCCGTTCGGTCGCAGCGCGTCGATCACCAGGGCGCTCATGGGTGCCAGCGTCCGCGGGTCCTGTTGCAGCCGTTGGATGGCGACGCAGCCGGTGAAGATCGCCTTGACGCCTTCGACGTCGAGGTCTGCCCGTACCTCGCCGCGTTCCTGGGCGGAACTGAGCAGGGCTTCCAAGGCTTCGGCGAACCGGCGGCCCGTGGAGAGCAGAACGGAACGCGGCCAGCCGTCCTCGGATTCCAGCAGGTCGCACATGTCCTGGTTGCCGGGGGTGGAGGTGACGACCTCGGTCACGAAGTCGAAGAAGGCCGCGCCCGGGTCGCTCGAAGCCGCGTACTCGACGGCCAGACGTGTCAGCCGCTCGACCCGTTGCGCCATCACCGCTTCGAGCAGGACGTCCTTGGTCGGGAAGTGCCGGTAGACCGTGCCCGCGCCGACGCCCGCCCGGCGGGCGATCTCGCCCAACGACACGCCCGTGCCCTCCTTGGCGAACGCCGCCTGGGCGGCGGCCAGGACCTTCGCCCGGTTCCGGCGCGCGTCCGCCCGCGACAACTCGCCGCCGACCTGGGGCATCGGCTGAGAACCACCTTGCGTTGCGGCCGTTCGGGACGGGGCATCGGTGCGCTGCATGTTACGAATCCTCGATTCCGGTCCTGGACGGCCGCGCGACCCCGTTCCTATCGTGGCCAAGCGGGTGGCTCAACCCGATTCTATCGGCCCGCACCCAACCGAACCACCACCGAAGGACGACATGACCCGTCACGACAGCACCGCACCCAACGGCACCATCCTGGTCACCGGCGCCACCGGCAAACAGGGCGCCGCCGCCGCCCGACACCTGCTCCACCACGGCCGGACCGTGCGCGCACTGGTCCGCGACACCGATTCCGAAGCCGCCCGGGCACTGGCCGAGGCCGGCGCCGGCCTCGTCCGCGGTGACTTCGACGATCCCGAGACCATCACGGCCGCAGTGAAAGACGTGCACGGCGTCTTCCTCGTCCCGCCAGCCAGCTACGGCGCGAACGGCTGGGACCTCGAACTCGAGTTCACTCGAGGCGCCGCCCTCGTCGACGCCTCGACCGCGGCCGGCGTCCGGCACGTCGTCTTCACCTCGATCGCGTCCATGCCCGGCCACATCTTCAGAGGCGAAGAAGGCAAGCGCCGCATCGAAAAGCGCATTGAAGCCAGCGGCATGGACTGGACCCACCTCCGCCCGGTCCGCTTCATGGAGAACTACCTGCTCCGCGACTCGCCGATCGACGGCATCCACGGCGGCCTCCACCGCCACCTCTTCCACCCGCAGCATCCGATGCAGGTCATCGCCGTCGACGACATCGGCGCGTTCGCCGCGCTGGCCTTCGCCGACCGCGACCGCTTCCACGGCCTGACACTCGAACTGGCAGGAGATGAACTGACACCTACGGCAGCGGCGGCGGCCATCACCGGCGCCACGAACCGTACCGTCCACTACGAGCAGGTCCCGCAAGACGAGGCGGACGCCCTCGGACCGGAGATCAGCGCGATCCGGGAAGTCCTGAACGGCGACCGATCGTGGGCCGCCGACCTTCCCGCGCTCCGCGAAATCCACCCCCGACTGCGGACCTTCGACACCTGGCTGAAGGACGGCGGCGCCGACCAGATCGCCTCGCTCCCAACCGATTAGCGACGAATCGCAGCCCTACCCGGGGCGGGATCGGCGGCCTGACCAGCGACGCTCCCGGTCGGACCGCCGATCCGAGACCTAGCCGCCGAAAGTGGAGATTTGTTTCACCAGAGGACTTCTCAACGAAAGATTTCTCCGATATGGTTTCGTGACACGGCTTGAATGTCGCGTACATCACCCCTCGGTGCGACGCTCCTGGAAGGGACCCAAGTACATGACCGACCAAGCAATGCCCGGAACCCGCTCACGACGCTGGCTCCTGCGCCGCGCGATCATGGCCGCCGGAGGCATCGGCGCCGCCACCGCCGCCACCGCCACCACCGTCTTCGCCATGGGATCGGCCAACGCCGCCACGGCCATCGACATGGAACTCGTGCTCGTCGCCGCCATGGTCGACCCGCCCAAAACCGGCACCGGCACCACCCTCACCGCCGGACCCCACGTCAAGATCGTGGAACAGGCGCTCGACGCCAAGAACTTCCTCGCCGCATCCTCAGTGGACGGCCACTACGGCACCACCACCATCAGCGCCTACTCCGCGTACCAGAAATCCCTCGGCTACACCGGACTTGACGCCAACGGCATCCCCGGACCCACCTCGCTCACGAAGCTCGGCACCGACACCGGTCTGTTCACCGTCACCCGCCCCGTCAGCGTCGGCTCCTCCACCGATTCCTACGGCGGCAAGCGGGTCAACACCCGCACCAGGAACATGCTCGCCGCCGCCGACGGCAAACTCTCCTGGAGCCTCACCCTCAGCCAGGGCTCGTACACCATCGGCAATCCGGACTCCGCCGGCACGCATGACGGCGGCGGCGTAGTCGACATCGCCGTCAACTCCATGACGACCACGCAGCGCTGGCAGACTGTGAAGGCCCTGCGCGACGTCGGCTTCGCGGCCTGGCTGCGCACCCCCGAGCAGGGCTTCAGCTACCACATCCACGCGAACGCCGTGGGCGACACGGACATGGCCGGAGTCGCGCAAGCCCAGGTGCACGACTACTTCTACGGCAAGAACGGCCTCGCGAGCCACGCCGCCGACAACACCCCGGCGGCCTACAAGGGCACCTTCACCTGGTGGGAGAAGTACAAGCGCGGCTAGCGCCCCCGCCACCGAAGCCGAGCCGGCCTGTCCTCCCCCCGGGGACCGGCCGGCTCTCCCCGTCTTCGAGCCCGATCGAAAATGTCGTACCCCGGTGCCACCCTGGTATCGGGGGCCCGAAGCATCGACACGCCCGACCCCCGGACCGCCGGGGGATGGCCCGTATCACCGCAAACTGAGGGAATGGTCCCGACCGGTCGCTCGTTGTGACCAGGCATGAGCACCATCGGATTCATCGGCAGTGGCAATATCGGCGGCACGATCGCGCGCCTCGCGGTGGCGGCAGGGCATGAGGTCGTCCTCAGCAACCGGCGCGGGCCCGACTCGCTCGCCGACCTCGTCGCCGAACTCGGGCCGAAGGCCCGCGCCGCGACGCCCGCCGAGGCCGCCGCCGCCGGCGACTTCGTCATCGTGACCGTGCCGCTCCACGCCTACAAGACCGTCCCGGTCGAGGAGCTGCGCGGCAAGGTCGTCGTCGACACCAACAACTACTACCCGCAGCGCGATGAGCAGATCGCCGAGCTCGACGACGAGTCCACCACCACGAGCGAACTCCTGCAGGCCCACCTCCCGGAGTCGTCGGTCGTCAAGGGCTTCAACAACATCTACTTCAAGCACATTGTCGAGCTGGCCCGCCCGAGCGGCGACGCCGGACGCTCGGTCCTCGCGATCGCCGGTGACGACGAGGCAGCGAAGCAGACCGTCGCGATCTTCCTCGACTCGATCGGTTGGGACGCCTACGATGTCGGCCCGCTAGCCGAAGGCTGGCGCTTCCAGCGGGACACCCCGGCCTACGCGGTGCCGTACTTCTCGGACCCGAATGCCGGCTTCAACTCCCCGGGCGGCCAGGTCACCGCAGCCGACATCGAACCGCTGCTCAAGGCGGCCAAGCGCTACCGCGACATGTAATACCGCGCAACGAGATCCGACAGGGCCGACGCTACAAGCGTCGGCCCTGTCGCGTGTCAGGAGCGGCGTCAGCGCGACGACAGGCCCGCGACAGGGCACCCGACGAAGCTTTCCCACATGAACACGACGCAGAACCCCTTGGCCGCTGGGAAAGCCGCCCACTCGAACCGCCGCCCCAACCGATTCGCCGAACTGCTTCTCGCCGAGAAGCACTCGATCCCGCTGTCCATCGCCCTCCACCTCGTCCCCGGCGCCCTGATCGTCGCCGTGTACGCGTTCGTCGCCGCGCCCCTGGTCCGTGCGATCGAATACCCGCCGTTCCTCGCCTGGGCCATCGCCCTGTGCGTGATCTTGTTCCCGATCCAGTTCGGGCTGCTCTGGCTGGGCAAGTACCGCACCGGGAAATACTCGCTGCGCGGTGCCCTGAGCTACATGGACCGGCCCGTCACCCGCGGCAAGGTCACCGGGATGATCATCTTCTGTCTCCTGTGGATGTTCATCGTGTCGCTCGCGCTGCTGCCCGTCCTGGACACGCCCATCTACAACGCGTTCTTCACCTGGGTCCAGTACGAAGGCGCCGACCCCTCGGGCGTTGGCTACCTCGACGGCTACTCCCAGCAGATGCTGCTCACGACCCTCCTGATCTGCGGGCCGTTCACCGGCTTCATCCTGCCGCTCATCGAGGAGTACTACTTCCGCGGCTTCCTGCTGCCCCGCTTGCCGCAGTTGGGCAACTGGGCGCCGATCTTCAACATGTTCCTGTTCTCGGTCTACCACTTCTGGGCGCCCTGGACGGTCGTGTCGAAGCTGATCTTCCTCTTCCCCGGCATCTGGCTCGCCTACAAGAAGCAGGACATCCGCATCTCGATCGGCATGCACCCAGGTTCGGCGGCCCTGGCCACGGTCATCGGCATCATCGCCATCTCCCTCGGCTACACCTCGCTGTAACAACTTCTGAGTAACCAACGGGCGCCGTCCACATGGACGGCGCCCCTTGGTGTTCTGGAGTCTGAGTTGTCAGCCTGCGGCGCTGATCAGGGCCGTGAAGTCCTTGGGGGACAGGTCGAACACCGGGGATGCGGTGTCGAGCTTCGAGTCCCGCAGGTGGAAGCCATCGTCGTCGGAGCAGAAGGCGACCTCGACGCAGTTGGTGTTGTTCCCCCCACCACTGCGGGCACTCTTGCGCCAGGCACGGCGAATCTCAACGCAGTCAGAGTTGTTGCCGCCAGCGCTGCGGGTGCTCTTACGCCAAACGGTCACGCCTGTCGTCATCGTGGTAGACCTCGATCCGGATCGCCTTTTTCCAAAGGGCCTTGCGGAACTCATCGTAACGCGCGATACGGAGCGAGTCGTCGATCACCCAGCTCGAGTCGATGGTCTCGGTGTATGCGATCGAGGGGCCGGCGAGATCGCTTTCGCCTTCCATATAGATGCTGAAGTTGCTTCGCTGAGCAGGCACAGGACCTCGGAGGACGCGGATGAAGACCCCCGGCCTGCGCGCCCATCGGCGCAGGTGGGCCATCTGATCCTGGTAGAGCTCCTCGGAAATCGCCCGGAGCTGGAGGAGCGCGGTCTCGCCGATGAGGAACTGCATCACCGGTCGGTCGGTACGAGCTTCGATGGTTTGCTGGCGCTCATCCTTGAATTTCCAACCGCCATCGAGGAAGTGCTCGGTGGCGAGTGGCTCGGACAGCCGCACAACGATGTAGTGGTACTCCTGCAGTTGGAGTGGTCCGGGAATCATGGAAGCGTCGAATTTGAAGAAGAACCCGTAGTGAGCCTCGGCCAGGGCGATGAACAACGTGTTGAATCGAGTATCGGCTTCGATGGCGTGCCCCTTCCTGCGTGCGACGGCGACGTTCACCATGTACTCGGCAATCTCATCGCTGATGCCGCAGGCCTTCGCCAGCGCCTTGATGCTTGCGGGAGTCGGGCAGCTTCGACCGGCCTCGTAAGCCCGGTAGGTGTCGGTCGCGATGTGCACTTCCTCCGCGATTTCCCGCTGAGTCAAATCCTGCCTGATGCGACCCTTCCTCATCATCATCTGGATGAACCAGGCACCGAGTTCGGTCCTCGCCATACGTGCCCCCCACGTTTCGCGATCCTGCAAACGAACTCTCACTATCGCACAGTCCACAACGATCCGACATGTGTGAGAATCGCGGTGTGGGAGAACGACCGTGCAATTTGCCCTGCTGGAAGTCTACGGCTCGATTCTCACGGTCTTGTTGTGGCGCAGCGATTTTCATCTTGTGACCTGCGAAAACATCGCCTAGATTCATGGGTGTCGTGTTCCAGAAGAGCTGGGCCGCGATCGAAGTGGCAGCCTCGGGCCGCAGGGCGTCTCCCGCTCGCGGCGGCCCCGGGCGTCACTTCTGTCGGAAATCCGATACCCGAAAGTGGAGGAGAGGCGATGAGCAGTCCGAATCAACCGGGCGCGAATGATCCTGCGGCCCTTGTGCGTGGGTCGTTCCGCGATGACTACCGCACCTACAAAGTCCGCGTCTCAAGCGCCGATGCGCCGGACTCGTTCCAGGTGCTCACCGGGGACCGTGAAGACATCGTGCTGATTGTCTCCGGGCTCAATTCCCAGGAGCTGAAGGCAACTTGGGGTCCGTTCTGGCGGTCCTTCAAACCCAACTGGAAGATCTGGGTCGAGGAGTCGGCCTTCCGGGTCTTCCATCGCGCCCAGACGCCGGTCGGCTCGACCCCGCCCTCGGTGAGGTTCTGCAATGGCTAAGACGGCTACCCCGGCCGGCCCCGCTGAACCTCCAGCCAACCGTCGCCATGGCCTGCGTTCCGACGGCAGCTCCAGCACTCACGGCTACTTGGGTGACTTCGCCAGGGGCCCAGCGCTGTTCACGGTCTACAAGATCCCGCCGGACCAGGGCTGCTACCCGAACTTGCCCGGCTTCTACCTGATCGACGTGGATGACGGCGTGGGCGCCCGCGAGTGCTGCCGCTTCACCGAGGGGCCCGACGACGTCCCGGAGTGGAACGGCTCCTGGCGCGGCGACCCGTGGTGCCCGGCGATCCTAAAGCAGGCCAAGGCCCTGATCGCCAAGGCTGCCAGCAAATAACAGCCGCCTAAGGGCTGCGGCACAAGTACCGCTCCGCGATCCGGTCAACCTGCCCCAGGAGGATCGTGGAGCTCCGAAGGGCCGGTCGAGGTCAGGTGGGACCTCGACCGGCCTCTAAGTTATCCAGTGGAACTCGCTTCCTTGTCCTCGTCGCCGTGGCTGACCTGGCTGGTAGACGGCACTTGCGGTACGGCGTCGTCTGGGACCAGTTGCCAGCGGGCGGCGTCATCGAGGGTCGGCACCATCGTCCAGCCCTCCAGTAGCTCCCCGGGCTCGCTCCACATCCGGAAGGTGGCTTTGTAGAACCCGGTCGAGGCGTCGAACACCGTGTCCGAGAAGAACACCAGTCCTTCGAATCGGGCATTCTCGAAATCGGCGAACTTCCGGAAGCGGGCGGACGAGAATGCGGTGACTTTGCCGAAAATCGAACTGGTGAAACTCGCATTGCGGTTGAAGATGGCGCCGGAGAATTCGGCGTGGCTCTCGAATCGCGTGTTGCGGAATGCGACTCCTTTGATGAACGCCGCGTACTCGAAGCTCGCGAAAGCCTTGAAAACCGTGGTGGTGAAGTCCAGCCCCATGGCGAACGAAGTGTGCTCGAAGTTCGCAACTTGGTTGAAGGTCACTGCAGCCAGGCTCGCGCCGTCTCCGAAGTTCGCCCGTGCGAAGTCGGCGTTACCCTGGAAGATCGATTCGTCGAAGGTCACCGGACCTTCGAACGAAGTCTCCTTGAACGATGCGGGACCGGAGAAGGTCGCGCTGTGGAAGTCCGCCGCATTCAGGCGGCAAGCGCTGAAGTCGATGCCGTCCAGGAAGGCGTTCCTGAGATTGAGGCGGGCATGTGACCAGTACCTGCGGGAGGCGGTTGCGGTGTTCAAGTGGCGTTGAAGGATCTCCTGCGCGATGAGCCGCACTTCGCGCTCCGCGCGATTCGCCTGAACTTCGGAGATGGCGATGCCTCGGTCCGCGCTGTCTTCGTCTCTCGCCGCAGGTTGTATCGGGAGATAAGGCAAACGGAGGTACGAGCAGATCTCGTCGAGCACGATCTGCCGGAGCTCGTCGTGCTGCTCGCCCAGTCGCTCGAGATTGTGCAGTCCGCCGATGCGGACCGTGGCGTTCTCCGATCCGAGCTGGGCGACCGCCTGGATGCGCAGCTCGGTGATGCGCTGCTGCGTCGAGTGGTACTCCTCGTGCTGCTGCCTGCGGAAGCTCAGGATCAGTGCCGCAGCGCCGCCGAGTCCGGCTGCGACCGTGAGGGTGTTGCGGATCGTGTCGAGCCGCATCTTGGTGATCTCGAGTTCGGCCTGGGGGTCGCCCGGGATGCGTGCCGCGTCGATCTGATTTGCCTGCAAGGAGTAGTACCACCATCCGCCAAGGACGATCGAGGCGAATACGAAGTACAGCAACGAAGTCCGAATCGGGCGCGGCCTCCAGGGCGCGCGGGGTTGGGCATCCAGCGAGCGGTGTCGGCGGGAAGCGGGGTAGCCGGTCATGCGTCGCCAGCGGGACCGGAACCCGATGAGGGCGTTCAGCCTGGCGAGGGGTCGCGGGAGGGGGAGGCGCATGTATCCAGGTTATGGAAGATCTGCTCCTCTTAGAAGCCGCTCGACCCACCTTGCGGTGGCGGATCCGCCGCCCGCGGTCATCGGGTCCAGGTATTCGGCTGGCGCGCCTGCACGTCTCGTAGCCATGCCGGACGCGGGGGCTCATCGACGGGATCGATGCCCCATTCGCTCATGGGGCCGTATTCCTCATCGATTTCGAGCGTGGAACTTTCGGGATCATCGGCGAACCGTTCCAGATCCTCGGCGTAGCGGACCAGCAGTGCTGTCCACGACGGGGCCAGGACGTCCCACTGGCCGCATTCGAGGTCGACCCGAACCACTTGTCCGGGAGTGCCTCCCTCCGGCGGGTCAAGGTCGATGATCCAGGTGACATCGCCGTTCATGTCGCCCACGACCACCCTGTTCTTGAGGCTCGAGGTCGGTCGCACCGGCCCGCTCACGTGGATCATGCCCTCATCGATCAGGCAGGCCATGACGGGAGGATTGTCGATGTCCGGGTCTTCTTCGGAGTCCCATGCCCGCGTCAGCTTGACGATTTCGCCTGTGCTGAACAGGCATTCGAGTGGCACCGGAGTGGGGTTGCCGTAATTCGATCCGTTGTGGATGCGGAGACTGGCCCGGAAATCCGGCGGCAGGCTCACCCCCAACGCCGCCTCGATCGCATCGATCTCCGACGCCTCGGCCGGCCCCGCGAGCAGCGGCAGGGAATCGGGCAGGACACGGCTCAAGGCCGCTTCGACTCGGATCCAGGCGCTCTCGATGTCTTCAGGGGAGCGATCCTCGGTTTCGGTCATGCTGCGGATCATAGAACTGGTTTCAAGTTCTTCGGCGAACGTTATGCAGACGGTTTGCTGCCGGGTCGTTCGTTGAGCGACCATCGGCGGAGGGGTTCGTGGGCTGCGAGTCGAGGGTCGTTCCCGATTGCGGCCTGGGCGAACTCTCGGCGAAGGTCCCTGAGGTGGCCGGTGAGCACGCTGTGCTTGCAGACAGCCTCTGGGCGTGCAGTGATGTGCGGGGGCAGCGAATCCTCGATCTCGATCTGGGTCGCTTCGGGCCAGGGCACCCGGAAGAGCCGGACCGGGTCGCGGCTGGCATCGAAGACGATGTACTCAGCGGCGGATGCCGGGTAAAACTCGAGGACTCCCGTTCGGTGTCCCTCCAGTGCTTCAAGCGCTTCATCCATGCTCTCGAAGAGGTCGACGATGTCCGTGTAGTCCAGGGTCGGTTCGCGATCGGTGTACCCGAGGAGGCGGGCCATGGTGTATCGCGTCTCCAGGAGCCGGGCAGCGCATACCAGGGTGGAGAACTCGTAGGGACCGTCGATCTCGATCGATTCGAGGAGTTCCCCGTAGAGTTCATCGATCTCAGCCTGGGGCTTCGGTTCGTGGGTGGTCCACTCGATCCTGAACATGCCTCCTCCTAGTCGACAACAGATGCTGCACTGCCGCAGGCCATCATGTCAAACGCTATCCGCACCGTGCAAGTCGTCTCCAGCAGATGAGTGCGGCGGCGAGTTCGGTGAAGCCTTCATGCATGAACAGGTGCCGGTCCCAGCGGATGACAAGGCGTTTGAACTGGTGAAAGTGGGCGACGGTCTGCTCGACGACCACCGGATGGTCCCGAGACCGATAATCTTCTTGCGGCCGCGCTGCGGGATGATCGTCTCGATCCGCTTGGAGCGCAGCCAGTCGCGGAATGCTCGGGAGTCGTAGCCGCCGTCGGCCAGGATGGCATCGGGTCTGCGACGCGGGCGGCCGACCCGTCCGGCTACGGGCGGGATCGCTTCGACCAGGTCATGGGCGGCCTTGATGTCGGGCACATTCCCTGCGGTGGTGATGATCGCAAGTGGGATGCCGGCCGAGTCGCAAGCGATGTGGTGCTTCGTGCCGGCGCGGCCACGATCTACCGGCGATGGCCCGGTGCCCTCGCCCCCAGCCCTGATGTGGGAGCCGTCGAGGCAGATCGCCGACCAGTCGAACTCATTGAGTGCGTGCAGCTCGGAGAGCAGCAGACGGTGAAGGCGGTCTTCGCCGAACGACTCGCGCGCGCCCTGCGCACCCCCGCGTTCGCCGGCGATTGGATGCTGGGCGCCCTCACGCCCTACCGCATCCTCGGTGACCTCGACCGCGCCGCCTGCCTTGCGCTGCACAACAGCATCCTCGAGACCCTCGTCGTCCGCCAGCTCCTGCTCGACCAATCCGCCATCACCGACGGCCCGGCTGGCACGAGATCGACTGGGCGCACGTCGAGCGCATGCGCGACGAGTTCCCGGCGATCACCGTCGAACGCCTCCAGATCGACGCGGTCGACCCCGTCGAGGCCAACTTCCAGACAGTGCTCGACTACCTCGCCTGAAGCCGCGACCTCCAGCCGGTCTCCCTGGCCATCACCGCCATCGCGCCCGTCCTCGTCTCCGCCCTGAAATGGTCGGCCCTGCGCGTTCTCGGCGTCGTCGCCGCGCTCGGCCTCACCGGTCTGCCCGTCAACTGACCCTGGCGCACCGCGAGCGGTTCATGCGAGGGCGTGAACCGCTCGCGGACAGGGCCGGCAGCAGCGAGAGAGCGGTGTGGCTTCGCCAGCGTGAGTTGGCCCCGAATTCGAGAGTGAAGTGGCCCTGGATAGGCGCGGTTCTCAATCTCGGGTCTGAAGGAGATGTGGCTCCACTCGGAAGCGGTCTGCCTTGAGCGGGTGGATTTGTTGCCCGCATCGTTTGAGAGATGAAGCTGAGCGGCCGCTCGGTCTCACTGTGTTCCTGAGTGGTTCCAGGTGTCGCCTGCAGGCCGCTTTTCAACGACAGGGATGCTCCTGCCGCTCGCGTTCACCAGGTTGGCGATCTTCCGCGGACTGGTCTTGCCCGTGTTCACCGACCATGATCGGAGACGTCGCTTCACCTTTGAGCCGACGGGAGGATTCCTGGTGGGGTGGATCGGGTGATAGAGCCCGTAGTTGTCGTATGGGAAGCCTTCCCTGGTGTCGACGGCGACCATGGTCGATCGCTTCCCGCCGGTCTGGCTGTGCCAGATCACGACGCCCTTGACGTCCTCCCACTTCACGAACACTCGACCCCACCCGAGTGCGGGCCGCAGCGTGATGCCCTCTTCGCTGGTCTCGACCGCGGGAATCCTCAGAATGACCTGGAAGTTCATGACGATTGCGGAGGTGCCGAGGAGCCACCCCATGATCGGCGCGACGTCGGGCTTGTCGAAGTCCCGGAACACCGTGCTGAAGAAGACCGCCAGGAACATCAGCGAGCACACGATGACGAACGGGCCGGGGTTGAAGTGGACGCGTCTGTAGCGTGTGGCCTTGTCAGCAGTCACTGAAGGCGTCTTGAATGGTGTGGGGCATGCCGTGATCCTAACCGGGCAGCCAGGTTTGGTGGGAGCGTCGACGTGCCCGTCCGGCGCGGTCGCTGCGGTCTGATTCGCGTGTGTTCTGGCCCCAGCCGGAACCGTTTTCAAGCAGCGGGTTCAAGCCCGTTCTGGACCCTCGCCCTCATCTGCTGGCGACGCCTCACCCAAGCAACTTGAAACGAGCTCTTTGAACGTATTTCCAGTTGTCAGTCGTGGATGAGGTGTTGTTCCAGTAGCTCGTCGCTGACCGCATACCCGTGGCGCCGGTAGAGGGGATCGCTGCGTTCCGATGGCCAGACGATCATGGTGCATAGCGGTACCTTCCTGGCGTGGTCGTTGACCGCTTCCAGCAGACTGGCGCCAACGCCTCGACCGCGATGCTGTTGTACGACAAAGAAGTTGGTGAGGTATCCGATCGGTGCATCGATACCGGTGGGTGACGGCATCCGCTCGACGACCGAAACGAAGACATGACCGATGATTTGGTCGGCCGTCTCGGCGACCCACGCCTTCCAGGTGCCGGCAAGCCGGGTGCGCAGCCATGCCTCGCAGTTGGAGAGGAACGCCTGCTGCGCTCCGACCTCCGGTGCCACCGGCTCCTCTTCGAGTTTGAATTCCCACCGCAGCCGAGCCAGTTCGGCCGCATCAGCGCCGGTAGCCGGGCGAATCGTGATCACGGGTGTCGTGTCCTCCATCGCCTGAATGTAGCAATCGGAGGTGGGTCGGGCCAGGGAATTCCCGCTTGGAATCGTGTTAGCAGGTCCGAATGACGTTGCGCGCCAAGCGCCTCCAGCAGATCAGCGATGCCGCGAGCTTGATGAAGTCCTCATGCAGGTCCAGACAACGTTCCCATCGGAGAGCGAGGCGCTTGAACTGGTGGAGGTGGGCAATGGCTTGTTCGACCACCCACCGGATGGTGCCAAAACCGATGATCTTCTTGCGACTCCGTTGCGGGAGATGATCGGCTCGATCCGTTTGGGACGCAGCCAATCGCGGAAGGCGGCCGAGTCGTAGCCGCCGTCCGCCAGGATCGTGTCGGGCCTGCGGCGCGGGCGGCCGGTACGCCCCGCTACCGGCGGGATCGCCTCGACCAGGTCGGGCGCGGCCTTGATGTCGGGCACATTGCCCGCGGTCGTGATGATCGCGAGCGGGATGCCCGAGGAGTTACAGGCGATGTGGTGCTTTGAGCCGGGCCGACCGCGGTCTACCGGCGACCGACCGGTCCCGTCGCCTTTTTAGGCCGCACATGGGAGCCGTCCAGAGAGACCGCGGACCAATCGATCGCGCCGAGTGCATGCAACTCGGACAGCAGCAGTCGATGGAGGCGGTCCCAGACCCCGGCCTCACACCACCGCCGGAAACGCCGCCAGCAGGTAATGCCGGAGCCGAACCCGAGCTCGTTTGGCAGATGCTGCCAGTTGATGCCCGTGTAGAGCACGAATAGGATGCCTTGCGGGCACTTCCGGTCGTCCAGCGGAACCGGCCCGCGCTTACCAGGCCGGTGAACCGGCAGCGGCGCCGATACTCGGAACCAGAGTTCCTCATCAATCTCCCAGGGCTTCGCCATGCCTGTTCAACGAGCAAACCTGAGACTCCGATCCACACAACCAGTGCGCCCATGAGCAAACTTGAAATCAGCTCTTAGGGCTCGTGCGTAGAGGCCTTTGCGGCGGTGAGCAATTCGTCCACGACCTTCTTCGCCGCAGCCGGGGCGCCTTCGCCCGGGCGCCAGGTGCAGGCGATGGTCATTGCGGCGACTCGGCCTGTGGCGAGGATGCGCTGGGCGGCATCGCGGATCTGGTCCGGGGTGGGGCCGGGGGTGACCGGGTATCGCAGGCCCGGAACCAGATCGGCGTCGAGTACGTCGAGGTCGATGTGGAGGTAGACGGGTCCGTCTGGGGCGGTCGCGGCTTCGACCGGGAAGCGCTTGACTGCACTGTGGGACAGGTATTCGGCTTCCGGAGCATCGAGGTCGCGGGCGTCGACCAGGACCACCCGATCGGGCGGAATCGGGGTCAGGCCAGTGGTTTCGGCGACCGTGAGGTCGCCTTCGCCAAGGAGCATGCGCACGATCATGCCGCCGGGGTAACCGGAAGCGCTGCTCGCGGGCGTGTGGAGGTCGCCGTGGGCGTCGAACCACACGACCGAGGGCTCGACCCCGAGCCGCTGGAGCCCGGCGACGACGCCGAGGGCGACCGAGCAGTCGGCGGTGACCACGACGGGGTGCTTCGCGGTGGCGACCGCGTCGCCGACCAGGTCGTACAGGCCGGCGACCCGGGGCCAGAGGCTTTCGCCGTGCAGCTCTTTGGTGACGACGCGATCTGCGGCGACCGGGAACTCGTCTTCGGGCAGGCGTTCGTCGAGGTGATAGGGCACCAAGAGCACAGTCATCGCGGGGCCTCCGGATTGCGATCGCGGGGGTGGGCGTGGTCTGAGCCATTATTACCGGAAAACCAGCGGATTGATCAAGGGCGATGCGACCGATCGCATCGACTTGCGTCGATCAGTGGGCACCGCCGAGCTCGATGAGGAGGACGCCCGCCGCGATGAGGGCCATGCCCGCGCCCATGACCGGGGTCAGCGGCTCTCTGAACAGGACGCGGCTGCCGATCGCGGTGAGGGCCACGCCGGTCGCGGCCCAGATACCGACCGGTTGGTTGGTTTGGCGGCGATCTGTGAGCGGGGTCTCGGCGGGGCGCGACTGAGCCCTGGCAGTCGAAGCCGGTTCGCCTGCCAGGGCTCGGGTTTGCGCGGGTCAGCTCGCGTCCGGGTTGTAGCGGGTGTAGCAGGTGAAATCGTGGTCGCCGACGGCGTAGGCCTTCGCCCACGCCCCGCCGTCCTGGACGTCGCGGCTCTGCACATTCGCGATGCTCGCGGTGGCGCTGTGCCTGCTGCTCGGATGGAAGTAGTCCGAGAAGCAGCTCTTCAAGCCCGTCGCCGAGTCGGTTCCCATGCCGTAGCACCAGGTGCCGCCGCCGACCTCCTCGCAGCCGTTCTCGGTGATCTCCTTGACGATCACGCGGTCGTGCGCCCCGGCTGGGCCGCACTCGATCGCGGCCTGCGCGGCGCCGGCACCGCCGAACAGCAGCGCGGCCGTCATCGCAGCGGCCGCGGTCGTTTGTTTGACGCGCTTCATCGAACGTTCCCCCTGATGGTCGTTTCGGCGGTGCGGAATCGGACTCCCACACCGGCCTGAACTCGGGAGGCCGCCGTGCGGTTCCCGGACTCATGACATCACTGGTGCCGTTGCGACTCAGGCGTTTCCGCATCCCTGTCCGGTATCTGACAGACCGGGACGGCACGCCGAAGGGGCCGAAGCCTTTCGGCTCCGGCCCCTGTCGTCTTCTTTGGGGATTAACCCAGGAAGGCGGTGTTCAGCAGCAGGTTCGGGCTGCCGTTGACGTCGCTCACGGCGTCCGGAAGGGCGCCTTCGGTGAGGGCGGTGGCGACCTCATCGGGGGTGGCGCCGGGGTTGGCCTCGAGGAACAGCGCGGCAACGCCCGCGACGTGCGGGGTGGCCATCGAGGTGCCCGAGATGGTGTTCTCGGCGTCGTCGCCGTCGATCCACGCGGAGGTGATGTCCACGCCCGGGGCGAGGATGTCGACGCACTCGCCGAAGTTCGAGAACGAGGCGGCCGCGTCGAGCTCATCGGTGGCGCCCACGGTGATCGCGGTCGGCTCCGAGCCCGGGGACACGTTGCACGCGTCCTGGCCCTCGTTGCCCGCGGCGATCGCGAAGGTCACGCCCGACTCGACCGCACCGGCGATCGCGTCGTTGAGGGCCTGGCTGAACGAACCGCCGAGGCTCATGTTGGCGACGGCCGACTCGCCGGCGTTCTCGGCGACCCAGTCGATGCCGCCGATGATCGCGGCGTACGAGCCGGAGCCCTCGCAGTCGAGGACGCGGACCGGACGGATCGTGACGTCCTTGGCGAGGCCGTACGTCGAGCCGCCGATGGTGCCGGCGACGTGGGTGCCGTGGCCGTGGCAGTCGCTCGGGTCCGCGTCGTCGTCGATGAAGTCGTAGCCTTCACCGATGCGGCCCTCGAACTCCTGGTGGGTGACGTTCACGCCCGTGTCGAGCACGAACGCCTCGACGCCCGTGCCGGACTGGGTGTACTCGTAGGACGCGTCGAGCGGCAGCGCGTCCTGGTCGACGCGGTCGAGGCCCCACGACGGCGGGTCGGCCTGCACCTCGGAGGCGTGCGCGTACTGGTTCTGCTCGACGTAGGCGACCGCGTCGTCGGAGGCGAGCTCGATGGCCTCGGACTCGCTCATCTCCGCGACGTAGCCGTCGACGATGCCGAGGGTGTCCTCGACGTCGACGCTCACACCGAGGTCGTCGGCGAGGGCGTTCAGGCCGTCGGTGGCGCCTGCGGCCTGGTCTTCGAGGACGACGATGTACTCGCCGGCGATCGCGTCGGGGGAGTCGGCGCCGATGATGAGGTCACTGGCGGCGGGTGCCGGGGTCTCTTCAGCGTTGGCGAATGTGGAGGCCGCGACGAGCGAGCCTCCGGCGGCCGCGCCCGCGATGGCGATCGCGGCTGCGGCTCGAATGCGCCGTTTCGTTCCTGCCGTTGACAAGACGGAACTCCTTCGGTTGTCGGGGTGTCCGCCTGCTTGGCGGCGTCCGCCCCGGGGGGAGGGTGGTGGGGGACCGGCGGCGGGGGCCCG
>NZ_JBHRWO010000010.1:841612-955742 GCF_042647865.1 Glycomyces rhizosphaerae
GGCCCGGTCCGCATCACCCGTCCGGGCCCAGCGGCTCTGCGACGGGCCGTCAGACCCTGGCAGTGAGCCTAAGCCGTTGAACAAACTGTGTAAACCCCCCGAATCCCATCAACAGATCAGTGAATGAGCAAATCCAGCGATTGGTCTAAAAGGGATAAACGGAGCGAGGCCTTGCGCTCACAGAGCGCAAGGCCTCGCGGGAGAACGGCTGGGTTACAGGGTGTACAGCAGCCGGTTCGGGCTGCCGGAGCCCGCGCCGGTCACCACGCCGGTGGTCGCGTTCCCGGTGATCCAGGAGGCGACCGCCGCGGGAGTGGCGGTCGGGTGGCCCTCCAGGTACAGCGCGACCGCGCCCGCGACGTGCGGGGTGGCCATCGAGGTGCCCGAGATGGTGTTGGTGGACGTGTTGCTGGTGCGCCACGCCGAGGTGATGCTCGAGCCCGGTGCGAAGACGTCCACGCAGGAGCCGTAGTTGGAGTAGCTCGCCCGCGCGTCGGTCGAGGTGGTCGCGCCCACGGTGAGCGCCGACGGCGTCGACGCCGGGGAGACGTTGCAGGCGTTCTGGTTCTCGTTGCCCGCCGCCACCGCGAAGGTGACACCGGACGAGACCGCCGCGGCCACGGCGTTGTTCAGCGCCGCGGAGTAGCCGCCGCCGAGGCTCATGTTGGCGACGGCGGGCTTGATCGCGTTGGCCGCGACCCAGTTGATGCCGTTGACGACCCCGGCGGTGGTGCCCGAGCCCGAGTTGTTCAGGACGCGCACGCCGTGCAGCGTGACGTTCTTCGCCACGCCGTAGATGGTGCCGCCGACGGTCCCGGCGACGTGGGTGCCGTGGCCGTTGCCGTCCTGCGGCGTCGAGTCGTTCGAGACGAAGTCGTAGCCGTTGCCGATGCTCCCGGTGAACTCGGTGTGCGTCGCGTTGATGCCGGTGTCCACAATGTAAGCGTGCACGCCCGCACCCGTGTAGTTGTACGTGTAGGTGCCAGAAAGCGGCAGATTGCGCTGGTCGATGCGGTCGAGGCCCCACGTGGCGCCCGTCTGCGTCGCCGCGATCGAGACGACCGCGTTCTGCTCGACGAAGGCCACGCCGTCCTCGGCGGCGAGCTCCTTAGCCTCGGATTCGCTGGCCTCCATGAGGAACGCGTCGACCTCGGGGAAGGTCTCGACGACCTCTTCGCCTTCGACGCTCTTGACCAGCGTCGAGACGGAGGTGCCGTCTTCCATGACGACGATGTACTCGCCCGCGATGGCGCCCGCGGCGTCCTCGCCGACGATGGCGCCCTGCTGCGGCTTCGCCTCCGCGGCCGTCGCGGTGAACGCGAGGGCGGTGAAGGCGGCGACGCCGAGTGCGGCCGCCGCGATGGTTCTCTGCTTGCGTGGGGAACTGAGGTTGTGCGACATGGACAGTGGTCCCTTCGGGTGGTCCCGGCCGGTCCAGAGCCGAGACGGGATGAGGGTGATGGGAATCGGGCTCGGCTGGCGCCGACGTCTTCGGAGGGAGCGGTAACAGTGGTGGTGCGGGGCCGCGGTGCGGGCCCAGGACACGGCGTCTCGGTGCGCGACGGCTCCAGGTCGCGGTGCCGGACGACGCGGTCGACGGGGAGGGCCCGCCCGCGGTCACCCGCTATTCAGTTGTTCGGGGGGGCTACAGCTCGAGGGTCCAGGAGTTCAGCGTCCCGGAGTCCCCGGCGTAGGCGTCGACGATCCGCAGCGTCCAAGTGCCCGTTGCGGTCTCGCTGGAGAGGTTGACCGGGTAGGTCGCGATGACGTTGTCGGCCGAGTCGCCGCTCGAGGAGGTCTTGAGCGTGTAGCTCGTGCCGTCGGGGGCGATCAGGTAGATCGCGAGGTCCCCGCGCCAGGTGTGGGTGATGTTGACGGCCACGGTGCTGTTGCTCCGCGCGTTGCCGTCGCAGGTGAGCGCCAGGGTCGAGTTGACGGTGGCGCGGTCGGCGATCGCGGTGGCGGTCGACTTGGTGGCGGCGCAGTCGCTCGGGTCGGGGTCGGTGCCGCCGCCGGTGCCGGTGTACAGCAGCCGGTTCGGGCTGCCCTGGACGTCGGAGATCTTGTTCGTCCCGGCGTTGCCGGTCACCCAGGAGGCGACGGCGTCGGTCGTGGCGGACGGGTTGAGACCCAGGTAGACCGCGACGGCCCCGGCGACGTGCGGGGAGGCCATCGAGGTGCCCGAGATGGTGTTGGTGGCCGAGTTCGAGCCGATCCAGGAGGAGGTGATGCTCACGCCGGGCGCGAACACGTCCACACAGGACCCGAAGTTGGAGAAGGAGGCGCGGGTGTCGGTGTTGTCGCTGGCGGCCACGGTGAGCGCGGACGGCGCGGAGGCGGGGGAGACGTTGCAGGCGTTCTGATCCTCGTTTCCGGCGGCGACGGCGAAGGTCACCCCGGCGTCCACAGCGGACTCGACGGCGTTGTTGAGGGAGGCGGAGAAGCCGCCGCCGAGGCTCATGTTGGCGACGGCGGGCTTGATCGCGTTGGCGGCGACCCAGTTGATGCCGTTGACGACGCCGGCGGTGGTGCCGGAGCCGGCGTTGTCGAGGACGCGGACGCCGTGGAGGGTCACGTTCTTGGCGACGCCGTAGGTGGTGCCGCCGACGGTGCCGGCGACGTGCGTGCCGTGGCCGTTGCCGTCCTGCGGAGTCGAGTCGTTCTGGATGAAGTCGTAGCCCGCGCCCACGCGCCCGGTGAACTCACTGTGGGTCGAGTTGATCCCGGTGTCCACAATGTAAGCGTGGACGCCCGAGCCGGTGCCGAGGTACTCGTAGCTCCCGCTCAACGGCAGGTTCGGTTGGTCGATGCGGTCAAGGCCCCAGGTGGCGGGGCTCTGCACGGCGTCGATGGAGACGACGGCGTTCTGCTCGACGAAGGCCACGCCGTCGGCGGCGGCCAGTTCGAGCGCTTCGGCCTCGGTGGCGCCGACGAGGACCGAGGTGACCTCGTCGTAGTCGTCGATGATCGATGCGCCCGCGTCGTCGGCGATTTCGTCGGCCTCGCGGTAAGCGGCGGCGTCGTCCATGACGACGATGTACTCGCCGTTGATGGCATCGGGGGAATCGGCGCCGAAGATCTGGGCGGCCGGGTCTGCCTGTGCGGCAAGGCCACCGAAGGTGACCGAGCCTAGGGCCGCGGCGCCCGCCAAGGTGGCGACCGCAATGCGGCGAACGGAATGGTGCGAGACGGTCATAGGGGGGTACTCCCTCTCGGGTCAGACGCCTTGGTGCGCAAGAGATAAATAGGGGCGCACCGGCGCGCAGGGTGCGGTTCGGTGGAACCGGGCCCTTTCGGGCTTTCACACTGAGGTTATGGAAATCACAACGGAAAGTGAAGACCCTGGAAGATGCCCATAAATCACTGAATGAAGAGTCGGTTACCAACCGGTACGAGAACGATCGCTCCGAGTACAATGCACCATTTCGACCGCCGCTCCACTGTTCGACGTGGACGAATCATGATCAATTCCGCAATTCTGGAGAATTCGGCATCAGCCGCCCGGAAACCACGGTCCCGTCCGAATGGCGCGAATCCCCTACGCTTGGTGAGGGACAGGCCGATCGACGGGAGGCCCATGACCGACCCAGCGCCGCAGGCAGCGGCCCCCGCGAAGCGCGGGCGGCTGCGCAAAGCGGTCTCCAAGGGCATGCTGACCCTGGGGCCCTCGGTCCTGCTGGTCACCGTGTTCTGGGAGCAGGTCCGCGACCGGATCCCGATGAGCGTCCCGGCACTGAGCGGTTCGGCGGCCCTGCTCATCCTCCTCGGCTTCCTCGGCCTGGTGGGTGAAGAGGTAGGGCGGCGCTGGGCCAAGCGCGCGGCCGGGAAGGTCGACCCGCACCGACTCCTCTGGCTCGCAAGGCAACGGCGGCTCTACATCGCCCAACTGGCCGAGCAGGTGGCCGAAGTCCAGCTCTACGGCCTCACCGCCCGCGGGCCCTACGCGATGCGGCTGCCCGAACTGCACGTCGCCGCCGGCCTCGTCCGCCCCGACCGCCGCGCCGACAGCCACACTGGACAATCGCTGCTCGAGGTCCTGGAGGCCCCCGAGCGCCGCCTCCTCGTCGTCGTCGGCCCGCCCGGCGCGGGCAAGACCACCATCCTGCGCCACACCGCGCTCCAGCTCTGCCAGAGCCGCAACGCGATCCGCCGCCGCCTGCCCGTCCTGATCTACCTGCGCGACCACGTCGAGACGATCCTCGACGACCCCGCCGCCGTCACCGTCGCCTCCCTGCTCGAAGAGACCCCCGCGCTGCGCCACCGCTCCATCGCCGAAGACGTCAGGCAGCGCCTGGAGACCGGGCGAGCCCTCGTCATGCTCGACGGGCTCGACGAGACCGCCGGAGTCGAAGCGCGCCAAGAGGTCGCACGCTGGATCAAAGCCCAGACCGAGTGCTACCCCAAGTGCCGCTTCGTCGTCACCTCCCGCGGCCCCGGCCTCGACAACACCGTCCTCGCCGACTCCGACACCGTGCGCGTCAAGCACTTCGAGTGGCCGCAGATCCAGCAGTTCGTGCGGCAGTGGTGCTACGTGGTGCGCTGCCAGGAGACCGAGCGCACCGGCCGCACCGTGCGCCTCCAATCCGACAAGGACGCCGGGCGGCTCCTCAAACACATGGGCGACAGCCGTCAACTGCGCGCGCTCGTCTCGAACCCGTTGCTGCTCACCATGACGTGCAACGTCGACCGCTACCGGGGCCAGCTCCCGGGCAGCCGCGCCGAGCTCTACCGCGAGATGTGCGAGATGCTGCTCCACCGGCGCCGCTCCCAGAGCGGCGTCCCCTCCAGCTTCGACCCGCTGCCCGCCGCGTTGAAAGCCGCGCCGCTGCGGGAACTCGCGCTGCGGATGATGCGCTCGCGCACACGTCGCGTCGCCGCCCGCGACGCTGAAGCGATCTTCACCGAACGCCTCAGGGCCTCACCGCGACCGGTCGAAGCCGAGGAGTACCTGCGCGGCGCGGTCGAGAGCGGCATCCTCGTCGCCGACGGCCACGACGCCTACTCGTTCGCCCACGTCACCATCCAGGAGTACCTCGCCGCGGCCGCCCTCCGAGAGAAGGGCGACGACGCGTTCCTCGCCAAGCGCATCGACCAGGTGTGGTGGCGCGAGGCCATCCTGCTCTGGGCCGCCGAAGGACCGGCCGACGCGGTCGTCCGCGCCTGCCTGGGCGCCGGCGACGTCGACTCGCTGCTGCTGGCCGAGGAATGCATGGACGTCGCCGCCGAACTCGACCCCCGCCTCCAGCGGGACCTGCGCGACCGACTCGAACACCATTCCGAAATGGACTCCACCGACCGGCCCCTGGTCGACGAATGGCTGCTGCGGCGCAACGTCGCCGAATCGGTGCCCGTCGGCGCCGACGCCGACCTGTGCACCGTCCCGGTCCGCTACGCCGTCTGGGCCCGCTTCCTCACCGACCTGCGGTTCAACGACGCCCTCGAACCCCCCGAACGGCTGCGCGACGGCGAAGCCGCCGCCGGCATGTGGCCGGTCTACGTGCGCAAATTCCTGTTGTGGGCCAACCACTACGCCGAACCCGGCTACCGCTACCGGCTCCCGACCGCAGCCGAACTCGCCGAGTACTTCAAGGCCGTCCCCGCCGAGACCGTCGGTCGTCCACTATGGGTCGAAGCCGAACCCCACCCGCGGCTCTACTGCCCTGCCGGAGTCGCCAACTCCTTCACCGCCGACCGTGCCGCCGTGGCCGCCATGCTCCACGCCGACCGCGAACGCACCCGCGGGCACCGCGTCCTCGCACTGGCCGTCCACATCGCCGCCCAGCGCGGCGACGCCCACGTCGCCAACCCGATGCAGTTCCGCCACACCTTCCAGATGGCCCGCGCCGTCGACGCCCACCTCAGCCCGGACGCGATCTTCGCCGAAGCCTTCGACTACCTGTGCAGGCGGGTGCGGATCGTCGCGGGGATGCGCGGCTGGCACCCGGCCTTCGGCTGGGAGTCGCATCTCGAAGGCCTCGACGGCAACGAGTTCGTGGAGTCCCTCATTCAGCGCGGGGCCTACCCGGCGCGGGAGGGCGCCGACGACCGGCTCGCCGTGCGCGCCCATCTGATCGGGGTGTCGCTGTGGATCCGCGAGGCCCTCAAGCGCGCCGAGGCCCCCGACCCCGGCGCCGAAGAGCGCTACCTCGACGAGGTCGGCGCCCCCACGGGCGACGTCCCGGTCTACCCCGACGCGGTGGTGCCCGCGATCGACCAGGCGATCCAGGCCGCCCGCAACTGGAACGCGACCGGCGAGCCCTTCGACCCGTTGGGGGACAAGACCGTCGAGCTGCTCCGCGAATGCCGCAGGCTCATCGCGCCGGTCATGGAACGCCAGGCCCGCTTCGACCCCGACCTGCTGGGATCGGCCCGCACGGCGCTCAACGCTGCCGCCGCGGTGGCGCACTCGCTTCGCGGTGACGAGGCGACAGCCGACGACCTGCGAAGGGCCATAGGCGGACTCGCCGTCGCCTCGGGCCGAGTCGGCACCGACGACGGAAGTCCCGTCGGCGGCGACCTCCTCATGCTCGTGCGCGAACGCCTGCCCTCACCGGACGCACCCCCGCGCCGCCCGCGCCCGGAACCGCTGGTGCGACCCAAGAACGGACTGACCGCGGCGATCGAACGCCTCGGCAAATGGTGGCGAAGACTCGGCGAGGGCAAGCGCGCCGTCCACTGAGGGGTCGCCGCACCCGAGAACGCACCTCGTGAACGTGGCCGGTGATGGTAGACGATGCGTAGAGTTTCCGAACATGAGCGACGACTGGCGGCAGGACCGGATCGGCAGCGCACTTCGCGGCGAGAACCCCACGGTGCTCCGAAGGCTGGAAGCGGGATTCGCGGCGATCGGGGACGTCCAGTTCCTGCCGGGATACTCGGTGCTGCTCGTGGATGATCCTGCGGTGGAGCGGCTGTCAGAGCTCTCAGCGACCAGGCGGACGGCGTTTCTGTCCGATATGGACAAGTTGGGTGAGGCGGTCGAACGCGCCTGCAAGCGACTGGACCCGGCCTTCCGGCGGGTCAATCTGGAGATCCTGGGGAACACGCTTCCCTGCCTCCACGCGCATGTGTGGCCGCGGTTCGACTGGGAGCCGGCCGATCTCGTGGGCAGGCCGGTATGGCTGTACCCGGGAGAGCGCTGGAGCGATGAGCGGTACGCGCTCGGCTCGCAGCACACCGAACTGCGACAAGCGATCAGCGAGGAATTGGACCGACTCACGCCCTGACGCCGGGATCACCGGTCGACGAGGCACACGTGCGAACCCGAGTCTGCGAACGCCTAGGGCCTGTCCTGCGAATCAGGGAGCGGACAAGCCCTAGTCGGCGAGTTCCATCCAGCGCTCCTCGATCTCGTCCCGCTCGGACTCGAACGCGGTCACCTGATCCTGCAGCTCGCCCAGCTTGCCCGGGTCGGTCGCGTGCTCGGCCATGTCGGCATAGAGGCCCGCGATCCTCTCCTCGACCTTCGCCAGGCGCCGCTCGAGCTTCGACAGCTCCTTCTGCGTCGCCCGGTCCACGGCCGCCGAGGACTGCGGCGCGTTCGTAGGCACCGCGCCCTTCGCTTGCGGCGCAGCCGACTTCACCTTCTCCGCACGCCGCTGCAGGTACTCCTCGATGCCGCGCGGCAGGTGCCGCAGCTTCCGGTCGCCCAGCAGCGCCCACGTCTCGTCGGCGACCCGCTCGGTGAAGTACCGGTCGTGGCTGACCACGACCATCGTTCCCGCCCAGTCGTCGAGCAGGTCTTCGAGCTGCGTCAACGTCTCGATGTCGAGGTCGTTCGTCGGTTCGTCGAGGAACAGCACGTTCGGCTCGGCCATGAGCAGGCGCGCGAGCTGCAGGCGGCGGCGCTGGCCGCCGGAGAGGTCGCGCACGAAGGTGCGCTGCCTGCCGCCGACGAAGCCGAGGCGCTCGGCGAGCTGCCCGGCGCTCATCTCCTTCTTGCCCAACTGGACCCGCTTGGCGACGATCTCGATCGCCTCGAGCACCCGCCAGGAGCCGTCGAGGTCCTCCATGTGCTGGGTGAGCCACGCGAGCTTCACGGTGCGGCCGACCTTGATGCGGCCGGCGGCGGGCTGCTTGTCCTCGAGCGCGTCGGCGAGGCTGCGCAGCAGCGAGGTCTTGCCCGCGCCGTTGACTCCGAGGAGGCCGACCCGCTTGCCCGGGCCGAGGATCCAGTCGAGGTGCTCCAGGAGGGTCTGGTCGCCGGCCTTGACGGTGACGTCCTTCGCCTCGAACACGGTCTTGCCCAGGCGCCCGGTCGCGAAGCTCACCAGCTCGGCGGTGTCGCGCGGCGGCGGCTCGTTCGCTATGAGCTCGTTGGCGGCGTCGACGCGGTACTTCGCCTTGCCGGTGCGGGCCTTGGCGCCGCGGCGGAGCCACGCGAGCTCCTTGCGCATGAGGTTCTGGCGCTTCTCTTCGGCGACGTTGGCCTGGCGCTCGCGCTCGGCGCGGGCGAGGACGTAGGCCGTGTAGCCGCCGTCGTACTCGAACACGTTGCCGCGCTGGACGTCCCAGATGCGGTCGCAGATCTCGTCGAGGAACCACCGGTCGTGGGTGACGACGATGATCGCGGACTTGGTGGCGTTGAGATATGAAGCGAGCCAGGCGATGCCCTCGATGTCGAGGTGGTTCGTGGGCTCGTCGAGGAGCAGGAGGTCGGCGTCGTCGGAGAGGACCCGGGCGAGGTCGACGCGGCGGCGCTCGCCGCCGGAGAGGACGCCGATCCGGGAGTCGAGGCCTTCGGGGAGGCCGGGTGCGTCGAGGCCGCCGAAGAGGCCGGTGAGGATCTCGCGCACGCGCGGGTCGCGGGCCCATTCGTGGGCGTCGGCGTCGCCGAACAGCTGGGAGCGCACGGTGGCGGCGTCGTCGAGGCCGTCGGTCTGGCCGAGCACGGTGACGCGGGTGCCGCCGGTGTGCACGACGCGTCCCGAGTCGGGCTCGTCGGCGCGGGCGATGAGGCGCAGCAGCGTCGACTTCCCGTCACCGTTGCGGCCGACGACACCGACGCGCTGACCTGCGGCGATGCCGAGGGACACCGCGTCGAGGATCACCTGGTCGGGGTAGGCCTTGGAGACGGTTTCGAGGTTGACGAGATTGGGCGCTGACACGTGGCACAACACTACCCGCGGTATCGAACGGGTGAAGGGGAGCAGGGTCACGCCAGTGACGGCGCGGATTGTCGGGCCCCTGCGTCAGGGATTGCGCAGTGCCAATTGACGGCTCGCAAGCCTCGCCGAGACCGGGCCCAAGTTACCCGCTCCCGACCTCCTTCGCCGTGCCCTCTTTCCGTCCTGCTGGGCGGTCCGGGGATTGCGAGCGCTTGCTGCATCCGTTATGGTGTCGTGGAACAGTCATCATGACGTCATGAATGGATTCATATGACACCCCCGAATGCCGAGGCCGTGCGCTTCGAAGCCGGCCGGGCCGTGCTCGCCGTCGCGCGGCTCCTGCCGCAGATCAGCCGCCCCCGGACCGCGCTCTTCGCCGCCACCACGGTCCTCGTCGCCGCGCTCCCGCTCGCGATGACCATCGCCACCGGCCTCCTCATCGGCGCCGTCCCCGCCGCCACCGCCGCCGGACCCGGCTCGCCCGAAGCCCGGAACGCCTACCTCCTCCTCGCCGTCGGCGTCACCGCGCTCCTGCTCGGCCGCCTCGTCGACAACGTCCACCGTGCCAACGCCTTCAACCTCGGCCGCGAACTCGAGTTGCTCCTCCAGGACCGCCTCGTCGCCGCCGTCGCCCGCCCCACCGGGATCGCGCACCTCGAGGACGACAACGTGCTCGCCCT
The DNA here is from genome assembly GCF_042647865.1 of Glycomyces rhizosphaerae. Lineage (NCBI taxonomy): Bacteria > Bacillati > Actinomycetota > Actinomycetes > Glycomycetales > Glycomycetaceae > Glycomyces > Glycomyces rhizosphaerae. The sequence goes on from NZ_JBHRWO010000010.1 coordinate 851,400, forward strand.
CCTGCGCATCGCCCGCCAGCTCGGCAGCGACCACATCCGGCCCGAGCGCGCCATCCGCGGACTCGCGGCCATCGCCCCCGAGTTCCTCGCCGCCGCCGGGGCCTCGATCGTGCTGTGCGCCTTCAACATCTGGATCGGCCTCGCCTGGCTTCTGGCCTGGCCCGCGATCTTCCTCGCGATGCAGAACGAGTACACGCGGGTCGGCAAGACCGCCTACATGCGCTCCACCGAGATGCGCGAGAGCGAGTACATGCGCGACCTCGCCGTCACCGCCGAGCCCGCCAAGGAGATCCGCGTCTGGGGCCTCATGGGCTGGCTCCTCGAACGCTACGACCGCCAGTGGGCCGAGCGGATGGCGTACTCGGGACGGTTCCTGCGCCTGCGCGCCCGCACCGCCGTCGGCGTCATCGCCGCTCTGCTCGTGCTCACCGCCGCCACCGCGCTGCTGCTCGTGCAGTCCGGGCTCGACGGGGCCGTCGGCTTCGCCGCGCTCTCGGTCTACCTGGTCGCGCTGACCACGATGTTCAACTTCACGGCCTTCGACGACGTGGCCGCGTTCCTGGCGCTCGGTTCGCTGCCGGTCCCGAAGGCCCTCGCCCTCGAATCGGAGCTGGTCGCCGACGAACGCCCCGTCACCGCCGAGCTCCCGGCCGCCGCCCCCGAGCAGGCGGTGCGGTTCGAGCGCGTCGACTTCGCCTATCCCGGTTCGGAACGGCCCGTGATCGGCGGGCTCGACCTGGAGATCAAGGCCGGGACCTCCCTGGCCGTCGTCGGCCACAACGGCGCCGGCAAGACCAGTCTCGTGAAGCTCCTCGCCGGGCTCTACGAGCCCACCGGCGGAAAGATCACTGTGGACGGTGTGAATCTCGCCGGGGTCGACCCGGCCCTCTGGCGCACCCGCCTCTCGGCGCTGTTCCAGGACTTCACCCGCTACCAGCTGACGGTGCGCGACAACATCACCCTCGGCGCCCCGCACCTGGCCGGCGACACCGAGCGGATCTGGAAGGCCTGCGAGCCCATGGGCATCCGTGCCCTCATCGACTCGCTCCCCAATGGACTCGACACCGTCCTGTCGAGCGAGTACAAGGACGGCACCGACCTCTCCGGCGGGCAATGGCAGCGGATCGCCCTGGCCCGCGCCCTGTTCGCCGTCCAGGCCGGGGCCAAGATCCTCATCCTCGACGAGCCCGCCGCCGCGCTCGACGTGCGCGCCGAGGCCGAGCTCTACGAGCAGTTCCTCGACATCACCGCGGGTCTCACCACGATCGTCATCTCGCACCGCTTCTCCACGGTGCGCCGCGCCGACCGGATCGTCGTCCTCGACGGCGGGAACGTCGTCGAAGACGGCAGCCACGACGACCTCATGGCGCTCGGCGGACGCTACGCCGAAGCCTTCACACTCCAAGCCAACCGCCTCGCCCGGTCCCCCCTCGGCAGCGCCCCGAAAATCTAGGAGCCCCCATGATCGACACCATCGCTAAACGCCTGCGCGGCTTGAAGGACGGCCTCGCCGTCGGCTACCGCTCGCACCCGAAAGCGATCATCGCGCTGATCGTCCTCGGCATCATCCAGGCCATCCTCATGCCCCTGCTCGTCTACTTGTCGAAGCTCATCATCGACTCAGTCCAAACCGGACACCACCGCGACGCCCTGCTCGCCGCGGCCGGACTCGGGATCGGCGTCGCCCTGATCTGGACCGTCGTCTTCGTCTACGTCAAGTTCGTGTTCCTCGTCCTCGACCACACCGCCCGCGCCTCCGACCGCGAGCTCATGGTGCTCATGGGCCGGCCGCCCGGGCTCGACCACCACGAGCGGCCCGAGTACCTCGACGAGGTCCAGTACATCCGCGAGAACCGCTGGCTCCTCGCCGGCGGCGTCAACCAGCTCGCCCAGTGGCTGCGCGCCATCGTCACCATCGTCGTCGGCGGCGCGCTCCTCTTCCAGGTCCACCCGCTGCTGCTCGTGTTCCCGCTGCTCGCGTTGGTGGCCATGGCGATCGCCCACCGGGCCGGGATGATCGAGGACGAGGTCTACGCGGCCACGAGCGAACCCGAACGCAAACGCCGCCACCTCTTCGAGGTCGCCACGCACGGCGAATCCGGCAAGGAACTGCGCATCTTCGGCTCCGCGGCGGCGGTCGCCGAACACCACCACGAGTCCGGAGCGGCCGTCGTCGCCGAACGCAACCGGGGCCAGTGGAAGGCCGCCCGGCTCTCCACCGGTGAAGGCCTGCTCTCCGCGCTCGGCATGGCCGCCGGGATCGGCATCGTCCTCTACCTCGCGATCCGCGGCCAGGCCACCGCCGGCGACGTCGTCCTCCTCGTCGGCCTCATCGGCATGGTCGCCGGGGCCGCCGCGAACGTCGCCTTCCAAGGCATGTTCATGGCGCGCCTCGCCAAAATGGGCGAGCGCATCGGCCGGCTGCGCGACTACGCCGCGCAGTCCAGCGGCCCGGCGGTGCCCTTCGACGTCCCCGAACGCCTCACCGACGGCATCGCCCTCGAAGGCGTCTCCTTCTCCTACCCCGAATCGGAGCGCCAGTCCCTGGACGACGTGACCCTGACCCTCCCCGCCGGGAAGGTCGTGGCCCTCGTCGGCGAGAACGGCGCGGGCAAGACCACCCTCGTCAAACTCCTGTCCGGTTTCTACCAGCCGACCGCCGGTCGCATCAAAGTCGACGCCAACGCCCTGACCGATTTCGAAGTGGACGCCTGGCGCGAACGCATCGGCGCGACCTTCCAGGACTTCACCCGATTCGAGTTCACCGCCCGCGAGACGATCGGCATCGGCGACCTCAAAGGCGGCTACGACGACGAAAACGTGCGCGCCGCGATGATCCGCGCCGGCGCCGACGACATCCTCGACGACCTCCCCGGCGGACTCGACACGCGCCTGGGCACCCGCTGGGACGACGGCACCGATCTCTCAGGCGGCCAATGGCAGAAGCTCGCCATCGGCCGCGGCCGCATGCGGCAGGACCCGCTCCTCGTCCTCTTCGACGAACCGACCGCCGCCCTCGACCCCCAGACCGAGCACGCCCTCTTCGAGCGCTTCGCCGAAGAGGTCCACGCGGGCCGCCAGCGCGGCACCGTCACCGTCCTCGTCTCCCACCGGTTCTCGACGGTGTCCATGGCCGATCTCATTGTGGTGCTTGAGGAAGGCCGAGTGGCCGAGACCGGCACGCACGAGGAGCTCATGGCACGTCAAGGGGCATACGCCGAGCTATACACGCTCCAAAGCGCCGCCTACCGCTGATCGCGCCCCGACGAAGTCCATAGAATTCGCGAGGTCCCCGCCGAAGCGGCCGGGACCTCGCCCTGTGCCTGATCGAAAGCCCCACAATGTCATGCGAACCCCTTGAACCCCCGCGTTCGGACCCGCCGATCACCGTCGAGGCCGCCCCGATCCCCGACGCCGCCGCTCCAGACTGGACCGAACCGGTCCTGACCGGGACGGCACGCGACCGCTGCCGCCACCGGGTGCGCTTCCACGACCTGAACGAGCAAGGGCGCGGGAGGGCCGGACTCGCATTCGCCGCCATCAGCTTGACTTGGGGTGTCATCACGATCGGTGCGATCGTCGGCCTCGCCATCGTTCCCGAGGGCGTGGAGAACGCCGACCGGCTCCTGACCCTGGGGGGCCTGATCCTGGTGTGCAGTGCCCTCCTGCAGGCGGTCGGCGCCGTCGGGCTCGGGTCGGTCCTGCGGCGGCTGCACCGCCCCGGCGACATCGTGATCGGGCTTGCCGCGGCCGGGTATCTGCTGTTCCTCCTCGTCCTGGTACTGCTCCTGACGGCCGTCGAGCCCGCCTACTATTTTCTCGTCATCGTCGCCGCACTGCCTTTCGCCGCGGTCCTCTGGCAACTCATCGCACTCCGGAACACGCTGTACGGGCGCGGTACCTGCCGGACCCACCCCGGCTTTCCACCGGCGATCCGAGCCCTGCTCAAGCATGATCCCGGCCCGTTCGCGGTCATGCCCGAACCGACCCGGTTCCGCGTCGCCGACTGCCCGCACCGGCTCGAATTCGGCAGGCTTCGACGCCGCTATCAGGTGATGTCCCTGGTGAACACGGCGCTCCTCCTCGGATACCTCGGTGCCATGCTGGTGTTGATGGCCGCCCTGGTCGCGCGGCGCGAGTTCGCCGCCGGCGGTCCTGGGTACGAGGCGACCGCTCTGGCCTTGGCGGTACTGCTGCCGCTGATCAACCTCCCCGCCTTCCAAGAGGTCAACGTCCGCTCTCAGCGCTACCACCGGGCGCCGTTCGGCCTCTACATCGGAGCGTTCATCGGCTATGCGTTGAGCGCGGCCACCGGCATCTGGGGCGCGATCGTCTTGGGCGGTCCCATGTCGCTCATCCCCACGGCGCTGGCGGCGTACTGGGCCTTCTCCGCGGTGGTCGCCATGACCGGCTCGCCGCCCCGCTCCGAGTGCGGTTCCCTGCGCGAACCGCCGCTGGTCATTCGGAAGATGCTCAAGGCGTGAAATCACCGGTTCTTCTGGTCGGCCCTCCGAGGAGCTCGTGACCCGTCGGGGCGCCTGCGCCGAGCGCTTCATCTTCCAACGAGCCTCGTGCCGCTAAAATGGGATGCAGCCCTGGCCGTAAGGTCGGGGCTTCGATCTGCGGAAAGCCCTCAATGGATAGACAGCCTGCTGTTCCGGAACAGAACGACCCGCTCATCACTGTCGAGGCGGTGGCGCCCGGTGTGAAACGGGAGCCCGGTTGGGCGCTCGCGAGGCTTGCGGCCGTGAAGCGTGCGGTGAAGCCGACTCCGTGCCGCCACCGCGTGAGGTGGCGCGACCTCCAGGGCTCCAAGAAGATCCATGTCGCGCTGGTGGCCGTGATGCTCTACGTGGCGGTGCTGGTGGCGCTCTGCGGGCTGTTCTTCACCGTGGTGTTGGCGAGCGTCGGCGTAAGGGGTGCGAACCCGGCGGCGCTGGTGCTCGCGCCGGTGCTGGCGGCCGTCTCGGTGCAGCTGCTGGTGAGTTTCGCCGCCTGCCACCGCACCTGGTACAAGCTGCACCGGCCCGGCATCGTCATGTGCGCGCTGAGCACCGTTGTGCCGCTGCCGATCCTGTTGATCACGGGCATTGTGGGCACTGCGTTCGGGTTGGGGTGGCTGATGATCCTCGTCGTGCCGCCGCTGGCGCCCATGCTGGTCCTGTGGTGGTTCCGTTCGGCGCTGTACGAGCTGGAGACCTGCGAGGAGTATCCGTGGCTGCCGCCGAAGATCCTCGCGATGCGCAAGCCTGAATCGGCGCGGCCTCGCCGTTGAGGCCGGACTGTCGGTTATCTGACGCAAGGCCACGTTGATTTCATGTTCGGGCCATGAGCGCGCGGTCGCCCTCCGAAGATGGGGCTGACCCAGGAATCGCACTCGTGAGGAGCCGTTATGAAGCACGCCTCCAAGATCATGACCGCCGAAGCGTTCGGGGCCGTCGCGGCGGCCGGTTTGAGCGCCGCGCCGGCGTCCGCGGCCGCACCGGCCCATGCCGAGACGATCGTCGCCGACCCGCATGGCCACGAGGAGTACGGGTCCGACCTCGGCGAGATCTGGAACTGCGTCTGGGCGGTCGGCCCGATCGACTGCGGCACTGCGAAAGGGGCCGCGACCGACGCGGAGAACGCCACGGTCGAGGAGGTCAACGCGGGAGTGTTCGACTACGACTCGATGCACAACGGCAAGGCCGACGCGTTCCGCCACTGTTATTGGAACGCGCTCATGGTGGACCGCATCGACTACGAGCAGGCCGAGGCCGTGGCGACCGCCCATGAGGAGAAGCCGGGCCAGCCCTTCGAGGAGAAGCTCATGGACCTGGAGAACAACCATTTCGGCCGCAACATCGGGGCCGCGACGCCCTCAGAGCAGGCCGCCAGGGACAGCTGCCGCTACCACGCGGTGCAGGGCTCGCTCAAGACCTTGAAATGATCGGCGTGCTCGGCCTGAGCTCATAGACTCCGGTCCTGTCCGAGCACACCGTGGGAAGGGCAGACCCTGTGCAGCGAACTGACAGTGAGCGAACCGAATCGGCGGTGCGACCGCGCGTCGGACGCCGGGAGCCGGTGGTCGCGCTGGTGGCGTTTGTCGCCGCTAGTCTGGTCCTCCTGCCGGACCTGATCCGCTTGGACCACTGGACGCCGTTCGCGCAGCTCATCGCTTTCAGGCCCGTTCTCGTTGTCGCAGTGGCGATCGCGGGAGGGGGCCTGGTGTTCGTCCGCCGCCGGTCCGCGCGCTGGGCCGCCGGTGCCTGCCTGGCGGTGTGCCTCATCGCCGCGGTGCTCATCGCGCCTCGGGTCATCCCCGATCCGACCCTCGAGGCGGCGACCGGGACGCTCACCGTCGCCTCGGTTAACGTCAAGGGCGGCAACGCCTCCGTCGAGGAAGTCGCCGCGCTGGTCGCCGGGAGCGGCGCGGATCTGGTGGCGCTTCCCGAAGCGGGCGAGGACTACCGGATCAGGCTGGAGTCCGCACTCGGCAGCGGCTACACCGGGGTCAGCCTGCAGGTCTCGGATTCGGCGGTGAGCGCCGTGTCGGTGCTCTACCGGTCCGATCTCGGCGACGTCACCGCCGAGCCGTCGGTCTCGGGCTCGTTCCCGACCTGGGAGCTCACCGGCGGCGAACTCGGCCCGATGCGCTTCGTGGCCTTCCACGCCTACCCGCCGCTGCCCCTGGCCACCGACGCCTGGCGTGACGACCTGGAAGGGCTGCAGCAGTTCTGCCAGTCCGCCGACGGAGCGATCATCGCCGGCGACTTCAATGCGACGCTCGACCACAGCGCCCTCCGAACCGGCACCGAGGGCTGCGCCGACGCCGCCGACATGAGCGGCGCAGGCCTGCAAGGCACCTGGCCCGCGAGCGCGCCGGGGCCGCTGCGGGCGCCGATCGACCATGTCTTCGCCACCGAAGGCGTACAAGCCGACTCGGTGGCATTCACCGCGATCGAAGGCACCGACCACCTGGCCGTGGTCGCCGACCTCGCCTGGCTCGACTAGTCCATGTTGTGGCCACCGTTGACGGTGATGCGCTGGCCGGTGACGAATCCCGCCGCGTCGGATGCCAGGTAGGCGACGGCGGCGGCCACGTCCTCGGGTTTGCCGATGCGGCCCAAGGGGACCTCTGACAGGTACCCGGCGAGGTCGGCGTCGGTGAGTTCGCCGTGCCGCTCGACCGGCACCCAGCCCGGTGCGACCAGGTTGACGGTGATGCCGTCGGCGCCGAGTTCCCTGGCCCACGTGCGGGTCAGCCCCCACTGCGCGCCCTTCGCGGCGTTGTACGCCGAGAAGCCCGGCAGTGCGCGCTCGAACATGTCCGATCCGATCTGGATGACGCGTCCGCCGCCAGCGGCCCGCATGTCCGCTAGGACCGCGCGCAGGAGCAGGGTGGGGCTCTTGACGAAGAACTCGAGTTGGTTCAGATGGTCGCGCCATTCGAGCCGGTCGACCGCGACCTCGGGTTGCGGGCCGGTCGCGTTGGCCACCAGCACCGTGACCGGGCCCAGCTCGGATCGGACCCGTTCGATCATCTCCTGCACTGCGGTCTCGTCGGTGACGTCGCCGCCGAAGGCCTCGGCGGTGCCGCCCGCGGCGCGGATGTCGGCGACGACCTGCGCTGCGCGGTCCCGCCCGGCCGCGTAGTTGACGGCGACGGCGAACCCGTCGGCGGCGAGCCGCCGCGCGATGACGGCGCCGAGGCCGCGTGAAGCGCCGGAGACGAATGCGACGGTCATGGTGTACCTCCAGGTTCCGCGGCGGGGCCGCGCCGGTCTTGTTGCCGCCAGTCTCCACGCCCGCATTGCGAACCGGTCCGCGAGGCGTCGTCGACTGCGCGAATGCGAAGGGGCGGGCCGCGATCGCGGCCCGCCCCTGCACTCAGCTGCTAGGTGCGGTTGTAGGCGCTCGCGACCGCTCGCATCGTCGCCAGGACGATGTTCGGGTGCACGCCCGCGCCCCACACGGTCCGGCCGTTGATCGCGCACTCCACATAGGATGCGGCCTGGGCGTGCTGGCCGGCCGACAGCGCGTGCTCGGCGTAGTCCAGGACCTCCACGTGCACGCCCACCGACGCCAGCGCGTCGGTGAACGCCGAGAGCGGGCCGTTGCCGGTGCCCGAGATCTGCTGCTCGACGCCGTCCAGGACGATGCTCGCGTCCAGCGTCAGCTTCTCGTCGGCGTACGCGGTGTTGTGGCTTTCGACGGCCAGGCGCGCGGTCGGCTGGTACTCGGGGTGGTATTCGCGGCGGAAGATCTCGTGGATCTCAGCCGTGGAGACCTCCTTGCCGGAGGCGTCGGTGTGCCGCTGGATCGCGCCGCTGAACTCGATCTGCATGCGCCGCGGCAGGTCGAAGCCGTACTCGCTCTGCATGACGTAGGCGACGCCGCCCTTGCCGGACTGCGAGTTGACGCGGATGACCGCCTCGTAGTTGCGGCCGACGTCCTTCGGGTCGATCGGCAGATACGGTACGCCCCAAGTGAACTCGTCGACCGGGATGCCCGCCGCCTCGGCGTCGGCCTCCAGGTGCGCGAAGCCCTTCTTGATGGCGTCCTGGTGCGAACCGGAGAACGCCGTGTACACCAGGTCCCCGGCGTACGGGTGCCGCTCGTGCACCGGCAGCTGGTTGCAGTACTCGACGGCGCGCTTGATCTCGTCGATGTTGGAGAAGTCGATGCCCGGGTCCACGCCCTGGCTGAACAGGTTCATGCCCAGCGTGACCAGGCAGACGTTGCCGGTGCGCTCGCCGTTGCCGAACAGGCAGCCCTCGACGCGGTCGGCGCCGGCCTGCACGGCCAGCTCGGCGGCGGCGACGCCGGTGCCGCGGTCGTTGTGCGGGTGCACGGACAGGACGATCGACTCGCGGTTCGGCAGGTTGCGGTGCATCCACTCGATCGAGTCGGCGTAGACGTTCGGGGTGGCCATCTCGACGGTGGCGGGCAGGTTCAGGATCAGCGGCCACTCGGGGGTGGGCTGGATGACCTCGGCGACCTTGGCGCACACCTCGACGGCGTACTCCAGTTCGGTGCCGGTGTAGGACTCGGGGGAGTACTCGTAGCGGATCAGTGTGTCGGGGGTGTGCATCTCGGCGTACTTCAGGCACAGCCGCGCGCCCTGCGTGGCGATGTCGGTGATGCCGTCCTTGTCCAGGCCGAACACGACGCGCCGCTGCAGCGTCGACGTCGAGTTGTAGAAGTGGACGATGGCCTGCTTGGCGCCGCGGATGCTCTCGAAGGTCCGCTCGATCAGGTGCTCGCGGCACTGGGTCAGGACCTGGATGGTGACGTCGTCGGGGATGAGGTCCTGCTCGATCAGCTGCCGCACGAAGTCGAAGTCGGTCTGCGAGGCCGAGGGGAAGCCGACCTCGATCTCCTTGTAGCCCATGTCGACCAGCAGCTGGAACATCTTCTTCTTGCGGTCGGGGGTCATGGGGTCGATCAGGGCCTGGTTGCCGTCGCGCAGGTCCACTGCGCACCAGATCGGCGAGGTCTCGGTGATCTTGTCCGGCCACGTGCGATCGGGCAGGGCCACCTTGAACTGCGAATGGTAAGGCTGGTAGCGCTTGGCGCGATCGGCGAACGCGGCGGTTCTGGACGTGGAAGTCACGGATGCTCCTGTGATTGACGCTGGTTGTCTGAGTCGATATCTCTGGACCAGCCGGCATGCGAAAACCCGCGGCGAGGAGCCGACCTAGTTGGCCCCGCCGCGGCACCTAAGGAGCATCGTGAACCGCATGATGCCCGCGAGCTTACACCGACGCAGTGACAACGGTCGAATTCACCGCCCGGATGCTGGGACGGCGAGTCGCCGTCCCGGCATTCGCTACGGGTGGATGAGCAGGTCCTCGATCGGGAGACGGGCGCGCACCACCCGGTCCGGGCCCGCCACCGACTCGCCCAGGTCCGCCGGGTCGCCCGGCACGCCGATCGCCACCACCACGGTGGGCACCAGCGGCTCGGCCAGCTCGAACTCCGCGGCCAGAGCGGCCGCGTTGAAGCCGCCCATCTGGCGGACGGTGAGCCCCTCGGCGGCGGCCTGGAACGTCAGGTGCGCCATCGACTGCCCGAGGTCGTACATGGCGTGGGAGAGCGGGCCCTTCGCGTTGGACTCAGTGCGCACGGCCACGAGCAGCGCCGAAGCCTGCCCGGCCCAGTCGCGGTTGCCCGGGTTCAGGGTCTCCAGGACGCGCTTGAACTCGCCGGTGTCCCGCCTCGCGAGGAGGAACCGCCACGGCTGCGTGTTGCCGGCGCTGGGGGCCCAGCGGGCCGCTTCGAGGAGGGCGGTGACCTGGCCGTCGGTGAGGTCGACACCGGGGGTGAAGGCGCGGGTGGAGGCGCGGGAGGCGAGCAGCGGGTGGATCGGGACCGCGGTCTGGGCGTGGCGGTCGGTCGGTGCGGTCATGCGCGTTCCTTCGGTTGCGGGTCTCGCACGGCGCTGCCGGGCGCCGGTGACCCGGCGGGGCGCGTCTGCTGTCGGTCCCGGCACCTACACTCTTCACCGGTTCCGTCGTCGTAGCGGCGTCGTCGCTCGCCATCGTTCATGGTGCCACGAAACACGGGCACGACGCCTGCTCGTGTCGCCTTCCTTACTCTCCCCATTCACCCCTCAGCGGACGGCGTCGGCGACGGAGACGGCTCCGGCGACGGCGTGTCACCCGGGGCGGGCGTCGCCGTCGCCGACGGGTCCACTGACGGGCTCGGCTCCGGCGGTGCCTTGCGGCCCAACGGTTCCGCGTCGGCGATCTCGCCCGGGAGCTCGACCGTGGCGACCGCCGCGGCCGGGACCCCCGCGAGTTCGAGCGTGCCGAAATCGCCGCTCTCCACCGACAGGATCGTCCCGGCCTGGTCCAGGCACCACTCGCCCGGCGGCATCGGAGTGTCGACCACGACCGTGTTCGGGGTGAGCGTGAAGCAGTCGCCCTCCTGCGAGACCGCGAACGGCAGGTGCCGGTCCAGCAGCTGCGGCAGCCACTCGACGAACGGCAGCTGCACCTTCGGGTCGTACGACCTCGGGATCTCCCCGGTGATCCCCGCGAGCTTCACGCACTGCTCCGCCGCGCACTGGAAGAACCCGCCGGTCGTCCACGCCACCGAGACGTCCACCGTGCCGCCGAGCGCCCACGCGGGGACGTCGACGCGCCAAGTGCCGTCCTCGGCGGCCCACACCGTCACCGTGCCGCCCTCCGACACTGAGTCGCCTGACCACGTGTATTCAGCGGTGAACGTCGCGTCGAGCGCCTTGCTGACCCGGCCGATGAGCGTCGCCTGCGCGCTGGCGCGCCGGGGGGCCTCCTCGGGCGTGTCGGCCACGGTCGCCGTCCCGCAGCCCGCCGCCGCCGACAGCCCCAAGAGCGTGAGGGCTGCCACTGTCTTCCCGGTCCATGTCCATGCCACCGCCCGATTCTCTGTCTCACCACCCAGAACGACCTGGCGACACACCGGTATGCGCAGCTAAGGTGAGGTGGCCGCTCGCGTGCGGGCGGTTCAGAGTGACCTGAGACACGAGCGAGTGAGGTGAAATCCGTGGCGCTAGTCGTGCAGAAGTACGGCGGTTCATCGGTGGAGAATGCCGAGCGCGTCAAGCGCGTCGCCGAACGAGTGGTCGCGACGCGAAAGCGCGGCGACGACGTGGTCGTCGTCGTCTCCGCCATGGGTGACACCACCGACGAGCTGCTGGACCTCGCGGCCCAGGTATCGCCGGTGCCCGAACCCCGGGAACTCGACATGCTGCTGACCGCCGGGGAGCGCATCTCCATGGCGCTCTTGGCGATGGCGATCAACAACCTGGGCTTCCAGGCCCGGTCGTTCACCGGCTCGCAGGCCGGGATGATCACCACCGCCGCACACGGCGTCGCGCGCATCATCGACGTCACGCCCGGCCGGATCCGCTCCTCGCTCGACGAGGGGTTCATCACGATCGTCGCCGGGTTCCAGGGCGTCAGCCAGGACACCAAGGACATCACCACGCTCGGCCGCGGCGGCTCGGACACGACCGCCGTCGCTCTCGCCGCAGCGTTGGAAGCGGACGTCTGCGAGATCTACTCCGACGTCGACGGCGTCTTCAGCGCCGACCCGCGGATCGTGCCGAACGCGAAGAAGCTCGACACGATCACCTTCGAGGAGATGCTGGAGATGGCCGCCTCGGGCGCCAAGATCCTGCACCTGCGCGCCGTGGAGTACGCCCGGCGCTACGGGCTCCCACTGCACGTCCGTTCGTCGTACTCGACCAAGACCGGCACGATGGTGTCGGGTTACATGGAGGAGCTGCCCGTGGAGCAAGCACTCATCAGCGGCGTCGCGCACGACCGCTCCGAGGCCAAGATCACCGTCACCAGCGTGCCGGACAAGCCCGGCGCCGCGGCCTCGATCTTCCAGGTGATCGCCGACGCCGAGATCGACATCGACATGATCGTGCAGAACGTGTCGACCGCCGGGAACGGCCACACCGACATCTCGTTCACCCTCCCGAAGGAGGCCGGGCCGAAGGCGACCGGGGCGCTGAAGAAGCACCAGGCCGCGATCGGGTTCGCGAAGCTCATCTACGACGAGAACATCGGCAAGATCTCGCTGATCGGCGCCGGGATGCGCTCGCACCCGGGCGTGACGGCGAACTTCTGCCAGGCGCTCGCGGACGCGGGCGTGAACATCGAGATCATCTCGACCTCGGAGATCCGCATCTCCGTGGTCTGCCGCGACACCGACCTCGACGCGGCGGTGCGCGCGGTGCACGACAAGTTCGAACTCGGCGGCGCCGAAGAGGCCGTCGTCTACGCCGGAACGGGGCGATAGGTATGGCGCGCAAGCTGAACGTGGCCATCGTCGGCGCCACGGGCGTCGTCGGATCGATCATGCGGCGGCTCATCGCCGAAGAACGCGGCAACTGGGGTGAGGTACGACTCATCGCCTCGGCGCGGTCGGCGGGCAAGATCTTGTCGGTGGGGGATGAGAACCTCGAAGTGCAGGCCATCAGCGCCGAGGCCTTCGACGGCATCGACATCGCCCACTTCGACCTGCCCGACGAAGTGAGCGCCGAGTGGGTCCCGGTCGCCGCCGCGAAGGGCGTCGTCGTCATCGACAAGTCCGCGCACTACCGGATGGACCCTGACGTGCCGCTGGTGGTCCGCGAGGCCAACCCGGGAGAGGCGCGCAACCGCCCCAAGGGCATCATCGCGAACGCCAACTGCACCACGCTGGCGCTCATCCCGTCGCTCGCGGCGCTGAACGCGGAGTTCGGGCTCGTGTCGATGTCGGTGGCCTCCTACCAGGCCGCGTCCGGCTCGGGCAAGGAAGGCCTGGAGGCGCTGTACGCGCAGCTCCAGAAGATCGCCGGGATCGACGGGCTCGGGACCGCGGGCAACGACGTGCGCATGGTGCTCGGCGAGGAGTTCAACGCGCCGTTCGGGGCGCCGCTGGCGCTCAACGTGGTGCCGAAGATCGGCGGCTGGAAGGACGACGGCTGGACCTCCGAGGAGCTCAAGGTCCGCAACGAGTCCCGCAAGATCCTGGGCCTGCCCGACCTCAAGGTCGCGTCGACGTGCGTGCGCGTGCCGGTGGCCGTGGGCCACTCGCAGGTCGTGCACGCCACGTTCGAACGCGAAGTGACCGTCGCCGAGGCGCACCGCGTGCTCGCGGCGGCCGAGGGCGTGGACCTGGTCGACGACCCGGCGAACATGGTGTTCCCGATGCCGATCGACTCGGCCGGCAAGGGGGGCACGCAGGTCGGCCGCATCCGGCAGTCGCTCGACTTCCCGAACTCGCTGGAGTTCTTCGTCGTCGGCGACAACCTCATGAAGGGCGCGGCCCTCAACTCGATCGAGACCGCGGACCTCGTGCGCCGCGAACTCGAAGCGGAAGCGTAGGCATCCCGAACACCGGTCGTCTCGCGAATTTCGGGCCCCCGGTCAAAACCCTGCCCGGGGGGTACGACAAGCCGGTGTTCGAAAGCCGATAACGGCGGCCCGGAGCGAAAGCTCCGGGCCGCCGTTATCGGCTGTGCGGTTACGCGTCCCGCTTCTTGAACAGCGTCCACGCCGCCGCGATGATGACCGCCGCGAAGCCCGCGAACACCGCGCCCGAACCCCAGCGGTCGAAGAAGTCGAAGTCGGTGCCCATGCCCATGTCGGCCGGCCCCACCGACATCAGCAGCGTTCCAGCCGTGAACGGCAGGAACTTGACCACCGGCACCAGCCAGTCGAGCGTCGGGAGCGACGACAGGCCGACGATGACGTTCTCGATGATCAGCGGCATCAGGAAGATCACCACCAGCGCCGACGGCACGCCCCGGAACAGCAGCCCCAGGCCGAGACCCACCAGCGTGTAGATCAGCGTGTACACCGCGTACCCGAGCAGCGCCGACCGCACCGGGTCGTCGAACAGGCCCGGGACCTCGTCGAAGAAGACCAGGACCACTCCGGCGTTGACCGCCATGGACACCGCCGTGACCGCGATCGTGGCCGCGGAGACGACCAGGATCTTCGCCAGGATCAGCCGCGAACGCTGCGGCAGCGCCGTGAGCGTCGGCTGGATCGTGCCGTGCCGGTACTCGTGGCCGGTCGCGAAGATCCCGATGACCGCCATGAACACGGCCAGGAACGGGATGCCGAACGACGCGCCGCCGTTGACGGCGAGCGCCACGAACTCCGGGATCAGGTCCTCCTCGGTCGCGGTGAGCCCGAAGATCACCGGGATCGCGGCCGCGGCGAGCAGACCGATGCCGACGAGCCAGTAGGTCGAACGCAGCGTCGTCAGCCGCATCCATTCGAAACGAAGGGCGTCAAGCATTGTCGGAACCACCGGTCTTGGTAGCAGGGGCGATCGGTTCGGCCGCGATGAACTCCTCAGACGAGCCCGTCGCGGACATGAACGCCTCTTCGAGCGAGGCGCTGCGGGTGGACAGCTCGGACAGCTCGACGTTCTCGGTGAACGCGAGGTGCCCGACCGCGCCGATCTCCATGCCGGACACGACCAGTTCGCCGTCCTTGCCTTTCGCGACCTCCGCGCCGGCGCCCTCCAGCGCGGACGCGAAACCGCTCGCCGAAGGACTGCGGACGATCACCGTGGACTGCGTGAAGTCCCGCACGAACTGGTCGACGTCGCCGTTGAAGATCATGCGGCCGCGGCCGATGACGACGAGCTCGTCGGCCATCAGCTGCATCTCCGACAGCAGGTGGCTGGACACGAAGATGGTGCGGCCCTCGGAGGCGAGGTGCTTGAGCATGTCCCGCATCCAGTGGATGCCGTGCGGGTCGAGGCCGTTCGTGGGTTCGTCGAGCAGCAGGATGCCGGGGTCGCCGAGCAGGGCCTGCGCGAGGCCGAGCCGCTGGGCCATGCCGAGCGAGTAGCCCTTCGGCTTCTTGCGTTTCACGGTGCCGAGGCCGACGAGGTCCATGACCTCGTCGATCCGCTTGTCGCCGACGCCGTTGGCGGCGGCGAGCATCCGCAAGTGGTTGCGGGCGCTGCGGGTCGGGTGGAACGGCTTCGCCTCCAGGAGCGTGCCGACCTTGTTCATGGGGCGGCGGATGTCGGTGAAGGCCTCGCCGTCGAAGAGGGTCTCGCCCTCGCCGTGGTCGAGGCCGAGCATCAGCCGCATGGTGGTGGACTTCCCGGAGCCGTTGGGCCCCAAGAAACCGGTGACGACGCCGGGGCGCACTTCGAACGACAGATGGTCGACCGCGACGGTCCGCCGGTAGTGCTTGTACAGGCCCTTCGCTGTGATCATCGGGCTCCTCTTCAAGTCTTCGAATCGAGGGATGCGGGGCAGAGTCCCTGGGGGACGCGGCCAGTCTATGAGGACTTGACGTGCACGTATACCGGCTCGCAGACGGATCTTCTTCTCATGCCGGAGGAGGAGAAGCAGGCGTTTCGCAGTACCGGGGTACTACCCGGGGACGCGGCGCGGGCGGGTTTTCGGCGCTCTCGGCGAATGCCATCCCGAGCCCCCACCCACCCGGGGAACGGTAGGTCCCAGCGTCCCGCGCGGGTACGACAGCAACCGGGGTCCACGCCCGCCGTGTCACCCGATCGGGTCCGGGGCTGACACGCGGGCCGGGCGGGCATCGGGCGTGGCCTGGTTGTCTAGACTTGTCGGGTGAGCCTGCGACTGTACGACACCGGCACCCGATCCGTCCTCGACTTCCAGCCCCGGAAGCCCGGCGAAGTCGGCGTGTACCTGTGCGGCCTCACCGTCCAGGGGCCGCCCCACATCGGCCACCTCCGCTCCGGCGTCTCCTACGACGTGCTCATCCGCTGGCTGCGCCGCAGCGGCTACCAGGTCACCTACGTGCGCAACGTCACCGACATCGACGACAAGATCCTCGTGCGCGGCGAAGAGCAGGGCCGCCCCTGGTGGGCCATCGCCTACGAGAACGAGCGCAGACTCGCTCGCGACTACGCCGCCCTGAACGTCGAGGCACCCACCTACGAGCCGCGCGCCACCGGCCACATCACGCAGATGATCGACCTCATCCAGTCGCTCATCGACAACGGCCACGCCTACGTCACCGGCGCCGGCGACGTCTGGTTCGACGTCTCCTCCTGGCCCGAATACGGCGAGCTCTCCCACCGCCGCCCCGAGGACATGCTCTCCAGCCTCGAGGTCGGCGCCAAGCGCGACTCGCGCGACTTCGGCCTCTGGAAGGCCCACAAGGCGGGCGAGCCGCTCGACGCCGCCTGGAACTCCCCGTGGGGCCCCGGCCGCCCTGGCTGGCACATCGAGTGCTCCGCGATGGCCCGCCGCTACCTCGGCGACGCCTTCGACATCCACGGCGGCGGCACCGACATCATGTTCCCCCACCACGAGAACGAGCTGGCCCAGTCCCGCGGCGCCGGCCTCGACTTCGCGAAGTACTGGGTGCACAACGGGATGCTCAACCTCGCCGGCACCAAGATGTCCAAGTCCCTCGGGAACACGCTGTCGGTCACCGCCCTCGGCGAGAAGGGCTTCAGCGCCGCCGCGATCCGCTACTACCTGACGAGCGTCCAGTACCGTTCCGCGGTCGACTTCTCCGAGGACACGCTGGGAGAGGCCCAGACCGCGTGGGAGCGACTCTCCAACTTCGTACACCGTACGGCCGAAGCGCTCGGCACTGAAGCCACCATCGGCGGCATGCTGTGCTCCGATTTCGTCAACGCCATGGATGACGACTTGAACACACCCGCAGCCGTCGCCGCGATCCACGACATGGCCCGCGAAGGGAACGCCGCACTCGATGCGGGCAACGACACGGCCGCGACCAGCATCGCGGGCGGTGTCCGAGCTATGCTCGACCAGCTCGGCCTCGACCCGCTCGACCCGCACTGGGACGACCCGGGGGACGCGAAGCTGACCGGCGCCGTCGACGCGCTGGTGAAGCTCGCGCTCGAACAGCGCGCCGAGGCCAGGGCCCGCAAGGACTACGCGGCTGCCGACCGCATCCGCGATGAACTCAGCGATGCCGGCATCACCGTCAAGGACACCCCTCGCGGCCCCGTATGGACAATCGACTAGGCGAAGCTTGCGAGCCTTACATTTGACGAGGCCAGGCGACGCCCACCAGCCGTGAACGCGAGCAGGTCGGGCCGAGCCGCCGCCAGCAACGACCGAGACCTGGGGAACCGAGACCGATGAGCACCAAGGGTGGACACCCGAACCGCCGCAAGACCTCCAAAGCCGGACCCAAGATCGGCTCCGGCGGCGGCAAGAAGGGCCTGGCCGGCCACGGCCGCACCCTGAAAGCCGAGGACCGCCCCTGGCACAAGGAGTACCAAGGCGACGACAAGCCCCGCAAGACCCAGTGGAAGCAGTCCAAGGAACGCGCCAAAGCCGCCTCCGAAGGCCGCACCACCAACATCGGCAAAGCCAAGCCCTCCGGCGCCATCCGCCGCCGCCGCGACGACGAACCCGAACTCATCCTCGGCCGCAACCCGGTCCTGGAAGCCCTCCGCGCCAAAGTCCCCGCCACCGCCCTCTACGTGGCCTTCGGCACCGAACTCGACGACCGCGTCGCCGAATCCGTGCGCCTCGCCGGCAACCGCGACCTCCCCATCAAGGAACTCGCCCGCCGCGAACTCGACCGCCGCACGAACAACGCCCTCCACCAGGGCATCGGCCTCCAGATCGAACCGTTCCAATACAGCGAGTTCGAAGACCTGCTGCACATCAGCACCACCTCCGGCACCGCGCCGCTCCTGATCGCCCTCGACGGCGTCACCGACCCGCGCAACCTCGGCGCGATCATCCGCTCCGCCGCCGCCTTCGGCGGCCACGGCCTGATCATCCCGTCCAAACGCGCCGCCTCCGTGACCGCCGTCGCCTGGCGCACCAGCGCCGGCGCCGCCGCACGCCTGCCCGTCGCGAAGGTCGTCAACCTCACCCGCACCATCCAGGCCTGCCAGAAAGCCGGGTTCATGACCGTCGCCCTCGACGGCGGCGGCGACATCGACGTGTTCGACCTGCCAGTCGCCACCGACCCGCTCCTCATCGTCGTCGGCGACGAAGGCAAGGGCGTCTCCCGGCTCGTCGCCGAGACCTGCGACCACATCGCGAGCATCCCGATCGCCGGCGAAGTCGAATCCCTCAACGCCTCAGTCGCGGCCTCGATCACCCTCGCCGAAGTCCAGCGCCAACGCCGCTGAAACCCCAGTACCCGAACGTCAAGAGCGGGCCGCGACCCCACCCGGTCGCGGCCCGCCCGCTTTCGACCACAACGGGTCATCCCGTGACCGCGCCACTCGCCGCATCGGACTAACCTGGAACGACCCTGCACGCCCTAGCGCCCCCGGAGCTGCACCCACATGCCGGCTGAATACCTCCTGAGCGTCGACCTCGGCACCTCCCACACCGTGGCGGTGCTGGTGTGGCCCGACGGCCGCACGCGGCCGCTCCTGTTCGACGGCTCCCCGGTGATGTCCTCCGCAGTGTTCCTCGACCAGGCCGGGAACTTCCACACCGGCCGCGACGCCGAGCGCCTCGCGCTCACCGCACCCGAACGCTTCGAACCGAACCCCAAGCAGCGCATCAGCGACCGCACCATCCTCCTCGGCGACCGCGAAGTCCCGGTCACCGGCGCACTCGCCGCAATCCTCGGACGCGTCGCCCGCACCGCCGTCGAAGCCGTCGGCCACCTCCCGAACGCAGTCCTGACCTGCCCGGCGGCATGGAGTGAACAGCGGCGCGGCGCACTCCACGACGCCGCCGCCCAAGCGGGATACCGGCCCGTCAAGATCCTCACCGAACCCGTTGCGGCAGCGCACTACTACACGACACGCCTGTCCCACCCGCTCCAACCGGGCCAAGCCCTCGCCGTCTTCGACTTCGGCGGCGGCACCCTCGACATCGCGGTCCTCGAACGCCGCCAAGACGGCTCCTTCGGCGTCCTCGCCGACGGCGGCCTGCCCGACCTCGGCGGCCTCGACTTCGACGCGGCACTCGTCGAACACATCGGCGAGACCGTGAAGCAGCGCGAGCCCGAAATCTGGAAGCGCCTCGAAAACCCCACCGGCGCCAGCGAACTGCGCAACCGCCGCGAACTCTGGGAAGAAGTGCGCGCCGCGAAGGAAATGCTGTCGCGCTCCTCCGTCGCACCCGTCACCGTCCCCGACATGGCCCAGTCGCTCCACCTCACCCGCGGCGAACTCGACCAGATCTCCCGCCCCCTCCTCTCCCGCGCCGTCGGCGAGACCCAACGCGTCCTCGGCCTCACCGGCCGCCGCCCCGAACACCTCGCGGGCCTGTTCCTCGTGGGCGGCTCCAGCCGAATGCCCATGGTGTCCAAGATGCTCCACGAAGGACTCGGGATCGCACCCACAGTCCTCGAACAGCCCGAACTGCCCGTCAGCGAAGGCGCGGCCCTCGCGCTGGCGGGTCCCGCGCCGGTGACGCCTCCGGCCCAGGTGCCCTCCCCGCCGGTGCAGTCGCCGACGTCCCCGCACACCTCGCCGCCGGTCCGGTCGGGCAGCCTGCCGCCGGTCACGCCGGGCACGGACGAGACGGTCATGCTGCGGCGCAACAGCCCTGAGAAGCCGAAGCGGAAGATTCCTCCGAAGTGGATCGCCATCGCCGCGGTCGTCGCGGTGCTCGCGATCGTGCTGCCCATCGGCTGGTGGTGGCTGACGAACCCGTACAAGCAGAAGCCGTTCGACGAGGAGCTGAAGCCGGTCGGCGAGACCATCGCCTTTGCGGCCGAAGGCAACGACGGGATCTACGAGGTCCGCGCCTGGGGCGACAAGACCCTGTTCGCCTACACCACCGCCTCGAGCGACGCGTCCGGCGAAGAGCTCCACCTGCGCGCCGTCGACACGGAGACCGGCGATCCGCTGTGGGACGCCGACACGGTCATGACGGGCGCGGGCTGGGACGAGAACTTCTACGTCTCCGAGGACCTCGTGGCCTTCTCCCAGGAGGTGGAGAGCGGCGGCGAGACCCAGTACCGCTTCTACTTCCTCGACTGGAAGGACGGCGAGATCCGCAATACGGTCGACAGCCCGGACCGCACGGCCGCCCGCTCGGGCGACCACCTCGTGATCGCCCCCTTGGGCGGCAACGTCTTCGACGTCTACGACGGCGACGGCGAGTCCGTCGCGACGTGGCCCGTCGGGAACGTCGACGAAAGCGTCACCCTGTCCGGCTGGAACCTCGTCGGCACCCCCGAAGACCTCAAGGAACCGTCCCTGCTCGCCAACGGCAACGGCCGCGCTTGGGCCGTCACGAGCGACAACGTGGTGCACGTCTACGAACTCGAGTCGGGCGACTTGGTGGCGGAGAAGGAGATCGAGAAGGTCGACGACCTGTACTTCGGCTGGGACAACCTGCTGTACGTGGTCGTCGACAAGGAGACCGGATACGAGCTCAACGCCTACGACCTCGAAGACGGATTGTCCCTTCTCGACAATGAGGTCATCGAGTCCGACACGGCGGCACCGGACAAGGTGCGCTACTGCAGCGAGACCTCGATCTGTGTGCGCGAGCCGGTGGAAGGCGAGACGGACGTCTACACCTGGCGGATCTACGACGCCGAGGAGAAGGAGGTCGTGCACGTCTTCGACGACCTCGAGTACCGCTACATGGAACCGCTGGGCGACCGCCTCATGGTCGAGTACTACGAGGGCGACGAGGTGCACACCCAGATCTACGACAATGGCTTCGACACCGTCGGCAACAGCCTGGGGGACGCCCCCTTCCACGCGGTCGACGGCGGCAGCGCCATCACCTGGCCGGCGCCCTCCGCCTTCAGCGCGAGCACCGGCAACGTGATCGGCCTCGGCCGCGACGGGAAGCGCACCTCGTTGAGCATCGGCCTCGAGGTCTTCAGCTGCGACGCCACCGAAACACGCCTGGCCTGCCTGACTCCCGGCGGTATGCAGATCTACTCCTTCAGGGACGCTTAGGGAACGGGGCCGCCCGCTGAGCGGCCCCGAACTCACTCCCAAGGCGCGAACACGCCCTCGCCACGCAGCGCCTCCATCCGGTCCCGCAGCGCCGCGAGGAACTCGCCCTCGACATCGCTGCCCCGCAACGGCTCCCCGACGAACACGTCTGCGAAGAACGGCACCAGCAGCGCCTCGCCCTTCGGCAGCGCCTTCCCCAGGCCGTGCGTGTACACCGGCACGACCGGCACCTCGGGGCACGCGACCGCGAGCTTCGCGATCCCGCCCCTGAACCGCGCCAACCGCTCCGGTTCGCCGCGCGAACCCTCCGGGAAGAAGATCAGGATCTCCCCGCGCCCCAGCGCCGCCCGGCATTCGGCCAGCGGATCGGCGCCCTCCGCACGCTGCCTCGCGATCGGCACGATCCCGATGATCCGCAGCGAGAACCACGCCAGGAACCCGTTGCGCAGGAAGTAGTCCGCCGCCGCCACCGGCCGCACTTTCGCGAGCGACCGCAACGGCATGAGGCTCATCATCACCATCGTGTCCAGATGGCTGTTGTGGTTCCCCGCGATCACGGCCGGCCCGGCGACGGGCAGCCGCTCGCGGTGGCGCACGTTCAGCCCGATCACCAGCAGCACCACGGTCCGCACGATCACGGCGAAGAACCCCAGCCGCAGGACCTTGTTGAGCGCGTTCACAACAGCCCCTGCGCGGTCGGCGAGTAGTACAGGAACCACATGTAGTGGAAGAACAGCGGCGCCGTGAAGATCAGGCTGTCGACCCGGTCGAGCATGCCGCCGTGGCCCGGCAGCAGGCTCCCGGTGTCCTTCACGCCGAGGTCCCGCTTGAGCGCCGAGATCGTCACGTCGCCGGCGAAGCCCGCGACCCCGATGATGCCGCCGGCGATGAGCGACTGCCACCAGGTCATCGGCGTCAACCAAGGCCCCAGCGTCCAAGCGAGGACCACAGTGGTCGCCACACCGCCGACAAGGCCCGCGACGGTCTTGCCCGGGCTCACCGACGGCACCACCTTCCGCTTGCCGAGGAGCTTGCCCCACACGAACTGGCTCACGTCGTTGAACTGCGTCAAGAACACCAGGTACAGGACGAGGCCGACCGAGCCGACGCCCGGGTTGATCTCGTCGGGGAGCACCAGCAGGTACGCGAGGTGCCCGATCGCGAACACCATCGCCATCAGTCCCCACTGGAGGGTGCCGACGGCGCGGACGAAGTTCTGGGTCTCCCCGGCCAGCACCATGCGGAACGGCAGGAGCAGGAACACGTACACCGGCACGAAGATGATGAACACGCCGTACCAGCCGAACCCGATCACGATGAACTGCAACGGGATCGCCAGATAGGCCCAGAAGATCACCCGCCGGTCGGCCCGCCGTGTCGGAATCAGCGACAGGTACTCCTTGAGCGCCAGGAACGACAGCAGCGCGAAGAACACCAGCGACACGACATCGCCGACCAGGATCGCGACGGCGAACACCGCCGCCATCACCCACCACGACTTGACCCGCTGCACCAGCTCGATCTTCAGAGCCTCCGGAAGCTTATTGCGCAGCAACGCGATCAGCACGCTCGCAACGATGAGGATGCCCGCGATGCCCGCGAGCGCGGTCGCGACGACCGGTTGGAATCCGAAACTCATCACGCCGCCCCTTCCTTGAGCGCCGCGCGGGCGCGATTGACGACCGTGAGCACGAGCAGGACCGCCGCGACCGCGAGCACGGCCGTCCCGATCCACCCGACCGGGCTCCCGAACGCCGCCCACAGCGCGAGCACGCCGAACACGACCGCCCTGTCGCTCTTGCCCATCGGGCCCTCGTACCGCCGCGACGCCCCGATCTGGACGCCGATGACACCGGTCATCTCGCCAATCACCGCCAGCACCACGACCGCGACCACCAACGCCGGTTCGAAGCCGGCGACGAACGCGAACGGCAGATACAGCGCCGCGTCCGAGACCACGTCGCCGAGTTCATTCAGGACCGCGCCGAGCCTCGACCGCTGGTCGTGCTCACGGGCGAGCATCCCGTCTATCGCATTGAGCGCCATGCGAACGAGCAGCAGCACCGGCACCGCGACCAACGGCCAGGCCCGATCGGGCCAGACCGCGACGACCGCGCCGACACCGATGGACAGCACCGCGGCGGCCACGGTGACCGCGTTCGCGGTGACACCGACCGCGGCGAGCCGGCCGACTGCGGGCCGCAGCGTTCGCTGGAACGCCGGTTTCAACTGGTACACGGAGGGCATGAAGGGGCCTTTCTCGAAGGGTGAAGGGGCTTGAGATCAGGCGGAGGCCGCGGCCTCCGAACGTCGGCTCGTTCAGGCGGCGCGGGATT
This sequence comes from Glycomyces rhizosphaerae, assembly GCF_042647865.1. Taxonomy (NCBI): domain Bacteria; kingdom Bacillati; phylum Actinomycetota; class Actinomycetes; order Glycomycetales; family Glycomycetaceae; genus Glycomyces; species Glycomyces rhizosphaerae. The sequence goes on from NZ_JBHRWO010000010.1 coordinate 875,087, forward strand.
TGCGGCGCAGCCACCAGGCGACCTGGAGCAGCGCGCCGAGCGCGGGCAGGCCGAGGAAGGCGTACGCGAACAGCTCGTCCTTCGTCACGAAGTCGATGCCCGGGTAATACGAGGTGTCTGAGTAGAGCACCCGAAGCCCGATCCCGAGGATCACGCACGCCAAAGCGGCGGCCCCGTAAGCGATCCGCCGCCCCGGCAGCGGCCAGGCCGCGGCGATGAGCACCGCAGCGGCGGCGAAGAAGATGAGCATGAGCTCAATCGGCGCAGGCCCCTCGTTGGCGATCATGTACACGAGGACTGCGATGTACACCGAGACGAGCATCGTCAGCAGCGCGCCGCCCTCGGCCAGGTACGTGTCGACGCGGGGCCGCGGCATCCGCCACGACGCCCACAGCAGCCACGGCGCGGGCAGCGCCAGCAGCACGACGAACATCACGATCGCCACGGTGCCGGATTCAGAGAGCCAGGGCCAGAGGACGAGTGCCAGGATCCAGGCGACCGGGGCGAGCCCCCAGGCAATGGCCGAGCCTCTGCGGCTTGAAGCGGTGTTCTGCGGTGCGTTGTTCATGCAACCAGTGTCGCAACCCTAGGCAACCGCTCCATTACCAAATTCGTGCCATCGTTGTAGGTTCCCCACAACAACACCTCGCTCACTGCCCGCTTCCACCCCGCAATTTTCTAGGTTTCCACCAAAAACGGACCACCGGGCCGCGGCAAAGCACCCGCCTTTTGACGTCCTCCCCGATCAGGCCGGAGGGGACCAGGCAGAGCAGCTGATTTTTGACGTCCTCCCCGATCGAACCGGAGAAGGCCAAGCAGAGCGGCGCACTTTTGACGTCCCCCCGATCGTGCCGGGGCCTCCTTGCGGGCGCTGGCCCGCATGGCCGCTTACTTCGCAGCAGCGGTGGTTACTGCTTCTTGCCGTTCGCCTCCCGGCGATCGGGTTTCCGCGCCGTGCCCGGTATCCCAGGTCTTCTCGGCACTCCACAGTCGTTTCGACTCTCCGCCTGGTCCGGCCGGAGCCGAGCCTTTCCGTCCTGCGGCGAGCACTTCGCGCCCATAGGCACGAAGATTTACTTCAGCATTCTCATCTCGATCATGGGTGACGCCGCACCCGGGCGCCGAACAGGTCCACTTGCGTTTGTTCAGGCCGGCCTTGCCCTTCGGGCCGGTGAGTGACCGGCAGGCCGAGCACATCTGGGTCGAGGGGAAGTATCGGTCGACCTTTACGAAATCTCGCCCGTATCGGGCGCACTTTTCCTTGACCATGCGAAGGAAGGCCCCGAGCGCCTGGTCGGTTGCCAACCTGCCGAACCGCTGCAGGATCGTCCGCACATCTAGGTCCTCGACATAGACCGCTTGGTTCTCGCGGACGATGGCGGTGGACTGCTTGTGGAGGAAATCCCGCCGCTGGTCGGCAGTGCGCTCATAGAGCCGTGAGACTCGCACCCGCTGCTTGTGCCAGTTCTTCGAACCTTTCTGCTTGCGGCTCAGCGCTCGCTGGGCCTTGGCGATCCGCTTCTCCTGCTTGCGGAGGAACTTCGGTGACTCGATTCGCTTCCCGTTGCGCATGACTGCGAAACAGGACAGTCCCACATCAATGCCAGTGTCGTCATCAATCCCGAGTGGAGGCAACGCTTCGCCGGGCACCTCGACTACGAACGAGGCGAAGTACTTGCCGGTTGGCGTCTTGATGAGCGTGACGCTCGACGGAGCCGCAGGGAGTTCTCGCGACCAGGCGACACGGAGTTCGCCGATGCCGGCGAGATAAAGCCGGCCGTTGTCTCGCAGCCGGAAGGCATTGCGGTTGAACCGCGCCGACTGGCGATGTGAGCGCTTCTTGAAGTTCGGCCGTCCCCACTTGGGGCCGGTGCGCCCCTCCTTCAGCCACTTGAAGAAGCGGCTGTAGGCCTGATCGCAGTCGCGCACGGCTTGTTGCAGAGGTACCGGGCTGACCTCGGCCAGCCATGCTCGTTCTGGGGTCCGCTTAGCTTCGGTGATCAGGAGCTTCTGCAGCTTTGCGGAAGACGGACAAGGCAACCCGGCGGCAAAGGCCGCCCGTCTCGCGGCTACTGCGTCGTTGTAAACCGTCCGGGCACACCCGAAGGTCCGGGCAGCGCGGGCGCGCTCGGGACCGCCTGGGAAGGCGCGGAATTGGTATCGCAACAGCATGCCGATAATGATATCGGACAGGCGTGCTAAAATTGGTCACACGATCGAGTGACTGATGATGTGAGCTCGGTCATTTCGGGACTTGGAATCCGGTCGAGTAAGATTGCCTCGGCTCGCCGGGATACCGGCGCTGACCAGCCGGTGTAGCTTTAATTGGTAGAGCGGCTGACTTGTATTCAGTAGGTTGCGGGTTCGAGTCCTGTCACCGGCTCCATTGCCCGACCGTCGGTCGGGCTTTTTTCTTGTCCGGGTTCAGTTCTCGGCTTCGTTCTGGTCGTCCGGGGCGGCTCGGCGGCACCATTCTCGGGAGTCCGCTCCCGCCATTGCCCAGATGAGGGCGAGTGGGATGAGGCAGAGGATCACCAGCAGCGGCCAGGAGCTGGTGCCGTCTTCGAAGAGGTCGCGGGTTGCGGCGATGATGAGCCAGAACGCGTAGGCCGCTGCCAGGCCGACGGTGGCCCAGCGGGCCCAGTTTCGGTGGAATGAGAAGCCGATGTTCAAGGCGGCGTGGATGATCGCGAGCACGAAGATCGCACCGGCGGTCCAGGCCGCGCCGTCCGAGGCGAGGTCCACCTCATCTCCCGCCTGCGCCAGAATCCCGACCGAGCCCAGATAGAGCCCGGTACCGACGGCGGTCCAGAGCACGAGCAGCGCCGACACGACCTGGTGCGGCGGCTGCGCCGCTTTGGCGATCCGGGGGCTGTGGCGTTCGGCGTCGCAGTCGCACCAGTCCCGCGCGGGCCGCAGCAGCAGAAGCACGAGCAGCAGCGCGAGCATGGCGGTGCCGACGGCGCCCGTTCCGGCCGCGAAGGCTCTGGTGAGGAGCGCGGCGGCCAGGGCGATCGCGCTGACGATGACCACGACCGACCGCGCCCAGTCGCGGCCGCTGCGCACCTTGATCGCGAGCAACCCGAACACGACGGCGGCGGCCAGGATGAGCAGCGACTCGACGAACTCCAACGGCGTCCACGCGTCCGAATATCGCGCGGTCACCTCGAACGAGGTCGCCACCACGGACACCGTTGCGGTCCAAGCGGTCACGACCGCGAAGAGCCACAGCACCACGACCGCGGCGAGGACCGCCACGGGCGTGCGCGGCTTCGGTTGATCCGTTCCGGAGACCGGGGGTTCGGGCGGTTCCGCCGGAGGCGCGGCGGCTTCGGTCTCGGGCGTGGACTCGGGCGTGGACTCGGCGGGATTCGCGCCGGCCTCAGGTTCGGACTCGGGCGGTTCGGGCTGCGCTTCGCGGTCCATGATGCGGCTTTCGTCGGGCGACGGGAACCGTTCCGACACTAAGGCATCCGGGCCATCGGCACCACCCGCATGAACGGCACCGCATTCGAACAAGTGGGTGTCGGACGCTTGTGGGAGAGTCGTCCCATTTCTTCGGTTGGTCGGAGGTGGATGCGGGTGGGAAGGGGCACGCCCTATGTTCCGCCCGGCGCAGCTAGTCCTCCACCGTCACCGCCCCCGAGACCAGGCCCGCCGCGGCCTCGGCCGCGAGTGTTCCGGCTCGGGTCTCCGCTTCGGCGAGGGCTGAGCGGAGGTCGTCGAGTTTCGTGAAGGCCGCTCCGCGTCGCTGCTGTTCGGCGAGCGGCAGTCTCGGGATCTTGACCGAGAGGATGCGGCGCTTGGCACCGGTGGCGGTGCGTTTGGTCGCGGTCGGCAGGCGGGCCGCGAGTGCGGCGGCGATCCAGCCGAGGTCCGTGGTCGGCTCGCAGGTGATGGTCCATTGCGTCTCGGTGGCGTCGCCCCGCCATCCCAGTCGCACCGGCGGATCGCCGATGGGGTCGACGATGACGCAGCGCAGGTCGCCTCCTTCCCCGCCGGGGTTCACGATCAGGTGCCCGTCCCGTTCGAGGTCCGCGAGGCTCGTTTCCGGGGTGCTCTCCTCCGCGCCGGTTCCGAAGCGCGGCAATGGATGGCGGCCGATCTCGCCGACGCGGCCGCCCAGGCCCTCGACGGCTTCGGCCAGGCTCGCGGCGTCGCCGGTGGCGCTGGCGAGGTAGACGGCGGGGGAGATGTCGACGTCCTCGTCCCAGAGCCGCATGAGCGGCACGGTGGCCGAGTCGGCGGTGGCGATCGTGGCGTCGGGGTCGGCGGCGATCGTGCGCCAGGCCTCGGCGAAGTCGCCGCCGCCGGAGACCAGCAGCTGGCTCGTCTCGCCGCGGGGGGCGAGGATCCAGATGTGCGCCTTGGCTTCGGGGGAGTCGACGACGGCGCGCAGTGCGCCCCAGCGGAGCAGTTCGGAGCGGATGCGTCGGCCGGTGCGGCGGTGGGCGACCTGGGCGGGCATGCGTACGACGGCGTGGCCGCCGGGGGCGAGGAGTGCGACGCAGTGCAGTGCCCACGCGAGTTCGGGTTCGGTGCGCGGCGGCGTGCCGTAGGCCAGGCGCGGGTCGTCGCCGGCCGGGTACTGGCCCGTGCCCACGTCCTTGACGTTGAACGGCGGGTCGCAGACGACGAGGTCGTAGCGTTCGCCCTGGACCGGGTTCAGGAGTGAATCGCCCACGCGTGCAGTGACTTCGGCGTCCTCGTCGAGGAGCCTGAGGCGCTGTTCGGCGATCGCCGCGCGGGGTGCGGAGAGGTCCTGGCCGCTGAGGACGCGACACCGGCCGGTCCGCCGCGCGACCTCGGCGAGGAGGTCGCCTTCGTCGCAGGCGGGGTCGTGGACGCTCGGCAGCGCGGTGCCTTCGGTGACGACGGCGGCGATGTCGGCCAGTGGCGCGATGCCCGGGGGGACGCCGGTTCCGGCGGCTTCGCGGGCGCGTTCGATGAAGAATTCGAACAGCTTCGCAGCGGGAGTCTCGGCCCGCAAGTCCTTGAGTTCCTTGGCGATCGCGGGTTCGCCGGTGCCGCTGAAGGCTGCGGCGACTGCGCCGAGGGCGGCTTCGGCGGTGGGGTGGGTTCCGGCGAGGGCGAACCAGAGGCGGTCGGCGCCGCTGACGTGCAGTGCTCGGCCGTGCCGTTCGGCCCACTGTTCCAGTTCGTTCAGGGAGAAGCGGGGTCTGCGGGTCGATTCGTCCACGGGGGCGGGGAAGTCGGGTTCGCGGCGGCGCCAGTTGCTGACGGCGTTGCGGCCGACGCCCGCGAGTCGGGCGAGGTCGGTCAGCGTGATGGTCTCGCCGGAACTGGCGTCACGGGTGGTCATGCGGCTCCCCTGTCTGGATTTATCGAATCGTAACCCACCCCGCGTTGCTGAGGTTTGACACAGTCTACTAGGCTCGTGAAGTAAGTTCACAAGCTATGAATCGCGAACCCCATCCCACGGAAGGCAAGTCATGAACATCGAGTTCCCCGAGTTTTCCAAGCGCTTCCTCGCCGCCTCCGGCGCCGGCCTCATCGCCCTTGCGGCCCTTTCCGCTTGCGGCTCTGAAGACACCGGTTCGACCGACACCTCGAACGCCGCCGAAGAGGCCGGCGCGGAAGAAGGCGCTGAAGAGGAAGAGGCCCCCGCGGGCGACGGCACCGACGTTGAAGCCCCGCTCGCCGCCGGCTCCACCCTGGAGGTCGGCGACTGGACCGTGACGGTCTCCAAGGCCACGCTCGACGCGACCGAGGAGATCCTGGCGGACGACGAGTACAACTCCGCTCCCGCCGAAGGGTTCCAGCAGAGCCTGATCACGTTGGACGGCACCTACAACGGCACCGACACCGGCTCGCTGTGGCTCGACGTCACCTTCGGCGTGTGGGCCGACGGCACCTACTACGACAGCATCGACTGCACGAACATGGTCTCGGACCAGATCACCCTGGTCCCGGACGTCTCCGCCGGCGGCACCTCCACGGGCTCGGCCTGCGTCGAGGTGCCCACGGGCGCTGAAGAGTACGTCCTCTACTTCGAGGACCTCATGAACATCGACGGGACGCAGTACTTCGTCGAGCTCGCCTGAGCGCCCGCGGCGCTCGGCACCCACAAGCCGGAGGACGCGGTGACCATTGGGCGGAACCCGCGTCCTCCTTTGCCTCCCGACACATCCGCTCAGCCGATGAGGATTCCTTCCGGCTTGACCGAATTGCAACCATCGTGATCCTCATCATGAACGCCGTGCCGCGATTTCGCGGACGGTGTGAATCGCCAGGTCAGCGGCGCGAACGCCGGTCGGGTGACGACTACGGACACCTCGGTAGTTGAAACCCCTCCATAGGGTCGCGCTGAATTCAGGATCACCGCCCCACCCGATCGGCGGTGCCGCACAGAAAGCAGCTCATGAACCTCAACACCGAGACCTTCGGCCCCATCCGTCGACTCCTCGCCGTCGGCGGCGTCGCCCTCGCGGGCAGCGTTGCCCTCACCGGCTGCAGCATCCTCGAGGAAGCCGCGTCCGACACCACCAGCGACACCGAGGTCAGCTCCAGCCAGCTCGACGCCGCCGCGGACGCCGCCAGCGGCGACTGCCTGCCTGAGCCGCCCGTCGGCGGAGACAGCTCGACGTTCGCCGTCGACTGCGACGCCCCCGAGGCGTTCTGGACGATCACCGCCATCGAGGCCGACCCTGGCCTCACCGCCGCCGGCGAGGGCGAGATCGCCGACCCGCAGGGCATCTACGACATCTGCGGCGACAGCGTCGGCGCGATGGTGCCCGGCGAGGCCTGGACCGACTGGAACATGATCTGGGACCAGACCACCGGCAATGTCGACTACCTGTTCTGCATGGAGGCCATCGACAAGCCCAACGCCGAGGGCGTCACCCCGGTCGTCCCCTCCGCCACTGACGAGTGCTTCGACAGCACCCAGTACCTGTACGGCACCTACCCGTGCGACGCCGCCGGCGTCGACTCCGTCGTGATCGACGTCGTCACCGTCGACCCGGCCGAGTGGGCCACCGCCGACGCTGAGGCGCTCTCCGCCGAGTGCGAGGGCGACTGGTCGTACTACCTCCCGGCCATGGACCAGTTCGGCCGCACCACCGCGGTCTACTGCACCGCGTAACCACGCGACTGGAGCGCGCCCGTAGCGCGCGCAACAAGGCCCCGAGGCATCGCCTCGGGGCTTTTCGCTTGCCGTCCTTAGGGAATGAAGACGCAGTACTCGCGCAGGTGGTGCTCGAAGGTCGGGCTGATCTCGATGACGAGCATGACCTCGCCGAGGCTGCCGAACGGTCCGGACTGCTCGACCCAGCTCTGGATCTGCCTGGCGCTGCGCTCGGTCACGCCGGGGAGGGACATGAGGACCTGCAGCGGGGCGTGGTTGAGGTCGACCAGGCCGCCGTCGTCGAACTGGCGCGGCAGGTCCGGTCGCCCGATGCCGAGTCGCTTGGCCAGCATGGGATCCGCTTCGGCGGTGCGGCGGGCCTGGTCGCGGAGGCGTCGCGCCCGGTCCACCACTTCCATGCTGGACAGTCGGGCGACCGGCACTCCTGTGTTCGCGGGCGGGGTCCACACCACGGGCCGGATCACCAGCAGGTGCGCGGTGGAGCCGAACCCGGCCAAGGCCATCGTGGTGCCGAAGGTCGCGACCGCCCACGTCGGTATCGGGTCGCCGGAGCCGAAAACGGCGAAGCAGCCGACGAGGATCAGGGCCGAGTGGACGATCAGCGCCGCCAGCGTCAACGTGTCGCGGCGCCTTCCCAAGGCCATCCCGAACACGATCGGTGCGGCGTACCCGCAGGTGAGCAGTGGCGCGAACGCCCAGATGTACGAGCCGATCTGGACCAGGCGGCGGCGGTTTCGGGCTTTGACTTCGTTGACGGGCGGGGCGTAAGGACCGAGCGCGGTCATCGAGGAGGACTCCCAGGCGTGGCGGGGGGCGGCACCGGCCACGCGGGACCTGCGTGGGGCGAAGCGGTCCAGGTCCGCAGCAGCCGTTCGGCTTCGATGGTATCGGCATCGGCCGGGCCGAGCGCCGCGGCCATCTCGTGAACCACAGTGGACAACTCGCGGTGGGCCTCCGGGCCCCGGCCGAGTGCCGCGAGCATGTCCGCCGCCACCCGCCTCGAGCGCAGCGTCGAGCGCGACCGCTCGCCTTCGAGGCGCCGCTGCCGCTCGATCACGCTCATGAGCCCAGTCAGGGCGCTCGCCGTGTTCCCAAGGGCCGCAAGGCATTGCGCGGACCGCATCTGGCAGTGCAGCGCCAGTGCGGGGTCCGGGCTCTCGTAATCCTTTGCGAGGGAGCGGAACGCGCTGAGCGCCCCGTTGTAGTCGCCGATGCCGAAGGCCCGGTCAGCCTCGGCGATGCGCTCGGCCCGGTCCGGCGCGGTCGGTCGCTTTCCTTGCGCGGCGGCCTGTGCGGCGACTCGGGCGGGGGCGAGCGGGGCGCGGAACGGCCAGGTCGGGTCGCCGCAGTCGTGCGCGGGCGTCCCTGAGGCCGGTGCGGTGGCGAGGAGGGCGGCGAGCCGGAGGTGCACGGCGGCGGCGTCCGAGCCGCGTTCGGCGGGTTCCTTTGACAGGAGTCGGGACACGAGTCCGTCCAGTTCGGACGGAAGGTCGGGGCGGCGGCGTCGCACCGGGTCGGGCAGCTCTTTCAGGTGGGCGGTCTGGACCTCGTAGGCCGAGCCGCGGTCGGCGAACAGCCTTTCGCCCGTGGCCATCTCGTAGAGAAGGGCGCCGAGGGCGTAGAGGTCGGCGGCGGGTCCGGCGGGTTGGGCGCGGATCTGCTCGGGCGCCATGTAGTTGAGGGTGCCGGGTTTGTCGCCGGTCATGGTGAGGCGGGAGACGTCGGGTTCCAGGATCGCGGCGATGCCGAAGTCCACCACGTGCGCGAGTCCTTCGGGGCCGACGATGATGTTGGCGGGCTTGAGGTCGCGGTGGACGACCTGTTTCGCGTGGGCGGCGGCGAGGACGGAGGCGAGTTGCGCGCCGATGGCGAGGGTCCAGTCGCCGGGGAGCGCGCCGGTCTCGTCCAGGAGGTCGCGGAGGTTGAGTCCGGGCAGGTAGGCCATGACGAGGTAGAGCTCGCCGGAGTCCTCGTCGAGTCCTGCGTCGAAGATCGCGGGGACGCCGGGGTGCTGGATCTGGGCGGTGACGCGGGCTTCGCGGCGGAAGCGGGCGGCGGCCTCGTGCTTCTGGGCTCCGTCGAGGAGGTCGGGTTTGACGACTTTGACGGCGACTTCGCGTTCGAGGTGGAGGTCGAGGCCTTGCCAGACGCGGCCCATGCCGCCTGCGCCGACCGGCCGCACCAGCCGGTACCGGTCGCCGAAGACCTGGGGAGTGCTCACGCTACAAGCATGCCCGGCGTCTCGTGGCAAACGAAGGCCGGACCCGCGAGGAGGCGGGGGTCCGGCCTTCGCGGTCGGGAGGTTATTCGTTGAATTCCTTGTAGGCGCGCTTGATCGGGGTGGGCTGCAATGTATTCGAACGATCACAGCCGAAATGCGAGGCCGGGCCCTCGGGGAGGCGAGGGCCCGGCGGATCGGAGGGTTCGTCCCGCTAGTCGCAGGTCCAGACCACGGCCTTGAGAATGTGGACGTCGTCGGCGTCCTGGCCCGCGTAGACCTGGCCGGCGATCAGTTCGCCGTCGTCGTCGATCTCGGTGGCGTAGTCGCCGAACCAGTTGTCGGCCGGGTCGACCAGGCCCGGAAGCTCGACCACTTTCCCGTCCTCCTCCTGGAAGACCGCGCGCGGCTCCACTTGACCGGCCACGGTGCCCTCTTCGTTGATCGCGAGTACGAAGGGCACATCGATGACTTCGACGGTGCCGTCCTCCAGGTTCCAGCGGACGCCGGTTTCGAGGCCTGCTGAGCGCATGTTGCCGCCGACCCATCCGTCGGCGATGTCGGAGGCGGTCAGGAACAGGTCGGCCGGGTCGGCGCCTTCGGGCATCGGCAGTTCTTCGGCCGTCCCGTCCGGGTGCCACACGTAAGGCCGGGAGAACCCGTCCTCGGTGTGGTAGGTGCCGACGATCGTGCCGTCCTCGTCGATCGAGGAGGCGACGCCCGAGACCGCGCCCTTCGGCAGTGGCAGCGTCTCGGCCTTGAGGCTGCCGTCGCGCCAGGCGACCGGTTGCGGGTACTCCTGGTCCGAGTAGCCGACGATGTCGCCGTCCTCGTTGACGCCGGTCGTCGTGCCGCCGCCTTCCACGCCGAGCTCCCACAGTTCGCCGTCGCGGAAGACATAAGGGACCAGGAGGCCGTCGACCCAGGCGTCGCCGACCGCGACGCCGTCGGAGTTCACCCCGGAGAGGGTCTGCTCGGTGCCCGGCAGCGGCACTTCGACGGCCTCGCCGTCTTCGTAGAGGTAGGTGGCGCGCTCCTGCCCGTCCAGTTGGGGCGGGTAGACGCGGTAGGCGATGACGTCGCCGTCGCCGCTCATGGCGGTGACGAGGCTGAAGTAGCGGTCCTCCGGCATCGGCAGCTCCTGGAGGACGCACGCGTCGTCGCCCGCGGGGGCGGCGTGCGCGGCCTGGAAGGGGACGGCTGCTGCGGCTGCGGCGGCGAGGAGTGCACCGGTCGCGGCGAAGGCACTGCGGCGCTTGAAGTTTCGTGTCGCCCGGAGTTCGATGGCCTGTCCGAATGCGTTCGACATCAGCGGTCCTTTCGTCGACGTTTTGGGGCCGGAAGGCCCCGACGCCCTCCAGTACGCGGCCCGATGTGACCCGGGTTGCCCGGGCTTGGGTCGGAAGGTCTCGAACAGCGTCGAACGGTGTCGAACGAACGTAGTTACCCGTCGGTTCATTTTGCCCCTAGGGACACTTGCGACTCACGCGCGGCAGCAGTGAAACACCTGCGTAACACGTAGATAGAAGCCTAAAGATTTCTTCCGCCCGCGTTGACTGAGGCGTGTGTCGGACGCTACAGTTCTTCACAATCACCCTTCCTAGTGAACGCGCATTCACCCCTCCGGTGAACCCCCAAGTGGTAGGGAGCCATATGCCGACGGCGATCTCAGACCAGCGAAGCGTTCGACTGCGCACAGTAGACGGACTCAGCGCGCTCGGCATACCCGCGCCCCCCGAGCAGTTCCCGCTGCCCTTCCCCAACGGGCAGCTCCCGCGCATGCGCCCCCGCGGCCACGTCGAGGCCCGCGCCGCGATCCTCAACATCGTCCAGGCCCGCGTCTTCGACATGCCCGAGGAGCTCGCCATGCGCTGGCTCCTCGACGCGCACGTCCTCGACCACCTCTCACCGGACGAATGGGGCTTCATCGCCTGCGGCCGAGGCGAAAGGGCGCGCTACGCCGACCAGCTCGAAAGCCTGTACACCGTCTCCTGGCTGCTCGGCCTCGTGGACCACCTCGACCCCGCCGTGCCCTGCAGCGAGGAGCTCCCCGAACTCCTGCCGGACCTGCGCCGGCCCGAGTCCTTCGGCACCTGGCGCGACCGCCAGCTCACACCGACCCGCGACCCGGCCGTCATCGCCGAGATGCTCGACCTCTACTACTGCCTCGACTGGGTCTGCGACCAGGCCCGCCGCGCCGGGCAGGCCCCGCCGCGCGGCGTCGACGACAACCTGGTGTGGCATCGGCGCTGGGCCCTCGAGTGGGCGGTCGTCTTCGCCGACGAGAAGCCCGTCCACTGGGACGAGGTCCGATTGTGAGGCAGGCTCGCGAAACGGGCTGACTATATTCATGGGATGAATTCGTCTGCACCGTTCAGCAACGCGCTCACCCATGAGCAGCTCCGCACCGCCCCCAAGGTCGTGCTCCACGAGCACCTCGACGGCGGCCTGCGGCCCGAGACCATCATCGAGATCGCCGACGAGATCGGCCACACGCTGCCCACCGACAACCCCGAAGAGCTCAGGAACTGGTTCTTCGACGCCGCCGACTCCGGCACGCTCGAGCTTTACCTCGAGACCTTCGCGCACACCGTCGCCGTCATGCAGCGAGCCAAAGACTGCTTCCGCGTCGCCTCCGAAGCGGCCCAGGACCTCGCGAGCGACGGCGTCGTCTACGCCGAACTGCGCTACGCCCCCGAGCAGCAGCTCCTCAGCGGCCTGAGCCTCGAGGAAGTCGTCGAGGCCACCCTCGCCGGATTCGAAGAGGGCCAGCGCATCGCCGCCGAGAACGGCAACCCCATTCAGGTCCGCACCCTGCTGTGCGGGATGCGACACGCCCACCGCACCACGGAGATCGCCAAGCTCGCGGTCGCCTTCCGCGACCAGGGCGTCGTCGGTTTCGACATCGCCGGCGGCGAGATCGGCAACCCCGCCGAGCACCACGTCGAGGCCTTCGACTACCTGCGCCGCGAGAACATGCCGTTCACCATCCACGCGGGCGAGTCCTGCGGCCCCGAGTCGATCTGGGGTGCGGTCTCCGTCTGCAGCGCCAACCGCATCGGCCACGGCGTGCAGCTCATCAAGGACATCGACATCACCGGCGACTTCGCGAAGCTCTCGAACCTCGCGCAGTACATCCTCGACCGCCGCATCGCCCTCGAGGTCGCCCCCTCCTCCAACCTCCAGACCGGTGCTGCCGAATCGATTGAGACGCACCCGATCAGCGTGCTGTACTCCCTCGGCTTCCGCGTCACCGTCAACAACGACAACCGACTCATGAGCCGCACCGACGTCTCCCGCGAGTTCCAGCTCCTGTCGGAGACGTTCGGCTGGGGCTGGGCGGAGGTCAAGCGCTGCACCGAGAACGCCGTGAAGGCCTCGTTCCTGCCCTATTCCGAGCGTCGCTTCATGCTCGAAGAGGTGATTCGCCCGGCCTACACCGCGCTGGAGTCCGCCAACACTGAGTAAGCTCGTGCTCATGCACGTTTACACCGCTCCTGTCGTCGTCCCCGTCGCGGACGAGCCGATCCGCGAGGGCGCGGTCGGGGTCGACGACGGGCGGATCGCCTTCGTCGGCCCCGCCGCAGACGCACCCGAGGCCGAAACGACCACCGCCTTCGACGGTGTGCTCACCCCCGGGCTCGTCAACGCCCACACCCACTTGTGCTACACCGCGTTCGCCGACATGTACGGCAACGAGAAGGAGTTCTTCGAGTGGATCCAGGACTTCGCGCGCCGCAACCCCGCGACCGCCGATGACGCCTGGAAGGCCTCAGTGCAGCTCGGCATCGACGAGTCCATCGCCCACGGCGTCACCGCCGTGGCCGACATCGTCACGCCCGCAGCGGGATTCGTGCCGCTCTTCGCCTCCCGCCTCGCGGGCGTGGCCTACTGGGAGGCCTGCTTCATCGACGGCGCCGCCTGGGAAGTGCGCCGCAGCGCCTGGCGCGAGATCGTCACCGACAGCCGCGCCGTCAACAACTCCGACATCGCGGTCGGCATCAGCCCCCACACGCTGTACACGCTTGGCACCGAGGTCGGCAAGAGCCTCGCCGAACTCGCGCGCACTCTCGACATCCGCCTCCACCCGCACCTGGCCGAGACCATGCACGAGGACATGTTCGTGCGCCGCGGCTCCGGCCCGTTCGCGTTCATGAACCGCCGCGCGGGCCTCGAACTCGAACTCGCCGACGGCGGCGCCGGGCACTCCCCGGCAGCCCAGATGGAGAAGGTCGGCTGGCTCGGCGCGGACTCCCATGTCGCGCACGGCGTCCACCTCGACAAGACCGACCGCGAACTTCTGCGCAACCTCGGCACCGCCGTGGCACTCTGCGCCCGCTCGAACGCCCGCCTCGAAGCCGGCGAGCCGCCCGTCGCCGCCCTCCGCGCCGAAGGCAACACCGTCGCCGTCGGTACCGACTCGCGGGCCTCCAGCCCCGACCTCGACGTCGCCGCCGAATGGCCCGTGCTCCGCAAACTCGCACTCGCCCAAGGCGACGGGGGCGAAGGCCTCAACGAATGGCTCGTGCGCGCCGCCACCCAAGGCGGCGCCAAGGCCCTCGGTCGCGACGACATCGGCGCCATCAAAGTCGGCAACCGCGCCGACCTCGCGGTCTTCAACGTCGACACCGAAGGCGACCCCTACGCCGCCCTCGTGAACGGCGCCGCCGGCAACTGCGCCGCCACGGTCCTCAAGGGCGTTCTCGTCGATCGATAGGCGATCCTCCTCTCCTCGCAAGCGCTGTGCCTCGATGGTGCCCCGCCGAACCTGAAGGGGGCCTGAAGCCACCTGAAGCGAAGCTGAAGCCGACGGCGAATCGGAATCAGATCGGGAGTTACCCGCGCGTTCGGTTCGGAGTCCCCTGGCCTATACCGTGCCCGAAGGAACCTGAATCGGAGCTGAAGGTGGCGGGCGGGAGTTACCCACGCGTTGCGTTTGGGGCCCCCTGGCCAATACGGTGCCCGCGGAAAGCTGAAGCGGAGCTGAAGGCGGAAGGGGAACGTGAACGGGAGCTGACGGCCGAAATCGAACCTGAACCGGAGCTGAAGTCCTTGCATCGATAACGCTTCGATCTCGAGGCTTGTCGATCGGCTCGGCGTCCGCGATGCTGAATGAGGCCGAGTGCCGGCCGATCGACTTTCCACACCGGAGAGGCAGCGCCTCTCTGTGTATCCCCTGGAGAAGGCGGGGCGCGCGAAGGCGCGCCCCGCCGTTTTTCGTCCCGGACGCCACCGCCGTTTTCCATCACGGACACCGCCGTGCAAAACGGCGGAACCAGCGGTTTCCCGACCAACGCATACGAGCCCACTGATCTCTGTGACAACCGGCACGCCCTTGCTATCGGAAGGGTTACACGGGATAACGGTTCGGTTTCATAGATCGACATCACAGCCTTCATGCGTCAGTGTGGTCCTGTAGCGCAGACCGCACTCGGGGGATCTCTCAGCGAGATCACAGCCGGGATCGCAGCCGGTCCGCGCCGATCGAATCGAAGACGGACAGGAGGCGCCGATGCACCGCTCACTCGAGCACACCGCCGCCCCTTCCCGTGCGCCCCAGTCGCTCCCGTCCGAACTCCGAATCGCCCTCAGAATCTCCTCACTGGGCGAGCGAGCGTCCGTACCCTGCTCCCTCATGGCCGCTCGCGCCGCGTTACCCCGCGCACGCCCGATATAACCCCTTGATCCGCCGGGGCCCACACCGACAGGGCTCCGGCGGATTTTCCGTTTCCCGTGTGCAAGGCTGTCCAGGTGATCGAGGCGAACGAAGCGAATACCCCGCGTAAAGAACCCGGCCGCGTCGCGGCGATGTTCGACCGGGTCGCGCCGGGCTACGACCGCACCAACACCGTGATGGTCGCCGGGCAGGACAAGCGCTGGCGCAAGGCCACCCGCGAGGCCCTGAGCCTCCAGCCGGGCGAACGCTGCCTCGACCTGGGCGCGGGCACCGGCATCTCCACCGCCGAGCTCGCCAAGTCCGGTGCCGACGTCATCGGCGTCGACTTCTCCCTGGAGATGCTCAAGAACCACAAGGACCGCCAGGTCCCGCTCGTGAACGCCGACGCGCTGCGCCTGCCGTTCGCCGACGACGCGTTCAACGCCGTCACCGGCTCCTTCTTCATCCGCAACGTCGTCGACCTCGACGCCTGCCTCACCGAGATCCGCCGCGTCCTCGCCCCCGGCGGCCGCATGGTCCTGTGCGAGGTCTCCAAGCCGGTCTGGAAGCCCTACCGCAAGGCCCACGGCGTGTTCGTCAAGCACGTGCTCCCGAAGGTCGCCGCCCGCGTCGCCTCCGACCCCGAGGCCTACCAGTACCTCGCCGACACGACGATGGCCTGGCCCGACCAGGCCGAGCTCGCCGACCGCATCGTCAAGGCCGGCTTCCGCAAGGTCGCCTGGCGCAACCTCGCCGGCGGCGCCGTCGCCATGCACCGCGGCTTCAAATAGGAACGCGCCGCCCGCGCCGCAAGGTGGGAGCGGCGCGGACGGCGCAAGCGGGCGGAGATGAGACGATCACCGGCCCGCCGCATTCGGGTCCGCCCCCCGGCAGGACCCGAACGTCTAGTTGAGCTGGAACGAGCGCTTCGACAGGCCCAGCCAGTACCCGTCGATGACGGTGGTCGCCGCCTGCTCCTGCTCGCTCGCGGCCCCGTAGGTCACGAACAGCGGCACGTAGTGATCGACCGTGGGGTGCGCGTACGGCATCCCCGGCGCCTGCGAGCGGTAGCGCGCCAGCTCCTCGATGTCCCCGCGCGCCAAGGCGTCCGAGACCCAGTCGTCGAAGTCCGCCGACCAGCCGGGAATCTGGTCGGGGCGGTGGAAGTCGATGAACGGCAGCCCGTGCGTCATGAAGCCCGAGCCCACGACGAGGTAGCCCTCCTCGCGCAGCGGCCGCAGCCGCCGGCCGATCGCCATGAGCCGGTCGGGATCGTGCGTCGGGATCGACATCTGCAGCACCGGCACGTCCGCGTCCGGGTACATGACCTTGAGCGGCACCCATGCGCCGTGGTCGAGCCCGCGGCTCGCATGCTGGTGCAGCGGTTCGGCATCCGGCATCGCCGCGGCCACCCGCCGCGCCATGGCGCTCGCGTCCGGCGTCGCGTACTGCATCTTGAAGTACCGCTCGGGGAAGCCCCCGAAGTCGTAGACGAGCGGGGTCCCGGCCGCGGGGCTGGAGATCATGAGCGGCGCGGCCTCCCAGTGGGCCGAGACGATGAGGACGCCCTTGGGCCGCGGCAGGCCCTGCGCCCAGTCGAAGAGCTGCCGCATCCACGCGGCCTCGTCGAACAGCGGTGGGGCGCCGTGGGAGAGATATAGGGTCGGCAGGGCGCCGTCCTCGGGCGTCCAGTCGCGGCGCTCGGCCGCGGCGGGCGCGGTGGACTCGAGGAAGGCGTCGAACGCGGCGCCGGGACGACCGGACATGGTAACTCCTGCATCATTGAATCTTCAACAAATTTAGCTCGGGATCGTTGATGCATCAAGTAGTCAAGTTAAGCTTGTTGCATGAGTGATGACGCGCCATGGCTGGACGATGAGGAGATGGCGACCTGGCTGGCGTTCGTGCGCGTGGTCATGCGGCTCCCCAGCGCCCTCGACGGCCAGGTCAGGAACGAAGCCGACATCAGCTACTTCGAGTACAGCGTCCTCGTGGTGCTCGAACACACCGAAGACCAGACGATGCGCATGAGCGACCTCGCCTTCCTCTGCAACGGCTCGCTCTCGCGGCTCTCGCACGTCGCCCGGCGCCTCGAGAACGCCGGCCTCATCCGGCGCTACGCCTGCCCCACCGACGGCCGCTCGACCCTCGCCGCCCTCACCGACCGCGGACGCGACAAGCTCGCCCAAGCGGCCCCCGGCCACGTGAAGCTGGTGCGCGCCTTCGTCTTCGACGAACTCACCCGCGACGAGATGCGCCAACTCGGCGAGCTGTCCGAACGCATCCTCGCCCGCATCCAGGCCTGACCGGCAGCCGAGACCCCCTGGGCGAGCGCGGATCCCACCGACCTTTCTGAAATATCTTGCACAGTCCGTGTGGTTTTAGTCCGTTATAGTGAGCGGAAGCTTCGTTCCTACCCCCCGAGGACTCGAATCATGCCCCTTGCGCCACAGAACATCCCCCTGCGCCCATGCCCTCCGGGCCTCCCCCTGGAGGTCGCCGATGTCCGGCGCTGACGTCTTCGCCATGGACCCCGACGAGGTCCGCAAATCCGTCGAGATCCTCTTCGAGATCGAAGCAGAGGTCGACCTCCAGGCCACCAATATGGCCACCGCGAACACCGAGGCCGCCGGACCCCTCAATGACGCCGACACCGCCCTCGGCCCCGCCCTCGAAGCCGCCGGCGAATGGTGGCAGGGGCGGCGCGCGAGCGGCTTCTGCAGCCTCCTCGGCAACACCGGCGAGTACCTCGCCGTCTGCGCCGAGGAAGCCGTCGAGGTCGACGACTACAACGCGGGCACCTTCGCGTCGGTCGCCGGCGACCTCTATCCCGAACGCGCCAACGCCAACGCGAACACCAGGCCGGACTGGCAGGGCCCATGAGCGACCTGACCTGGGAACGCCTGCGCGACCTCGACTGCGGTGCGATCCGCACCCTCAGTGACACCTGGAAGTCTTATGTGGAACAGCAACTGGCCCACACCGACCGCCTCCGCACCGAGGTGATCGACGGCCACCTCAGCGCCGAGCACTTCGAATCCGACACCGCCACCCGGGTGCGCGAGCAGATCGGCATGACCGCCGACCGCTACGAGGACGACCTCGCCGACTACGCCAGCACCCGCATCGCCACCACCCTCATCGAAGCCGCCGACGCGTTCGAGAAGGAGCAGAACGAGCTCAAGGAACTCGTCCCGCTCATCGAGCGGCACGACTTCGACATCGAAGGCCCCCACCACGAATACGACGTCAACCTCTCCGGAGACCTCCACCGGGCGATCCTCACCCTGAACCCGCCGCAATGGCTGTGCGACATGTGCGGCGTGCAGAAACCCGACGGCTTCTGGGACGTCGACACCATCAAGGTCCTCTTCAACGGCGTCGACCTCTACGGCACCGCCATCGGCCTCGCCGGGCAGTACCAGGACTGGCTCCGCGCCGTCATGTCCCGCGCCCACGACGCCGACGACGAGGCCGCCGCGGCCCTCGCCGAAATGCGCGAGAACCCCACCGAACTCCCGCCGCAACTCGGCGCCGCCTACGACGAGCTCGTCGACGACTACAAGGAAGGCGTCACCGAAGAGGTCGCGAACGAAGCCGAGGCGATCGCCGAAGGCACCTCCGGCATGTCGCCCGAACAGGTCGACCAGTGGTGGGACGGCCTCAGCGAATCCGAGCGCCAGGCCCTCATCGAGGAGCACCCCGAATGGGTCGGCCCGGTCGACGGCATCCCCACCGAGTCCCGCGACACCGCCAACCGCACCCTCCTCGACAGCGAGATCGACGGCCTCGGCACCCGGATCGCCGCCAAAGAGCGGGCCCTCCACGGCATGGACCCCGAATCCGAGGAGTACGAGCAGGCCAAAGCCGAACTCGACGACCTCAAGCAGGACGAAAAGGACCTCGCCAAGCTCCAGGACCGCATCACCGACGACGACGGCACCCCCGCCCTCGCCGAAGGGCCCGAACCGCAGCAGCCCTACTACCTGCTCGGCTTCGGCACCCAGGACAGCGGCCGCGCGATCGTCTCGGTCGGCAACCCCGACACCGCCGACAACGTGAACACGTTCGTCCCCGGCACCACCGCGAGCCTCGGCACCGCCACCGGCATCCTCAACCGGGCCGACACCATGCAGAGCGACGCCCAGCTCGCCGCCCCCGGAGCGTCGAACGCCACGGTCATGTGGCTCGGCTTCGACGCCCCCGACACGATCGTGCCCGAAGCCATGCAGGAACGCTGGGCCGACGACGCGAGCGACGACCTCGAACAGTTCACCAAGGGCCTCGACGCCACCGGGCAGCCGAACACCAACCACACGCTCACCGGACACTCCTACGGCACCACCGTGATCGGGCACGCCGCCACCCAGGACGGCGTCAACGCGGACAACATCGTCTTCGTCGCCTCCCCGGGCGTCGGCACGGACACCGCCAGCGCGCTCGGCGTCGACGAGGACAACGTGTGGTCCACCACGAACTCGCTCGACCCGATCCCGCTCTCACCGGACTTCCTCCACGGAGCCAATCCGGCCGGAGACGACTTCGGCGGCAACACCTTCCACAGCGACACCGGCGCGTGGAACGCCAACAACCACAGCACGTACTGGGACGACACCAACATGGCCGGACGCGAGACCCTCGCGGACATCGCCACCGGACAGCGATGACGAATGCCGCGCCGACCCCCTCCCGGCTCGCGGTGGCGCAGGGCCCTCGGACCCCTCGCGTCCCTGCCGCCGGTCCGTTCGATCGTGGAGCACTTCATGGACAACCCGCCTGAACCCCGGTACACGCAGGCCGAGGCCTACGCGCCCATGGAGGCCGCCGCCGCGGACTCCATCGCCGCCCTCCCCGACTTCCCCGGCTGCAGGGAGCGGATCTGGTCGGAGCTGCCCGCGACGAGCGGCGGCATCGACGTCCCGGGCTTCACGATCGTCGAGATCACCTATGTGTTCTCGTTGCCCGACTCCGGCACCCCGCTCGTCCGCGAGACCTACGTCGACGTACTCCGGAAGCACTGGACCTCCTTGGGCTACACCCTCACCCGCGACGCCGTGAAGGAGAAGGCCGACCGCACCGACCGGAGCCTCGTCGCGATCAGGCCGGACGGGATCGCCCTCTGGTACTGGGCGTCCGGCTACACGGTGCTGCGAGTGCAGTCAGGGCCGGTGGCGGCCAGCGAACCCGAGGACATCGAGTACGTCCCGCCTTCGGGCGGCGTGATGCCGGGCGGCCGCTACGACAAGGTCGGCCGTTACTTCCCCGACGGCATTCCGGCCGACCGCGACGCGGTGGACCCGTTCGACTCGCCCGACTCATACGAGGACGACCTGTGAGCCGCGCGAGACGAGCCGGGTCGATCGCGGCGGTGGCCGCGCTCGGCCTCGCGGCCTCGGCCTGTACCGGACCGGAGGTGAACGAGGAGTTCAACGACACCGAGGCGCTGGCCGCGATGGAGGCGTTCCTGGCGGAGTCGATCGCGGAGCTGGAGGGCTTCCCCGGTTTCCAATCGCGATCGGTCGAGCTGGACGCGTGCGGCTACGGCGTGGACCGCAACGAGGTCCTGGAGGGCCACGACACCGTTCACCTCTCGTACGTCTTCCCAGAAGCGAGCTGGGAGGATCCGCTGGTGCGGGAGGCCTATCCGGAGGAGCTGGCCGAGTTCTGGGAGGCGCAGGGCCACGAGGTCGAGATCGACCGCGACGACACGGGCGCCGTCTCGCACGTGAGCGCCGTCCGCGAGGACGGCATCGGCCTCTACTACCGGGTCTGGGGCCAGGTCGCGATCGAAGCCTCCCTCGGCGGCGGGCCGGAGTGCGTGGAGGCGGACGAGGACTTCACAGCCCCCGAACCCTTGGGCGGCGTCCAACCCGATCACGACAGCGTCCCGCAAGGCGGGTTCGACGACGGCGGATGACTTGCGGCCGAAGCAGGCCACACCGCGACGGGCGCCGTGGACCGCGATCGTCGCGGGTTCTCGGTCGCGGTTCAGACGGGCGGCGATGGTGGCCGGGTGCCGCGGCTCGGGTGCGTTGCCGCTCTTGGGATCGTGCTCGGCACTTGTGTTGAGGGCATCGGGAGACGGATCGGTCATGTGGTGTCACCTCCTTCCAAGGGTGCTGCCGCCGGTCGCTGCGTCGTGATCGGCTGCGGTGGTGTGTTCCCGTGGCTGTCGTTCCTTCGCTCCCCGGATAATGTTCTGGAGCGCTGGCGAAGCCGGGGCCATGCAGTGGCGCAACGGTGTTGGGTGGTCCGCTCCCGGAGGGCATGGCCGCCTGCGGTGCGGTAGTGAAGGCGTCGCCATGGACGTGGGCAGCTGCCGGGCCAGGTCTGTACTGCCTGGTCTGGTGCGGCCCTTAACGCTGGCGGGTCTGGCCTGGGTCGAAGATGCCTCCCTGCAAGGCACTTCCTTCTGGTTGGGGTGATCCCAACTAGGAAATCTCCCACCCAGTCACGGCCCATCGGGGGCGCGGACAGCTGCGGGCGATAGC
Source organism: Glycomyces rhizosphaerae (assembly GCF_042647865.1). Taxonomy (NCBI): domain Bacteria; kingdom Bacillati; phylum Actinomycetota; class Actinomycetes; order Glycomycetales; family Glycomycetaceae; genus Glycomyces; species Glycomyces rhizosphaerae. The sequence goes on from NZ_JBHRWO010000010.1 coordinate 896,560, forward strand.
ACTGGGATGAGATCTGGAACCCCCGGTGGGGGCTGAGTGCCTCGAAACAAGTCGGTTTGTCGATTCAGCCAGAGGCTTGTCGTAGTCTGCTTGCACCTACTCGACACCTGTACGAATTCCCTGTCCCTGTACGTACCTCAATTCTCCCTCAAGCCGCCCCCGGCCGTCATCACCCACTGGCGTACAAGATCCTCACGTTCCGCCCCAGAACCGCTGCGCCGCAAGCAAAGGCGCTCCCCGCGCTCGGGAGTGTCGCGGTCCGCCCGAAACGAACCCGCAGTCCCGCCACCGAGCCCCGCCCCCCACCGCTCCGTCGCTGATCGCTTGAACCCCGACCAAAGACCAACCGCGATTGAGTACGACAAAGCGCCCGTCGGATCCTCTTGATGCCGTAGGAGGACCGAGCGGGCGCTTCGTCGTATGCGGTGTTAGGCGGCGACGGCGGCGCGGCCGGCCTTGAGGGCGGCGGCGGTGTTCACCACGCGCTCGGCCTGCGCGGTGGCGGCGGCGAGCACGCTCTCGTCGACCGGGGTGCCCCAGCCGAAGTGCGAGACGCCGTACGGCGAGGCGTTCGCGAAGGCGACCTCGCCGGCGTAACCGGGGGCCACGATGATGCCGCCGAAGTGGTGGAACGAGTTGTACAGCGCCAGCAGCGTCGACTCGTTGCCGCCGTGCTTGCCGGAGGCTGCGGCGAAGCCCGAGTAGACCTTGTCGGCCAGCTTGCCCTGGAACCACAGTCCGCCAAGGGTGTCGATGTACTGCTTGAGCTGCGAGGAGACGTTGCCGAAGCGGGTGGGGCTGCCCATGATCACGGCGTCGGCCCAGTCGACGTCGTCAGCCGTGGCCTCGGCGATGTCGGCGGTGGCCTGGATGTTCGCGGCCCACTGCTCGTTCGAGTCGATGGCCTCCTGCGGCGCCAGTTCGGCGACCCGGCGCAGACGGACCTCGGCTCCGGCCTTCTCCGCACCTGCGGCGATCTGGCGGGCGAGCTGGGTGACGTTGCCGGTCTGCGAGTAGTAGACGACGGTGACCTTGACAGGCTCGGACATGTTCCTACCTCTTCCAGGAGTGCGGTCAATAAGTAGTTCAGATTTGAAGTACCCATCGACCATACGGGTCCCTCGACGAAGTTTCAAATTTGAACGATGTGGCGCTTGCCACGTTGTCGCAATGGCGTTCGCCCTTATGGGAGAGGGTGAAGCCTTCATCGGGGGGCTTGTTACGAGAGTGTTTCCTGATGTTGCAAGTGGCGAGGGTCTTCGGCTGTCGGCTTTATCACGCTCGATCGCCGAGTCACCTCAGGCGCTCCCGGCGCTTCCGCAACTCTGGTTCAAGCACGCCTGTATGCATCGTGACCTCGAATAATGACAACTTAGGTGGACCTAAGTGACAGGGCGTGGATAGCGGAGTTCTAGACTTGCGGCAAACGCTTGTGAAGATCTTCACAAGCGGGACGGTCGTTACAAGGATCACCGCCCCGTTCGCCTGAGAGGACGCCCGTGACCACTCACGCAACCCCGGAGGCCGACGTCATCGTCGTCGGCGCGGGACCTGGTGGTTCGGCCGCGGCCTACCACCTGGCCTCCCGGGGCCTCGACGTTCTGCTGCTCGAGAAGACGCATTTCCCCCGCGAGAAGGTCTGCGGCGACGGCCTCACCCCCCGCGCCGTCGCGCAGCTCCTCAAGATGGGCGTCGACACCTCCGAGTCCGCCGGCTGGATCCGCAACCGCGGCCTCCGCGTCGTCGCCGACGACATCGCCATCGAACTCGACTGGCCCACGCTCCAGCACTACCCGGACTACGGGCTCACCCGCACCCGGATCGACTTCGACCAGATCCTCGCCGACCGCGCCGTCGCCGCCGGAGCCTCGCTCCAGACCGGCGTCAAGGTCTCCGCGCCGGTCTTCGACCTCGCCGGCCGCGTCTGCGGCGTCAGCGCCGTCCGCGACGGCGAGCAGGTCACCTACCGCGCGCCGCTGGTCATCGCCGCCGACGGGGTGTCCGGGCGCCTCGCCCTTTCCCTGGGCCTCAAGCGGGACGAGAAGCGCCCCATGGGCGTCGCCGTCCGGCAGTACTACCGCTCCGAGGCCAAGCACGACGACGCCTATCTCGAGTCCTGGCTGGCGCTGCGGACCGCCAACGAGCCTGACGTCCTGCAACCGGGCTACGGGTGGGTCTTCGGTCTCGGCGACGGCCGGGTCAACGTCGGACTGGGAGTCCTGAACTCCTCCGACGGGTATCAGAAGACCGATTACCGTGCGCTGCTTCGCGACTGGCTCGCCAACACCCCCGAGGAGTGGGGCCTGGCCGACGAGGCGAACGCTGACGGGCCCATCCGCGGCGCCGCACTTCCCATGGGCTTCAACCGGACCCCGCACTACAGCCGCGGCCTCATGCTCGTCGGCGACTCCGGCGGCATGGTCAACCCCTTCAACGGCGAGGGCATCGCCTACGCCATCGAAGCGGGCGAAGTCGCCGCCGCCACGGTCGCCGAAGCGTTCAAGGCGCGCTCGGTGCCCCGCCGCGAAGCCGTGCTGCGCACCTACGCCGACAAGATGGACGACCTCTGGGGCTCGTACTACCGCATGGGCGGCATCTTCTCGCACCTCATCGGCAAGCCCGCCGTCATGAGGCTGTGCACCGAGCACGGCCTGAAACGTCCCGCGCTCATGCGCGTCGTGTTGAAACTGCTGGCGAACCTCACCGACCGACCCGGGCGCGACACCGCCGACCGGATCGTCAACGGCATGCGGATCGTCACGCCCGGACTGGGAAGGAGGGTCTGAGGAGATGGAAGTCTACGTACCGGTCGTCATCATGTTCGCCATCGGCGCCGGGTTCGGCATCGTCTCGGTGGTCGCCTCGCGCATCACCGGCCCCCATCGGAAGAACCGCGCCAAGTACGACCCTTACGAATGCGGCATCGAGCCGGCCCCCACGTCTGAGGGCCCGATGAAGTTCCCGGTGAAGTTCTACCTCACCGCGATGCTGTTCATCGTCTTCGACATCGAGATCATCTTCCTCGTGCCGTGGGCGGTCCACCACGACGTCCTCGGGATCTTCGGGTTCTGGGCCGTCTTCATGTTCATCGCCGCGCTGTTCGTCGCCTACGCCTACGAATGGCGTCGCGGCGGACTGGACTGGGACTGAGGTTCCGATAATGGGTGTAGAAGAGAAACTCCCGCAGGGCATCATCCTCACCACCGTTGAGGCACTGGTGAACTGGACCCGCAAGGCCTCGATGTGGCCCGCCACGTTCGGCCTCGCCTGCTGCGCCATCGAGATGATGGCCACCGGCGCCGCCCGCTACGACACCGGCCGCTTCGGCATGGAGGTCTTCCGCGCCTCCCCGCGCCAGGCCGACCTCATGATCGTCGCCGGACGCGTGAGCCAGAAGATGGCCCCCGTCCTGCGCCAGATCTACGACCAGATGCCCGAACCGAAGTGGGTCCTCTCGATGGGCGTGTGCGCCACCTCCGGCGGCATGTTCAACAACTACGCGATCGTGCAGGGCGTCGACCACGTCGTGCCCGTCGACATGTACCTCCCCGGCTGCCCCCCGCGCCCCGAGATGCTCCTCGACGCGATCCTCAAGCTCCACGAGAAGGTCCAGCACGAACCGTTGGGGGACAAGCGCAAGCAGGCCCTCGCCGACCTCCCCGAGCCGGTGATCAAGCCCGGCGCGATGCCCTCCTCCTACCGCTTCGACAAGCAGCGCAAGAAGGAGTGGACCGAGGCCGTGAAGGCCGGGAACGAGGAGCAGCTGCGCATCCGGAAGGCGGTGGCGAAGCGATGAGCGAGAAAGAGCCGGACCAATTCATGGCTCGCAAGCAGCGCCAAGAGGGTCTCTTCGGCGTCTCCGGCACCGGCGACACCTCCGGGTTCGGCGGGCTCGTCAAGCAGAGCCCCAGCACCTACGAGCTCGTCTCCACGCCCGAACCGCTCGGCGAGTACTTCGACGAGATCGTCGGCACGCTCCGGGAGCTGTTCGGCGACGAGATCACCCGAGCGGTGATCGTCGACCGCGGCGAACTGACGATCCACGTCGCGCCCGACCGGGTCGCCGACATCTGCCAGGCCATGCGCGACGACGAGAGCCTCCGCTTCGAGCTGTGCAACTCGGTGTCCGGTGTGGACTATCCGGAGCAGCAGAACCGCCTGCACGTCGCCTACCACCTGACGTCGATGACCTATCGGCGCCGCGTGCGGCTCGAGACCGCCGTCGGCCTCGACCACCCGGTGGTCCAGTCCGTCACGGCCGTCTATCCGACCGCCGACTGGCAGGAGCGGGAGGCGTACGACATGTTCGGCGTCGTCTTCGAGGGCCACCCGCACCTCACCCGCATCCTCATGCCCGACGACTGGGAGGGCTTCCCGCAGCGGAAGGACTACCCGCTCGGGGGCATCGCCGTCGAATACAAGGGCGCGCACATCCCGCCGCCCGACGAGAGGAGGGCCTACAAGTGACCGCCACGGATAACAGCACCGACGCCTATGCGGCCGAACGGGACACGACAGAAGGCCGCGTCTACACCGTCACCGGCGGCGACTGGGACGAGCTCGTCGCCTCGGTCGACCCGGTCAGCGAAGAGCGCCTCATCGTCAACCTCGGCCCCCAGCACCCGTCCACGCACGGCGTGCTGCGCCTGGTCTGCGAGCTCGAAGGCGAGACCGTCCGCTCGGTGCGCCCCATCGTCGGCTACCTCCACACCGGCATCGAGAAGAACCTCGAGTACCGCAACTGGACACAAGGGACGACATTCGTCACCCGCGCCGACTACCTCGCGCCGATCTTCAACGAGACCGGCTACTGCCTCGCCGTGGAGAAGCTCCTCGGCGTCACCGTGCCGCGCCGCGCCGACGTGATCCGCGTGATCATGATGGAGCTCAACCGCATCAGCTCCCACCTGGTCGCGCTCGCGACCACCGGCATGGAGCTCGGCGCGCTCTCGATGATGATCTACGGCTTCCGCGACCGCGAGAAGATCCTCGACATCTTCGAGGCCGTCTGCGGCCTGCGCATGAACATGGCCTACATCCGCCCCGGCGGCGTCGCCCAGGACCTCCCCGCGGACGGCATCAAGATGATCCGCGAGTTCGTCGACTACATGCCCCAGGGCCTCGACGACTACGAAGGCCTCCTCACCGGCAACGCCATCTGGCAGGAGCGCACCCAGGGCGTCGGCTACCTCGACGTCTCCGGCTGCCTCGCCATCGGCGTCACCGGCCCGGTCCTCCGGTCCGCCGGTCTCCCTTGGGACCTGCGCAAGACCATGCCGTACTGCGGCTACGAGGAGTACGACTTCGAGGTCCCCACCCACAACGGCGCGGACGCCTGGGCCCGCTACGTCGTGCGCCTGGAGGAGATCCGCGAGAGCCTCAAGATCATCAGCCAGGGCCTCGACAAGCTCGAGCCCGGCCCGGTCATGGTCGAGGACAAGAAGATCGCCTGGCCCGCGCAGCTCGCCCTCGGCGGCGACGGCATGGGCAACAGCCTCAACCACATCCGGCACATCATGAGCCAGTCGATGGAGGCGCTGATCCACCACTTCAAGCTCGTCACCGAGGGCTTCCGGGTCCCGGCCGGGCAGGTGTACACCGCCATCGAGGCCCCACGCGGCGAACTCGGCATCCACGCCGTCTCCGACGGCGGCACGAGGCCGTTCCGCATTCACATGCGAGATCCCTCCTTCATCAACCTGCAGTCGCTCCCCGCGCTCGCCGAAGGCGGCCTGCTCGCGGACGTCATCGCTGGTGGAGCCTCGCTCGACCCGGTCATGGGAGGTTGCGACAGGTGAACTACCCGGAGAAGATCCGCGAGCAGGCCGAGGCCATCCTCGTCCGCTACCCCGAGGGCCGCGAGCGCTCGGCGCTCCTGCCGCTGCTGCACCTGGTGCAGTCGCACGACGGCTACGTCTCGGACGACGGCATCGCGTTCTGCGCCGAAGTCCTGAACATCACCAAGGCCCAAGTGCAGGCGGTCTCGACCTTCTACACCATGTACAAGCGCGAACCGGCCGGCGACTGGCTGGTCTCGGTGTGCACCAACACCCTCTGCCACGCCAAGGGCGGGCAGAAGCTCTTCGACGCGCTCAGCGACGAACTCGACGTCGACCACAACGAGACCACTGTGGACGGCAAGATCACGCTGGAGCACGCCGAGTGCCTCGCCGCCTGCGACTACGCGCCCGTCGTCACCGTGAACTACGAGTTCTACGACGAGATGGACGAGGCGAAGTCCCTGGAGCTGGTGCGCGAGTTGAAGGAGGGGCGCCGCCCGGTCCCGAGCCGCGGCGCGCCGCTGTGCACGCTCCGGGAGATCTCGGTGCAGCTGGCCGGGTTCGACGAGGAGCGCACCGCCGGGCTCGAAGGCAACGCCCAAGGCGACCCGACGCTCGCCGGGGCCCGCCTCGCAGCGGAGGCCGGGATCGCCGCGCCGACGTACGACCCCGCCGCGCCGCTCCTTGACAATGCCGCCAAAGAACACGAGGAAGCGAAGTGAGCGTTACCGTGCCCGGTCCAAGGCGGCCCCGCGAGGACGTCCTCAACAAGCTCAAGCCCGTCGTCACCAAGCGCTGGATGTCCCCGGGCGCGTGGAAGATCGACGTCTACGAGCAGCTCGACGGCTACAAGGCGCTCCGCAAGGCCCTCAAGTACTCCGAGGGCGACCTCATCAACTTCATGAAGGAGTCCGGCCACAGGGGACGCGGCGGAGCCGGGTTCCCCGTCGGCATGAAGTGGCAGTTCGTGCCCGACGACGGCCAGGAGCACTACCTGGTCGTCAACGCCGACGAGGGCGAGCCGGGCACCTGCAAGGACCTGCCGCTCATGATGAACGACCCGCACTCGCTCATCGAGGGCATCATCATCGCCTCGTACGCGATCAAGGCGAGCCGCGCGTTCGTCTACGTCCGCGGCGAGGCGATCCACGCCGCCCGGCGCCTCCGCAACGCCGTGCGCGAAGCGAAAGAGGCCGGCTACCTCGGCAAGGACATCCTCGGCACCGGGTTCGACCTCGAAGTCGTGATCCACTCCGGCGCAGGCGCTTACATCTGCGGCGAGGAGACGGCGCTCCTGGACTCCCTGGAGGGCAAGCGGGGCCAGCCGCGCCTGCGCCCGCCCTTCCCGGCCACGCACGGGCTCTACAACAAGCCCACCTGCATCAACAACGTCGGCTCCATCGCCGCCGTCCCGCACATCGTGCTCGGCGGCGCCCAATGGTGGAAGGACCTCGGCTCCGAGAACGCCGCGGGCACGATGATCTACTCGCTGTCCGGCCGCGTCAAGCACCCCGGCCAGTACGAGTGCTCCCTGGGCACCACGCTCCGCGAGCTCATCGAACTCGCCGGCGGCATGTCCGAGGGCCACGAGCTCAAGTTCTTCACCCCCGGCGGCTCCTCCACCCCGATGCTCTCGGCCGACTCGATCGACGTCCCGCTCGACTTCGACAACGTCGCCAAGGCCGGATCCATCCTGGGCACCACCGCGGTCATGATCTTCTCCGACCAGGACGACCCGGTCGTCGCCTGCTGGCGCTGGATCAAGTTCTACGCCCACGAGTCCTGTGGCAAGTGCACGCCGTGCCGCGAGGGCAACTACTGGATGGTGCGCGTGTACGAGCGCATCCTGTCCGGCCGCGGCTCCCTCGGCGACCTGAAGCTCCTCGAGAGCGCGTGCAAGAACCTCCTCGGCCGCTCCTTCTGCGGCCTCGGCGACGGCGCGACCTCCTGCGTCACTTCGTCGCTGAAGTACTTCCGGCAGGACTACCTCGACTACATCGAGGGACACAAGCCGGCCCTCTTCGACGCTGAGAAGATCGGAGCGCACTGACATGACCGATCAAGTCACGTTCACCATTGACGGCGTCGAGGTCACCGTCCCCAAGGGCACCTTGATCATCCGGGCCGCCGAGCAGATCGGCATCGAGATCCCCCGGTTCTGCGACCACCCGCTGCTCAAGCCCGCCGGGGCCTGCCGCCAGTGCCTGGTCGACGTCCCCGACATGGGCAACGGGCGCGGGATGCCCAAGCCCGCCGCCTCCTGCACGACCACCGCCATGGAAGGCATGGTCGTCAAGACCCAGCACACCAGCGAGGTCGCCAAGGAGGCCCAGGAGGGGATCATGGAGTTCCTCCTGATCAACCACCCCCTGGACTGCCCGGTCTGCGACAAGGGCGGCGAATGCCCGCTCCAGAACCAGGCCATGAGCACCGGCCGCACCGAGACGCGCATGGAGGCGGCGGACAAGCGCACGTACAAGAAGGCGCTGCCGATCTCCTCGCAGGTGCTCCTCGACCGCGAGCGCTGCGTCCTCTGCGCACGGTGCACCCGCTTCTCCGACGAGATCGCAGGCGACCCGTTCATCGAGCTGATGGAACGCTCCGCGCTGGAGCAGGTCGGCGTCTACGAGGACGAGCCGTTCGAGTCCTACTTCGCGGGCAACACCGTCCAGATCTGCCCGGTCGGCGCGCTCACCGGCACGCAGTACCGGTTCCGCTCAAGGCCTTTCGACCTCGTGTCGAGCCCGAGCGTGTGCGAGCACTGCTCGGCCGGGTGCGCGCAGCGCTCGGACCACCGCCGCGGCAAGGTCATGCGCCGCCTCGCGGGCGACGACCCGGCGGTGAACGAGGAGTGGAACTGCGACAAGGGCCGCTGGGCCTCCTCCTACATCGACGCCGCCGACCGCATCACGAAGCCGCTGGTCCGCGACGAGGACGGGTCGCTGCGCGAGGCGTCCTGGCCCGAGGCCCTGCGCCGCGCCGCGGCCGGGCTCAAGGAGGCCGCCGGCCGCGTCGGCGTCCTGCCGGGCGGCCGCCTCACGGTCGAGGACTCCTACGCGTACTCCAAGTTCGCACGGGTCGCCCTCGCCACCAACGACATCGACTTCCGCTCCCGCCCGCACTCCACTGAGGAGTCCGAGTTCCTCGCCCACGCCGTCGCCGGGGTCTACCCCTCCAGCGGCTCGGTCACCTACGAGGACCTGGAGAAGGCCCCCGTGGTCGTCACCGTGGGCCTCGAGGTCGAAGAGGAGTGCCCGATCGCGTTCCTGCGCCTGCGCAAAGCGGTGCGCGCGGGCAACCAGCGGGTGCACGTGGTCGCGCCGTTCGCGACGCGAGGCACGGCCAAGCTCAACGCGAACCTGATCGAGTCCCTGCCCGGTGAAGAGGCCGAGCTCCTGGACGGCTGGGAGCGCGGCGGCTTCGTGCGCGACGCGCTCAGCGAAGAGGGCGCGGTGATCCTCCTGGGGGAGCGCCTCGCCATGGTCGAGGGCGCGTTCTCCGCGGCGGTCCGACTGGCCCGCGCCACCGGTGCCCGCCTCGCCTGGATTCCCCGGCGCGCCGGGGACCGCGGCGCGGTCGAGGCCGGCTGCCTGCCGGGCCTGCTGCCCGGCGGCGGGCTCGCCTCCTATGCGGCCGACCGCGAGCAGCTCGCCGAGTACTGGGGCGTCGAGGAGCTGCCGGGCAATGACGGCCGCGGCGCTTGGGACATCCTGCAGGCCGCCGCTGACGGCGAGATCGACGCGCTGCTCATCGGCGGCGTCGACCCGTACGACTTCGCGGACGGGCCCGCCGTCGAGGCGGCGCTGTACGCGGCCCGTTTCGTGGTCTCCCTTGAGATCCGGCATTCGGCCGTCACCCGCGTGGCGGACGTGATCCTGCCGGTCGCCCCGGTGACCGGCAAGCCCGGCGCCTACTTCGACTGGGAAGGGCGCCTGCGGACCTTCGAGACGGTGATCCCCTCGGAGCTCATGTCGGACCACGCGGTGCTCGACACCCTCGCCCAGGCGATGGGGTTCGAACTCGGCACGGCCGAGACCCATACGGTCCGTGCGGAACTCGCCGGCCTGCCGGACCCGCTCACGCGCCAGCCCGCCCCGGACTGGGCCTCCGACCACGCGGCCCACGCGCAGGAGGACGGCAAAGCGGTCCTCGCGACCTGGCGTCAGCTGCTCGACGGCGGCTCCCTCCAGGAGAACAACCCGCACCTCGCCGGTTGCGCCCCTGACCCGGTGGTGCGGTTGAGCGCGGCGACGGCGAAGGCGATCGGCGCCGTTGAAGGCGGCGGTGTCACCGTCTCGACCTCGATCGGCGGGATCACGTTGCCGCTCAATGTCACCGACATGCCCGAGGGCGTGGTCTGGCTGCCGCAGAACGCGCCGGGTCGCGGGATCTACCGCCACCTCGGCGCCGGTTCGGGCGATGTCGTCACGATCCGCGCCTACCCGAACGTCCCTCGCCCGGCCGCTAAGACCGGAGAATCCGTGGAGGCGGTCAAATGATGAACGATCCGATCTGGCTCATGCTCGTCAAGGGCGTGCTCGTCTTCGTCGTGCTCGTGCTGCTGGTGCTGTTCACCATCTGGTTCGAGCGGCGCGTGGTGGCGATCATGCAGGTGCGGCCGGGGCCGAACCGCAACGGGCCCTTCGGTCTGCTGCAGTCGCTCGCGGACGGCCTGAAGCTGGCGTTCAAAGAGGACGTGATGCCGCGGACGGCCGACAAGGTCGTGTTCATCGCGGCACCGGTCATCGCGGTCGCCTGCGCGTTCACGGCGTTCGCGGTGATCCCGTTCGGGCCCGAGGTGAACGTCTTCGGCATGGAGACGGAGCTGCAGCTCACCGACTTCGAGGTGAGCGTGCTCCTGATCCTCGCGTGCTCGGCGCTCGGCGTCTACGGCATCGTGCTGGCGGGCTGGTCCTCCGGTTCGGCCTACTCGCTGCTTGGTGCGCTTCGCGCTGCGGCGCAGGTGATCTCGTACGAGATCGCGCTGGGCCTCGCGGTGCTGACGGTGTTCTTCCAGTCGCAGCTGATGTCGACGAGCGCGATCGTGGCGGCGCAGGCCGAGGGCCTGCCGCTGAACTTCGGCGGCACTGAGATCACGCTGCCGGGCTGGTACTTCATCATCCTCGCGCCGAGCTTCGTGATCTTCGTGATCTCGATGGTCGGCGAGACCAACCGCGCCCCGTTCGACCTCCCCGAGGCCGAGTCCGAGCTCGTGGCCGGGTTCGCGACCGAGTACTCGAGCTTGAAGTACGCGTCGTTCTTCCTGGCCGAGTACGTCAACATGGTCACGATGTCGGCCCTGTGCGTCACGCTCTTCCTGGGCGGCTGGGCCGCGCCGTTCCCGAACTCGTGGTGGCCGGGCGCGAACGAGGGCTTCATGCCGCTCGTCTGGTTCTTCGGGAAGGTCCTGGCGTTCCTGTTCTTCTACGTGTGGCTGCGCGGCACGCTCCCGCGGCTGCGCTACGACCAGTTCATGCGCCTGGGCTGGAAGGTCCTCGTGCCGGTCTCGCTCGTGTGGCTCATGGTCCTGGCGGCCATGAACATCGGGCTCGACACCGACAACGAGCTGCCGACTCGCATCGCCTTCGCGGGCGGTGCCGCCATCGTCGTCATGGCCTTGATCTTCTTCTGGCCCAACCGGAAGCAGTACGAGGTCCCGGCCGAACCGGACACCGGCATGGGCGGTTTCCCCGTCCCGCCGATGGACCTGGCCGTCCCGCCGAGCCCGCGGGCCCTCAAAGAGCTCGAGCCCGCCAACACTTCCGCGGTTCCCATCAACGGCTCCCGCCCAGATAAGGAGGAGGAGTAGATGTCCGGTTTCGCTAAAGGCTTCGGCGTCACCTTCTCGCACATGTTCAAGCCGAAGGTGACGGTCGACTACCCCGAGAATCCGTCGAAGCTCCAGCCGCGCTCGCACGGCCGGCACGTGCTCAACCGGCACCCGGACGGCCTCGAGAAGTGCATCGGCTGCGAGCTGTGCGCCTGGGCCTGCCCGGCCGACGCGATCTACGTCGAAGGCGCGGAGAACACCGAGGCCGAGCGGTTCTCGCCCGGCGAGCGGTACGCCAAGACCTACCAGATCAACTACGCGCGCTGCATCTTCTGCGGCCTGTGCATCGAGGCCTGCCCGACCCGTTCGCTCACCATGAGCAACGAGTACGAGCTGGCCCGCGACGACCGGCGCGACCTCATCTTCACCAAGGAGGAGCTCCTGGCTCCGCTCTTGGAGGGCATGGAGCAGCCGCCGCACCCGATGCGCTTGGGCGACAACGAGAAGGCCTACTACGAGTCGGGCCCCCACAATCCTGGTGCGAGCGAGGGCGCGGAGTTCTCGCTCACGGAGATGCTCGCGCAGACCAAGAGGGGTGAGCAGTGATCGACCTCGCGCAGACCGTCGCCCAGAGCGCGTCAATGGGCGAATCGGTCTTCTTCTGGATCCTCGCGCCGATCGCGCTCGGCGGGGCCATCGGCCTCGTCCTGGCCCGCTCGGCGATCCACGCGGCGCTGATGCTCGCGATCACCATGATGTGCCTGGCGGTCTTCTACATCATGCAGTCCGCGCCGTTCCTCGGCTTCGTGCAGATCATGGTCTACACGGGCGCGATCATGATGCTGTTCCTGTTCGTGCTCATGCTCTTCGGGCGCGACTCGAAGGACTCCATGTTCGAGACGCTCCGCGGCCAGCGCCTGTTCGCGGTGGTCCTCGGCATCGGCCTGGCGGCGCTGCTGTCCTCCGGTCTGGCCCGCGCGGTCTCCGGCATGACGATCGCCGCCGACCCGGATTGGGCCACTGGGGCCCAGTCGAACGTCGAGGCGATCGCCGAGGCGCTGTTCTCGACCTACCTGTTCCCGTTCGAGGTCGTCTCGGGCGTGCTCACCGTGGCCGCGGTCGGCGCCTTGATGTTCGCGCACGTCGCCAAGAAGGGCGGCTACCGCGGGCAGAAGGCGCACAGCCGCGAGCGGTTCGCCCCCGGCAACTACCCGGGCCCCAAGCCCGGCCCGGGCGTGTTCGCGACCTCGGACTCGACCGCCACTCCCGCTCTGCGGCCTGACGGTTCGATCGAGCCGGCGTCGCTGTCGCCGTACGTGCCGCCGCGTCAGCTGACCTCGGCCGAAGCGGCTCCGAAGCACACGGAAGGGAGGGACGCATGAGCCCCGAGTACTACCTGATCCTGGCCGCCGCGCTGTTCACGATCGGCGCGGTCGGCGTGCTGGTGCGGCGCAACTCGATCGTCGTGTTCATGTGCGTGGAGCTGATGCTCAACGCCGGGAACCTGACGCTGGTCACGTTCGCGCGCACCTCCGGCACGATCGACGGGCAGGTGATGGCGTTCTTCGTGATGGCCGTGGCCGCCGCCGAGGTCGTGGTGGGCCTGGCGATCATCATGGCGATCTACCGGTCCCGGCGCTCCGCCTCCGTCGACGACGCCAACCTGCTGAAGGCCTAGAGGGGACACAGTGGAAATCACGTACGCACCCGCCGAGGGGCTGCTGTCGCTGGTGTGGCTGCTCATCGCGCTGCCCGCGTTCGGCGCCGCGGTCCTGCTGCTCGCGGGCCGGAAGGCCGATCGATGGGGCCACTGGCTCGGCGTCGCCACGGTCGGCGCGGCCTTCGCGCTCGCCCTCGCGATGTTCGGATCCCTTGCGGGCCTGGATAACAAGAGCGCCGACCTCGACCTGTTCACGCTCCTCTCCGTGGGGGACCTGGACATCGAGGCGAGCCTGCTCTTCGACCCGTTGAGCGCGGTGTTCTGCCTGCTCATCACCGGGGTCGGCTTCCTGATCCACGTCTACGCGGTCGGCTACATGTCGCACGACGCGGGACGCCGGAAGTTCTTCGGCTACTTCAACCTGTTCGTCGCCGCGATGCTCGTGCTCGTGCTGGGCGGCAACTACTTCATGACGTTCATCGGCTGGGAGGGCGTGGGTCTCGCCTCGTACCTCCTCATCGCGTTCTGGCAGATCAAGCCCGCCGCAGCGACCGCCGGCAAGAAGGCGTTCCTGACCAACCGCGTGGCCGACGTCGGGTTCCTCCTGGCGATGTTCATCATGCTCGGCACGCTCGGCACGGTGGACTTCGCCGAGGTCTTCAGCGGCGCCGCTTCGCTTTCCACCGGAACGAGTCTCGCCATCGGGCTGCTGCTCCTGGCGGCGGCCTGCGGCAAGTCGGGCCAGTTCCCGTTCCAGACCTGGCTCCCGGACGCGATGGAGGGCCCGACCCCGGTGTCGGCGCTCATCCACGCGGCCACCATGGTGACCGCGGGCGTGTACCTGATCGCCCGCTCGAACGTGATCTTCAGCCTCAACACCGATGTGCAGACCGCGGTCGTGCTCATCGGCGCCTTGACGCTCCTGTTCGGCGCGATCGTCGGCTGCGCGAAGGACGACATCAAGCGGGTCCTCGCCTGGTCCACGGTCTCGCAGATCGGTTACATGTTCCTCGCGGTCGGCCTGGGCGGCGGGGCGTTCGCGCTCGGCATCATCCACCTGCTGGCGCACGGCTTCTTCAAGGCCGGGCTGTTCCTCGGCTCCGGTTCGGTCATGCACGCCATGAACGACCAGACCGACATCCGCCGCTTCGGCGGCCTGTGGCGGGTCATGCCGTTCACCTACGCCACCTTCGCGGCCGGCTGGGTCGCGATCATCGGCCTGTTCCCGTTCTCGGGGTACTTCACGAAGGACCCGATCATCGCCGCCGCGTTCGCGCGCGAAGGCTGGCAGGGCTGGGCCGCCGGCGGCGCCGCGCTGCTCGGCGCCGCGATCACCGCGTTCTACATGACGCGGCTGTTCGTGCTCACCTTCCACGGCCCCAAGCGCTGGACCGAGGACGTGCACCCGCACGAGTCCCCGGCGATCATGACCGGCCCACTCCTGTTGCTGGGCTTGGGTTCCCTCGGCGCGGGCGGCCTCATGGCCTCGCCCGTCACCGAGTGGCTCACGCCCGTGTTCGGCGAACACCATGAGGCGCACGGGCACCTGACCCACATGCAGGTCACCATCGCGACCACTGTGGTCGTCGTGCTCGGCGCGGCCCTCGCTTGGCTCCTGTTCCGCGGCGGCACCGACGAAGTGCCGCGCGCCGCGGCCTGGCCGGTGCGGGTCGCCCGCGCCGACCTCGGCGGCGAGGCCGTCAACCGCGGCCTGTTCGAACGCCCGGGCCGCTTGGCCGCCAACGCTTCCGTCGCGGTCGACGGCCGCGGCGTCGACGGGGCCGTCAACGGCCTGGCCGCACTGATCGGCGGCACGTCACGACGGCTGCTGACGATGCAGACCGGCTTCGTCCGCTCCTATGCCCTGTCCATTCTGTCCGGCGCCGTCATCGTGGTGGCCGCGCTCATGGTGGTGGTCGTCCAATGAACGAACTCCCGTTGCTGTCGGCGCTGGTCGCCGTGCCCCTGATCGGGGCCGTGATCGTCGCGTCGATCCGCCGCGAGAACGCCGACGCGGCCCGCTGGACCGCGCTCGGCGTCTCAGGGGTCGTAGCCGTGCTCACCGCCCTCGTGGCGATCGGCTTCGACTACTCCGCGGGCGCGCCGTGGCTGCAATTCACCGAGTCGTACGCCTGGGTAGAGGCCTGGGACCTCAACCTGTCCTGGGGCGTCGACGGGATCGCGCTCCTGATGGTCATCCTGACCGCCGGGCTGACGCCGATCGCGATGCTCGCGGCCTGGCGCGACCTGGACGCCGTGAAGCGTTCGGTCCCGGCGTTCTTCGCGCTCATCCTCGCGCTCGAAGCGGCGATGCTCGCGACCTTCCTGGCCTCGAACATCCTCCTGTTCTACTTCTTCTTCGAAGCGATGCTCGTGCCGATGTACTTCCTCATCGGCTCCTACGGCACCGGCCCGAAGAAGCAGTACGCGGCGGTGAAGTTCTTCCTGTACTCGCTGCTGGGCGGCATGTTCATGCTCGTCGCCGTGATCGCCCTGTGGGTGAACAACGGCGGCGTCTTCGACTGGCAGACCCTTGTGGACACCGAGCCGATGGCGGACGGGACGCTGCAGAACTGGCTGTTCCTCGGCTTCTTCATCGCCTTCGCGATCAAGGCCCCGTTCTTCCCGTTCCACACCTGGCTCCCGGACGCCGGAGGCGCGGCACCGGCCGCCGTCGCGGCGCTCCTGGTCGGCGTGATGGACAAGATCGGCACGTTCGCGATCCTGCGCTACTGCATCCCGATGTTCCCCGAGGCGACGCAGACCTTCGCGCCGTGGATCATCGGCATGAGCGTCATCGGCGTCGTCTACGCCGCGTTCGTCGCCATCGGGCAGACCGACCTCAAGCGCCTCGTCGCCTACACGTCGATCGCCCACTTCGGTTTCATCGGACTCGGGATCTTCGCGTTCACGCAGGAGTCCGCGACGGGCGCCGTCCTCTACATGTTCAACCACGGCCTCGCCACGGGCCTGTTGTTCATCGTCGTCGGCTTCCTCGCGATCCGCCGCGGCTCGGCGCAGATCGCCGACTACGGCGGGGCCGCCAAGACCCTGCCCGTGCTCGCCGGGATCTTCCTGTTCGCCGGGCTCGCCTCGCTCTCGCTGCCGGGCACCGCGCCGTTCATCTCCGAGTTCCTGGTCCTGTTCGGCGCCTTCACCGGCAACGAACCGGTCGCGGTCGTCGCGACCCTGGGCATCATCCTCGCCGCCGCGTACGTGCTCTGGATGTACCAGCGCACCATGCAAGGCGACCGGAACCCCGCGCTCGACACGGTTCCCGCGATGAAGCGCGACCTCACCTTGCGGGAGAAGGCCCTCGTGGCCCCGCTGGTGATCGCGATCCTCGGCTTCGGCTTCTTCCCGCAGCCGCTCATCGACACCGTCGAACCGGCCGTCGACAACACGCTCCTGTTCATCTCGGGCGAACCGGAAGACCTGCCCGCCGCAGAAGGAGTCACCAATGAATGAGGCCCAGCAAGCCGGCGTCCAGATCGACTGGGCAGGCCTGGCCCCCATGATCATCGTGTTCGTCGCGGCCTTCGGCGGGCTCCTCGTGGAAGCCGTCGTTCCCAAGGCCCGCAGGCTCCCCGTCCAGGTCATCCTGGCCGTCGCCGCACTGGCCGCCGCGTTCACCGCGGTGGTCCTGAACGCGGGCAAGAACAGCGCCGCCTTCTCCATCGAAGGCGTCGGCCTCGGCTCGATCGTCCTCGACGGCCCCGGCCTGTTCCTCCAAGGGACGCTGGCGATGCTCGCCATCATCGCCGTGCTCCTCCTCGCCGAGCGCCGCACCACGCGGGGCGGCGACTTCGTCGCCGAAGCCGCCGTGGTCGCCGACTCGGCCGCGGACAAGGCGCAGCGGCGCGAGGACGGCGCGACCGAGATCTTCCCGCTGACGCTCTTCGCCGTCGGCGGCATGATGATGTTCGTGACCGCGGGCGACCTGCTCACCATGTTCGTCGCCCTCGAGATGCTCAGCCTCCCGCTGTACCTCCTGTGCGGCCTCGCGAAGCGCCGCCGCCTCATCAGCCAGGAGGCCGCGCTCAAGTACTTCCTGCTGGGCGCGTTCGCCTCCGCGTTCTACGTCTACGGCATGGCCATGCTCTACGGCTTCGCCGGGACCGTGGACCTCGCGGGGATCAACCAGGCGGGCGTCAGCTCCGGCCAGCCCCGCCTGTTCCTGTACATCGGCGTCGCGATGATCGCGGTGGCGATGCTCTTCAAGGCGGCCGCGGTCCCGTTCCACATGTGGACTCCCGACGTCTACACAGGAGCGCCGACTCCCGTGACCGCCCTCATGGCGGCCTGCGTGAAAGTGGCGGCCTTCGGCGGACTCCTGCGGGTCTTCAACGTGGGCCTGTCCTCCTCGGCCTGGGACTGGCACCTGATCCTCACCGTGATCGCCATCGCGACCATGCTCGGCGGCGCGATCTTCGCGGTGACCCAGCGGAACATCAAGCGCCTGCTCGCCTACAGCTCCATCGCGAACGCGGGTTACCTCCTCATCGGGGTGATCGCGCTCGGCGAGGCGGTCGGCCAGACCATGTTCTACCTGGCCGCTTACGGCTTCACCGTGATCGCCGCGTTCGCCGTCGTCTCGCTCGTGCGCGACGGCGACGAGGAGGCCACGCACCTGGGCCGCTGGGCCGGACTCGGCAAGAAGTCCCCGGGCACCGCGTCGGTCGTCACGATCCTCATGCTCGCACTGGCGGGCATCCCGTTCACGAGCGGATTCACGGCCAAGTTCAGCCTGTTCGCCGCCGCGCTCGAAGCCGACGAACTCGGCCTCGTGATCGTCGGCGTCATCTCCTCGGCGATCCTGGCCTTCCCCTACCTGAAGGTGGTCGTCCTGCTCTGGCTCAACGAGCCCGCCCTGGACGCCCCCACCGTCAACCTGCCGAGCCCCATGGCCGGCACGGTCGTCGCCGCAGGCGTCGCCGCCACCGTCATCCTCGGCATCGCCCCCGGCTTCCTTCTGGAAATCGTGGATCAGGCCAGTACCTTCCTCAACACCTAACGCCGACCAGAAAGCCGCGGGAAGCCAATGCTTCCCGCGGCTTCTTCGTTTGATCGCTAGCTGACCTTGGCGGCTTCGAGTTCGGCCGTGTCGGAGAGTTCGCGGTCGATCTCCTCGAAGAGCTCTTCGGCGGCGAACCAGGCCTTGGAGGCTTTGGATTGCAGGAGGAGGAGGGCCGCGGTCGGGAACGAGCCGCAGACGACGAGCATGGCGGCGGCGCTGATGAAGAACGGAGCCTCGTCGGGGAACGTCGCGAAGTAGGCGCGGCCGAGGATCCAGAGGTACATCGCGGCCGGGACGATCGCCAGCGCCCACCAGGCGGCCTTGACCGCGTGGGCGCGGCGGCGGCCGAGGCGGGTGGCGATGAACGGCATGGAGACGGTGACGGCGACGCTGAGCAGGATCGTGACCAGGCGTTCGAGGTCGATCGAGCCGATGACGTCGAGCATCGAGTCGTGGCTGGAGGCCGATCGCGTCGCGTCGAAGAGGAAGCGGACGCCGATCGAGTAGAGCAGCATGATGGCCGCGAACTGGAGCCAGATGACGCCTTGCGCGGCGAGCACGGACTTCGGCTTGGCAGAGGGCCCGGTGTGTCTGGGTCGCACTGCGCTCCCTTCTCGGCTGCGGAGATGCGCCGAAGGATCGCCCAATGGACCTCGAAGTCGACATCGGGACGCTGAGCTAAGGGCAGGGCTCGCAAGCTTCGCCCTGGCTGGGGGCGCCGCTTCCTGGGGAAGCGACCTCTGAACGATAGCGAACGCCGACCACCCGCAGGGAACCGGTGCGATCCAGAACACGAACGGTTCGGACACAGTTCGTCGCCTTGACAGCCAAATTTATGGAAGTTACTGTCAAATAATAGTTACTTCCAGAATTGAGGCGCCATGGCTCCCGTATCCGCCCGCCGTCGCTGGTGGGCCCTCTTCTCGCTCCTGTTCGGCCTGCTCGTCGTCGGCCTCGACATCACGATCCTCAACGTCGCCCTCCCGACCCTCGCCGTCGACCTCGACGCCTCCACCGCCGAACTCCAATGGCTCGTCGACGCCTTCATCGTGGCGCTCGCGGCCCTGCTCCTGCCCGCCGGACTCCTCGGCGACCGGTTCGGGCGCAAGAAGGTCCTCCTCGCCGGACTCGCGATCTTCGGCGCGGCCTGCGCCCTCGCGACGGCCGCCGACTCGGTGGGCGTGCTCATCGCCGCCCGCGCCCTCATGGGCGTCGGCGCGGCCGTGGTCATGCCCGTGTCGATGGCGGTGGTGCCCAGCATGTTCAGCGGTGCCGAACGCACCCGCGCCGTCGCGCTCCTGACCGCCGGCATGGCGATCGGCCTGCCGCTCGGCCCGCTGCTGGGCGGCTGGCTCCTCGAGCACTACTGGTGGGGCTCGGTCTTCCTCATCAACGTGCCGCTCATCGTGCTCGGGTTCATCGCGATCGCGTTCCTGCTTCCCGAATCCACCGACCGCAGCGCCCCGCGCCTCCAGCCGTTCGCCGCACTCGCGGCGGTGCTCGGCCTGGCCGCGCTCGTGTACGGCGTGATCGAGGCGCCCGTCGACGGCTGGTTCTCCCCGGCGACGCTCATCGGCGGGCTCGGGGGCCTTGCGCTCATCGCGCTGTTCGTCGTCTCGCAGGCGCGGTCCGCAGCTCCCATGGTCGACCTCGGGCTGTTCCGCGACCGCGCGTTCCTGTGGGGCTCGGTCATCGCCACCGCCTCCTCGATGGTCATGATGGGCGCGCTCTTCCTGGTGCCGCAGTATCTGCAGATCGTCCAGGGGCACAGCGCCTTCGGGACGGGGCTGCGGCTGCTGCCGATGATCGGCGGCCTCATGGTCGGCGGCCTCGGCGCCGAGCGCCTGGCCGCCCGGTTCGGCTACCGGGTCACCGTGATCAGCGGTCTGATCCTCTGCGCGGCCGGTTGCGTCGCCGCCATGGGCACCGAGCCCGGCACGGGCTTCGGCCCGGTCGCCCTGTGGCTCGGCGTCCTCGGCGCGGGCTTCGGGATGTCCCTCGTGCCCGCGACTGACGCGGTCCTCGCGGCGCTCCCGCCCGACCGCGCCGCGATCGGCTCCGCTCTGATGCAGACGCTGCGCCAGACCGGCGGCGCGATCGGTGTGGCCGTGTTCGGGTCGATCGCCTCCAGTGTCTACCTGGCGGAACTCGATCTGCCTCCGCTCCCGCCCGAGGCTGAGGCCGCCGCGGAGGACTCGGTGGCCGGCGCGGCCGCGGTCGCCGAAGCGCTCGGATCGCCGGAGACCGCGCAGCAGGCGTTCGCGGCCTTCACCGACGGGATGAGCGCGGTGTTCCTGGTCTGCGCCGTGCTCGCCGTCGTGGTCGCGTTCGCGGCGGGACCGAGGTTCCCGAAGCACCCGGAGACGAGCGAGGCACAATCGCAGCATGAACCGTCCCGGGCTGCGTGAGCGCAAGAAGATCGAGACTCTGCACCGGTTGCAGGAGGAGGCCCTGCGGCTCTTCGACGAGCAGGGCTACGACGCGACGACGATCGAGCAGATCGCCGAAGCCGCGGGCGTCTCCCCCTCGACCTTCTACCGGTACTTCCCGGTCAAGGAGGACGTGGTCGTCCAGGACGAGTACGACCCGCTCATCGTGCAGGTCTTCGAGAGCCAGCAGGAGGGGACCGCGCCGCTGGAGGCCCTGCGCGCGGTCCTCGCCGTGCTCTTCGGGGAGTTCACGGACGAGGACATCGAGCGGGTGCGGCGGCGGGTGCGGATGATCTTCTCCGTCCCGGCCCTGCGCGCCCGCCAGGTCGGGCAGTCGGCGGCCACCGAGCGGCTCCTCGCCGAGATGATCGCCGAACGCACCGGCCGCTCGGCGAACGACCTCGAGGTCCGGCATTTCACCGCGCTCGTGGTGGCCTCGTGGACCGTGGCGATCAGCGCCTGGTCCGAGACCGACGGCACCAAGGACGACCTCGCCGCCAACCTCGACCGCTGCC
The DNA here is from genome assembly GCF_042647865.1 of Glycomyces rhizosphaerae. NCBI lineage: Bacteria > Bacillati > Actinomycetota > Actinomycetes > Glycomycetales > Glycomycetaceae > Glycomyces > Glycomyces rhizosphaerae. Next base: position 917,731 of record NZ_JBHRWO010000010.1, read on the forward strand.
TCGCCCACCTCGAAGCGGGAGCCCCGCTCTAACACGGCAGACATGCATGTCATGTTAATCTAAATGCATGACGACTTACACTATTACCGAGGCGCGGCCGAAACTCGGCGACATCGTTCGCCGTGCCGCCGCGCATGAGCAGATCGTCATCACCGACCACGATCGCCCCATCGCCATGGTGGTGAATTTCAGCGACTGGGAGGACATGGAGGACACGATTGCCGCCCTTCGCAACCAGATCTCCCGAGCCCAAGGCGTGCAGCCGATTCAGCACGAGGAAGCCAAACGGCTTCTGCGGGATGCTGCGGCGAAGGCCGCCGCGCAGTGAGCTATGTCGTCCAGTGGGAACCGGTCGTCGTCGCGCAGGTCTCACGGTTCATGGCAACCCATCACGGTGAGCTCGAAGAACTCTTGGCGTTCCTGGACCTGCTGGAGGAGAACCCGCGGCCGGCAGGTTCGGTCGCCTGGGGGCCGGATTACCGGCGTGCCCGCGTGGGCGCGTGGCGAGTGCTCTACCGGATCGACGAGGTGCTGAGCGTCATCGGCATCGAGAACGTAGGGCGGACCGAATGACTCGTGAGCCCGCTGGTGAGAACGGGTCCCTGAATGGAAGGAGAGCGGCTCGCGAGCGCACATCGGAGGAGCTCGTAAGGCGCGCTCAGCGATTGCCGCATATCGACTACGCGGAGATGCGGGCTGAAGCGGACGCATTGTTCGGAGCGAACCGTCTCGGCGACGACGACCCGTGGGAGCGGGCTGCATCCGCCGAGTTAGGCGTCGCGTTCGATCATGTAGTCGCAGATGTCGACCAGGGCCTTCTGGGCCGGGCCTTCGGGGAGGGACTTGGCGAGGCCCCGGGCGCGTTCCTGGTACTGCAGCAGCGTGGCCTTGGCCTGCTCCAGGGCCTTCGAGGCGCGCAGGAGTTCCAGCGCCTCCGGCAGGTCTTCCTCCGGGACGGGGCCGGCGACGAGTTCGCGCAGGCGCGCTTCGGCCGGGTCGTCGTCCGCGAGGGCGTAGATGACCGGGAGGGTCGGGACCCCTTCGAGGAGGTCCGTCCCGGGGGTCTTGCCCGAAGAGTCCGAGGCGATGTCGATGATGTCGTCGGTGATCTGGAACGCCACCCCGATGACCTCGCCGAACTCCTCGGCGATCGCGATGGTCTCCTCGGCGGCGCCAGCGAACCAGGCGCCGAACTTCGCGCAGGTCGCGATGAGCGAGCCGGTCTTCTCGGAGAGGATCTCCAGGTGCCATTCGACCGCGTCGATGCCCTCGGGCTGCGGCATGGTCTCGTTGATCTGGCCGCGCACGAGCCGCGCGAACGTCGAGGCCTGGATGCGCACGGCCTCGATGCCGAGGTCGGCCATCATCTGGGCGGCCTGGCTGAACAGGTAGTCGCCGGTGAGGATGGCCACCGAGTTGTCCCAGCGGGCGTTCGCGCTCGGGGCGCCGCGGCGCACGGCGGCCTCGTCCATGACGTCGTCGTGGTACAGCGTCGCCAGGTGCGTGAGCTCCAGCGCGACCGCGGCGTCGAGGATGCCCGGCCGGGCCGGGTCGCCCAGGTGCGCGCACGCGAGGGTGAGCATGGGGCGGAAGCGCTTCCCGCCTGCGCGGATGAGGTGGGACCCGGACTGGCGCAGCAGCGGCTGGTCAGTGTCGACGGCTTTGAGCAGGCGCTCTTCGACGAGGTCGAGGGAAGCTCGGATCTCCTCGGCGAAGGCCTCGTCGGAGAAGGTCATCGCGGTCTGGGCGCGTCGGGTGGTCACCACAGGCACACCCTATCGCGTAAGCGCCCCGGACCGTTCGGCACGGGATCCGGGAGTCGCGCGCGCCGCAACGAGGAACGTCAATGCGGGAGTCGTTTGCCGACCATGCTGCCCGCGACGATGAACAGGGCGGACGCTGCCATCGAGGCGACCGCCGCGGTCCATCCGGTACCCCAACCGGAGTGCTCCACGAGAAGTCCGAAGCAGATCGGGCCGACCGCGCCGCCGAGGAAGATCCCCGTCTGCGTCACCGACGTCGCCAGCGCCGGGGCGTCCGCGTACCGGCTGACGACCGCGTGGTTCATCAGGCCCGGCCAGGCCCAGCCGAGACCGTACGCGGCCGCGGTGCCGAACGGCAGCAGCCAAGGCAGCTCGAACAGGTACGTCGCGAGCCCGGCCGCGCCGGTCGTGAGCATGAGCGCGATGATCGTGAACTCGCCGCCCTTGCGGAAGTCTGCGAGCGCCCCGAAACCGGTGCGGCCGATGACGCCGGCGATGCCGCCGACCATCAGGACCAGGCCCGCGTAGCGCTCCGACCCGCCGATGTCCACCGTGTACGTGGTCGCGAACGAGCCGATCGGGGTCGCCGCGAGCGAGCCGAGGAAGGTCGCGACGGCGAACAGCAGCAGCTGGAGGTCGAAGGACCGCGCGGACTTGTTCTTCTCCCGCACCGCTGGCCGGCCGAGCCCGGCGAGGGGGATCAACGCGAGCAGCACGAGGCCGGCCCCGATGACGAACGCCCACCGCCACCCGAGGGTGAGCGCGACGACGGGGACGCTGAGCCCGCCGAGCATGGTGCACAGCGGCACCGAGGCCTGCTTGGCGCCGAACAGGAGGCTGCGGCGGCCCTGCGGCGCCCATTCGCTGAGGACCGTGTTCGAGGCGAGCTGACCGAGCCCGTTCGCGGGCGCGCACAGCACCATGAACGCCGTGAGCACGAGCGGGTCGTGGGCGATGAACGCGATCCCGAGCAGGCCCGCGGCCGACATCGCGATGGCGATCCTGGCCGTCACCAGTGCCCCGAACCGGTCGACGAGCCGTCCAGAGGGCACGGTGGTGAGCGCGGAGACGGCGAAGTAGATGCCGGAGATCCAGCCGATCGCGGTGACGCCCATGCCGAGTTCGCCGGTGATCTGCACGGCGAGCCCGCCGAAGAGGAACAGCGGGAGGACGGCGGCGACCTGGACGGTCATGGCGGCGGTGACCGTCGTGGAGGTCCGCGGGCGGGAGGGCGCGATGGTGGACACGACGGCAACCGTACCCCGCATATCTGATAACCAGATTCGTTCTCACATAGGGGGACTCAGATCGTGCATCCCCCATCGGGTGATGTGTCTTGACGCGGACACACAGCGTGTGCGACTGTTGCGCTTGTACGACAGCACGTGCGGGGCGCCAGTGGTCCCGCTCGACTCGCGGTTCCGCCCGGAACCGCCGCATCGTCTTCGCTCGCAGCACGAAACGGGGGCGAACGAAACGCGGCGGCCCTGGTGGGAGGGAGCCGCCGCGTTTCGGTTATTCGAATGTCCGCGGCGGAGGCGAGGAAGTTTGGTGGGGACTCGACGCCGCCGCCGCGGTTTGTCCGCGACCGGCCGGAGCCGGACCACGAACGGTGCTGACAGATAGATACTGCCCCGTATGCGACCGTGACGCAACCGGCTGTTGTTTATATAGTTAGATCACGGCCGATCCAGCCGGCGCCGTACCCGGTGGCCCACGTTGGATCAACTGGTGCAAATTGGAGCGGCGGCATGGTGGAGCAGCGGCGACCAGGGGACGAGCCACGAGGCGGCGTCCCGAACTACAAGGGCGCGCCCCGAACGCGGGCGAAGCGGAGCCGGCCCACGCCGCCGGACCACAAGCCCGCCAAGGACACCGCAGCGGCCGGCGCCTTCCCGATCGCGCAAGGCGAGCCGACCAAGATGATCCAGAGCGTCCAGAGGGCACTGCGCATCATGGAGCTGGTCGGCCGGCACGCCACCGGCGTCACGGCCCCGCGCATCGCCTTCGAATGCGGCCTCAACCGCGCCACCGCCTACAACCTGCTGCGCACACTCGTCTACGAGCACTACCTGCGCCGCGACGAGAACGGCCGCTACACGCTCGGCCTCGAGGTCTCCGACCGCTACTCCGAGCTCACCCGCGCCATGGCCGGGCCGAGCACCTGCGGCGAGTTCATGCGCCGCATGTCGAACGAGACCGGGTACTCGACGTTCATCGCGCGCTTCGTCGAAGGCCGACCGGCCGTCACCGACGTCATCGAAGGCAACCGCAGCCCGCACGTGGAGGACCTCATCGTCGGCTTCGACGACGGCGCCCACGCCACCGCGCTCGGCAAGGCCCTCCTCGCGACCCTGCAACCGCACGACCGGGCCCGGTTCCTCAAGTCCGCCGGGATGCGGCCGTTCACCCGCCGCACCCTCATCGAACCAGACGCCCTCGAATACGACCTCGCCGTCTACGGCGAATCCGGGGTCTACGCCGAGATGGGCCAGTTCCGCGAAGGCGTCGGCTGCGCCGGAGTCGTCGTGCGCGAAGGCGACGTGCCCGGCGAGCGGATCGTCTTCGCCGTCGCGCTCCCGCTCGAGGAGATCCGCACCTCCTGGCCGCTGCTCACGCAGCGCCTGCGCGACGCCGCCGCCGAACTCGAACCCCTCCTCTGACCGGGCAACCCCGCAGCGGAAGGGACGCGTACTCAGGGAGTCGAAGGCGCTTCGACTTCATTGAGAGGAACGCGGATCGATGCAACGCAAGACCCGGGCCGCAGCCGCCCTCGCGGCCGCGCTGGCCCTGGCGGCCACGGCCGCCTGCACTGACGACGCGAAGGACGGCGACGCCGCCGAGGACTCGGGCGAGGTGTTCGAGGAGACGCGGCTGGTCGACATGGTCAACGAGAGCAGTCGGCTGCTGTTCGAACTGGAGTCGGCGGAGGCGCGGATCGTCCAGGCGTGCCTGGAGGACGACGACTTCACGGTCCACGACCAGATGCTCTTCTGGGTCCACGAGCCCGAGCCGCAGGAGTCCCTGTACGAGGCTGACGACTGGGGGAACTGGCTGCCCACGGTCGAGGAGGCCTCTAAGTACGGTCTCGGGTTGTGGGCGCACGCCGAAGGCGCGGACCCCGATGAGGTCGAGGAGTACTCGGCGTACAAGGGCCACGAGTTCGCCGACTCGCTAGAGGACGAAATGGCGCTCGAGGGGCGTCCGGTCGGGCCCGACAACAGCGCGTTCGAGGCGCTCGACCCCCAGGGCCAGTACGACTACTACGTGGCCTACATCGGCGAGGCGGCCGCACTGGACGAGTACGGCTATCTCATCGGCGAGGCGCGGGAAGCGGCCGACGAGAGCGAGGACGAGGTCTACACCGGCGACGAGTTCGCCTACGAGCAGCCCGAACCGGGCGGCTGCATGCGCGAGATGATCGACGCGCTCTACGGTGACCTGCGACGGGTCGAGGATCCGGAAGGCAACAAGGGCCGCAGCGCGTACTGGGAGTACCGGCCGGTGAACCCCATGGACGACTTCGCGAACGCGGAGGACTCCCAGACCATGTACGACGAGGCGATCGCCCCGGTCCAGGTCGAACTGGTCGAGTGTCTCGCCGAGCACGACCGGCACAACTGGGAGTTCGACGAAGAGGGCTCTCTACCCATCGGCGATTACCTCTACGAGCTGTACAACGGCGAGGGCTCCGTGGTGGGCGACCACCCGGACCTGCCCGATGACGCCCCCACCGACCACGAAGGCAAGAAGGCCTTCGAGATCGCGTTGGCCGTGGACCTCGCCGAATGCGGCGATGAGACCGGCTACCGCGAGACCGCGGAGCAGGCGTGGGGCGACTCCCGGGAGGCGTTCTACGTGTCGATCGAGGTTGAGACCTACGCCTGGCAGGAAGAGGTTCGCGCGATCCTGACCAAGGCCCAGGAAGAGCTCGAAAGCTAAGGCGTGCAAGAGGAAGCGGGCCGGACCCCGAAGCGTCCGGCCCGCGTTCACACGTTTTCCTAGAGCACGGTCCAGGTGTCGCCCGAGTGCAGGAGCCGGTCGAGGGCCTCCTTGCGGTCGACGCCGGTGGCGGCCTCGTCGACCTGGGTGCGCACGTCCGCGTCGTACGTGGGCCGCTTGACGTTGCGGAACACGCCGATCGGGGTGTGGTCGAGCGCGATGCCCGACAGCCGCGACAGCGCGAACGCGTAAGCCGGGTCGTCCACATCGGCCTTGTGGACCACCACGTCGGCCTCGTCGACCTCCGCGGCGTCCTTGACCTGGAGCCCGTAACCGGACTGCACGACGACCTTGTCGCCGAAGCGGATCGGCTCGCCGTCCTGGAGCCGGATGATCGACTCGTCGCGGGTCTCCGGGTTCTTCAGGACCTCGAACGCGCCGTCGTTGAAGATCGGGCAGTTCTGGTAGATCTCGACGAACGCGGAGCCCTCGTGCTCGGCCGCGGCCCGCAGGACGTCCTGCAGGTGCGCCCGGTCGGAGTCGAGGGTGCGGGCCACGAACGTGGCCTCCGAACCCAGCGCCAGCGACAGCGGGTTGAACGGCGCGTCGACCGAGCCCATCGGGCTCGACTTGGTGAGCGTGCCCGGCCCGGAGGTGGGGGAGTACTGGCCCTTGGTGAGCCCGTAGATCCGGTTGTTGAACAGCAGGATCTTCAGGTTCACGTTGCGGCGCAGCGCGTGGATGAGGTGGTTGCCGCCGATCGACAGCGCGTCGCCGTCGCCGGTGACGACCCACACCGACAGGTCCGGGCGGGAGACCGCCAGGCCCGTGGCGATGGCCGGGGCGCGGCCGTGGATCGAGTGGAGGCCGTACGTGTTGAGGTAGTACGGGAACCGCGAGGAGCAGCCGATGCCGGAGATGAACGCGATCTTCTCGCGCTCGAGTCCCAGCTCGGGCAGGAACGACTGGACCGCCGCCAGGATGGCGTAGTCGCCGCACCCGGGGCACCAGCGCACCTCCTGGCTCGACTTGAAGTCCTTGGCCTTCAGCTTCGGGGCGTCAAGCTGCACGTCAGCCATTCTTGATGACCTCCTCGAGGGCGTCCTGCAGTTCGTTGGAGGTGAACGGCAGGCCGCGCACCTTGTTGTAGCCGACCACGTCGGTGCCGGGGAAGTTGCCGCGCAGCAGGAGCGCGAGCTGACCCAGGTTCATCTCGGGCACCACGACCTTGTCGTAGCGCGCGATGATCTCGGCGGTGTTCTTCGGCATCGGGTTGAGGTAGCGCAGGTGCGCGCGGGCGATCGGAACGCCCTTGTCGCGCAGGCCGCGCACCGCGGCGCCGATCGGGCCCCACGTGGAGCCCCAGCCCAGGACGAGCACGTTCGCGCCGTTGGGGTCGTCCACTTCCAGGTCCGGCACGTCGACCCCGGCGATCTTCGCCGCGCGGGTGCGCACCATGTGGTCGTGGTTCTCCGGGTCGTAGGAGATGTCGCCGGTCTTGTCGGCCTTCTCGATGCCGCCGATGCGGTGCTGGAGGCCGGGCGTGCCGGGGACGGCCCACGGACGCGCGAGCGTCTCGGGGTCGCGCAGGTACGGCAGGAAGGTCGGCTCGCCCGCCTTGTCCACACCGTTCGTCTCGGTCGCGAACTCGACGGAGATGTCGGGCAGCTCGGCGGTCTCGGGCAGGCGCCACGGCTCGGCGCCGTTGGCGATGTACCCGTCCGACAGCACCATGACCGGGGTCCGGTAGGCGAGCGCGATGCGCGCGGCCTCGATCATGATCTCGTAGCAGTCCGAAGGGGACTGCGGGGCGAGGATCGCGATGGGGGCCTCGCCGTGGCGGCCGAACATGGCCATCATGAGGTCGGCCTGCTCGGTCTTGGTCGGCAGGCCCGTCGAGGGACCGGCGCGCTGCACGTCGACCACCAGGAGCGGCAGCTCCAGCGAGACGGCGAGCGAGATGGTCTCCGACTTCAGCGCGATGCCCGGGCCCGAGGAGGTGGTGACGCCGAGCGCCCCGCCCCATGAGGCGCCAAGGGCCGCACCGACGGCGGCGATCTCGTCTTCGGCCTGCACGGTGGTGACGCCGAAGCGCTTGTGCTTGGAGAGTTCGTGGAGGATGTCGCTGGCCGGGGTGATCGGGTACGCGCCCAGGAACACCGGGAGCCCCGACGCCACACCGGCGGCGGTGATGCCCCAGGCCAGGGCCTGGTTGCCGGTGATGTTGCGGTAGGTGCCCGCGTTGAGCTTCGCCGGCGGGATCTCGAAGCGCACGGCGAACGCCTCAGTGGTGTCGCCGTAGTTCCATCCGGCGCGCAGCGCCGCGATGTTCGCCTCGGCGATGGCCGGCTTGGCCTTGAACTTGCCGCGCAGGAAGTCCTCGGTGGCCTCGGTCGGACGCGAGTACATCCACGAGACGAGCCCGAGCGCGAACATGTTCTTGGAGCGCTCGGCGTCCTTCTTGCTGACCTCGTGCTCGGCGAGCGCGCCGATCGTCAAGGTCGCGAGGGCGACGGCGTGCACCTGGTAGTCGTCGAGCGAGCCGTCTTCGAGCGGGTTCGCGTCGTAGCCGACCTTGGTGAGGTTCCGCTTGGTGAACTCGTCGGTGTTGACGACGATGGTGCCGCCCGCTTTGAGGTCGCGGAGGTTCGCCTTGAGCGCCGCCGGGTTCATCGCGATGAGCACCTCGGGCTGGTCGCCCGGGGTGAGGATGTCCGTGTCCGCGAAGTGGATCTGGAAACTCGACACGCCGGGGAGGGTGCCCGCGGGGGCCCGGATCTCGGCGGGGTAGTTCGGGAGTGTCGACAGGTCGTTGCCGAGCTTGGCGGTCTCCGCTGTGAAGCGGTCACCAGTGAGCTGCATCCCGTCGCCGGAGTCCCCTGCGAAGCGGATGACGACCCGGTCGAGCTGCCGGACGGTATTCACCTAGTTCTCCTCTTGCGGGTTCTGGGGCGCGCAGGGTCTGCGGCGTTTCGGATCGGGGAGCGGGGCTCCGTCGAGTCTGCTAATAGCGATGCTACGCGGGCGCCGGCTCGCGGTGCCAACCCTGCGACCCGGGCGCGATGTAGGCGACACCACTTACCGCGATCTGGCTCACATGCTGGGACAACTCGCCGCTCGCAGTGACCTGGACCTCTTGTTTCGGCTGTGTCAGAGCCGGAGCGGGGCCGTTCCGCCGTCTCGGATCGTGGACGCGAAGGCCGGCGCGACACGCCGGAGTCGGGCTTCCGACACCGCCGCCGAACCCGGCCGGTCTCCTATAAGGACCCGCTGGAGGGCGTCGTCTCGGTGGACTCCTCCGCCGTCGGCGTCTCGTCCGGGGTGGGGCTGCTCGGGCTCTCGTCCGGCACCGGCTCGGTGGTCGCGTCGTCCTCGACCTTCGCGAAGGCGTCGGTCGCGGCGTCCCACACGTACTGGAACTCGCCGGTGTACTCGGGGTAGGTCGCGTCGGCGGCGTCGACCGTGACGACGCCGTCCTCGATCGAGGCGATCGCGACGGTGGACCCGAGGGTGTGCGGCTCCCAGACCCAACCGAGCTGCTCGAGCGAGGTGCCGTCTTCGTTCCAAGAGAACGCGGAGACGCCGACGGTGAAGACGTCGCCGCCTTCGGGTCGGCATTCGAGCACGGCCGCGACATCCTCCGCGCCGTCGCCGTCCACGTCGCCGAGCACCGGGCCGACGCCCGATCCGGCGTCGAAGACGATCGACCACGGCGTCTCGTCGCCGAAGGTCCAGTCCTCGACGTTCAAGCCGAGCGACCCTGCGGTGCAGGCGTCGCCGTACTCGCCGGGGTCGGTGATGACCAGCGTCGTCTCGGCCGGGATCGTGGCCTGGTCGGTCGGGGACTCGTGCTCGTCCGACTCCGGGCTGGCCGGGTCGCCGATGTCGTAGCTCGGGGTCTCGTCGGAAGGCGAGGTCGCCACGGCGGTGTTGCCGTCATCGGCCGATTCGGGCCCGCCCGCGAGCGGACCGAGCGTCTGGGCCACGGCGAAACCGCCCGCGGTGACGGCGGTGCACGCGCCGACGATGGCGGCGAGCGAGACGAGCCTGCGGCGGCGCAGCGCGGCCGGGCCGCGCATGATCAGCTCGTTCACCGGCGGCGGCGGGAAGTGCGCCGACGACTCCGCCTTCAAGCTCGCGAAGGCCGCGCGGACCTGGTCGTCCTCAGGGTCGACGGTCATGAGCGGTCCTCCTTCACGGAAGCTCGGCGGCTCGCCGACCGGGGTCCCCGCTGGGCCCCCGGGATCGCGCGCCGGATGCGGATCGGCATGGTGTCGGGATCGGCGTCGCCGTCCACGGACTGCTTGACCGCCTTGGCCGGCTTCGGGTCGGCCGCGGTATCGGTGAGCAGCGCGGCCAGTTCCTTGCGGCCGCGGTGCAGCCAGGACTTGACGGTGCCCTCTTTCGCACCGGTCGCCTCGGCGATCGCGCTGATCGTCATGTCCGCCATGTAGTGCATGACGAGCGCCTGGCGCCGCTTGGCCGGGACCGACTTCAGCGCGGCGACGAGCGCCACGTGGTCGGGGCTCGCGGCCGGGGCGAGCTCAGGGGCGGAGGACTTCTGGAGGAACTTGCGCGCCACCTGGTTGCGGCGGTGCCTGCTGGTGGCGAGGTTCCACGCGACGCGGCGCACCCACGCGACCGGCTCCTCGTAACCGCCGACCTTGTCCCAGCGCTGCCACGCGCGCAGGAAGGCCTCCTGGACCAGATCCTGGGCTTCGGTGGCGTCGCCGAGGTAGGCGCATACCTGGGCCGCGAGCTCCGAGAAATGCTTCTCGTAGAGGTCGGTGAAATCCGCCTCCGTTCGCACATCCGCTCCAGCGCAGGTAGGTGGGACAAGGGCAAGGTCCGGGTCATCGTGTTCGTGCCCGGTGGCAACCATTGTCGCTTTAGTGAAGGGGGAGATGCGAGGCGGGGTCGCTATGTCGACAATCCTTTCGGCGGCCGGACCGGCCGGGGCGCCGAAGGCGTCGCCGAGGTCCGCGGGCCGGTCGAGCAGCAGCGAGGCGAACTCGTCGTCGACCCGGAGCAGCGTCGAAGCGCCGGCGGCGGTCATGTGCGGTGATCCCATTCCTGTTACCTGTGCATAGCGCGCGCGAGTGCCGCTCGGCCGCTGATGGGGGCCGTGCCGCAGTCGCCGTGAATCCTCTTCGTACAACAACACGTCCGTCAATGCCGTGCGGTTGCGCCCGGTGCGCCGGAGTTCCTCGAAAACGGCTCGGAATCGTGCCGATTCGGGCGCGCACACGGGTATCGCCGGGGCCTGCGCGGCATTAAGGTGTGGATATGGACTCCACCCGCTTGGGCGACTACCTCACGTTCGGGGTGCTGCTGCTCGCCGGGTTCGCGTTCGTGGCCGCCGCGATGACCGCCAATTCGCTCCTGCGGCCGAGCGCGCCCTCCGCCGAGAAGGGCAAGGCGTACGAGTGCGGTGTGGACCCGGTCGGCAAGGACTGGGCCCAGGTCCAGATCCGCTACTACGTCTACGCGTTCCTGTTCGTGCTCTTCGCGGTCGAAGCGGTGTTCCTGTTCCCGTGGGCCGCCGTGTTCCGGGGCTTCGGCCCCGCCGCCGCGGTCGAGATGGGCGTCTTCGTGGGCGTCCTCGCCCTCGGACTCGCGTACGCCTGGAGGAAAGGGGTCCTGCGATGGCGGTGAGACTGCCGTTCCCTTCTCGCCGTTCGGATGCCGATCCGAACGTGCTCGGCGAGCCGATCCGCTACGTCCTGAATTGGGGCCGCCGCTATTCCCTGTGGGTCTTCAATTTCGGACTCGCCTGCTGCGCGATCGAATTCATCGCCGCCTCGATGAGCCGCCACGACTTCATGCGCCTCGGCGTGATCCCCTTCGCGCATTCGCCGCGTCAGGCCGACCTCATGGTCGTCTCGGGCACCGTGACCGACAAGATGGCCCCCGCGATCAAACGGCTCTACGAGCAGATGCCCGAGCCGAAGTACGTGATCTCCTTCGGCGCCTGCTCCAATTCCGGCGGGCCCTATTGGGATTCGTACTGCGTGACCAAAGGGGTGGACCAGATCATCCCGGTCGACGTCTACATTCCCGGCTGCCCGCCCCGCCCCGAGGCGCTCCTGTACGGCATCGGCGAGCTCCAGAAGAAGATCGCCGCCGAGCCGCTTCGGCGAAGCTCGCGAGCCGAAGAACCGGCACAGCGCAAACCGAGCCTGCGACCGCTCTTGAGGAGGCCCGGTGCCTGATTTCTGGGACGACCGCGTCCGCACCGCCCTCGGCGTCGACGAACTCGGTACTGACGGCCCGCGCTCGGTCGCCGACGTCGACCCCAAGGACTGGCACGCGGCCGTGCGCGCCTGCCGCGACGACCTCGGCTGCGACTTCTTCGACTGGCTCTCCGCCGTCGATGAGGGCCCAGCCGAAGCCGAAGGCGAGGACGCCCCGGCTCCCGGCCCCCGCTTCCGGATCGTCGCCCACCTCTGGTCCGTCGCCGAACGCCGCGGCGTCCTCCTGCGCGCCCTCCTCACCGAAGGCGCCGTCGACTCAGTCACCGACCTCTACCCCGGCGCCGACTGGCACGAGCGCGAGACGCACGAGATGTTCGGCGTCGACTTCCCCGGCCACCCCGACCTCCAGCCGCTCCTGCTCGCCCCCGAGTTCGAGGGCCACCCGCTCCGCAAGGACTTCGTGCTCGCCTCCCGCGTCGTCAAGCCCTGGCCCGGCGCCAAAGAACCAGGTGAGGGCCATGGCACCGTGAGAAAGCGCGCCCCCAAGCGCCCGCCCGGCTCCCCTGACGACTGGATGGAACCCGAAGCACCCGATCCCCGCCTGAGGCGGCCCGATGCTTCTTGAGGTAGCGGTCAAGATCGCCGCCGTGCTCGCCGCGTTCCTGGTGCTGCCCTTGGTCGTCGGCCAGACCGAGCACAAGCTCATGGCCCACATGCAGGGCCGCCTCGGCCCGATGCACGCCGGGGGCTTCCACGGCTGGGCGCAGCTCATCGCCGACGGCGTCAAGTTCGCGCAGAAGGAGGACCTCGTCCCCGACGCCGCCGACAAGCCGGTCTTCAAACTCGCGCCGGCCGTCGCGCTGCTGCCGTATCTCCTGGTCATCCTGTTCATCCCGCTCGGACCCGGCGACCTCGTCGGCGCCAACCTCGACATGGGGCTGTTCATCGTCGTCGCGCTCGTCGGGGTCGGCGTGCTCGCGGTCCTCATGGCCGGGTGGTCCTCGGCCAACAAGTACACGCTCGTCGGCGCGCTGCGCGGGGCCGCGCAGCTCATGGCCTACGAACTCCCGCTCGTGCTCGCCGCCGCCTCGGTCGCCGTGGCGGCCGGGACGCTCAGCCTGCCCGCGATCGTCGAGGCCTGGAACCCCTGGTGGCTCCTGTGGCAGGCCCCGGCCGCGCTCGTGTTCTTCACCGCCGGGCTCGCCGAGATCCGCCGCCCGCCCTTCGACGCGCCCGTCGCCGACTCCGAGCTCGTCTTCGGCTACCTCACCGAGTACGCCGGGCTGCGCTTCGCGCTGCTGCTGCTCGCCGAGTACGTCGGCATCGTCGTCATCTCGGCCCTCACCGCCGTCCTCTTCCTCGGCGGCTGGAAGGGCCCGGGCCCCGAATCGCTCGGGTGGCTGTGGACGCTCCTCAAGACCGGCGCGCTCGCCGCCGTCGTCATCTGGCTCCGCGTGGCCTGGCCTCGCCTGCGCGTCGACCAGATCCAAGCCCTGTGCTGGAAAGGACTCGTCCCCGTCGCGCTCGCTCAGCTCGTCCTGACCACGGCCGTCGCACTGGCCCTCTGAGTCACATCTGTCCCATAAGGATTAGTTGATCACGGCGCAACCGTTTGACGAGTTTCGCGCGTATTCCTGAGCATGGAACAAGGTCGAGACACCGCCGAGACCGACGATCCCGGCCGCACGATCAACCTGCTGCCCTTCCTGAAACGGCCCGCTGCCGCGGAGGCCCCGGCGAAGCGGCCCCGGCGGACCAAGCCGAAGCACCGCCGCAAGAAGCGCACGATCGCCGCGTTCGGGCTCGTCATCGCAGTCCTGGCGACGACCGCGTTCGTGGTCGGCTCGGTCTTCTACGCCACCGTCGACCTCCCCGAGGAGCTCGACGCGGCCCTCAGCCAGGGCTCCACGGTCTACTACAGCGACGGCACGACCGTGATGGGCGAGCTCGCCGCCGAGCAGCGCACCTCCGTGGACCTCGACGAGATCGCCGACGACGTCGAGAACGCCATCGTCGCGGCCGAGGACGCCAACTTCTACGAGCACCCCGGGGTCGACGCCAAGGGAGTGCTCCGCGCCCTCGTCAACAACGTCAAAGGCGGCGACCAGCAGGGCGCCTCCACCCTGACCCAGCAGTACGTCGGCCTCGTCGCCGACATCCGCGGCGACGGCTCCTACCTCCGCAAGGCCCGCGAGGCGGCCATGGCGATGAAGATGGAGGACGAGTACTCGAAGGACCAGATCCTCAACCACTACCTCAACATCGTCTACTTCGGACGCGGAGCGTACGGGGTCGAGGCCGCCGCGCAGGAGTTCTTCGGCCGCTCGGCCGCCGACCTCTCCACCTCCCAGTCCGCGCTCCTTGTCGCCCAGATCAAATCCCCTGACGGCCCCTACGACCCGCGCGACCCCTACGGCAGCGGCGGCAGCGTCGAGGAGGCGACTGAGCGCTGGAACTACGTGCTGAACCAGATGGTCCTCACGGGCCGCCTCGACCAGGTCAAGCGCGACGCGATCACCGCGCTCCCGGAGACCCTCGACCCGACGAACGACCCCGAAGGGCTCGGCCCGGAAGGCTTCATCACCAACGGCTTCGTGCTCCAGGAGCTGGCCGACGCCGGCATCGGCACCGACGAGGTGCTGCGCGGCGGCTTCGACATCGTGACCACCCTCGACCCCGAGCTCCAGGAGCTCGCCGTCGAGCGGAGCGGCATCCGCGAGGTCGCCGCGGCGGACGAGGACACGGCCGCCTCCCTCACCGCCGTCGAACCCGGCACCGGCCGCGTCCTCGCCTACTACGGGGGCGAGAACGGCGCCGGGCTCGACCTCGCCGCCGATGTCGGCCACCGGCCCGGGACCTCGTTCAACACCGTCGTCTTCGCGGCGGCCATGCACGCCGGGATCGACGTCTGGTCGTCCGAACTCGACGGGAACTCGCCCCGCCAGTTCGCGACCTACGTCGACGACAAGGGCGAACCGAAGGACCTGGTGAACATCGGCGGGGCCGACCCCGATGAGGACATCAGCCTCGCCGACGCGGTGGGCGGGAAGATCGACACGGCCGTCTACGACATGTCGGAGCGCCTCGGCGGCGACGCCATCGCCCGGACCGCCGCCGCGCTCGGCGTCGACCGGATGTGGGACCCGCACGACCTCGACGAGCACGGCGTGGCCGCCGAGATCGACCCCGCCGAGGCCATCGGCTTCCACCCCGACATCGGCATCGGCGCCTACCCGATCACCACGCTCGACGCCGCCTCGATGCATGCGGCGATCGCCGCCGAGGGCACCACCGCCGAGCCCTTCTTCGTCGAGACCGTCAGCGGCCCCGAAGGCGAGCTCTACGACGCCGAGCCCGAGACCGCCGAGACGGAGTTCGAGCCGTGGATCGCCGGCGAGGCCGCGCTGCCGCTCTACTTGAACAGCTTTGAGTACGACGACTACGAGGTCGCCGTGAACGCCTCCTCGACCTGGCACACCGGCTTCTCCGAGGGCCTCTCGCTCGCGGTGTGGGCCGGGGACGAGAAGAAGGAGGGCGACGGAAGCTCGCACGAGGGCACGATCGCCGAGCGGATCTGGTGGCAGGTGATGGACGGCCGCTCCGACGAGTACCGCCTGGACCAAGAGGAGCTCGAAGAGGCCATGCTGGAAGAGCAAGGCATGGTCAGCCAGGGGGAGGACCCGCTGACCGACGAGGAACCGGCCCGGCAGCAGGACGAGATCGACGCCGAGGCGGCCCAGGAGTCCGAGAGTCCCCCCGAAACCGACTCCGAAATCGGGGACGGCGAGTCGTCCGAGACCCCGGACGGCGGCGACGGCACGACGTGAAAGACCGGTGCCCGGTCGCTAGCTGCGACCGGGCACCGGTGAACGTTCAGATGACTCCCGCTCAGGCGGCCTTGGCGGCGCTGCCGGAGTCGGACTTGGCGCTCGAGGAGGCCTTGGTCTCGGACTTGGCCTCCGACTTGCCCTCGCTCTTCTTCGACCCGTTCTTGGAGCCGTTCGAGCTGAGCGAGCTGGAGTCGGTGGACCGGGAGTCGGTGCGGTAGAACCCGCTGCCCTTGAACGTCACGCCGACGTTCCCGAAGACCTTGCGCAGGCCGCCCTTCGCCGCACAGCTCGGGCAGTCCGTCAAACGCGCTTCGGAGAACGACTGGTGACGGTCGAACTCGTACCCGCACTCCTTGCAGCGGTATTCGTAGACAGGCACGGCCTAACCTCCAGCAGTCAACACAAATCCCGATCGACATTAGCAGTCAACGCCGAGGAGTGCTAATCCCATCCGCCTGTGGAGTGTGGGCTATCTCAACGACGTGAACCCCTTCGCCGGGGTGATCACACCCGTCACCGCCCGGTCGTGCGGCTCGGCCGGGACCGCGATGCCGAACTCGCCGTCGCGCAGCAGCGCCACCACCGGCACGTCCGGGCCCACCCGGGCCAGCGCCCGGTCGTAGGAACCGCCGCCCCTCCCGAGTCGAATCCCATCATTTGAGACGGCGAGGCCCGGGACGATCACGGCCGCGACATGCGCCACCGCGTCCGGTCCGAGCACCGCCCCGCCCGGCGTGGGGCCGTCGCCGCCGACCGAGTTCTCGTCAGGTTCTCCCTGGCCCCCAGGCCCTCCGACCTCGCGCCAGGCGAGATCCTTGTCCGGCAGGAGCACCGGTTCGAGGACCTTGTAGACGACCGCGAGTCGTTCGGGCAGTTCGGGTTCGAGTGCCGCGCCCGGTTCCGCGCCGAAAGGCCGGTACGCCGCGACCACGGCGCCCTCGTCCACGACCTCGATCAGGAAGTCCCGCAAGGCCTTCCAGGTCGCCAGGTCCGCGTACCCGCGCTGCTCGCCGGGCATCGCCTTCCGCGCCTCGAGCAGGTGTCGGCGCGCCGCCGCCTTCGCCTCTTGCATGCCAGTTCCTTTCAATGGTGGTATCTACCTGGAAGGATTCCCCTGAACGTCCTGTCGCACTCACCCTTTCGGTTAATCCTCCGATAAAGCCCCTGCCGTGTCGTGTCCGTTCCGTAGCTCTAGGTAGTCTTCTAAGCAGTGAACTTGAGGGGGCTTCAGTGTCGCTGCGCTCACGGCTCACCACGGCGTTCCTTGTCGTCGTGCTGGGACCGGTATTGGTGGGGGCCGTCTTCGTCGCTGCCGTCATGTCCCACCTGGCGGACTCCCGCGGCGACGCGCTGGCGAACTCCGCGGTGACGATGGTCGACTCGACCCTCGGCACCATCTGCGAGCGCATCCAGGCCTCGGCCGCGGCCGTGGCCCTGAACTACCGTAGCGGCGATCAGTCCGACGCGGTCGAGATGGCGCAGCTCCTGGTCGACCGCGCCGTGGTCGACGGCGTCGTCTTCTCCAGCCTCGCCTCGGTCGGCACCGATCCGGGCACCGACATCGGCGCGGAGGCCCCCGAGGGCAACTGGGTCGACTGCGGCGAGACCGTCGCCAACGTAGGCTCGGGCGAGATCGTGGCGCTCGGCGCCCAGGCCGAGGTCCAGAACGCCGACGGCTCCACCGCGGTCTTCAGCGCCTTCCGCGTGGTCGACCGCGAGTTCCTCGGCCGCCTCGCCCGCGTCGCCGACGCCGACATCATCCTCCAGGACTCCCGCCCCGACCTCCTCGAAGTCGGCAGCGCCGACGCCGGTCGCTGGGACTTCACCGACGCCTTCCTGCCTTTGAGCATCGGCACCGTCGCCACCGACGTGACCCCGATGTACTGGACGCTCGCCGCGATGGTCACCGCCTCGGCCGTGTGCGCGGTCGGGCTCGCCGCGTGGCTCGCCCGTTCGACCACGCGGCCCCTCGCCGAGCTCTCGGCCGCCGCCGAGCGCGTCTCCGAAGGCGACCTCAACGTGCGCGTGCCCGTCCACGGCCGCGACGAGGTCGCCCAGCTCGCGCTCGCGTTCAACCGCATGACCGCGCAGACTCAGGCGTACGTGCAGGCGCTCACGGCCTCCCGCGACCAGATGCGCGGCCAGCTCGGCCGCCTCGGCCAGACCCTCACCGCGACCCTCGACCTCGACCGCATCCTCGAAGTCATCCTCGACACCGCGATGGTCACCGCCGGAGCCGAGGCGGGCGTCATCATGCTCGTCGACGTGGACGACGCCGACCAGCTCCGCGAGCGGGCCGGCGAAGGCGACCTCGGCATCGACCAGCCCGCGAGCATCCGCATCGGCGAGGGCATCATCGGCGCGATCGCCGCGAAAGGCGTCCCCGCCAACGGCCGCATCGTCGACGGCCGCTTCGAAGGCCACCACCGCGCCCCCACCGAACCGGACGCCCACACGATCGTCGCGGTCCCCTTCGCGGGCCGCCCGCTCGTCGAGCACGAACGCGGCCGCTCCGCCAACGAGTCCGAGTTCGGCGGCGCGCCGCGCACCGACGCCGGGGTCCTCGGCGTCCTCGTCCTCTACAACCGGATCGCCGGGGACGAGTTCGAAAGCGGCGACGTCGACACGCTGAAGACCTTCGCCGGGCAGGCCACCGTCGCGGTCGAGAACGTGCTCCTCCACCGCCACGCCGAACGCCTGAGCCTCACCGATCCGCTCACCGGCCTGTGGAACTACCGGTTCATGCAGACCTCCCTGCGCCGCGAGGCCGAACGCGCCCGCCGCTACCAGCGGCCCTCCGCGCTCCTCGCGATCGACCTCGACCGCTTCAAGGACGTCAACGACACGTACGGCCACCCCGTCGGCGACCAGGTGCTCATCGAGCTCGCCCGCCGCATCACCGGGCAGATCCGCGAGGTCGACCTCGCGTTCCGCCACGGCGGCGAGGAGTTCATGGTGCTGCTGCCCGAGACCGACGCGGGCGGCGCCTCCGCGGTCGCCGAGCGCCTCGGCCGGGCCGTCAACGCGAAGCGCTTCAAGGTCAACGACGCCTCCGGCGGTCGCGAGCTCCGCATCACCGTCTCCATCGGCATCGCCGTCCTCGGCGAGCACTCCGACACCGCCTCCGGCGTCCTCACCGCCGCCGACGAAGCCCTCTACGCCGCCAAAGCCGCCGGTCGCGACACATGGAGAGTCGCGGTCTAGAGCCGGACCACCCGACATGAACGTTCACCCTCCGTTCGCCAGGGTGGCTGACCTCCGACGCAGCGTGTGCACGATACCCTCGCGGTATGTCAGCAACCTCGCCTCGCGCCACAAAAGCCGTCATCCCCGCGGCAGGCTTCGCCACCCGTTTCCTCCCGGTCACCAAGGCCATCCCCAAGGAACTCCTGCCGATCGTCGACAAGCCGGTCCTCCAGTACATCGTGGAGGAGGCCGCCGCCGCCGGCGCCGATGACGTCACCCTCGTCACCGCCCCAGGCAAAGACGCCATGATCGACTACTTCGACGCCCGCGCCGACCTCGACAACGCCCTCAAGGCCAAGGGCAAGGACGAGATGCTCGCGAAGGTCAAGGCCCCCGAGTCCATCGCCGAGATGACCGCGATCCGCCAGGGCGGCGCCAAGGGCCTCGGCCACGCCGTCGGCCGCGCCGCCTCCCATGTGGGCGACGAGCCCTTCGCCGTCCTCCTCGGCGACGAATGGTGCCACCTCGACGACAAGCTCCTGCCGCGCATGATCGACCTCCAGTCCGAGACCGGCGGCATCGTCCTGGCGCTCATCGAGGTCCCCGACGACCAGGTGAGCCGATACGGCGTCGCCGCAGTCGAAACCACCGACGCCGACGACGTCGTCCGCGTCACCGGCCTCGTCGAGAAGCCCGCCCTCGAAGACGCGCCGTCCAACCTCATCCTCATCGGACGCTACGTCCTCCCCGGCTCCATCTTCCCCGTCCTGGAGCGGACCGAGCCCGGAAGCGGCGGCGAGATCCAACTCACCGACGCCATGGAAACCATGCGCGCCAACGGAACCCCCGTCCACGCGGTCGTCTTCCGAGGTCGCCGCTACGACACGGGAGAACCCGTCGCGTACCTCCAGACCCTGGTCGAGCTCGCCACCCAGCGGGACGACTTGCCCGGCTTCAACGCCTGGCTGCGCGAATTCAGTGCGACACTTGACTGACCCGGCGACCGCAAGGCGGCGCTGAGAGGAACTTGACCGACGGGGGGATGAGGAGTGAAGGGGACCGGCGAGGCGACACCATTGGCCGACTTCCTTGCGAAGGCGCTGGCCCTGGTGCGACCCCTGCCCCCGGTCGACATCGACATGACCCAGTCGACCGGGTCGGTCCTGGCCGAGAACGCGGTCAACCCCGGGCCGGTCCCCGCCTTCGACTACGCCGCGATCGACGGCTACGCGTGCAACGCCGACGACATCGCCGGGGCCAGCCCCGAGCGCGGCGTCGGCCTCAAGGTCCTCGGCGACCTGGCCGCGTCGTCCTGGCGGCCCGTCCGCCTCGTCACCGGCACGTGCTTCTCAGTCGCCGCCGGCGCCGCCCTTCCGGTCGGCGCCGACATCGTGGTGCCCCTGGCCTGGACCGACGAGGGCATGGCCACCGTCGACGTCCGCCAGGTGCCCCGCCGCGGACACGGCGTGCGCCGCATGGGATCCGAACGCGCCTCGGGCGAGATCCTCGCCCACGAGGGCCGCCGCGTCACCCCCAACCTCATCGGCCTCCTCGCCGCCGCCGGCGTCGCCGACGTCGTCGTCCGCCCGACCCCCCGCGTCGTCGTCATCGCCACCGGCGACGAACTCGTCGACACCGGCCGGCCCTCCCAGCCCGGCCAGCTCATCGACGTCAACTCCCACCTCGTCACCGCCGCCGCCTCCGAAGCCGGCGCCCACGCCTACCGCGTCGGCATCTGCGACGACGAACCCGACGCCCTCCGGTCCGTCCTCGACGACCAGATCCTCCGCGCCGACCTCGTCATCACCACCGGCGGCACCGGCCTCGGCCCCGGCGACATGGTCCGCCGCACCTTCTCCCGCGACGGCGCCGTCGACTTCAACCCCGTCGCCGTCTACCTCTGCGAGACCATGGGCTTCGGCACCATCGGCCCCGAAGAGGTCCCCGTCGTGTGCCTCCCCGGCGACCCCGTCGCCGCCACCATCGCCTTCGAGGTGATCGCCCGCCCGCTCATCCAGCGCCTCGCCGGAGCCGAGCCCGTTTTCCGGCCCAGCGTGCGCGCCAACCTGACCGAGCCCGTATCCTCACCGAACGGGCTGAGGGAATTCCGGCCCGTCCGCGTCGCCGAGAGGCGCGGCGGCGGCTACACCGTCGCCCCGCTGGGATCCACTTCCTACACGCTCTCCGGACTCGCCGAGGCGACCGGTCTCATGACCATCGGCGAGAACGCGACCCGGGTGCCCGCCGGATCGACCGTAGACGTGCTGCTCCTGGACCGGAACCGATGATCTTCTCGAACGACCCGCCGCTGGACACCGAATGACCCTCTCCAACCCCGGTTGGCCCGTGCACCTGCACCACGGCGACGTCAGCGTCCGCCCCTTCCGACGCTCCGACGCCAACCGCTGGTCCGAACTGCGCCGCGCCAACGAAGCCTGGCTCGCCCCTTGGGAACCCGGCACCGGCACCACCTGGCACGAAGCCCATTCGCCCGCCGCGTTCCGCGCGATGGTCCGCGGCCTCAAACGCTCCATCAAGGACGGCACCAGCTGGCCGCTCGCCGTCTGCTGGCAGGGCGGGCTCGTCGGCGGCCTCACCGTCGGCAACATCGTGCGCCGCGCCTTCGGCTCCGCCTACGCCGGCTACTGGATCGACCGCGGCCACGCCGGGCGCAACATCACCGCCACCGCGCTGGCGCTCGTGATCGACCACGCGCTCACCGTCGGCCGCCTGCACCGCATCGAGGTGAACATCCGGCCCGAGAACGGCCCGTCGAACCGGGTCGCCGAGAAGCTCGGCCTGCGCCGCGAAGGCCTGCACAAGCGCTACCTCTACATCGACGGCGACTGGCGCGACCACTACGGGTACGCCGTCACCGCCGAGGAGATCGCCACCGAGCGGATGATCGACCGCATGACCCGGCTCGCCCGGACCGAAGCGGACCACTAGCTCCTGGCGGTCAGGACGATCGGCCCGTCTTCGGTGACGGCGATCGTGTGCTCCATGTGCGCGCCCCGCGAACCGTCGGCGCTGCGCAGCGTCCAGCCGTCCGGGTCGTAGACGATCTCGTCGGTCGTCTGCAGGAACCACGGCTCGATCGCGATGACCAGTCCCGGCTTGAGCTTCATGCCCCGGCCCGGGCGGCCGTCGTTCGGCACGTGCGGGTCGCCGTGCATGGTCCGGCCGACCCCGTGGCCGCCGAACTGGGTGTTCACACCGAGGCCGTCGCCGCGCGCCACGGTGGCGATCGCGTGTCCGACGTCCCCGAGCTTGTTCCCGACCTTCGCCGCCGCGATGCCCGCCTCGAGCGCCCGCGCCGTCGTGTCGATGAGGTGCAGGTCCTGCTCGCTCGCGTTGCCGACCACGACCGACAGGGCCGAGTCCGCGACCCAGCCGTCCACTTCCGCGGCGAAGTCGAAGCTCACGAGGTCGCCGTCCTGGATCTTGTAGTCGAACGGCAGGCCGTGCAGCACCGCGTCGTTCACCGAGGTGCACAGCACCTTCCCGAACGGACTCCCGCCGAAGGACGGGTGGTAGTCCACATAGCAGGAGACCGCCCCGGCCTCCTTGATGCGGCGCGCGACCAGGTCGTCGAGCTCGAGCAGGTTCATGCCGACCTCGGCGGTCTGCGACAGCTCGGTGAGGATCCCGGCCACGAAGCGCCCTGCCGGACGCATCGCCTCGATCTCGGCGGGGGAGTAGTACTCGATCATGGCGGCCCTTCGGAACTCGGCAAAGCGGTGTCCCCTCCATCATCGCCGCTTTCGCCCACCGCCGCCGCGAGCCCCCGCAAACTGCGACCGCCGAGACATCCCATCATCCTGTAAGGGTCCAGGTCACGCCACGTGCCGAACACCGGGGCCGGGACCTGGGCCCGGGTTAGGCTCTGGCCGTGGACGCCGCGACGCAACTTCCGACGGTGGGCATGATCGGCGCCGGTCAGCTCGCCCGCATGACCCACCAGGCCGCCATCGCCCTCGGCCAGAGCCTCAAAGTGCTCGCGGGCGACCCGGCCGAGAGCGCCGCCGTCGTCACCCCCGCGACCGCTTACGGCGACTACCGGAACGTCGAGGACCTCCGCGGCTTCGCCAAGGGCTGCACCGTGGTCACCTTCGACCACGAGCACGTCCCGCAAGAGGCGCTGCGCGTCCTGGTCGCCGAGGGTGTCGAGGTCCAGCCCCGCCCCGAGGCCCTGCTGTACGCCCAGGACAAGCAGGCCATGCGCACCCGCCTCACCGAACTCGGCCTGCCCCAACCTCGTTGGGCCCCCGTCGACTCCATCTCGGACGTCGAGGCCTTCGGCCTCCCGTGCGTCCTCAAGGCCGCCACCGGCGGTTACGACGGCAAGGGCGTGTGGATGATCGACACGCCCGCCGACGCCGAAGCGGTGCTCGCCTCCGGCATCCGCCTCATCGTCGAGGAGCGCATGGCCCTCCAGCGCGAACTCGCGATCCAGATCGCCCGCTCCCCGCGCGGCGAGACCGCCGTCTACCCGGTCGTCGAGACCGTCCAGACCGGCGGCATCTGCACCGAGGTCATCGCCCCGGCCCCGCGCCTGAACGAGGCGACCGCCGAGCAGGCCGGGCACATCGTCGAAACCGTGGCCGCCGAACTCGGCGTCTGCGGCATGCTCGCCGTCGAACTCTTCCAGACCAGCAAGGGCCTCTTCGTCAACGAACTCGCGATGCGCGCCCACAACTCGGGCCACTGGACCATCGAAGGCGCCCGCACCAGCCAGTTCGAGCAGCACCTGCGCGCCGTCCTGGACTACCCGCTCGGCTCGACCGAGACCGCCGCGCCGTACACCGTGATGGCCAACGTCCTCGGCGGCCCGCCCGGCGGCCCGCGCCTCGACGAGCGCCTCCAGCACCTCCTCGCCGAAGACCCGGGCGCGCACGTCCACCTCTACGGCAAGGCGGTGCGGCCCGGCCGCAAGATCGGCCACGTCACCGTCTGCGGCGACGACCCCGACGTCCTGCGGCGCCGCGCCCTGCGGGCCGCGAAATGGCTTCAAGAAGGCGAATAGACATGACCGAGCACAAGCCGCGCGTCGGCGTCATCATGGGCTCCGACTCCGACTGGCCCGTCATGGAAGCGGCCGTCGAAGCCCTCAAAGAGTTCGACATCGCTCACGAGGTCCGCGTCGTCTCGGCCCACCGCACCCCGCACGGGATGCTCTCCTACGCCGATTCGGCCGCCTCCCGCGGCCTCCAGGTCATCATCGCCGGAGCCGGCGGCGCCGCCCACCTGCCCGGCATGGTCGCCAGCGCCACCCCGCTCCCGGTCATCGGCGTCCCGGTGCCGCTCAAGCACCTCGACGGCATGGACTCCCTCCTCTCGATCGTCCAGATGCCGGCCGGCATCCCGGTCGCCACGGTCTCGGTGGCGGGGGCGCGCAACGCGGGCCTCCTGGCCGTCCGCATCCTCGGCGCTACCGACGAGGCCCTCCGCCAGAAGATTTCGGACTTCCAGGTCGACCTCGAACGCATGGTCACCGAGAAGGACGCCAAGCTCCGCTACCGCATCGCCAATCCCGAGTAGCGGCTCCGGAAAACTCGGTTCCCGACCGGGGGCCCCGGCCATAGACTCGCGGTGTGTCGAACAATGAGCTGCACCCCACCGGGGGCTATGAGCACGTGACGATCGTCGAAACGGGCCGCACGGCATATCTGGCCGGACAGTGCCCGGTCGACCAGGACCAGCAGGTCGTCGGTATCGGCGACCTCGAAGCGCAGATCGACCAGGTGGTCGCCAACTGCCTCGCCGCCCTCGACTCGGTCGGGGCGAAACCGGAGGACGTGGTCCGCTCGGTCGTCTACGTGGTGAGCGCCGACAGCGCCACCGTCGGCGGCGCCTGGCACCACCTCTCCGAGAAGACCCCGCTCGGCCCCGCCTTCAAAGCCGCCAGCACGGTAATGGGGGTAACCGCCCTCGGCTACCCCGGCCAACTCATAGAAGTCGACCTAACCGCCCGCCTCCCCGAATGAGCGACCACCGACCGCCTCGGCGAGAGCGCCTTCGTGAGCTTCTCAACGCGCACACCCGTGGGCGTGGCGAATTCACGGAGGAAGAACTCGCCGAAGCCCACGCGGCACTGTATGAACGCTCGACGTTATTAACGCGATGCGTTATTATTGGGCGTGCTTAGGTCATTCGCCGACAAGGAAGCCGAGCGGATATGGGAGAGGAAGCGATCGAAGAGGTTCGACGACGCCACGCAGCGCGCCGCGCTCCGGAAGCTGACGATGCTCGACGCGGCTGAGACGATCGAGGACCTTCGGGTACCGCCCGGCAACCGCCTCGAAAAGCTGAAAGGCGACCGTGAAGGGCAGCACAGCATCCGGGTCAACCAGCAATGGCGGGTGTGTTTTCGCTGGACAGATGCGGGCCCGGAAGGGGTTGAGATCGTTGACTATCACTAGATTGAGGTGGACGCGACACGGGAAGGGGAGGCTGATGGAGGCATTGATGCCGCCGATTCACCCGGGAGAGATTCTGGCCGAGGAGTTCCTGGAGCCACTGGGCGTCTCTCAGTACCGGCTTGCGATGGCGATCGGGGTGCCGCCACGACGGATCAACGAGATCGTGCACGGTAAACGGCGCATCAGCGCCGACACCGCTCTGCGGCTCGCACGGTACTTCGGCACCTCCGACCGGTTCTGGATGAACCTCCAGAACCGCTACGACCTCGAGATCGAGCGCGACCGCCTCGCGAACGATCTGCGTCAGATCAAGCCGTTCGCGGCCGCCTAGGCCTCTTGGCAGAGGATTGCCGCGTGGGCTTCTCCGAGGCGGGTGAGCACTAGCGTCGCCTCGTTGGCGCCCTTCAGCTTCAGCTGCTTCCTCAGCGCTGCCGGGTCGATTCCCGTTCCTCTTTGCTTGATCGTCAGGCGGCCGATTTCTCGTTCTGCCAACAGGGTCCGCAGTTTCTTGGGGTGGAGGGGCCAGACTTCCTCCACCTTCCAGGCCCTGGCGAACGGGGTTTCCCGCAGCTCATTGCTGTAGAGGTAGGCGATGGTCTCGTTGGCGGTGTGGGCTGCCAGCTGCTCCGCCAGCTCTGCCACCAGGCCTGCCCGGATCACTGCTCCATCCGGCTCATAGAGGTAGTCCGCGATCTCGCCTACTTCGGCGTGCTCGTTGCCTGCACCCGTCAGCTCGTGCCACTTGCCCGACTTGTAGAGGCTTGCCCTTCGCTTGACCTCCGCTGCCTCGCCCAGCCATAGGCAGGCCTCGACGACGTCCCGATCCACCGAGACCCATTCCGCTTCGGCCCCTTCTGGAATCCACTCATGGCTGATGCCCGGGCCGAGTTTCAGGGCGGCGAACTTGGTCTTCGACATGTGGGTCAGGAGGTCGTTCAACGGCGGCGAGTAGTCGGCCGGGTTGAAGTTCCGTCCCGCGCCCGAGCGGCGGGCCGGGTCGGCGAAGGCCGATTCCAGCAGGGGGGTCTTGAGGGCGTCGCCTACCTTGATCTCGACCGTCAGGCCTGTCGCGTCGGCGTTCGCCTTCGCGTACTCGGCGGTCTCCGCGCTCATGTCCACGGCCTCGACCCTCATGCCCGCTTCCGCGAAGGCCAGGGCCTCGGTGCCCAGTCCGCAGCACAGGTCGGTCACTTCGTCCGCGTGCCTCGCGAACCGCGCGGCCCGGCGTTCCGCCACCACCCACCGCGTGGCCTGTTCCAGGCCGGCCCTGGTGAAGTAGAGGTTCTCCGCCCGCTCGCCGAACTTGGTCCTGGCGTGCTCGCGCAGGTCCGCCAGCGTCAATGCCGCTGCCGCGAGATCGGGGGCGATGCCCGCCTTCCGCAAGGTCAGCGGCGCCCGGTCGCCGTCCTTCCGCAGGGCCTCCGCGGCCTGGTTCTGGAGCTCGGGGGCGGCCTTCAGGGCTTGGAGCAGGCTGGTATCCACGTGCCTCATGGTATGACGTCGGAGACCCCGTGTTGACGGTCCCCACCTGCGTGAATTAACTTACGTCTTAGCACTCGCAGACCGAGATTGCTAAGCGCTATGATCGGCTTGGCACTCTCACCTGGAGAGTGCCAACAGCCACGGGCCGGTGCCTCGGCACCCGCGACGACGAGACCCGAGCCGTCGTGGCGACATCCGTATTGAACACGCAGGTTTGGAGAAACCAAGTGAGCAAGGCTGCCATCAAGCCGCTGGGCGACCGCATCGTGGTCCAGGCGAACGAGGCCGAGACCACCACCGCCTCGGGCATCGTCATCCCCGACACCGCCAAGGAGAAGCCCCAGGAGGGCACCGTTCTGGCCGTGGGCCCGGGCGCCTTCGACGACAAGGGCAACCGCCTCCCGATCGACGTGAAGGTCGGCGACGTGGTCATCTACTCCAAGTACGGCGGGACCGAGGTCAAGTACAACGGCGAGGAGTACCTCGTCCTGTCCTCGCGCGACGTCCTCGCGGTCGTCGAGAACTAGCACGCCTGGGGCCCTCACTTGAGGGCCCTTTCGTGTCTTAGGAAGGGACACCCATGCCGAAGATTCTCAACTTCGCCGAGGACGCGCGGCACAACCTGCTGAGCGGTATCGACCAGCTGGCCGACACCGTCAAGGTCACGCTCGGCCCGAAGGGCCGCAACGTGGTCCTGCAGCGCTCCTTCGGCGCGCCGCTGATCACCAACGACGGCGTCACCATCGCCAAGGAGATCGAGCTCGCCGACCCGTACGCCAACCTCGGCGCGCAGCTGGTCAAGGAAGTCGCCACCAAGACGAACGATGTCGCGGGCGACGGCACCACCACCGCGACCGTGCTGGCTCAGAAGATGAGCCGCGCGGGCATCAAGGCGGTCACGGCCGGGGCCAACCCGATCGCGATCCGCAAGGGCATCGAGGCCGCGGCGAACGCCGTCTCGGACGAGCTGCTGCGCCAGGCCATCCAGATCTCCGACCACGAGAACATCGCGCAGGTCGCGGCGGTCTCGGCGCAGGACCCGGAGATCGGCGAGCTCATCGCCAAGGCCATGGACACGGTCGGCGTCGAGGGCGTCATCTCGGTCGAGGACGGCTCCAGCCTGGAGACCATCCTCGAGGTCACCGAGGGCATGCAGTTCGACAAGGGCTTCATCTCGCCGAACTTCATCACCGACCAGGACTCGCGCCAGACGGTGTTCGAGGACCCCTACATCCTCATCACCAACGGCAAGGTCGGCTCGATCGAAGAGCTGCTGCCGGTGCTGGAGCGGGTCGTGGAGACCTCGAAGCCGCTCCTGATCATCGCCGAGGACGTCGAGGGCCAGGCCCTCGCGACCCTGACGGTGAACGCCCTGCGCGGCACGCTGCGCGTGTGCGCCGTCAAGGCCCCGGCCTTCGGCGACCGCCGCAAGGCCATCCTGGGCGACATCGCGGCCCTCACGGGCGCCGAGGTCATCTCCTCTGAGGTGGGCCTGGAGCTCAAGGCCGCCGACCTGTCGCACCTGGGCCGGGCCCGTCGCGTCACCGTCTCCAAGGATGCCACCACGATCGTGGACGGCGGCGGGGAGCGCGCGGACGTCGACGCCCGCATCGCGCAGATCAAGCAGCAGGCCTCCACCACCGAGTCCTCCTGGGACCGCGAGAAGCTCGAGGAGCGCCTCGCGAAGCTCTCGGGCGGCGTCGCCGTCATCCAGGTCGGCGCGGCCACCGAGGTCGAGCTGAAGGAGCGCAAGCACCGCATCGAGGACGCGGTCAACGCGACCAAGGCCGCGGTGGAAGAGGGCATCGTCGCCGGCGGCGGCGCGGCCCTGATCCACGCGATCAGCGTGCTCGAGAAGATCGAGCTGGACGACCCGGAGGCCCGCGTGGGTCTGCGGATCGTCGAGGAGTCGCTGTCCGAGCCGCTGCGCCGCATCGCGATCAACGCCGGCGAGTCCGGCGACGTGATCGTGAACGCGGTCGAGGGCAAGGGCTGGCGCGAAGGCTGGAACGCCGCCACCGGTGAGTACGAGGACCTGGTCACCGCCGGGATCATCGACCCGGTGAAGGTCACCCGCAACGCGCTGCTGAACGCCGGTTCGATCGTCGGCATGCTGCTGACGACCGAGGTGACGATCGTGGACAAGCCCGCGGACGAGGACGAGGAAGCCGGTCACGGCCACTCGCACTCGCACGGCGGGCACAGCCACTCGCACTAGAGCCGGGCCGGGGTCGTAGGACTCCGCAACGGAACGCAAGCAAGGCCGCCGACACCGTCGGCGGCCTTGCTCCGTTCTTCGGCCGTGGTTTAAGCCCAGGTCGAACGCCTGGACGGAACTCCAAGTGTCAACATCCCGACACTTAGTCGCACTACTGTCGGGAAACCGATAGAGTTCAAGTGCCTTCGCGGCCTTTGGGGATCGGAGCCGCGAAGGCACTTTTTGTTCCCTCCCAGATGCCTGGTTCCACCAGGATCCGCAGGGCCCCATCACTCCTGGTGCACCACGAGCTCCCGCATCCGGTTGAGCGTCGCCGCCACCTCGTACCGCCTCGGCACCGCCAGGTCCACCTCCCGGATCCGCAGCAGCTCGGCCTCGCCGCCGGCGTCCAGCACCTCGTCCAAGCGGTCCAGGACCTCCGCCACGGTGGCCTCCCCGTCGATCCAGCCGTGCCGCACGGCCGCCTCGATCGCCAGGCCGATCCCGGTCGTCATCGCCGGGTCGGTGATCTGCTCCACCGATCGAACATCCACATCGGACTCGCCGAATCGCAGCCCGTCCGTGCCGCCGGCCTTGATCTTCTGCTTCCCGCGCGACTCGGAGGACACCGACCGCGGGTCGATCACGCGCGCCCGCGGCATCCGGAAGCCCCCGGCCTCCACCGTCCGCCCGGTCGGCTTGGCCGCCAAGGCCTTCGCCCGCTCCGTCACGTCCTCAGGCCGGTACGCGTCCATGAGCACGACCCGGTCGGCCACGTCCATGTAGTCGCCCGAGCCGCCCATGACGAGGATCGTCGCCACCCCGTGGTCGTCGGCCATCGACCGCACCAGGTCCACCAGCGGCGTCAGCGGCTCGCGGTCCTTCGCCACGAGCTCCTGCATGCGCGCGTCGCGGATCATCAGGTTCGTCGCGGCCGTGTCCTCGTCGATGAGCAGCGCCTTCGCGCCCGCCTCAAGGGCCTCGACCACCGCGGCCGCCTGCGAGGTGGACCCGGACGCGTTCTCGGTCGTGAAATGCCGCGTGTCGTCCCCGCTCGGCAGGTGGTCGACGAACGCGTGGACGTCGACGCCCGTCACCGCGCGGCCGTCCTCGGCCCGGATCTTCACCGCCGACGAGTCGGCGACAACGAGGTCGCGCCCGTCCCCGGGGATGTGGTCCCACACCCCGGACTCCAAGGCCCGCAACAGGGTCGATTTGCCATGGAAGCCGCCGCCGACGATCAGGGTGACTCCAGGGCCGATCCCCATGCCCCGCACCGTCCCCGCGTGCGGCAGGTCGAACTCGACCGCCATCGACTCCGGCGTCGCGAACGGCACGCCGTTCTCCAAGGGCCGCTGGTCCACTCCTGAACGCCTCGCGAGCATCGCCCCGTCCGCCACGAACCCGACCAGTCCCGCGGCCGCCACGGCCTCCCTGAGCGCTTTGAGGTCATCGGCGTGCCGCGTCCACACCAGCACGTCCTCCTCGGGCACCGCGAGCGTCTCGTCGGCCGCGTCGGGCAGGATCTCGCACAGCAGCCGCGCGGCCTGCCGCCCCGCGATCCGCCGCCCGTGCCCCGGCAGCTGCGCGCCGAGTCGGAACACCACCGACCCGTCCTCGCCCACCGTGCAGGAGGCCCGGCGGAGGATCTCCTGCCCGCCCGCATCGATCCGCAGGTCCCTTGTGGGGCACGCCTTCCGGAAGCGCTTGGCGAGCAGCACCGCCAGCGCCCGCCGCCGCTCCGGCGTCGCGTACCAGTCTTCGAGCAGGTCAGCGGCCTCGGCGTCGAACTCGAGCGCGACCCGGCTCGGCGGCGCGTACGGGTCGGACTGGATCTTGGAAATGTCCAGAATCGCCGGACCTGCCCACCATTTGCCACGCAAGGATTTATATCGGCCGTAACTCGTACCTTCCAGGGCCGTTAGTTCGTTAGACAGGTCATGGCGAGGTGGATGTGAACGAGAATCACCAAAATCGCGGGACTCGGCTCGGTACCGTCGACCGCCTCTTCGCTGTGTCATGCCCCCAGTTTCCCATCCGGGACGAGGAACTCGCGTCAGCGAACCCGAACACCATGCGTCCACGCCTCGTCCCGAAAACTCGAAAAGTCACTCGAAAAATTCGCGCGAACTCGCGTCATGGCGGCGGACCGCCTGCGTGCTGGTAACAGAGAGACACGCACGGCCTACCGCAGCGAAAGGTAGAACAAAGTGAGAACCGTACTGGTCTGTGTTAAGACTCCTCAAGCCGGACAGAAGATCTCGGCCTGCGCGACCCGCATGGGCTTGGCGCAGGCGGTGAAGTCGGTCGAGGGCTCGCCGGAGCTGTTCCTCGAGCTCGGCCGACGCCAAGTGGACGTGGTGCTGGTCGACGTGGCCTTGGCCGCGCCCGACCCGGTCAAGTTCGTGAAGACCGTCCGCGCCCGCTCGCCCAGGACAGGAGTCCTCCTGTCCGGAGCGGCCGATCCGCGCACGGCGGCCATGGTGGTCGCCGCGGGCGCCCGGGGTGTCATCCGCACCCCGTCCAACAACTCCGACGACCTGCTGGTCGCGCTGGCGCAGGCGATCATGTTCGCCTCGCCGACGCTCCAGCGCGTCACGGAAGCCGTTCCGCGGCAGCGCTCGACGCTCCAGGGCATGAAGCTCACGGAGCGCGAACTCCAAGTCCTGCGGGGCATGAGCGAAGGGAAGTCCAACGCGGAGATCGGACGCGACCTGTTCGTCTCCGAAGACACCGTCAAGACCCACGCGCGGCGCATGTTCCGCAAGCTCGGCGCCCGCGACCGGGCCCACGCGGTGGCCGAGGCCTTCCGTTCCGGCCTCGTCTGCTGAACATCCACTGAAGACAAACGCGTCCCGACTGGCAGGGGAGGACGCGACCGTTCCCCGGACCCATCCGCGCGCAGCGAGACCG
Source organism: Glycomyces rhizosphaerae (assembly GCF_042647865.1). Taxonomy (NCBI): domain Bacteria; kingdom Bacillati; phylum Actinomycetota; class Actinomycetes; order Glycomycetales; family Glycomycetaceae; genus Glycomyces; species Glycomyces rhizosphaerae. The sequence goes on from NZ_JBHRWO010000010.1 coordinate 949,660, forward strand.
CAGTGACCGGCAGCCTCACTGGTACCGGATCGCCTACGCGCGAGAACCCGATGAGACGAGACGACCGGACCGAGGCCTTCCGCGGGGCGGGGGCCCCGCGGCACGGTCCTGGCGGCGGCACGCGGCGCTCGATCTCGAGCTTCGCGAGGCCGCCGCGGCGGACGCGGACGCCACCGGCACGCGGTGAGGACCCGCGGCCGGATCGCCTTCGGCGGCTACCGACCTATCGACTCGGAGCGCTTCCGGTCAGGCCAGTTCCAGCAGCCTTTCGTCGCCGCCCGGCGCGGCCACGAGCTGGAGTCCCACCGGCAGACCATCGACCGTGCCGGCCGGCACGGCCAGGCCCGACGCGCCCGCCAGCCCCGCAATGCACGTCAGCCGCACGATCGCCTCGCGGTCGGGCGCTCCACCGATCTTGAAAGCAGGTCCCGGCGCGGCCGGGATCGCCAGCGCGGTGCCCTCCGGCAGCCGGTCCCGGACGAGCGCGACGATGCCGCTGCGGACCTTCTGCGCCACAGCGATATCGGCGCTGCCGATCTTCGCGGCGTTCGCGAACCGGGCCGTCACGCCCGGCCCGAACTCGGGGGCGTTCGCCTCGATCCACCCGCCGTGCGCCTGCCACGCCTCCCAAGCCTGCAAGGTCGCATAGGCGACCCGCGCGGTCTCCAGGGGCGACGGATCGTCCACCTCGCCGAACAGCGGCGAGTGGTCCACCTCGAGCCCGAGCGACTCGACCTTCGGCATCACCGCGGCCCGTGTCGCCTCCGGGATCTCGTCCCAGATGTCCTGGGGCGCGAGCAGTCTCGTGATCGGCCCGGCCGCTGCGGTCCCTTCGAGCAGCACGCCCATCGCCAGCCGCAGCGTCGCCGCGTCCCGCGTGAGCACCCCGGCCGTGTCGAACGACGGCGCGAGCGGCACCGCGCCCTCCAGGCTCACCCGCCCGTGGGTCGGCCGCAGGCCGTACAGCCCGCAATAGGACGCCGGGACGCGGATCGAACCGCCCGTGTCCGTGCCGAGGCCGATGTCCGCCAGCCCCAAGGCGACCGCCGAAGCGGACCCCGACGAGGACCCGCCGGGCACCCGCCCGGGTGCGGCCGGATTCTCCGGCGTCCCGTAGTGCGCGTTGGTGCCGTTGAGGCTCCACGCCAACTCGTCGGTGATCGTCTTCCCGACCACGCGGGCACCGGCGGCGCGCAGCCGCGCCACCGCCGCCGCGTCCTCGGTCGGCACCTCATGGGTCTCGAGCCAACGCGGATTGCCTGCGCCCGTGGGCACTCCCGCGAGGTCGAACAGGTCCTTCACCGCCAGACGCAGCCCAGCCAAGGGTCCTTCGCGCCCCATGTCCTCAAAGGTCCTGATGAATGGATCAGTCAAGGTGGAGCTCCTTCGGCGATGTGCGCTCGTCCAGGTCTTCGTCGAGACCTGTCGTGATCCAGTGTTCCGCGGTCTCGGCGAACGGCCCGCCGAGGGTCGCCACGAGCCTGCGTGTCGGCACCGGAGCCGGCGGACTCAGTCCTCCGACTCCGCCAGGAACGCCGCCAGCTCCGCCCGAAGGTCGCGCGACCTGGTGGCGCTCCTGCTCGTCATCAGGTCGGCCGCTTCCCAGGCGAGACGCCAGTCCTCGTCGGTGGCCGCGTCCGTCAACGCCTTGAGATCGGCGTGTTCGCGGATGCCGCCGTAGGCCTGCTCGGAATCGAACGCGTCCATCGTCTCGAAGTGGTCGGCCAGCGGCTGGCGACCGGTCTCACCGAACGACAGGAGCGTCAACGCGATCAGATGCCCGGTGCGGGCCACCCGGAACTCCTGCCCGGGAAGGATCTCCAGCACCTCGGCCGCGGCGGTGATCTCGGATTCGATCCCGGAGGCGGCGAAGATCAAGTCCACCTCGAGGTCCCGGTCGTCGGAGTCGTCGACGAGCCGGGCTCCGGCGACGAGTCCGTTCGGGTGATGCTCGATCTCGATGTTCGCCAGGTCGGCCGGTCGGCCCTGCTCGTGGTCCCAGTTCTTGACCGACATCTGGTCGGTGACGCTGAGCAGGCGCAGCCCCGACTCCTCCAGCCCGTCGAGGATGGCGTGCGCGACCTCCTCTTCCCTGACGGACAGGATCACGCTCGCATGGGTCATGTACACGGGCTCGATCCGGGCCGAGACCGCCAGGCTTCCGGCGAGCGCCCAGGGCGCTTCGGTCGCGTCGAAGGCCGCGGCGAGTCGCGCATACGAGCGTTCGAGGTCGTTCGCGAGGGCCGCCTCCATCCCTTGCGGGCGCTCCTCCTGCGGGACGCCGAAGTCCTGGATCCCGCCGGTGCTCATCCAGTCCAGGACGGCGCGCTGCTGCGCCAACGGCCCGATGTCGGGCTGCTCCCGGAGCACCTTCATGCGGTACATGCGCAGACGGGTCTTGTCCATCTCCTGGGCCAGCCGCAGCCGGTCCTCCGGCGTGAGTGATGCCATGCCACCAGGGTATTTCGCCGCAGCCGAAATCTGAACCCCCGGCGCGGCCCGCATGTCGCGGACCCGAAAACGCCGGTGCGGCTCCGACCCTCGGACACGGGACGGGTCCGGCGTTTTCCGGACTGCGCATTGTGGCCGTTAGGGCTATCCTGAGGACAATCCGATTCCGCCGCTCCATCTCCCCTGAGCGAGGCCGAATTGTCCGATGCATACGCCTTCGACGCCGCCCGTTACTGGGCCGACGACCATCCCGTCCTCGAACTGGTCCGGGCACGTCAAGCCGCGGGTTCCGCGCCTGGCGCCCGGGTCGACGGGTGCAAGCTGGGCCTGGCCGTCGAAGGCGGCGGGATGCGCGGGGTCACCTCCGCCGCGATGCTCGTCGCCCTCGACGACCTGGGCCTGCGCGGCGTGTTCGACGCCGTGTACAGCACCTCGTCCGGCTCGATCAACGCCGCCTATTTCATGTCGGGCGGCGACTGCTGGTACCCGTTGACCATCTATTTCGACGACCTGTGCACGCGCGAGTTCGTCGACATGCGGCAGATGTTCACCAAGCGCCCCATGCTCAACCTCGACTACGCCTTCGAGGAAGTCCTGGAGGCCATCAAACCGCTCGATTTCGAGAAGATCCTCAATAGCCCGGTCGAGTTCCATGTCACGATCAGCCTGGTGGACAGCCTCACCGGGATCGGCCCGCACGAGTTCGAGTCCAGAGAGGACCTGAAATCGGCGCTGAAGGCGAGCTGCTGGATGCCCGTGGCCGTCCCCGGCACCGGCATGTTCCGGGGCGAGCGGGCCCTCGACGGCGGCGTGCTCACCGCCCACCCCCACCTGCTCGCACTGGAAGACGGGTGCACGCACGTGCTTTCCCTGAGCACCAAGCCGATCAAGGCCCCGCCCACCCGCCTCACCCCGGGCCGGCGCTTCTCCGTCGCCTACTTGGAACGGCTCAAGAAGGGACTCGGCCGGGCCTACGTCGACTCCCAGTTCGGGTACCGGACGCAACGAAAACAGTTGCAGCAGTGGATGACCGAGCCCGGACCAGGACCTAGCGTCCTTGACCTCGCGCCGCTGCCGTGGATGCGTGAAGTGGGCAACCAGACCAGGGACCGCGACGCGCTCACCGCCGCCGCCCGCCACGCGCACGCCGTCATGAGCGCCGCGATCCAAGGGATCCCGGTCGCGGAGATCCGCGACGGCTCCTTCCGCTCCGTGCCCCGATTCGTCACCGTTAGGACCGCCAATGGCGAACGCATCGGTTGACCTCCTCTCCGCCGCCTGCGCGCACCTCACCGGCCGCACCGAAAACAGAACCGCCGCAACGAAGCTCGATCGCTGGAAGCCCGAGGACTGGCGGGCCGCGCTCCTCGACGTGCCGCTCGACGAGCGCGCTTATGCCGACCGGCTCACCGTCGACCGGTCCGTCGAGATGGAAGCGCTCTGGGCCTGGTGGTCCGACCCCGAAGCGGACGACCGGGTGAGTCCCGTGACCACCGGCTATCTCGGGGTCTTCCTGCTCACGCTCGTCTCGATGCACCGCTCCGACCGGATCCGCTACCTCGGCGAGGCCTACGAGAGCGGCGAGATCGCCGGTGAGTCGCCGGTTGCACTGTGCCGCAAGCTCATCGCCGATCCCCAGGTGCAACAGGCAATGAAGGGTCTGTACGCGCCGTCTGAAAGCGACGGGCCGGTGGCAGCCGTCTGGAACACCATCGACTTCACCTCCATGGAATTCCACCGCCACGGCACCACGTCGATCATCATCTCCGTGTACGCGAAGCCCCCCGCGGTCGGCCGCGCCGAGCGCCATGCCCTGAAATGCCTCATCTACCCGCACCTGCGCACTCCCGCGATGGTCAAGGCCACCAAGGACTACCAGCGCGATTTCGGCGGTGTCCGCCCCAAGGAGTCACCGCTGGTCACGGTCTGGGCGAGCCATGACAGCTGGGTGTTCATGGACTTCGTCGACGGTCCGACCCTCACCGACCACCTCCGTTCGATCGCCGGGAAGCGCAAGGAACCGAAGTCCGAGATCCTGCGTGCCATCGACGTCGAGCAGCTGCGCGTCCTCGGCACCGCCCTGCTGGACGCGATGGCCGTGCTCGCGGAGAAGGTCGGTCATCACGACGACCTGACCCCGTCGAACATCATCGTCCAGGCGGAGAACGACACCACCGTCAAGCTCAAGCTCATCGACCTCGGCGTGAACTTCCTCCACACCCGCATACTCCCCGGGGCCGAACCCGGCGAGGCCGGATACGTCGCGCCCGAGGTCAAGGCCAACGGCATCGGCGGCCCCAGGGCCGACCTCTATTCACTCGGCATGGTGCTCATCGCGATCGGCGGCATCCCGCGCACGACCGACGGCACGGTGCCCGACCAGTTCTACGTCGCCTCAGTCGGTCTCGCCCGCCTCCTCGAGGACCTGCTCGACGCCGATCCGGGCCGGCGCCTGATCGTCTCCGGCATCGGACCCGGGCCTGCCGGTTTCAAGGAGATCCGCGACCTCTTCGTGCGCGAGATCGAGGTGCTCGAGGCGGCCGAGTACGGGAAGCCCAAGACGTTGCGGCAGCGTGTGAAGGGCATCGTGCCCGGTGCCACAGAGGTCGCCCGGCAGCGTGCCATCGCGAAGGTCCGCAAAAGGCAGGCGAAGACGACCGACAAGGCGACGCGTCCGATGCAGGCCCACCACCTGCGGCAGGCGAAGGCGCTCAAGCGCTGGGCGATCGCCTGCGCGTTCCTGGCATGGGTGACGATTGCGCTGGTGCTGACCTGGTGGTCGCGGGATCTCGACCTCTTCTGGCAGGCGAAGTACGTCGAATACGCGAACTTCTTCCTCAACCGCTCGGGGGACGGCATCCCTTTCCTCGACGACATCCGCGCCGCCGACTACCCGATTCCGGACGCCTGGGACAACCTGCCGGTGCGGATCGTCGCCCTCACATACGCGCTCACGGGTGTGCGGCTGTACTTGAACATCTTCGCCGACATGACGCCGCATTCGGCGCTGCGCAGGCGCGGCTGGAAGGGCGTGCGCACAGCCGCGGCCTCGTTCATGATGCGGGCCACGGCGATCTACCCGTTCATCTACATCCTGGTGCCGACGCTGGTGCAGCGGCGGTGGTGGGTGATCTTCTCCCCGTTGGGGATCATCACGGTGGCGGTGATGATCTCCGCATGCCTGTGGTTCGCGCGCGACGCGAACGCGCGGGCCCGCGAGGCCGGGCTCTCCACAGTCCCCAAGGGGGAGATCATGACGTTGCAGCGCATGGAGTCCTGGGCGCCCGTCGCCTGGCTCTACGCCGTGCCGGTGGTCATCATCGGGACCTTCCTCTACAACGACCGGCTGCAGGACGAGCTCATGTACGCCATTGCGATCGGCTTGATCAACATGGGCATCCAGTACGTCAAGAACACCGGTTCCGACGCGCCCTACGTGCGGGCCGGCCTCACACGGGCGATCCTCGCGGCCGAGCGGCTCGACGTGCTGGAGGGCAAGTCGGCCAAGGAGGCCCCGAAGCCCCGCGTCGAGGCACCGGTGAAAGAGCCGGTCGCCTAAGCGCAATGCCGTTCAGTTAGTGGGGTGGTCGGGTTGTCAAGCCTGGTCTCGCCCGGTAGGTATGGAGCAAGGG
>NZ_JBHRWO010000011.1:0-45117 GCF_042647865.1 Glycomyces rhizosphaerae
TCCAAAACGACGCACACCAACGGCAAGCCCACACGCTCGCGGCTTGACAAACATAAGGGAACCTCTGGCCATCTGCCTGCATTGCACGGACGTCGATACCGGTGTCGGGCCATGAGGAGCCCGGTGTCGCTCGGCCACGGCCCTGATGCGATCACCCGCTGAACCATCCCGGCAGGGAAGGGGAAACGGTATGCACCGGACTGGCTGACACCAGGACGGAGAGCGGTGGGTGCCGCAATGGCGCTCGCCGGCAGGCCCAGGCTGGATCGAAGGATCAGCGGCCAAGGGCCAAGAGGTCGGCCCCCTGAAATGCAAAAGGGAGGCCAGGGGTCTCACGGCTCGTGCCGGTGAAGGTCAAAGCCGCAGATCGGAGGCCTCGGGCGTACGTCGAAGGGCCAGAAGCGGAAGCAGAGGAAGGAGGCGGCAGGAACATGACGATCACAACCATGACCACGCCCTCCGCTGGCTTCTCCCGCATCGCCGCCCGCCCGGCGCCGGGATCGAGCCGAACCAGCCCGGCCCACCCGATAGCGACGCGACCGACCCCGCTCCGGCGACCCACCCCCGGGCCACCTCCCACCACTCCTTCGCTGAGTGCCTGAACCTCGCGCCAGACCCGGCTCCGGCCAGACACCCTCGGGCAACCACTCACCACTCCGTCGCTGATCGGTTGAAGCCCCATCGAATACCAGCCCGGGTCGGTCCCGCCCGTGCGCAAGACGTCCGCCACCGAGTCCGGCGGGAACCCTGTCACTACTAATGAACGACGACACCCGGCGATCACCAGGCATGACACCCTCGCCAAACCCGTAACCGAACAGCGTTGCGCCTAACCGCCGTAGTTCCGTTGGAGCTCGCGCTTAAGGATCTTCCCGCTGGGGCCCAACGGGAACGCCTCGACCACGTGGACCACGCGCGGGTACTTGTACGCGGCGATCTTCTCCTTCATATAGGCCACGAGTTCGGCAGGATCGGCCTCGACGCCCTCGGCCGGGACGACCGCCGCGTGCACCTCCTGGCCGTGCGTCTCGTGCGGCACACCGAAAACCGCGGCGAGCGAGACCGCCGGGTGGCGGGAGAGCACGGCCTCGACCTCGGTCGGATAGACGTTGTAGCCGTTGCGGATGATCATGTCCTTCTTGCGGTCGACGATCGTGATCACCCCTTCCTCGTCCACAGTGCCCAGATCGCCGGTGCGGAACCAGCCGTCGACCACGGCCGTGGCGGTCGCGTCGGGGCGGCCGAGGTAGCCCTTCATCAGGTTGTGGCCGCGCGCCACGATCTCCCCGAGCGCGCCCGGCTCGGGCAGAAGCACGATGCGGTCCTCGACCTCGGGGTCGGCGATCGCGACGTCCACGCCCCAGATCGACTTGCCCACGGTGCCGGGCCGGATCGGCTCCGATTCGAGGTTGAAGCTGCACACCGGAGAGGTCTCGGTGAGCCCGTAGCCCTCATGGACCGGCGCGCCGAACGCCGCTTCGAACGCCTCCAGCAGCGCGGTCGGCAGCGACGCACCGCCCGAGAGCGCTGAGCGCAGCGGTGGGCGATCGGGTGTGCGGTTCGCGGCCGCGACCATCGCCGCGTAGTTCGTCGGCACGCCCGCGAACACGGTCGCCTTGTGCTGCACCAGAAGCCGGAGTGCTTCGTCGGCGTCGAACTTCGGCAGCAGGATGATCGCCGCGCCGCGCCGGAAACCGGCGTTGAGGACGACGGTCTGCCCGAACGTGTGGAAGAACGGCAGCCCGCCGTAGAGCACGTCGTCGGGCCGGTAGGTGAAGGTGTCGATCAGCCACGTGTGGACCTGCTCGACCAGCGCGAGGTGCGAGCCGACCGCGCCTTTGGGGGTGCCGGTGGTGCCGGAGGTGTAGAGGATCGTCGCGGCGGCGAGCGGGTGCATCGAGGCGTAGCGCTCGATCGGTTCGGCCACGAGGGCTTCGTCTTCAAGGCGCGCAACGGGTTCGCCGTCGAGCGCGAAGCCTTCGGGTGTGAGGACGGTGAGGAGAGGGACCCCGGCGAGCGCGGCCGCAGGGGCGGCTTCGGCGAGGAGCGGGGCGGCGGCGACCATCAGGTCGGCTTCGGCGTCTTCGAGCACGAAGCGGATCTCTTCGGCCTTGAACAGCAGGTGGACCGGGACGACGACGGCGCCGAGGGCGAGGGCGGCGTAGTAGACGCGCGGGAAGTCGGGGACGTTCGGGACGAGCATCGCCACTCGCGAGCCGCGTCCGATGCCGCGCGCGGCGAGCGCGCCCGCGTAGGCGCGGGTCTGCTCCCAAAGGGCCCCATAGGTGATCGTGTGATCCATGAAGTGCAGGGCGGGAGCTTCGGGTCTGCGGCTCGCGGCCTCGGCGAGGACGGCGGCGATCGAGAGGGTCCCCTGGCCGGGGCCGTCGACCGCGTCGTCGTGTGCGCGTCCCGGCGCGTCGTCCTGTGCAGGTTCTGGCTGGTGCGACATTGCACGCCTCCTTCGTTCACCGCTCATCCTGCCCTGCTCGGGCGGGATTTGTCACCGTGTGGAGGCGAGCCAATCCGTGGGGTCGCGGCGGATGCGGTCGACGACGGCCATCGCGGCGCCGATGGCGGCGGCGTCGGGGCCGAGGGTGGCGGGGCGGACGGTGATCGGGGCCCAGCGGGCGGAGAGGACGCGCTGGTTGATCTCGGCTTCGACACCGGCGATGAGCCAGGAGGAGAGGAGGGCGAAGCTGCCGCCGAGGAGGACGGTGTCGATGTCGAAGAGGTTGAGGACGTTGGCGACGGCGACGCCGAGGGCGGTCGCGGCGGTGTCGAGGGCGGCGATGGTTTCGGGGCGGCCGGCGTCGGCCCAGGCGAGTAGGGCGGCGTCGGCGGTCTGTCCGGCGGGGGGTGTCTCGCCGCCGAGGATGGCGGCGAGGCTGGCGTAGGTCTGGAGGCAGCCCCGGGAGCCGCAGCGGCAGGGTTTGCCGTCGGGGTCGACGGTGAGGTGGCCGAGTTCGCCGCCCCAGCCGTGGGAGCCGCGCATGAGGCGGCGGTCGAGGATGATGCCCGCGCCGATGTCGAGTCCGCCTGAGACGTAAAGGAAGTGGTCGGGTGTGGCGCGGTGAAGTTCGCCTCGGGCGGCGAGGTTCGCCTCGTTGTCCACAGAGGTGTGGAGGTCGAGGTGGGCGAGGCGTTCGGCGAGGAGTGCGCCGGCGTCGACGTCGCGCCAGCCGAGGGAGGGGGCGGTGCGGACGATGCCGCCGTCGGTCGGGCCGGGGACCGCGAGCGTGGCGGTGACGACGGTGAGGCCTTCGGCGGATGCGGCTTCGGCCGCTTCGTTCGCCATGTGCGCCAAGCGGTCGAGTACGGCGGGGGCTTCGGCGTCGGTGAACGGCGCGAAGGCGAGGTGGCGTACGGCGCCGCTGAGGTCGACGACGCAGGCGGCGAGGCCGTCGGTGCGGATGTCGAGGCCGAGTCCGGCGGGGCCGCGGCGGGAGACGGTGAGTCCCATGCGGGGCCGTCCGGCCCGGCCGTCGGGGGTCGCGCCGGTCTCGGTGACGAGCCGGCCGGCGATGAGTTCCTCGACGATGCGGGTGATGGTGGGCCTGGTCAGGCCGGTCGCGGCGGCGAGTTCGGTGCGTGAGACCGGGTTCTCGGCGGCGAAGACCTGCCGGAACACGAGTTCGAGGTTCAAGGCGCGCAGGCGTTCTTGGCGGGCGGGGTCGTTCGAGCGGGTGCTCCCGGGGGCGTTCATGCGGGGGGCCGCGCTGCTTCGGCGAGCGCGGCGGCCGCGTCTTCGGTGAGGTTGCCGTCTGCCACGACAGCGAGGATATGCCGTTCGATCTGCTCGCCCGGATCCAGCACCATGGGGCGGTCCCAGGTGAGCGATGAGCCGACGCCGAGGTAGTCGCGGGCGCGCACGAACCAGCGGTCCCCGGCGGTGGTGGCGTCGGCGGGCACGAACAGCATCGTCCATTCGCGACTTTCGCGGTCGGCGCCGGAGACGGAGAGCCACGGGGCGGTCGTGCCGTGGACGGCGCGCACGCCGGCCCCGGCCGGGCTCTGGACGCGGACTTCGCCGTAGAGGGCCGGGCCGCGCCAGAAGAAGCCGCCGTAGCCCGCACCGACGCGGCCGAGCGCGGCGGGGCTGCGGATCTGCAGCGGCCGGTCGGTGGCGTTGGTGAGCCGGGTCTGGACCGAGAGGGTCCAGGCGTTCGATGTCAAAGGGACGCAGGCGATCGCGCGGCGTTCGCTCAGCAGTGCCGCGCCGTCCCGGTCGATCCAGTTGAGTGTGTGCGCGAGTTCGGCGTCGGTGTGGCGCAGCCAGCGGCGGTGCCGCTGGGCGCCGTGGTCGTCGAGCCAGGCCGGGCCGTGCCCGGCGACGAAGGTGCGGCCGCCCCAGAAGTTGCGGCCCCCGATGTCGGGCGCGGCGATGCTGATGCCGAGCTGGTGGGTGTGCGAATGGGGGCGGGCGTCGGTGACGACGCATCCGGCGAGGGTGCGCACGGGGTGGAGGAACGGCCGGGGCGCCGTGGAGGCGGGCAGCTCGGAGTGCCACACGTAGCTGGCCACTTCGCGGCCGTCGACCTGCAGCGGGACCGGCTGGTCGGCGTCCAGGGCTCGGACAGTGCCGGAGTGCTCCATTGCGGCTCCAATCACTTATGCCTCGCGGGGTGCGGGGCTCGCCGCGACGGCTTCCACCAGGCCCTCGATCGATCGGGGACCGAGGTCGCCGTCGGCGACTACCGTGATGATACGACGACGCGGGCCCTCGCCCGGGGCGGCCGTCAACGGCTCCGACCAGGCGAGCGCGGGGCCGACGCCCACGTAGTCGCCGCCGCGCACGAACCACGGATCGCCTTGGCCCGCAGCGTCTATGAAGACGAGCGTCCAGGGTTCGGGGCCGGTGGCGCGGAGTGCGAGCCATGGGGCGGTCGAGCCGTGGAGGCGTTCGACGCCGGAGACGCCGGGGCCGAGGATCGTGACGGTGCGCAGCCCGCGGCGGGCCCGCCAGAAGAACCCGCCGTATCCGGCTCCGGTGCGGCCCTTGGCACCTGGGCTGGAGATGACGAGCGGTTCGGGCGTGAGGTTCTGGAGCGAGAAGCGGAAGTCGAGGGCCCAGGCGCGGTCGTCGACGGGGCGGGCGGCGATGCGGCGGCGTTCGCGCAGGAGTGCGGCGCCGTCGGGGCCGATCCAGTGCAGCTCGTGCGCGAGGACGCTGTCGCCTCGCGCGTCCCAGCGGTGGTGGCGCTGCACGCCGTGGTTCGGCAGCGGCACGGAGCCTTTGCCGCGCACGTAGGTACGCCCGCCCCAGAAGTTCGCGCCGCCCGCGTCGGGCACCGCGAGGCTCACCCCGAGGTGGTGGAGGTGGTCCGGCGGCATCGCCTCGGTGACCGAGGTACCGGCGAGGGTGCGCACGGGATGCAGGAACGGCCTGGGCGACAGGGTGTTCGGCACGTGTGGTCGCCACACGTACTCCGCTACCGTCTGGCCGCCCAGCGTCAGCGGGTGCGTCTGGGCCAGGGTCAGTTGTTCATCCATGGGCGTCCGGGGCGGTGGGGCACGGGGTGGTGGGGCGCAGTCGCACCGCGCCGAATACGCCCGCTCCGCTCCCCTTGCCGTGGGCGAAGAGTCCGATGGCGGCGCCGACCCAGCGTCCGGCGGTGGCCTGGAACGGCGGCCCGACCGGGCGCAGCGGGGTGCCGGCGAGGAACTGGCAGCGGCCTCCGGCGTCGACTTCGACGCCGAGCGCGATGGTGTCGCCGTCGACCGGAGTCGCTGGGGCGGCGTCGTGCTCGATGTCGCCGTCGGCGGTGCGGTGCACGAGTTCAAGGCCCGTGTAGGTGCGGGCCAGGCCGATCCAGGCGTAGGTGTCGCCGACTACCGCGAGTCCGGCGCGGGCGCCCGGTTCGGCGTCGTCGAGGCGGAGCGTGGTCTCGGTCCGGCTGGGGTCGCCGGGCAGGTGCCGTCCGAGCAGGTTCGGCAGGTGCCGCAGGTCCTCGGTCCCGGTGTCGACGCAGGCGAGGCGGAGGTCGGGGCCGGTGCGCGCCCAGTGCGGCTCCGGGTTGGCCTGCCAGGTCCATTGCAGACCGATGCCGTTCGTGAAGTCCTCGGGGGGAGCGGTGGCGGTCCCGCCGGGGACGGGGACGGGGCCGTGGGCGACCGGTGTGCCGTCTTCGCCGATCACGGGCCAGCCGTCCTCGCCCCAGCGCATCGGCTGGAGGTGCACGACCCGCCCGAACGGGCCGCGGTCCTGAAAGTGCAGGAACCAATCCGATCCGTCCTCAGTGGTCACCCAGGCGCCTTGGTGGGGCCCGTTGACGTCCGAGTCGCCCTGTTCGAGGACGATCCGCTCCTCGTAGGGCCCGAAGGGATCACGGGAGCGGAACGCGGACTGCCAGCCGTTGGTCACACCCCCGGCGGGCGCGAAGATCCAGTACCAGCCGTCGCGCTCATAGAACTTGGGGCCCTCGAGGGTGCGGTAGCCGGGCAGTGCGTCACCGTCGATCACGACCGCACCGTCATCGAGGAGCGCGGTCGCGTCGTCGTTCATGCGGTGCACGGTGAGGCGGTTGCTGATCCCGGAGCGGCTCTTGGCCCAGCCGTGCACGAGGTACGCCGAACCGTCCTCCGCCCAAAGGGGACACGGGTCGATGAGTCCCTTGCCGGCCTTCAGGAGATGCGGCCTCGTCCACTCCCCCGCCGGGTCCTCGGCGCTGGTGACGAACAGGCCGCGGTCGGGATCGGGGTAGACGATCCGGTACCGGCCCGCGTGGTGACGGATCGCCGGGGCCCACACGCCGCCGCCGCGCTGCGGGGTGCGGAAGTCCGCTTCGGGCACCTGGCGTTCGAGCGCGTGGCCGATGATCGTCCAGTGCACGAGGTCGCGGCTGTGCAGGATCGGCAGGCCCGGCACCCGGTGGAAACTGGAGGCGGTCAGGTAGAAGTCGCCGCCGACCCGGATCGCGTCGGGGTCGGACCAGTCCGCGTTGAGGACCGGGTTGCGGTAGACGTCGTTCAAGGCGTTCCCGTTCGTCGGTTGCGGCCGCTTTATTTCAGGCCGGTTGTGGCGATGCCCTTGACCAGGTATTTCTGGCCCGCAATGAAGAAGCCGATGATGGGCGCGAGCGACAGGACCGACATCGCGAACATCTGGCCCCACTGCGACTGGCCTTCGGAGTCGATGAACTGGCGCAGCGCGAGCGGCACCGTGTACAGCTCCGGGTCGGTCAGGTACAGCAGCGGCCCGAAGAACTCGTTCCACACCGAGATGAACGTGAAGATCGCGGTGGTGGCGAACGCCGGGCGGCACAGCGGCAGGATGATGCTCCAGAAGGTGCGGAACGGGCCGCACCCGTCGATGCGCGCCGCGTCGTCGAGCTCCTGCGGGAGCGAGCGCATGAACTGCACCATCAGGAAGATGTAGAACGCGTTGGTGGCCAGGAAGTTCGGCACCAGCAGCGGGTAGTACGTGTTGAGCCAGCCGAGCTTCGCGAACAGGATGTACTGCGGGATGAGCAGCACGTGGCCCGGCAGCATCATCGTGCCGAGCATGAGCGCGAAGAAGAGCTTGCGGCCGGTGAAGTTCAACCGCGCGAACCCGTACGCCGCAAGGGAGCACGAGAACAGGTTCCCGACGATGCTCAAGACCACGATGACGATCGAGTTCGAGAAGTAGACCCCGAAGTCGTACTCGAGGGCGTTCCAGCCCTCGGTGTAGTTGGACGGGCTCCACTCGGCCGGCCACAGGGACAGGTCCGAGAAGATCAGGTCGTTCGGCTTGAGCGAGCTGGAGACGAGCCACAGCAGCGGGTACATCATGACCAGGCCGATGACGCACAGGATCACGTGCCGGGAGAAGCGGCTCTTACGGGTGCTGCCGAAGCGCTCGATGAGCGCGTCGGCGTCCTCGTTGGGCTTCGCGGCCCGCGGGGATTGCAAGGTCGATGACATGGGAGGGACCTCAGCTGTCGTAGTTGACCCAGTACTTGGCGGTGAAGAAGGTGATCGCGGTGAACACGGCGATGATCACGAGCAGGGTCCAGGCCATCGCCGAGGCGTAGCCCATGTTGAACTGGCCGAAGCCCTGCTGGTAGAGGTACAGGTTGTAGAACAATGTGGAGTTCGCCGGTCCGCCGCCGCCGTTGTTCATGACGAAGCCCTGCGTGAAAGTCTGGAACGAGGCGATGAGCGACTGGATCAGGTTGAAGAAGATGATCGGACTCAAGAGCGGCAACGTGATCGAGCGGAAGCGCCGCCATTTGGAGGCGCCGTCGACGGCCGCGGCCTCGTAGTACATGACAGGGATCTGCCGCAGGCCGGCCAGGAAGATCACCATGGGCGAGCCGAACGTCCAGATGTGCAGGATGATCAGCGTCGTCAGCGCGTAGTCGGGGTCCGAGGTCCAGGAGATGGCGTCGACGCCGAACCAGCCGAGGAACGCGTTCACGATTCCGTCGAATCCGAAGACGTAGCGCCACAACAGGACGACGGCCACGCTCGCCCCGAGGAGCGAGGGCAGGTAGAACACGGCCCGGTACCAGGGCAGGCCCCTGATGCCGCGGTTGAGGATCATCGCGACGCCGAGTGCGGCCGCCAGCGACAGCGGCACCGACACGAAGGTGTACACAAAGGTCACTTTGAGCGACTTGAGCAGCACCGGGTCGCGGAACATGTCCGCGAAGTTCTCCAAGCCGATCCACTGTGGCGAGTTGAGCAGGTTGTAGTCGGTGAAGGCCAGGTAGAGCGAGGCGAAGAACGGGACGATCGTGAAGAGCATCCCGATGAACCACGGCAAGAGGAACAGGTAGCCGGCGCGGTCCTTTCGCGCCCTCCGGCCGCGGCGAAGCTTGCGAGCCGTAAATTGGCTCAGTCGCTTGCGCCGCGGCGCAGGAGGGGCGACCGCCCCCGGCATGACGGCGGTTTCGGTGGACGTGGTCACCCTTCGATCGCCGCCGTCGCCTCGGCGATGAACTGGGCGGCTCCGTCGGCGGGCGTCTGGCGCCCGAACTCGACTTCGACGGCGATGACGTCGAGGAAGTCGGCGATGGCGCTGCCGCCCGGCGGGTAGGTGTAGGAGCGCGGCAGGTCCTCGGCCTGGAGGCCCATGAGGTATTCGGTGGCGACCAGGTCGTCGGGCTCCAGGGCGTCCTTGATCTCCTCGGCCACCGACGAACTCGCCGGGACGCCGCGGGTGGTGCCCGTCGCGAGCGAGGCCTCCGGGTCGTTGGTGAGGAAGTCGAGCAGCCGCACGGCCTCCTTGGGGTGCTTCGAGGCCTTGGCGACCGACCACAGGTGCGGGCAGTCGACCGACTGGCCGCGGCGTACGGCCTGCACCTCGCCGGGAATGCGCAGGAGCACGAGGTTCCCGCCGCAGGCCTCGTTGTAGCCCAGGAAGTTGTTGGTGGGGATGATCTGCGAGGCGAGCTTGCCCTGGGCGATGTAGGAGGACTCGGGGCCGCCGCCGATCTCCTCGAAGAAGCCCGCGGGCGGGTAGGCGCCGGACTGGCGCAGTCCGTCGATCATCGTGAACCAGGCCTCCATAGTGGCCGCGGAGGCGCCCAGTTTGCCGTCCTCGGTGAACAGGTCCTCTCCCTGCTGGCGGACCCAGACCACCACGTTCTGGAGGGTCTGCGCGTCGAAGCCGGTGCCGTAGACCTCTTTGCCGGAGGCGTCGCTGATCGCCTGCGCGAAGGCGCCCAGGTCGTCCCAGCTCCAGGTGTCGCCGTCGGGGATCTCGACGCCGTACTGCTCGGCGAAGTCCTTGCGGATGACGAAGCCGACGGCGTTGAGCCCGGCGGGGACGCCGAAGACGCTGCCCTCGACCTCGGCCAGGTTGGCGGCGTTCTCGCTGAGTCCACTCAGGTCGATGTCGTCGCCGTACTCGTTCAGGTCGAGGAGCGCGTCGCGGTCGGCGTACTCGCGGAGTGAGTCCATGCGCATCGCCATGAGGTCGGGCGCGTCGCCCGCGGCGAAGCGGGTGGCGAGCTTGTCCTGGTAGGGGCCGGAGTCCTGGTATTCGACCTTGATCTCGATGCCGGGGTTGTCCTCGAGGAAGATGTCGAGGGCGGCTTGGGTCTTCTCGGCGCGGGTGGCGTCGCCCCACCAGACCATGTTGAGGGTGACGCCGTCACCGGATTCCTCGTCGCCGCCTCCGCCGAAGCCGCGCCCGCAGGCGGCGAGCCCGGGGACGGCGGCCAGGCCGAGGCCGGAGAGCTTCATGAGGTTGCGGCGGTTGAACTCTGAGCCGGAGCCGGGGGGTTGTTCACTGGTCACGCTGGTGGTCCCTTCACGCGGACGAGGGGTCCGGGGTATCGATCGGACTCTATGAGTGGGACCAGGCTAGAGCGCTTGCCACAGTTATGTCAAGCCATGAAAGAAATTGGAGCGAACTTATGGCAACCCATTGACGGTAATCGATGATCGCCCTACGCTGAGCCGAGAAGACGCCCACCCTCCATCGTTAGGAGCGTCACGTGAACCCTTGGCAGACAAGGAAACTGCGCCGAGCCCTCGTCGCCGCGACGGCCGCCGCGGGCATGGTGCTCGCCGGCCTCGCCGTCGCCACGACCCTCCCGAACGCGAGCGCCGAACCCCCCAGCCGCCCGCGGCAGGGCTGGTCCGACACCGCGGACGGCTTCGCGTCCCTCCCGGGACTGGGACGCGGACCGACCACCGGGGGCGCCGAAGGCGAGACGGTCACGGTCACCACCCCGGAAGAGCTCAACCGGTACGTCACCGCCGAAGCGCCGTACGTCATCCAAGTCGCCGACGCGATCGACATCAGCCCCAAGGGAACCGAGCTCAAGGTCGCCTCGAACAAGACGATCATCGGCGTCGGGACCGAGGGCGAGATCGTCGGCGGCGGGTTCTTCCTCGGCACCGGCGTCCACAATGTCATCATCCGGAACCTGACCATCCGCGACACCCTCATGCCCGAGGACGACCCGGACGACAAGGAATACGACTACGACGCGATCCAGCTCGACACGGCCGACCACATCTGGATCGACCACAACAAGCTGACGCGCATGAACGACGGCCTCCTCGACAGCCGCAAGGACACCACGTTCCTCACCGTGTCGTGGAACCGGTTCTTCGACAACAACAAGACCTTCGGCATCGGCTGGACGTCCAATGTGACCTCGCAGATCACGATCCACCACAACTGGTTCAAGAACACCGTGCAGCGCAACCCCAGCGCGGACAACATCGCGAACCTGCACATGTACAACAACTACCTGCAGAACGCCTCCGCGTACGGCAACTACGTGCGCGGGGCGACGAGCGCGGTCATCGAGAACAGCTACTACGAGGGCACACACAACCCGTACTACACCGTTTCGGGCGAGCTGGTCCAGCGCGGCAACGTCACCGTGGACTGCACTTGGGACGATGACGTCATCACCGAGCAGGGCGACGCCTTCGACCCGAGCGACTTCTACTCCTACAAGGCCGACCCGGCTTCCGCCGTCCCGGCCCTCCTAGGCGAATTCAGCGGCCCGCAGCCCGAGATTGGGACCTGAGCTGCGAGGGGTGTTCCTAGATAGACACTGCCACTGAATTCCGGATGCGGCCCTGGCACTGTGCACCGGTGTCGGGGCCGCGTCGCCTCTCGGCGGCCCGCAGTCCGCCGTTGCGCTCGCCATCGCATGAGATTCCGGAATCGGTCGGCGCGTTCTAGCCGCAGCAGGCGCCTCCATTTGACAGGCTGTCCGAATGCCACACATCCTGTCCAAATTGTCATTGACTGCCGCATTCGGACTGGTCGGCGCCGCCGCAATGGCGGCCCCGGCACAGGCGCAGGCGCAATGGACGCCGCCCGCTCTCGAACTCATCTCGGCCTCCTGCACCATCGACGGTGAATGGGCCCTCGAATGGTCGCTGACCGACACCACCGGCACGGTCGACGAGCCCGAGGAGTACACCTACACGGTCGCCGAGATCATCACGCAGATCGGCGCCGACTCCGGCCCTTGGGAGGACGCCGTACTGGAGGGCGCCTTGCAGGTCGGCGCGGTGCTGCCCCATACCGGCGAAGGGTCCCTCATCGGCGTCCAGATCGTCCCGGGCGACACCGAGCGGGTCAAGCTGAAGGCCCAGTCCGACCGCACCGTCCCCGTCGTCGACGGCAGGCGCAACGAGGGCCGGGGGCTGAAGAACTCCCTCCAGCACGCCGTCGAGCTGGGCGACTGCTCGGTGCCAGCGCCTCCGGAGCCCGAGGACGTCCCTGAGCTCGACGTCGGCGTCGGCATCGTCATCGCCGACGACATCGCCCCGGAGCCCGAGGAAGTGGGCGTCGAGGCGGAGTGGGTCGTCGACTTCTCGCTTCCCGAAGACGCTCCGGACACGACGATCGAATATGAAATCTTGGCGGACGTCGGTATCGGCGACGGCGGCAACAACGACGTCACCGTGGTGGGCCAAGTGGATACCGGCGATTCGACGCTGCGCATCCCGGTCAGCGGCCCAGTGCAGGAAGTCGAGCTCGTCGCGCTCGAACTCGTGGTCGACGACGGCGACGGCGACAGCGAAGCGATGCTCCTCGAGGCCGAGTTGCCCGCGATCGATCCCGGGACCGGGACCGGGACCAGGACCGGGAGCGATCCGACCACGCCCGCCGACCCGGACCGGTCGACGCCGACGGCGCAGCCGACGCTGCCGACAACGGGAGTGCCCGTCGGGGTGACCGTCGGCGCCGCAGGGGCGCTCATCGCGGCAGGTGCCTTCGTGCTCAGTCGAGCGAGGGCGCGGAAGCGGCACGAAGGCGCCTCCTGAAAGCCGGTCCGTTGCGGAACCGGCCGGTATTCACTCCATTGTGGGATATTTACGCGCTTCGGCACCGCGCTGCCGAGGCGCGGTCAAATCTGACTAGGTTCAGCGGCCTTGTGATTTGGGCCATATCTGTTTCCTCAGAAGGGTGATGCCGTGGGCGACCACAGGACAAGAGGACCGAACCGCTACTTCATGGCGACGGCTACCGCGACAGCGGTCACGTTCGCGATCGCGCTCGCCGCCTCGCCGGTCGAGGCGCGGACCGCCGAGATCGTCGGCGCCGACAGTCCCGACGCGATCCGCGGCGAGTACATCGTCGCGTTCGAGGAGACGACGACCGAGGCAGAAGACCTCGTGACCCGGTTCGACGGCCGAGTGGAGTCCCGTCTCGACTCCATCGACGCCGTCTTCGTGCACATGTCGGCGGCCGACGCCGAGCGCCTGGCCGCCGACCCGGCTGTGGACTACGTCGAGCAGAACACGCGGGTCCAGACCGCCGCGACCCAGCTCAATCCGCCGTCCTGGGGCCAGGACCGCGTCGATCAGCGCACGCTGCCGCTCGACGCCTCGTACACCTACCCCAATACCGGGACGGGCGTGCACGCCTACATCATCGACACCGGCATCTGGCTCGACCACCCGGACTTCTCGGGTCGGCTCGACCCCGGGTACAGCGCCGTCGTCCCTGATGGCAATGCCCGCGACTGCCACGGCCACGGCACCCATGTCGCCGGCACGGTCGGCGGCACGCTGCAGGGGATCGCCAAGGAGGTGCAGCTGGTGCCCGTCCAGGTGTTCAACTGCAGCGGCACCGCTGACGCCGTCTCGGTCATCGGCGGCGTCGAGTGGGTCACCCAGAACGCCGTCAAGCCGGCGGTCGCCACGATGAGCCTCGGCGGGAGTGCCAGTCAGGCGATCGACACCGCCGTCGAGGCCTCGATCAACTCGGGGGTCACGTACGCCGTGGCGGCGGGCAACGGCAACGCCGATGCCTGCTCCTACTCGCCGGCCCGAGTGCCAGCGGCGCTGACCGTGGCGGCCACGGACGTGAGCGACGTGCGGTGGGGCTCTTCGAACTACGGGTCCTGCGTCGACCTCTTCGCGCCGGGGGTCAACGTCCGCTCTGACTACATCTTCAACGTCACCGCGAGACTGACCGGTACCTCGATCTCGACGCCGCACGTGGCAGGGATGGCCGCGCTCTATCTGTCGGCCAACCCGACCGCTAGTCCGGCGACGGTGGCCTCGGCGTTGATCGGGAACGCCACGACAGGGGTGGTCACCGATCCGGTCGGCAGTCCGAACCGACTGCTCTTCGTGACGCCTTAGGTCGCGCGGTCGGCGTTCCTGCCGCCGGTGGTCACGCCCTGTTGCAGGGCGCGTCCTCCCTGCGCAGGAACGCCAACCGGGCGGTCTTCTCCGGCAGCTGGATCTCGGGCCCGAGGGTGAACCCGGTGCGGCGCATGCGGACCGCGGCCTGCTCGTTCCGGGCGTCGGGTTCGACCACGATCCGCCGGTGCGTTGGGTCCGCGAAGAGGTAGGCGGCGAGGACTCCCATGAGGACACCGGTGAAGCCGACCTGGGTCTTGCCGCCGGCGGAGGCGACGAGCAGGTGGGCGCCGATGTCACCGGGCTCGACCTCGTAGCATTCGCCGACGGGATCGGCGTCGGGCTCGTAGGTCTGGAAGAGCGCGATCGGTTCCCCTTCACGCAGCACGAGGAACGCGTGATGCGTCTCCAGCGAGTCGAGGAACTCGTAGATCTCGAGCACGTGCTCGCGGGCATGCCCGGTCATCCCCCAGAAGCGGGCCCGTTCCTCGGTGACCCAGCCGTAGATGAGGTCGAGGTCCTCGGTCGGATGCACAGGCACAATGGACACTCGGCCGAATCCGTCGACGGACTGCTCGAACACTGCCGGACGGTCGATCATGCGGTACTCCTCATGCAGCTCATTCCAATCGGTCACGACGGGCACCAGTTCCCCGCGCCGCCACAGCGGGAACTGGTCGCGGAAGTGAGGCCCCGGCACTCCGGAGGCTCCGAAGGGGACGATCCAGAGGCTCTGCTCCCGGTCCGCGAGGTCCCAGACCCAGCGGGCGGCCGGGCCGCGGGAGAAGTCCTCGGTGATCCCGGGGGCGCCCGAGGTCGACAGGACGCAGTCGGCGTCGCCGGACACGCCGGTCAGCGCCTCCGGCGGGTCCGCGTCGCGCCAGGGGACGAGCCGGTGGACCTCGCCCCAGGTCGTGGACGGCCGTGCGGCGGCCGCTTCGATGGCGTCCCGGAGCGCGGCATCGCGCTCGTCGAGGCCGATCAGGTCGCCGTTGAGCAAGTGCTCCAAAGCGAACCCGATCCGGACTTCGAGCACGAGCCAGGGCGCGAACACCTCCGGATACCGGGAGGGCTCGGCGAGCGGGGCGAAGACCGGCAGCGCGGCGAAGCTCCGAACGAACGCGGCCCGGAACGCGGCGAAGGCCGCGGCCTCGGTGCTGTCGGCGTCCATCCGGCAGTCCCAGGCGAGCAGGCGTTCGCGCAGCAGCGCGGAGGACCCGCTCAGGTCGAGCCCGGGCAGAAGTCCGAGCAGCGTTGCGGCCGTGGGCAGGTAGGTGTCCGTATGGATTGCGGCCATGTCGGCGGGGGTCCAGTCGCCGCGGGCGTCGAGCAGTTTGCCGATCCGCTCGACCCGATACGGCGAGCAGAACTCGACGCCGAGCTCCCCTGAGATCCCGCGGTCGTTCGCCATCGCGGCGAATCCGCTGACGTTGTTGGAGGCCAGGGGCTTCCAGCCGTTCCAGGCGAATTGCGGTTCCCAGGCGGGCACGGGCCGGACGAAGCTGGCGGGGTCTCGCTCGGGGACGCGCCCGGCGACGCGGTGCAGCAGTCCCCCGGCGGTGTCGGCGGCCATGACCACGTTCACCGGGAGCACCCAGCCGTCAAGCGCGGCATCGACATCGGCGACCGTGCGCGCCCGAAGCAGCTTCGGCAGCGCGGCGAATCCGAGCTCTGGGTCGGCATGCAGCGGGCTGCGCAGGCTGAGCGCCGCGCCGTCGTCTTCGGCGATGACGGAGCCGCGTCCGGTCACGGTCACTGCAACCGTGGCGGTGGCGCCTTCGGCGACTTCGATCGTCTCGGTCCAGGACCGCGCAGGCTCCCAACCGTCGGGCCCGAATGCCTCGACGTCGCCGTCCTCGGTGCGGCGCAGGCGTTCGTGGAAGAGGTCCTGGGTGTCGGCCATGGCGTTGGTGATGCCCCAGGCGACGCCGCCGGTGTGCCCGAAATGGGCGATGCCGGGTATGCCGGGCATGGCCAGTCCGACGACGTCGTACTCGTCGCAGGCGAGTCGGATCTGCTGGTAGGAACCGGGAAGCTGCAGGAACCGGTGCGGGTCTCCGGCGAGGATCGGGGCGCCCGAAGCGGTGCGTGTCCCGTCGACGATCCAGCCGTTCGATCCGGTCGGGGCGGGTCCGTCCATGGCGAACCGTCCGACCGCGTCCTCTCCCAGGTGCTCGATGACGCGCTCGCGCCAGAGCTTCGCGGGGAAGCCGGACCCGAAGAGCAGGTGCTCGGCGTGCCAGACGGCGAGCGGCGTCCATGGGTCCCAAAGCCTTGGGGGCCTGGTGAACTCGGGTGCGGCGGCCGCCGCTTTCGGCAAGGCGGCATTGACGCCGGCGACGTACGCGCGCACCCAGTCGGCGGTCTCGTCGTCGAGTCGGTCGTAGGCCGAACGCGCGGCGTCGAGGATGCCGGTCTGGCGCGCGAGCCGGTCCCAGGGCAGCCATTCCTCGCCGAAGATCGCGGCCGAGGTCCCGGCCGCGCGCCGGTGGAGGGTCTCGAGCTGCCAGGCCCGGTCGGTGGCGGCGTTCGAGCCCTGGGCGAAGGCGAGCGACAGGGGGTCGGCCGCGCGCAGATGTGGGACGCCCCAAGCGTCCCGATAGCACACGAAGCTCATAGTTAGGTTAGTCTAACCTAAGCGTTCGAACATTGATCTTGACTGCGACCCGGGAGGATTCGGCATGGGGCACGGCTGGGAAGGTGCGGTGCTGAAGCTGCTGCGCGCCAAGGACTTCAAATTCACCGTCACGGGCGCGGCGCAGATCACCGAACACTACCGCCGCCTCACCTTCACCGACGGCGGCCTCCTCGCCGAACTGCCGCTGCACCCGACGATGTGGGTCCGCCTCTGGTTCGACAACGACGGCAAACCGCACCAGCGCGGCTACACGATCGTCGACCCCGACCCCGAGAACGGCACGTTCGCCATCGAGTTCGCCCTGCACCAGGGCATCGCGAGCGACTGGTCCCAGAGCGTCGAGCCGGGCGAGTCGATCCAGGCCACGGTCTACGGCACCGGCTTCGAACCCCTCGACCCCGCCCCGGAACGCCTTCTCATCGTCGGCGACGCCGCGTCGCTGCCGGCCGTCAACTCCCTGCTCGACGCCTTCCCCGACACCCCGGCGACGATCTGGTTCGAGACCGCGAACGACGACGAACTCCCCCACCGGATCACCGACCGCCACGACCTCAAGCTCGTCCCCCGGGCCGACGACGGCGAGTCGCTGGTGACCCAGGTGCGGAAGGAGCTTCCGGAACTGGCGAAGGACACCGCTCGGGTCTACTTCTGGATCGCCTGCGAGGCGAAGTCGACGAGGGCCCTGACCACCTTCGCCCGCAAGGAGATCGGCTTCCCCAAGGACCGTATGCACTCCATGGCCTACTGGCGCGGGTAACGCCTCCGCCCTGAACACGGCGGCGGACGGTCCCCCGGCCGGGAATCGATCCGGCGGCCGCGTCTCCGCCTTCGGTGAAGATGCGCCGGGCCACATCTGACGTTCGGGCATGTCGTGCAGCAGGTCAGGGGCTGGATGGGCGGTTGCGGTAGGCCGTCGGGGAGCTGCCGTGGGATTGCGTGAACTGGCGGGAGAAGTACATGGCGTCGTCGTAGCCGACCGCTCGGGCGACCGCCGCGATCGGAAGCGTCGTGCCGTCGAGGAGTTCCCGGGCACGTCCCATCCTGAGCTGGGTCTGGTAGCGAAGCGGTGAGACGCCCAGGTGCCGCCGGAAGAGGGCGGTCAGCTGGGAGGTGCTGAGGCCGACCATCGAAGCCAGCGCGCTGACCGAAGTTCGCTGCGGCGCAGTCGAACGGAGATGCTCGACGGCGCGTTCCAAGGGGCTGAGGCTCGGGCCGGGCGCTCTGCGGCCGTTCGCGATCACCTGGGCCAGCGCGTTCCAGGCCGCGCCGGTCGCGCGGGTGAGGCCCGCGGTGGTGGGGCCGGAGTCGAGGGCGTCGATGACTTGGGAGACGAGGCTGGCGACCGGGGCGGGGTCGCGCAGGTGGGTGACGGGGCCGCCGGCGGCGGCGCGGGCGGCGTGGGCGAGGTCGGCGGCGTCGGTTCCGGTGAAGTGGAACCACCAGAGGGTCCAGGGGTTTTCGGGTGTCGCGCCGTAGGCGTGGGGGCGGTCGGCGGGTAGGAGGACGACGCCGCCGGGGGTGACGGGGAATTGGCCTTCTTCGGTTCGGCACCAGCCGTTGCCGTTGGTGCACAGGAGCATCAGGTGTTCGGGAGCGCCTCGGGGGCGGTCGCGGCCGTGGCGGGCGGCGTGCGGGAACCAGCCGGCGTCGGTGACGAGGAGTCTCCCGGTCACGGGGTGCTGGAGGGCTTTGCCGATGAGCCGACGGGGGACGACGAGCATGCGCTGGCCTTCGAAGCCTTCGGGGATGGTGTCGAGGTCGGCCGTCGTTTCGTCCATGTCGTCGATTGAATCGGCTATCGACGTGGCATGTCAAGCGGCCATATGGTCGCATCTATGTCTGAGCGTGAATCGCGGATCGTCCTGCCCGAGCCTCCGGCCGCCGTCGCGGGGCTGCCGGTGCGGGCTTGGAGTTCGCCGGTGGTGATCGACTCCTACGAGCCGGGTGTGCCGGATCGGTTTCCGGCGTATCTGGATCGGCGGGTGTACCAGGGTTCGTCCGGGGCGGTGTACCCGTTGCCGTTCATCGACGGTGTTTCGCGGGAGAAGGCGCCGCGGGCGTGGGAGGCGGTGCATCTGGAGAACGAGTACGTGCGGTTGATGATCCTCCCGGAGCTCGGAGGACGGATCCACATCGGACTCGACAAGACGCGGGGCTATGACTTCTTCTACCGCAACGAGGTCATCAAGCCGGCGCTGGTCGGTCTGGCCGGGCCGTGGGTGTCGGGCGGGGTGGAGTTCAACTGGCCGCAGCATCACCGCCCGGCCACGCATCTGCCGGTCGAGTTCCGGATCGAGGCAGAGGACGACGGCGCGGTGACGGTCTGGTGCTCCGATCATGATCCGTTCGCGCGCATGCAGGGCATGCACGGGATCCGGTTGCGGCCCGCGAGCGCGCTCATCGAGTTGCGCGGGCGGCTGGTCAACCGGAGCGATGACGTGCAGACGTTCTTGTGGTGGGCGAACGTCGCCGCCGAGGCGGGTGAGGACTACCAGTCGTTCTTCCCGACCGATGTGCGCGTGGTGGCCGACCATGCGAAGCGTGCGACGACGGCTTTCCCTGCGGCGCAGGGCCACTACTACGGGGTGGACTATCCGGCCCGGATGCTTGAGCGCCCTGGCGGCGACCGTCTCGACTGGTATCGCAACATCCCCGTGCCCACGTCGTACATGTGCTTGGACAGCGAGGACGATTTCTTCGGCGGCTACGACCATGGTGCCCGCGCCGGGTTCGTGCATTGGGCCGATCACCGCATCGCGCCCGGGAAGAAGCAGTGGACTTGGGGCAACGCGCCGTTCGGGTGGGCTTGGGATGCGCATCTGACGGACTCCGGAGGGCCCTATGTGGAGCTCATGGCCGGGGTCTTCACCGACAACCAGCCGGACTTCGCGTACCTCGAACCTGGTGAGACCAAGACGTTCTCGCAGTACTGGTATCCGATCCAGGAGACCGGGCCGGTCCACCAGGCCACCCGGGACGCGGCCGTGCGCCTGGACATCGTTGCAGCTCAAAGTGAGACGCGTCTGCGCATCGCCGCGGCGACGACCGGCCCGCGCCCGGAGGCCCGTGTGCTGCTTCGCGCGGGCGAGCGCGTCCTTCACGATGTCATCGCCGATCTCGCGCCCGGCACGCCCTACGTCCACGAATTCACTGTCGCCGGGGCGGTCGACCCGACCAACTGCGAACTCTCGGTCGCCCACGAGGGCGATCTCCTCGTGGCATGGCGGCCCCGACCGGAATCGGCGGTGTCCGAACCGCCGGAGCTGGAAGCCGAGCCGGCGACCGAGCCGCCGCTGCCCGCCGACGTCGCGTCGACCGACGAGCTCTTCCTCACCGGCCTGCACCTCGCCCAGTATCGGCATGCGACCCGCTCGCCCGAGCCGTACTGGGAGGAGGCCCTCCGGCGCGATCCCGGCGATGCCCGAAGCCATACCGCCCTCGCCGCTCGCCGCCAGCGCGAGGGACGCCTCGGCCAGGCCGAACGCCACCTCCGCGCTGCCGTTGCGCGCTTGACTCGTCGGAACGCGAACCCGCGGGACGGCGAGGCTCACTATCGGCTCGGGTTGGTGCTCGCCCGGCAAGGGCGGCATGGCGAAGCACGTGAGGCTTTCGGTAAGGCGATGTGGGATCAGGGCTGGCGCGACGCGGCGGCGGTCGCGACGGCTCGGATCGATCTCGCGGCGGGCCGGGAGCCGGAGGATCTCGATGCGGTGCTCGAACGCAACCCCGAGCACCCGCAAGCCCGAAACCTCGCCGCGGTCGCGGCCCTTCGACGCGGCGACGAGGCTGCTGCGATCGCCTTGGTGCGCGGCACGATCGGCTGCAACCCGCTCGACGCCTGGGCGCGAGACCTCGAAGCCCGCCTGGATCGCAACGCCACCGCCACGAGGGTCCTCGATCCCACGATCGTCCTCGATGTCGCCCTTGAATATCGGTCCGTCCACGAGGACGACGCCGCCTTCGCGCTGTTCGAGCGCGCCGCCTCTCTGCCGGTGCTTCCCGGTCGGACCAATATCGCGCCGCTCGCGCTCGTCCACCGCGCCGATCGCGAACTCGAGCGCGGCGACCGGCCCGCCGCCGAACGCACGCTCGCGCGCATGCACGCCATGGACCGGACTTGGTGCTTCCCTTCCGTCTTGGACAACGACGCACTCGAACGGCTGCGCCGAGAATGGCCCGAGGACTCGGCCCTGGCCGCCCTCTGCGGCCACTGGTACTACGCGGCGGTCCGCCGGGAGGAAGCGATCGCCGCGTGGGAAACCGCCGCCAAGCTTTCCGAGGACCCGGTGGTCCTGCGCAATCTCGGCATGGCCGCGTTCAACGTTCAGGCCGATCCCGACCGCGCCGCCGCGTACTACTCGCGCGCCCGCGCCGCAGCCCCCTACGACGCAAGACTGCTGTTCGAGGCCGACCAGCTCGACGATCGGCGCGGCGTCCCTGCAGCCCAAAGGCTCGCGGTGCTCGAGTCGCACCGCGACCTGGTCGCCGGCCGCGACGACCTGTCGGTGCAGTTCGCCGAGCTGCTCACCGCCACCGGCCGCCCGGCCGAAGCGGTCACGGTCCTCACGGGCCGGGCCTTCCAGCCGTGGGAGGGCGGCGAAGGCCGGGTCCTCGCCGCGTGGGAAGCCGCGCACCTCGCCCTCGCACAGGCCGCGCTCGCCGTCGGCGATCCGCACGCGGCGGTCCAACATGCCACGGCCGCATTGGAACCGGTCGCGAGTCTCGGCGAGGCGCGCCATCCGATCGCCAACACCGCGGACCTCCATTTGATGCTCGGCGACGCCCTCGCCGCTGCCGGAGCGGACGCCGCGGCGGCCTGGTCGACCGCGGCCGCGCAGCAGGGCGACTTCCAGGGCATGAGCGTCCAGGCCTACTCCGAGCACACTGCGGCCTCGGTGAAAGCCATGCGCCGGCTCGGCCGCGGCAAGGAGGCCGAAGCCCTGCGCGACGGCTTCGCCCGCTACATCGACGAGCAGGCCGCCATGACCGCCCGCGTCGACTATTTCGCGACGTCACTGCCCGAGATGCTCCTGTTCGACCAGGACGTGCAGGAGGTCCACGACCGCCGCGTGCAGGTGCTGCGGGCCCAACTCGCCGACCTCGACGCCACCGCCCCTCGACAGTCCGAAGGAGAGCGATGAACCCCGAGATCACGGTCAAGGCAAGGTGGATCGAGCGAGCCGGCCGGCCCTGGTTCCCCGTCTCCGGCGAGATCCACTTCTCGCGGCTGCCGCGCGGACGCTGGTCCGAGGTGCTCGGCCACGCCCGCGCCGGAGGCGTCGATGCCGTTGCGACCTACGTGTTCTGGAACGCGCACGAGCCCGAACCCGGGCAGTTCCGCTGGGAGGGGAACCGCGACCTGCGGGCGTTCGTCGAGCTCGCCGCCGAGCACGGTCTCGGCGTCGTCGTCCGGCTCGGCCCGTGGGCGCACGGCGAGTCGCGGTACGGCGGCTTCCCGGACTGGCTGGTCGCGCGCGGCCTGCCGGTACGCACCAACGATCCCGCCTACCTCGAACTCGTGCGGGCCTTCTATGCCGAGACGATCGCCCAGCTCACCGGGCTCGCCCACCACGAGGGCGGGCCGATCGTCGCCGCCCAGGTCGACAACGAGCTGTACGACCGGCCCGAACACCTTGCGGCCCTGAGAGATCTCGCCGAGGAACTCGGCCTTGACGTTCCGATCTGGACGGCCACCGGATGGGGCGGCGCGCAAGTGCCGGATTCGCTGCTGCCGGTGTACGGCGCGTACGTGGACGGCTTCTGGGACGACTCCGAGACCGAATGGCCCTCTTTCGGGCCGGTCCACTTCAGATACAGCGAGGTCCGCGACGACCTCACCGTCGGCGCCGACCTGCGCGAAGCCCTCGACGGCGTGGAGGCCGGCACCGCGCGCGCGAGGCCCGAACTGCCGTTCGCCACTTGCGAACTCGGCGGCGGCATGCACGTGGCCTACCACCGGCGGCCCCTCGTCGCGCCCGAGGACGTGGCCGCGCTGGCGCTCGCGAAGATCGGCAGCGGCTCGGTCTGGCAGGGCTACTACATGTACGCGGGCGGCACCCAGCGCGTCGGCCAGCGCGGCACCGAACAGGAGTCGCAGGCCACGGGCTACCCCAATGACGTTCCGGCCCTGAGCTACGACTTCCATGCCCCGATCGGCGAGCACGGCCAGATCCGGGCCCACCACCATCTGCTTCGGCGCCAACACCTTTGGCTGCGCGAGGAGGGCCACCGCATCGCGACCATGACCACGACGATCGGCGGCGGCAGCGACGACCCGGAGGAGCTGCGGTGGGCGGTCCGCTCGGACGGACACAGCGGCTACCTGTTCCTCACGACCTATCAACCCGCGAAACGACCGCTCGCGGCCCAACCGGGCGTGCAGCTCCACGTCGAGTTCGACGACGGCACCGTCACTGTCCCCAGTAGACCAGTGGATCTGCCGTCCGGGGTCTCGGTCGCCTGGCCGCTGCACTACCGGCTCACGCCGGACCTCGAACTGCGCAGCGCCACAGCCCAACTGGTCACCCGCATCAGCGACGACGCGGGCGAACTCGTGGTCCTCGCCGCCCATGACAACGTCCCCGTCGAGCTGGTGGTCGACGGCGTCGACGGCGTGAAGGTGATCGAGCCGGACACCGCCCCGGGGCCCGCATGCGTCATCGACCTGCCCGGCGTTCGCGTCCTCATCCTCGACGAGCCCGCCGCGAACCGTCTCTACCGGCTGCCGGTCGCCGGACGCGACCGCCTCGTCCTCTCGGACGCACCCGTGTACATCGAGGGCGGCGACCTGGTGCTGCATCCCGACACCAGCCGGTCCACGATCGCGATGCTCCCGCCGGTCACCCTGAGCGGCGCGGGCGAACCTCGAGATGAAGGACTCTGGCGCACTTGGGAAGTCGCGGCGCCCGACGCGGGCACCAGGATCATCGCGGCCGACCTGCGCCCCGAACACGGCCCTCCGCCACCGCCGCGTCGCGGCGGTCCGATGGACCGGCTCAGCGCACCCGTCGACTACTCGGGTGCGGCGCGCCTCCGCGTCGACGTGCCCGACAGCGCGTTCGCCGCCGACCGCACACTGCTGCGCGTGACGTGGACCGGCGACACCGGCCGGGCCTTCGCGGGCGGCGCGCTCATCGGCGACCACTTCTGGCACGGCCGAGCCTGGGACCTCGACCTGACCCCGCACGCTGCAGCGATCGCCGTGCACGGGCTGACCCTCGAACTGCTGCCGTGGCGGCGCGCCACGGGCGTCTGGGTCGACCCGTCGGTTCGCGACCTCCCCGACGGCATCACGGTCGACGCCATCACGGCCGTCAACGTCGCCAAGATCCGCCTCCGCCCCGAACCGGCATGAGTCCGAATCGCACCATGAAAGACCACGACACACCGATAGGAAGCACCGCCATGACCATTCCCGACCATCTTCCCGAGCGGCTCGCCATCACCCTCTGGGACTTCTCCTGGTACGTGCGCACCGGTCCGGGCGAGCCGTTCGAGGACCTCGACAAGGCGTTCGCGAGCGCCCGCGAACTCGGCTACAACACCGTGCGCGTCTGCGCCATGCCGTTCCTGCTCTTCAAGTCCGGTGTGGACACCAAAGCGCTGCGGCTCGAACCCCTCGGCGGCGACTACGGCCAGCGCGTGCGCTGGTACGACCTCAAGCAGCCCACCGTGATCGACGCAAGGGAGCACCTCCTGGCGTTCTTCCGCGCGGCCGACCGCCACGGCATGGTCGTCATCGCCTCCTCGTGGGAGTACCAGCAGAGCCCCGCGTTCGCGGCCGACTCCGCCTGGTTCGAGGCACTGAACGCCGTCGCCCCGGAGCAGCGCCTCACCGTGCTCGGCGAGGCGATGGCCGACCTCGTCGACTTCCTCGCCGCCCACGGCCTGGACCACACTCTCGCACTTGTGGAGCCGCACAACGAACTCCAGATCGGCTACCTCACCGAGGGGCTGCCCGGCAAGGAGGACGCCGTGGTCGAACTCCGGGACCGCATCGAGGCCGGCATCGCCGCGTTCCAGGCCCGCCATCCCGGTGTCCTGTGCGCCCCGAACTACGGCGGCGTCCCGGTCGCCGCGATGCGCGGCCTCCCCCGCAACGCGACCGCGCTGGCGTTCCACCCGTACGTCTACGGGGTGTTGAACGATCTCGTCGAGGAGTTCGCGCTCCGCCGCGACCCGGCCGAGTTCCCGCAGGAGCGCGCCGACGCCGAACTGCTCCGCCCGGGCGCACCTCGTCTGGCGGACTGGGACATCCCGGAGGCGTCGGAGTGGAAGCGCCGCGCGTCGATCATGCAGCGCACCGAGGTCTACGTGCACGACTGGTGCGACCCGGAGAAGGTCGACCGCTGGCTGTACGAACGCTATGGGGCGCAACGGTTCGCGATGGCCGCGCAGCTGCGCGACTGGATCGGCGTCGCCGCCGATCACGCGCGGCGGCTCGATGTGCCGGTGATCTTCGGCGAAGGCTGGGTCGGTTACACGCCCCGTGACTGCCGATTCGAGGAGGGCCCGGTCGGCGCGCAGATCTGCCGCGACGCGGTCGACCTGTCGGTCGAGGCGGACGCGTGGGGCACCGTCGTGTGCTCCAACGCCGCCCCGCATCACCCCATGTGGGCTGATGTCGAGCTGCAGCGCGAGTGCAACGCCCGCTTCATTGCAGGGATCGCGTAACGGAAAGTGTCGTACCCGGCGGGCATCATCGGGTTCGCGGTGGCTGCCGAAGGTTCCGCTCCGGGACGGCTGCGGATCACTAGGTCGCGGTGACGTCGGCGAGGTAGAGGCCGACGATCGCGTCGACGAGGCCGACGCCGGCGTCATGCCAGGTCGCGCGCGAGGTGGGGCGGCCGGCGGCGATGGAGGCCTCGCGGACGGCCGGGACGACGACCATGAGCTCGCGGATCATGTCGTCGCGTTCGGCGCGCGCGGTGGCCGGGAGGTCGGCGAGGCAGCGGTCGAGGCCGGCCTTGATCCGCTGGATCGAGGGGGCCCGGAAGGACTGCTCCTCCACGATCACGCGCAGGGCCGGGTCGGTGAGGACCTGGGCGGCGAAGCGCGCGAACCAGGTCGGGTCGCCGAGGGACCCGAGGTGCTCGGTGGTGGGGAGCACGAAGCATTCGACCCAGTCGCGGAGCCGGTCGGAGTCGCCGATGGCGTCGAGCCGCGCGATGCGCAGGCGCTCCATCGGTTCCATGTGGCGCTGGACGATCGCGCGCACGAGATCGGTCTTGGTGCCGAAGTGGTAGCCGACGGCGGTGTTGTTGCCCTGGCCCGCGGCCTCGGAGATCTGGCGGCCCGAGACCGCCGCGACCCCGTGCTCGGCGTACAGCCGCTCGGCGGCGTCGAGGATCGCCTCGCGGGTCGCCGCGGCCCGCGAGCCCCGTGCGGTGGTGCCGCTCATCGCCGTGCCTCCTCGGATCCTGCGTGTGGTCGCAGCAGCAAGCGTATCAGTCAAGTGACTTAAATGTTCGGGTCGGTGACGCGCCGACCGGAAATCGGGTCGCGATGCCACTACGGTGAGCGTGGCACGAGCAATCCCTAGACGAGGAGTCGGCGCATGGCCAGCACCGCAGAGATCAAGTCGCAGATCCAAGGCGCGATCGAACAGGTTCAGGAGGCGATGGGCGCCATCGGCGGCGCCCAGTCCCAAACCGAGACCGCGATCGGCACCGGCACCGCCGCCACCCAGGACACCGGCAGCTCCCTCCCGGGCGAAGCGCTCGGGCAATGGCAGCAGGCCAAAGGAAAGCTCGAAGAGGCCCTCACCCTCTACCAAGGCGGCGCGGACACCTTCGAGCAGTATGCGAACTCCATTTAGCGACAACGCAAGGGCTCGGCTCGCGCCGAGCCTTGCGGACGCTATTTCGCCTTGTAGGCCTTGCTGCGGTGGCCGACCGCCACGACGAGGACGACAAGCCGACCGTCCTCGATCAGGTAACTGACGCGCCAGTCGCCGATGCGAATGCGCCACCGGTTGTCGTAGCCCTTAAGCTTCTTGACGCCATCCGGCCTCGGGGTCGTCTCCAACTCGACGAGGGCGCGAAGGATGCGACTGTGAATCGTTTTGTCGAGCTTCTGGAGTTGTTTACTGGCTTCGTTCGTGAAGTCAATGCGGTACCGCTTTTCGGTCACGCGATTTCCTCACCGTACTTCTCGGAGTACTCCGCAAGCACCTCGGCCAGCGTCTTGTACGGCTTGTCGCCCTGAGCCTCGATAGCCTGATCAGCGAGCTTGTTCAGATAAGCGTCTTCAGCCTCTTCGAGCATGTCGGCCTCGTCGGCCGGAACCACGGCCGCGATCCGCTTGCCCGCGCGCGTAATAAAGGTCCGGGCGCCGGTGTAGTTCGCCTCGTTGATCACCTCTGCGAGATGAGCCCGCAGTTCACTGACCGAGATCTCGTTCATGACATCAACCATGCCACAATCGTACGGTCTGTACAAGCCGTACGCTCAGATGACACGCCAGCGTTTTGGCGATTTCGGTCAGAACCAGCTCCCGAACGACGGCCCCGGCCCCGGCTCCTCCGAACGGCGGAAGACCGGACCCACGCGCCGGGCCCGTCGCAGCTCACCGCAACCGCCGACCGCCATCCGGACCCGGCCGAACCGAGCCCGCAGCCGCCCGAAGCCGCTCATGACCGCGACCCGGCCAGCGCGGGCACCACGTCGGCGACCGCCGCGACCGAAACCGCGCCAGTCGCGACCGGGACGGCAGCGCCGTCCACTTCCGGAACCGTTGCGGGCGTTGCGGTCCGATCGATGACCGCGACCCTCGTCGAGTTCGCCACCAGCATCCACACCAGCGCCGACAGCACCACCAGCAGCACCCGCTGCCCGATCCCGCGCCATTCGCCGCCGTTCAGAAAGCCCGGCAGGAACGTGTTCACCGTCGTCGTCAGGAACGTCAACGCCGCCAACGCCGTCACCCACCAGGTCCCCCGCCGCACCCAGTCCGGCACCTCGGCGTCCCTCATGCGCACCGCGCACAACGCGGCCACCACGGTGAGGATCACGAACGCCGCCCCGGCCGTGTAGCGGTGGATCTGCGCCCACCACGTCAGCCCCGACTCGGGCGTCCCGGTCCGGAAGATCGCGGCGCACAGCAGCATCACCGCAGTGGAGCCGAGCAGGAAGCGGATGAAGCCCTCGCGGGCCAGCCCGACCCCGCGACCGGCGAGGATCGCGCAGGCCAGCGCCAATGCCAGGACCGAGGCGGGGAACAGCACGATCCCCGGCCAGGTCAGCACGTAACTCGAGACCGGCGTCGCCACCGGGTCCACCGAATCGGACTGCGTCAAGTGCATCACCGCGAAGCCCGCCTGACTGGCGGCGACCGCGGCCATGGCGGTCACTTCGGCTGCGCGCGAACGGAAGAAGGAGCGGTTCATGCGGCGAACGGTAGGTTCCGGGAAGCGCACTTCCCTCAAGCCGAGGCGTGGAATCGGGCCTCATACCCTGGGGTGAGACACGCGGCCCGGACCCGTACCGCAGAGTGAGGCCGCACAGGCCGGACCGGCATAGGTTGGTGCCGTGAAGTCCAAGACCAAGCCGACCAAGCCCGAGCGACGAGCCAGGCGCGCCAAGCCCGAGCTGACCGAGCCGGGCCCGGTCCGCACGCTCATCAGCTACCTGATCCCCGCCGCCCCGGTGGGCAACGGCACTTGGCGCTGGCGCTTCACCACGACCCTCGCGATCTTCGGGCCGGGTTCGGTGCCGTTCGGCCTGTTGCTGTTCGCGATCGAGAACCAAGTGCTGCAGGCGGACTACGGCATCGCCTGGAGCGCACTGCCTGCCGCGGCGACCGGCGCCGCGGTGGTCCTCGCCCGCTTCCGGCCGCTCGAGGCCTGGGCGCTGGTCCTGGCCTCGTTCCTGGCGACCGTGTTCGGCGCGAGCATCAGTCAGTGGGAGCCCTGGCCGTTGACGAGCGCGAACCTGTTCGCGTTCCTGGTGGCGCTCTTCGCAATCGGACGCGACCGCCGGGCGTGGTACGGCGTCCTCGCGTGGCTGTCGTACCTGCTGGCGGCGCTTTTCGCGGTCTGGTCGGTCAACGCGCACCGATTGGATCCGGTGGCCGAATCCCCGTACGCGGTGGTCCCGAACCCGGCCTCCGACAACATCCTGCTCGGCGCGATGCTGGGCGCGCTGGCGTTCCTGATCGGCTTCACGGTGCGGATCTGGCGGCAGGGCCGGGAGCGGGTCGCGGAGGAGGAGCGGGTCGCCGAGACGGAACGGCATCAGCGCCGGCTCCTCGAAGAGCGGACGCGGATCGCGCGGGAGCTGCATGACATCGTGGCTCACCACATGTCGGTGATCACCGTGCAGTCCTCGACGGCCGAGTACCGTCTCGCCGACCTCACCGAGGAGGCGAAGGCGGAGTTCCGGTCGATCAGCGGCCAGGCTCGCGAGTCGCTCGCGGAGATGCGGCGACTGCTCGGGGTGCTGCGCAGCGAGGACGAGGCGGGCGCGCGCGAACCGCAGCCGGGCCCGGAGGCGTTGCAGGGGCTCGCGGAGGCGGTGGAGCGGGCGGGGACTCCGGTGTCGCTGGAGGTCGGCGCGCTGCCTGAGGATCTGCCGGAGACGGTGGCGCTCACTGTGTTCCGGGTGGTGCAGGAGGCGTTGAGCAACGTGGTCCGGCACGCGCCGGGCGCGCAGGCCGTTGCCGAGGTCAGGACCGCGAACGGGCGGATCACCGTTACGGTGGTGAACGGGCCGCCTCCGGAGGGCGGTGTGGCGCCCGATCCTCACGGGTCGGGGCTGGGCCTGGTCGGGATGCGCGAGCGCGTCACTTTGGACGGCGGGACCGTGGAGACCGGGCCGACCGCTGACGGCGGCTTCCGCGTGCACGCGGTACTGCCGCTCGAGGACCGTTCGACCATTGAGGAGTCTCAGTGACGATCAAGGTGCTCATCGCCGACGACCAGGCCATGGTCCGAGCGGGTTTCGCGGCGCTGTTGAACGCACAGGCGGACATCGAGGTCGTCGGCGACGCCGAGGACGGGGTCGGGGCGGTGACGGAGACGTCGCGGCTGCGCCCGGACGTGGTGCTCATGGACGTGCGGATGCCGACCATGGACGGCCTGGAGGCGGCGAAGCGGATCCTGTCGGTACCGGAGGAGCGGCGCCCGAGGGTGCTCATGCTGACGACGTTCGACCTCGACGACTACGTGTACGAGGCGCTTCGCATGGGCGCCAGCGGGTTCCTGCTGAAGGACGCGCCACCGGGCGACTTGATCGCGGCGGTGCGGGTGGTCGCCGCCGGGGATGCGCTGCTGGCGCCTTCGGTGACACGGCGGCTCATCGAGCAGAGCTTCAAGGCGAAGCCGGCGCTGCAGCGTTCGACGAAGCTCGACGCGCTGACGCCGCGCGAGGAGGAGGTCCTGCGGCTGATCGCGCGCGGCCTGTCGAACCCTGAGATCGCCGCGGCCCTGTTCGTCTCGGAGCAGACGGTGAAGACCCACGTGGGCAAGGTGTTCGCGAAGCTCGGCCTGCGCGACCGCGCCCAAGCGGTCATCTGCGCCTACGAGACCGGCCTGATCACCGCAGGAGACCCGCGGGAACGCTAGGGCGGTAACGCCTCCCACCCCCGCCTCGCCTCGCCTCGCCCCGCCTCGCCTCGCCTCGCCTCGCCTCGCCTCGCCGAAATGTCGCACCCGCGCGCCATTCTCGAACCGGGGACCTTCCGTCCCGACACACCCGACCCCGGGGACCTGGGTAAACATCCTCGTAAAGAAATCGTCGCGCCCTACTGGAACAGATCATTCCGCTCTGCTATTATTGGAACATGTCATTCCGTTCCAAAGTTTCAAGCGAGGAGAACCCCATGCGCATCCTGATCACCGGCGCCACCGGAACCGTCGGCCGCAACGTCATCGAGCAGCTCATCGCCCTCGACGCCGACGTCCAGCTCCGCGCCCTCACCCGCAACCCCGAAGCGGCCCTTCCCGAAGGCGTCGAGATCGCCGTCGGCGACCTCACCTCCCCCGAGACCCTGACCGAGGCCTTCAAAGACGTCGACGCCGTCCACTTCATCAACTTCGCGGGCGACCAGTACGGCCCGCTGCCCGACCCCGCCGGGCTCGTCGCCCTCGCCGAGCAGGCCGGCGTCCGCCGCGCCACCGTCCTCGGCGGCATCGCGACCGGCCCGCTCGAACAGGCCCTCGCGGCCAGCGCGATCGAGACGACCTACCTCCACCCGGTCGAGTTCATGTCGAACACGCTCATGTGGTGGGCCGCCCCGATCAAGGCCGAGGGCAGGATCCGCGAGCCCTTCGGCGACCGCGTCAGCGCGATGGTCCACCCCGCCGACATCGGCGCGGTGGCCGCGAAGGTCCTGCACGACGGCGGGTACGACGACCGGTCGCTGATCATCACCGGCCCTGAGGCGGTCGCGATCCAGGAGAAGGTGGCGATCCTCGGCCGGGCGATCGGCCGCGAGCTGGAGTTCGTCGAGCTCACTGTCGAAGAGGCCAAAGAGAAGTGGAGCAGCGAGGGCATGGGCGAGGACATGATCGCGTTCCTCATCGACGCTCTGGGCAACACGCCTGACGAGGGGAAGACCGTGATCGGCACCGTCGAGGAGGTCACCGGCCGCCCGGCGCGGAGCTTCGCCGAGTGGGCCGCCGAGAACGCCGAGGCGTTCTGCTAGACCCGCGAGACCCGAAGGGGCGCTGCCGCAATCGCGGCAGTGCCCCTTTTCGACTGTAATTCTGTGAAATCACAGGACTCGTGACAATCCTGAAACAACACACCACTTAGGTTGATATTCACTGAATTACTTTGAATTACTTCTATCTTTAACTTTTTCCCGTTTGGCTCTAATCTCCTTGTATGGCATGGCTCACCATCATCTCGGTCTCGTCCGCAACCAGCGGGCGCCGCCGGCCTGCCATGGCGGTCACCTCCCCGTCGACCGCCGATGCCCTCACCCGAAAGGCATACATCACATGAAACGCCAACGCGCGCTTGCAGTCACCGCTGCCGGTGCCATCGCCACCGCTCTCTCCCTCGCCGCCGGGGCCGCACCCGCCTCGGCCGAGATCCTCGACGTCAAGGCCGAGGAGGCCCGCGCCGAACTGACCGGCGAGGTCGCCCCGGCGCTCATCGACGAGCTCCAGGACACCTTCGGGATCACCGAGGCCGAGGCCTACGACCGCCTCGCGGTCGAGGACGTCGCCGCGGACCTCCTCGGCGAGATTCCCGACTCCCTCGACAGTTCCTATGCGGGCCTGTGGGTCTCGGAGGACGCCGACGAGATCTTCGTCGCCACCACCGACGCCGCCGACACCAACGAGCTGCGCGCCGAAGGCGCGACCCCGGTCCTGGTCGAGCACGACCTGGCCGCGCTCGAGGACGCCGCCGCTGCCGTCAACCCGATCTCGATGGAGGGCTACTACGGCAACTACGTCGACGTCGTCGCCAACACGCTCGTGATCGAGACCGCCGACGCGGCCGTCGCCGCCGACCTCATCGAGGCCGCCGGCATCGACCCGTCGCTCGTCACCGTCGACGCCGGAGCCGAAGCGCCCCAGACGTACTTCGTGCGCGGCGGCGACGCTTACAACATCGAGAACTCCTGGCGCTGCTCGGTGGGCTTCTCGGTCCGCCAGGGCTCGACCCCCGGCTTCGTCACCGCCGGCCACTGCGGTGCGGCGGGCGACTCGGTCACCGGCGGCGAAGCCGCCCCGGGCACCTTCCGCAACTCGGTCTTCCCCGGTGCCGACCGCGCCTGGGTCGCCGTCGGCACCGGCGAGCAACTGCTCGATGACGTCAACATGTACTCCGGCACCCGCGACGTCGCCAACGCGACGCAGGCCGCCGTCGGCTCCTCCATCTGCCGCTCCGGTTCGACCACCGGCTGGCACTGCGGGACCGTGCAGGCCTTCAACCAGACCGTGAACTACGCCGAAGGCGCCGTCCGCGGCATGACCCGCACCAACGTGTGCGCCGAGCCCGGCGACTCGGGCGGCTCGTTCATCTCGGGCAACAGCGCGCAGGGCATGACCTCCGGTGGTTCGGGCAACTGCTCCTCCGGCGGCACGACCTACTTCCAGCCGATCGGACCGGCCCTGAGCGCCTGGGGCCTGACGCTCGTCACGAGCTAACGGCAACGCCATAACCGAATACCGTTGAGGGCCTTCCGCAAGGGAGGCCCTCTTCGCTGCCCCCAACCGTTCACAGCGAACGCATGCAGCCGCCCGCAGCCGACCACTGCGCCGAGCACGGCCCTCTCCGACCAGACCTGCGTCCTCACCACCGAGGTGACCGAAGGCCCCTACTACCTCGAATCCAACCGGCGCACCGACATCACCGAAGGCAAACCCGGCGTCCCGCTCATCACCGTCGGCGTCCAGGCCGGCTAGTCTCCCTCGCCAACGGCCCCGGTCGCCTCCCGGCGATCGGGGCGGTGCCCGCCCCGGAGCGCGCCCACATACACGCCTATCAGGATGAGCGGCGTCCCCACCAGCAGCGACACTGTCAACGGCTCGTCGTCCAGCCACGCCGACACCACGATCGCGACCAACGGAATCACCACGAAGACGTACGCCGCGCGCGAAGCGCCCCAATGCTGGATCACCGTCAGATACAGCACGAACGTGAGCACCGAGCCCGCCACCACCACATACGCCAGCGCCCACCACGTGTCCGCGATCTCCGGCAGCGCCCACCGGTCCCCGATCGCGAACGACCCTGCGAACAGCAGCACCGCCGCGGCCGCCATGCCCACCGCGTTCATCGTCACCGGGTGGACCTTCGGCAGTCGCTTCACGAGCACCGCCGACTCGGCGAACGACAGCACCGCACCCAAGGCCGCCAACAGGACCGGCACTGGCACGTCCGCGCGCAGCGGCGCCTGGGACACGACGGCCACCCCCACCACGGCGACGAGCGTGCCGACCAGCGCCGCCCCGCGGAACTGCTCCTGGCCCTGGGCGACCGCGAGCAGCAGCGCCGCCAGCGGCACGAGCGCCAGCAGGGTCTGGCCGAGCCCGGCGTGGATGTAGACGAGGGCGTAGTACGCGAGTGAGAACGACACGCCGAAGTTGAGGACCCCGAACAGCAGCGTCCCGGCCAGCGCCTTCCCGCGCGGGAAGCGCAGCCGCAGGACGGCCATGATGGCCAGGAGCAGGAGCGCGGCGGCACCGAACCGCAGGGACGCGCCCCACAGCGGGTCGAGTTCGCGGTTGCTGAACCTGATGCCGACGGCGTTGCCACCGGCCAGCAGGGTCGCGCCTGCGAAGGCGGCCAGTGCGGCCCGGTCGCGGGTGGGCTGCATACCTCCACGATAGGCCCGAGCGGCGAGTAGCGGCCCGAAACCGCAGGTCACGCGATCATCCACGCCTATGCCGATGCAGGGCGGCGGGCAGCGCCGTTTCGGGAGGTCGCAGGAAGCATTCCGCGACTCATCGGCGCCTGTAGGCAGGGCCGGTTCAGGCGGTTGGGGGCACCATCCGCTGCTCGTACGGCGCCGCGATCCGGCTCAGGGGACGAGCGCCGCCAGCGCGCTCGCGGAGAGCGCGAGACCGCCGCCGACGATGGCGGCCGCGCCGAACAGTGGTGCCACGGCGCCGAACCGGGCAAGCGGCCGGTGCGCCTTCGCCTTGCGGCCCAGCCAGTCCCGGCCCGCGATGACCATGAGGCCGACCGCGAGCACCGTCGCGGCGAGCCCGATCCCGAAGCACGCCACCATGACCACTGCAAGCACCGTCCGGCCCGTGAGCAGGCCCGAGACCAGTATCAGGAACGCCGCGGGCGAAGGCACCAGCGCCCCGGCGGAGGCGATCCCGAGCAGCCCGGCCCAAGACCAAGGCTCGACCCCGTCGGGTGGGCCGTGGTGATGGGCGGCCCCGTGAACGTGGTCGTGCTGGTGCCCATCGAGATGTGCATGGCCATGGCCACCAACGCCAACGCGGTCATGGTCTCGACGGTGGAAGACCTTTCCGCGCAGTCTGAACGAACGCCACTGGCGGCGCAGCACCACCGCACCGACCCCGAGCACCAGCAGCGCGGCGGCCAGGCGGCCCCACACCGCGACCGGCTCGATCGACCCGGTCCGCTCCCCCGCGAACGCCCACCAGACCAGTCCGATCGCCAAGACCGACACCGTATGCAGCCCGGCGACGATGACCGCCAACGCGACCGCGTGCATCCACCGGCCGCGCTCCGCGACGAGATAGGCGGCCACCAGCGTCTTCCCATGGCCCGGTCGCAGCGCGTGCGCCGCGCCGACGAGCAGGGCGACGCCGATCGCGATGGGCCACAGCGCATGGTCGACCGCGGCACCGTCAAACGCATCAAGGAGTCGCGAGTCGAAGCCGGTCACCGACGGGCCGCCGTGCGAAGCCGCCGCAAGCCCACCGCGGCGGTCGTGACGACCAGGACCAGGACGCCGCCGAGCGCGGCGAGCACCGGCCAGCGCGCGCCGCCTGGGGCGTTCCCGTCGAAATGCCAAGTGGCGCTTGGCGCTTCCTGGGAGTACAGCTGCTGCTCTGGATCAGAACCCTCCGCGAAAGCAACGGTGCGGTAGGCCGGGTCGGCGTCGGTGAGCATGGTGACCGCGACGTCGACCGTCTCGACGTCGCGCTCGCAGGTGAAGACGAGTTCGGCGCCGTCCTCGATGAGGCCGCTCAGGTCGACCTCGGCCGGGCACGCGCGCCCGTCCTGGGCGACGGTGATGTTCGCGGCCAGGTAGTCGGCGACTTCGCTTGCGGCGGTGAGCTTGTCGGCGTCGGTGTCCCCCACCGGCTCGGGCTCGCCGTCCGCGCCGAGGTCGAAGACGTACTCACGGCGGTCGGCGAGCACCCCGGTGGCCGACCCGAGCACGAGCAGGTCGTCCGGCGCCGCCGACCAACGCGCCGTGACCTCGTTCCCGGCGGCGGTGAGCCGCACGGTCTGCGGGTCGCCGAGCGGATGCGCGGCGACCGGGCCCGGTACCGCGGCGGCGAGGGCCGACGCGGCGAGGCCGAGCGCGAGCAGTCGGGTGGTCAGTCGCATTCGCGCCCACCGCGACCGGTCACTTCGAGCCGTACTGCGGCGGAGCGGGCGGTGCGCCCGTTCACGTCTACTGCGTCGGCGCTCCACACGTAGGACGTGCAGAACGCGAGGTCGTCCCAGGTGGCATCGACGGTAGCGCCGTCGGCGGCGGCCGCCGAACCGATCGCCTCCGAGATCGTATGCGGGGCCATGAGATCGGTGGCGATCCGCTTGTCGTAGCTCGTGTTGAGGTCCACTTCGACCACGAACTCGTCGGTCGCGTCGTCGTAGTCGTAAGGGAGGTCGTCGGGTTTGTACTCCCAGGCGTTGTGCTCCTCGCGGATCGGCGAGTACGTGTTGACGGCCATGAGCCCGGCGTCGAGGTCGAACTGCAGCAGGCGCAGGAACCCGGCGTTGAAGCGCCCGT
Organism: Glycomyces rhizosphaerae; assembly: GCF_042647865.1. Taxonomy (NCBI): domain Bacteria; kingdom Bacillati; phylum Actinomycetota; class Actinomycetes; order Glycomycetales; family Glycomycetaceae; genus Glycomyces; species Glycomyces rhizosphaerae. The sequence continues at coordinate 36,089 of NZ_JBHRWO010000011.1, forward strand.
TCGGGTCCTCGAAGTTCTGGTAGTTCGCCATCATCTCGACCACCACCCGGCCCTCGACGCCGTTCACGTTGCGCCGGATGTTGAGGGCGACGCCGTGGTGGTGCCCGGCGAGGACCATGAACACGTTGTCGTTGGGCAGGATGATCTCGTTCCAGTACCGGTCCGCGAGGGAGGTCCACCGGTAGTTGTCCGGTGTGGACAGCGAGCCGTCGGGGTTGAGGTACTCGTGGGTCGCGAAGACGACGTTGTGGTCGGGGTGGGCCTCGATGACGTCGTTGGCCCATTCGATCGAGCCCTCCCCGGCGAAGTAGCCGAGGTACACGAAGAGGAACTTCGCGCCGTCGGCCTCGATCACGTCGTAGTGGTTCTGCGCGTCGTTCTCCCTCCAGGCCTCGCCATACCAGTCCTCGTCCTCGTAGCGCTCGGCAGGGAAGTACTGGTTGTACAGGTCGGCCTCGCGGCCCCACTTCGTGTCGTGGTTGCCGGGGATCACTCCATACGGGACTCCGGCCTCGTCGAGCACGCCCATCGCGTCGGAGGCGAACGCGTACTCGTCGTTGGCGCGCTCGGACGAGTTGGTGCCGTTGAGCCAGTTCTGGATCAGGTCGCCGGTGTGGGCGGCGTACTCGATGCCGCGGGCGTCGGCGTTCGTCGCGAGCCAGCGCGGCATCTCGGCGTAGGCGTCGCGGTAGCCCTCGGAGAGGAACTGGGTGTCGGTGACGTACCCGAACGAGAAGTCGTACTCGGCGGGGTCCTTGAACGCGAGGTTCGGTTCGCTCGCGTCGTCGCTGAACGCTGTTGCGGTCTCGGGGCCGTCCATGACGAGGATGTCGAGGTTGCGGCCGCCGCGCACATACGTGTCGACGTCGATCGCGCCGGTGAGCGTGATCTGCCCGCCGGTGAGGCCGCCGTCGGCGGCGAGGAGGTCCCAGCGCACCAGCCGGTGGTTCCAGGCGTACATCTGGAGTTCGCTGGTGCCGGTGGAGGTGCCCGACCAGGTGAGCTCGAAGTCCTGCCACTGCTTGCCGTCGGTCTTGAACTCGAAGCGCTGGAACGGGAAGCCCGCCAGCGCCTCGGTCACGACCGGCGCCACCGCGCCGTCCGCGAGGCCGTCGTCGACGACCTGCTCGCCGTCGATCTCGAGCGTCGCGGGCGGCGTCTCTTCGGTGGTCCCGGTGAAGACCTTCGAGGCGTCGGCGTTGAGCTGGATTGCCTCGCCGCCGGTGAACGCGATCTCGCTCGCTTCGCCCGTGGTGTGTTCGGCGGTCGCGGACAGCTCGGCCGCGGGCCCGCCGATGACCTCGTCGTTCACGCTAGGGCTCAAGGGCCTCGGGGCGGGATCGACACTGACGGGTGCGAGTTCGGCCTCGGTGTAGTCGGCCGGGTGCCGCAGGTCGTCGGGAAGCGTGCCGGGACTGCGTTCGGCCGGCACGAAGTCGTCGGCGTTGTAGGCGGTGTGGTCCAGTCGCTGAAAGGAGTCGCCGTATTCGGATTCGATGACGTTGAACAGCGCCAGGCCCTGCGCGCAGGGGCTGTACAGGGCGCTGAAGACGCCGACCGAGTCGGCGAGGCGGCCTTCTGCGTCGAGGACCATGAGGCCGTAGCCGTTCACGGTGTGCCCGGACGAATAGGCGGCGTCGAAGCCGCCTCCGGGAAACAGGCTCGATCCGATATGGACCGAAAGATAGGTCTCGCCTGGTGCGAGTATGACGTCGCCGATCGCGGGGATCAGCGGGGCCGGGGCGCGGCGGCCGTCCTCGGTGCAGCGGTGGACCCGCCAGCCGGACAGGTCGACCGGTTCGTCCCCGAAGTTCGCGAGCTCGAAGAACTCGTCGTCGACACCCGCGGGGCCGGCGTTGACCAGTTCGCTGACACGCACGCCCGTGTCGACCGGTTCGAGATCGCCCACGGGCACCGGGTCGTCCGCGACGCCGATGGTGCGCTCGGCCTTCACGAAGTCGGTGGCGTTGTCGCCGGTGACCGCAGCGCGCTGCCAGGTCTGATTCCAGCCGAAATCGAGCCGGTTGGGCAGCGCTTCGCCTCGGGTGCAAGGACTGTCGACGGCCGACTGGTGGTACCCGTCGGTCTCGTAGACGCCGACCGCGTCGCGCACGAACCCGGCGGGGTCGACGAGCATCGCGCCGAAGCCGTCGTTGGCGAGGTTCACCGAGAAGCGGACGGTCGTCACGCCCGGCGGCACGGCCACCGAGGTGTGGGCGGCGACCACGACCTCGCCGGGTTCCAGGACCGTCCCGAACGGGAAGACCGCCTGGAGACCGCCGTTGTCGGTGCGTCCGGCCCCGAAGCAGCGGTAGAACTTCCAGCCGCTGATGTCGACCGTGTCCTCGCCGTAGTTCGCGAACTCCACGATCTCGTCCGAGCTGCCCCTGGGGCCGCCGTTGCCGAGCTCGGAGACGAGCACGTCGCTCGCGGCCGAACTCGAGTCGGGCACGGTCGCGTTCGGCTCGTCAGGGGTGCGCACGGCCCGGATCCAGTCCTCCGCCAGGACCCCGGAGTCGCCGGTGCGCTGCCACGACTGGTTCCGGATCCCGTTGAGGTCGTTGGGCAGCGGCGTATCCCCGATCGCGCATTCACTGTCGCCGGGGGCCGCGTAGGCGGCGACCGCGTCGACCAGGATGCGGTCCGCGTCCTCGAGCCAGATCCCGAAGCCGTCGTTCGCGAGACCCGTGGCGAAGAACGCGTCGGCGTCCGGGAGGGTCCCACCCGTGTTCGCCAGCAGGTACGTCTCCCCAGGTTCGAGCGTCACCCCGTTGAACGGCGGCACCTGCGGGTCATAGGCGCGCGAACCCGTGGCGGCGCACCGGAACACCTGCCAGCCGGTGAGGTCCACCGGCTCGTTCCCGTAGTTGGTGAGTTCGATCAACTCGTCCGCACTCCCGGTGGGCCCCGCGTTCGCGATCTCGCTGATGAGCACGCGTGGGCCGGTCTGCGCCTGCGCGGACGGCGTCGCCTTGTAGGCGAGCACCGAGAGCACCAGCGCGGCGATGAGACCGAACGCGAGGGCTGGGAGGCGCCAGTTGCGGCGGATGCGGGGTTGCCAGGTCATATGACGCAGCGTGGCGGAGGAGTGTGAATCACGCGTGAATCGTAAGCGGCGTCCACACAGCACAACTGTCAATTCATAGACAATGCCTGGTCTGTCCGGCGTGTCCCGAGTCCATGAAGGACAACTCCAGATAAACAGGATCTGCTGAGCCCCACCGAAACACGCAACAGGTTCCGTCGCCTAAACGTCGACCTTCCAGCGCACCTCGGCGCCGACCCAGGACGCGGCCCGGTCGACGGCGGCATGGAGATGCTCCCGGTCGGCGCGTGCCTCGTCCCACTGCACGGCCTCCACGACCAGGTCGCCGTTGCTGCGGCGCAACGCGACCCGCCCCGGCAGATCGTCGCCGACGAAGATCGGCAGGCAGTAGTAGCCGAAGGTCCGCTGCGGCTCGGGCACGTAGATCTCGATCTTCCAGCCGTGGCCCCACAGACGCTCCATGCGCTCGCGCAGCCACACCAGCTGGTCGAACATCGACACGGCCACGGCACGCTCGGCCCCGGTGACCCGGGTGCGCCGCACCTGCGGATCGATCCAGGCGCGGCCCTTCCAGCCCTCAACCGCGACCTGCTCGATCTCGAGTTCGCGGAGCACCCGCTCGGTGTCGGCGATCTTGAGGCGGAAGTAGTCCGCGATGTCCCTGCTGGTTCCCACGCCGAGGTTGCGCAGGGCGGTGGTCACCATGTGGCGCAGGCATTCGTCGTCGTCGGCGTCCCAGAGATGCTCGGCGGGAATGGCGCGCTCGGCGAGCTGGTAGACGCGTTTGAACCCGATCCGGTGCGTGCAGGCGACTTCTCCGAACCAGAGCAGCCGCTCGACGGCGTGCTTGTGGTCGGTGCGGAAGTTCCAGCTGTCGCCGATGTTGCCGGTGCTCTTGTCGCGGTGCATCGCGCCGGACGGGAAGTCGGACACGGTGATCGCGCCACGATCGGCGAGGAGCTTGAGCACCTCGGCTTCAGCGACGGCGAGCGAATCGTCCTGGTACCGATCACGCCAATTGCGCCGACGCCGGGCGAGGTAGGGCCAGGCGGAGACGGGCAGGAGCGACATGGCATGCGCCCAGTACTCGAATGCGACGGGGCTGCGACGCCGGTCCAGACTCCGCACCGCTTCGTCGACGTCCAGGTCGCGCGCGAGCAGGGTCAACTCGTGTGCGCGACGGACGGCGGAGATGGTGTCGAGCTGGATGCACCCGAGCCGTTCGAGGACGGTCTTATAGCGGGCGGCCTTGGGCCGCAACTGCGCGGCGATGGCGATTCGACGGGCATCGGCAAGCCGCAACGACTCAGGCACAGATCCGGTCCTCTCCAGGCGATACGGGGGTCACCCCCCAGACCGTACAACCGACCCCCGACAACCCGCCTGACGCCAACACCGCCGGCGCGACCCCGGAGCCACTGCACCCAGCACCGACCGATTGTCGTACCCCCGAGCCAACCTTGAAACGGGGGCCTTTCGTCCTGACACACCCGACCCCGGGGACCGCCGCCCCGGGACCGCCCGGCACACGAGCTCACACCGCCGCTAATTCGGCGCGACCGCCACGGTTCCCGTCTCCGCCCGCGGATCCGCCGCGCCCTCGACGTGCCCGCCCTCGTCGACCTCGATCAGGTGCGCGTGGCCGAAACCGCTCCCGGCCTCGGCATCTCGCACGGCGAACCCGCGCTCGCCCAACCCGTCGGCCCAAGCCTCCGGGCGCCCGGCCTCCAACTCGACGTCGATCTCATACTCGCCCGTCCAAGTCCCGAACCCGGTCTCTCCTGGGTGCAACCGCCACCGCGCCGCACCCACGGCCGCCTCCACCGACTCGCCGCCGTGCAGCACCCGCGCGATCAACTGCGCCACGATCTGCGGCTGAGAATCGCCGCCCATCGACCCGGCCACCAACCGCAACGAACCATCCGCCCGCGTCACCAACGCCGGCACCAACGTGTGCGGCGGCCGCTTCCCCGGCCCGAACTCGGCCGGGTGGCCCGGCTCGAGGTTGAACCCGGTCCCCCGGTTCTGCAGCCCGATCCCCGTGCGCGGCTCGAACAGCCACGTCCCGAACCCGGCCGCGTTCGACTGGATGTACGAGACGCCCATGCCGTTCCCGTCGAGCACCGCCATGTACGTCGTCCCGCCCGCGGCCTGGTGCACCGGCACCTCGGCCTTCCGCTCCGCCCTGATCCGAGCCGCCCGCTCCCCGGCCGCGGCCGGCAAGTCCGAGACGTCCGCGCCCTCGAACAGCCGCTCCGGCCGGTCGTACCCGGCCTGCCGCGAAGCCTCCACCAGGTAATGCGCCCACAGCGGGTCGCCCGCGTCCGTCGGCAGGTCGAGCCGGTCCAAGATCCCCAGCGCGAGCAGCAGCAGGTACCCCTGCGAGTTCGGCGCCGCAGACCAGATCCGGTGCCCGAACGCCTCAACGCTCAGCGGCTCTTCCCAGTCCGCTTGGGACGCAGCCAGATCAGACTCAACGAAAAGACCTTTGCCCAGCTCGATCAGTCCTTGCCCGAAGTCACCCAGGTAGAACCCGTCCCGGCCGCCCTCGGCGGCCGCCCGCAGCGCACCCGCGGTCCGCTCGCGCCGCACCACCGACCCCGGCTCCAAACCGACCAGATCCTCGGCGCCCTCGACCCCCGCAAGCGTCTTGCCCGCCTTGGCGAGCATCGCCGTCGCAGGCCAGCCCCCCGACGCGAGCGCGATCGCCGGAGCGAGCAGCTCGCTCATCGGCCGGGTCCCGTACCGCTCGTGCATCGCGAACCAGCCGTCCACGCAACCCGGAACGGTCGTCGAACGCAGGTCGTCGCGGAACGGCATCGCCGCATGCCCCTCGGCACGCAAGCCATCAGGGTCGGCGCCGGAACCGGCTCGACCGGAGGCGTTCAGATAGGCCGGAACGGGCTCGCCCGGCACGTGGACCAGCGCGAACAGGTCGCCGCCGAGCCCGCACAGGTGCGGGGCCACCACGGTCAGGGCCGCGCCCGCCGCGATCGCGGCGTCGACGGCGTTGCCGCCGTTCGCGAGCACGTCGCGACCGATGCCGCTGACGAGCGGATCGACCGAACAGACCACACCCTGATCGACCACGGGGCTCTCCTTCTGCACGACCAGCGGGCCGCGAAACGGACCGCCATGGGGATCGAAGCACGCCGAACCGCAGGTCCGACGTGCTTGCCAAGAACGACTCGAAGCCTACCTTGCCGGTCGGCTAGTAGAATCCACCGCTATTGCTCCGAGCCGGCACCGAACACCCGCCGCCCGGAGATCTGCGCGGCCCGCCAGTACCACTCCGCGTACCCGCCGATGATGAGCGCGAGAATCCCCAAGTGCTGCAACGCGTTCAACTCCCCGAACAGCACGAGGACGATCCCGCCGAACACCAGCAGCGTCCGCACCAAGGCCCCGGCGAAATGCCCGCGCCTGCCCTTGCCCACCAGGTCACGGCGGCACTGCGGCGGCAGCACGAAGAGCGAGCGAATCCACCCCGCCGCGTACACCGCCACCAGCACACCCGAAAGCACCGCGGCGACGGCGAGCGGCGTCGGGAAGATCCAGTCGATGACGTTGAGCAGCAACACCGCCCGCAACGCCCACTCGTACCAACGCCACGACCACCGCCGCAACGTCACCTCGTACAAGCTCTCCTCGTCAGCGTCCACCGCAACCGCATCGCCGACCGCTCCCGGCTCAACCGCTGCTTCCTCACCACCCGCGTCCAGGTCAGCCTTTTCCCGCTCGGCAGCCTGCGCTGTCTCCCAAGCGACCCGCACTCCCGCGCTCAACCGCCCTCGTGTCTGCAGAAGCTCGGCCAAGTCGTCCCGCACCGCCGCATCGTCCGGATCAAGCTCGAGTGCCCGCGCATAATGCGCATGGGCCCGCCGGTGCCGCAAGTGATGGTCGTAGATCCGCCCTGCCGTGTGCTGAACCCAAGCGTCATCGGACGCACGCTCCAACGCCTGCTCCACGAGCTCCCGAGTCTTCGTGAACTCCTGGTCTTCGTAGTGGTACCAGGCCAACTGCATGTAGTACCGGCCGTTGTCCGGCGTCAGCTCCACAGCCCGCCACAGCGACTCCTCGGCCTCGTCGGCCCGCCCCAGCTCGAACAGGATGTTCGCTCGCAGCCAATGAGCGTCCGCGTTCTCGGGCTCCTCCTCGACCGCCGGCACCGCCCATTCGAGCGCGGCCTCCTGACGCTCGGCCATGTGCAGGCACCAGGCGAGCAGCAACTGCGAAACCGAAGCGGCCCCGAACCGTTCGACACCCATCTCCAAGACGTCGGCGGCCTCCTCGTACCGGTCGTCCTCGATCAGATCGCGCGCGCGTCCTTCGACGGCACCGGAAATGAACCCCGGCCAGGTCTTGTTCACCGCTTGCAGGACCCGACCTCGCGCACGCGGGGACGGGATCTCTGACGGGCGGGCGGCATCGCTCATTCCCGACTCCAGATCGCTCGGAGGGCATTTCAGCGGGGGCAACGCAGGAGCATCTCGGGCGATCGCGGGCTTTCACGGGACTCGAACCGCGTGCCGATGCTCACGACAGGTGCTTTTGTCACCCGGGGCCCCTAGCATAGAGGTGGACCGCGTCCACCTGTACGGCCAAGTCTCTTGTACCGTGGAGTGACTGCGGTGGGGACGAGAGGAAAGATCGGAACTGGTCATGGAAGAGCCGACACAGCCTGCTGACTCAGCCGGGCCGATCTCGTCGACGGTGCACCGCTGGCGGCGCCTGGCGGTCCGGCACGACCTCGAGTGGAGCGAACTCCTGCTCATCGCGTTGAACCTGTATGGGTTGCGCGGCAACAACACCGAAGGCATGCGCCTGCGCTTGAACTCCGAAGACGAAGAGTTCATGCTGGTCCTGCCCGCTGACCGCGCGACTTCGCCGTTCAGCCTCCGCGCCCACGTCGACCCCTCCTCGCCTCAGCACGGTCTGAGCGAGCTCTGCGTCGACGGCACTCCGGTAGCCGAGATCATCGAAGCCGAACCCGGCGAAGAGGTCCGCGGCTACCTCCGCGCCGACGGCACCGCCGCGACCCTGCTCCTGCAGACCGGCACAGAATCAGCCGAACTGGTGAAGTGCTACCGCGACCTGTTGCAGGCCTTGGCCTCCGACCTGGCCGACGACGGCGAGCCCCACCTGTTCGACGAAGTGACCCTCTCCGCCGGCGGCGTCCACGACGAGGCCCTCGTGGTCGAGCACCTCGTGGCCGTCCGCGAAGCGATGACGGCCGAGGGACTCCCCGAGTCGACAACCCTCGGCGTCCTGACCCCGGCCCTCCACAGCCAGTCCGCGTTCACGGAACTGGCATCGAAGGTCGGGCCGGTCCTGATGTTCCTGACCACCGAGACGTTCGAGGACGACAGCCCGGCCGCCGAGGCCGAGCCGACCGTCCCCGAGGACGCCGCGGCCGCCGACCCACTGGTTCCGGCCACGAGCCGCCAGTCGGAACGCCTCTCGGAGATCCTCGCCGCGGCCCGCGAAGCAGGTCACCGCACCTCCTTCACGTACACCGTCGGCAGCGAACCGCTCGACGAGATGCGCGCCTGGCTTCTGCCCCTGGCAGAGCAGACCACCATGTGGCCTTCGCTGACGATCCTCCCGGCCGAAACACCGGTCGACGACTCGCAGCACGTGGCCGCCCCTGACGAACGCCTCGACTTCTTCCTCGAAGCCAGGCGCCTCCTCGAACAGATCTTCGCCCCGACGCAGCTGCGCCCGCAACCGTGGCGCTGCTATCGAGGCCTCTGGTACCGCCAGCACGCCGGCGAGCACCTCGACGGCCCGTACGTCTAAGAGCAAACAGAAAGGGCCGCAACCCGATGGGGTTGCGGCCCTTCTCTATATGCGTCAACGTTCTCCGGGCACACAAAAGCGCCCCACCGCAATGCGGTGGGGCGCTTCTATAAGTAAATGTTTGGCGGTGTCCTGCTCTCCCACACCCTCTCGAGTGCAGTACCATCGGCGCTGGAAGCCGTAA
>NZ_JBHRWO010000012.1:0-437894 GCF_042647865.1 Glycomyces rhizosphaerae
ATGCGCCGCGGCGTTCAACAGCGGCACGCCAGGGCCGTGCATGAGACGGGCCCTGCCCGGGGCGGCCTGCGCGGTATCAGCCCCCGGGGAGCGAGCAGCCCGACAACCCGAAGCCGTGAAGGCCGAAGCCGGAAGCCGGAAGCCGGAAGCCGGAGGGCTGGGGTTGGAGAGCAGCAGCCGGGAAGTGGAGGTCGGCAGAGCGAAGCCGCAGGACCGAGACCGGAAGGAGATACGAAGGCCATGACGAACCCGCCGCGCCCGCCGCGCTCCAACCCGGTCGATGCCGACCGGCAGGCGCCGCGAGCCGCCAAGCACCCCACCACAAGGCACTCGGCGCGCTCCGAGACGACCGGTGCGGCCGAGCCGAGCCGAGCGCCCACCGCGGGCCGGAGCCTGACCGAACCGACCGTCGCCGACCGCCCGAGCCTCGACCCGAGCCAACCCGGCCACGGTCACGCCCCCGACACGGCCGCCCCGCTTCCCGTCGCTGACCGCCCGAACCCCCACCCGAGCCAACCCGGCCACGTCTCCGTACCGCTGTTCCGCCAAGCGCCCCACGCCTACCAGCCGGGGCAGGGGCCGGGGCCGGACTCGACAACCCGCCCACAGCCCGAACCGAACGCCATTGCGGCTAGGCCCGGCAGCGCGGGCAGCGGCCCCGACACCGTCCTGGGTCGGGGCCGCATCCCCCTGAGTGCAGATCAGCCAGTGGTACCGGTGACGGTGCCTCCGGATTCGGTCACGTAGTAGGTGTGGGTCGCCCCGCTCCAGTAGTAGAGCGTGAGCTTCACCTGCCTGTCTTCCTGGACGTCATTGAAGAACTTGCTGCCGAGGTCGAGCTTGTTCGCCGCGTAGTCCGGCTTGAAGCCCTCGCCCCACTCCTTCCAGGAGGTCCATTCGATCGGTCCGGCATTGCTCCCGTCGTCGGTGTAGACCGCCTGCATGGTCTTCATCGTGTCGCCCTTCCACTCGGTCGGGATCGCGAAGGTGTCCGCAGCGCCGGTGGCGTTCGCGATCGTCGGAGTGTCGTAGCTGATCAGGCTGATCCGCCACGGCTGGCCCGCCGAGAAGTCCGCGTGCAGGTCGGCCTTCTTGCCGTACTCGCGGTCACCGAGCAGCAACGTCAGCAGCGAGGCCTTGATGGTGAGCTCGCTGCCCGAGATGGTGTAGTCGGTGCCCTCGGTCAGCTGCGTGTCACCGTGCCGCAGGCCCTCGAACTCGAGACCGTTGAGCTCCAGCGTGACCGTCTCGTCCGTGATCTCACCGGACTTCTCGATGAACACCTGGTCGGTCTCGGCCGTGCCCGAACGCGTGGTCCAGGCCGCTTGGTACATGCCCCAGTACTCCGCGTCCCGGAACTGGAGGCCTGGGCGGTCGTAGCCGGGGACGCAGTCCCACAGCATGGTCGTGAGGCCCGCTTCCCGCGCGTAGTAGCCGGCGTACTCCAAGAACTTGAGGATCTCGCCGCGTTCGACCTTGCCTTCGACGTTCCCGCCGAGGAGGCTGTACTCGCCGATGATCACCGGGATGTCGTTCTCCACGAACGCCTCGTGCACGTTGTCGAACGTTTCGTGGATGTTGTCCTTGGTCACCTGGTCGAACGTGGGACTCCCGGCGAGGTTCATCGCGAACGGCCAGAACCCGTAGAAGTGGATGGTCGCGGCCACGTTCGGGTCGTTCAGGTCGGTGAACGTCTGCGTCAGCTCCTCGACCGGGACCTGGTCGCCGCTGGTGTGCAGCGTAGGCAGGACCACCAGGCGCTCGGCGTTGCCGCCGCCCGAGGCGCGGATGACCCCGTGGACCTGCTTGTTCAGCTCGTCGAGGTACTGGTACTTCTCCTCGTCCGTGGCGTCGTAGAACTGCGGCTCGTTGATGCCTTCGAACACGAGCTCCGGCGGGTAGTCCTTGAAGCGCTCGGCGATCGCGGTCCACACCGCCTCGTTGCGGGCGAGGATCTCCTCCCGGTTGGTCTTCATGTCCGCCTGCCAGATCCACGAGTCGTGGTGGGTGTTCACCATGACGTACAGGTCCGCTTCGAGCGCCCAGTTCACCACTTCCTCGACACGGTCGAGGTATGCCGGGTCAATGGCGTAGTCAGGGCCTTCGCCCTGGTGCTCGTCCCAGGTGACGGGGAGGCGGAGGCTGTTGAAGCCCTCGTTCTTGACTTCCTGAACGAGTTCCTGGTCGATCGGGGCGTTGCCCCACGAGGTCTCGTCGGGGATCGCGTCGAGCGAGTTGCCGAGGTTGAAGCCCGGCTGCATCGCGGCGACGGTCTCCATCGCAGTGAGCTCCGCGCTCGGTTCGTCGGAGGCGACGGTGCATGCCTCCCCGTTGAGGGTGAACTCGGTCGGGACGGTGTTGCCGTCCGAAGTGGTGCCGGTGAACCCGAACCGGGTGGTCTCCCCGGCGGCGATCGTCTTGTTGTGCTTGACGTTCTTGGCGGTGGCCTGGCCGTCCGAGGCCTTCACGCTGGCGTTCCAGGCGTGGGTGAAGTCCTGCTCGGCGGGGATGCTCCACTTGAGCTTCCAGCCCTTGACGTCCTCGCCGAGGTTGGTCACGTCGACGTCGGCGGTGAAGCCGCCGTCCCATTCGCTCTTGACCTGGTAGTCGACTTCGCAGCTCTCGGCCGATTGCGCGACCGCGGGCAGGACGACGCCGAGTCCGGCAGCCAGGGCGGCGACGGCGGTGGTGATCAAGGCGATCCGCCGTCGATTTCGATGTTCGGTGACTTGCATGGCAAACCTTTCTAACCATGTAAATAAATAGATATGTACAAACAAACCCGGGCTCTGTCGCCTCCCGAACGAGGCGGGGGCGCCGTGGTACGGGTTCGTTTTCGACCGGAGTCCAGTCGCTGATGTGCCGCTGAAAGGTCTGATGACCTACGGCAGCGCAAAGCATGGCAGACGACGGAAACCGTCGCAAGAGGCCAGGCTCGCCGGAACCACGCCGTGCCGACCGTCGAGGGGCCGCAAGTCGGTCTGATGAAAATGGGCAACGCAAGCGTCGGCGGTCAACGCCTGGCCGCCTCGCGCAAGGCCCGGGGCGAGGCGCCGAACTCGCGGTGGCACGCCTTGTTGAACGCCTGGAGGGCCGGGATGCCGACCGACGCGGCGATCGCGGGGATCGAGAGCGTCGACTCGCGCAGCAGGTGGCCGGCCCGCGCCATCCTGCGATGGCGGATGTACGCGACCAATGTGGATCCGGTGGCCTCCTTGACCAGCAGGGTGAGGTGGTTGTGGGAGACGCCTGCGGCGGCCGCGACCTCGGGGACCGTGATCGGCCGCGGCAGGCGCTGCTCGATGTAGGCGAAGGCCGCGGCCACCGCGGGGTGGTCGCCGTCCCCGGGTTCGTTCGGCTGCAGGCGAACCGTCCGCCACAGCGCGGTCCACACTTCGGCGGCCGCCTGGGCGGGGGACTCCGCGACGGTCGCGATCGCCTGCCAGAACATCTCGGCGAGCGCAGGGCCGGCGGAGCCCGAGTCCTGGATGAGCGGCAGGGTGTGCGGCGTTCCCCGCGGCGAGGGCCGAAGGTGCACGTAGAGGTGCTCGGAGCGGCCCCGGTGGTGATAGTGCACCTCGGTGGCGGCGGGTATGAGGCTGACGCGGCCGGGCGTGATGCGATGGGCGGACCCGTCGACCTCGAGATCCGCCTCGTATTGATAGAGGTGGAATTGCCACAGGTCGGGCAGCCGGAAAGGATCGTCGGGGCCGTTCAGTCCGTGGATGGCGAAGCCCGCGTTCACCACTTCCGGAGGCTCGTCGAGGCAGATGGTCACGTTGCGCATCCTGAAAATCAACCACCAATATAGGAGAGAGTCCACCTGAATTCGGCCTCAAAACCGGTTCGCCGGCCAGTCGATCATCGTGAAAACAAACAACAAGTCAGTGAATTTCGACAAGGGTGACGGCCGGGTGGGCCGCATCCTGAGGGGCCGCTCGCCCGCTTGCGATCGGGCGGTCACCACAGTACCGTGAACCTTCACGGAAATCGAGACCGACGAACCTCATGGAAGACCTGGTGCAGACCGATGAACTCCAGCCGATCGCCGCGACCCGAATACGCGGGATACCTCTACGTCCACTTCAAACGCGAATCGGCCGACGGCGAGCAGATCCACTTCGCCCTGAGCGCCGGGAACGACCCGTTGCGCTTCGACGACCTCAACGGCGGCAAGCCGATCCTCCACTCCACCAAGGGGGAACGGGGCGTCCGCGATCCGCACATCGTCCGCTCCCCGGCCGGCGACCGGTGCTTCCTCATCGCCACCGACCTGCGGGTGCACGCCAACGGCGACTGGGATCAGATGCAGCGCCGAGGCAGCCGCTCGATCATGGTCTGGGAGTCCCAGGACCTCGTGGACTGGGGGGAGGGCCGACTCGTCGAGGTCGCACCGCCCGAAGCGGGGAACACCTGGGCACCGGAGGCGGTCTGGGATCCCGAGCAGGACGCGTACCTCGTCCACTGGTCGTCGAAGCTCTACGGCGATGCCGAGCACGGTGGCGAGAGCTACAACCGGATCATGTACGCCACCACGAAAGACTTCCGCGAGTTCTCCGAGCCGCGGATCTGGGTCGATCGAGGCTGGAACACCATCGACGCCACGGTGATCGGGCACGAGGGCGTCTACTACCGCTTCCTCAAGGACGAACGCAGCCGCGGTGGCCAAGCGCCGCAAGGCAAGTCGGTCTTCTCCGAGACCGCGGGATCGCTCACCGCGGACGACTGGAAGCCGCTGGCCGAAGGCATCGGCCTCGACGCGATCTCCCAGGGCGAAGGGCCCCTCGTCTACAAGTCGAACACCGAGGAGCGGTGGTACCTCTGGATCGACGAGTTCACCTCGGAACGTCGCTACGTGCCGTTCGAGACGACCGACCTCGCCGCCGGACGGTGGACGCAATGTGAGGAATACCGACTCCCGAAGGACCCCTGCCACGGCGTCGTGCTGCCCGTCACTTCCGAGGAGTATGCGCGGCTCAGCACCGCTTGGGATTGAGCGGCACCGGAAAGGACCTTGTCATATGCGGCTGGTATCGATACCGTGAACCTTCACGAATTCGGAGTCCCGCCTATCGCGGTGCGGCGCGTCCACGACGTCACGTTCGCCCGCGCCGCAGGCGGCCAATAGCATGAGCGTGTGCAAGGGAATGGTGGCCCAGTGGGCAAGCGCGTGACGATCCTCGATGTCGCTGCAGCAGCCGGAGTCTCGCGGCAGACGGTGACGCGGGCGATGAACGACATGGGGGACATCAGCGAGTCGACGCGGCGGAAAGTCCTCGATGCCGCCGAGCGGCTCGGCTACCGGCCGAGCCGGCACGCCCGGAGCCTGGTCAACCGGCAGAAGACCCACGCGCTGGGGCTCGTGGTGGCCTCCCTGCGCAACCCCTACTTCACCGACATCGCCGCGGACATGCTCTCGGAGGCGGCCGCTCGGGGATGGCAGTTGATGATCGCCGCCTCGGAAGGCGACGCCGTCGAAGCCCTCCAACTGCTCTCCAGCCAGGTCGATGTGGTCGCCGGCCACTTCGGGCAATCCGATGCCGAACTTCGCGATGCCGCCCACGGGCTGCCGATCGTCCGCCTCGAGACGCGGAGCGAGCTGCCCGGCGTCCACTCGGTCGAGATCGACATCGAGTCCGGGATCGTCGACGCGGTCCGCGCCCTTCGTGAGCGCGGTGCCAAGCGGTTCGGCATGGTGGACTCGGCCTATACCGAACGTATTCACGGGGCCTATGAGCCCACGCCCAAACGGGAGTGGTTCGAGGCGGCGGTCGGCGACCAGATCGCCGGCGTCGTCGTGGGGGAGGAGTCGATCTCCGGCGGCGGCCGCGCGTTCGCGGAGCTCATGCGCCTGCACCCGGACGTCGACGCGGTGCTCATGTTCAACGACCTGATGGCGCTCGGCGCGGTGCAGAGCGCGCACGCGATCGGTGTCGCCGTTCCCGGCCGGGTGCGCATCATCGGCGTCGACGGTCTCGCGCTCGGCGACGCGGTCGACCCGCCGCTCACCACGATCTCCCTCGACCAGCAGAGTCTGGCGTCGAACACCCTCGACATCGTCGAGGTCCTCGCTAAGGCGGATTTCGGCCGGATCGCCCCGATTCATCGCAGCGTCCGCTCGAAGATCCTGTGGCGCGAGTCCGCCTGACCTTAAAAAACCTCGCTTCAGGCGCTTGACAAGATCGAGCTCGATCTCTACCGTGAACCTTCACGGGCATTCCCGTGAAGGTTCACGGAACGGTTCGCGAAGGAGCGATGGTGCAGTTCATGAACGGGAAGCGCCGCCATACGGCGAGCAGGACGACGGAGGCGGACCGGTGACCGCGGCAGTGGAAGCGGGAACCGCGGCGGCCCTTCGTGAGCGGCGCCGGAAGACGCGGAAGCGGAACCTGCGGCGGCATTGGCAGCTCTACGTGCTGCTGGTTCTTCCGGTGGCGTACTTCGTGATCTTCCAGTACATCCCGATGGCCAACAACGTGATCGCGTTCAAGGACTACAACGTGGTCGACGGGATCTGGGGTTCGCCGTGGGCCGGGTTGGACCACTTTGAGCGGTTCTTCGCGAACCCGGTCGCGTGGGACCTGATCCGGAACACGCTGATGCTGAGCCTCTACGGCTTTCTGGCCGGGTTCCCGATCCCGATCATCATCGCCTTGGCGCTCAACGAGGTTCGGGCGCGGTTCTTCAAGCGGACCGTCCAGATGGTCACCTACGCACCGCATTTCATCTCGACGGTCATCGTCGTGTCGATGTTGATCCTGATCTTCTCGCCCCGGATCGGGTTCATGGCCAACGTTCTCGGCTTCTTCGGCATGGACTCGAACCTCCTCGCCGACCCTGACGCGTTCCGCAGTGTCTATGTGTGGAGCGACATCTGGCAGACCGCCGGGTACTCCGCGATCATCTACATGGCCGCGCTCGCCGGGATCGATCCGACCCTGTACGAGGCCGCCCGCCTCGACGGAGCCAGTCGCCTGCAGAAGATCTGGCATGTCGACTTGCCGGGCATCGCGCCGACGGTCGTCGTGGTGATGGTCCTCAGCGTCGGCAGTGTCATGGCGATCGGGTTCGAGAAGGCGTTCCTCCTGCAGAACCCGCTCAACCTCTCCACCTCCGAGATCATCGCGACCTACACGTACAAGATCGGCCTGCTCAACGCCGACTTCAGCCTCGCGACGGCGATCGGGCTCTTCAACTCCGTCATCAATCTCATCCTGCTCCTGGCCGTCAACACCGTGTCCAAGCGCGTGACCGGCAACGGCCTGTGGTGAAAGGAGCCCCTGCAATGACACTCACAACCGCTACTCGGGCCGAGCCCGAGGCCGCTCCCAAGACCAAGGCCCGCAAGCCGAAACGCCGCCGCGCCACCCAGGTGCAGGACACCCCCGTGGACCGGATCTTCATGGTCGGCGTCTACATCCTCCTGACGACCTTCCTGTTGATCGTCCTGATCCCGCTCATCAACATCGTGGCCAGCTCGTTCTCGAGCCCGGCGGCGGTGTCGGGCGGGCGGGTGTTCCTGTGGCCGGTCGACTTCAGCCTCTTGGGTTATGAGGCGGTGCTGGGCAACGATGCGATTCTCACGGGCTTCGGGAACTCGCTGTTCTACGCCGTGGTCGGGACGCTCGTCAGCGTCACCCTCACGGTGATGATCGCGTATCCGCTCTCGCGCGTTGAACTGGTGGGCCGCAAGGTGCTCATCGGCGGCGTGCTGTTCACGATGCTGTTCTCGGGCGGGCTGATCCCGTCCTACATGGTCGTCCGTGCCCTCGGCCTGCTGGACACGCGCTGGGCGATGATCCTGCCTGCCGCGATCGGTGCTTGGCAGGTGCTGATCGCGATGACCTTCTTCCGTTCCTCGATCCCGGGGGAGCTGTACGAGGCGGCCCAGCTCGACGGCGCCTCAGACCTGCGCTTCCTGTGGACGGTGGTGCTGCCGCTGTCGAAGCCGCTGCTGGCGGTCATCGCGCTCATGTACGGCATCGGGCAGTGGAACTCGTACTTCTCCGCCTTGATCTACCTGCGCAGCGAGGAGCTCTATCCACTCCAGCTGGTGCTGCGGAACATCCTGGTCCTCAACAACAGCGGCGGAGCGGACCTCGCGAACCAGATGGAGGCCAAGCAGGTCGCCGACCTGATGAAGTTCTCGCTCATCGTCGTCTCGACGGTGCCCGTCATGCTCGTCTATCCGTTCGTGGCCCGGCACTTCACCAAGGGCGTGATGCTCGGCTCCGTCAAAGGCTGATTTACGGCTCGCAAGCTCCGCCGAGGCCGGCTAGAGCGCCGCCCCCATAGTTCTCCCCTCAAGCCCATCAACTCCTCACATTGAAAGGCAGTCAACGATGACCAGCAGATTCGCCCGAGCGGCGGCGGCCGGAGCGGCATTGGCCGTGTCGGCCAGCGCGTTCGCCGCGTGCTCCTCGGAACCGGAGACCACTCCGGACGACGTGATCACCATCTTCGCCCCGCAGGGTGCCGACGGGGATATGGACGACAACGCGTTCACGAAGGTGATCGAGGAGAAGTTCGACGTCGACCTCCAGTTCGAGACGACCACCTACGACGGCGCCGCGGCCGGTGAGAAGCGGCAGATCTCCCTCGCCAGCGGCGACTACCCGGACGCCTACATGCTCGTCCCGTGGGTCGACCAGTTCACCAACGAAGAGCTCATCAAGCTCGGCGGCCAAGGCGTCCTCGTGCAGCTCGACGACCTGATCGGCGAGGACACGCCCAACATCGCCGCCGCGTTCGAGGATGAGCCCGACTACAAGAGGTCGGCGACGGCCTCGGACGGGAACATCTGGGGGCTGCCCCAGTGGAACGAGTGCTTCCACTGCTCGTACGGCGTGAAGCTGTGGATGAACTCGGCCTGGCTCGACACCTTGGGACTCCAGCAGCCGACCACGCCTGAAGAGATGCGGACGGTCCTCGAGGCGTTCAAGACCCAGGACCCCAACGGGAACGGCAAGGCCGACGAGATCCCCCTCTCCGGGGACCTCGGCGGCACGGTCCTCCAGTACCTGATGAACCCGTTCGTCTACACGTCGGGCCTCAGCGCTGACGGCACCTCTCCGGTTTCGCTCGCGGCCGTCGACGGCAAGGTCGCGCTGCAGCCGACCCGCGATGAGTGGCGGACCGCCATGGAATATGTCAGCTCCCTGTACGCGGACGGCCTGATCGACGAGGGCACGTTCACGCAGAACGGCGAGGCGCTCTACGCCAAGGGCAACAGCGCGGAGGGCGTGATCCTCGGATCGGTCGCCACGCTGCACCCTGCGGTCTTCGTCGACCTCGCCGCTCCTGACGGGCGCGGCGCGCAGTACGACGCGGTCCCGCCGCTGACCGGACCGAACGGCAGCGACACGTCCTGGAACGGTTCCGGTGCCGCCGGCGGCGCGTCCTTCGTGATCACCAACCGCGCCAGCGAGGCCAAGCAGCAGAAGCTCATGCAGATCATGGACTTCATCTACTCGTATGAAGGCCACATCCAGGGCGAGTTCGGCGTCGAAGGCGTCAACTGGGCTCCGCCTGCGGAGGGCGACGTGCCCCTCGACGAGACCGTGGAGCCGCTCTACGAGATGCTCACGCCGCCGGAAGGCGAGGGCTTGAACAACTCCTGGGGCGCGATGACGCAGTACTTCAGCGACGAAACGTTCCGCGGCGGCCAGATCGTCTCGACCGACATCTACGACCCGTCCGGCTACGAGCGCCGCCTGTTCGAGGCCACGAAGCTCTATGAGGGCCACGAGTCCGATGAGGCGTTCCCGCACTGGGACGTCTCGGTCACCGGTGACACCCGGTCGGAGCTGGCGACCATCCAGACCAATGTGGAGAGTTTCATCGTCCAGGCGGGCGCGGAGTTCGCTACCGGCGTCCGCGACATCGAGAGCGACGAGGACTGGGCCGAGTTCCAGCAGAACCTCACCGACCTCGGCGCCGACCGGTACGTCGAGATCTACCAACAGGCCTGGGACGAAACCAAGTAGTCCCGCCGCATTCCGAGGCGGGCCGCTTCTGAGAGGGCGGCCCGCCTCTTGAACACCCATGTGCTGAGAGGTCCCGACCGTATGATCCGCGAGCAGCGCTTCATCAACGACGACTGGACGTTCGCCTACGGCGAACATCCCGGGGCGGAGGACGAACTCCCCGGCCCCGACTGGTACGACATCGGTCTGCCGCACTCCTTCGACCTGCCCGACTTCCGCGAGCAGCGGTTCTACGTCGGCCACGGCTGCTACCGCAGGCGCGTCGACGTGCCGGAAGCGTGGCTCGGCCAGTGGATCGCCCTGGAATTCCTCGGCGTCTTCCAGGTTTGCGAGGTCTTCGTGAACGGCCGCCTGGTCGGCCGCCACGAGGGCGGGTACACGCCCTTCACTGTGGACATCTCGGACGCGGTCGTCGCCGGGGCGAACGAGGTCTTCGTCCGGGTCGACAACATCTGGAACCCGCGCCTGGCACCGCGTGCCGGCGACTACAGCTTCGCGGGCGGCATCTACCGCGACGTGAGCCTGATCGTCGCCGACCGCGTGCGAATCGACTGGTACGGCATCGATGTCACCACCCCCGAAGTGAGCCGCGAACGCGCCACCGTCGCCGCAGCCATCGAGGTCGTCAACGACGAGCCGGAGCCGGTCCACGTCAATGTGGCGGCGGTGCTCTCCGATCCCGAGCGCACGGTCGCCTCGCTGCCAACCGTGCGCCGAGTGATCCCGGCCAGGTCGCGCGCGGTGGTCGAACTCGAAGGGGCCGTTGCATATCCGCTGCTGTGGCACCCCGACCAGCCGCACCGCTACAAGGTGACGGCCTCGATCTCGGTCGACGGGATCGCGCGGGATTCGCAGAAGGCCTCGTTCGGTGTGCGCTGGTTCGAGTTCACCGCCGATCGCGGGTTCTTCCTCAACGGCGAGCACCTCGACCTTCACGGCGCCAACGTGCACCAGAACCGCGGCGGTTGGGGCGACGCCGGGACGCGCGCGTCGATCCGCCGCGACGTCGGGATGATCAAGGACCTGGGGATGAACATCATCCGCGGTTCCCACTACCCCCACCACCCCTACTTCGCTGAAGAGTGCGACCGCCAGGGCCTCCTGTTCTGGTCCGAGCTGCATTTCTGGGGCATCGGCGGTGAGAACGTCGAAGGTTACTGGTTCGCCAGCGCCTACCCCGTGAACGAAGCCGACGAGCCGGAGTTCGAGGAGAGCCTGCGCAGGGCCTTGCGGGAGATGATCCGCACCCAGCGCAACCACCCGAGCATCGTCACCTGGAGCATCGGGAACGAGGCGTTCTTCAGCGACGACCGAGTGATCGGCAAGGCGAAGGCGCTCACGAGCGAACTCGTGGAGCTTGCGCACGAACTGGATCCGACCCGTCCCGCGGCAGTCGGTGGCGCGCAGCGCAAGGGTTTCGACGTCCTGGGCGACATCGCCGGGTACAACGGCGACGGTGCGGAGCTCTTCCTCGACCCGGGCATTCCGAACCTCGTGGCGGAGTACCACGGCGTCCGCGGACAGGGGCCGGGGGAGTACGAGGTGCAGTGGGAGCACGGCGTCGAGACCGACTATCCCTGGCGCTCCGGCAAGATCTTCTGGTGCGCCTTCCACTACAAGTCGGTGGCGGACGGCGCCGGCCTCCAGGGCTTGGCCGACTACTGGCGGATGCCCCGGCGTTCGTACCACTGGTACCGGGAGCGCCTGCGCGGCATCGCGCCGCCCGCCTTCCCGGAACCGGGGACCGCGGTCGCGCTGCGGCTGACCTCCGACACCGAGATGATCCCGACCGACGGCACCGGAGATGCCCGGCTGCTGGTCGAGCTGGTCGACGGGCACGGCGTGCGCGTCGTCGACGACCGGGCCGTGCAATTGACGGTGCTCGAAGGGGAGGGCGTGTTCCCTTCGGGGCGAAGCATCACGCTGTCGCCCGAGACCCACAGCCTGTGGGACGGAGCGGGAGCGATGGAGCTGCGCTCGTATGCGCCTGGGCCGCAGCGGATCCTGGCGACCGCCGAGGGGCTGGCCGCGGCCGAGCTCGTCGTCGTGGCGACCGGTCCGCGCAAGGCGCGGCGCGCGAGGCGGCTGCCGCCGCCCGCGCCGTGGGTGACCGAGCCGCCGAGCGGGCAGGGGGAGACCTCATTGGCCGCTTACCGGCCCGTCTCGGTGAGCAGCGCCGAGCCGCTCCATGAAGGCGGGAGTGCCACCGCCACCGGCAGCGGTACGTATTGGCGGGCGGCGAACCGCGAGCCGGGCGAGTGGCTCTGCGCGAATCTCGAGTTCCCTTATGAGATCAGCCGTATCGAGGTGGTCTTCGCGGAGCCGCCGGCGCAGCCGTGGCTGCTCGAGACGAGCGCGGACGGGCACCTGTTCGCGTCGCTGCACGCCGCCGAACCCGAGGCCGACGAGCTCGGGGCGTACCTCGAATTTCCGCTCCGGACCGCGCGTTTGGTCCGGATCTCGTTCCCGGAGAAGCCGATCGACATCGAGGAGATCCGCGTGTACTGAGTTCGCAGCGACTCCGACCAGGGGCGGGGCAGGTCTCGGACCCTGCCTCTGGTCGGCTGTGCGGAAATGTCCACTATCGTATTCTTTTATTGAAATATGTAGATATTGCATGTTATGATTCAGATGAAGGAACACGCTTCACCGTGAACCTTCACGAACTCGCGGTCGCATTCCCCGGCATCGCACCGCATGGCGCAAAGGAGCACCATGTCCGACAACCACAGGAACGAATCGCGCCGAGGCGCGGCACTCGGGCGGCGAAACCTCTTGCGAGGAGCCGTCGTCGCGGGAGGCCTCGCGGTCGCCGGCGTCGCCGGCCTCGGCATCGCCCAGGCCCAGAACGGCGCCCACCCCGGACTCCTCCACACCCAGGCCGATCTCGACCGTATGCACCAGAAGGTCTACGCCAACGCCGAGCCCTGGATCTCGGGCTGGAACAAGCTGATCGCCAACAAGCACTCCTGGCCGGACTGGAACCCCAACCCGCAGACGGGCATCTACCGCGGGTCCGGGTGGTCGGAGAACTACCACCTCTTCTACAACGACATCCACGCCGCTTACCAGAACGCGCTGCGGTGGCGGATCACCGGCACCACCACCCACCGCGACTGCGCCGTGCGGATCCTCAACGCCTGGTCGGGGACGCTCCAGGAGATCAACGGCTCGGCCGACCGCTGGCTGGCCGCCGGCATCTACGGTTACCAGGCGGCCAACGCGGCCGAGCTGGTCCGTGACGCCCCCGGCTTCGACCGCGGGCGGTTCCAGTCGATGCTGCGCAACATCTTCTACCCGATGAACGAGGACTTCCTCGTCCGGCACAACGGCGCCTGCATCACCAACTACTGGGCCAACTGGGACCTGTGCAGCATGGCCTCGATCATGGCGATCGGCGTCTTCAACGATGACGACGCGCTGTTCGACCGCGCCGTCGACTACTTCTGGAACGGCGCCGGCAACGGGTCGATCAACAAAGCGATCCCCTTCATCCACGGCGCCCTCGCCCAGTGGCAGGAGTCGGGCCGCGACCAGGGGCACACCATCATGGGCATGGGCCTGATGGGCTCGATCATGGAGATGGCCTGGAACCAGGGCGTCGACCTGTACTCGGCGCGCGACCACGCCTTCGCCAGGACCGCCGACTACGTGGCCCGCTACAACCTCGGCTACGACGACCTGCCGTTCACCAAGTACACGTGGGGTTCCGGTGTCAACTGCAGCTACAACGAGCACACGGTGATGGGCGCGGGCGGCCGCGGCCAGGTCCGGCCGGTGTGGGCGCGGGTCTACGGCCACTACATCTCTCGGTGGGGCTTCACCCTGCCGAACCTGAAGCGGATGGTCGAGCAGAGCGCCGCCGAAGGCGGTGGCGGCGACTACGGCACCACCTCCGGCGGCTTCGACGATCTCGGATTCGGCACGCTCACGCACAGGCGCTGACCTCCGATCCACAGTGGCCTTCGGCCGCGATCACAAGCGGGGCCGGATCCGGTCCGGCCCCGCACCCTTCAATCCCCTTGCAACGAATGAGGAATCATGACTGAGAACCCTGCAAACCCCATCCTGTCCCGCCGCACCGTGCTCCAGGCGACCGGCGCCGCCGCCGTTGCCGGCTATCTGGCGACCGCCGGCAGTCCCGCTTCGGCCCAGGAGGCGCCCGCGAACGCGATCGTCACCTACCCGGTCCCGGAGGGGATCGCGCAGAACGGCAGCTTCGAGGTGAGCGTCCGCAACGGCCAGAGTGACTGGCAGCGGCTCGGCGTCTACAACACCCGCCTGAAGATGATCGACGCCACGACCGGCGCCGGCCCCCTCCACAACTCCGCTGTGGCCTACTTCGACTTCTCGGGCGAGGTCGAGGTGAAGGTGCGATACACCAAGGGCGCCATCGAGGAGGCGCGGATCCGCCCCCTCTCCTACGGCATCGAACCGGTCGAGGAGGACGACACCCTCGAGTTCACGCTCACCGAACCCCGCAAGATCGTCGTCGAAGTCAACGGCGAACCGTACGACTGCCTGCACCTCATCGCGCACCCCATCGAGACCGACGTGCCCGACCCCGAGGACCCATCCGTCGTCTACTTCGGACCCGGCGTGCACACGGGCGAGGCCGTCGCGGTCGCGAGCGGCCAGACCGTCTACATCGCCGGCGGCGCGGTCGTCAAGCGCAACATCACCTTCGACAACGTGGAGAACGCGACGCTGCGCGGCCACGGCATGATCTACGGGGTCCAGTGGGGCGCGGCCCCCGTCAGGAACTCGAAGAACATCCTGATCGACGGCATCACCATCATGAACAACCCCACGGGCAACGCGCTCGACATCGACGAGTCCGAGCAGGTCACGGTCCGCAACCTGAGCTACTTCAGCTCCGGCAGATGGGGCGACGGCATCGACGTCTTCTGCAGCAGCGAAGTGCTCCTTGAAGGCCTCTTCATGCGCAGCTCGGACGACTGCATCGCCCTCTACGCCCACCGCAACGAGTGGTACGGCGACGTCCGGAACATCACGATCAGGGACTCCTCGCTCTGGGCGGACGTGGCGCACCCGATCAACGTCGGAACGCACGGCAACACCGACGCGCCGGAGGTGCTGGAGAACATCACCATCAGCAACATCGACATCCTCGACCACCGCGAGCCGCAACTGAACTACCAGGGCTGCATCGCGCTCAACCCGGGTGACAGCAACCTGATCCGCAACATGCGCATCCAGGACGTCCGCATCGAGGACTTCCGGTGGGGCCAGATCATCCACATGCGCGTCGCCTACAACAAGACCTACAACACCTCTGCCGGCCGCGGCATCGAGTCGGTCTTCATCAAGAACCTCAGCTACGACGGGGACAACGCCGGGACCGCGATGATGCTGGGCTACGACGCCGACCACGGCATCAAGGACATCGTCTTCCAGAACTTCACCGTCAACGGCAAGCTCATCGCCGACAACATGCGCAAGCCCGGATGGTTCAAGACCTGGGACATGATCCCCATGCACGTGAACGAGCACGTGACCGGCCTGCGCTTCCTCGACTCGGCCACCGCCCCGTCCACGACGGCGCCGACCCTCGTCGCCGCCGACGCCCTGGTGACCACCGCGGGAGCGCCGACGCTCTACACGATCAGCGCGACCGGCTTCCCCGAGTCGTTCGCCGCCTCGGGCCTGCCCGACGGGCTCGCGGTCGACCCGACCACCGGCGTCGTCTTCGGGGCCCCGACCAAGGCCGGCACGTACGAGGCGGTCGTCAGCGCCGCCAACGCGAGCGGGACCGCCGACAAGACCGTCACCATCACAGTGCAGTAAGTGGAGCATCGATTACACGGTAAGGCGATGCGCCGCAGGATCGTCCGTCCAGGGGCGGGTCGAGTTTCGGGCCCAGCTCCTGGACGGCCTGTGCGCAATTGTTGAGTATCGGAATTTCTCATTGAACTATGCTCGTGAATCCGGTACGATCTCCCTCGGCGGAACGTGTTCCAACACGATCCGTCGCAGGTACGCGGTGGCATTCCCCGGCATCGCTCGCCGCATGGCGCAGGGACGCACCATGCCATTCGATCAGCACCACGAGCCGCGCCTCCGCGCGGGCCTCGACCGACGCGACCTCTTCAAGGGATCGACCGTCACGGGCGGCCTCGCCGCGATCGGTACCTCCGGTATCGGTGCCGCGCACGCGCAATCCGGCGCCCACTCAGGGATGCTGCGTGCCCATGCCGGCCTCGACCGCATGGGACAGCAGGCTCTCGCCAAGGAAGAGCCCTGGATCTCGGGCTCGAACAAGCTCATCGCCGACTACGGCACCACGTCAGGCGGATTCGACGATCTCGGATTCGGGACGCTCACCCATACGCGCTGACTTCCGGCACCCATCTCCAGCGACCTTGCGCCGCAACGTCAGGCGGGGCCGGACCCGATCCGGTCCCGTGCATCTCCACTCCCCGAATTGAAGAATGAGGAACGATGACACACAACCCTTCCAGCCCCGCTCTGTCCCGGCGCACCGTCCTCGCGGCGAGCGGTGCCGCCGCCGTCGCCGGATACCTGGCGACCGCGGCGGGCCCCGCCTCGGCCCAGGGTGCGACCGCCGAGGAAACCCTCGTCACCTACCCCGTCCCGGACGGCATCGCGCAGAACGACAGCTTCGAGGTGCGCGTGCGCACCGGGAACGGTGATTGGCAGCGGCTCGGCGTCTACAACACCGTCCTGAAGATGATCGACGCGAACACCGGTGCCAGTCCCCTGCACGACTCCGCTGTGGCCTACTTCGACTTCTCCGGCGAGGTCGAGGTGAAGGTGCGATACACCAAGGGCGCCATCGAGAAGGCGCGGATCCGCCCGCTCTCATACGAGGTCGAGCCGACAGTGGACGACGACACGCTCAAGTTCACGATCAGCGAGCCCCGCAAGCTGGTCATCGAGGTCAACGACGAGGTCTTCGACTGCCTGCACTTGATCGCCAACCCCATCGAGACCGACGTGCCCGACCCCGAGGACCCGTCCGTCGTCTACTTCGGACCCGGCGTGCACACCGGTGAGGGGGTCGCGGTCGCGAGCGGCCAGACCGTCTACATCGCCGGCGGCGCGGTCGTCAAGCGCAACATCCGCTTCAACGGCGTCGAGAACGCCACGCTGCGCGGCCGCGGCATGATCTACGGGGTCGACTGGGGTGCGGCCCCGGTCGAGAGCTCGAAGAACATCCTGATCGACGGCATCACCATCATGAACAACCCGACCGGCAACGCGTTCAACATCGCCGAGTCGCAGCAGGTGACGGTCAAGAACCTGAACTACTTCAGCTCCGCCCGGTGGGGCGACGGCATCGACATCTACAGCAGCAGTGAGGTGCTGATCGACGGCGCCTTCATGCGCAGCTCCGACGACTGCATCGCGATCTACGCGCACCGGTGGGACTACTACGGCGACGTCCGCAACGTCACCATCCAGAACTCGGTGCTGTGGGCGGACGTGGCGCACCCGATCAACATCGCCACGCACGGCAACTCCGACGAGCCGGAGGTGCTGGAGAACATCACCATCAGCAACCTCGACATCCTCGACCACCGTGAGCCGCAGTTGAACTACCAGGGCTGCATCGCGCTGAACCCGGGCGACAGCAACCTCGTGCGCAACGTCCGGATCCAGGACGTCCGCATCGAAGACTTCCGGTGGGGCCAGATCATCCACTTCCGGGTGACCTACAACAAGACCTACAACACCTCGATCGGCCGCGGCATCGAGTCGGTCTTCGTCAAGAACCTGAGCTACGACGGGAACAACGCCAGTACCGCGATGATGCTCGGGTACGACGCGGAGCACGCCATCAAGGACGTGACCTTCCAGAACTTCTCCGTCAACGGCAAGGTCATCTCCGACACCGGGGGCAAACCCCGCTGGTACAACACCACGGACATGGTTCCCATGCACGTGAACGAGCACGTGACCGGCCTGCGCTTCCTCGACGCCGCCACCGCCCCGACTTCCTCGGCGCCGATCCTCGTCGCCGCCGACGCCGTTGAGACCAAGGCCGGCGCGCCGACGCTCTACACGATCAGCGCGACCGGCTTCCCCGAGACGTTCGCCGCCTCGGGCCTGCCCGAGGGGCTCGCGGTCGACCCGACCACCGGCGTCGTCTTCGGGGCCCCGACCAAGGCCGGCACGTACGAGGCGGTCGTCAGCGCCGCCAACGCGAGCGGGACCGCCGACAAGACCGTCACGATCACGGTGCAGTGACTGAGATGAACCGACACAAGACGACCCGCCGCACCCTCCTGCGGGGTGCGGCGGGCACCCTCATCGCGGTGACCGGCGCGAGCGCCCTTCCCACCGGCGCGGCGCAAGCCGCCCCCGCGAGCCCGCTCGCCGCCGACGCGGGCTTCGCCCACCCGGGCCTGCTCCACAGCGCGGCGGACTTGGAGCGCATGCGCACTGCCGTTGCGGCGCAGGAGGCGCCGATGCACCAGGGCTTCGCGGCGATGGCCGCGCACGCCCGCTCCAAACACGACTACCGGATCCGCAACACCGGCCAGGTCACGTCGTGGGGCCGCGGCCCCACCGACCACACCGCCGAGGCGGCCGAGGACGCCGGGGCCGCCTACCAGAACGCCCTGATGTGGGCGATCACCGGCGACGAGCGGCACGCGGACAAGGCCCGCGACATCCTCAACGCCTGGTCGTCCAGTCTGGAGGCCATCACCGGCGCTGACGGCCAACTCGGCGCCGGAGTCCAGGGCTTCAAGCTCGTCAACGCGGCGGAGATCCTGCGGCACAGCGAGTACGACGGCTGGGCCGAGGCCGACATCGTCCGGTGCGAGCGGTCCTTCAAGGACGTCTGGTACCCGTCGATCTCGGGGTATGCCCTGTTCGCCAACGGCAACTGGGATGTCGCCGCGCTCCAGCTGGTCATCGCGATCGCGGTGTTCTGCGACGACCGCGTCATGTTCGAGGACGCGGTGCGCTACGCCGCGGACGGGGCCGGGAACGGCTCCATCACCGGCATCGTCGTCGACGAGTCCGGCCAAGGGCAGGAGAGCGGCCGCACCCAGGCCTATGCGCAACTCGCGATCGGCCTGCTCGCCGACGTCGCCGAGATCGCCTGGAACCAGGGCGCGGACCTCTACGGCTACAAAGGCAACCGAATCCTCGCCGGGTACGAGTACACCTCGCGCTACAACCTCGGCGAGGAGGTGCCGTTCACCGCCGACCTGGACCGGACCGGCAAGTACCTCAAGACCGCCATCGCCGCGAGCAACCGCGGCCAGTACCGGCCCATCCACGAACTCGCCTACGGCCACTACGCGAGCCGGATGGGGCTCCCAGCCCTGTACACCGAGCGCGTGGTCTTTCGGGGGGCCGGCGGCACCCGCATCATCGAGGGGCACAACGACGACCACCCCTCCTGGGGCACACTCACGTTCGCCCGCCCGCAGGCCGACGCCTCGGCACCGACGGTGCCGCCGCCCGCGCCCGCCGGGCTCACCGCCCACGGCACCCCGGACGGCATCACCGTCGGCTGGGTGGCCTCGGTCGAACCGGCCAGCATGGCACCGGCCGACGGCTACACCGTCAAACGCGCGGCCATCGACGAAGACGAGTACAAGGAGATCGCCACCGGCATCGTGTCCACCTCGTACACCGATGCGGCGGCCGAACCCGGCAAGACCTACATCTATGTCGTCGCCGCCGCGAACGAGGCGGGCACGAGCGCGGACTCGCTCGGCATCGCCGTCACCGCGGGACTGCCCGCGGACTGGGAAGCCGCCGACATCGGCGGCGCCGCCCCGACAGGCACGACCGACTTCGACGGGCAGGCGTTCCGCATCGAGGCCGGCGGCAAGGACATCGCCGGTGCGGAGGACCGGTTCCGCTTCACGTACATGCCGCTGAACGGCGACGGCACCCTCACCGCGAGGGTCGCCTACCCCGTCAGCTCCCAGTACGCGAAGGTCGGCCTGATGATGCGCGAGGGCCTGGAGCCCGGCGCCGCGCACGCGGCGATGCTCATCCAGGGCCTGCCGCTCCACACCTGGAGCGGCGTCTGGACGACCCGCTCCGCGACCGGAGGCGCCACCTCCGGCACCGGCAGCACCCCGGTCCCGCCTACGCAGCAGACCGAGATCACCGTCAACGCCGGATTCCCGATCGCCGACCACGGATCCCTCCCGGCCTCCGCGACCCCGCTGCCCGCGCCCTACACCGAAGGCGCGAGCGACGGCTACCGCTGGCGCCGCCCCTACTGGGTCCGCCTGCGGCGCAAGGGCGCCAAGTTCACCGGGTGGATCTCGCCGAACGGCCGGGACTGGGAGCAAATCGGCTCCTCCGACCTCGACCTGGGCCGGGACCTCTACATCGGCCTGGCCGTCTGCTCCGCGCTCGGAGCGGACGAGGCCTACGCCGAGACCACCTCGGCGGTCTTCGACAACGTGTCCGCGCCGGGCTGGTCGGTCGACGCCCCCGCCGTCCCAGTGGGGGAGTTGCGGGCACGGTCGAGTGCAAGCGCCGTCGAACTCGCCTGGAGCGGCACGGATCTCTCCGGCCGCTACACCGTCAAGCGCGCCCCGGCGGACGGCGGCCAGTTCGCCGTCCTCGCCTGCGACGTCGGCCCGGTCGGGTTCGGCGTCCAGGCCCGCTACGCGGACGCGACCGGTGCGCCCGGAACCGAGTACCGCTACGTCGTCTGCGCCTCGAACGCCGACGGCGAGGGACCACCGTCACCGGAGGCCCGCGCGATCATGCCGACCCCGCCGAAACCGGAGATCACGGGACCGGAAACGGCTTTCGCCAACGCAGGCAAGCCCTTCCACCACCTGATCCGCGCCGCCAACGACCCCGCCGGGTTCACCGCGACCGGACTGCCCGAGGGACTCCGCCTCGACGCGACCACTGGGGCCATCACCGGAACCCCCACGGCCGCAGGCGAATACACCGTCGAAGTCGGCGCGGTCAACGCGACCGGGACCGCCACCGCGAGCCTCGCACTCGCGGTCGGCACCCCGCCGCCCGCGCCGTGGACCTACCGCGACATCGGCGACCGGGTACCTGACGAGCGGATGCTCGGCTCGCGCAGCGTCGTCGCGATCCGCGTGCCCGGCATCACCGGCCACGACGCGTCGACCGGCGCCTTCACGCTCCGCGGGGCGGGTACCGATCTCAACCTCATCAACCAGGGCATGACCGTGCACTTCGCGTCCAGGCCGCTGGAAGGAGACGGTGCCATCGTCGCCCGCCTCGCCGACTGGCAGGGCGCGGCGGCGAACGGCCGGGCGGGCCTGGTGATGGCCAAGTCGCTCAACCCGTTCGACCAGATGGCCGCAACCGTCTTGGGCGCCAACGGCAACGTCCAGTTCTTCCGACGCCCGAGAGTGGCCTTCCGTCCCGACACGACCAACGGCCCGACCGGCGTCGCCGCTCCGATCTGGCTGCGGCTCAGCAGAACAGCCGACGCCTTCGCGGCGGCCACCTCCGCTGACGGCGAGACCTGGACCCCGATCGGCGAGCCGCACTCGATCCCGGCCTTCGGCACCGCGCCCTACCTTGTCGGCCTGGCGGTCGTCTCCGGCGACCCGCTGGCGCTGAGCACCGCGGTCTTCGACCAGGTGACGGTCGCTGAATCGGCCACAGGGGACGAATCCTGATCGTACGAACAAGAACGCCTCGGCGCGGTTCGCGAACCGCGCCGAGGCGTTCTCTCCTATGGCGGCCGAGCTCAGTCGCGTCCCGGCCGAGAGATCACTTGTCGTGAACGCTCTTGTACGCCTGGGTGTAGTACTCGCGGGCGGCTTCGCCGCCGTTGTTCATGAACGTTTCGACCATGTCGGGGATCGAGGAGAGTTCGGCGCGCCCGTGGGCGATGTCCTGCTGCTGGTCCCAGAGGGTGGCGCCGGCGGCTTTGGATTCGGCCGGGCCTTCGACGCGGATGCCTTCGAACGGGTTGTCCATGGCGTATTCCTGGATCGAGGCGTTGTACTCGAACCGTTTCTGGACCATGTCGGGGTCGCCGGTGAGGAAGGTCTGGACCTTGCCGCACATCTGCTTGTAGTTGACCGGGCTCTGGATGATCTGGCTGCCCAGCGCGGTGTAGACGGGGGTGCCGTCCTCGCCGATGGTGAAGTGCTCGCCTTCGACGCCGTATTCGAGGAGTTCGAACTCTTTGGTGCCGTAGGGGGATGCGGCCCAGTTGGCGACGTCGAGGATCTCCTCGACCTGCTCCTTGGAGAGGTTCTTGTTGAGGAAGGTCCAGCCGTCGACGCCGGAGGCCATCGCGACCTGCGGGGTGCGGCCCTTGGCGGCCAGGGGCGGGAGCGGGGCGACTTCGCCTTCGGCTTCGCCGCGTTTGACTTGGAGCACGAAGTCGTTCCAGCGGATGAGGTTGTCCTGGGTGAACAGGACGGTCCCGGCTTTCTGCATCGCGGCGGCGTCGAGGGTGCCGGTGGGGGCGTCGGGGTGGATGAGCTTCTCGTCCCACAGGGTGCGGCGGAACTCGAGCATTTCGGTGAACTCGGGCCGTTCGATGTTGTTGATCATCTTCTTCTGGTCGGGGTCCCAGTTCCAGCCGTCGGTGCCGCCCAGGCCGAACCACTGCCCGATGAACCAGTCCAGGCCGGCGAACGCCCATGTGCCGGCCGCATCATCGGACCAGGCCCGGCAGACCTCCAGGAGCTCTTCGACGGTGGTGGGCATCGCGAGGTTCGCGGCTTCCATGAGGTCGGTGCGGGCGAGGATGCCGTTGCCTTGGCCGCCTGAGTAGTTCATGGGGATGGCGTAGATGGCGGCGCTGTCGGGGTCTTCGGGATCCTTGGACCACACGGATTGGCCCCAGGCTTCGGAGGGGAGGGCGGCCAGGAGCGGCCATCGGTCGGCGATGTCGCCGGTGACGATGTCGGTCAGGTCGTAGAAGTTGTTGACCACGGTTTCGCGGAAGTTCGCGTGGGAGCCGGTCATCCAGCTGAACAGTTGGATCGCGTCGCCGTATTCGCCGGCTTTGATCCATTGGACGGAGGTGTCGCCGTAGGTGTTGCCGTCGGCTTGGCGCAGGTTGATCCGGGTCCCGCCCCAGGCCTGGGTGACGGCGTCGAAGTAGGGGTCGTCTTGGGCGGGGGCGTCGCCCCAGACCGCGACGGTCATCTCGTAGGTGCCGCTGCCCGAGGGCAGGTCGGTGATGGCTTGGGCGGGTTCGGGGTAGGAGGTGAACGCGGAGGGGTGGTTGGGCGGTTCGCCGATCAGGTCGGGTTCGACCGGCAGCGGCCATTCCTCGCGGGTGGGCAGGAAGTCGAAGCCCTCGGTGACCTGTGTGGAGCCCTTGCCGGACTCGATGTCGGAGCAGGCGGCGATGACCGGGAGGCCCGCGGCCCCCGCGGCCCCGAGCCCCGCGGCCTTGAACAGAGAACGCCGCCTGAAGGGCGCGTTCGAGGAGTGAACGGGCATGGAGAGGTCCTTTCGGTGGTGCTCCCGGAGAAGGGGTGGAAGCATCCAGAGATCACTAAATTTGGATATGACTACAAACGAAAGGTAACCCAGCGTGCGTTCGCAACGCAAGACCTGGAGCGAAAAAGGTCAGATGAATCAAAGTTACTCACCCGGATTCGGCGGCAGCCGGTGGAACTATCGCAGAATATTCACGGAATTGTCCGATGTCGTCGGCTGAGGCGCTTCAGCGCGCCGCACGAGATCCGATGAATCGGCCATCGGAGGTATTGAGAGTCGTGGGCGCTCAGTCCGACGCCTCCGGCGAAGAGTCCACCAGCGGCGCGTCGTCGTCCACCGCATCGGGCAGCGACTCCTCCACGCCCAGAAGGTGGTTGGCCATGCGGATCCTGGCGACGTCGGAGTCGTGGGCGCGCAGTGCCCGCAGGATGGCCATGTGCTCCTCGTGGGTGCGGCGGTCCGCGCTCTCCTGCCGGAGGCTGCGCCAGAGGCGTTCGCGCACAGTGCGACTGGCCAGCGCTTCGATCATGCCGGCCAGTACCGGGTTGCCGGTGTGCTCGGCGATGATCCGGTGGAAGGCGATGTCGATCTCGATGATCCGCTCGTGCTCGTCGGGCTGGGTGTCGAGGATCGTCCTGGCCTCGTCGAGCAGCTTCGCGGCCTCGTCCAGCGCGTCGTCGGTGATGAGGGGGGCGGCGAGCCGGGCCGCCTCGCATTCGAGCAGGCGCCGGATGGCGTGGACGTGCCGCGCCTGGCCTTCGCCCTGGAGGTCGACCACGAAGCCCATCGGCGCCAAGAGCCGGGAGAGGTCCAGGGCGGTGACGTAGGTGCCGTCGCCTTGGCGGGTGTTGAGGACGCCGAGTATCGACAGGGCCCGCACGCCTTCGCGCAGGGAGCCACGGGAGACGCCGAGGGTCTCGGCGAGCTCCTTCTCTACCGGCAGGCGCTCGCCCGGGTGCAGCTCGCCGCTGAGGATCATGCGCTTGATGCCGTTCACGACATCGTCGGTGCGGGACATGGTGGAAGTATCGCGCAACGCCCTTGACCTCGCGACGCGACCTCCGAAACGGACGCCTCCGCCACGTTGTGCGGAATTCGGCGGCCCGGGGTCGGTTTCCGAAAGATCGAATGAATATCGAACATTTCCGCACCGGGGTCTCGACGGACTGGGACAACAGGATCATTAGCTGCAGGAACACGCTTTCTCCGCCCGCCTTTTCGGGGGTCGAACGTGCCAAAGATCGAATCTTTAGTTGACATAGGTGTCTAAATATTGCAGTCTCTCTATGTGCCCGTTCGAGCCGTCCCGCTCGCGAGCGATCCGGCAATCACCTAGCGCGCCAACCGCGGCATCGCCGCGGCCCGTCCATGGCGCAGTGGAAGGAACGACATCCATTGATACGTAAAGCTTCGAAGCTGCTCCTCGTGACCTCACTTACCGTGGGCATGCTGACACTGCCGGCCACCTCGCAGGCCCAGGAGGAGACCGACGCCGCCCAGCTGTCCGCGCAGGAGATCGTCGCGGCCATGCAGCCGGGCTGGAACCTCGGCAACACCCTCGACGCCATGTGCTGCAGCCCTGGCGCCGACGAGACCGCCTGGGGCAACCCGCGCGTCGACGACACCTTCTTCGATGACATCAAGGCGGAAGGCTTCAATTCGGTCCGCATCCCCGTCAGCTGGGGCACCCGCACCGGCCCCGCGCCCGACTACACGATCGAGCCCGCGACCATGGACCGGGTGCAGGAGATCGTCGACTACGCCCTCGACGCGGACCTCTACGTCATGATCAACACGCACCACGACTCATGGCAGTGGATCGAGCACATCGCCGAGCCTGAGCAGCACGACGCGGTCATGGCCCAGTACACCGCGACCTGGACCCAGATCGCGGACACGTTCAAGGATTATCCGCAGGAACTGATGTTCGAGCCGGTCAACGAGGTGGGCTTCGGGGGCTGGGGCCCTGGGACGGACAGGGACCACGAGCTCATTGCGGAGCTGAACAGCTCCTTCCACGAGATCGTGCGCGCCTCCGGCGGCGACAACCCCGACCGCCTTCTGGTCCTGCCGACGATCCGCACCGGATCGGACCCGGGCGACATGGACGCCCTCGCCGCCGAGATCGAGGCGCTCGACGACCCGATGCTCGCGGCCACCACGCACAACTACGGCTTCTTTCCCTTCAGTGCCAACCTCGCCGGATACCCCTCCTACAACGAAGAGGTCCAGAGCTTCCTGGAGGAGGACTTCCAGCGACAGGTCGACACCTTCGTCTCCCAGGGCATTCCGGTCATCATCGGTGAGTACAGCCTGCACGACAACTACGAGAACAGGGTCGAGCGCGGCGAGGCGCTGAAGTTCTTCGAGCACTTCGGCTACCTGGCCCGCACCTCGGGCATCACGACCATGTGGTGGGACAACGGAAGGCACTACGACCGCTACAAGCGTGAGTGGCGCGACCAGGAGCAGTTCGACTACATCTCGACGGCCTGGACCACCCGCTCCGGCACCGCCTCTTCGGACAACGTGTTCGTCGACGCCTCGGAGAAGATCCAGGACCAGTCGGTCACGTTGAACCTCAACGGCCTCGAGTTCTCGAAGCTGAAGTACGGGAACACCACGCTGCAGGCCGGCAGGGACTACACGTTGGACGGCGCCACTTTGACGATCAAGGCGAAGCTGCTCAAGCTCATCCTCGACGACCGGGAGATCGGCACCAGCGGTCAGCTGAAGATCTACTTCTCCGACGGCATGCCCTGGAAGCTCAACTTCGTCAACTCCGAGGACGTCGTCATCGAGGACGCCACCGGAACCAACGCGGGGCTGACCATCCCGGCGGCGTTCAACGGCGACAAGCTGTCCATGATGGAATCGGTCTACGCCGACGGCACCCCGGCCGGCTCCATCGACTGGACCACGTTCCCGGGGTTCTGGGAGGACTACCGGCCCGACTACGAGAACGGGACCATCCTGCTGACCAAGCCGTACCTGGACAGCCTCAAGGACGGCGAGCAGGCCTTCCTGACGTTCCACTTCTGGAGCGGCCAGACCCTGGAGTACACGGTGACCCGTGACGGCTCTGTCGTCACCGGCGTCGCCTAGCACGTGAAAACCCTTGGGGCGGTGCGATGTTCGCACCGCCCCAAGGGCGTGTCCGGATAGCGGGCGATGTCGCGATGCCGGAGCGTTTCACGGAATCCCGGAACATCTCGGTACAGGTGCGTCTGGAAGCCGAGCGCCTGTGCGGCTTCGGCGTTCACCCTGGTGTCGTCGACGAACAGGCACCGCGCCGGGTCTGCGCCCGCTGCCCGGCTCGCGAGTAGGAACGCCTCGGGTTCGGGCTTCGCGAGGCCGAGGTCGCAGGACACGGGCAGCTTTGTGATGTCCTGGAGTTCCGGGTGCCGCTCCTGCACGGTCCGCCAGTAGCAATGATCGACATTGGACAGTAGAACGAGGCGGAACCGCTCGGACAGGGAACCGACGAGATCGGCCATGCCCGGCATGGGCACGACGTCGTCGTCGAAGGCGATGATCACGCCGAACAGTTCGAGGACGATGGCTTCGACGGGTGTCCGGTCCCTGCTCGCAGGTACTTCCCTTCTCGCCGAACCAGGGTCCGGCGCCCCGGCTTGCAGGATGACGAGCCTATCGAACTCCTCCGCACGGGATCCAGGTCAGACGAGGCAGGCGGATGCGGTGCCGAGAGGGCTCTCCTGTGGGCACATACTCGATATGGCATACTGCGTATCCAAGAGATCGGGGAACCGGCGCAGCTGCCGCACGACCTTCGAGAACCCCAGTCCCGCAATCGATCCGATGCCGCAGAAGAAAAACGGTGACCCCTGATGACCGTTCGATACCCATGGGCTGCAAGCCGCCTGGCCCTCCGCATCGCCCGCCGTGAGGCCATGCGGTACAAAGGCCGATCCGCCCTGTCGATCGCACTGCTCGGACTGCCGCTGCTGGGCGTCGCCGTCGCCGCGAGCGCCTACGACACCATGCAGCTCTCGCCCGAGGAGATCACCCGACAGCACGTGGGCGAGAACGACGCTTACGTCGAAGTCGCCTCAGACGGCACCCCTGTCAGCCAGTACACCTGGGACGCCCGCTGGCCCGTCTACGAGACCGAGGAGGCAGAGGCGGTGGCGGCCTCCGAGGCCGACCTGCTGGCCGCCCTCCCCGAAGGCTCCCATGTCGCGCCGTACAACCCCGACACCAGCGGCGAAACGCAGATCGACGTCGAGACCCCCGACGGCCTCGGCACGATCCGGTCCCTCGGCTACGACCTGACCGACGACGCGTACGAAGCCTCCGGGATGGCCTACCTCGAAGGCGGGATCCCGAGCGGCGACGAGGTCGCCCTCAGCGCGGCCGCGGCCGACTACCTCGAACTCGGCGTCGGCGACGACCTCGTCGTGGACCAGGACGAGACCACCGTGACATACAAAGTCAGCGGCATCGTCGAATTCCCCTGGGACCTCAACGGGCAGATCGCCATCGGCACCGTCTTCCCCGAGCCCACCAACAACGGCTGGCTCGTCGACGTCCCGGGCGCTATCACGCACGAACATGCCATGGCCGTCAACGAGATCGGCCTCACCGTCTGGGCGCCCTCGTTCGTGAACGACCCCCCGCCGCCGCCCGAAGGCGGCAGCTACCAGACCAGCGAATCGAGTGCGGTCGACACCGAGATGCTCACGGTCTACGGCCTGATCGCAGCGGTCGTCGTCATGGAGGTCGTGCTCCTCTCCGGGCCGGCCTTCGCCATCAGCGCCAAGCGCCGCACCCGCGAATTCGCGCTCATGAGCGCGAACGGCGCCACCCCCGCCCAGATCCGCGGCGTCGTCCTCGCCGGAGGCCTCCTCTTCGGCCTCATAGCGGCGGGCCTCGCCGTCCTCCTCGGCATCGGCGTCCTCGCCGCCGGCCTGCCCGCCCTGGAACGCTTCGTCGGACACCGCAGCGCGGGCATCCAGATCATGCCGTGGATCCAGGCCGTGCTCGCCGGAGTGGCCATCGGCACCGGACTGCTCTCGGCGCTCGCCGCCGCCGTCAGC
Source organism: Glycomyces rhizosphaerae (assembly GCF_042647865.1). Classification (NCBI taxonomy): domain Bacteria; kingdom Bacillati; phylum Actinomycetota; class Actinomycetes; order Glycomycetales; family Glycomycetaceae; genus Glycomyces; species Glycomyces rhizosphaerae. Next base: position 28,466 of record NZ_JBHRWO010000012.1, read on the forward strand.
GCCTCCCGCATCAACGTCGTCGCGGCCCTCACCGGCCGCACCCCCAGCCGCAAGGGCACCAAGCGCTGGATGGCGATCGGCCTCGCAGCGATCGGCCTCGGCATCGCCGCGGGCTTCGTCGGCGTCACGGCCGGGAGCCTCCTGCCCATGGTCGCCGCCCTCGTCCTGACCCAGATGGGCCTCGTCGCCTGCACGCCCACACTCCTGGGCCTGACGGCGCGACTGGGCCGCCGCCTGCGCCTGGCGCCGCGCATGGCGATGCGCGAGGCCGGACGCAACCGCGGCTCCGCGGCACCGGCGATCGCCGCCGTCCTCGGCGTCGTCGCCGGCGGCATCGCCTTCTCGATGACCGTGACCGCCAACGCGGTCCGCAACGAGGAGAACCAGGAGCACCTGCTGCCGCAGGGCGCCATGACGATCACCCTCCAGCACTTCAAGAACCAGGAGGAGACCCCCGACTGGGAGGGCGCGCTGGAGGAGACCCGGCGGATGCTCTCGGCCAGGCTGGACGACGTGGAGCTGACCGCGGTCACCAGGTACTCCGGCTGGGAGGGCTGCGGCTTCGAAGCGGGCGAAGGCGAGACCGTCGAGTGCCTCTGGACTCCGGTCAGGCCCGACGAGAACGCCTGCCCCTACTGGTCGGCCGACACCAGTACGCCCGAAGCCGAAGCCGCCGCGGTCGAAGCGGCCCGCGAGGACGAGCGCTGCGACGAGCGCGCCGACGCCGTCGGCATCGCCGACGGCACCGCGCCCGCCACGACCGACCCGAAGGTCGTCGCCGCCTACACCGATCTCGAAGGCGCCGAACTCGACGAGGCCGTGGCGATGCTCAAAGGCGGCGGCGTCCTCGTCGCCGACCCGTGGGCGCTCACCGACCAGGGCACCGTCGTCTTCCGACAGGAGATCACGACGTGGAACGAGAGCGGCGGCTCCCAGATCCCGCAGGAGACCTACCTCGAACTGCCGGCCATGGTCGTCGACAAGGGACAGTTGGGTCACCCGCAGACGTTCCTCAGCCCCGCCGCGGCCGAGCGGATGGGCTACACCGAACCCACCTACGACCGCCTGTACCTGCTGGAGACCAGCACCGAGGTCGACACCGGCGACGTCGAGGCGCTGGCGGCCGACTTCGACCGCGAGGTCGCCGGCGGCGAGATCTTCGCCCACTTCGCGATCACGGACTACCGTGACCCGTTCGCGTCCGTGCTCGTGCTCGGCGTGACCGGTCTCTGCGCGTTGATCGCCCTGGGCGCCACCGCGGTCTCCACCGGCCTCATCATCGCCGAGCAGCGCCGGGACATGACCACGCTCGCGGCGGTGGGCGCCGCACCGGGCCTGCGCCGGCGGTTCGCGATGTGGCAGATCGTCGTCATCGCCGTGTTCGGCACCGCGCTTGGCACCGCGGCCGGAACCATCGGGTACGCGCTCATCCGCTCGGCGCTCAACAGCTCGCTCCAGAAGCAGTACCCGTTCCACACCCTCTACGGCTGGGAGCTGCCGTGGCCCTCCATCGGCATCACCCTGCTGGCCGTCCCGATCCTCGCTGCGATCGGAGCACTCCTGTTCACCAGGGCGAACCTGCCCAGTGAACGCCGCCTTACCTGACGGCCGCCCGCAGACGCCGACCGATCACGGCACTGTCCGTCCACAACCAACCAGGAAGGATCCGTCATGTTGCGACGACGAACCATGGCCGCGGCAACCGCGGCAGTCGCCCTCTGCGGCACGATCGCCGCCGGAGTGACGGCCGCCGAGGCCGATGAGCACCCCCGTCCCGCCCTCACCGCATCCGAACCGACCACCGACACCGTCACCCTGCCGACCGGAGACCGGGTGCGGCTCCTACCCGGCGGCGCCCTCGGGCTCGAACCCGCAGCGGGCCGCGAGGACATCGCCTTCACGACCGTCCCGGCCGCTGACGGTGAGGGCACCATCGTCGTCCCCGCCGACAAGGCCGACGCACTCTTCGCGGGCACCGAGGACGCCCGCCGCTACAACGCCACCGAGCTCATCGAGGACGGCCGCGCCGACGCCGCCGCGCTGAGCGAAAGCGACCTCGAATCCTTCGTCGCCCTCCCGCCCGTCGGCGGCGCGGTGCAGGACCCGACGCTCACCGTCATCGTCCGCGACCACGCCGGAGAAGTCCCCGACAGCGGCTACATCACCTGGTACGACACCGCCGACCACGAGAACGGCGGCGAGCTCGATTTCGACGCGGACGGCGTCGCCACCGCCGACCTCGAGCCCGGCGACTACGTGCTCACCCACGCCGTCTGGAACCTGGGACCCGGCGACCAGTTCACCGAGTTCGTCTTCGGCATCTCCCACGTCACCGTCGGCGACGAGAACACCGAACTCGTCCTGGACGGCGCCGACGCAGAGCTCGTCTCCGTCGAGGTCGAACGGCCAGACGCCGAACCGGTCGACTTCGGCGCCAACATCGTCGCCGCGAAGACCGACGGCGGTCCCAGTGTCGGCGCCGGCGTCTTCGGCCCCTCGGGCACCGACGTCTACCTCATGCCCGAGACCGACATTCCCGGATACGACCTCGGATTCAGGTACCAGACCACCCTCGCCGGCCCGGACGGCGCCGCCGAGCCCTACCAGTACAACCTCGCGTTCGCCGAGACCGGCGGCTTCCCCGACGACACGTCGTACCTGGTGCACGACGACAAGCTCGCGAAGATCGCGACCGACTACACCGGCTTCGGCCCGCCTGTCGACGGCTACACCTGCGACTACGGCTACCACGTCAGCGGGGACATCGGCCCGGCGATGTGCTTCGCCGTCGACACGCCCTTCCCCTCGCAGCGCCTGAACCTCTACACCGCCGATCCCGAGATCGCCTGGGACACCGCCATCACCGGCGGCGTCTTCGACCCCGAGACCGGGGCGATGCTCGACGGTTTCGAGGAGAGTGTCAAGAACGCCGTGCTCACGCCCGGCCTGGTCGACCGGACCTTCCCGAACGGGCCACTGACGGCAGGAGCCGCCGAAGCGCTGGTCGCCAATGTCGACGGGCAAGTCGGTCTCGAAGCAGCCGTCCCCCTGGGCGCCAGCCGCAACGGCGAACAGGTCGTCCTCGTCGGCTACAGCGGCGACGTCGAGCTGAGCCGCGACGGGCAGCGGCTCGACTGGGTCTCTAGCATCGACCCGCTCGAAGGCTTCGGCCTCGATCTCGACGGGGCCGGCCGCTACAGCCTCTCCGTCGGCGGCTCCCGCGAGCCCGCCAGCGGGCCGTTCGCCTTCAAGTCCTTCATCGACTGGAGCTTCGACCTCGACCCGGCCGCGGTCGAGCCCGGACAGGAGCTGGAGCTCCTCCTCCCGGCCGTGGCCCTCACCGCCCCTGACATCGAAGGCGGGCTGACGGCGAACCGCGAGCAGCCGATCACCCTGGAGCTGGTGCGCGACACCGGCGAAGGAGTGCCGGCGGCTGAAATGGGGTTGGAGGTCTCCTATGACGACGGATTCACCTGGAGCGCGGTCGATCTCGTCTTCGACCCCGGCAGCGGCACCGCCACCGCCGTCCTCCGGCACCCCGAGGACGCGAAATACGTCGCGACCCGCATGACCGCCACCGACACCGCCGGCGCCGAGGTCGAGCACACCACCATCCGGGCCTACGGCCTGAGCTGACGGCGCTGGAACGCACGCCGCACCGGGTTACGGAACCCGGTGCGGCGGTGGCGGTCTCAGCGGAACCTAGGCTCCGTTTTTCGGGCGCGGCCGGTCGAGGACCGCGTTGCCGTAGGGGGCGAGTTCGAGCGTTTCGCCGTCGCCGAGGTCGACGCGCGCCTCGGTCGGGTTGCAGTTGAGGACGAACACGTGGTCGGTCTCGCCGTCACTGCGGACCTGCGCGGTCACGCCCGCCGGGAGGTCGGCGTCCAGCGCGCGTTCGACGCCGGTGTCGGCGATGACCTGCCGGTAGAAGTCGTCGAGGAAGTCCGCTCCGGTGCGCGCGGCGATGAAGTACGCCTTGCCCTCGCCGCGGTGGTTCACGGTGAGCGCCGGGCGGCCCGCGTAGAAGTCCGTGCCGTACGTGCCCAGCACTTCGGCGCCTTCGGCGTGGATGAGCTCGCACAGCCCGAACGCCTCGTACTCCTTGCCGTTCCAGGCGATCGCATTCCGGTCGTCCTCATAGAGCGCGTCGATCTCCTCTGCCCAGACGCCGAGCGTGCCCCGGAGCGGACCGGGGAAGCCGCCGAGGAACGTGCGGTCGTTCTCGTCGACGTATCCGGAGGCGTACGTGGCGACGAAGGTGCCGCCGCGCTCCACGAACGCGTTCACGGCCTCGGCCACGCCGGGACGGAGCATGTAGAGCATCGGCGCGACGAGCACGCGGTACCGGTCCAGCTCCCCAGGCGCGGCGATGAGCGAGCCGTCGATGACGTCGACGGGCACGCCCTGCTCCCAGAACGCCTGGTAGTGGTCGACCACCGTGTGCGCGTAGGCGGTCTGCTCCTGCAGCAGGCCTTTCATGTCGTCCAGGGCCCACCGGTTGTGCCAGTCGTAGACGAGCGCGACGTCGGCGGGCGTCGACGTGCCCACGACCGCGTCCAGTCCGGCGAGGCGCTCGCCGACCTCCGCCACGTCACGGAACACGCGGGTCTTCTCGGTGCCCTCGTGGTCCACGATCGCGCCGTGGAACTTCTCGGAACCGCCGCGGCCCTTGCGGAACTGGAAGTACTGCACGGTGTCCGCGCCGTGCGCGACGGCCTGCATCGACTGGAGCAAGTGGACGCCGGGCCGGTGGAGCTTGGCGACCGGCCGCCAGTTCGTGGCCGAAGGCGAGGACTCCATGAGCATGAACGGCTTGCCCTTGAGGCTGCGCGTCAGGTCGTGGTGGAACCCGGCCTCCACGCCGGTCCGCACGTCGCGGTCCGTGCCGCTCCACTGCGGGTAGGAGTCCCACGAGACCACGTCCAGGACCTGGGCGAGACGGTAGTAGTCGATGCCCGGGTAGGTGCCCATGAGGTTGGTCGTGCACGGGATCCCGGGCGTGATCGCCTTGAGCGGCGCGGCCTCGTGGAGGTAGAAGTCGACGAACTGCTCGGTGGTGAACCGCATCCAGTCCAGATGCAGCCCATGGATGTCCTGTTCGCCGCGCCCGTGCACGCCGGGCGACTCGATGTGCGACCAGTCGGAGTACGTCTTGGCCCAGAACGCCGACCACCAGGCCTCGTTCAGCTCGTCGAGCGAGCCGTACTTCTCCTGGAGGAACGAGCGGAACCGCTCCTGGCACAGGTCGCAGTGGCACTCGCCGCCGTACTCGTTGGAGAGGTGCCAGACGCCGAGCGCGGGGTGCTCGCCGTAGCGCTCGGCCAGGGCCGTGTTGATCGCGAGGGTCTTCTCGCGGTACACCGGCGAGGTGAGGCAGTGGTTGTGGCGGCCGCCGTGGCGGTTCTTGGTGCGGTCGCCGTTCACGCGCAGGACCTCGGGGTAGCGGTGACTCATCCAGCCTGGGCGCGCTCCGGAGGGGGTGGCGAGCACGGCGGTGATGCCGTTCTCGTGCATGAGGTCCATGATCTCGTCGAGCCAGCCGAACTCGTACCGGCCCTCTTCGGGTTCCAGTGCGGCCCAGGCGAAGATGCCCACCGAGAGGGTGTTGACCCCGGCGAGCCGGGCGAGGCGCATGTCCTCTTTCCAGATCGTGTCCTTGGACCTGATCCACTGGTCGGGGTTGTAGTCCCCGCCGTGCAGGAGGTGCGGGACGCCCTTGACGATGGGCGCGTGGCGGGTGATGTCGCGGCTCATGCCGTGGTCGCTCCTAGAGAAGGCAAGACTTTATCGGTCAATACCCTCCGGCCTGAAGCTCCGTTTGTCAAGCCGCAATCCAGCCGGCTAGGAAGCGGGCGGGATGTTCTGGTTGGCTTGGAAGAAGTTCTCGGGATCGTAGTCGCGCTTGATCGAGGCCAATCGGTCGTAGTGGCCGCGGTACGTCGCCTGCAGGCGCTCGGGGCTCTCCTTCGAGCCGAGGAAGTTGACGTACGAGCCGCCCATCGAATGCGGGTGCAGGTCGGTCGAGTAGTCGACGCACCATCGGCGGACCAGGTCGGCGTTGGCGGGGTCGGGATCGATCCCGCCGATCACCGCGGACCACATGGCGTCCCGGTAGGCCCAGGCCGTGTCGTCTGCGCCCACCCGGTGGGCGGCCCCGTCCACGGGGTAGAGGTGCATGGTCGACAGTTCGGTGGGCATGCCGTGGCCGTACCTGTCGTGCACTTCGATCGCCGCGTCGGTGATCTCGTCGAAGAAGGCGCCGCGCCAGTACCACTGCAGCCCCTTCGGGATCAGCTCGTCGAACATGGTCTGCAGCGCGGGGTAGGGCATCGACGTGGTGAAGTGGAAGGCCGGCGGCGCCGGGTCGTTCACCACGGACAGGGCCTCCTCGAGGCGGCCCTCCTCCAGGTCGCCGGTGTCGCACCAGATCACACCGCACATCTTCTGCCCGTGGATCGGCTCCGGGAACGGCGGTCCGGGCGGCACCGTCAAGAGTGCGAAGAACCCGTTGAGGTCTTCGGGCGCGGTGGGGAGGAACTCCCGGTACCAGCGCAGGATGTCCGGCGTGCGGTCGACGGGCCACACGGTCGCCCCGACCCCGACCGTGCTCACCGGGTGCAGGTTGAAGGTGAACGACGTGACGACGCCGAAGTTCCCGCCGCCGCCCCGCAGCGCCCAGAACAGGTCGGGGTGCTCCTGCTCCGAAGCGGTGACGAAGGCGCCGTCGGCGAGGACGACGTCGGCGGACTGCAGGCTGTCGATCGTCAGGCCGTACTTGCGGGTCAGGTGGCCGTGCCCGCCGCCCAGCGTGAGGCCGCCGATCCCCGTAGTGGACATGATGCCCGTCGGCATGCCGAGGCCGAACGCATGCGCCGCATGGTCGATCGCGCCGATCTGCGTGCCGCCGCCCACCTGCGCGATGCCCGCGGCCGGGTCCACCCGCACCCAGTTCATAGGGGACAGATCCAGCGTGAGGCCGTCATCGACCAGGCCCAGGCCGGGCCCGCTGTGGCCCCTGCCGGACACCGCGAGCTCGACCTCGATGTCGTGCGCGAAGGCGATCGCGGCCCGCACGTCGGCGACGTCGACGCACTGCGCGAAGGCGGCCGGACGCCGGTCGATCATGGCGTTGTAGATGTTGCGGGCCTCGTCGTAACCCGGATCGCCCGAGGCGATCACGGGTCCGCGCATCTCCTCGCGCAGCCTGTCGAGCGTCGGTCCGTTGATGATTCCCATGGTCGATGCCTCCATCGGGAGAACGGGTGCACCGCGGCCCGAACGGGCCGCGCACGCCCCGGCGAAAGGCGCCCGCGTGGCGAGGAGGTCTGATCGCCACAAGTGAAAGACCTGCACGGGTCCGGCGCTCCCGACCCGGCAATATTGACGCTACTTCACGTTCGTCGGGCGGGTCCTGCAAACCAGCACAATGCGCCCGCCCCTGGAGCGCCGGCCGGCGTCCGCAGGCGTGAGGAAGGCGTCGAGGAGCCGTGTCAGTGCCGTCTGCTGAACTAGTGCATGCCTGTTCACGATGCCGCCATTCTCGCCCGCGTCCTCACCGACGAGTTCGGGCTCGCCGACCGCGGGCACGGCCCGGTCGAGGCGGTGTACTCCGACGCCACCCAGGACTGGACGCTCGAGTGGACCGACGGGCCGACGGTGGAACAGGTGCAGCGGGCGGCTCGGGAAGCGGAACCGGAGGCGACCGACGTCCGCTGTCGCCGCAGGCTCTCCGAGAACTCGATCGCTCTCGGCGCCGTCCGGATCGCGCTGAGCGCCGCCGCGGGCGCCAGGGGCCGCTTCCACATCAGTACCGCTGCGGTCCATGACTTCTGGCGGTCCGTTCCCCTTCCCGCCACTGCCACGGATCACGAGCGCGAACTCGTCTACGCCGCGATCTACCAGGTCCGCGACAACCACCACTCCAACGTCGCCGACCATCAGGAGATCTGCGACGAGATCGCCCTGGGGCTCGCATCGCTCGCGCGTCGCTCCGGCGTCGCGCTGGACCCCCTCGAGTGAGGTCGCGAGTCGCGCTGAGATCCGGTACAGTTCGACCAGCGAACTTTTATTCGTCTTGCGAACAACGGGGCCCCTATGAGCCACAGCTACCTCCTCGACGCGGTCCGCACGCCCATTGGGCGGCATCGCGGCGCGCTCGCCACCGTCCGTCCTGACGACCTCGCGGCCACGGTCGTGGCCGCGATCGCCAGGCGTTCCGCGGCGCTCGACCCCGCCGACATCGACGACGTGATCCTCGGGAACGCCAACGGCGCGGGGGAGGAGAACCGCGACGTGGCGCGCATGGCCGTCCTGCTTGCGGGACTGCCGGAATCGGTGCCCGGCACGACCGTGAACCGCCTGTGCGGGTCGGGGCTGGAAGCCGTGGTGAGCGCCGCGCGGGCAGTGGAGACGGGGGACGCCTCGCTCGTCGTCGCCGGGGGCGTGGAGTCGATGAGCCGGGCGCCGTGGGTGCTGCCCAAGACCGAGAAGCCGCTCCAGCGCGGCGGTCTCGAACTCGCCGACACCGCGCTCGGGTGGCGGCTGGTCAATCCGGCCATGAAACCCGAATGGACCGTGGGCCTTGGCGAGGGCGCCGAGATCCTCGCCGACGAGTACGGCATCGGGCGCGAGGCGCAGGACGCGTTCGCGGTGCGCAGCCACCAGCGTGCGCAAGCCGCTTGGGACGCAAAGCGGTTCGACGATGAAATCGTGCCGCTGCCCGAACTCGTGCGCGACGAGGCCGTCCGCCCTGGGACGACTGCTGCGGCGCTGAGTGCGCTCCGGCCGGTGTTCCGGGCCGACGGCCGGGTCACCGCGGGCAACAGCAGTCCGCTCAGCGACGGCGCCGCCGCGCTGCTGATCGGCGATGAGGCCGCCGCGGAGGCGCACGGCCGTCCGCTGGCGCGGATCGTGTCGCGTGCGGTGGTGGGCGTCGAGCCGCGCCGGTTCGGGATCGGGCCGGTCGAGGCGGCACGAAAGGCGTTGCGGCGCGCGGGGATCGGCTGGGGCGACCTCGCCGCGGTCGAACTGAACGAGGCGTTCGCGGCGCAGAGCCTCGCGTGCCTGGCCGAATGGCCCGAACTCGACCCGGAACTCGTCAACCCGCTGGGCGGGGCGATCGCGCTCGGTCATCCGCTGGGCTGCTCGGGGGCCCGGCTGGCCGGAACCCTCGCCTGGCAGCTGCACCGGTCGGGCGGCTATGGCCTTGCGGCACTGTGCATCGGCGTCGGCCAGGGCATCGCGATGGTCCTCGAAGCGTGCTGATCAGCGGCCCATGGTCGACAGGTCGGCCTCGATGCGCGCCGCGGTCGCCAGGAGCGACGGCAGCAGCTTGCGCCGCGCCGAGTCCAATGTGGTGCGGCTCGTGGTCGAGGAGACGTTGAGCGCGGCCACCACTTTGCCTCCCGACTCGCGGATCGGGACGGCGATGGACCGCAGGCCCTCTTCGAGTTCCTGGTCGACGAACGCCCATCCCTGGGACCGGACGCGGTCGAGCTCGGCTCGCAGGCGCTTCTTGTCGGTGACGCTGTAGGTCGTGAACGGCTCGAGCCGCAGGCCCTCGATGCGTTCATCGAGCGCTTCGGGAGGCAGTCCCGCGAGCAGGATCCGGCCCATCGAGGTGTGGGCGGCGGGAAAGCGGGTCCCGATGTTGATGGCGACCCGCATGATCCTGGAGGTCGCCACGCGGGAGACGTAGACGACGTCGGTGCCGTCGAGGACCGCGACCGAGGCGGATTCCTGGACGTCGGCGACCAGGCGTTCGAGGTGCGGCTGCGCGATCTCGGGCAGGGTGAGGCTCGACAGGTACGCGAAACCCAGTTCCAGCACGCGCGGCGTGAGGGCGAAGTGGCGCCCGTCGGCGCGGACGTAGCCGAGGTCGGTCAGCGTCAGCAGGAACCGCCGGGACGCGGCCCTGGTCAGGCCGGTCTCCTTGGCGACTTCGCTCAGGGTCAGTTCGGGTCGTTCGGCGTTGAAGGCGCGGATCACCGCGAGACCGCGTGCGAGCGTCTGCACGTAGTCGGAGCCGCGTCCGGCGCCTTCCTTCGACGCCGCTTCGTTCTCCTGCCCGTCACCCTGCATTGGCACACCCTATCCTTCGGCGGTTTCACTGAGGACTTTGCGGGCGAGCGCGAACGCCCGGTTGGCGCGCGGCAGTCCGGAGTAGACCGCGGTGTGGAGCAGCACTTCCTTCAGCTCTTCGGGGGTGACGCCGTCGGCGAGCGCCGCGCGGACGTGCATCGTGAACTCGTCTTCGTTGCCCTGGTCGCAGAGGACCGCGATCGTCAGCAGCCGGCGGGTGTGCCGGGGGAGTCCGGGGCGGGACCACACGCCGCCCCAGGCGTACTCGGTGATGAAGGCGCCGAAGTCGCGGTCGAAGTCGGTGCGGGCGTTCTCGGTCCGGTCGACGTGCGCGTCACCGAGGACGGCGCGGCGGGTCCGCTCTCCTCGACTGGGCTCTCGGTCTGCCATGGGCCGCCTTTCAGACGCTGAAGTGTTCGAGCAGGTGGCGGTTGACGAAGTCCGCCTGCTCGGTGGAGGCGATGTGCTTGGCGCCGTTGACGGCGACGAGGCGGCAGTCGGGGATGCCCGCCTGGAGCTTCCGCGCGTCCGCTTCGGTGGTGATCTCGTCCTCGGTCCCGTAGAGGACCAGGGCGGGCGCAGCGATTGCGGCGAGGCGGTCGTGCAGGTCCATCTCGCCGATGGCCCGGCAGCAGGCGGTGTAGCCGAGCGGGTCGCAGGCGGCGAGGTCCGCGCGGAACCGCCGGACGATGTCGGGGTGCTCGCGGTGGAACCCGTCGGTGAACCACCGCCGCGTCGCGGTCTCGGCGAGCGCGTCCATGCCGCGGGTGCGGACGAGCCGGACGCGTTCGGCCCAGAACGCGGGAGTGGCGATCGCGGCGGCGGTGCAGAGCACGGCGATGCGGTCGGTCCGGTCGGCGTGGCGCGCGGCGAATTCGAGGACGGTGGCCCCGCCGAGGGAGATGCCGACGAGGTGGGCGCGTTCGATCTCGAGGTGGTCGAGCAGGTCGGCGATGTCGTCGGCGAGGTCGCCTATGCCGAAGTTCTGCCCGGTGGCGCGGGTGCGGCCGTGGCCGCGGGTGTCATGGCGGACCAGCCGGTACCGGTCGCCGAGGGCTTCGACCTGGGGGCGCCACATGTCGAGGGTGGTGCCGAGTGAGTTGGCGAAGACGATCGCCTCAACGTCGTCCGGACCATCGATGACGTGGTGCGGGATCATGCGGGACCGCCTTCGAGGTTCCGCTGCATGGCCTCGGGGTGGATCCGCAGGCCCTCAAGGGATTCGCGGAGCCACGCGGCGGCGGATCCGGTGAGGCGCAGCAGGTCCGTGAGGGCCTCCCATTCGCTGTGCCACAGGCCGGGCGAGCGTTGCAGCTCTTGGGGCATGGCCGCGTAGAGGGTCGAGACGAGGCCGGGCGTGCGGGTCGCGCATGCGCGGGCGGCGGTCGCTGCGACCGGGTTGTGCTTGTGCGGCATGGAGGTCGAGCCGCCGCCGCGGGCCTCGCCGACCTCGCCGATCTCGTTCTGGCTCAAGAGGATGATGTCCACGGCGATCTTGCCGCACGTACCCGCCGACTCCGCCGCCGCGGCGGCGATCCGGACCACGGGGCTGCGGACGGTGTGCCAGTCGAACGAGGGCGTCAGTTCGAGCGTTTGGGCGAAGGCCAGCATGACCCGGGGGTCGAGGCCGTCGTTGCCGACCGAGCCGACCGGGCCGCTGTACGACGCGAAGTATTCGAGGCCTTCGAGTTGGTCGCGTGCCAGTTGCAGGGCGTTGCGCCACTGGGCGAACAGTGCGGCGGACCGGACGGGGACCGCCTGCTGGAGGAGGGTCCGCCCGATCATGCGGGTCTCGCCGGCGCGATGGTGCAGGTCGATGCTCGCGCGTTCGCACGCGGCGAGGTCTTCGGCCACCGTGGTCACGGCGTCCCGTGCGACGAGCATCATCGCGGTGTCCAGGATGTCCTGGCTGGTGGCCCGGTGGTGCACGGCCGCAGCGTGTTCGGGGCCGACGAGTTCGCGGAGCCGGTCGACGACGCCGCCCACCGGGTTGCCGATGCGCGCGGTGGAGCGGGCGACTTCGCCGATGTCGAAGCGTTCGGGGTCGGCGGCTTTGCGGATGGCTTCGGCCGAGTCCGACGGTACGGCCTGCCAGCTCGCGGCCGCAGCGGCCAGCGCCACCTCGGCCTCGAGCATGGCCTGGAGCCAGGCCCGATCGGTTACGGTCTCGGCGGCTTTCCCGCGAGCGAACATGGGCCCGAACAACTCAGACATTGAAGAACACCGTCTCGTTCTCGCCTTGCAGGCGGATATCGAAGCGCACGCCGTTGTCGGCGGCCGCACCGATCAAGGTATGCCGTCGATGCACCGGCACGGCGTTGAGCACCGGGTCGGCCGCGTTGGCCTCCGCCTCGTCGGGGAAGTACATGCGGGTGTGCAGGTGCAGCAGGAGGCCGCGCGCGTGGACGATGAGCGCGAGGTGCGGGGCGCAGCCGTCGGCGGTGGCGCCCGGTTTGACGGTGGTGAACGCGTATCCGGCTTCGGGTCGGGTGCGGCAGCGCCCGAACCGGCCCGCGTCGAGGCCGCCGTCCGGATCGGCTTGCAGGACTTCGATGAGGGCGTCCGGCACCGGTTCGCCCGCGCCGTCGAACACCGTGCCGTGCACGCGCAGTCCGCCGCCTTCGACGATCACCGGTCCGCCCTCGTAAGGCAGGGCGAACCCGAAGAACGGGCCGATGGTCTGGGATGGCGTGAGTTCCTGGGCGCTCATGCGTCCTCCACGTCTTCGAACACGGTCTGCTCGGGGCCGCGCAGGACGATGTCCCAGCGGTAGCCCGTCGCCCACTGGTCCACGGTCGCGTCGAGGTCGAACGCGGCGACCATCCGCTGCCTGGCCCGCTCGTCGGTCACCGAGTTCATGACCGGATCGTAGGGGAACAGCGGGTCCCCGGGGAAGTACATCTGCGTGATCAGGCGGGAGACGAACGCGGTGCCGAAGAGGGAGAAGTGGATGTGGGCGGGACGCCAGGCCTTGTCGTGGTTGCGCCACGGGTACGGCCCCGGCTTGATCGTGGTGAACCGATAGCGGCCATGGTCGTCGGTGAGGCAGCGTCCGACGCCGGTGAAGTTCGGGTCCAGCGGCGCGTCGTGGGCGTCCTCGGCCTGCGTGTACCGTCCGGCTGCGTTGGCCTGCCAGATTTCTATCAGTTGATTGGAAAGCGGCGTGCCGTTGCCGTCGCGGACCTGGCCGGTGACGCTGATGCGCTCGCCGATCGGCTCGCCCGCGTGCTGGGCGGTGAGGTCGTCGTCGAGCGGGCCGATCGGCCCGGTGCCGAGGAAGGGCCGGGCCAGTTCGGTCTCGGGATCGGTGAGCGGCACCAGCGGCGACGTCGGGTGCCGTAGGCGCGTCGACTTGTAGTCGGGGAAGTCCCGGTCCGGATGGGCTTCCAGCCCGTCGCGTCGGTATGGGGTGGCCATCGCGGCTCCTCGCTTTCAGCTCGCGAGCCGACGCAGGGCGGCCAGTTCGGCCGCCGTCGGCTCAGGGGTCGTCGCAATGCGGTCGCTGACCTCGAGGGGCCAGCCGGTGGCCTCGCGCACCCGCTCGGGTTCGACGCCGGGATGGACCCGGGTGAGGACCAGTGCCATGGTGGCAGGGTCCGGTTCGAGGACGCCCAGGTCGGTGATCACCATGGTAGGGCCGGCGCCGCGCAGGCCGAGCAGTTCGCGCGAGCCCGGGCCGTCGCCGTGGCCGACCGAGGTGAGGAAGTCGAGCCGGTCGACGAAGACGCGCCGGGAGTGGCGGACGACGATGATCGTCGCTCCGCAGGAGGCGGCGATCTCCGGGGCGCCGCCCGCGCCGGGAAGGCGCACCTTCGGCCGCCGGTAGTCGCCGATGACCGTGGTGTTGATGTTCGCGTGCCGGTCGAGCTGTGCCGCACTGAGGAACCCGACGTCGATGCGGCCGGGCTGGAGCCAGTAGTTGAACATCTCGGCGCTGGAGACCACGGCGTCGGCGGTGTCGGCGAGGACGCCGTCACCGATGGACAGCGGCGGATGCGGCGGTTTGGAGCCGATGGTGCCGGACTCGTAGACGAGCACGATGTCCGGTGTCGTGGTGGCGCGGGCGAGGTTGGCGGCCAGCGAGGGGAGCCCGATCCCGACGAAACAGGTGCGGTGCCCTTCGAGTGCCCGGGCCGCGGCGACGGTCATCATCTCGTCGGCGCTGTACGCGTTCATGACCGCTCCTTGACGTTGGCCGTGATCCATTCGCCGAACCGCTCGCGGTCGCGGCTGACCGCGTCCCAGTCGCGGTAGAAGTCGTTGTCGCGGTCGGTGTATCCGGCCGCATAGGAGGGCGCGGCGCCGCCGGGGACCTCGCACACCCAGTCGATGACCCAGTGCGGCAACAGGATCGCGCCGGGGCGCGGGTCGAGTTCGTCGACGATCTCCTCGACGGTGACGATGGCGCGCTGCGCGGCCAGCACGGCCTCCTTCTGTGCGCCGAGGATGCCCCACAGCTGCACGTTGCCCTCGCGGTCGGCCCGCTGTGCGTGGATGACGGTGACGTCGGGGTTGAGCGCGGAGACGGCGGTGAGCCGTTCACCGGTGAACGGGCAGACCACGGGCGCGATCGAATCGGTGACCTTCGCGAGGTCGGTGCCCGCGTAGCCGCGCAGCACCGCGAACGGCAGCCCCGAAGCGCCTGCGACGTAGCGGTTGACCATGCCCGCGTGCGAATGCTCTTCGATCGAAAGCGGTGCGGGCCAGTCGTGTTCGACGGCGTCGCGGAGCCGGTGCAGGGAGCCCACTCCGGGATTGCCGCCCCAGGAGAACACCAGTTTCGCGGCGCAGCCCGCGCCGATGAGCTGGTCGTAGATGAGGTCCGGGGTCATACGGATGAGCGTGAGCTCGCGCCGACCCTGGCGGATCACCTCGTGGGCGGCGGCGTGGGGGATGAGGTGCGTGAACCCCTCCATGGCGATGCTGTCGCCGTCGCGGACTCCGGCCCGGACGGCTTCCTCCAGGGTGGCCGTCACGGCCATGGATCACCTCCGTTGATCGCGGGCATAATGAGTTCGATATGCGAACGAAGCGATAATACACGAACACATTGAGAAAGCTAGACACCTAAAATACGTTAGAACACGAGTTCATCACAGCCTTGACAGTGAAGAACTTCCATGATTAATTGACCTCAAGGACGTTCACACAACGAACAGAAATTCTCAGAACAGACCGACACGGCATCCGCAGACCCACCCCTGGACCCCCGGTGAGGAGCACCCGACACGATGGCACTGCTTGAATCAGGCACCTGGGAGGCCCGCCTCTTCGACGGCGAGTGGCGACCGGCGGCCGTGACCGCACCCGTGGTCGAACCCGCCACCGGCGCCACCCTCGCCACCGTCGGACTCGCGACGCCCGAGGGCGTGGGACCGGCGGCCCGAGCCGCCGCCGAGGCCGGGAAGGTTTGGGCCGCAACGCCCTTCACCGAACGCGCCGCCGTCCTCCGCCGCGCCGGGGCCCTGTTCGAGGCCCACGCCGAGGAGATCCAGACCTGGCTCGTCCGCGAGGCAGGATCCGTCCCCGCCAAGGCCGCCTTCGAGACCCACCTCGCCGTCGAGGAGTGCTTCGAGGCCGCCGCGCTCGCCTCCGCGCCGCTCGGCCAGCTCCTCCCCACGGAGAAACCGCGCCTGTCCATGGCCCGCCGCGTTCCCGTCGGCGTCGTCGGCGTCATCGCACCCTTCAACGCGCCCTTGGTACTCGCACTCCGCTCGGTCGCACCCGCGCTCGCCCTCGGCAATGCCGTGGTGTGCAAGCCCGACCCGCGCACCGCCGTGTGCGGCGGCGTCGTCATCGCCCGCGTCCTCGAAGCCGCCGGACTCCCGCCCGGCCTGTTCCACCTGCTGCCCGGAGGCGCCGACACCGGCTCCGCGATCTGCACCGACCCGAACATCCGCGTCGTCTCCTTCACCGGCTCGACCGCGGCTGGAAGGCGCGTCGGCGAACTCGCCGGGCGCCACCTCAAGCGGGCCCATCTCGAACTCGGCGGCAACTCCGCACTGCTGGTCCTCGACGACGCCGACCTCGAGCTGGCCGTCTCGGCCGCCGCCTTCGGGTCGTTCTTCCACCAAGGGCAGATCTGCATGACCACCGGCAGGCACCTCGTCCACGCCGACCTCCACGACGACTACGTCGAAGCCCTGGCCGCCAAGGCCGAAGGACTCGCCGTCGGCGACCCCCACACCAGCGAAGTCCACTTGGGACCAATCATCGACGCCGCCCAGCGCGACCGCGTCCACGCCCTCGTCACCGCCGGCGGCACCGTCGCCGCCGGAGGCGAATACACCGACCTCTTCTACCGCCCCACCGTCATCGCCGACGTCGGCGACGACACCCCCGCCTGGCGCGACGAGGTCTTCGGCCCCGTCGCCCCCGTCCGCGCCTTCCGCGACGCGGACGAGGCCGTCGCCCTCGCCTCCCAAGGCGAGTACGGCCTCTCACTGAGCATCATCGGCGCCGACGCCATGCGCGCCTTGGCGATCGCCGAGCGACTGCCCACCGGGATCGTCCACGTCAACGACCAGACCGTCGACGACGAGGCCAACGCGCCCTTCGGCGGCGTCGGCGCCTCCGGCACCGGCGCCCGCTTCGGCGGCAGGGAGGCCAACCTCGAGGCCTTCACCGAGACCCGCTGGATCACCCTCCGAGGACACGTCCAGCCCTATCCGTTCTGACCTCCCCTCAAGCGAAAGACACAGGTCCACCATGCGACGAGCCTTCGACATGAGCGACGCCCGCACCTCCAGAAGGACCCTCCTCACCGCCGCCGCCCTCGCCACCGCGGGCCTGACCGCCTGCGGCGGCGAGCCCGAGGACGACAGCGACGGCGACGGCCTCGACAACGTCACCGTCGGCCTCATCCCCATCGTCGACGTCGCCCCCCTCTACCTCGGCCAGGAACAGGGCTTCTTCGAGGACGAAGGCATCGAACTCGAACTCACCTTCGCCGACGGCGGCGCCGCCATCGTGCCCGGCGTCGCCTCCGGCGAATTCGACTTCGGCTTCAGCAACGTCACGTCCCTCCTACTGGCCCAGTCCAGCGGGCTCCCCGTCCAGATCGTCGCCAACGGCGTCGCCTCCACCGGTGAAGCCGGGAACGACTTCGGCGCGGTCATGGTCGCCGCGGACAGCCCGATCCAGGACGCCGCCGGCCTCGCCGGCGCCACCGTCGCGGTCAACACCGTCAACAACATCGGCGACACCACCATCCGCGAATCCGTGCGCAAGGCGGGCGGCGATCCCTCCGCAGTGGAGTTCATCCCCTTCGGCTTCCCCGAGATGCCCGCCCAACTCGAGCAGGGCACCGTCGACGCGGTCTGGGTCGTCGAACCGTTCAAGTCCCAGATCGAGGCCGCCGGAGGCCGCGCCGTCGCCTGGAACTACGTCGACGCCGCCCCCGACCTCACCGTCGCCGCCTTCTTCACCACCACCGAGAAGACCGAAGCCGAAGCCGACCTGGTCGAGCGCTTCACCACCGCGGTCGAGCGATCCCTCCAGTACGCGACCGACAACCCCGACGAGGTCCGCCGCATCACCGGCACCTACACCGAGATCCCCGACGACGTCCGCGAAGCCATGACCCTCCCCGCGTGGCCGACCGAGATCAACCGCGACTCCATCGAGACACTCGCCGAACTCGGCACGACCGACGGCATCTTCGAGAACGCCCCCGACGTGAACGCACTGCTCCCGTGACCCGGCACCAGGCCGCGGCCCGCCGCGCCCGGACACGGGCCGCGGCACTCGGACTCACCGGCGTCGCCGCCGCACTCGCCGCCGGGCAGATCCTGCCCGCCACGGGGCTTGTCGATCCGCGCTACCTCCCGACCACCGGGGCCGTCCTCACCGCGCTCGCCGACGCCCTCACCCGCCCCGACTTCTGGCGCGCCCTCGCCGACACCCTGCTGGCCTGGGGCCTCGGGCTCGCCATCGCCGTCGCCGCCGGAACCGTCCTCGGCATCCTCATCGGCTCTCTCCCAAGGGTTCGCGCCGCCACCGCCTCCACAGTCGAATTCCTGCGGCCCATCCCGTCCGTCGCGCTCATCCCCCTGGCGATCCTCCTGTACGGGACGCAGCTGCGATCCGCGCTGCTGCTCATCGTCTACGCGGCCTTCTGGCAGGTCCTCGTGCAAGTCCTCGCCGGCGTCCGCGACGTCGACCCGGTCGCCGCCGACACCGCCAGAAGCCTCCGCCTCGGACCCGCAGCGCGGCTGCGCCACGTCACCTGGCCGACCGCCCTGCCCTACATGATGACCGGCGTGCGGCTCGCGGCCACGGTCGCGCTCGTCCTCGCCGTCACCGCCGGGCTCGTCATCGGCTCGCCCGGGATCGGCCTCGAGATCAAGGTCGCCCAGCAGTCCGGCGCGGTCGAGCGCATGTACGCGCTCATCATCGTCAGCGGCGCACTCGGCGTCCTCGTCAACCTCCTCGTCCGTGCCGTCGAACGCCGGACCCTGCGCTGGCACCCGTCGCTGCGCGGGGAGGCCGCCGCATGACCCGGCTCCTGCGAAACACGTTGCTGCTCTTCGGACTCCCCGCCGTCCTGTTCGGCGCGTGGTGGTTCGCCTCCGCCGGCTCGACGAGCTTCTACTTCCCGCCGCTGGAGCGGATCCTCGCCGAGTTCGGCCAGACCTGGACCGCCGACCGCTGGCGCGCGGACGTGCTCCCCAGCATCGGCCGCCTCGCCGTCGGCTACACCCTGTCCTGCCTCCTCGGCATCGGACTCGGCGTCCTCATCGGACGCCTCAGGTGGCTGCGCGACCTGACCGAACCGCTCCTGGAGTTCCTGCGGGCGATCCCGCCGCCGGTGCTCGTGCCCGTGATCATGCTGTTCGCCGGGATCGGCGACGGCATGAAGATCGTCGTCATCGTCTCCGGCTGCGTCTGGCCGATCCTGCTCAACACCGTCCAAGGCGTGCGCGGCATCGACGCGGTCCAGACCGACACCGCCGCCGTCTACCGCTTCAGCCGCTGGGACCGGTTCTGGCGGCTGCTCCTCCCGGCCGCGAGCCCGCAGATCGTCACCGGCATGCGTCAGTCGCTCTCGATCGGCGTCATTCTCATGGTCATCAGCGAGATGTTCGCCGCCACCTCAGGGCTCGGCTACGCGATCGTCGACTTCCAGACGAGCTACCGCATCCCCGCCATGTGGAGCGGCGTCCTCCTGCTCGGCCTGCTCGGCGTCGCGCTGGCCCTGCTGTTCCACCTGTTCGACCGGAGCGCCCTGCACTGGTACTACCGAATGAGGAGATGACCGCCCACATGCTGCGTGTCAACGGCATCGGAAAGGACTACCCCCGGGACGGGGGCGTCTTCACCGCCATCGACGAGCTCACGTTCGCCGTCGACGAGGGCGAGCTGCTCTGCCTCGTCGGCCCTTCCGGCTGCGGCAAGACCACGCTGTTGCGCTGCGTCGCAGGGCTGCTCGAGCCGACCCGCGGCGAGGCCGTCGTGGACGGCAAGCCCGTCTCGGGTCCGCCCGACGGCACCGCGGTCGTGTTCCAGGAGTACGGGCGCAGCCTCTTCCCGTGGATGCGGGTGGGCGCCAATGTGGACCTGCCGCTGCGCCGCCTCGGCCTCAGCCGCGCCCAGCGCGCCGAACGCGTCGCCGAAGCCCTCGCGATGGTCGACCTCGGCGGTTTCGCCCGCTCCTATCCCTGGCAGCTCTCCGGCGGCATGCAGCAGCGCGTCGCGATCGCCCGCGCCATCGCCTACCGGCCCCGGCTCCTGCTGATGGACGAGCCGTTCGCCGCGGTCGACGCCCAGACCCGCGCCGACCTCGAAGACCTCATCCGCGACCTGTGGGGCAAGCTCGGGATCACCATCGTCTTCATCACCCACGACATCGACGAATCGGTCTACCTCGGACAGCGCGTCATCGTGCTCTCCTCGCCGCCCACCACGACGCGCGCCGAGATCACCGTGGACCTCGGCGACGAACGCGACCAGATCGCCACCAGGTCCGACCCCGAGTTCGTGAAACTGCGCGCCCGGGTCTGGGGCGAGATCCAAGCCGCCAAACAGGCGAAGCCAACCGATACGACCGAGAAGGATTGAGGCGCATGCGGACCCGCATCGGCATCATCGGCGCCGGGCCGGCCGGCCTGCTGCTGGCCTGGCTGCTCCAGCGCCGCGGCATCGAGTCGGTGGTCCTGGAACGGCGCAGCCGCGAGCACTGCGAGCGGCGCGTCAGGGCCGGCGTCCTCGAACAGGGCACCGTCGACACGCTCGCCGAAGCGGGCCTCGGCGAGCGCCTGGCGGCCGAAGGCCATGTGCACCACGGCATCGAGCTGCGCTTCGGCGGTGCGGGGCACCGCATCCCGTTCGAGGAGCTCGTGCCCGGCCGCGCCATCACCGTCTACGGGCAGCAGGAGGTCGTCAAGGACCTCATCAAGGCGAACCTCGATGCGGGAGTGGATATCCGCTTCGAAGTCGAGGACGTCGCCATCGAAGACTTCGAGGACCGCCCCCGCCTGACGTTCGGCGGCGAACGCCTCGACTGCGACTTCATCGCGGGCTGCGACGGGTTCCACGGCATCGCGCGCGCTGCCGTCCCGCAGGACCGCGTCCGGATCTTCGAGAAGGCCTACCCGTTCGCCTGGCTCGGCGTCCTCGCGGACGTCCGGCCCTCAGCGAGCGAACTCGTCTACTCGGCCTCCGAACGCGGATTCTCGCTGCACAGCATGCGATCCGACACCGTCAGCCGCTTCTACCTCCAAGTGCCGCCCGAGACGAAGGCCGAAGACTGGACCCACGAGGCGATCTGGGCCGAGCTCAAGGCCCGGCACGAGACGGTGCCGGGCTTCACGCTCGACACCGACGGCCCCATCACCGCGGTGGACGTCGCGGTCATGCGCTCGTTCGTCGCCGAGCCGATGCGGTTCGGCAGGCTCTTCCTGGCGGGGGACGCGGCGCACATCGTCCCGCCCACGGGCGCAAAGGGCCTCAACCTCGCCGTGGCCGACATCCGCGT
Organism: Glycomyces rhizosphaerae; assembly: GCF_042647865.1. NCBI lineage: Bacteria > Bacillati > Actinomycetota > Actinomycetes > Glycomycetales > Glycomycetaceae > Glycomyces > Glycomyces rhizosphaerae. Next base: position 49,521 of record NZ_JBHRWO010000012.1, read on the forward strand.
TCTGGCCCGGGCGCTGGGGGAGTACTACGCGAGCGGCAGCGAGGACCTCCTCGACCGCTACACCGAGATCTGCCTCCACCGGGTCTGGCGGGCGCAGCACTTCTCATGGTGGATGACGAACCTGCTGCACGCCTTCGCCGATGCGGACGCCTACGACCGCCGCCTCCAGCGGTCCAATCTGGAGTACGTGGTCCGATCGCGCGCCCAGGCGACGGCCCTCGCCGAGAACTACGTGGGGCTGCCCTACAGCACCGACGAGACCGGATAGGCAGAGCGGCGGCGGCGTTCCGGGTCGAACCGCGCAGTTCACCGCATGTTCAGGACTGCCTGTTAGCCTCGGCAATCGCCCCTGACCGGAGGTTGCCCGCGACGTCCGCGGGTACCTCGGTCTCCCGAACAGCACCTTCACGAGGCGGGCGATGAACATGAGGATTCCCTACCGAGCCATCGTCATCGGTGCCGCTGCCCTGGCAGTCGGCGCGTTGTGGCGGAACCAGCGACGGCGGGGCGCGGAGGTCTCCGAACTCACCGAGCGCTTCGCGCGGTTCCAGGAGATCCAGGAGGCCACCCGCGACGAGCTCGCATCGATGCCCAAGTCGAACCGGCTGCTGATGCGCGCATGGAGCCGTGTCGTCTACGCCGAAATCGAAGACCTCCTCGCCCTGTACCGGGACATCGGCCCTGACCAGGCGCTGCCTCCCATGCACGGGTGGGCGGCCGGACCGGATCTCGCCCGCTTCCTGTACCGGGAAGTGGTCGAGCACGGGCGCTCCGCGGTCCTCGAATGCGGTTCGGGGAGCACCACGGTGATCCTCGCCTACGCGTGCCGCACGATCGGCGCGGGACGGGTCGTCGCACTCGAGCACGATCCCAAGTTCGCTGCGGCCACAAGGAAAATGCTCGAGGAACGCGGGCTCACCAAGTGGGCCGAGGTCCGGGACGCCCCGCTCACCGAAGTGGGCGTGGGCGATGCGACCTGGCGCTGGTATGACCCGGCGAGCCTGGTAGACGGCCCGTTCGACCTGGTCCTGGTGGACGGACCGCCCGGCAGCACCGGGCCCGAGGCCCGCTATCCGGCCGTACCCGTGCTCTTGGACCGCCTCGCGGACGACGCGCTCGTGGTCCTCGACGACGCCAGGCGAGCCGACGAGCGCGCGATCGGCGACCGCTGGGTCGCCGAGTTCGACGGCTTCTCCCTCGAATGGCTCGACCACGACCACGGCACCCTACTGCTGCAACGAGGCACGGACGACACGGAGCCGTCCCGCCGGGCAGTGACGGCTCCCCGTCTTCCCCGAACCGAGCGGCCTGGTGAACGCCAATAGACTGCAGCTTCGAGCGCTGGTGACCGCACAGGCGATCGGCGGAGGAAGGTCGGGCCATGGTGAGTTTTCGCATCCTCGGAGTGCTCGAAGTCGGGACTCCCGAAGGCCCGGTGGCGATCCAGGGCCGCCACCCGCGGCTGCTGGCGATGCTGCTCGCCGAGGCGAACCATCTGGTGCCGACCGTACGGCTGGCCGCCGCGCTCTGGGACGACGGCCCGCCCTCGACCGCCGCGAGGCAGGTGCAGAACATCGCTGCGGCCCTTCGGCGTCAGCTCGGCCGGAGAGCGGCTGCGGAGCACCGGGTCCGGTTACCGGATCGATGTCGAGACGGACGAGCTCGACCTGCTCCGCTGCAAACGGGGCGAATACGCGGCGCTGGAGCACCGGGCGGCAGGGCGGCTGGCCGAAGCCGAAGGGGCGCTTGAACCATGCGCTCCGTACCACTCGTCACCGTGCCCACGACGCTCGCCGCACTGGCCTTCGCCTTGGCGGCGTGCAGCTTCGAAGCCACCGTCACCGGCGAAGAGGTGGCCGACGCCGCCGCGGACGCATTGGAGGAGCAGGTCGGCGATCAGCCTGAGATCGACTGCGGGGACGACTCGGTGACCGTCGCCGAAGGCAAAGAGGTCGACTCCGTGCTGACCGACCCGGCCACCGGTACGGAGTACGACGCGACCGTCACCATCACTGAGGCCGACGGTGCCGAGTGGAAGGCCGACGTCCAGGTCGCCGACGCCCCGATCGACGCCGAGGAGACCACCCCTGTCGAACCCAACCCGAGTCCAGCGCCGCGGAATCGCCGGAAGCGCACCAGACGGACCTCGTCACGGCGGATTCGATCGCCGAGGCGTCGGCCGATGCGTTGGAGAGCTCGTACGGGCAGCGCCCGGAGATCGACTGCGGCAAGTCCGAGTTCGAGCCCTACGAAGGCCGGATCATGTACTGCGATCTGACCGACGGTTCGACCTCAGGGGATTGAGGATCGCTGTCAATCGTCGATGAGCCCGGCATCAGTCGGGCACGGCTCGCACACGGCCGGTCCGTGCGACATGGACGGTGCGATGCGGCCTGTGCGGTGGTCTGCGTCACCTTCAGTGCGACGATGTCGAGAAGAGCCGGTCGGCTCCGTCCATCGGGTGAAGGGCCGCGAGAAGCGCAGCCCAGGAATGAGGAGGCAATCATGACGGTCTACCGGTTGGACCACACGGGCATCGTCGTCGAGGATCTCGCAGCCGCCATCGCGTTCTTCGTCGAGCTGGGCCTGGAACTGGAGGGCCAGGCGTCGGTCGAGGGCGCATGGGTGGACCGGCTCATCGCGCTGGACGACGCCAAGGCGGACATCGCGATGCTGCGAACCCCGGACGGCCACAGCCGGGTCGAGATCTCGACGTTCCAGCGGCCGGTGTCCACCGCCAAGGCGCCCTGGGCTCCGGTGAACGTCCCGGGCATCCCGCGCCTGACCTTCATGGTCGACAGCGTCGACGACACCTTCGACCGCCTGCGCCCCCACGGCGCCGAACTCGTGGGCGAGGTGACGGAGTACGAGGACATCTACCGGTACGGTTACTTCCGCGGCCCCGCCGGCGTCATCATCGGGCTGGTCCAGGAACTCCAGGCCAGTGCCTGACCGCCCGACAGTCAGCGGGCCGGGCCCGAGGCCCGGCCCGCGATTCGCGCGACTATGGAGCGATCATCACCTTGAGCGCCCGTCGGCTGTCCATGGCCGCGTAGCCCTCCGGCGTCTCGTCGTTGCCGATGGTGCGGTCGAAGACCTTGCCCGGGTTCACACTGCCGTCGAGCACCTTGATGATCCGGTCAGGCCTCGGGAATCGGGCGACCGAAGGTCTCGAGCGTGATGTCGGCGGGCTCGGGGCCGCCGCGGACGCCGGTGTCGAGCGCGTCGATCTCCCTGATCTGCGCGGCGGTGAGCTCGAAGTCGAAGACGTCGAAGTTCTCGGCGATGCGGTGCGCCTTGACCGACTTCGGGATCGCGGACCGTCCCTCTTGGAGGTGCCAGCGGAGCATGACCTGCGCCGGGCTCTTGCCGTGCGCCTCGGCGATCGCGGTGACGACCGGGTCGTCGAACGTGGACCCGGTACCGGTGTCGCGGTAGGAGGTGATGCCGCCTATCGGCGACCACGCCTGCGTCAGGACCCCGTTCGCCGCGTCGGCCTTCTGCACCTCGGGCTGGGTGAAGTACGGGTGGACCTCGACCTGGTTGACCGCCGGGACGACCCTTGCGCGATCCAGGAGCCGTTCGAGGTGGTCGGGCATGAAGTTCGAGACGCCGATCGCGCGGACCTTGCCGTCCGCGAGCAGCGTCTCCAGCGCCCGGTACGCGTCCAGGGTCTTGTCGAACGCGGTCGGCAGCGGCTGGTGCAGGATGAACAGGTCGATCTGCTCGACGCCGAGCTTCCCCGCGGACTTGTCGAAGGCGTGGAGGGTCTCGTGGTAGCCGTAGTCGGAGATCCAGACCTTCGTCTCGATGAAGACCTCGTCCCGGGCCAGACCGGAACTCAGGAGGGCCATGCCGACTTCGCGTTCGTTGCCGTACGCGGCGGCGGTGTCGATGTGGCGGTAGCCGACGCGCAGCGCCTCCTCCACCGATGCGACGGTCTCCTCGGGCGGGGTCTGGAAGACGCCGAAGCCCAAGGACGGCATGGTCACGTCGTTGTTCAACTGGATGTTCTCGTTCATGGAGCCGACGCTACCGACGATTTCGGCCGCTCGGGACGGACTGGCGTTACTTCCCTGCCCCGAGCCGGCCGGGTCGTTCGCGGCCCTGCCCAGCGGGGGTGTGGTCACTGCTCCAATCGTCCGCGGCGGTGGCGGCGAGGCTGCTTTCGGGGTGCATTCGCCCGATATTCTGTGGGGCGTGCCCCCCTCCTTTCTGCTCAGCGTCGACTTGGGAACCTCTCACGCGGTCGCCGTGCTCCGGTGGCCCGACGGCCGGACCCGGCCGCTCCTGTTCGACGGGCAGCCGGTCCTGCCCGTCGGCGTGTTCTGCGATGAAGCCGGGGAGCTCCACGTCGGCCGCGACGCGATCCGCCGAGCCTGAACACGCCGGACCTGGGAGGTCGACGGGGTCCCCGAGGCGGACTCGGTCCACGCCGCCGTCGTCGACGCCGAAGCGGCCGCATCGGTCGCGGTCACCGATGCCGAACGCACCCAGACGCTCGACCTCGCGTCCGGCGAGATCGCCGACCCGATTGCGGCCTATTACAACGGCGAGTCGGGCGAGCGGGTCTTCCACGTGTATGCCGAGATGAACCTGGAGTCGACCGACGGCGCATGGGAGATCATCGGCGCCAAAGTGGACGACGACTTCACCGTCACCAGATCGGCGTTCGACGAGGATGCCGGGTGGCAGTGCGAAGTGGAGGAGGCGGTCGTCACGGTCGTCTACGAGCACCTGCTGGAAGCGACCGAACGCGGGATCGACTGGCCCTCCGATCCGGAGCAGCAGCTCCGGATCGACCACTCCTCGGGGCTCATCGTCGCCCCGTCGGTCAGCTCCACTGAGGAACTGCGGGAGGAGGCCGACCCCAACGCGACGGGGGTGATCCAGACCTTCACCGTCACCTTCGTGGTCCCGGCCGACCTCCTCGAGATCCAGTTCTTCTTCGACATGCCCGACAGGATGTACGACCAGGCCCTGGACGTGTGGCTGTACGGCATCAGCGGCAACGAGGCCCAGTACAAGACGGTGGACTTCGCGGTCTAGCGACCGGTCAGGCGACGGCGACCGTCAGATGGACCTCCCCGGGTTCGTCGAGGCGGAACGCGACTTCGCGGCCTTCACAGGTGATGCGATAGTCGCCCAGGAAGCCGTTGAAGCGAAGGCGGCCTTCGGCATCGGTCGCGGTCGTCGTCGCGGGTGTGCCCCACTCCGTGTTGATGAGGTGGTGGAGGCGGTCGTAGGAGGGCTTCGGGCTGCCGTCGGCGCGGACGAAGCCGCCGGGCGCGCCGAGCCACATGCCGGCGTCGCCCATGCCCCAGTAGGTGACCGCTTCGACCGAGGGGTGCGCGAGCAGGGTCTTGTAGTGGCGTTCGATCTCGTCCGCTTGGCGGGCTTCGCCTTCGGGCGTGGAGGGCCAGGATTCGATCTGGTAGTCGTTGAGGTCCTCGATCTCGGACGGCATCGTGTGTCCTGAGAGGATGGTGGTCTCGGTGAAGTGGATCGGGAGACCATAGCGGGAGAAGCGTTCGAGGACGGCCTCGGTCTTCTCCTCGCCCCAGTAACCCTGGTGCATGTGGCTCTGCAGGCCCAGCACGTCGATCTTGATCCCGGCTTCGAGGACGCCTTCGATGAGGCATTCGTACGCCGCGGACATGTCGAAGTCGTTGAGCAGCAGGGTCGCGTTCGGGTTCGCTTCGCGCGCGGCGTCGAAGACCATGCGCACCATCGGGATGCGGCCGATGTCGCGGCACACGCGGGTGATGCCGTTGTCGTACTTGTCGAAGATCGGCATGATGACGACCTCGTTGATGACGTCCCACATGTCGATGGCGCCGGCGAAGTCGCCGACCTCGCGGGTGATGCGCTCGACCTGGGTCCGGGCGATCTCCTCGTTGTCGAGGTCGAGCAGCCAGGGCGCGGTGACGGTGTGCCAGGCGAGCGGGTGGCCCTTGACGGGGTGGCCGCGGTCGGCGAACCAGCGCGCCGTCTGGAGGAGCCGTTCGGTGTCGGGCTTGCCGCGCTCGGGTTCGAAACGGCCCCAATAGAAGGGGAGCGTGGCGAAGTTGAACAGGCCTTCCCATTGCGCGGCGGTGCGGGCCTCCTGCTCGGGGTCGGCGGCGGTGCCGTTGGCGAGGTCGATGAGCTCGAATCCGGTGCAGCCGAAGAGGAACTTGTGGCGGGTCTGCTCCAGCTCGACCTCGCGGCCGATGAGGGGCTCGCCGTCGAGGATGAGCGTGACCGTCGCGTCGGCGGAGCGGTGCCGCTCGATCCGAGCGTCAATGGAAGTTTCGGTCATTTGAGGTTCTCTTTTCATGAAAGTTTCGATGCGCTCTGTATTCCAGCAGTCCATCGACCTCAGGTCAAGAGCGGCGATCAGTCGCCTTCGCCGCCAAGGTCGGCCGGGACCGGTCCCGACCGACCACTGGTTCACTGCGGGAAGCAGATTGCACCGAGGAGGCCGCTCGTGAGGGACCTTGACGCCGACCGCAGGCCGGACGCGGTGACCGTGCTGCTCGGCAACCTCGCGTTGCCCGGCATCGGTTACCTGCTGCTGCGTCGCCACGTGTTCGCCGCCGTCGCGATCGTCGGCACGGCACTGGTCGCGCTGGCCGTGTTCCTCTCGCCGGGCAGCGGGTTCGTGCCGGTCCTGCTGGTGGTCTGGTGGTCGGGCATCGCGATCCACACGGTGGTCGCGGCGCGCGGTCGGTCGGCCCTCCGTTCGGCACCAGGGCGGCGTGCTTCCGCGTGGCTGTCGCGGTCGGGAGCGCTCGGGTTGATGGTGGTCGTGCTCGTCATGATCTCGGCGGTGCGGTCGGACGCCACGTCCATTCTGGAGAGTGCGACTGATGCGCATCGGAGCGGCGACTGCGAAGCGGCGCAGTCGATCCTGGACCGACTCGACAATGCCCACACGCTGGTCGCCGGGCAGACCGTCGTGGACGCCTCCGTGCAATGGGAGGCCTGCGAGGTCCTGCGCGAAGCGCTGGGAGAGGAGGAGCCACTGGGAGTCGTCGGAGGGCTGGACGACTACATCGTCGAGCCCGGCGCCGTCTGGGAGGAGGCCTGGCTCGAGCGCGCGCGGCTCCTGCTCGACCTGGCCGTGCAGATCCCCATGGACCGCGAGGACTACGCCGGGCCGGGCTTCGCGTATCTGTCGCAGGCCCTCGCGGCAGTTCCGTCGCAGTCGGAGCGGGTGCGGGCGGCGGCCACCGAATTCCTGGCCGCGATCGACGCCCTCGGCGTCAGCTGCTGGTCCGCGGACATGTACGTCTTCCTCTCGGACAGGGGCGATACCGAACCGGAACTCGCCGAGCCGCTCGCGGCCTTCGGGGAGCTCGTGCCCGAACGGCTCCTGGCCTGCGCGCGGGAGCAGACCGAGGGCGAGGACCCCGCCTCTGCGTTCTACGAGGACGACCTCGCCGACGCCATTGCGCGCTACGAGGAGTTCCTGACCGCCTATCCCGACCACGAGCTCTTCGCCACGGCTGAGCAGGAACTCGCCGACGTGGAGTCCGAACTCACCGCCTTCCTGGCCGAGAAGGCGAGCCAAGAGGTCCGGGCCCGCGTCGAGTCGGGGAGCTACTGCGGCAGCGGCGGCGCGTACCTCGACGCCGAACCCTACGACGGCGACGCTTCGGACTCGATGTTCGTCGAAGGCGGCGACAATGTGGAGGCGGCGCTGCCTTCGAGTCTCGCCGCCGACAACGTCGATGAAGTGTCGCTGGTGATGTGCGTGGACGGCCAGGGGCAGGGCGCGGTGATCGACACGTGCGAGTACGACGTCATCGGGTCTCCGGGCACCGAGACGATCGACCTGCTCGGCCACGAGTACTCGGTCGAGGTCTACGAGCTCGCGACGGGGGAGTTGATCGAGGAGTACACCGCGAAGACCGGTGGGGACTGCCCGTTCAGTGTCGAGTGCACCTCGTACAACTACACGGTGGTGACCTGCCCGGACACGGTCGACGCCACCAACGAACGAAACGATTTCGGCGACATCTTCGACCGGTGGTGACCGCGCGGTCGCTAAGGCGACACGAACGCTGCGCCCACTGAGGACTCGGCGCGCACCCGGTTCCGGTAGCGCAGTGGGGACTCGCCCACCTCGCGCTTGAACGCGGTGCTGAACGCGCTCTCCGAGCCGTAGCCCAGTTCGAACGCCAACGCCCCGATCCGGGCGTCGCCGTCGCGGAGCGCCCGCTGCGCCAAGAGCATCCGCCAGCGGTTGAGGTAGGTCAGCGGCGGCAGGCCCGACACCGTCCGGAAGCGCTCGGCGAACGAGGTGCGCGACATCGCCGCGGCGTGCGCCAGTTCCTCGAGGCCCCAAGCCTTTCCAGGCTCGGCATGCATGAGGCTCAAGGCCGGGCGCAACCGCTCGTCGGTCAGGACCCGGAGCCATCCGGCGGGGAGTTCGGCCTGATGCACATAAGCGCGAAGCACATCGAGCAGGAGCAGCTGCCCGTACTGCCGGATCGCGAACGCCGAACCCATCCGGTTCCCGCTCACCTCCTCGAACAGCCGGTCGAGACTGCCGTGCAGGTTGGACTCGGCGGCGACCGACGCCCGCACGTGCGCGACCGGCGGCAGCGCCTGCAGCAGGAGCGTCCGACCGGCCGGGTTGAGGTCGATGCGGCCGCCGAGGAGGACGTCGTCGACGCCGCGGTCGGCGCCCGAGAAGCGGAGGTCGTTCTCCTCGGGCAGGATCTCGCGGCGCGGCCCGTTGCCGGTGCCGCCCTCGACGTTCAGCCAGGACCGTCCGTTGAGGATGACGACATCGCCGGGCTCGAGGTCGATCGGCCCCTCGATCCCGTCGGTGGTCAACCGGGCCCGGCCGCCGACCATCGCGAAGAACTTCAGCCGCTCGCTGATGTCCCCGCAGGACCGCCACAGGCCCCGTACCGCGAAGCCGCCGGAGATCACGCCGCGGACCTCGACGAGATCGAACACTTCCGAGAGATGGTCAACGCTCATCTCCGTACTCTCGCGCAAAAAACACGGACTGGCAACCATTCAGGATCCGGGATTCCGAACGCAGACTGGTGCCATGGCACAGCAACAGCACCCGATCGGGACCGGATTCACCGCCGCGTCCACCGCAGACGACGTCCTCAAGGGCATCGACCTCTCCGGCAAGCAGGTCATCGTCACCGGCGGCCACGTCGGCATCGGCTTCGAGACCACCCGCGCGCTCAGCAAGGCCGGGGCCGCCGTCACGGTCCTCACCCGCAATCCCGAACGCGCCGCCGAGTCGCTCGTCGGCATCGACCGCGTCGAGGTCGACCGGTTGGACCTTCTCGACCCGGCGTCGATCGAAGCGTTCGCCGCCCGCTTCCGCGACTCCGGCCGACCGCTCCACATCCTGGTCAACAACGCCGGGATCATGGGCGGCCGGTTGAGCCGCGACGCGCGCGGCTACGAGTCGCAGTTCGCGACCAACCACCTCGGCCACTTCCACCTGACGCTGGGCCTGCTGCCCGCATTGCGCGCCGCGGGAGGCGCCCGGGTCGTCAACGTGTCGTCCGGTGCCCAGCGGCACGGCCCGATCCGTTGGGACGACCCGAACTTCACCACCGGCGGATACGACCCGATGGCCGGCTACGCCCAGTCCAAGGCCGCCAACGTCCTGTTCGCCGTCGAGCTGGACCGGCGCTGGTCCGCGGAGGGGATCCGCGGCTACGCCGTGCACCCGGGCGTCATCGCGGGCACGAGCCTGGGGCCGCTCTCCAAAGAGGACGACGCCGTGGCGTTCACCGACGAGCAGCTGCGGGAGATGGGCCTGATCGACGCCGCCGGGCGGCCGGTCATCGACCCCGACCGCGGGTTCAAGACGGCGCCGCAGGGCGCCAGCACCAGCGTGTTCGCGGCGACCAGCCCGCTGCTCGCCGACATCGGCGGCGTCTACCTGTGCGACAACGAGATCTCGAAGTTGGACACCGCGACGCCGATCGCCTTCAGCGACGCCGACGGGGTGGTCCTGGCCGATGTCGTGCCGCACTCCGTCGATCCCGAAGGGGCGAAGCGCCTGTGGGAACTCAGCGAGCGGCTGCTCAGCGACTGACGATGAGGCCGTCGGCCGCCGGGCTCAGCGCCTGACGAGGACGTACCAGACCTCGGGGCGGCCGACGCTGCCGTAGTGCGGGCGGCGCTGGGCGATGCCGTTCTCCGCCAAGTACTCCAGATAGCGGCGCGCGGTGACCCGCGCGATCCCCACCGTCGTCGCGATGGCCGCGGCGGACAGGCCGTCGGGCGCATCGGCGAGCGCGGCGTTGATCGAATCCAATGTGGATGCGCTCAGGCCCTTCGGCAGCGGCCCGTGGCCCGGCGTGCGCAGCTCGGACAGCATCCGGTCCACATCGGTCTGTCCGCCGACCTCGCCGGGCTGCACCACCTGCTCCCGCCATGCCGCGTACGTTTCGAGCTTCCCCCGCAGCGTCGCGAACGTGAACGGCTTGAGCAGGTACTGCATGACACCGGAGGACACGGCCGCCCGGACGACGGAGAGGTCGCGCGCCGAGGTCACGGCGATCACGTCCACCGGGGCGCTGGCGGCCCGCAGCGCCGCGCACACCGCCAGGCCATGCGTGTCGGGCAGGTAGAAGTCCAGCAGGACCAGGTCGACCGGGTGGCGGGAGCAGAACCGGATGGCGTCGTTGCCCGAATGCACCACGCCGGCCACCGTGAACCCGGCGACGCGCTCGACGTACGCCCGGTGGGCTTCGGCGGCCACCAGGTCGTCTTCGACCACGAGTACGCGGATCATCGGCTAGACGATATCGGTAGCCGGATGGTGAACACGGCGCCGCCGTCCTCGGAAGGACTGCCGTCGTCTGAGGCGCTGTCGTCGTCGCCGTTGGCGACGATGACGGTGCCGCCGTAGCGGCGCACGGCCTGCCCGACGAGGGCCAGCCCCAGCCCGCGCCCGGTCTCGACGGCCGGTTTCGTCGACCACCCCCGGCGGAAGATCGCCGCCTCCTCCACGACGCCGGGACCGGAATCGGCGACGCGGACGAACAGCTCGCCCGGCTCCGTCCTCACCGTGACCACGACCTTCGGGGAGCGCTCGGCCGCATGCTCAACGGCCGCATCCATAGCGTTGTCGATGAGGTTGCCCAGGATCGTGATCAGGTCGCGCGCATCGACCTCAGCGCCGGTGTCCTGCAAGGCCGTGTCCGCGGTCAGCACCAGATCCACCCCGCGCTCGCTGGCCTCGCTCAACTTGCCGAGCAGCAGCGCCGCCAGCACCGGCTCGGACACCGAGCCGACGACCCGGTCGGTGAGCTGCTGCGCGGTCTCCAGCTCCGCGGTCGCCAGCGCGAGGGCCCGGTCGACATGGCCCAGCTCGATCAGCGAGATCACGGCGTGCAGCCGGTTCGCCGACTCGTGCGCCTGGGAGCGCAGCGACTCGGCGAATCCGCGCACCGTGTCGAGCTCCCCGGTCAGGTTCTGCAGCTCGGTGTGGTCCCGCAGCGTGACCGCGTTGCCCATGGACTGGTCTCCCGAGCGCACGGGCACCGAGTTCACCAGCAGCAGCCGGGTGTCGGTCAGGTGGAGCTCGTCGCTGCGCGGCTCGGACGAGGTGAACGCCGCCGCGAGATCATCGGCGAGGCCGAGTTCCCCGACCGGCGTACCCCGGACGTCGGCGGGCAGCCCGAGCAGGTCGTGCGCCGCGTCGTTGCACAGCACGACGCGGCCGTCTCGGCCGACCAGGACGAGTCCTTCCCGGACCGAGTGCAGGATCGCCTGGTAGTACTCGAACATGTCGCGCAGCTCCCCGGGCGCGGCGCCGCGGGTCTGGCGGCTCAACCGCTTGCTCACCAGGTAGCTGCCGGCGACGCCGACGACGAGCACGCCGGCGGCCACCGCGGCCAGCGGCTGGAGCCGCTCGTTCAGCTCGGCCGAGATCGCCTCGATCGTGATCCCCACGGCCACAAGGGCAACGACGTCGCCGCCCTCTCCGAAGACGGGCACGACCGCGCGCATCGACGGCCCCAGCGTCCCGGTGTAGGTCTCGGTGTACGCCTCACCGGCAAGCGCCGGTTCGAAGTTGCCGATGAAGGGCTCGCCGATCCGGGCGGGGTCGGGGTGCGTGAACCGGATGCCGTCCGGGTCCATGATCGTGATGAAGTCGACCCCGGTATCGGCCCTGACCTGTTCGGCGAACGGCTGCAGGTCGCGGCTGGGATCGGGGGTCGCCAGCGCGGCGGTCAGGCTCGGCGAGTCGGCCACGGTCTCGGCGACCGCGGTGACCCGCTCGCGCGCGTTGTCGTCGGTCGCCCGCCCGGCATCGACGTAGGCCAATGCCATCCCGGCGCCCACGAGCAGGACGACCAGGACGAGCTGCAGCACGAGGAGCTGCCGGGCCAGGGTCCATGGTTGCTTCACACCCCAGTTGTACACGTGCCGATCACAAGACCGTAATGAACAGAATCGTGACTGGCTTCACAAGGGGATGGACACTTTCGTCATTGTCCACATCCCTTAGGAGACGAAGATGTCTACGCCACCGCCCCCGAAACGCCGCGATCGCACGCATTACCTCTACCTCGCCGTCATCGTCGCCGTAGTCCTCGGCATCCTGGTCGGCTTCGTGTTCCCCGAAGTCGCCGTGCAGCTCAAACCGCTCGGCACCGGATTCGTCGCGCTCATCAAGATGATGATCATCCCGATCATCTTCTGCACGATCGTCATCGGGATCGGCTCGGTCGCCAAGGCCGCGAGCGTCGGCAAGGTCGGGCTCATCGCCTTGGGCTACTTCCTGCTGATGTCGACCTTCGCGCTGGCCATCGGCCTGGTCGTCGGCAACATCCTGAACCCGGGCTCGGGCATGAACCTCGACCCGGAGGCGGTGTCCGAGGCGCAGGCGAAGGCGGCGGAAGGCGGCGGCGGTACCACCGTCGACTTCCTGCTCGGCATCATCCCCGAGAGCCTGGTCTCCGCGTTCACCGGAGGCTCGGTGCTGCAGGCGCTGCTGGTGGCGCTGCTCGCCGGGTTCGCCCTCCAGAAGATGGGCCCTGCCGGGGAGCCGATCCTGCGCGGCATCGGGCACCTGCAGAAGCTGGTCTTCCGCGTCCTCGCGATGATCATGTGGGTGGCGCCGATCGGCGCGTTCGGCGCGATCGCGGCCGTGGTCGGCGAGACCGGCTGGGACGCGTTGAAGAGCCTCGCGGTGATCATGTTCGGCTTCTACGCGACCTGCCTGCTGTTCGTCTTCGGCATCCTGGGCGCCGTCCTGTGGTTCGGGGCGCAGATCAACATCTTCAAGCTGCTGCGCTACCTCGGCCGGGAGTTCCTGCTGATCGTGTCGACCTCCTCCTCGGAGTCGGCGCTGCCGCGGCTGATCGCCAAGATGGAGCACCTGGGCGTGAGCAAGCCCGTCGTCGGCATCACCGTCCCGACCGGCTACTCGTTCAACCTGGACGGCACCGCGATCTACCTGACGATGGCGACGCTGTTCATCGCCACCGCGCAGGGCCAGCCGCTCGGCCTCGCCGAGCAGATCTCGCTGCTGGTCTTCATGATCATCGCCTCCAAGGGGGCCGCGGGGGTCAGCGGCGCCGGGATCGCGACGCTGGCCGGCGGCCTGCAGTCGCACCGGCCCGAGCTGGTCGACGGCGTCGGCTTCATCCTCGGCATCGACCGGTTCATGTCGGAGGCGCGGGCGCTGACCAACTTCGCGGGCAACGCCGTCGCGACCGTGCTCATCGGGAACTGGACGAAGGAGTTCAACCGCGACCAGGCGAGCCGGGTGCTCGCGGGGGACCAGCCGTTCAACGAGGCCACCTTGGTGGACGACCACATGCCTGCCGCGGAGCCGGAGCCTCCCAAGACGCCGGCCCCCAGGGAATCGGTCTCCATCTGATCGATCATGAGCGAGGTGGTGCCCCGGCCGGGACACCACCTCGACTTTTCTTGTCTCCGTGAACGGTCGAGTCGAGGGGGCGACAGCGCTCAGCTCGACGATCCCGGCGCGAGGTCTACTGTGGTGAGTGCGCCGCCTTCCGGTGGGTTGGCGAGTTCGAGCCGGGCGCCGAGGACCCGGGCCTGGCCGAGGGCGATGGTGAGGCCGAGGCCGTGCCCGCCGTTGTCCTCCGGGCCCATGCGGAACCGGATCGGCCCGTCGCGGAGCACCGCTTCGGGGAAGCCGGGACCGCGGTCGCGGACGCTGATGCGGGGACCGTCGACCTCGACGAGCACCGGAGGGGCGCCGTGCCGGACCGCGTTGGCGACCAGGTTGACCAGGATCCGCTCGAGCCGGCGGGGATCGGTTTCGAGGACCGCGTCCGCGACGACGCGCACTCGGACCTCCGGTCCATAGGCGGCCACGCGGTGGGCGGTGAACTCGGCGACGGCCACGGGCGTCAGGTCGGCGGTCTCGTTGTCGGTGTCCAGGCGCGCCACTTCGAGGACGTCTTCGACCAGGGCGCGCAATGCGCGGACGCGGTCGCGGACCAATTCGGACGGGCGGCCCGGCGGCAGGAGTTCGGCGGCCGTGTTGAGCCCGGTGATCGGGGTTCGCAGCTCATGGGCGATGTCGGCGGTGACCCGCCGCTCGGCCTCCAGCCTGGCCTGCAGGGCGTCGGCCATGGCGTCGATCGCCTGCGCCAGTTCGGCGGCCTCGTCGCGCGACCTGCCGCCGATGGCGGCGCTCACCCGCGTGGAGCGGTCCCCCTCGGCCACGCGGCCCGCGGCCGCGGCGGCCCGGCGCAGGCGCTTCGACATGCGAGCGCCGATCAGGACCCCTGACCCCGCTCCGGCCGCGACGACCGCCGCCGCACCGGTCACCAGCACCCGGTCCAGCGACGCGAGCGAGTCGAGGCGGTCCTCGTAGGTGTCGCGCAGCGACAGGATCCGCCCGTCGCCGACCGGCGCGGCCGCCCAGACGTGGGCACCGTCCCCGGTGTCCTCGATCAGGGTCGCCGTCCGGCCGCCCTCGACCGCGGTCAGCAGGCCTACGGGCAGATCCGGGTCGTCCAGGACGCCGCCGAGCGCGGCCTGCCCGGTGCGGTCGAACTCGCGCATCACCAGTGCGATCCGCTCCTCCTGGACTTCGCGGGCCTCGTCGGCGAGGCGGTGGGCGAAGGCGAAATGCACGATGAGGCTGAGCGCCACCGCCACGAGGACGCTCACCAGCGTGATCGTGGCGGTGATCTTCCAGCGCAAGGTCATCGGACGTCACCGAGGAGCTTGTAGCCGAAGCCGCGCACGGTCTCGATGCGGTCGGCGCCGATCTTGTTCCGCAGCCTCTGGACGTGCACGTCGACGACCCGGCTGTCGCCGCCCCACTGGTAGTTCCAGACGCTCTCAAGGAGGATGTCGCGGCTGAGCACGGTCCCCGGCGATGCGGCGAAGCGCAGCAGCAGCCGCATCTCGGTCGGGGTGAGGGCCACGGGCTCGCCGTCGCGCACCACCCGCACACCGTCCGGGTCGACCTCCACGGTTCCGAACCGCAGCGGCCCGGTCCGCCCGCCCTCGGCCGGCGACGGGGTCTCCGTGCGGCGCAGTGCAGCGCGGATGCGGGCGGTCAGCACGGCGCTGTCGAAGGGCTTGGTGATGTAGTCGTCGGCGCCGGCCTCCAGCCCGACCACGACGTCGACGGGGTCGTCGCGGGCCGACAGCATGATCACCGGGACGAGGCTGTGCTCGCGGATGCGGCGGCACAGGCTGACCCCGTTCATGCCCGGCAGCATCACGTCGAGCAGCGCCACGTCCGGCTGCACGGCGAAGAACGCGTCCAGGCCGGCCCTGCCGTCCGCCGCCACGGAGACCCGGAATCCGTCGCGCTCCAGACTCAGCTGCGTGGCCTCCCGGATCACGTCGTCGTCCTCGACGAACAGCACGTGCGCCCGCTCCACCGCTCAGCCGCCTTCCACGAGTTCGTCGCCGTCCCAGGTCAACGGCGCCGAATCGAGACCGGTCGGGCAGTCGGTGTCGTCGCCGGGCAACCAGACCGGCCACTCCAGTGAGAACTCGCCGTCGGTCACCACGACGGTCGTGGAGGTCTCCTCGGCCGCGAAGGCCTGTTCGGGCCCGTCCTCCCACAGCCGGTAGACATAGCTGGCGTAACCGGTGGCGCAGGGGTACGGAGGGGTGCAACCCAGGACGTCGATGACGACGACCTGGACATCGGTCCCGGCGACGGTGGCGTAGACCGTGTCCACCGGATACCAGCTCCCGTCGTAGCCGTCGCCCGTGCAGGGGCGGGCGACCAGGTCCTTGATGTCCTGGCGCACTTCGGGATCCTCGCGCAGGACCGCGACCGGGTCGACGCTGAACGCCTCGCCTTCGGCCGGGTGCGGCTGCGAGTCGGGGACGGGACCGGTGCCGGCGTCACCGGCGTCCTCGGCGATCCGCACCCCGTCGCCGGCGATGCCGCAACCGGCGGCCGCAATGAGCGCGCACCCGACACCGACCGCCACTATCCATCTTCTGACCTGCACGTCCGCCATGCTACCGCCCAGAAAACGGCTGTTACCGAACCGATGGATTTCCGCCGGAGGACCGCAACAGCGGATAGGGCGGACCGAGAAACAGCACGCATAGCGTCCGCTTCATGAATCGTGACAGAACCTCAAGACGACGCCTCCTGCTCATGAGCTCCCTGCTCGGCACCGGACTGCTCGGGGCCGCCGCGTGCGGGACGACCACGCCTGCAGAGCGCACTGCCACCGAAGCCGACCGCAGGTCGACGCCGAAGTCCTCCCCGAGGAACGCTCCGGCCCGACCCGTGCCCGACGTGAAGACCACCATCGACGAAGTGACCTACAAAGTGGACACCGAGGACCCCGTCGTCTTCCTCACCATCGACGACGGCGTCACGCGCCATGCCACGATGGTCGACATCCTCGAGGAGCACGACCTCAAGGCCACCTTGTTCCTCACCGACCAGTACGTGCGCCAGGACGCCGACTTCTTCCGCGATCTCCGCGACCGCACCGGGTCCCTCGTCGAGAACCACACCCTCGACCACCCCGACCTCACCGACCTGCCATTCGAAGAGCAGCTGCGGCAGATCGGCGACACCTCGGACCACTACCAACAGGAGTACGGCCGCCGCCCCACGCTCATGCGACCCCCATACGGCGAGTTCAACGACGACACGCTGCGCGCCGCCGGAGAAAGCGGCGTGAAGCACGTCGTGCACTGGACCGCCGTCATCGACGAGGGCGCCATCGAATACGCCGCGGGCGATCGCCTGGAGCCGGGCGACATCGTCCTGATGCACTTCAGAGAGGCCTTCCGCGAAGACGTCGAACGCTTCGTCGAGGAGGCCCGGCGATCCGGCCTGCGGCCCGCACTCCTCGAGGACTACCTGAAATGACGCCGCCGCGATCGTCCCTCGGCGACGGGCATTTGGTCACTACCCGGCGAGCGGCGCATCGAGTGGCATGGAGAGGTGAACGCACACTTCCAGGAGGACGCCATGGACATGCCCCGAGTCGTCATCGTCGGCGCAGGATTCGCCGGCCTCGAGACCGCCTTCACCCTGCGCCGCCACCTCGGCGACGGGGTCGACCTGACGCTGGTGACCGACCGGCCCGACTTCGTGTTCAAGCCCGGCATGGTCTACGTGCCCTTCGGCGGCGCCGAGGACGATCTGCGCCTCCCGCTCGAAACGCCCGCGGACCGGCGCGGGATCGCGGTGCGGCACGGCGGGATCGCATGGGTGGAGACCGATCCGAAGCGGATCGCGCTCGCCGACGGCGACCTGCTCGACTACGACTACCTCGTGCTCGCCACCGGAGCGGCGATGCGGCCCGAGGCCGTGCCCGGCCTGGCCGAGCACGCCCACCTGATCGGGACGATCGAGCAGATGCGGGAACTCGCCCGCGAACTCAAGCGGCTCAGGGACGCCGCGGTCGACGGCTCGCCGCAGCACGTCCTGTTCCTGGTGCCGCCGGGAAACCTGTGCCCCGGACCGCTGTACGAGCTCGCGTTCATGCTGGAGCAGTGGCTGCGCAGGAGCCGCGTCCGCGACCGCATCTGCGTCACCTTCGCCACGCACGAGGCGACTTACCTGCAGGCCTTCGGCATCGGGCTCGACCGGCCGGTCGGCGGCGAGTTCGCCGAACGCGGCATCGTGGGCTGCAGGTCGGCCGCGGTGACGAGCGTCGAGCCGAACCTGGTGCGGTTCGCCGACGGCACGGCGCGGGTGTTCGACCTGCTCGTGGCGACCGCCCCCCACGGCGCGGGCGTCGACTACGAAGGCCTGCCGTGCGACCGGCGGGGATTCCTGCTCACCGAGCCGCAGACGCGCCGCGTCCGCCGCACCGAAGCGGTCTACGCGCCCGGCGACGCGGGGGACTTCCCGGTCAAGCTCGGCTTCCTCTCGCTGCTGCAGGCCGACGCGGTCGCCGACGACATCGCGCACCGGATCGACCCGGACGCCGTGAAGGCCCCGTCGCGGTTCGACCCGGTGGGCCTGTACGTCATGGAGCGGTTCGACGACGCCGTCTTCACCCAGGTGCCGCTGACGCTCACCGGCGAGCCCGCCCACCCGGCCCCAGACGACGCGGGCGCCGACCACCTCGTCGGCGTCTCGCCGATCTGGCGGCTGGGCAAGAAAGCGCTGGGAATCGCGCTGCCCCAGCAGTTCCGGGCCGGCCGGCCGTTCCACGGCGGGCTCCCCGGAGGTGCTGCAGCCCTGGGCCTCAAAGGCATGTCGAAGGCGCTGGCCGATGCCGTGAAGGAGTGACCGGCGGGCCGCGATCCTCGCGATCGCGGCCCGTTTCCGTGTCCCCGGTCAGCGCAGGCGCCGGGCGATCGGGTCCGGTTCGTCGCCGACGCGGGCCAAACGCAGCTTCACGTCCACCGCCTCCACCCCGTAACGGGTCGGCATGACCGGGTTCAGGTCGAGTTCGGCGATCTCCGGGACGTCTTCGGCGAGGCGGCCGAGGCGGGACACGAGGTCGCGGAGGGCCCCGGGATCGACCGGCGCGGACCCGCGGTAGCCCGTCAGGAGCTCGGCGGACTCCAGCGAGCGCCACATCTGCTCGGCGTCGGTGTCGGTCAGCGGCAGGAGCCGGAACTGCTTGTCGCCGAACAGGTCGGTGCGCACGCCGCCGAGCCCGACCATGACCAGGGACCCGAACAGCGGGTCGTGGACGATGCCGGCCGTCAGCTCGATGTCGGACCCGTTCATCGGCTGCACCACGACCGCGGCCCGCTCGTCGCCCTCGATGACCCGCTCGACGCCCGCGAAGGCGGCCCGCACCTCGCGGGCGTTCTCGAGCCCCAGGCGGACGCCGCCCGCGCCCGACTTGTGGATGAGCCGGGGGTCGTCGGCTTTGACCGACACCGGGTAGCCGCACTCGCGGGCGGCGGCGACGGCCTCCCGTTTCGTCGCGACCGTGACGGCCCGCAGCACCGGGATGTCGTAGCACTCAAGGATCGCGGCGGCGTCGGCCGCGGTCTGCCAGCCCCCGCCCGCCTCGAGCAGCCGCTCGACGATCGCCCGCGCCCCGGCGCGGTCGATCCCGGGCAGGTCCGGCCGGCCGCCGAGCGGACGGTCGCGCCATGCGGCGTACGCGGCGGCGCGTCCCAGCGCGGCGACTGCGGTCTCGGGAAAGCCGAACACCGGGATTCGCCTGGCCCCCAACGCGACCGGTGCGTCCGTGAGCCCCATGACGACGGCCGCGGCGGGCAGGTCGGGCAGGGCGTCGAGCGCGTCGGCGATCGCGGCGAGGCTCCCTTCGACATCGCTGGTCCCGGTCGCCGCGAACACCGCGATGAGCGCGTCGACACGGCCTGATGCACCGAGCGTGGTGATCGCCTCGGCGAACGCCTCGGGGTCGGCTGCGGCTCCGAGGTCGACCGGGTTGTCCGCGGACGCGGCCCCGGGGACCGCCTCCGCCAGACGCTCGCGGGCGTCCTCGCCCAGGGCCGGGACGTCGAGCCCGGCGGCGTGGGCGGCGTCGGCGGCCAGGACCCCGACGCCGCCGGCGTTGCCGACCACGCCCAGGCGCCGGCCGCTCGGCAGCGGCTGGTCCACCAGCACGCGCGCGGTGTCGAGGAGCTGTTCGAGGGTGTCGCACCTGACGACCCCGGATTGGGCGAACAGGCTGTCGACGGCGGTGTCCGAGGTCGCCGCCGCCGCGGTGTGGGACAGCCCCGCCCGGCGACCCGATTCGCTGCGGCCGCTCTTGACGGCGAGGACGGGTTTGCGGCGGGCGACGGCTCTGGCGAGCCGGGCGAACTTGCGGGGGTTGCCGAAGGATTCGAGGTAGAGGGCGACGGCTTTGCAGCCGGGGTCGTCGTACCAGTAGGCGAGCAGATCGTTGCCGGAGACATCGGCCTTGTTGCCGAGGGAGACGAACGCATGGACGCCGAGGCCGGTGCGGGTGGCATGGGCCAGGGCGGCGATGCCGACGGCCCCGGACTGCGAGGCCAGGCCGAGTCCGCCGAGGGCGGGCGGTTCGGACGCGAAGCTCGCCTGGAGGCGCACGGTGCGGTCGGTGTTGATGATGCCGAGGCAGTTGGGGCCGACCAGGCGCATGTCGTGGGCGCGGGCGATGCGCACCAACTCCTGTTGCGCCGCTTCGTCACCGGCCTCGGCGAACCCCGCGGAGACGACGACCGCACCGCGCACCCCGGCTTCCCCCGCCTGTCGCAGCACGTCGGCGACAGCGGGAGCGGGAACGGCGACGACGACGAGGTCGACCGGTTCGGGGAGGTGGGCGAAGGACGGCACGGCCCGCAGACCCGCCAGTTCGACCGCGTCCGGATGCACGGGGAACACCTGCCCGGCGAATCCGCCCTCCACGATGGATCGCAGGACCTCGGCGCCGACGCCCAGGCCCGACCGGGCGGCGCCGACGACGGCGACCGACGCGGGATCGAGCAGGGGCCGCAGCGACAAGCGCTCGGCGGCGCGCTCGCGTTCGGCGACGTCGTCGGCGAAGGCCCCTACGATCTCAGCGGACATGACGACGTCGACCACGCCGTCCGCGTACGGCATCGGGATCCCGGGTGCGAGCCGTTCCGCCAGGCGCAGCATCCGGTGGTTGCCGCCGAGGACCTGCCCGGCCAGCTCTTTGACCCCATTTCCGGCGGCGGTCAGCGCGAGGTGCTCGAGCAGGAGGGTGCCCAGGCCGCGATGCTGGTGGCCGCGGACGACGAGGACGCCGAACTCGGCGCGGTCGGGCTGCTCGGGGAGGCATTCGAAGGAGGCGGCACCGAGCATGAGGCCGTCGGCCTCGACGACTACCGCTGTGCCCCTTCCGGAGTCGTTGAGGCCGCACAGGCGGCGGGCCTCGATCGCGAAGACGCCGCGGCCGGTCCCGAAGAAGCGGTAGCGCAGGTCGGAGACGGGGCAGGCCCGGTGCATGGCGATGAGCGCATCGAGGTCGGCGGGGACGACGGGGCGGATGCTGACGATGCGGCCGTCGGCGTCGAGCGCGTCGGCGGGCGGGGGGAGGCGGAGGGTCACGGCGGCTCCTTCTCTGAGGACGCCCCCGAACCGCGGAGCGGCCGGGGCGCGGCGCGCCCGATGCGCGCCTGAGCTGATCGTGCTTCGGGCGACCCGTCCGGGCACAGTGCCGAACGCCCAGGGCGCGTAGGGACATTGGTCCCGAGCGGACCCGCGGGACCTAAGTCCCTAGCGCCGCGGACTTCGGAAGCGTGTGCTGGACACCGGACATGCGGATACTGGAGATATGGATACGGCATTGATCAGGGTGTTCCTGCTGGACGACCACGAGGTGGTCAGGCGGGGTCTGTGCGAGCTGCTCGAGAGGGACGGCGACATCGAAGTGGTCGGCGAGGCCGGCAACGCGGCCGAGGCCGTCCGCCGGATCCCCGCCGCCAAACCGGACGTGGCGGTGCTCGACGCGCGCCTGCCCGACGGCGACGGGGTCGACGTGTGCCGCCAGGTCAAGGAGGCCGACCCGTCGATCGCCGTCGTCATCCTCACCTCCTATGAGGACGACGCGACGCTGTTCGCGGCGATCGAGGCCGGCGCGTCCGGATTCCTCCTCAAGCAGGTGCGCGGCAACGACCTGGTCGAAGCCGTCCGCAAGGTGGCCGGCGGAGGGTCGCTGCTGGACGACCGCGTCACCGGAGCGGTCCTGGAACGCCTGCGCACGGGACCGCCGAAAGCCCCCGAGCTGGAACTGCTCTCAGAGCAGGAGCGGCGCATCCTCGAACTCATCGGCGAGGGCCTGACCAACCGCGAGATCGCCGAGCGGATGTACCTGGCGGAGAAGACCGTCAAGAACTACGTGACCCGCGTGCTCGCCAAACTCGGCCTCCAGCGCCGCACCCAGGCCGCGGTGCTCGCCTCGCGGCTCTTCGGCTGAGCCCGCCGCTACAGCGGGATGCTCCAGTGCAGCTCGGTACCCGTGGGCTCCACCGCGCCGATCGTGAACTCGCCCCCCAGCACCTCAGCGCGCGCCGCCAGGTTCGCCAGGCCGCGCCGCGGCGCCGCCGCGGGGATGCCGCCGCCGTCGTCCGCGACCGTGACCGCGAGACGTCCCTCGGCGACCGCCACCGTCACGGACACATGCCTCGCACCGGCATGCCGGGCCGCGTTGCTCAGCGCCTCCCGCAGCATGGCCAGCACCTCGATGCGCACCGCCTCGGGCACCGCGCTGTCGACCGGCCCCTCGAAGCGCACGTGCGGCATGAACCCCAGCTGGCCGCGGACCACCCCGGCCAGCCCCTTCACCGTCACTGAGAGCTGCTGCTCGGCGCCGGTGTGCAGACTGAAGATCGCCGCGCGCAGATCCGAGATGGCCCCGTCGATCTCGTCGACCGCGGTGTTGATCCGCTCGGCCGCCTCAGGGGCGTCGACCAGGTGCACCACGCTCTGCAGCTGCAACCCGGTCGCGAAGAGCCGCTGGATCACCAGGTCGTGCAAGTCCCGGCCGATCCGGTCCCGGTCGCGGAAGATGAGCAGCCTCTCGCGATCCGCCTGGGAGTCGGCGAGTTCGCCGTAGAGCCGGGCGTTGTCGATCGCGACGCCGGCCGCGGCCGCGAGGGCCTTGATGATGTCCTCGTCGTCGTCGGTGAACCGACCGCCACCGCGCTTGTCCGTCAGATACAGGTTGCCCCAAGCCTTCTCGCCCACCATCACGGGAACACCGAGGAACGTCCGCATCGGCGGGTGGCCCGGCGGGAAACCGACCGAAGCCGGATGCCTGGAGAGGTCGTCGAGGCGCAGCGGATCGGGCACGTCGATGATGTGGCCGAGGATCCCGCGGCCCGTCGGCGGATCGCCGAGCGCGATGATCTCCGCCTCGCTGAGCCCCTGCGTGCGGAAGTCGGCCAGGCCGCCTTCACCGTCCAGGACGCCCAGCGCCCCGTAGCGGGCGTCGACCAGCGTGCACGCGGCGGCCACGATCCGGTCGAGGATCGCCGCGAGCTCCAGGTCGGAGCCGATGCTGATCACCGCGTCGAGCAGCGCGCGGAGCCGCTCGCGGTCCAGCACGATCTCATCGACCCGCGAACCGAGCTCGGCGAGGAGCTCGTCGATGGGCATCCGCCGCGCGGAGGCGTCGCCGCTGTGAGGGTGGTTCGGCGTGTCGGCCATGCCCCGATCGTATCGACTTCGGACGGAAGCACAAGAGCGGAGCGGCATAGGGCCCGTCCGGTGAGGACCTGCGTCCCTGTCCGGGCCACCCGGCGGCGGCGAGGCTGGAGTCGTCCCGCTCAACGACTACGCCGAGGACCCTCCCATGGACCAGACACGCTCCGCGCCGCCGACCGATGCGCGCCTGCGCCAGATCGACGCCTACTGGCGAGCCGCGAACTACCTCACCGTCGGCCAGATCTACCTGCTCGACAACCCCCTCCTGCGCGAACCGCTGCGCCCCGAGCACATCAAGCCGCGCCTGCTCGGCCACTGGGGCACCAGCCCCGCCCTCAACCTCGTGTACGCGCACCTCAACCGGTGCATCGCCGAACGCGGCCTCGACATGATCTACATGGCCGGCCCCGGCCACGGCGGCCCCGCGATGCTCGCGAACACCTGGCTGGAGGGCACCTACTCCGAACACCACCCGTCCGTCAGCCGCGACGAGGCCGGCATGGCCCGGCTCTTCCGCCAGTTCTCCTTCCCCGGCGGCGTCCCCAGCCACGCCGCCCCCGAAGTCCCCGGCTCCATCCACGAAGGCGGCGAACTCGGCTACTCGCTCATGCACGCCTACGGGGCCGCGTTCGACAACCCCGACCTCACCGTCGCCTGCGTCATCGGCGACGGCGAGGCCGAGACCGGCCCGCTCGCGGCCTCATGGCTGTCGAACGTCTTCGTCAACCCGGCCCGGGACGGCGCGGTCCTGCCGATCCTCAACCTCAACGGCCACAAGATCGCCAACCCGACCGTGCTCGACCGGATCCCGCGCGACGACCTCATGTCGATGATGCGCGGCTACGGCTACGAACCCCACCTGGTGGAGGGCGACGACCCTGCGACGATCCACCGGGCGCTGGCGGCGACGTTCGACACCGTCCTCGACCGGATCGCCGCGATCCAGAAGGCGGCCCGTTCCGGCGGCGTGGTGGAACGGCCGCGCTGGCCGATGATCGTGCTGCGCACGCCGAAGGGCTGGACCGGTCCGCGCGAACTCGACGGCCTGCCGGTCGAGGGCACCTGGCGCTCGCACCAGGTGCCGCTGGGAGCCGTCCGCGACGAGCCCGCGCAGCTCGCGGCCCTGGAAGCCTGGCTGCGGTCCTACCACCCCGAGGAGCTGTTCGACGCGACCGGAGCCCCGGCCGCCGAGCTGCGGGTGCTGCCGCCCCGGGGCGAGCGGCGCATGAGCGCCAGCCCGCACGCCAACGGCGGCCTCCTCCTGCGCGACCTCGTGCTGCCGGACTTCCGCGACTACGCCGTCGCGGTGGCCCGGCCCGGCGGCGCGGACGCCGAGCCCACCCGCGTCCTCGGCGAATGGATCCGCGACGTCATCGACGCGAACCCCGACCGGTTCCGGCTCTTCGGGCCCGACGAGGTCGCCTCGAACCGGCTCGGCGCGGCCTTCGAGGTCACCGACCGCGCGTTCAACGCCCGGATCGAACCCGGCGACGACCACCTGGGACCCGACGGCCGGGTCATGGAGGTGCTCTCCGAGCACTTGTGCCAGGGCTGGCTGGAGGGTTACCTGCTGACCGGCCGGCACGGCCTGTTCACCAGCTACGAGGCGTTCATCCACCTCGTGGACTCGATGTTCAACCAGCATGCGAAGTGGCTCAAGACGACCAACGCGATCCCGTGGCGGCGGCCGATCGCCTCGCTCAACTACCTCCTGTCGAGCCACGTCTGGCGCCAGGACCACAACGGCTTCTCCCACCAGGACCCCGGCTTCATCGACCACGTGGTCAACAAGAAGGCCGAGGTGGTCCGGGTCTACCTGCCGCCGGACGCCAACACCCTGCTGTCCACCATGGACCACTGCCTGCGCTCGCGCCAGTACGTCAACGTCGTCGTCGCCGGGAAGCAGCCCTCCCCGAACTGGCTCGGCATGGAAGCGGCCGTGCGCCACTGCACGCGGGGACTGGGCATCTGGGAATGGGCCTCGAACGGCGGGGACGGCGACCCCGACGTCGTGCTCGCCTGCGCCGGGGACGTGCCGACCCTGGAGACCGTCGCCGCGGCCGACCTGCTGCGGCGCCACCTGCCGCATCTGAAGGTCCGCGTGGTCAACGTCGTCGACCTCATGCGGCTCCAGCCCGACACCGAGCACCCGCACGGACTGCCCGACCGGCAGTACGACGCGCTGTTCACCACCGACAAGCCCGTGGTCTTCGCCTTCCACGGGTACCCGTGGCTCATCCACCGGCTCACCTACCGCCGCGCCGGGCACGCGAACCTCCACGTGCGCGGCTACAAGGAGGAGGGCACCACCACCACGCCGTTCGACATGGTCATGCTCAACGACCTCGACCGGTTCACCCTCGTCACCGACGTGATCGACCGGGTGCCGGGCCTGGGCCAGGCCGCGGCCGGGCTGCGCCAGGAGATGGTGGACGCCCGCCTCGCCTGCCGCGAGCACACGCGCCGCTTCGGCGTCGACCACCCGGCCGTGGCCGAGTGGCGACCTGGGCGGCCGCTGACCCTCTGAGGGGTGCGGAGAAGAGCGGCGGCCGGATCACCGATCCGGCCGCCGCTCCTCGTTCTCGGTTCAGGTCCGCTCGAGGGCGACCTGGTTCCCACAGAACCCGTCCCGCTCGAAGCCGGTCAGGTTCGCCATCGTGGTGGCGGCGATCGCGGCGACGGCCTCGGCGGTGAAGAAGGCCTGGTGGCCGGTGATCAGCACGTTCGGGAAGGCGCTGAGCCGGTCGAAGAGGTCGTCGCCGATCACCTGGTCCGACAGGTCCTCGAAGAACAGGTCGGCCTCCTCCTCGTACACGTCGAGTCCCAAGTGGCCGATCCGGCCGCTCTTGAGCCCGTCGACGACGGCGGCCGTGTCCACAAGAGCGCCGCGGCTCGTGTTCACCAGCATCGCGCCCGGACGCATCAGCGCGATGCGCTCGCGGTCGACGAGGTGGAAGGTCTCGGGTGTGAGCGGGCAGTGGAGCGACACGATGTCGGACCGGGCGAGCAGCTCCTCCAGCGGGACGTACTCGGCGCCGGCCGCCTCCGCCTCCTCCCCCGGGTAGGGGTCGAACGCGAGCACCCGGCAGCCGAAACCGGCCATGATCCGCGTGAAGCACACGCCGATCCGGCCGGTCCCCACCACGCCGACGGTGCGGCCGTGCAGATCGAAGCCGAGCAGGCCGTTCAGCGCGAAGTTGTGCTCCCGCACCCGGTTGTAGGCCCGGTGGGTCTTCCGGTTGAGCGCGAGGACGAGCGCCGCGCAGTGCTCGGCGACCGCGTAGGGGGAGTAGCCGGGGACGCGGGCGACGCCGAGGCCGAGTTCGGCGGCGGCCCGCAGGTCGACGTGGTTGAACCCCGCCGAGCGCAGTGCGATGTACCGGACGCCGCGATCGGCCAGGGCCGTGAGGGTCTTCGCGCCGAGGTCGTCGTTGACGAACGCGCAGACCGCTTCGCAACCGGCCGCCAGCGCCGCGGTGTCGGGTGTCAGCCGAGGCTCCAGGTACAGGAGTTCATGGCCGGCTCCCTCGGCGGCTCCGCGCAGATAGGTCTCGTCATAGGGCTTGGTGCTGAACACGGCAGTGCGCATGGGGTACCTCCAAGAAAGAAGACGGCGGGGCGGCGCACGCCGCCCCGCCGTGGATCCCGGTATTCACTCCTCGCCGCGGATGACGACCACGGGGCAGGGGGCGTGGTGGACGCAGTAATTGCTGACCGAGCCGATGAGCGCCCCGACGAAACCGCCGTGTCCGCGACTGCCGACCACCAGGAGGTCGGCGCCTTTGGCCTTGTCGATCAGCACCTTCGCCGGGTTGCCCTCGACGACGCTGCGTTCGATGCGCGCATCGGGGAGGTCGGTGCCGACCGCCTCGACGGCGGCGTTCAGGGCCGCTTTCGCGTCGTCGGCGAACACCGACGTCGGCATGAGCATCGCGCCGGTCCCGTACGTGACCGGCATCTGCCAGGCGTGCACCGCGATCACGTCGGCGTCCTCGTACTCGGCCTGCCGCAGCGCCCATTCCAGGGCGCGCCGCGACTGCTCCGAGCCGTCGACTCCGACGACGATCGTTCCGGCTCCGTGCACTCGATCGGTCATGACTGCCTCCTTCTCTCGGATTCCAGTCTGACGGCCGGGCCCCCGGCCGGTGAGAGACGAAAGTCCCTGTTCGAGGGGCCGACAGGCCTGTTCGCCGGTGCGGGCGCTCTGTGGGCTGGGGCCGGGACGTTGGTCCCCGAACCTCGCGCCTTCCGGCCTCTCGGTTCGGGCGCGGCCGGGCGGTCTGATGGAACTGTCACCGGAAGCGGTGGCCGATCCGAAGGGATACTGCAATGACCACCTCTTACGAAACCGACCGCACCACCGCCCGGAACGGCGCGCCCGCCCGCGCCGCCGTGGACTACCTGTGGGCCGGCCTGCGCCTCGCCCTGGGCTGGGTCTTCCTCTGGGCCTTCCTGGACAAGACCTTCGGCCTGGGCTTCGCCACCGAACGCGACGCCGCCTGGATCGACGGCGGGAGCCCGACCGCCGGTTACCTGGAGTTCGCCACCAAGGGGCCTTTCGCGGACCTCTACCAGGGCATGGCCGGTTCGACGTTCGCCGACGTCCTGTTCATGATCGGCCTGGGCGCCATCGGCACGGCCCTGATCCTCGGCGTCGGGATGCGGATCGCCGCGGCGGCCGGAGCCCTGCTGCTCGTGCTCATGTGGACTGCGGCGCTGCCGCCGGAGAACAACCCGTTCATGGACGACCACCTCGTCTACGCCGCGCTCCTGATCGGGCTCGCCATGGTCCGCGCCGAGGACACGCTCGGTCTCGGCAGGGCTTGGGGAGGCCTCGGCCTGGTCGAGCGCCACCGCTGGCTCAAGTAGCCCGCACATCGGAAGGGCCGCGGGGTTCGCGGCCCTTCCGCCGAGCGCCTGAACGTTCGACGGTTTCGCCGCTGCGATCCTGCTACCGTCGAATCACGAGTCGTGATCGCGTCTCATTCATGAGCGCGTGCCGTCGGTCGACGGCCATGCTCCCGGTTGATCACCGCCGCACGACCAGGCGGTTCCCGGACAGTCCCGACAGGGGGTAGTCATGGAGACCAAGCGAGTCCCGGTCAAGATCGAACCGAAGCTCGCGCTCGGCCTGCTCGGACGCGCCGAGTTCGGGCGGGTGGCCTTCGTCTTCAACGGGAGCCCCACCATCAGGCCCCTGAACCACGTCGTCGACGACGGCCGGATCATCGTCTTCACCCGGCATACCTCGGCGTTCGCGCAGGCCGTCATGGGTGAAGCGGGCCTGCGAGTGGCGTATCAGGCCGACGAGATCGACCCGCACAGCCGGCTCGGCTGGAGCGTGCTGGTCAGCGGCACCGCCGCGAACGCGTCCGACGATCGCCGCGCCGAGCAGCTCGGGAAGAAGGTCCAGTCATGGATCGACCGTCCCTTGGACACGGTCATAGCCATAGACCCGCTTGAAGTATCGGGTCTGCGCCTCACCATCGGCAGCTGACGCCGCCGCAGCGGGCGCCGCGGTCTCGCGCCGGGGCCAGGCGATGGGCCCGGTGAGTGCGGCGGCCGCGGCGATGACGGCGAGTACCGCGGCGGCGGTCGCCGTGCCCGCTTCGGCGGCGAGCCATCCGGCGACCGGATAGGTGGCGAGGAACCAGCCGTGGGAGAGGGAGAACTGGGCGGCGAAGGCGGCGGGCCGGTCGGCCGTGGTCGCCGACCTGGTGACCAGGCGTCCGGTCGGAGTCAGGATCGCGCCGGTGGCGGCCCCGAGCACGACCCAGAGTGCGAGCAGCCCGGCCCAACCGAGCAGGTCGCCTGACAGCGCGGCGGTCAGCGCGATGAGCCCTGCGGCGAGGATGCATCCGGCGGGGAGCATGACCTGCCTGTCGGTTCGGCGCTTGAGGAGCCGCGGCAGCAGCAGCGCGGCGGCCATCGATCCGATCCCATACGCGCCCAACGCGATGGCGACGTCACCGCCACTCCTGCCGAGGACGTCCTGGACGAGGACCACGGTGTTGACGATGACCATCGCCGTGGAGGCGGCCACGGCTAGGTGCATCAGCAGGAGCCCGCGGAGCCGGGGCGTGACGAGGTAGAGCCGGAACCCGCGGGCGGTCGTCGCCCATCGTTCCGAGCCCCGCGCGGGCGGGGCGAGCCCGGGCAGGGCCACCGAGACGACCAGGACCGCCGAGGCGAGGAACCCGACGGTGGTGCCGGTGAACAGCCACTGGTACCCGACCAGGGCCAGCAGTCCGGCGGCCAGGGCCGGGCTGAGCAGGCTCTCCAGGTCGTAGGCCAGGCGCGAGAGCGACAGCGCCTTCGTGTAGTCCGCTTCGCGGGGCAGGACTTCGGGGATCGTCGCCTGGAAGGTCGGGGTGAACGCCGCCGAAGCGGCCTGGAGGACCAGGACGAGGACGTAGACCTGCCAGACCTCGGTCACGAACGGCAGGGCCAGCGCCACGGCGGCGCGCGCGACGTCCATGGCGACCATGAGGGTCCGCCGGGGCCACCGCCCGGCGAGCGCGGTGGCGAGCGGGCCGACGAACAGGTAGGCGAGCATCTTGATCGCCAAGGCCGTCCCGAGCACGGCGCCGGCGCGCGCCCCGGCGAGGTTGTAGGCCAGGAGGCTCAGTGCCACGGTCGCCAGGCCGGTGCCGACGAGGGCGATGACCTGTGCGGCGAACAGGTGGCGGTAGACGCGGTGGCGCAGTACGGCGAGCACGGTGCGGTCCTCGGTACGGAGATGAAGGTCCCCTGACCGTAACATACATGTGCGCACGTGCGCACATGTCGAGCACATAAAGGCCTCAGGCGTGCCAGGGCTTGCCGGTGACCTGGTGGTCGGCACGGCTGAGCGCTTCGAGCACGAGGCGGCGCAGGTGCCCGTCCGTCAGCGAGTAGACCGCGCGCCGGCCTTCGCGGCGGGGCTGCACGAGTCCGGCGAGGCGCAGTTTGGCCAGGTGCTGGCTGACCGCCGTCCGGGCGGCCCCGGTCGTCTCCGAAAGCGCGGTCACGTCGGCTTCGCCTTCGGCCAGCACCCACAGCAGGTGCAGGCGGGTCGGATCGGCCAGGAGCGCGAACACGCTTGCGGCGGCGGCGAACTGCTCACCGGTGGGCGAGATCTGGTGCAAACCGCTTGCAGGAGCCGGTTGTTCGCGTTCGGACATGCGCCCATCCTACGTGCGAACACGCGCGGCATCGCCTGACGCCGCGACCCGTCGCCGCACCGCCGGACTGGCTTTCTGGCGATCGCGATTGTAGGGTTGCCTCCATGCGTTCCAGTGGTCAGCTCTCCCCGCCAGTTTCCTAAGGCGGGCATCGAACCCTTACCCACGCACCGGGCCCGGCCCGGTGCGCGTTCGCGTTGCGCCCGCAGACGAAGGCCACCTTCCGCTTCGCTCTCGTAGGGAACGCACCTTGACCATCATCGAAACCCCGGCGCGCCCGCGCGCCGTCCAACGGGCCGCCGCGCGCCGCGGCCTGCTCTTCCTCACCGTCACCGGCCTCTCGTGGGGCACCACCGGGGCCGTCTCCGGCCTCGTCTTCCGCTCCAGCGACATGGGGCCGGTCAGTCTGTCGTTCTGGCGCCACCTCGGCGGCATGGTCCTGCTGCTCGCCGTCGTCGCCGTGCTGCGCCGACGCCGGGGCGGCACCGTCCAGGTCGGACGCGGGGCGGGCCGTCTCGCGAGCCTCTGCGGTCTCGGAGTCGCCATGGCGGTCTTCCAGACCGCCTACTTCGCCGCGGTCGACCTGACCGGCGTCGCGGTCGCCACCATCGTCACGCTCGGATCGGGGCCCATCCTGACCGCGATCGGCGGCCGCATCTTCCTCAAGGAGCGCATCGGCCTCGGCGGCGCGGCCGCCATCGCCGGGGCCTTGACGGGCCTGGCCGTCCTGGTCGGCGGCAACGCCGAAGGCGTCGTCCAGCCCGCGGGCATCGCGCTCTCGGTCCTGTCGGCGACCGGATACGCCGCCTTCACCCTGATCGGCCGCCGACTCGGCGAACGCGGCGAGGACCCGTTCACGCTCACCGTGTGGGCCTTCAGCATCGGGGCGGCCGTCCTCGCGATTCCCGCCGCCGTCGAAGGACTCGTCCCGCCCGCGGACCAGCTCGCGCACACCGCGGTGCTGGTCGCGTACCTGGCGGTGTTCACCACCGCGCTCGCCTACCCGTTCTACTTCGCGGGCGCGGCCAGGGTACGGGCGACGACCTCAGCGGTGATGATGCTGCTCGAGCCGGTGACGGCGGCGGTGCTCGCGGTGGCGTTCCTGGGGGAGCCGCTGACCATCGCCACGGCGTCCGGCGCGCTGATCATGCTCGGATCGATCGCGGCCTTGGCCGTAGCCGAATCGCGGGCTTAGGGACCATCCTCGACCGACGCCCGGCCAGGGCGTCGGTCAGGAACCCTCCTTGCTGATGCGCTCGCCCACGGTGTGCACCACGGTCACCGGCGGGTCGGTGGGCAGGATGTCGTCGACCGCGTTCTGCAGATCGGCGATGTCGGGCAGGTCCTCGGGGCTCCGCACTTCGACGACCAGGCCGTGCGCGTGCCAGGAGACGTCGCTGACCTCGGCTTCAGGGATGTCCTCGACCCAGTCTTCGGCGAGCGACTGCACCTCCTTCGCCCACACGGCGGTGACCGAGTTGAGCGTCATGGGGATCCCCACCGCCAGCAGCACAACGGCGAGCGCCGCATAGGCGCGGCCGCGCCACTTCGTGTCCGTCGACTCGGCGGATTCGCGCGCGTACCCGGCCGCCATGAGCACCACCACCGCGGCGATGATGAGCACCACCATGTTGGAGGCGAACAGGACCAGCGCCCCGAGCGCCAGGTCGGGCTCGCCCGATCCCAGGCACACGCCGACCACGCCGAGCGGCGGCACCAGTGAGATCGCGATGGCCACTCCGGGCAGCACATCGCCGACGTCCCGGCGCGCGATCGCGATCGAGCCGGCGAAACCCGTGGCGACGGCCGCGGTGAGGTCGGTGAGGGTGGGGGAGACGCGACCGACCACCTGGGAATTGGTGAGGACGTTCGTGGGATTCGGCAGGACCAGGGCGAAGAGGAAGCCGATCGCGACCACGACCGCAACGCTCACCGCCACATAGAGCAGCGACCGCCCGACCAGCGCGAGCCGCCCGGTCACGATCCCGAGTCCCACGGCCAGGATCGGCGTCGACAGCGGCGCCACGATCATCGCGCCGATCACGGTCGCCGTCGAGTCCCCGATGACGCCGGCGGTCGCGATCACCCCGGACAGGACCAGCATCGTCCAGTACGCGGAGCGCTTCGCGGATCGGTCGCCGTCGCTGAGATCGATCCGGTCG
Organism: Glycomyces rhizosphaerae; assembly: GCF_042647865.1. Classification (NCBI taxonomy): domain Bacteria; kingdom Bacillati; phylum Actinomycetota; class Actinomycetes; order Glycomycetales; family Glycomycetaceae; genus Glycomyces; species Glycomyces rhizosphaerae. Next base: position 82,373 of record NZ_JBHRWO010000012.1, read on the forward strand.
TACAGCTCCGACAACGTCCGCCGCTGACTCGAGGGAATCAAAATGCCCATCATCGCCTCCGAGTCCATTATGGGCTCGCGCGGGCGAAAGCGACTGGTTTCGGCACCGGCATCGCGGTCGCCGCCGCCGCGAACCCGACGCCGTCCCGTGATCAGACGGGCCCGGGTCGGCGCCGCCGAATGTGAGGAAACGCAGGCATTTCGCCGCGCCCGGACCGTACGATCTGGAGGCTCGGTGCCCCGGCGAGCGTCCGCGGCGAGGTCGCCGCGGCGGACCGAAGGAGCGAGACCATGTCCGACGCAGCGCTGAACCGGGCCGAGCGCGCCGAGTTGGAGCGCCTGCGAGCGCAAGTCGCGCAAGGCAAGGGCAGGCGAGGCCTCCGCTGGACCGGATCGGCCGTGCTGCTCGTCCTCGCCGCAGTGGTGATCGTGCTCGCCGGGGTGACCGTGTTCGCGCGCAACCAGGTCCTCAACACCGACCGGTTCGTCGACAGCGTGGAGCCGCTGTACCAGGACGCGGAGGTCCGCGCGGCCGTCGCCGCCCGCATCAACGGCGCGGTCGACGAGGCGATCGACGTCGACGCGCTCGTGGCCGAGGCGATCGACGCGGTCCAGACCAGGGGCGGGCCCGAGGTCCTCGACCGGCTCGCCGTGCCGCTCGCCTCCGGGATCGACTCGTTCGTGGACAAGCAGATCAACGCCGTCGTCTACTCCGACCAGTTCACGGAGCTGTGGCGCGAGGCCACCCTCCGCGCGCACACCGCATTCGTCTCCCTCCTGCGCGGCGAAGGCGGCGGTCCGCTCGAGCTCCGGGGCGAAGACCTCGTCCTCGACCTCGGACCCGTCGTCGAACGGGTCAAGGACCGCATGGTCGAGGCCGGTTTCGCCCTGGCCGAGCGCATCCCGGCCGTCTCGGTGACCTTCACGATCGCCCAGTCCGAGACGTTCGCGAAGCTGCGCACCGCCGCAGCACTGCTGGACGCGGCGGCCTGGATCCTGCCGGTCGCCGGGCTCGCGCTCCTGGCCGCCGGGATCGCCACCGCCCCCGACCGCCGCCGCGGCCTGCTCATCGGCGCCCTGTGCGTCGCCGGCGGGATGCTCCTGCTGTCCGCGGGACTCACGATCGGCAGGAGCGCGTACCTGGCCGGCCTCGGCGACTCGGTCCAGTCGCAGCAGGCCGCGGTGAACGTCTTCGACACCGTCACCAGGTTCCTCAAGGGCGGCGCCGAGACAATGACGGTGCTCGCGCTGATCGTCGCCCTCGCCTGCTGGCTGATCGGGCCCGGGAAGGCCCCGAGCGCCGTGCGGCGGCTCGGCGCCGGCGCCCGGAACGCCGCCGCCCGCGGCCTCGCCGGATCCGGCGTGACCTTCGGCGGCTTCGGCCTCGCCGTCCACCGCCACCGCCGCGGCATCGAAGTCGCGCTGGCCGTCGCCGGTCTGCTGTGGATCGTCCTGTGGCGCCACCCCGGCGTCTCCGGAGTGGTCACGGTCGCGATCGTCGTCGCCCTGCTGGCGCTCGTCGTCGAGCTGATCGGCCGCGCCGCAGTCGAGGCCGGCCGCGGCGCCGACACGCCCGCACCGCGGTCAGCCTGATGTGAAGGTCCGGATCAGGTGTGGTGCTCGCCTGTTACGCCGGTCGACGGCCGGTCGCGCGCGGTCGCCAGGGACCAGATCACGAGGACGTCGAGGGCGATGACGGCCACCGACCATCCCGGTTCGATCGGCAGCCACAGGAAGTTCGAGATGAGCGAGGCCGACGCCAGGATCAGGGCGAGCAGCCAGGCGAGCGGGCGGCCGATGACGAGTCCGATCCCGACCGCGATCGCGAACACCCCGACGATCAGGTGGACCCATCCCCAACCCGCGATGCTGAAGGAGAACGCGTAGCCGGGCGGCGCGACGAAGTACCCGCCCCGGACGATTGCCGCGATGCCTTCGATCCCTTGCCAGCAGCCGCCGATCACCAGCAGCAGTGCCGGGAATATGAGGCGCGTCGACGCGATGGTTCGCGATGCCATGGCTTCCCCGATCTCCGTGTGTCCCTCCCGATCTTGGACCCGGTCGCGTCCGGGCGGGTCCGACTCGCCGAATATCCCGGCCCGATCGTCCTCCGTCGGATCGATCGGATCGGCGCCGCCCGAGACCCGCTGCGGCGTTCACGCGAATCCGATGCCGGGCCTCGGGCCGCCGTGTACCGTCCGGTCCAGGAGCTGCGCGAACGCGCTGCCACGGCGCCCCAGGAGGCAGGAATGGAACGCAGGGCACCCGTCGACCTGGTGCTGGTCGAGTTCACGGGCAACCGCTTCGACGGCCGCATCCTCACCGAACTCGAACGGCTCGACGCCGAAGGCACGATCGACGTGCTCGACGCCCTGCTGGTCAGCCGCGACGGCGACGGCTCCATCGAATGGCTCGAAGCCTCCACCGTCGACAATCGCCTCGCCGCGCTCGTCGGGGAACCCGCCGGGATCCTGAGCGCCGAGGACGCCGAGGCCGTCGCCGAAGAGCTTCAACCGGACACCGCCATCGGCATGCTCGTGTTCCAGCACACCTGGGCCGCGACCCTCGCCGCGGCCGTCGGCGGCGTCGGCGGGCGCGTGCTCGACTGGGAACGCGTCCCCGCCGCCGCCATCACCGAACTCGCCCGAAACTAGGAGGCACCGCCATGATTCGACGCGTTGGACGGCCGGGCCTGCTCGGCACCATGGCCCGCACCGCGGTCATCGCCGGGACCGCCGGCGCCGTGAACCGCTCCATGAACCGCGCCGCGACGAACCGCCAGCAGACGCAGGCCGACGCCCACGCCTACCGCGACCAGCAGGCCCAGCCCGCGCCGACCGCGAGCGGTGGCGACGACGTGGTCGAGAAGCTCAACCAACTGGGCCGGCTCCACGCCTCCGGCGTGCTCACTGATAACGAGTTCGCCGCCGCCAAAGCCAAACTCCTGGCCTGACGCGGCCGACCCGCCGACCGCAAGAGCGACTGGGCGAATCGACCACCCCACGCGTCGGTCACGAGGCTTTGTCGCGCCTGGTCAGCAGCACGAACCCGCCCGCCGAGACGGCCGCGAGCGCGCCGCAGATCCACAGTGAACCGTCGGTGCCGACCGTGTCCACCAAGGTCGCCACGATCGGGATGCCCGCGGCGGTGCCGATGTAGCGCATGGTGTTGTTCACGCCCGAGCCCATGCCGCCGCGGTCGGCCGGGACGCTGTCGATGCTGAGCCGGGTCAGCGCCGGGTTCGCCGCGCCGTAGCCCGCCCCCGCGACGATGAGCGCCGGCACCGCCTGCCACCAGGACCAGCCGTCCGCGAGGCCGACCAGCAGCGCCGAGCCGGCTCCGGCGACGACCAGCGCCACCGCCAGCAGCGCGCCCGACGAGAGCGCCAACCGCTTGACCTGCAACGAGACCACGAACGCCGCGGTCGACCAGATCGCGATCACCACGGCCGTCGTCGCCGGACCAAGGCCCGTCTCGGACTGGTACACCGTCGGCAGGTAGCTCATCATGCTGATGACCGCGACACCCGTCACCAGCGCACCGAGCGAGGCGACCAGGAACGCCGGGCGGGCGAACAGCGCGGGATCGAGCATCGGCTCCCGGCCGCGCAACTCGACGGCGACGAACGCGGCCGTCAACACCGCGGCAGCGGCGAGCAGCCCGATGGCCACCGGGTCCGACCAGTCCTGGCGGCCGAGCGTCAGCCCGGACATGAGCGCGGCCACGCCGAGCCCGAGGGTGATCGTCCCCGCCACGTCGGCCCGCCGCGGGCGCTCGGCCCGCGACTCCGGCAGCACGGCGCGACCCGTCAAGGCCAGGGCCACCGCGGCCGCGGCGTACAGCCAGTAGGGGCCGTTCCATCCGAGCGCCGCGTTCAGCAGCGCGGCGAGGATCCCTCCGGCGCCCACGCCGAGGCCCATCATCGCCCCGTAGGCGGCGGTGGCCCGCCGGCGTTCCTCGGCTCCGGTGAAGACCGCGCCCATGATGCCGAGGCTCGCGGTCAGCAGTGCGGCGCTGGCCGCGCCCTGAATGATCCGGGCGGCGACGAAGACGAGCGTGTCTGGGGCGAGCGCGGCGAGGAGGATCGCGGCGGCGAACAGCCATGCCCCGGCGACGAAGAGTTTGCGGCGGCCGTGGTTGTCGGCGAGGCTGCCGGAGGTGAGCAGCGGGACGGCCAGTCCGAGGGAGATGGCGTTGATGATCCAGGTCTGCCCGGTGGCGCTCGCGTGGAGGTGGGCGGCGGTCTGCGGGGCGAGGATCAGCGGGGTCGAGTAGTTGAGGATCACCAGCAGCGGGGCCGCGCAGAGGACGGCCAGGACCGCGCGAGTCCTGGTGGGGGCCTTGGGTTCGGTGAGCGTCGTCAAGGGGGTCTCCTAGGTTCGTTCAATGAACTCACCGGAGCCTAGCAGTGTTGGTTCATTCATTGAACCCGGCTAGGATGCGTTCATGGCACTAGGCAAGGACTACGGGGGGCAGGACTGCTCGCTGTCCCGCGCGCTCGAACTGCTCGGCGAGCGGTGGACGCTGCTCGTGGTGCAGAACGCGCTCTACGGCGTGCGGCGCTTCAGCGACTTCCAAGTCCGCCTCGACATCCCGAAGGCCGTCCTCTCGGACCGCTTGGGCCGCTTGACCGAAGGCGGCGTGCTGGAGAAGCGGCAGTACCAGCCCTCGCCCCCGCGCTACGAATACCTGCTCACCGACGCGGGAATCGAGCTGTGGCCGGTGATCTACACCCTCAGCGTGTGGAGCAAGCGCCACATCGGCGGCGAGCCCCCGCGGCTGTTCCGCCACGCCGACTGCGGCAGCGGGCTCCTGCCCTCCGGCGACTGCCCGCAATGCGGCTCGATCGCGCCCGGCGACGTCGAGATGTACCCCGGCCCGGGCCCCAAGCGCGACGACCCGGTCAGCCGCGCCATGAACCGTCCGCGCCGCCTCCTCGAACCGGTCGTCCCCGAACCCTAGATCGAGTCCGGAACTGCGCCCGATGGCGCGGCCCGCAAGACCGCGCCATCGGTACTCGGTCAAGAACTCAGGCGAGCGTCCACCTCTGGTTCGCCCCGCCGTGGCAGGACCAGAGGTGGACCAGCGCGCCGTTCGCGGTCGAGGCCCCGGACACGTCCAGGCACAACCCGGACTGCCGGTTCACGATCGAACCGTCCGAACGCCGATCCCACTGCTGGTTCGCGCCGCCGTGGCACGACCAGATGATCGCCGCCGTCCCGTTCGACGTACCGCCGTTCGAAGCGTCCAGGCACTTGCGCGACGTGCCCGAATAGACGCTCAATTCCCCTGCGGCGGAATAGGACCACTGCTGGTTCGTGCCGTTCCAGCAGTCGTAGATCTGCACCTGCGTGCCATTGGTCGTCGACTGGTTCGGCACGTCCAGGCACCGGTTCGACGCCGTGCCGCGCAGCGCGCCCGAGGTCGGCGTCGGGCCCGTGTCGCCGTCCGGACCGGCGGCCTCGATGATCGCCGCGGCCGCGGCGGGAATCGAGCCCGCGTTGAAGGTGGTGTTGTCCCGCACGACGTTGCCGCGCTGGCCGTCGACGAGCCCGGTGATCGCGGAGTTGGTGGTGTAGTTCCCGGTCAGGGTGATGTTGCCGGTGAGGTTGCTGTTCTGGTTGTTGGCGTGGGCCCACTGGCCGGCCGTGTTGCGGAAGACGTTGCGGTTCGCGGTGAAGTACCGGGAACCCTCGTCGAAGTACAGGCCGAGCTGCCCGCTGGTCTCGCAGTAGTTCTCGTTGATGGAGCTGCTCGGATGCGCCGACAGCGAGTAGATGCATCCGGCGTCCCACAGCACCTCCACGACGTTGCGGACGTGGTTGCCGGTGACGTGGACGTCCCGCGACGTCGTGGGCGTCTGGTAGATCGGCTGGAAGTCGTACAGCCCGCGGTTGAGGTACTCGGGGCTGCCGCCCGGATCGTTGGCGCCCCAGCCGAACCCGATGTTGATGCCGCTGTAAGGCATGTCGGACACGTAGTTGTGCGCGATCGTGAGCCGGGTCGCGTAGGTGCCCAGGATCGCGGCGTGGTCGACGTACTCCACGGCCGTGTCGTGGATGCTGTTGTCGCTGATCATGATGTCGCTGTTGACCATCCGGGTGTCGGACGGGTGGTGCGCGTCGGGTCTGACCCCGCCGACCGCGATGCCGCCGCCGGCGCTCGCGGTGAACGAGTTGCCGGTGACCGTGATGTTCTTGGCGCCCAGGCCGACGCCGCTGGAGTGCGCGTTGGCGTCGTTGCCGATGCCGAGCGCGATCGAGCCGAGGTTCACGAACGTGTTGTCCGCGAACGTGACGCCGTCGGCGGCCGAGACCTGCACCGCGCCCGGCACCTGGGCCCAGCCGTTGCGGGCCCCCTCGAAGCCCTTGCAGCCGGACTTGCACGAGGTGAAGGCGTCGGCGGGCCGGTGGGACTGGACTCCCGTGATGAACGTGCCGGTCTGCTGGTTCGCGTACCCGTTGGACGAGGCCGGGTCGAGCCAGGAGGTGCCGGTGAAGGTCAACCCGGAGAACTCGAGGCCGCGCACGGGCTGGTCGTAGGTGCCGCCCACTTCCACGAGCGTCTCCAGGCGCGGCAGCTCCACTTTCGCGTTCGCCATGTTCTGCCCGGAGAGCGGCTTGTAGTACAGCCGTCCGGCGGTGGTGTCGAGGTACCACTCGCCGCCCTGGTCGAGGAAGCGCTTGGAGTTGAGCAGGAAGAACTGCGGTGTGCGGAACGGGCTCTGGACGGTGTCGTACCCGTACGTGTTGTTGTTCCAGGCCGGCTGCTGCATCGTGACCGACCTGCCGGAGATGCTCTCGACCGGCGCGTACCGGTTGGTGAACGAGAGCATCGCCTGGAGTTCGATGCGCTTCTTGTCGGGCAGCGCCGACATGTAGTCGAAGTTCCCGTTGTTGAACGTGAACCCGCCGGCGTTGAGCGTGATGTCCGAGGGCGCCACGTTGGTCCGCGCCCGCTGGGCCTGGACGCCGTCGACGTAGAGCTGCCGGGTGTCGAAGCCGGTGCCGACGTCGGCCCGGTAGATCCCGGTCGCGGCGTCGTCGAGGACCCAGCCGGTGACGGCCTGGGCTCCGGTGATGACCGGGTCGGCGCCGTCCGCGGCCTGCCAGGTCACGGTGTGGCCGTTGCGGCCGGAGTCGGCGGCGTTGAACCGCAGCGGCGCCGAGAGGCGGTAGGTGCCGTCGAGGAAGGTGACGGCGACGTCGCCGTCACCCGCGGCGGCGGCCTCCCTGGCGCGACGCTGCGCCTCGGTCAGCGTCTTGAGCGGCTGGGCGGCCGTTCCGGAGCCGCTGTCGCTGCCGGTGGGGGAAACGTAGATCGAGTGTTCGGTCTGGGCTTGTGCCGGGGAAGCGCCGGGGCCGGCGAGGGCTCCGGTGACCGCGAGGAGGAGGGCCGCCGCGAGGGCGGGTGGACGAAGGCGTCTCGGGGGTGAGTGCCGCATGTCGTTTTCCTTTCCATGTGCTGCGAGGCGGTCTCAGCAGTGATCATTCATCAGTGCAGATTCATCGATATTTAGTGGCGGGACTCGCCTCTCGGCCGGCGGTGCCTCGCGGTCCGCCCGCCGAGAGGCGAGTCGGGGATCGGTCGGGTCTAGGTGGTGTCCTGCGCGGCGGTCGCGAACAGGCGCAGTCCGGCGCGTTCGGGCCGGATGCCCGGCCCTGCGGGGTTCGCCGGGCCCGGCCGGAGGCCGAGCTCGGTGATAGATCCCTTGTAGACCGTGAGGCCCAGGCCGGGGGAGTCGCCGAGGACGAACGCGCCGTCCTCGATGTCGAGGTCGGCGGCGATGCCCACAGGCGGACGCAAGTCCTGCAGCTCGCTGACGAGGTGGTTCGGCACGGCGGTCGCGGCGTGGAGCAGCCCGACGGGGATGTTGCCGATCGGGCTGACCGGGAGGTCGTGGGCGTGGGCGAGGGCGGCGACCCGCAGGAAGTGGGTGATCCCGCAGACCGCGGCCGTCTGGACGATGTCGATCCCGCCCGCCTGGAGGAGCGGGCGATACTGCTCCAGCCCGGTGAGGTTCTCGCCGCTGGCGACCGCGGCGCGGACGCCGCGCTGGACGACGGCCAGGCCCTCGGCGTCCCAGCGCCGCACGGGTTCTTCGACCCAGGTGAGGTCCAGTGTGCGTTCGAGCTCGCGGACGTGGCGGACCGCCTGCTTGCGCGACCACGTCTCGTTCGCGTCGAGCATGAGGCCGGGCCGCGCGCCGCCTCCCGCCTCGGTCAGCACGTCTCGCACCAGGCTCAGCCGCCGCCGGTCCGCTTCGACGTCGATGCCGCCCTTGAGCTTCGCGGCCCGCAGACCGCGCTCGGCATAGACGCCGTAGGCCGCGACGAGTTCATCGTCGTTGAGGCCGATGTCGAGTCCCGAAGCGTAGGCGGGCACGACCCGGTCGCCCCCGCCGAGGAAGCGCCAGAGCGGTTCGTCCGCGGCCTGCGCCTTGATGTCCCACAGGGCGGTGTCGAGCGCGCCGATGGTTCCGAACACGGGCCCGGCGTGGCCGGCCTTGAAGGCGTACCGCAGCATCCGGTCGTACAGCGCGGTCACGCTCCGCGGGTCCTCGCCCTCGATCGCGGCGAAGACGCTCTCCAGTTCGACGTGCGAGCCGAGACCGACTCCGGTGATGCCCTCGTCGGTGTCCACCAGGATGATCGGGAGGGTGGTGACCCCGTCGTCGAAGAGGCCGTTGGCGTCGCCGACGGGCCGCGCCCATTCCTGGATCGTCGTCAGCGTGCGGTAACCGGTGATCCGCATGTCATCCCTTCGTGGAGCCGGCGGTGACGCCGGAGGCGATCTGGCGTTGGAAGACCAGGTAGAGAGCGAGAACCGGCACCGCCGCGATGAGCACCGCGCCGGCGAACGTCGGGATGTCCGCGGCGTACTGGCCGCGCAGCGAGGTGACGCCGACCATGAGGGTGCGATGCTCGGCCGAGGGCATCATCAGCAGCGCGATGAGCACGTCGTTCCAGCAGAACAGGGCGTTGAGGATGCCGACGGACAGGAGCGCGGGTCGGCCCAGTGGCAGCATGATCCGCCCGTAGACCCCGTACACGGAGTTGCCGTCGATTCGGGCCGCGTCGACGATCTCCGCGGGGATGCCGCTGTAGTAGCTGGTCATCAGGAAGACCGTGAACGGGAGGAACTGCGCGACGTAGGCGAGGATCAGCCCGGGGTAGGTGTCGATGAGCCCGGTCTGCGCCATCGTGCGGGCGAGCGGGACCATGATGACCTGGAACGGGATGAACAGGGCCGCGAGGCAGCCGAGGAACAGCGCCCGTGAGCCCCGGAACCGCAACTGGCTCAAGGCGAAACCGGCCATCGATCCGATGAGGGCCAGCAGCGCGACCGAGCCGGTGACGACGATGAGCGAGTTGACGAGGTAGCGGTCCATGTCGGCGCTGTCCCAGGCGGTGGCGAAGGCGTCCCAGCGCAGCGCCTCGGCGGGGGAGAAGCGGTCGAGGACGTACTCGTGCCGGGTCTTCATGGCGACGTTGGCGGTGAACACGAGCGGGTAGACCGTGGCGATCGCGAGGGCCGCCATGGGAACGGCGACGAGCCATCTTCCGGCGCGGAGCGGTTGCATCAGTCTTCCCTTCCGGTCCGGCGCAGGAGCGCGAGCTGGAGCATCCCGACCACGAGCATCACGACGAAGAGCACTGTCGACGCGGCCGAGGCGAGGGCCGGACGGCTCATCTGGCCCTGCTGGAACCAGATGTAGTACTCCGGCAGGTAGGTCGAGCCTTCCGGTCCGCCGCCGGTCATCACGTACACGAGGCCGAACATCGACGTCAGCATCCCGATCATGGTGGTCACGACGACGAACTGGATGGTGCGCGACAAGCCCGGGACGATGACGTGCCGGATCACCTTCGGGAGCGAGGCCCCGTCGACCCGGGCGGCGTCGATGAGCGAGGCGTCCAATGTGGCGAAACCGGCGAGGAACACGACGAGCGCCATCCCGAAGGTCGCCCAGATGTGCACGCCCACAACGGCGAAGATCGCTACGTCGGGGTCCCCGAGCCAGTCGACCGGCCCGAGCCCGACTGCGGCGAGCAGGGCGTTGACGGGCCCGTCGAAGGCGAGCAGGAGGTTGAAGATCGCGCCGATGATCACCGGGGAGAGCACGGCGGGGAAGAAGTAGACGCCGCGGTAGACCCGGTGCCCCGGCACGCGCAGGTAGACGAAGGTGGCGAGGAGCCCCGGGATCAACACGGCCACAGGCAGAAGCAGGACGAGCAGGCCCACGTTCCGCATGGACTCGCGGAACATCGGGTCGGCGAACAGGACCGTGTAGTTGTCCAGCCCGACCGCCTGCCCGTTGCGGTCGCCGTCGCCGGTGAACGAGAAGTTGACCCCGAGAGCCAGCGGGTACAGCCGGAACACGCCGATGACGAGGACCGCCGGAGCCACCAGGACATAGGGCGCGAGCCGTTCGGAGAGCGGGCGGACGCCGCGCCGGGTGCCGGGGACGCCCGGGCCGCCGGTCCGAGGCCCTGGGGCCGTTCGGACCGGCGTCGGCGAGCTGCTGACCGCCATCAGGCCGCCTGGTCGCTCTCGGCGAGCTGGGCCAGTGCGTCGTCCACGGTGACCGATCCGCTCAGGAGCTCCTGGGACAGGCGCCCCATCAGCTCCAGGGTCTCGGCGGAGAGGGCCACGTGCAGCGCGGGCCGACCGGTCGGGATCTGGTCGACGATCTCGGCCGTGGCCGGACCGGAGCTGGAGGCGTCGATCGTGGTGTCGGCGGCGATCGCCCCGGCGTCGGCGTAGAACGCCTCCAGCGCAGGGGCCGAGGTGAGGGAGCGGACCAGATCGGCCGCGAGCCCGGGGTCGTCGGTCCACTCGGCGACGCCGTAGCCGATGCCGCCGTCGTAGGGCAGGCTCGGCGCGGCCTCGGGGTCGACGAGCGGGGCCGGCATGACGCCGACGTTCTCGGCGCCGAGGAACTCGCCGAAGTCCTTCCAGTGGCCGACGTCCGACATCAGGCCGATCACGTGGGCGGCCTCGCCGGCGTCGAAGATCGCGAACTCGTCGTTGAACATCGCGGTGGAGTTGACCCCCTCGTTGTTGAGCCCGGCCTGCTCGGCCTCGACCCACAGCTCGAAGATCCGCTTCACGCCCGGCGAGGTCCAGTCCCGGTCTCCGGCGATCCAGGCGTCGTACTCCTCGGGGGTGAGGACGCCCGAGCCCAGGCCCGAGAGGAAGAACTGGATGCCGAAGCCCTCCTTGTTGCCCATGGCGAAGCACTTCGCGCCGGTGGCCTCGGTGATCGTGGCGCAGTCGGCCTGGAAGTCGCTCCAGGTCGCGGCCGGGGCCTCGGGGTCGAGGCCGGCCTCCTCGTAGAGGGTCTTGTTGTAGTAGATCGGATGGCCCTGCAACGTGACCGGCGCTGCGTACACGTGCCCGTCAGCGGAGAACGCCTCCCAGCCGGCGAGGCGGTCCATGTCCTCGGACAGGTAGTCCTCCAGCGGCAGCAGGGCGTCCGCGCGGTCGCGCAGCTGGCCGCCGCCGTTGAAGAGCATGACGTCGGGGCCTTCGCCGGACTGGATCGCCGTGCCGAGCAGGTTGTAGTACTGGTCGAACGGCTGGGCCACGAACTCGACCTCGACGTCGGGATGCTTCAGGGCGAAGTCGGCCTTCGCCTCCTCGATGTAGGACTCGGCGGTCGCGTCCCCGGACTTCCAGTCCCAGACCACGAGCTTGCCGTCACCGCCTCCACCGGAGGAGTCCGGTCCGGCGGCGCTCCCGCAGCCGTACAGGGCCAATGGCCCGATCAGGACGGTGGTCCACAGTGCTCGTCGCTTCATCGCGGTTCTCTCTCCGTGGGGGTGACCGGGAGGGTCCGGCCGTAACGGTCGCTCATAAACGTAACTTGTATGACGTCTTACGTCAATGGAGTGATGGCGTATACTGGGCCCGCGGCCCGGACCGGGCATGGACGGAGGGCAGATGACGGCAGTGCAGCGACCGACCGCGAGCGAGCCGGCCCCGCCCACGTGGGCCCGGCGGCCGACCAATCTGGCGAAGGCGGTCACCGCGGAGCTGGTGCAGCGCATCGTGCGCGGCGACTATCCGCCCGATTCCACGCTGCCCGCCGAACACGCCCTGTGCACGACGTTCTCGGTGAGCCGCACCGTCGTCCGCGAGGCCGTGAAGGTCTTGCAAGAGAAGGGCCTGGTGCAGATCCGCCAGGGCTCGGGCACTACGGTGCTGCCCTCCACCTCGTGGAACATGCTCGACGAACTCGTGCTCGCGGCGGCCATCGACGACGACGAGACCCTCGGGATCCTCGACGACCTCGTCGTCACCAGGCGGCTGCTCGAATCCGACATGGCCAATGTGGCCGCCCGCGTCGCCGACGCCGCCGCCGTCGACCGGATGCGGGACCTCGTCGACCGCATGGACGAGCTCGTCGACGACCCGGCCTCGTATCAGGAGCACGACCGGGCCTTCCACGACACCATCATGCGGGCCTCGGGCAACCGCATCGCGCGCGCCGTCGTGCGCTCGCTGGAGAGCCAGGTCATCAACACCGCCAGCTACATGGGACGCGCGGACCGATCCCTCTGCAAGGCGTCCAATCTCGGCCATCGCCGCGTCTACGAGCGCATCGCCGCCCGCGACCCCGACGGCGCGGCCGAGGCGATGTTCGCCCACATCACGGAGGCCTGGCTCGTCCGCAGAGACAACACAGGCGACCCGGACCGACTCGCGCGCTGACGGCGCTCAGGCGCGCGGCGGGGCGGTGCTCTCTCGCACCACGAGCTCGGTGGCGAGTTCGACGCGCTGGAGAGGCAGGGTCTCGCCCGCGGCGAGCGCGACGAGCATCTGCGCAGCAGCGTTCCCCATCGCCTTGAGCGGCTGGCGGATCGTGGTGAGCGGCGGCACCGTCCACTTTGCCTTCGGCAGGTCGTCGAAGCCCACCACGCTGAGATCGTGGGGAATGCGCACGCCCAGTTTCGCCGCGGCGTGGTAGACGCCGACCGCCATCCCGTCGTTGCCGGTGAAGATCGCCGTGGGCGGTGCGTCGCGCCGCAGCAGGTCCATGGCGAGATCCCGGCCGGTCTCGATCTCGAAGTCGCCGTGGCGGACCAGGGCCGGGTCGATCGGCACCCCCGCCATGTCCAGTCCCGAACGGAAGCCGTCGAGGCGGGCACGGGCGGCCTCCATGCGGCCCGGTCCGGAGATCACCGCGATGCGCTTGTGGCCCAAGGAGACCAGATGGCGAGCCGCGGCGAGGCCGCCGTTCCAGTTGCTGGCCCCGGCTGAGGGGGCGTCGCGGTCGGGGTCGCCGGTGGGGTCCAGCAGCACCAGCGGGATGTCGCGGCTGTAGAGCCGGTCGCTCTGCTCGGTCGTCAGGCCGGAGAACACCGAGATGACGCCGAGCGGGCGGCGGGCCAGGACCTCCTCGACCCAGTCGTGGCCGGGGACGTGGCGTCCGCCCATCTCGGAGAGGACCACGCCGAGCCGGTGCTCGTGGGCGACCTCCTGGACGCCGCCCAGGATCTCGATCGCATACAGGCCCCGCAGCTCATGGAAGAGGACGTCGATGAGCGCCGCCGCCTTCGCGGGCCGCCGCTGCCGGCGGTAGCCGCGGTCCCGGATGAGGCCTTCGATCTGCTCGCGGGTGGACGCGGACACGTCCGAACGGCCGTTGACCACTTTGGAGACGGTGGCGGTCGAGACGCCGGCCAGCTCGGCGAGTTGGGCGATCGTCAGCGGGCCTTCGGAGATCGGCCCGGAAGCGGAGGAGGGGCTCATCGCGGCAGTCTAACGCCATGTGCACCAACTGTTTCAACTTCGCCCGAGCCGTTGACTAGATATCGATGACTCTCTATAGTTCGAATCATCTAAATTTCGGAATTCCTGTCGAACGTTTCGGAACCGACTTCTATTTGTGGGCGACAACAGGCAGTTCCGCCTGCTCATGGAGGGGCAATTCATGCAACGAACGCTTCGGACTCGAATATTGGGAGCGCTTACCGTGCTCGCCGTGGCAACCTCGGTGGCCTCGAGCGCCGTCACCGCCAACACCGAAACCACTGAAGGCGAGGTCGGTGCGCAGGCCCTGCCGACCTCCTACCGGTTCGGCGCCGAAGACAACGGACACGTGTACCGGTCCGAGACCACGATCGGCGAGTTCCCGAACGGCTTCCGCAACACCCAGATCGTCCTCCAGGGCGACCGGAACGTCCTCTTCGAGGGCGGCGCGGTCTACCAGGTCGACAACTCCGACCAGTACCTGCTCATCTGGGAGTCGATCGGCTCGAACGGCCGCTACTACAGCTCATGGACCGCCAACGGGATCACCGGGCAGTGGCAGCCGCAGGCCGCGAACGAGAACACCCCGTTCGCCGGGCTCGCGAACACGACGTTCCCAGGCGGCCGATGGACGAAGGACATCAGCCACGGCGAACTCATCCGGGCCGGCAACGACCAGAAGATGAACATCGACACCGGCAACCTCCAGATGCTCTACCAGGGACGCGACCCGAGCTCCGACGGCATGGACTACTCGCAGCTGCCGTACCGGCTCGCCCTCCTGACCCTTACGGGAGGCGCCTCGTGCTGACCCCTCCGAACCCCTCATTCCCCGTTCCCGACAAGGAGTTCCCGATGACATCGGCCGCACCCGACCTGTCGATCCTGTCCCGGTGGGTCCGAGCATTGGCCGCGCTCGCTGCGGCCATCGTGCTCGCCACCGCGGGCCTCGTCGCCTTCCAAGCCGACCGCGCCGACGCGCAGCCGCCGAACACGAGCGACTGGTACACGATCGTCTCCCGCCACTCCGGTCTCGCCCTCGACATCCAAGGCGCCTCGACCGCGACCGGCGCGATCCTCACCCAGTACACCAATATCGAGGGCAACAACCAGCAGTTCCGGTTCATCGACTCCGGCGGCGGCTACTACCGGATCCAGGTGCGCCACTCGGGCCAGGTGCTCGACGTCTGGAACTTCAGCACCGCCGACGGCGCCACGGTCGCCCAGTACACGAACCTGAACGGCACCAACCAGCAGTGGACGGTCACCAAGAACTCGGCCGGCTACTACTCGTTCGTGAACCGCAACTCGGGCAAGGCGCTCGACGTCTACAACTGGTCGACGGCCACGGGCGCTCCCATCCGCCAGTGGTCCGTGACCGGGGCGACGAACCAGCAGTTCTCGCTCGTCCCCGTGGGCGCGACCTGCGGCGCGGACACCGTCCTCGCCGACATCGCCGCGGCCTCCTAGTTCCGATTCCCCCATGGGGCGGTCGGTGCCATCGAGCGATACCGATCCGACCGCCCCACCCTCACCCTTCGAAAGGGGCGACCATGTCCTGGCTTGAATTCCCCCAGAGCCGCAGACGCATGCTCATCGGCGGGGCCGGCGTGCTCGCCGGGGCCGCCGCCGTCAGCGCACTCGGTCCGAGCATGGGGGCCGAAGCACAGCAGACCACGTACGCGAACCCGGTGATCTGGCAGGACTTCGCGGACGTCGAGGTGATCCGTGTCGGCTCGGACTTCTATATGACCGCGTCCACGATGCACTACTCACCCGGAGCCCCGGTCCTGCATTCACGGGACTTGGTGAACTGGGAGTTCATCGGTCACTCGGTGCCATCGCTCGACTTCGGGTCGAAGTACAACCTGAGCGGCGGGCGCGGCTACGTGCGCGGGATCTGGGCCTCCTCGATCACCCACCGGCCCAGCGAGAACCGCTTCTACTGGCTCGGGCAGATCGACTTCGCCCGCTCCTACATGTACACCGCGACCAACCCGGCCGGGCCGTGGACCCGGCACGCCGAGCTGACCCGCGCCTATTACGACGCCGGAATGCTCGTCGACTCCGACAACACCATCTACGTCGCCTACGGCAACACCCAGATCTCCGTCGCCCAGCTCTCGGCCGACGGCAAGACCGAGGTCCGCAACCAGCAGGTGTTCGCCACCCCGTCGAACATCGGCACGTTGGAGGGCGCCCGGTTCTACAAGATCAACGGCAGCTACTACATCTTCCTCACCCGGCCCGCCAACGGCCAGTACATCCTCAAAGCCTCCTCGCCTTGGGGCCCTTACGCACTCAGGCAGGTCCTGCTCGACATGCCGGGCCCCGTCTCCGGCGGCGGCGTCCCGCACCAGGGCGGCCTCATCTCGACCCCCGGCGGGGCCTGGTACTACATGGCCTTCGTCGACGCCTACCCCGGCGGGCGGATGCCCGCGCTCGCCCCGATCACCTGGACCTCGGACGGCTGGCCGCAGGTCCAGACGGTGAACGGCGCCTGGGGGAGCAGCTACCCGTTCCCGAACCTCACCCCGCATCCCGTGCCGTCCCTGATCGGCACGGACGAGTTCACCGCCGCGGGTCTCGCCGCCAAGTGGGAGTGGAACCACAACCCCGACAACACGAAATGGTCCACCGGCACCGGGCTCCGGCTCCAGACCGCCACCGTCACCAACGACCTCTACTCGGCCCGCAACACCCTCACCCACCGCATCCAAGGGCCTTCCTCGACGGCCACGGTCGAGATCGACCCGGCCCAGATGGCGAACGGCGACCGGGCCGGCCTCGCCATGCTCCGCGACGCATCAGCCTGGATCGGGCTGCGCCGCGACAACGGCATCACCCGCATTTCCATGACCGACGGCCTGACCATGGACTCGAACTGGAACACCACCGGCACCGGCACCGAAAGGGCCGGCGCCGACCTCTGCGGCTCCACCGTCCGGCTGCGCGTCACCGCCGACATCCGACCCGGCTCCGGACGTCAAGCGGTCTTCTCCTACAGCGAAGACGGATCCAGCTTCACGCAACTCGGACCCGCGTTCACCCTCAACAACAACTGGACGTTCTTCATGGGCTACCGGTTCGCGATCTTCAACTACGCCACCGCCGCCCTCGGCGGGGCCGTCACCGTCAAGCGCTTCTCAGTCACCACGTAAGGAGCCACACTGGACGATCCACCACCGACAGGCGAATCGTCCTCGCCGGCTCTCATCCCAGCGACGCGGGCCGCCTGGATCGGTCATCGCGTAGCGTGGGGCGTCAGGCATAGGGCGAAACGGAGGCGAAATGATCGGCGACCGGTTCGGTATCGTGTGGAACCCCTCGAAGACGTCAAGAGCAGATCTCGAGGAGGCGATGCCCGCAGCGCTCTCCGACGGGGCGCTTTCGTGGCACGAGACGAGCCTGGACGACTCTGGTCGAGCCGCTGCGGGAGAGGCGCTGACGGCAGGCGCTGACGTGGTGGTCGCCGCAGGCGGCGACGGCACCGTCAGGGCCGTCGCCGAACGACTCGCCGAGGACGGCGCCGCTGCCGACCTCGCCATCGTCCCGCTCGGCACGGGCAACCTCCTCGCCCGCAACCTCGACATTCCCATAGGCGATCTCGCCGCGGCCCTGACCAGGGCACTTGATGGCGATCCGCGCGAGATCGACCTCGGCTGGATCGAAGGGGACATCGGCGGCGGACGCGTCCGCAAAGCGTTCGCCGTCCTGGCCGGCTTCGGCATCGACGCGCAAATGATCGACGAGACCGACGACGACCTCAAGAGCAAGATCGGATGGCTCGCCTACATCGAGTCGATGGGGCGCGCCATGAAAGCGAGCGAGGTGGTCGACATCGAACTCGCCCTCGACGGCACGGCGTCGAAACGGACCTCAGTGCACACCCTCATGATCGGCAACTGCGGGACGTTGCAGGGCGGCATGACGCTGCTGCCCGACGCCGACCCGGCGGACGGCGAGCTCGACCTCCTCCTGCTCCAGGCCGAGGGCATCGGCCAATGGCTCGACACACTCCGCTCGTTCGTCTGGGACAACGGCATCCGGCGCTTCATCGGCGATCACGACCGCGCGCAGAGCGCCGACACCGTCATGCACGCGAAGGCGCGCAGCCTCACCGTGACCTTGGCCCAGCCGCGCCTGCTGGAAATCGACGGTGAAGACCTCGGTGAGACCACCGCCTTCACGATCGACATCCAGCCGGCCGCGGTCAGGGTGCGCTGACCCGACCAGGCGTGTCCGCAGTGCCCGGGTCGGCCTCTGGTCTCGAAACCTTGCCTTCATTTGACTACTTCCGGTGCGATCGCCGCGGCGGCGCTTGCCTCGTCTTTCGGTTCGCCCACGTCCTCGACGGTCACGGACACGGTCCGGCCGTCGGTCAGCGGGGCCAGTGGAGGGCGCCAGCATCGTTTCGATCAGGGCGGAAGGCCGGTGCACTGCTCGCCGTCGCAGTCGCAGCGTGAGCGCCGACTTTCCTTCGATGGTACGACCAAAATGGATCAATATCCACCAATGTTTCGGCGGTTAAGGCTTGTCTTTGCTGGGTATCCTTCTGTCCGAAAAGTACTGGCGGCCTTCGGGATTGCGATCGCGGCGATACGCCCGGGGCCCGTCCTGAGCACCGGCGCAAAATCCCCTAGTACCAGTTTCGAGGACTTGGTACGGTGCCTTGGTTGCACCCCATGGAGAGTGCGGCGGCGTTCAAGAGAGAGGGCCGAGCGACGATGCAGGCGCCAGAGGTCCGACGTGCGGTGGCCGCGGCCATGTCGATCGCCGCATCGCTCGACCTCGCGGTCGACGACGCGGTCGTGCTCAACAACTCGAACAAGCTCGCCCTGCGCCTGCTGCCCTGCGACGTGCTCGCCCGGGTGGCACCGGTGGCGGAACAGAACGCGCAGTTCGAGATCGAGGTCGCCCAGCGGCTCGCCGAAGCGGGGAGCCCTGTGGCCGCACTCGACCCCCGGGTCGAGCCGGGTGTCTACGAGCGCGACGGCTTCACGGTCACGCTGTGGACCTACTACGAACCCGTCACCGCCCAAGAGCATGCACCGGCCGACTACGCCGAAGCGCTCGAGCGCTTGCACGCCGGCATGCGCGGGATCGACGTCCCGACACCGCACTTCTTCGACCGGGTCGAGGAGGCGCAGCAGCTCGTGGCCGACCGCGGGCGCACGCCGGATCTCATCGACGCGGACCGGGAACTGCTCGGCGACACGCTGCGGAACCTGCGGCGAGCGATCGGCGAACGCGGCAGTGAACAGGTGCTCCACGGCGAACCGCACCCGGGCAACGTGCTCGCCACGAAGCACGGGCTGCTGTTCATCGACTTCGAGACGTGCTGCCGCGGACCCGTCGAATTCGACCTCGCCCACGCGCCCGACGCACTCGCCGAGCACTATCGGGGCGTCGACCTCGACCTGCTGCGAGAGTGCCGGATCCTCATGCTGGCGATGGTCACCATGTGGCGCTGGGACCGGGGCGACCAGCTCCCGAACGGACGCCGGCTCGCCGCGGAATGGCTCGGCCAGATCCGGGCGGCGCTCGGCTAGGCGGCGGCATCCGCTCGGTGCGCTCGGCCCGACCATGAAAGTTCCGGGCGCGCATTGCGGTGATCTTGCCGCGAAAGGCCCCTCGGCGGCGACATCGACACTCACGCTCATTCGGCGTGGAATCGGCTGATCATCGACAAAAATGCCCCCGCCCGGACCGGCATTCTGTGACGCAGGGTGTCGTATACATAACTGAAAGAGATTCATTGACATCACTCCCTGTTCTAACTAAGCTCTGGAAGTTATCGGAAAATGCCCCGAAAGTTTCGATGAGCGCGGCGGCCCAACCGCGTGCCTCTGAGTGAACGACCGGGTGAAGTTTGGGCAATCTCAAGGAGGAGAGACATGTCAAGTGTGTTCGGGCGGACGCCCATCGGAGCCACCCGCCGCGGAGTCATCGGATTCTCGCTCGCCGCGTCGGGCATGGCCGCGCTCGCGGCCTGCACCAGTGACGACGGCGGCGACGAAATCGACGTCGACGCGCAGTCCAAGGGCGCGATGGAGGATTTCGCAGCTGACACGCAGTTCACGGCGACGGAGCCCTTCACTCTCTCGGTCCTGTGGACGGACTGGCCCGACCTGCCCATCACCGACAAGTGGCAGTTCTTCAAGGAGATTGAGAAGCGCACCAACGTGACGATGGAAGTCACGAACATCCCGTTCAGTGACGCCACCGAGAAGCGCAGTCTCCTCATCAGCGCGGGCGACGCGCCCACGGTCATCCCGCTGGTCTACACCGGTGAGGAGAACTCGTTCGTCTCCTCCGGCGCGATCCTGCCGATGAGCGAATACGTCGAGCACATGCCCAACTTCCAGAAGTACGTGGAGGAGTGGGACCTCGGGGAGATGATCGACAACCTGAAGCAGGCCGACGGCAAGTACTACATGCTGCCCGGCCTCCAGGAGGTGTCGGTGCCCGTGTTCACGCTCGTCATCCGCAAGGACGTCTTCGAGCAGGTCGCCGGCGGCATCCCCCAGACCTGGGACGAGATGCGCGCCGCCCTGGTCAAGATCAAGGCCGAGTACCCCGACTCCAAGCCCCTCGCCGACGGCTTCGAGGGCGCTTCGATGCTCAACTACGCCGCGCACGCCTTCGGCGCGCAGGCCGGCTGGGGCTTCGGTCCCGGCATGATGGACGACGGCTCCGGCAACCTCCAGTACACCGCCGTGTCCGAGGGCTACAAGCAGATGGTCGAATACTTCCGCGGCCTCGTGGAGGACGGCCTCCTCGACACCGACTCGATGACCGCGGCGAACGACGGCAGCGGCGGCGGCAGTGTGACCGAGAAGGTCGCGGCGAACCTCGTGTTCGCGGCGTCCGGCTCGGCCGGCACCGCCATCGAGTTCGCGACGGCCCTCAACGAGACGGTCGGCGAGGGCAACTACGAGATCCTGCAGATCGCCCCGCCCGGCGGCCCGGCCGGACAGGTGGTCGAGCCGCGCAACTTCTGGAACGGCTTCATGCTGAACTCGGAGATCAAGGATTCCGAGAACTTCATCGCGATCCTGCAGTTCCTCGACTGGCTGTACTACAACCAGGAGGCCCGCGAGCTGCTCCGCTGGGGCGTGCTCGACGAGACCTACACGAAGGACGCCAGCGGCAAGATCACCCTCAACCCGGAGTACCGCCTCGACGCCTACGGCCTCAACCCCGGTGGGGCGACGGACCTCCAGAAGGACCTCGGCTGGTCGAACGCCGTGTTCGCCGACTCGACCGAGTCGCGCGCGCTGAAGGAGTCCTACAACTCGCCGACCTTCGTCGAGTACATCGACTCCGTGCTCTCCAGCCGCACCCCGCGCGACCCGAACCCGCCCGCGCCGCTCGACGAGATGGAGCTGGAGCAGTCCTCGCTCCTCGCCACCCCGCTGAAGGACACCGTGGACACCGCCACGCTGCAGTTCATCATGGGCGACCGCGACATCGCCGAATGGGACGCCTACGTCGGCGAGCTCGAGGCCCAGGGCCTCCAGCAGTACGTCGACCTCATCAACACCGCCCGCGAGCGCTTCGAGGAGGAGAACTCCTGATCCGCCGCCGGGGCCGCGGCCCCGGCGCGGACGGGAGGGAGCACTTATGCCCCTCAAACAAGACGAGCAGTCCCCGCGGGCCGAGGCCCGCGGGGCCGCCGCGGGCGCCGCACTCGACGGGCCCCCGCGCCCACCCGCGGGCAAGCCGAAGGCGCGTCCCCGCAAGCGCAAGCAGAGCTGGAAGACCGCGTTCAAACGCGACTGGCAGCTCTACACGCTGGCCATCGTGCCGTTGATCTTCTTCCTGATCTTCAAGTACGGTCCGATGCTCGGGAACGTCATCGCGTTCCGGAGGTTCCGCCCCGGCGGCAGCATCTTCGGCGACGAATGGGTCGGCCTGCGCTACATCGAGATGTTCGTCAACGACCCGTCGTTCTGGCATGTCTTCACGAACACCGTGATCCTGGGCAGCCTGTCCATGGTGGTGTGCTTCCCGCTGCCGATCGTGCTGGCGCTCATGCTGAACGAGGTGCGGCAGCGGTACTTCAAGAAGATCGTGCAGTCGATCTCCTACCTGCCGCACTTCCTGTCGATCGTCATCATCGTCGGCATGCTCATGCAGCTGCTTTCGCTGGAAGGCACGGTGAACCAGATCGTCGGCGCCTTCGGCGGCGAGGGCATCCCGTTCCTGCAGCGCGCCGAGTGGTTCCGCTTCATCTACGTGGGATCCGAAGTGTGGCAGACCGTCGGCTGGGGCACGATCCTCTATCTGGCGGCGCTCACCTCGATCGACGACTCCCTCTACGAGGCGGCGAAGATCGACGGCGCGGGCCGGTGGCGCCAGACCTGGCACGTCACGCTGCCGGGCATCCGCCCGACCATGGTCACGCTCCTGATCCTCAACATCGGGTCGTTCCTCAACGTGGGCTTCGAAAAGGTGTTCCTGCTGTACAACCCGCTGACGTACGAGACGGCCGACGTCATCTCGACCTATCTCTACCGGGTCGGCCTCGTGTCGAACAATCTCAGTTATGCGACGGCGATCGGCCTGTTCCAGGCGCTGATCGGCCTTGTGATGGTGCTTTCCGCGAACCTGATCTCGCGGCGGACGACGGGGACGAGCCTGTGGTGACCGATATCCGCACGATGACCGGGACCCTGCCTGCCGGGGGA
Organism: Glycomyces rhizosphaerae; assembly: GCF_042647865.1. Classification (NCBI taxonomy): domain Bacteria; kingdom Bacillati; phylum Actinomycetota; class Actinomycetes; order Glycomycetales; family Glycomycetaceae; genus Glycomyces; species Glycomyces rhizosphaerae. The sequence continues at coordinate 104,823 of NZ_JBHRWO010000012.1, forward strand.
CCGCGAGCGACGCAGCGTACGAGGGGCGAGCGCGTCTTCGGCGCGTTCAACGCGACCTTCCTCGTGCTGCTGTGCCTGGGAATGCTGTACCCGTTCATCACGGTGCTCGCCCAGTCGTTCAGCTCCTCCGGTGCCATCAAGGCCGGCAAGGTGAACTTCCTGCCCGTCGACTTCAATGTGGACACCTACATCGCGGTGATGTCGAACGACATCTTCTGGCGCAACTACGGCAACTCGGTGCTGTACACCGTGGTCGGCACGGCGATCGCCATGACCCTGACCACGACCTACGCGTTCGTGCTGTCGAAGCCGCACCTCAAGGGCCGCAAGGTCCTCATCGGCATCGCCGTGTTCACGATGTTCTTCAACGGCGGCCTCGTGCCTAACTACGTGCTCATTTCCTCGCTGGGCATGAAGAACACCATGTGGGCGCTCGTGCTCCCCGGCGCGATCTCGGTGTTCAACCTGCTCGTCATGAAGGCGTTCTTCGAGAACCTGCCGAAGGAGCTCGAAGAGGCCGCGCAGATCGACGGGCTCGGCTGGTACGGCATCTTCGGGCGGATCGTGCTGCCGCTGTCGAAGGCCGTGATCGCCACGATGGTGCTGTTCTACTCGGTCGCGTTCTGGAACGACTGGTTCGCCGCGTTCCTGTACCTCGACAAGAGCGAGCTGTTCCCCATCACCCTGTTCCTGCGCAATCTCATCGCGGGGGCCTCCACGACGGCGTCCGAAGGCGCGGCGGCCGCGGGAAGCACGACCGCGCAGGTCTCCGCGAACATCCAGGCGGTGACGATGATCCTCACCGTCATCCCGATCCTGTGCGTGTACCCCTTCGTGCAGCGGTACTTCGTGTCGGGTGTCATGCTCGGATCGGTCAAGGGTTGATGCGGGACAAGGAAGGGGCGGCGGCATGAGCACGCAGCAGCACGCGGGGGAGATCGGACCGGGAGTGCTCTCCCGGTTCACCGCCGCGGTCTACCGGTACCTCGTCCTCGGGGTGTTCCTCGCGGTCGCGGGAGTGCCGACACTGCTGATCTGGATGCTGCTCGCCCCTGCCCCGGGGAACGTGGCGTGGTTCGTGGCCGCGCTGCTGCCGGTCGCGCCAGCGCTCTCGGCGGCGCTGTACGCGCATCGGTCCTGGGCGAAGGAACCGGACCTGAGCCCGGCCCGACCGCTCTTCCGCGGGCTCCGGATGAACCTGCGGGACACGCTGTCCTGGTGGGTACCGGTGCTCGCGTTGACGACCGTGCTCGCGGTGAACGTCCTCTTCGCCGACCAGGTCGCCGGCGGCGCGATGCTGCGGCCCGTGTGCGCCGTGCTCCTGGTGGTGCTCGCCGTGTGGTCGGGGCACCTGCTCGTGGTGGGCTCGTTCTTCTCGTTCCGATTCCGGGACGTGCTCCGGGTGGCGGCGGCGGAGTTCTTCCTCTCCTGGAAGTCCTCCCTCGGCATCCTCGCGCTCCTCATCGTCGCGACGGCCACTGTGGTCCTGTCCTCCGAGGCGGTGCTGCTCCTGCTGGGCTGGGCGTTCGCCGCCTCGCTGTGGATGATCGTCCGACCGGTCATCGCGGACATCACGAAGCGGTTCACGAGCGGGGACTGACGGGTTCACACGACCTCAGTAATATGTAACATATTACTGAGGTCGTGCCCCCCAGCCGAAAGGCCACCCCATGCAGCGACACCCCGCACCCTCTGGCACCGACACGCCTGGCCCTTGCGGCCACTGACGTCGGTTCCGGTGTCGCACAGATCGAATACCGCGTCAACGGCGGCGACTGGAAGACCTACGCCGGCGAGCTCCGCGTCCGCTCGCGTGACCTTGTCGAGGCCCGCGCGACCGACCATGCCGGCAACACTTCCGCCGTGCTCACCGTGAACCGAAGGTGGTACTGGTCATCCTCACGGGAATTCGGCCCCCGTCCGCTGACCTGAACGCATCGAGCGAGCCTCACCCGAGGCTCGCTCGATTCCTCTGCAGGACAGGCGAACACACTTCGACCGCACCTATGCGAGTGCGGCGGCGACCTCGTCGAGGCGTGCTTCGCGGGAGGCCTTGACGAGCACCAGGTCTCCGGGGGCGAGGTTGCCGCGCAGCCAGTCGACGGTCGCGTCGTTGCCGGCCAGCGCCACCGCCCGGTCGCCCGCGCCGTCGGCGATCAGGTGGGCGGCCGCGCCGACCGCGACCACGACGTCGGCCCGGGAGGCGGCGTACTTTCCGATGGCGCGGTGCTCGGTCTCGCTGTCGTCGCCGAGCTCGGCCATGTCGCCGAGGACGGCGATGCGGCGTCCGCTCTCGATCGCGTCCAGCGCGTCCAGGGCGGCGCGGGCCGAGTCGGGGTTGGCGTTGTAGGAGTCGTCGAGCAGCGTCACGCCGTTCGCGAGTTCGCGCAGTTCCATGCGCCACTTCGACAGTGAAGCGGTGGCCAGTGCCTTCGCCGACCTGTCGAGCGGTACTCCGGCCGCCAGTCCCGCGGCCACGGCGGCGGCCGCGTTGAGCGCCTGGTGGGCGCCGACGAGCGGCAGCCTGACGGGAACCGAGTCGTCGGCGGTCCGCAGCCTGAAAGACGGCCTGCCGAGCCGGTCCAGTGTCAGGTCGAGCACGCGCACATCGGCGTGCTCGGCCCGGCCGAAGGTCAGCACCGGGCCACCCGTATGCGCGCGCATCGCGACCACCGCGGGATCGTCGGCGTTGAGGACGGCGGTGCCGCCGGGTGTCAACCCTTGCACCAGTTCGCCTTTGGCCTTGGCGATCGCGGCGCGCGTCCCGAAATAGCTGAGGTGGGCTTGGCCGACGTTGAGGACGATGCCGACGTCGGGGGCGACGAGGTCGGTGAGCGCGGCGATGTCGCCGACGCGGCGGGCTCCCAATTCCAAAGCGAGGCAACGGGTGTCCGCGTCGGCGCGCAGCATGGTGATCGGGACGCCGAGCTCGTTGTTGAGCGAGCCGAGTGCGGCGATCGTGGGCGCGGTGCTCGACAGCACCGCCGACACCAGGTCCTTGGTGCTGGTCTTGCCTTGGGAGCCGGTGACGCCGACGACCGTGAGCCGGTCGCGCAGGCGGGCCACGACGTGTGCGGCGAGTGCCTGCAGCGCGGCCTGGGCGTCCTTGACGACGATGGTCGGCAGCTTGGTGGGCCGGGAGCCGAGCACGGCGACCGCACCGACCTGTCCGGCCTGTTCGGCGTAGTCGTGGCCGTCGACGTGCTCGCCGTCGAAGGCGACGAAGAGGCCGCCCGGTTCGGCCTGGCGGCCGTCGAGCACGGCGGGCGCGGTGACCGTGACGGTGCTGTCGCCCTCGATCGTGCCGCCGACGATCGAGGCGATTTCGCCGAGGCTGAGCGGGATCATGCTCGGGCCTCGGGGCGGTCGGTGAGCAGGAACGGTTCGGTTCGGGTCATGCGTCCAGTCAAGGCGGCGGCTTGTTGTCAGCGTGTATCCGGTTTTCGATACGCCCGCGATAGACCCGACCTATCGCCGGCGTATCGAAAACGGCATACGCTCCGGTAACGCCTTGTCGCTTTGACTATGCGGCATGACGAACAGGGAACCGGTCGGGATCACGATCTACGGGTGCGGTGAGGACGAGGCCGCGCTGTTCCGGGAGCTGGCGCCTCGTTTCGGTGCCGTGCCCCGCATCGTCGAGGCGGCGCTGTCAGAGGGCAATGTGGATCTGGCCGTGGGCGATCGGTGCATCAGCATCGGCCACAAGACCCGCATCACCAGTGCCATGTTGCGCGCGCTGAGCCGGGTAGGGGTCGCCTACATCTCCACGAGGAGCATCGGCTTCAACCACATCAATGTGGCGTACGCGGAAAGCCTCGGCATCGCCGTCGGCAATGTCGCCTATTCCTCCCACAGCGTCGCGGACTACACGCTGATGCTCATGCTGATGGCGGTGCGGCACGCGAAATCCACCGTCCTCCGCGCCGACGTCCACGACTACCGACTCCACGAAGTGCGCGGGAAAGAGCTTCGCGACTTGAGTATCGGGGTGATCGGCACGGGCCGGATCGGTTCGGCGGTCGTGGACCGGCTGCGCGGTTTCGGCTGCCGCATCCTGGCCCACGACAACAGCCCCAAAACCGACGCCGACTACGTTCCGCTCGATGAACTGCTGCGGCACAGCGACATCGTCACGCTCCACACCCCGCTCAACGCGGGCACCCACCACCTGCTGAACCGCGAGCGCATCGCGCGGATGAAGCACGGCGCGTACGTCGTCAACACCGGTCGCGGAGCGCTCATCGACACCGAGGCCCTGGCCTCGGCGCTGGAGAGCGGCTGGCTGGGCGGCGCGGCGCTGGACGTGCTCGAAGGCGAGGAGGGCGTCTTCTACGCCGATCGCCGGGACCGGCCCGTCGAGAGCAAGCCGCTGCTTCGCCTGCAGCAGTTGCCGAACGCGCTCATCAGCCCGCACATCGCCTACTACACGGACCACGCCCTCATCGACACCGTCGAGAACTCCATTGTGAACTGCCTGAATTTCGAAGGAAGGACCCGGCATGGCTAGGTTGAAGGTCGGCATCGTCTTCGGAGGCTGCTCGGAGGAGCACCCCGTCTCCGTCAAGTCCGCGCGCGAGGTCGCGGACAGCCTCGACCTCACGAGGTACGAGCCGTTCTACGTCGGCATCACCCGGAGCGGCGCCTGGAGGCTTTGCGATAGCCCCCCTCCGGGCTGGGAGGACGGCCGCCCGGCGGTGCTGTCGCCGGACCGGAGTTCGCCCGGTCTGCTCGTTCTCGATGGGGGACAGTACAAGACGATCGGCCTCGACGTGGTGGTGCCCGTCCTGCACGGGAGGTTCGGCGAGGACGGCGCGATCCAGGGGCTGCTGGAGCTCTCCGGCATCCCCTACGCGGGCTGCGATGTCCAGAGCTCCGCGCTGTGCATGGACAAGACCCTCACCTACCTCGTCGTCGGCCACGCGGGGATCGCGACGCCGGCGTTCTGGACCGTCGACGCCGACGAGAAGATCGACGCAGAGACGCTCCCGTACCCGGTCTTCGTGAAGCCCGCCCGCTCGGGATCGTCGTTCGGCGTCACCAAGGTGACCGAGGAAGCGGACCTGGAGAACGCGATGGCGACCGCGCGGCAGTACGACTCGAAGGTCCTGATCGAGGAGGCCGTCGACGGCAGCGAGATCGGCTGCGCCGTCCTGGGCAATGAGTCTGAGCTGTTCGCCGCGGAGGTGGATCGCGTCGCGCTCACCCACGGCTTCTTCAGGATCCACCAGGAGCCCGAGCCCGAGCGCGGCTCCGAGAACTCCCAGTTCATCGTCCCCGCCGATATCCCCGCCGAGTCGCGCGCGCTCGTCCAGGAGACGGCGAAGGCGATCTACCGGGCCCTGGGCTGCCGGGGGCTGGCGCGGGTGGACCTGTTCCTCAAGGCAGACGGGAGCGTAGTCCTGAACGAGGTCAACACCATGCCCGGCTTGACCTCCTACAGCCGCTATCCGAGAATGATGTCGGCCTCGGGGCTGCCGCTTGCCGAGGTGATCGACCGGATGGTCGCACTGGCGCTGGAGGGAACGGCCGTTGCGGGATGACTTCGCCTACGTGGACGAACTGGTGCCCGGCATACGCTGGGACGCGACCTACGCGACCGCTGAGAACTTCATCGGCGCACCGGTCGACGGGTACCTGGTGAATCGCGTCGTCGGCACGCGAGCGCTGTGCGCGGCCCTGGTCGAGGCACAGGGGAAAGCGGCGTCGATTGGACTTGGTCTGCTGGTCTGGGACGCCTACCGCCCGCAGCGCGCCGTCGACCACTTCCTGCGCTGGGCCGCGCAACCCGAGGACGGCCGCACGAAGGCGAGCCACTACCCGAACATCGACCGGTCCGAGATGGTCGCCAAGCGGTACGTCGCACCGAAGTCGGGCCACAGCCGGGGCGGCACCGTCGACCTCACACTCTGCCGCCACGACACCGGCGCACCGGTCCCCATGGGCGGCCACCACGATCTGATGGACCCGGTCTCGCATCACGGCGCGCCCGGGATCACCCCTGCCGAGGCCGCGAACCGCGCACTCCTGCGCTCCATCATGGAGGACTGTGGTTTCCTCCCATACCAATGGGAGTGGTGGCACTACACGCTGAAGAACGAGCCGCACCCGAACACGTACTTCGACTTCCCCGTCGCCTAGGAGACCGCCATCCGGATACGACCGCTGCACCGCGACGACGCCGAGACCGTGGCAGACCTGCTGCGGCAACTCGGATACGCGCAAGACGACACGGCGGCGACGGCCGCACGCCTCCAGGCCTGGAGCGACGACCCGTCGAGCGCGGCCCTCGCGGCCGACCTCGACGGCACCGTGCTGGGGCTCATCGCCGTCCACATATGCCCGTCCTTCGAACGCCCCGGCTCCTGGGCCCGGATCGCGGCGCTGGTCGTCGCCGACGAGGCCCGGGGCCAGGGCGTCGGCGGGCGCCTGGTGACCGCCGCCGAAGCGTTTGCGGCGAGCCGCGGATGTCGGGCCATGGAAGTCACCAGCAGCGACCACCGCGAAGCGGCCCACGCCTTCTATCAGCGCCGCGGCTACACCATCCAGACAGGACGGTCATCGCGGTTCCTGCGCGACCTCGGCGACGGGTAGCCGGACCTCCACCCGGAGCCCGCCGTCAGGACGGGCGGTCAACGTGAGCCTGCCGTGGTGGGCCTTGACGATGTTGTCGACGATCGCCAAGCCCAGCCCGACCCCTGCGTGGTCGCCGCGGACGCGCCGCGTACCGCGCTGGAACGGCTCGGTCAGCGTCGACACCAGGTACGGAGTGAGCTTGGCACCCCGGTTCTCGACCGTGATCACCGTGGCGTCCGGGAGCACGGCCGTTTCGATCCACACCGTGCCGTCCTCGCTCAAGTTGTGGACGATCGCGTTGTGCAGGAGGTTCACCGTCATCTGCAGCAGCAGCGCGGGCGAGCCCTCCGCCGAGGCCATGTCGCCCGACACCTCGACGTTCACGCCGTGCCGTTCGGCGAGGGGGAGCAGCGTCTCGGCGGCCTCCTCCGCGACGAGCGACAGGTCCACCGGCTCGAGAGTGAACGCGCGCCTGCCGGTGCGGCTGAGCAGGAGCAGCGCCTCGGTGAGGTCGATCGCCCTGGCGTTCACGAAGTGCAGGCGCTCGACCAGTTCCTCAGCGCCCGGGATCGGGTCGCGGCGGGCGACGTCGAGGAGCGCCTGCGTCGTCGCCAGCGGCGTCCGCAGCTCGTGCGAGGCGTTGGCGGCGAACCGCTGCTGCTCGCTCACATGCGCTTCGAGCTGTTCGAGCATGGCGTCGAACGCGTCCGCGAGCTCGCGGAACTCGTCGCGCCCGCCCGGCAGCCGGATGCGATGGGCGAGTTCGCCTTTGGCAGCGACGCGGGTGGCGTTCGCGATCTGGTTGAGCGGCGCCAGCATCCGGCCTGCGAGCAGCCAACCGCCCGCGAGACCGAACACCAAGAGCAGGCCCATCAACAAGGCCGCCTTCGGGGCGAAGGCGCGCCAGAGGTCCAAGCGGCCGGGGATGAAGAACGTGGGAGGACATCGGCCCGCGGTGCCGGGTTCGCAAGGCTCGCCGAGGCTGATCGCCTCGCGGGGCACATAGCGCAGGAGGAACAGCCAGACGACCGCGAGCAGCAGCGCCCCCGCGATGAGCAGGAGCGCGGCGTAGCTGATCGTGAGTTTGAGCCGGACGCTCGGGCCGGGCCGCCTATCCACGGTCCGCGTCCGCCTCGATGCGGTAGCCGACGCCGGGCACGGTCGCGATGGCCCACGGCTCGCCGAGGCGTTTGCGCAGCGCCGAGACCGTGATGCGCACGGCGTTGGTGAACGGGTCGGCGTTCTCGTCCCAGGCACGCTCCAGCAGCTCCTCGGCGCTCACGACCCCGCCTTCGGCCGCCACCAGCACCTCCAGCACGGCGAACTGCTTCCGGGTGAGCGCGACATACCTGCCGTCGCGGAAGACCTCGCGGCGGAACGGGTCCAGGCGCAGGCCCGCGATCTCGCGCACGGGCGGCCGGTGGTGCGCGCGCCTGCGGTCGAGGGCCCTGAGGCGGAGCACGAGTTCCTTGAGCGCGAACGGCTTCGTGAGGTAGTCGTCCGCGCCGAGCTCGAACCCGGAGGTCTTGTCGTCCAGCCGGTCGGCGGCGGTGAGCATCAGGATCGGGCAGCCCTTGCCGGAGGCGACGATGCGCGCGGCGACCTCGTCCCCGGAGGGCCCGGGGATGTCGCGGTCGAGGACCGCGATGTCGTAGGCGTTCACGCTCAGGAGCTCCAGTGCCGTGTCGCCGTCGCCGGCGATGTCGGCGGCGATCGCCTCCAGCCGGAGTCCGTCGCGGATGGCCTCTGCCATAAAGGGTTCGTCCTCGACGATCAGCACGCGCATAGTGCCACGATGCTACGGGCCCGCACCTATCGTCGGCATATCGAAAACCGCGAACGTGCCGACAACACCGCGCCGCCTCTACTGAAGGCATGTCCCACAGCCAAACGACACGGACCATGACCCTCCGGCTGCGCAGGAGCGCCGCCGCCGGCCTGCTCGCCGTCATCGCGGCGATCGCCCGGGCCCTCGGCTACCGGCTGCTCCGCGATCGCGGCGCGCTCGGCGTGGCCGACGGCGCCGTCCCCTACCGCACGAGCGTCTTCGACGACCAGGTCCCGGGCGTCGCCAAACTCGACCCGGCGCTCCTCGGCGCCCTCCGACAGGCCGCGAAGGACGCCGCGGCCGAGCGCGTCGAGTGCTTCGTCAACAGCGGCTGGCGTTCCCCTGAGTACCAGCGCCAGCTTCGCCGAGAGGCGGTCGCCGAGTACGGATCGGAACAGGCGGCCGCCCGCTGGGTGTCCACCGCGGAGACGTCGGCGCACGTGGCGGGCAACGCGGTCGACATCGGCCCTCCCGAGGCCGCGGCCTGGCTGTCCGAGCACGGCGTCCGGTACGGACTGTGCCAGATCTACCGGAACGAGCCCTGGCACTACGAACTGCGTCCCGAAGCGATCGAACACGGCCGCCCGCCCATGTACGCCAACCCCGCCGAGGACCCCAGAACCTGGCGATGACCACCGAGAGCCCGACGGCGGTGTGCCGTCGGGCTCTCGGTGGTGCGCATCGTCTTACAGGCTGCGGGCCTCGATGTTCCCGTAAGAGGTGCTCGCCCGGATGCTCAGGTCCGGGGTGCCCTCGGTGTTCTTGAGCGCGTTGGCGATCCGGCCGTAGCCGGTGCCGGCGTCCAGCGCGGCCGAGACACCCTCGGCGGCGACGACCGAGATCGCGCCGGCCTGAGTGCTCAACTCGAGCGTGCCGCTCACCGCTTCATCAATGCGGATGTCGCCCTTCTGGGTGCTGACGGTCGCGGAGCCGCCGAGGCGGCCGACCGCGATGTCACCGGCGGCGAGGGTGAAGGTGCCGCCGGCGGCGTCGGCGACCTGAATCCTGCCCTGCGCGCCTTCGAACGCGACCTCGCCGAGGCTGCCGTCGGTGCGGAACTCGCCGCTGGCCGCCTTCGCCTGAATCTTGGAACCGACGGGAAGCTCGACCTTGACGTCGATCGCGCCGGGGTTGCCCAGCTGGTTCTTCACCGGGGACACGACCCGCAGGACGCCATCGACGTATTCGACCGTGGTCTGCTCGACGAGCTTCCGGTCGCGGTCCTTCTTGGGGTTCGAGGGCGCGACCTCGACAGTGGTGTCGGTGCGCTCGGAGGCGGTGATCTGGATGAGCCCCACGGGGATCTCGACGACGGCGGTGATGGCGGTGGGGGTGTCGAAGTGCTGCATGTCGTTGTGCTCCTTGGCGTTTGCGGTAGTGCGTTTCTCGTTGACGAGGCAACTATGGGCGGCCGTCCTGTCATGGCGCTGACGCCGCGCTGACACGGCCGCTGACACGGCGATCCCCGGACCGGACGGACGGCCCCGCCCCGGAGTGGGAGAGAATCCCGAACGTGTTGCACGTTCGCGTCATCAGCCCCGCCGACCGGACCGACGAGGTGCTGGCCATCGCCGCCGACTGCCCCGCGGCCGTCAACGTCATCAAGCTGCCCGGCGCCGCCTACGACCCGGCGGGCGACGTCGTCGAGTTCGACGTGGCCAGGGAAGGCGCCAACGGCATCCTCGCCGAGCTGCGCGGGCTCGGGCTGAAGGACTCGGGCGGCATCGCCGTCGAGCACGTCGACCTGTCGATCTCGACCGCGGCGGAGGGCGCTGGGGATGCGGCCCCGGGCGACCCCGAAGACGCCGTGGTCTGGGAAGAGCTCTCTGCCCGCACCAATGCCGAGACCCGCATGACCTGGTCCTATATGGCCTTCCTCGCGCTGGCGGTGCAGATCGCGGCGATCGGTGCGCTGCTGGACCAGCCGATCCTCATCGTCGGCGCCATGGTGCTCGGCCCCGACTTCGGGCCCGTCGCCGCCATGTGTTTCGGTGTGCTGCAACGCGACCTACGGCTGATCGGCGCCGCCGCGCGCACGCTCGCGATCGGGTACTCGGTGGCCGTCGCGATCACGTTGGTCTTCGCCGTCCTCAGCCGACTCCTGGGCTGGATCGAGCCGAGCATGCTCGACGACCGGCCGCTGACCAGCTTCATCATCCACCCCGATCGCTGGTCGTTCGTGGTGGCGGTGTTGGCGGGCGTGGCCGGGATCCTGTCGATGACCGCCAGGAAGTCCTCGGTGCTGGTGGGCGTCTTCATCTCGGTCACCACCGTGCCCGCGGCCGGGAACATCGCCGTGGCCATCGCGCTCGCGCACTGGGACGAGGTCGGCGCCTCCTTCGTGCAGCTCGGCGTGAACCTGGCGGGCATGATCCTCGCCGGCGTCGGAACCCTCCTCGTCCAGCGGATCATGTGGGCCCGTTTCGGTCGGTCGACGAGCGTGCGGGTGCCGAGGTAGCGGTACCGGATCCCGGCGGTTCCGCCGACGCGCCGGCCAGGGCGATACGGTGTGCCGATGAACCGATTCGAAGGCAAGGTCGCCGTCGTCACGGGCGGCGCCAAGGGCATCGGGGCGGCGTGCGCGGCGCGCCTCGCGAGCGAGGGCGCGGCCGTGTACGTCGCGGACATCGACGAGGAGGCGGGACGGCGCTTCGAGGAGGAGACGCACGGCGCGGTCCACTTCCAGCGGTGCGACGCCTCCAGCGCCTCCGACTGGGAGGCGTTGTCCGAAAGGGTGCGCGACGCGCACGGCCGCCTGGACGTCCTGGTCTCCAACGCGTTCGCCAGCGTCAACGGCGCGCCCCATGAACTGTCCGAAGCGGACTGGGATTTGACGGTGGACGTCACGCTGAAGGCCACGTACCTCGGCGTCAAGACCTTCATCGAGCCGCTGCGGGCCGCGCGTGGCGCGGTCGTGGCGGTCTCCTCGGTCCACGCGCTCCGCTCGCAACCGGGCTACACCGCCTACGCCGCAGCCAAAGGGGGGCTCAGTGCGCTCATCAGGCAGCTCGCAGTCGAGTACGCGCCCGACATCCGGTGCAACTCGGTCGCGCCCGGCCCCATCCTCACGACGCATTGGGCGGACACCTCCGAAGAGGACATCGCGTACGAGGGCGCGGGCACCCTGGTCGGCCGCCTCGGCCGCCCTGACGAGGTCGCCGCCGCCGTCGCGTTCCTCGCCTCCGAGGAGGCCGGCTACGTGACCGGCGCCGAAGTGCCCGTGGACGGCGGCTGGCTCGCCTTCAAACGCTAACGCGGCGGTGGCGACGCGGGGGAGAAGGATCGTGCCGCGAAGGCCGCGACCGCGTTGATGACGGCTTCGAAGCGGGGCGAATGGAACAGGTCGAAGCCGTGCTGGGCGCCGGGCAGCTCGGCGTAGACCACGGGCTGGGTCGAGACCGCTTGCAGCCCTTCGGCGAAACGTCGGGCCCCGGCCACGTTGACCACGGTGTCGTGGTCGCCGTGCACGATCAGGAACGGCGGAGCGTCCGCATGGGCGTGGGTCAGCGGGTCGCTGTCCGGGTCGCCGTCGAAGTAGGAGCCGTAGAAACCGCCCAGGCCCACGACCGCGGACACGGACGTGTCGACGTCCTCGAAACCCGGCTGGAACCGCGGGTCGCCGGGGGTGAGCGCCGCCAGCGCCGACATGTGCGCGCCCGCCGAGGAACCGGAGAGGACGATGCGGTCGGGGTCGATGCCCCACTCGCGGGCGTGGGTGCGAACCCAGGCGACGACCCGCTTGGCGTCGGTCAGGTGGGGCTCGAAGCCCGCCGCGTGCCCCAGCCGGTAGTTGGCGCTGATGGTCACCCAGCCCTGCTCGGCGAGGCGGTGGAGCAGCGGCAGGGCCTGCGAGTTCTTGTACCCGGTCGTGTAGTAGCCGCCGTGGAAGTGGATCAGGACCGGGGCGTTGCCGGGCGCGGAGCGCCGGCGGTAGAGGTCGAGCAGGTTGCGCAGCCCGTGCGGGCCGTAGGACAGGTTCGCGATCCGCTCGACCGAGCGAGGTCGGAAACCGAAGGGGCACAGCAGGATGCGGGCCCAGTGCAGGCGCGGAGAGACGCGCGTGCCGTCCATGGTGCGCATCAGGATCGGCAGGGCGCGCATGCCGCGCCAGGCCGTCAGCGTCAGGCTGGCGCCAGCGAGGACGGCCGCGGTGATCGTGACCGGCGAGCCGAGGTCGCCTTCGGCGGCCGCGAGCGCGGTGCTGACCGAGAAGGCGGACGAAGCGAGGAACGGGAGTTCGAGGATGGCGAGACTCGCGACGAAGAACGACGTTCCGGGCCCGATCGGCATGCGCGGCAGGCGCACGGCGGGGATCGCCAGAATGAGCAGGCAGATGAGGTAGCCCCAGGGGAGGCTCATCGCCGCACCAGTCCGGCGATCAGGACGCCCCCGGTGACGACGTGCATGCCCATCAGCACGAGCATCGCGCCGGTGGTGACGGCGGCGAGCGGGCCGGTGAGCGAGAGGGCGAGCACGGCCGCGGCGATGATCGACCAGATCATGCCGGCGCGGGCGGTGCACTTCTCGAGGACCGCCAGGAGGCCCCAGGCGGCGAAGCCGACCAGGAGGGCGGCGATGGCGATCCGGAACGGCCCCACGGTAAGCGGGGTGGCGGCCTGATCGACCGTGAGGTCGATGCCGGAGAGCGGGGCGGCGGCGGTCCAGACCAGGAGCGATCCGGCGGCGGAGGCGAGGACGACGAGGAGTCGGCGGGTTCGTGTGTTCATGTCGCCCATTCTGGTTCGGGTACAAGGGCTTCCACATCGGTCGCGAAGCCGCGCCGTCCCCTGCCGGGGAAGGGGCCGCCTCCTACTTTCGGAGGTGATCGCTCCGCATCGTCCGCGGCTAGCATCGTGCCGTGACCGGACGCCGAAAACCCCGCCCCTGCGAAGTGACCTCCCTTGTCGGGGGCGTGGCCGTGCTGACCGCGCTGTCGCTCTGGTCGCGGGAGCCGAACGGGCCCTTGGCATACGCGGTCGCCGTGCTGAGCGTCGGCACCGCGTTCGTGCAGGTGTGGCGGCCCGACACCGGGGCGTTCGCCGCCACGGTGCTCGCCGTCCTCTCACCGGCCGCCACCCCGGCGGCCACCGTCGGCGCGCTCCAGACGGCGTGGCGCGGGCGGTTCCGCACCGCCGTCGCTGTAGCCGCCGCCGGGATCCTGGCGCACCTGCTGCAATGGCGCTGGCACCCCAATCCGGCACTCGACTTCGACTGGTGGGCGATCCTTGTCGTCGTCTCGTACGTTGCGCTGCTCGGCTGGGGTGCCTTGGCCAATGCCCGTCGCAGACTGCTCATCTCGCTGCGAGAGCGCGCCGAGCGCGCCGAGACGGAGCAGGGCCGCCGCGTCGCCGAGGCCCGCGCGGCCGAACGCCGCGCCCTCGCCCGGGACATGCACGACGTGCTCGCCAACCGGCTCTCGCTGGTCGCGACATACGCGGGCGCGCTCGAGTTCCGGCCGGACGCCCCGCCCGAGAAGGTCGCCATGGCCGCCGGGGTCGTGCGCGACGGCGTGCACCAGGCCCTCGACGAGCTGCGGCAGGTGATCGGCCTGCTCCACGAGGGCGACGAAGCCGGGGCGGGCGGTCCCGTGACGGTCGCCGACCTGCACGGCCTGATCGAGGAGTCCCGAGCCGCCGGTCAGCCCGTCGAAGTGAGCGACGAGCTTTCCGGCGAGGTCCTGCCGCCCTCCATCGGCCGCACCGTGTTCCGCGTCCTCCAAGAAGGACTGACGAACGCCCGGAAGCACGCCGCCGGGCGTCAGGTAGAGGTGTCCCTGAGCGGCGCCCCGGGCACCGAGCTGGTGGTCGAACTCGCCAATCCGATTCCCGCGCAAGGCGATGCCCCGATCGTGGCCGGCAGCGGCCTGGGCCTGGTCGGGCTCACCGAACGGGTCCGGTTGGCGGGCGGGCGACTCGACCACGACGGGATCGACGGGCGGTTCCGCCTCCGGGCCCGACTACCATGGCCGACGTGATCCGTGTGCTCCTGGTCGACGACGACGCCCTGGTCCGGGCCGGACTGTCCATGATGCTCGACGGCGTCGGCGACATCGCCGTGGTCGGCGAGGCGGGCGATGGGCGTGAAGCCATGACCGCCGTCGACGCGCATTCCCCTGACGTCGTGCTCATGGACCTCCAGATGCCGCACGTGGACGGCATCACCGCCACCCGGCGGCTCCGCGCGCGTCCCCGTGCGCCCGAGGTGATCGTGCTGACGACCTTCGACACGGACGAGAACATCGTCCACGCCCTCCGGGCCGGTGCGGGCGGCTTCCTCCTCAAGGACACGCCGCCCGCGCAGATCGCCGAGGCCGTCACCCTGGTCGCCGCCGGGAATCCGATGCTGTCGCCGGGGGTCATGCGGCGGCTCATGGACCGCACCGTCGCCCAAGCGGGCCAATATGAACGGGCTCGGACCGCTCTCGCGGCGCTCACCCCTCGCGAGCACGACGTGGCGGTCGCGATCGCGAACGGCCGCTCCAACGCCGAGATCGCCGCCGAACTGCTGATGAGCGTCACCACGGTCAAGTCCCATGTCTCGGCCATGCTCACCAAGCTCGGCCTCGACAACCGCACCCAGATCGCGCTGCTCGCCCACGACGCCGACCTCGTCTGACACCGGCGATCGTAGGCATGGACGCCTCAGTCCCTCCACATGGGAATGAGCGCGGGCCCGTCCTCGGGCAGTCGCAGCCGCTGCCCGGTCTCCTTGAAGCCGGAGCGCTGGTAGAGCCGCGCGGAGTCCGCCGTGCTCGCTTCGAGGTATGCGGCGATGCCTTCCTCGTCGGCCGCCGCCAGCCGCGTCCGCAGGATGGCCCCGCCCGCTCCCGCACCGCGATGAGCGGGGAGCACGGCGATCAAGTAGAGGTACAGGTGCGGGAACCGTTCCGGATGGGCTTGCGCGGTAAGGCGAATCGCCGCCTCCGCTCGCCGCAGCATCGGCAGGGGCGTGGCCGCCGCCATCGCGGCGAGTTCGTCGGCATCGGCATGGAACCGGTCCGTGGAGGCGACCCGAACCCACACCGACAGACCCTCGATGCGACCGTCGCGTTCGGCGATCCAGACCTCGTCGGTGCGCAGGTGCCGCTGCAGTGATCCGGTGAGATATGCGATGTACGCATCCTCGGGCACCGGCCCGGCGGCGGCGATCCAGGCGTTGGTGGCCTCGTCGGCCGTGGCCGCCGCATAGGCGGGCACCAAGGCCTCCAGGTCGGCCTCGGTTGCTTGGCGAACAGTGATGTCACTCATGGCGGTGCCCCTCGTCGTGCATGGTTTCGATGGCCTCGAAGGTAGCCGCGGCCGCGTCGAGGGCCTAGCATTACGTCACGGATCAAGCGTGTGACGAAATGGGGGAGCCGTGGACCGATGCGCGCAGTGCCGGACCGAGCTCGATCAGCCGGAGCTCGGTCGCCGGCGTCGTTACTGCTCACGTGCCTGCCAGGCCCGGGCCTATCGGGCCCGCAAGCGGACCCGGCCGGCCGTGCGCATGGAGCGCCCCTCGACGCTGACCCCGGCGCGGATCACCGCGGCCGCCATCGCACTCGCCGACACCGTTGGGCTGCAGGAACTCACGATGCGCCGTCTCGCCACGGCCCTCGGCGTCGCCACCATGAGCCTGTACCGGCACTTCGCCAACCGCGACGCGCTGATCCAGGCGATGACCGACACCGTCGCCGGGGAACTCGAACCCGGCGACCCCACGCTCGGCTGGCGCGAGCGCCTGGCCCATGAGGCCCGCGAGGAGTGGCGGCTCTACCGCCGCCACCCCTGGGTCCTCCAGGTCCTCGCGACCACCCGTCCGCCCTTGGGCCCCAACACCCTCGGCAACGTCGAGCGGTCACTGGAGGCGGCCGCCGCCGCCGGATTCCCGGTCGAGGCGGTCATGACCGTCTACCTGGCGGTCTCGGGCATCGTCCAGGGCATCGCGCTCCTGCCTGTCGCCGAACGCGTCGTCGCCCACGAGACCGGCCAGACCATCGAGGCATGGTGGGAGGCGCAGTCCGCCCGTCTGACCGAGCTGCTCGATCCCGCCGACTTCCCCCGCATCGTCCGACAGCCCGCCGGCGGCCCGTTCGCCGACTTCGACGCCGTCATCGAGTTCGCCCTGGACGCCCTGCTCACCGGCATCGAGGCCAGGCTCGAGCAAGGTAACCCCTAGGTCAGACCTTCAAGGGGTTCGGAGTCTCGAGCCGGCCGTTGTCGATGAGCCAGCGGAGGGATTCGAGGACGGCCTGCTCGGGTTCGTACGCGGGGGCGTATCCCAAGCGGGCCTTGGCCTTCTCGATGGTGAAGCACTGGCTGCGGTCGAGGTGTCCCCAGGAGGCGTCCGCGTGCTGCTCGGTGGTGTTCGCGCGGAACTCGTCCCAGGTCACCGGTTCCAGGGTCGCGGTCTGGCCGAACCATCCGGCGGCGATGTCGGCGTAGCCGCGGACGCTGAGCGCGGTGGGGGCGACGATGTTGAAGTCCTCGCCGGCGGCCGCGTCGCGGTTCTCGATCGCCTTCTCGAAGGCCTGCGCGACGTCGTCGGCGTGGACGTGGTGCATCATCTCGGTGCCGCTGCCGGGCACCTGGAGCGGTTGCCCCGCAGCGATGGCGGCCCACACGGCCGGGTCGAGGTTGCCGAGGGGGTTGATCGGGTGCCAGCCGGGGCCGACGATGTGCCCCGGGTGCAGGGTCGTGGTGACGAGCCCGCCGTTCGCGCTCTCCTGCTTCAGCATCCGCGCGATGCGGTCCTTCTCGACGCCGTACTCGTCGAGGGGCGCTTCGGCGGCGTCGCCGCCTTCGGCGATGGGCAGCTTGCGGCTCTTGCCGTACCGCCAGATGGAGCCGCAGTGCAGCAGGTGCGCGACGTTCCCGCGCAGCGCCTCGACGAGCGCGGTCGCCGACTCGTGGGTGAAGCACACCAGGTCGACGGCGACGTCGGGGCGGAGTCCGAGTACGGTCTCGCCGAAGAGCCCGTCGGCGTCCTGCTGCTCCCGGTCGGCGACGACCTGCTCCACCTGCTGCCACTCGGGTGCGTCGACATAGCTGGTGCTGGTGCCGCGACTGATGTTGACGACCTCGTGGCCCGCCCGGACCAGGCGGGGGACGAGGAAGGAGCCGATGTGGCCGGACCCGCCGACGACGACGATCTTCATGGTGGTTCTCCGTTCATGCGCGACGCGGCGAAGTGTACCGGTGCCGGAGCCGCCGGGAGGTGAACCGCCATCGCGCCTGTGCGCTCCACCAAACCCGGGCGACTCGCCGCCGGCACCTACTCACTGAAGATGCGCACCTGGGCATCGGGCTGGTCGATCTCGACGGTCACCTCGTCGAGGTGGTTTACGAGTTCTTCGAGCTCGTCGGGCTTGAGCTGGGTCAGGTCGAACGGCACGCCGTTCTTGGCCATCTCGGCGTTGGCCTTCTCGAGGGCCTGCGGCGGGACGAGGGCCGTCAGCCGGACGCCGGCGCGCAGGAGCGCCAGGGGGACGCGGATGTTGACCCGTCCCGGCTCGCCGTTGTCCATGGTGTCGATGACGAGCCGCAGGTACTTCGCCTTGCCTTTCGTTCGGGCGGAAGGGCTCTGCGTGGTCGGCTCGCCCGGCTCGATCGCGGCGATGAGCCGTTCGGCCTCGGTCGCGGTGATCTTGCCTTCGGCGAGCATGTCGAGGATGGCTTTGCGCTGTTCGTTCATTGGAGTGTCGCTTTCTAATCGGATGCTGACGAGGAAGGCCGTGCGGTCGTATTCGACGTCGAAACGGGTGCCGGGAAGTGCGGAGATGACGCGCCAGACGCCGCGGAGCGTCCGGAGCGAGTCGATGCGGTAGACGTAGCCGACCACGATCCCTCCCAGCAGGGCGAGGAGGAGGATCGGCGACAGCACGATCACGACCAGGAGCACGGGGACCCAGAGCCGGACGGTGCGGTGGTTCGGGCGCTTGACCCGGACGGTCACCAACTGGGGCATCACGTCGGGTCCTCCAGTTCGGACAGCGCCTCTTGCGCGGTGATCTCGCCGCGGCGCAGCCGCTCGATCACGTCGGCGCGCGAGGGCGCCGGGTCGGTGTCGACGAACTCGAGCACCTGCCCGATCCGGTTCAGCCGCGACTTGACGGTCGGGTAGCTCACCCCGAAGATCCGCTCCATCTCCTTGATGGAGCCGTGGCATCGCACGAACGCGGTGATGAAGATCTGATCCTCGACGTCGAGCTGCGCCAGCTGCGGCAGCTCGAACTCGCCTTCGATCGCGACGCCGTTGTCCGCCAGGCGAACCCGCTCGACGGTGAACCGCTGACCCCGCGTCAGGTTGGTCAGCTCCTGCCAATCCATTGCCTCATCTGCCATATATCAAGTTGTACTCGTGAGAATCTCAACTTTCAAGAGTCAGATCTTAATTTTCTTAAGGTCGAGCTTGATTTTCTTGAATGGGCAGACCGGCGG
Organism: Glycomyces rhizosphaerae; assembly: GCF_042647865.1. Taxonomy (NCBI): domain Bacteria; kingdom Bacillati; phylum Actinomycetota; class Actinomycetes; order Glycomycetales; family Glycomycetaceae; genus Glycomyces; species Glycomyces rhizosphaerae. The sequence goes on from NZ_JBHRWO010000012.1 coordinate 123,645, forward strand.
CCCGGTGGGTGGCATCGGGGGAGGTGCCTGACTTAAGCGGCACTCAAGATAGTCTGTATAATATATTAAATAGTAACGCTCGAGGAGGCGCGATGACGCGACTGTTCAACGACCCGGCGGCCTTCGCCGACGAGATGATCGAGGGGTTCGCCGCCGCCTCGGCGGCCTGGGTGCAACCCGTGCCCGGCGGGGTGGTGCGGTCCACGCGGGCCGCCGAACCCACCGTGGCCCTCGTGATCGGCGGCGGTTCCGGCCATTACCCCGCGTTCGGCGGGCTGGTCGGCGCGGGCCTGGCGCACGGCGCCGCCATGGGCAACCTCTTCGCCTCGCCCTCCGCGCAGCAGGTCCACTCGGTCGCGAAAACCGCCGACCAAGGCCGCGGCGTGCTGCTCAGCTACGGGAACTACGCGGGCGACGTCCTGCACTTCGACCAGGCCCAGGCCCGGCTCATCGCCGAGGGGCACGACGTCCGCACCGTGGTCGTCACCGACGACATCTGGAGCGCCCCGAGCGACCGGAAGGAACAGCGTCGCGGCATCGCCGGCGACCTGGCCGTCTTCAAGATCGCCGGGGCCGCCGCCGCAGCCGGATACGACCTCGACGGCGTCGAGCGGGTGGCGCGGCACGCGAACGAGCGCACGCGCTCCTTCGGCGTCGCGTTCACCGGCTGCACCCTCCCCGGCGCCCGTGCGCCGCTCTTCGAAGTACCGCCGGGGAAGATGGCCGTCGGCCTCGGCATCCACGGCGAACCGGGCATCGACGTGGTCGACGTCCCGACCGCCGACGAGCTCGCCGCGTTGTTCGTGGAAGGACTGCTCAAGGAAGCCCCCGCAGGCGCGGGCACGCGAGTCGTCCCGCTGCTCAACGGCCTCGGCGGCGTCAAGTACGAGGAACTCTTCGTCGTCTACCGCGCCGTGCGCCGGCTCCTCGCCGAACGCGGCCTCCACGTCGTCGAACCCGAGGTCGGCGAACTCTGCACCAGCTTCGACATGGCCGGCTGCTCGCTCACCCTGCTCTGGCTCGACGACGAACTCGAACGCCTGTGGGCCGCGCCCGCCGACGCCCCTGCCTACCGCAAAGGCGCAGTCCCGCAACAGGAACGCGTCGACGTGCCGACCCAGGCGGAAGCCGACGCCGCCATTGCCTCAGGCAGTGCCGAATCCCAGCGGACCGCCGCGCTCGTCGGGATCGCCCTCGACGCCATGGTCGACGCGATCGACACGGCGGCAGACGAACTCGGACGCCTCGACTCGATCGCCGGGGACGGCGACCACGGCATCGGCATGCGGCGCGGCGTGCACGCCGGCCGCGACGCCGCCCAAGCGGCCATCGCCGCCGGAGCCGGCGCGGGCACGACCCTCACCGCCTGCGCCGACGCATGGAGCGACAAAGCGGGCGGCACCTCCGGCGCCATCTGGGCCGCCATGCTCCGCGAACTCGGCGCGAGCCTCGGCGACGACGCCGCACCCACCCGAACCGACGTGGCCCAAGGCTGCTCGCGCGCCCGCGACGCCGTCATGGCCTTCGGCAAGGCGCAAGTGGGGGACAAGACCATGGTCGACGCCATCGTCCCCTTCGCCGACACCCTCACCGCGGGCGTCGCGCGCGGCGACACTCTCACCGAAGCCTGGTCGCAAGCCGCACTCGCGGCCCAGACCGCCGCCGACCGCACCGCCGACCTGGCCGCGTCCCTCGGCCGCGCCCGCTCGCACGGCGACCGGTCCATCGGCACCCCCGACCCCGGCGCGATCTCGTTCGCGCTGCTCACCCGGACCGTCGAAGCGGTCCTCACCGAATCCCAGGAGCAACCATGCAGTGGCGCTTGATCATCGGCAGCGACGACGCCGGCTTCGACTTCAAGGAGACCGTCAAACGGGACCTCGAGCAGAGCGAACAGGTCGCGAGCGTCATCGACGTCGGCGTCGCCGCCGACGGCCACACCCCCTACCCCACGGTCGCGGTCGAAGCCGCCGAACGCATCGCCCGCGGCGAAGCCGACCGCGCCATCCTGTTCTGCGGCACCGGACTCGGCGTGGCCATCGCCGCCAACAAGGTCCCCGGCATCCGCGCGGTCACCGCGCACGACTCCTTCTCGGTCGAGCGTTCGATCCTCTCCAACGACGCCCAGATCCTGTGCATGGGCCAGCGCGTCGTCGGCATCGAGCTGGCGCGGCGCCTCGCGAAGGAATGGCTCACCTACACCTTCGACGAGACCAGCGGCTCCAAGGCCAAGGTCGACAGCATCCGCGCCTACGAAGGCCGCTGAAATGCCACTGCTCATCGGCACCAGCCTCAAGCTCTACTTCGGACGCGAGCGCACCAGCACATGGAGCCGCGCCGTGATCGAGGACTGCCGGACGCACCCGGCGGTGTCGGAAGGCCGCGTCGAACCGTTCATCGTGCCGAGTTTCCTCTCCATCCCCGAGGTCGCCGCGCTGGCCGAGGGCACGCCGGTGCTCGTGGGCGCGCAGGACGTGCACTGGGAGGAGGGCCCTTACACCGGCGAGGTGTCGGCCCCGCAGTTGCGCGACTTCGGTGCGACGCTGGTCGAGATCGGCCACGCCGAGCGCCGCCGCCTGTTCGGCGAGACCGACGAGACGGCCGCGCGGAAGGTGCGCGCCGTGCTCGCCGCGGGGCTGGTGCCGCTGCTGTGCGTCGGTGAGACCGAGCGCGGTTCGGCCGCGGCAGCGGCGCTCGCCGGGATCACGCAGCTCGCGGCGTCGCTCCGCCTCGCGCTGGAGGACGGCTTGAGCGGTCGCGTGATCGTGGCGTACGAGCCGGTGTGGGCGATCGGCGTGGCCGAACCGGCGCCGGATGCCCACATTCGCGCCGTTTGCACCGCGTTGCGGATCGAGCTCGATCGCGCGGGCTTCGCCGCCGACTCGGCCGTCATCTACGGCGGCAGCGCGGGGCCCGGCCTGCTCGGGCGGATCGCGCCTGCGGCCCAAGGGCTCTTCCTTGGGCGCTCGGCACATGACCCGCGGGCGATGCGCCGTATCCTCGATGAAGCACTGGAACTGACATAGGAGGCCGTACGTGACGAGTCTGCCGCTCGGACGCGTCGTCGAGCGCGAACGCCGCGCCCTGCGAGACCGGGTCTACGACCGCGTCCTCGAGATGCTCCTCAAAGGAGAGGTCGAATCCGGCACGCGGCTCTCGCCCGAGTCCATGGCCAAGCTGCTGGACGTCTCGCCGACGCCGGTGCGCGAGGCGATGGTGCAGCTCGAACGCACCGGTCTGGTCACCCGTGAGGCGCTGCGCGGCTACCGCGTCGCGCCGCCTCTCGACGAAGCGCAGCTCGCCGAACTGTACGAGGCCCGGATCATGCTGGAGACCACGGCGACCCGGGCGGCGGCGGCCGAGGCCGACAAGGTCGTGCCCGCCCTGCGCTTGGCGCACGAGCGGCACCGCCGCGCGAGCGAGGCCGTGGTGGAGGCGCACGGGCACGGTGACGTGCCGATCGAGCTGACGCACGACTACTTCCGCGCCGACACCGATTTTCATCTGGTTCCGCTTGAGCACCTGGGCAACCGGTACATCCGCGGGATGTACGAGGACCTGGGCGCGCTCACCCACCGGATGCGCCAGTTGGCGCTGCGCGGTCCCGACGACGTGCACGAGGCGGTCGCCGAGCACGAGGCGATCCTCGCCGCGTTCGAGAGCGGCGACGAAGCGGCCTGCGAGGCCGCGATGCGCGCGCACATCGAGAACGCGCGGGACCGTTCCCTTCGGCACGGCACCGACTAGCACTCAAGCCCCGCCCGTTACGAAATCGTTTCGAGCAAGGCTTGTCTTGCCTGACTATAGAATATATTATCTTTGATATCGAGCAAGTAGGCTCCCGGCACGACGACGTGGCCCACCTGGGCAGAGAGCAGGAAACGATGGCTGATCTGCTACCCCGGATCGCACTGACGCTCGGCGACCCGGGCGGGATCGGACCCGAGCTTGTCGCACGACAGCTCGCTCGGCCCGACACTACCTCCCGGGCCGAGATCTACCTCGTCGGCGACGAGCGGGAGCTCCTGGACGCCCAGGCCGACGCCGGCGTCGAGTTCGCCTGGAGCACCGAGCCCGGCCAGGGCCTGCCCGTGCTCGTCGACAACGGCGCGGCCCGCCCGAGCGAGGCGTTCGAACGCAAGGCCGCGACCCGCGAAGGCGGCCGGTGGGCCATGGCGAACCTGCGGCGCGCGCTCGAACTCTCCAAGGACGGCGTCTGCGACGCGATCCTCTTCGCCCCGCTCAACAAGGCCTCGCTCCACCTCGCCGGGATGACCGAGAACGACGAGATGAGCTGGTTCGAGACGGTGCTCGACGACGGCACCCGCGCGACCGAGCTCAACATCCTTCCCGAGCTCACCACCGGCCGCGTCACCTCGCACTGCCCGCTCTCCGAGGTGGCCGCGGGCATCACCCGCGAGCTCATCGTCGAGCGCTACAAGCTGCTCGAAGGCGTCCTGATCGCGCGCGGCGTCGAAAGCCCGCGCATCGGCGTCTGCGCCCTCAACCCGCACGCAGGGGAGAACGGCGCGTTCGGCCGCGAGGAGATCGACATCATCCGGCCCGCCGTCGCCGACCTCAAGGCCGCCGGCCACGCCGCCGAAGGGCCCTTCCCGAGCGACACCATCTTCGTGCTGGCCCGCCGCGGCGATTTCGACGGCGTCCTCACGATGTACCACGACCAAGGCCAGATCGCGATGAAGCTCCTCGGCTTCGACCGCGGCGTGACGATGGCGGGCGGCCTCTCCGTCCCCGTCTGCACTCCCGCGCACGGCACCGCGTTCGACCTGGTCGGCACCCGCTCCGCCAGCACCGGGGCTTACGAACACGCCTTCGACGCCGCCGTCGGCGTCGGCACGCAGGCCCGGGCCGCTGCCCGCGCCTGAGCCTGCAACCCATCAGATCCCCTCCGCCAGAAGGAAAATGACAATGAAGTCGAGCAAGATCCTCGCCGCGTCCCTCGTCGGCGTCACCGCACTGTCCCTCGCCGCCTGCTCCGGCACCAGCGCCGGAGGCGGCACGTTCCGCGCCGCCAACACGACCATGATCGTGCCGTTCGCCGCGGGAGGCGGTTCCGACGTCTCCGGTCGCACTGTGGCCCAAGGCCTCGAGGCCGCCACCGGCGTCAACATCACCGCCGAGAACCGCGAAGGCGGCAACGGCGCGGTCGGCTACTCCTACTTCCTCGGCCGGCAGGGCGACGGCAACACGCTCCTGGCCGCCGAGACCTCGCTGCTGACGCTGCCGATCGCGCAGGACGTCGAGTTCGACCACACCTCGTTCACGCCGATCATGAAGCTCGGCGACGACTACACGCTCATGGTGGTGCGCGACGACTCGCCTTACACCACTTGTGATCAGGTGGTCGAGGCCGCGAAGAGCGAGCGCGTCGTCGCCGCCGTCTCCGGCTCCGTGAGCCTCGACGAGGTCGTGTTCTCCATGGTGGAGCAGGACCAGGGCGTCGAGTTCGACCGCGTCCCTTACGAAAGCGGCGGCGAGGTCGTCGCGGGTCTGCTCGGCGAGCAGGTCGACATCGCCTCGCTCAACCCGAGCGAGGTGGTCGGCCAGCTCGAGTCCGGCGACATGCGCGCGCTGTGCGCTTTCTCGGAGGAGCGCTACGAATACGAGGAGCTCGCCGACATCCCCACCGCGACCGAGCAGGGCATCGACGTGGCCTTCGCGCAGTTCCGCGGCTTCATCGCCCCCGGCGGCATCCCTGACGACGCGACCACGTTCTGGATCGACGCCGCCGAAGAGTTCGCCGGGTCCGCGGAGTACCAGGCCTACATCGAGGACAACTACATGCAGCCGAACATCGCCTACGGCGACGAGTTCGCCGACTACCTCGGCACCGCGTCCACCGAGCTCGAAGCGGTGTTCGAGCAGTGAGCGGCACGCTTCGCAACGCCAGGGTCGCGGCCTCCGCGGTCCTGGCGGCCATCGGCGCCGCCGCCTGCGTCGCCGGGTACGGCTACGGCCTGGAAACCGAGGACGGCACGGTCGGCGCGGGCCTCCTGCCCGCCGCCACCGGCGCGATCATCGCCGTCCTCGCCCTGGTCGACCTCGCCCAGCAGCTGATCGCGGCCCGCCGCGCCACGGCTGCGAGCAGCACGGATGAAGCCGGCACGGTTGAAGCCGATGCTGCCGAAGCCGACACTGAGGACGACGGCACCGACGTGCTCGGTCGCAGCCCGCGGCAGCGCAACCGCAACCTCGCGGTCGTCGTCGCCTTCGTCTTCGCCGCCGCGCTGCTCGTGCCGCTCATCGGCCTCCTGCTCTCCATGGGGCTCTTGATCCTCGCGATCACGATCGGCGTCGAACGGATGAAGCCGCTCTCGGCGATCAGTGTCACGGCCATCGCCCTCGCGTGCGTCTGGCTGGTCTTCGCCCTGGGGCTGCGCGTGCCCTTCCCGACCGGACTCCTGGGGGTCGTCTGATGTTCGACAACCTCCTGCTCGGATTCCAGACCGCGCTGACCTGGGAGAACCTCGTCTGGTGCTTCGTCGGGGTCCTGCTCGGCACGGTCATCGGCCTGCTGCCCGGCCTCGGCTCGACCACCGGCGTGGCCGTCCTGCTCCCGCTGACATTCACGTTCGAACCCGTCACCGCGCTCATCATGCTGGCCGGCATCTACTACGGCGCGCAGTACGGCGGCACGATCACCTCGGTCCTCATCGCCACACCGGGCGAGGCCGCGAGCGTGGTGACCACCATCGACGGCTACCAGATGGCGAAGCAGGGCAGAGCCGGTGCGGCCCTTGCGGTCGCGGCGATCGGCTCGTTCATCGCCGCCATCATCTCCCTGGCCCTCCTCATGGGGCTCGCGCCACCGCTGGCAGGCCTGGCCCTGGAGTTCGGCCCGGCCGAGAACCTCGCGATCATGATCCTCGGCCTGATCATCGTGGTCTCGTTCCAAGGCGGCGCGTTCGTGCGCGGCGCCCTCATGGCCATGGTCGGCCTGTTGATCTCCACAGTGGGCATCGCGGCCGGCTCCGGCGAGGCCCGCTTCACCTTCGGCAACGTCGACCTGCTCTCGGGCATCCCGTTCGTGGAGGTCATGATCGGCCTGTTCGCGCTCGGTGAGGTGTTCCACCAGATCCGCATGGGCGCCGAGAAGCCCATCCGGGCGCGCTTCCGGGACATGGTCATCACCCGCAAGGACGTCACCCGGAGCATGCCCGCGATCCTGCGCGGCTCCGGCATCGGGTTCTTCCTCGGCATGCTGCCCGGCGCAGGATCCACATTGGCCTCGTTCATGTCATACGGCATCGAACGCCGCGTGAGCCGCAACCGGGCCAACTTCGGCAAGGGCGCCATCGAAGGCGTCGCCAGCCCCGAATCGGCCAACAACGCCGCGGCCAACGCGAACTTCGTGCCGACGCTGGCGCTCGGCATCCCCGGCGGTGCCACGACCGCGGTCCTCTTGGGCGCCTTCACGATCTACGGCCTCCAGCCCGGCCCGCTGCTGTTCGAGCAGCAGCCGGACCTCGTGTGGGGCCTGCTCGTGTCGTTCTTCATCGGCAACGTGCTGCTCCTGGTGCTCAACCTGCCGCTCGCGCCGGTGTTCGCCCAGATGCTCCGCATCCCGTACGGCTACCTGTACCCGCTCATCATCCTCACCTCGTGCATCGGGGCGTACTCGGTGAGCAACAACATGTTCAGCGTCTGGGTGGTGCTCATCTTCGGCGTCATCGGGTTCGTCCTCAAGGAGCTCGACCTCCCGATCGCGCCGCTCGTGCTCGGGCTGGTGCTCGGCCCGCTGTTCGAGAAGGCGCTGGTGCAGACCAGCGCGGTCGGCGAGGGCAGCCTCGCCGTCGTGTTCACGCGCCCGCTCGCGGTCGGGATCCTGGCGTGCGCGGTCGCGCTGGTCGCCCTGCCGCGCATCGCCGGGGCGCTCATGAAGGGCCGCAAGGCGAACGAGAAGGAAAGCGTGAAGCAGTGACACACCACGCCGAGGCCCCGTCGGAAGCGGGGGAGCAGTTCGTCGCCGAGACCTGGCCGATCGCCACGTGCATGCACGGGTTCCCCGTGGTCGGCACCGACGGCGTCGCGTTCCAGGACGCGCCCGCCGAGGTCTGGGACGACGTCTTCGCGCAGATCGAGGAGGTCGGCTTCACGCTCGCGGAGCTCCCGGACGACCGGATCCGCCCCGCGGAGTTCGACCCGGCCCGGCGCGACGAGTTCCTGGCGATCGCGGCCGCGCACGGGGTGCGGATCCCGAGCGTCCACGTGCAGCGGCGCAGCGTGGTCTGGCCGGGCCGGGGGGAGGAGAACCTCGCGTACGCGCACAAGACGATCGACGCCGCCGCCGAATGGGGCGCGGAGGTCTTCTCGACCGGCCTGCACCGTCCCTTCACCGAGGCGCAGCGGCGGGCGCTGTGGTTCTGGACCGCCCAGGGCCCCAAGGACCCTGACGATCCGGAGATGTGGCGGACCGCGGTCGAGCGCCTGCGGGAGCTGGGCCGCCACGCCGCCGAGGTCGGGTTGCAGATGTCCTTGGAGATGTACGAGGACACCTATCTCGGCACGGCCGACAGCGCGGTGCGCCTGGTCGAGGAGATCGGCCTCGACAACGTCGGCCTCAATCCCGATGTGGGCAACCTGGTGCGGCTGCACCGCCCGGTCGAGGACTGGCGGGAGGTGTACGCGAAGACGCTGCCGTACACCAATTACTGGCACGTCAAGAACTACACGCGCGACGAGGCCGCCGACGGCTCGCAGGTGAGCGCCGTGCCCACGTCGCTGGAGCTCGGCCTCATCAACTACCGCCAGGTGGTGCGCGACGCCGTGAAGCTCGGCTTCCGCGGCATCTTCCTGATGGAGCACTACGGCGGCGACTCGCTCGGAGTGTGCGCGACGAACCGGCGCTACCTGCGCACGCTCCTGCCGAAGGGCTAGATCGCTCGATCGAGGTCGGCGATCAGGTCCTCAGGGGCTTCGAGGCCGATCGAGAGCCGGACCAGGCTCTCGGCGGGGCGTGCCTCGGGCGTCACCGGCCGATGCGTCAGGGCCGCGGGGTGCTGGATCAAGGAGTCCACGCCGCCAAGGGAAACGGCGTGGGTGAACAGCCGCACCGCGGACGTGACGTGCGCGGCCCGCTCGTAGCCGCCGCGCAGATCGACCGCGATCATCGCCCCGGTGCCCTTCATCTGGCGGCCGAGGAGCCCGTGCGGGTCCTCGGAGATCCCGGGATAGTGGACGCGGGCCACGCCGGGGTGGGTCTGCAGCCATGCGGCGATCTGCTGGGCGTTCGCCTGCTGGGCGCGCACCCGGATCGGCAGCGTCGTCAGTCCCCTGTGGAGTAGATAGGCGCCGAGCGGGTGGAGCAGGCCGCCCGTGACGGCCCGGACCCGGCGCAGCGCGGCCGCGAGCTCGTCGCCGCAGGCGATCACGCCCGCGATGACGTCGCCGTGGCCGCCGAGGTACTTCGTGGCGCTGTGGAGCACCATCGCGGCGCCCAGGTCGACGGGGTTCTGGAGCACCGGCGTGGCGAAGGTGTTGTCCACGAGCACCGGGACGTCGCCGGCGGCCTCGACGACCGCGCGGATGTCGACCAGGTCGAGCGTCGGGTTCGCGGGCGTCTCGAGCACGACCATCGCCGTGTCGGGCCGGATCGAGGCCGCGACCTCCGTTGATGCGCAGAAGGTCGTCTCGGTCCCGAGCAGGCCCGAGGACAGCAGGTGGTCGGTCCCGCCGTAGAGCGGGCGGACCGCCAGCACGTGGCGGCGGCCGGTCCCGTTCGTGGTCGCGAGGATCGCGGCGGTCATCGCCGCCATGCCCGAGCCGAACGCCACCGCGGCCTCCGCGTGCTCGAGACTGGCCAGCGCCGACTCGAACCGCGCCACTGTCGGGTTCCACAGCCGCGCGTACACCGCCCCGCCTTCGGCGGTGGGCGTGCCGCCGGATGCCATGGCCTCGTAGGAGAGTCCGCCCGCCTCGATGCTCGGCAGGGGATTGGTGGAGGACAGGTCGATGGGCAGGGCGTGGACGCCGAGCTCCGCCAGGTCGTCACGGCCGGCGTGAACGGCGACGGTATCGAGTTGCAGCCTGAGCGAAGTCATGCCCAGACTTTAAGCAGAACCACAACCACCTGCAATACTGGATGTGGAAGTCCCTTTCATTTGCCGAAATCAGTGTGGATTCCTCGATGGGAGCGTTCATGGCGGACGGGCAGTCGAAGAAAACGCAACCGTCAACGGGGGCGTTGGACGGCACTGACCTGGCGATCCTCGCGGCGCTCGTCGAGGACGGCCGGATGACCAACGCCGCGCTGGCGGCCCGGGCCGGCGTCGCCGAGTCGACCTGCGCGTACCGGCTGCGCGCGCTGCGCGAGTCCGGGGTCCTCGCGGGCATCCGCGCCCGGCTCAATCCCGAGGCCCTCGGCCGCCCGCTCCACGCGATCATCAAGGTCCGCTTGGGAAGCCACAGCCGTCAGCACGTCCACAACCTCTACGACAGGCTGGTCGAAATCCCAGGCGCCATGGCGGTCTTCCACGTCGGCGGGGACGACGACTTCCTGCTGCATGTGGCGGTGGCGGGCCCGGAGGCGCTGCGCGACCTCATCCTGGAGCACGTCACGGTGCACCAGGTCGTGCGGCAGACCGAGACCCAGCTGGTGTTCGAGGTCCGCGAGGGCCGCGGCGTCCTGCCCTAGTCCGGCATCGCGATACGGCAGGCCCGGTCCCTACCAGCGGGTGTCGGGGTGACGGGAGTTGGTGCGGTGCCCCGTATCCCGCCACTCAGTTCAGCGCTGGTTCTGTGTACTGCCCCGGAGACCCCTGGAGCGCCTTGCTCAACCGGGCGTGTCTTGATCCGGCACGGGCATTGGCAGACCGAGGGCCGCTGCCAGCCACTTCAGGTTGATCGACGCGAGGTCGATGAACACGCGACGGAGCCAATCCGGCTGCTCGCTCACACAGGCGCGTTGCAGCGACGGCCCTGCAAGCCTCGCGATGAGGGGTGCGGGTTCGGTGCACACCTGCCATGGCGGCGGACCACCCTCCAGGTGAAGCGTGGGGAGCAGCTGCACGAGGTCGTGCAACTCGTGGCCGGCGCCGGCGTGCGACCAGTCGACGAGGCGACCTTCGCGCTCGCCGGCGTTGCCGAGGATGCACAGGTTGTCGCTGCGGAAGTCGCCGTGCACCAGGTATCCACCGAGCTCGAGAGCGGTGTCCGCCTCTCCATCGACAGCGGTCAGGGTCTCGGCATTCGCCTCGAGCCAGCCGGGGATGACGACACCGGCATCGACGAGCCGGTCGGCCAGCTCGATGACACGCGGCCACTGTGGTCCCGGCCAGCTGGCAGTCTGCGGCAGCTCGGCAGGCAACGGCACTCGGCGCAAACGGTCGAGCGTGCGGCGGAGAACGTCGATGTCGCCGGGTCGCCAGACCGTCGACGTCCCGCCGCTCGGATTCTCGGCGCCGGCCGCAGGCCAGTACGCGGCGGACAGGTCCTCCGTCACCAGCAACGGCAGTCCGGTGCCGTCGTCCTGCCAGAGGAGAATCTCGGGGGAGAGGCTGGTGCCGCGCAGGTGATCGAGGATCCGGTGCTCGTTGCGCAGCCAGCCCGCAGTCGCTTCGGTCGTCGCCCCTTTGACGAACGCGGCGCTGCCGTCGCTGAACGTGACGACGAGCCGGTCCGCACCCGACAGCCCGAAATCAGGTGCACGCCAGGCCGCCGCGGTCTTGCCGAGCAGCGATCCGACCGTCCCGGCGATCACAGGCGTTTCGGCAGCTGTCACCCCCTAGGTATAGCAGGCATCTTCGATGCGCCGGCACCAGCACCGGTCGCGCCGAGGGCACCGCCCGCGACATCGTCGAGGAACTCACCGAAACACGCCCCTAGACCTGCCAGGGGGTAGGTGAGAGCCGCGGGGAGCAGCGTCTCCCCGCCGCGGCTTTCCACTTGCGCGCCAATTACTAGGAGGCCGCGTCGCGCTCTCTGAGACCGGAGGATTCGAGGTAGTTCCGCAGGACCATCGCGGCACCGCCGATGGCCGGGGCCTGGGAGACGTCGGGGGCGAGCTCAACGCGGACACTGTGGACCTGCCGCATGAACACGGACCGGTCGAGGACCTCCTGGATCGCGTCCCGGTAGAGCGTGCCGAGATCGGCGAAGGCCCGCCCGGCGAGCACGACCCGCCCGACGTCGAACATGTTCACCAGCGACACGGTGCCGACCGCGAGCACCTGCGCCGAGGCGGCGATGATCTCGGCCGCGTCCGGATCGCCCGCGAGCGCGGCCCGGCCGATCAGCATGAAGGCGTCGAGCTGATCGGCGGCGAGCCCGAGCCGTTCGAGCAGTCCGGGGCGCGCCTCGGCGTTGCGCACGACCGCGTTTGGCCCGCCGACGATTTCGAGGCAGCCGCGGTTGCCGCAGCCGCAGTGCTCACCGAAGGCGTCGACGGAGATGTGCCCGAGCTCGACGCCGTTCGAGGTCACGCCGCGGTAGGGGAAGCCGTCGAGGATGACGCCGGAGCCGATGCCGCCCGACATGTAGACGACCGCGAAACTCGAGGACGCGCTGCCCTGCGCCTGGACGCCGAGCCCGGCGGCCGTGGCGTCGTTCTCGATCCTGACCGGCAGACCCGTCGCCGCCGCCAGCTCGGCCGCGAGCGGATATCCGCGCCACGCGGGCGCCGGGTACTCCGTGAGCAGGACGCCCGCCTCGCGGTCCTGCGGCCCGTGGGTCGCGAGCCCGATGCCGAGCACACCATCACGTGGGACTCCCGAATCCTCAAGCAGCGCTTCGATTCTCGCGGCGTAGTCGAGGAGCACGGCGCCCGGGTCCCGGTCGCCGGAGCCCGGCATCGCCGTCTGGGCCACGACGCGCCCGGCGAGGTCGACGACGACGCCGACCGCGGTGTACCGGTCGAACTGGACGCCGACCATGTGGCGCGCATCCGGTTGGAGTTCGAGGAGCCGCCGCGGCGTGCCCCGCGTCGAGCGGGCCGTCCCGACCTCGTGCACGAGGCCCAGCGCCATGAGCCGGCGCACGGCGTGCGTCATCGTCGCCTGCGTCAAGCCCGTGGCCTCGGCCAACTCGACCCGGCTGACGGTGGTCCGCTCCCGGATGAGGTCGAGCACCACGGCCAGCGTGGACATGCGCGTGTCCGAGCCGAACGCCCTCAATACGACCTCCTGAGACTGGGCTTGCCGAAACCGGGCCGCCTGAGCGAGGCGACCGATCCGCACCACCATACTGGCAACGCGAGATCACCCTGATCCGATTTCGGCCGCACGCGGGGGCCGGCGGACGTCCACGGGCATGGTGCGCAGGACGTGGAGCGCCCCGCCGATGGCCGCGGCGGTCTCCACATTGGTGGCCAGGTGCACGCCGGGGCGGCTCAGCGCGCGGGAGAGCGCGCGCTGCTCGAGCTCGGCGGCCACATGCCGCCGGTAGAGCGGGCCCGCGGTGGCGAAGGCCGGACCGGCGAGCACGACCGTGTCGAGGTCGAAGAGGTTGACGAGGGTGACGGCGGCCCGTCCGATCCATTGCGCGGACCGCTCCAGCAGTTGGGTGGCGTCGCGGTCGCCGGTGCGCCAGGCGCGCGCGAGGCGCTCGAAGTCGGCGAGCGTGTCGTCGGGATCGCCCCGGATGCCGAGCCGCACCGCGAGCGCGGGGTCGGCGAGTGCCCCCTCGATCACCGCGCGCGGCCCCGCTTCCGCTTGCGCGCAGCCGCGATTGCCGCACAGGCAGGGCGCGAGCCCGCCGCCGAGGGCGATGTGGCCGATCTCCACGGCGTTCGAGGCCCGGCCGCGGTAGCTCTCGCCGTCGACGACGACGCCGCCGCCGATGCCGGAGGCCATGTAGACGAGCCCGAAGGTGTCGGTCGGGACCGACCCGGCCCACTGCTCGCCGAAGGCCGCCGCCGTGGCGTCGTTCTCCAGCAGCACCGGGATGCCGAGCCGGTCCGCGAGCGTCCGCGTGAGCGGGAATTCGAGCCAGGCCGGGTCGGGCTGGGCGGTGAGCAGCACGCCGCGCTCGCGGTCCTGCGGGCCGTGGGTGACGAGCCCGGTGCCGAGCACCCGGTCGTGCGCGATCCCGTTGCGCTGCAAGAGCGCCGTGACGTTTTCGACGAGGGCCGCCACGGTCGCCTCGGGGCCGCTGCCGCCCGATCCGCGCAGGCTCGCGTCGGCGATGCGGGTCCCGGCGAAGTCGAGCACGACGATCGTGGTGGTGGTCCGGTCGACCTGGATGCCGACGGCGTGCCAGGCACGCGGGTCGAGTTCGAGGAGCCGCCGGGGCTGACCGCGGCCCCTCTGGTGGCCGCGCCCGATCTCGTGGACGAGCCCGGCGTCGATGAGTCGGCGCACGGTGTTGGTGATGGTCGCGGGGGTCAGTCCGGTGCGTTCGGCCAGCTCAACGCGGCTGAGGGTGCCCTGCGTGCGCAGCAGATCGAGCATGCGGCCGGCCGTCGTGGCGCGGCCGGAGCCGGCAGTGGCCATGCGGCGGTCCTCCTCGGCGTGGTCTCGATCTTCTTCTTGACACGTTTAATTTAACGAGTTAATAATAAACGCGGCGCCCGGAGTGGACGCCACCCCTCCCGTCCCGTGGACGCCCCGTCCACGGCCTGAAAGGACAATGATGTCTCTCACCACTCGAATCAGGCGGCGCGGCGCAGCGCTGCTGGCGGCCGCGGCGGCGGTCGGCCTGCTCGCGACCGGCTGCTCGTCAGGCGGCTCCGGCGGCGGCGGCGACGCCTCGACCCTCATCGCCTACACCGGCCAGGCCGGCGACTACCAGATCAACTTCAACCCCTTCTCGCCCACCAAGATCGGCGGCCTCGGCACGATCTACGAGCCCTTGTTCTTCTTCAACAAGGCACAGGTCGCCGACCCGGTCCCGCTGCTGGGCACCGAGCAGTCCTGGAACGAGGACGGCACCGTGCTCTCCGTGACGCTCCGCGAGGGCGTCACCTGGAGTGACGGCGAGGCCTTCACCGCCGACGACGTGGCGTTCACCTTCGGGATGCTCAAGGAGACCGCCGCGATCAACAACATCGGCTATGACGGCGAGGCCGTCGCGGTCGACGACACGCACGTGACCTTCACCTTCGCGGCTCCGGCCTTCGTCAAGGGTCCCGACGTCCTGGGCACTCCGATCGTGCCCGAGCACCTGTGGCAGGACGTCAATCCCACTGAGGACGTCATGGAGAAGCCGGTCGGCACGGGGGCCTACGCCCTCGGCGACTTCAAGCCGCAGGCGTTCACCCTCGAGTCCAACCCCGAGTACTGGGGCGGCGAGCCCGAGGTGAAGCAGATCCGCTTCCTCTCGCTCTCGGGCAACCAGGCCGGCGCGGACGCGATCGCCGCGGGCACCGTCGACTGGCAGACCGGCCCGATCCCGGACATCCAGAACACGAACGAGAACTTCCCGAACTACGACGCCTACACCCAGTGGCAGAACCAGATGGTCCTGGCGACCTGCTCCAACGCCGACCTGGGTTGCGAAGGGCCGCAGACTGATCCGGCCGTGCGCCGGGCCCTCTACTACGCGATGGACCGCACGCAGCTGAACAGCCTCGCGTTCATGGACACCGCCAGCGACATGTCGCCGACATTCGCGCTCACGCCGAGCCAGGACGCGTTCGTGTCCTCCGCGGTCGAGGAGAAGACCGTCCCCATGGAGCCGAACGCCGCCGAGGCCGCCTCGATCCTCGAGACCGCGGGCTGGGCCAAGGGCGAGGACGGGATCTACGCCAAGGACGGCGAGCGGCTCTCGCTCACCGTCGAGGTCGTGACCGGCTGGACCGACTACATCACCGCGCTCGACACCATCGCCTCGCAGGCGAAGGAGGCCGGCATCGAGGTCAAGTCCGCCCAGTCCTCCTGGAACGAGTGGACCGAGAAGAAGGGCTCGGGGAGCTACCAGCTGGCCATCGACTCGCTGTGGCAGGGCCCCGCCGCCGACCCGTACTACGTCTACAACTACTTCTACGCCTCCAGCGCCGGCGCGCCGGTCGGTGAGACCGCGGGCAACAACTATTCGCGCTACTCCAACCCCGAAGTGGACGAGGCCGTCGCGCAGCTCGCGCTCCTCGACCCCGCCGACACCGCCGCCAGGCGGCCGCACCTTGACGCGATCCAGGCCGCGATCGTGCGGGACATGCCGTACATCCCGATCCTCACCGGCGGCACCACGAGCGTGTGGAACACGACGAAGTTCACCGGCTGGCCCTCCGACGAGGACCTGTACGCGTTCCCCGCGGTCTGGTCCGCAATGGATGCCGCCGAGATCTTCAAGCGACTCGAGCCGCAGGGCTGACCGCCCGCCGTCGCCCCCGAAGGAGGACAAGGTGAACTACTTCCTGCGCAAAATCGGCTTCTACGCGGTCGCACTGTGGGCCGCGCTGACGCTGAACTTCGCGATCCCGCGCCTGCTCCCGGGCAACCCCGTCGACATCCTGCTGGCCAAGCTCCAGCAGCGCGGCGGCACGGTCAGTCCCGAGGCCAGGAAGGCGTACGCCCTCCTCCTCGGGGGCGACGACGACAGTCCCCTGTGGAATCAATACTGGGACTACCTCGGCAACCTGGTCCGCGGCGACCTGGGCGTCTCCGTGAGCTACTACCCGGCCCCCGTCTCGGAGGTCATCACCCAGTCGCTGCCGTGGACGGTGGTGCTCGTCGGCCTCTCGACGATCATCGCCGCCGTCCTGGGCGTCGCGCTCGGCGCGTTCGTCGGCTGGAAACCGGGCACCTGGCTCGACTCCCTCATCCCCGCAACGACACTGCTCGCGGCCGTCCCGTACTTCTGGCTCGCGCTGCTCCTCACGTACCTGCTCGCCCGCGTGCTCGGCTGGTTCCCGGCCCAAGGCGGCTACGACGTGGTGCTCACCCCCGGCTGGAACTGGGAGTTCATCGGATCGGCGATCCAGTACGGGTTCCTGCCCGCGCTCACGATCGTGCTCGCCTCGATCGGCGGCTGGCTCCTGGGCATGCGCAACATGATGGTCTCCACGCTCTCCGAGGACTACATCCTCACCGCCGAGGCCAAGGGGCTCTCGCCGCGAAAGATCCTGCGCTCCTACGCCTCCCGCAACGCCGTCCTACCCTCCGTCGCCGGTTTCGCGATCTCGCTCGGCTTCGTCGTGTCCGGCTCGGTGATCACCGAGCAGGTGTTCTCCTACCCCGGCATCGGCAGCCGCCTCCTGGGCGCGGTCCAGAACAACGACTACGCGCTCATGCAGGGCGTCTTCCTCTTCATCACCCTCGCCGTCCTCGGCGCCAACCTCGTGGTCGACCTCCTGTACGGCCTCATCGACCCGCGCACCCGCGCCCGGACCTGACGGGAGACGACATGACGAACCCATCGAACGAGCCCGCGGCCGCCGACAGCGCCGCACTCCTCGCCGAAGCGGCCGCCGAGACCGGCAAGCCCGCGCGCTCGGGCTGGCGGATGCTCCTGCCCACCATGACGCCCTGGCTCGCCGTCGGCCTCATCCTCGTCGGCGGCATCACCCTCTTCGGCCTCATCGGGCCCCTCCTCGTGGGCGACCCGACGCAGATCCGCGACCAGGGACTCACCCCGCCATCGGGCGACTTCCTCCTGGGCACCACCCAGACCGGTCAAGACGTACTGGCCCAACTCGCCTACGCCACACGCGGATCGCTCCAGATCGGCCTGCTCGTGGGCGTGCTCGCCACGGTCCTCTCCGCGTTCTTCGGCATCTACGGCGCCTATAAGGGCCGCTTCGTCGACGAGGCGTTCTCCCTGTTCACCAACGTGTTCCTGGTGATCCCAGGCCTGCCGCTGGTCATCGTGATCTCCGGCTTCGTGCCGCGCGAGAGCCGAGGGCTGTGGACGATCGCCGTGGTCCTCGCCGTCACCAGCTGGGCCGCCTCAGCGAGAGTCCTGCGCGCCCAGACCCTCTCGGTGCGCAACCGCGACTACGTGGCCGCCTCCCAGGTCTCGGGCGAACGCCCCTGGCGCGTGATCGTCGTCGAGATCCTGCCGAACCTGCTGCCGGTGATCGCCTCCCAGTTCGTCTTCGCCGTCATCAGCGCGATCCTCGGCGAAGCCGGCCTGTCCTTCATCGGCCTCGGCGCCTCCAACTCCTCGACCCTCGGGACGATGCTCTTCTACGCCCAGAACGGGTTCGCGCTGCCGCTCGGCGCCTGGTGGTGGTTCGTGCCGCCGGGCCTCGTCATCGCCCTGTACGGCATGGGACTCGCCCTCATCAACTTCTCGATCGACGAGATCATCAACCCCAAACTCAAGAACCTGCGACTGCACCGCAAACGCGCCCGCCGCGCGCTCCGCCTCGAACGCGAGCTCGCCCGCACCGGACGCCGGGTACCCCGCCAGGCCGCTCCCACCGCCGAGGAGACCGTCCGATGAAGACCGACGCCGAACCCGTGCTCACCGTCGAGGACCTCACCGTCGTCTACGAGACCGAGCAGCCCGTCACCGCCGTCAAGAACGCCGACCTCACCCTCCACAAAGGCGAGATCCTCGGCCTCGCGGGCGAATCCGGCTGCGGCAAGACCACCCTCGCCTACGCCGTCAACCGCCTCCACCGCCCGCCCGCCCGCATCGCCTCCGGCCGGATCACCTTCCACGGCGACCAAGGCGACATCGACATCCTCGCCCTCGAAGACGCCGAGCTTCGGGCGTTCCGCTGGGAACGCCTCTCCATGGTCTTCCAAGGCGCCATGAACGCCCTCAACCCCGTCCTCACCGTGCGGGCGCAGCTGCGCGACACCCTGCTCGCCCACCGGCCCCGCATGTCCCGCAAGGAGATCCGCGAGCGCTCCGAAGACGTGCTCACCCGCGTCGGCGTCGACCCCCGCCGCCTCGGCTCCTACCCGCACGAACTCTCCGGCGGCATGCGCCAACGCGTCATGATCGCCATGGCCATGCTGCTCGAACCGCAGATCATGATCATGGACGAACCCACCACCGCACTCGACGTCGTCGTGCAGCGCGACATCCTGCGCGAGATCGTGCGCCTGCGCGACGAACTCGACTTCGCCGTCGTCTTCATCACCCACGACCTCCCGCTGCTCCTGGAGATCAGCGACCGCATCGCGGTCATGCTCGAAGGCGAGATCGTCGAACTCGCCACCGCCGACCGCCTCTACCGCGAAGCGAGCCACCCCTACACCCGCAGACTCCTCGGCTCCTTCCCGAGCCTCTCGGGGGAGCGAGGCGCCTTCATCCGAACCGGCATCGACGAGACTCTCGAGGAGCGAGCATGACCAGCGTCAAAGTCACCGACCTCGTCAAGGACTACACGCTCCGAACAGGACTCAAACGCACCCGCCTGCGCGCGGTCGACCACGTGAGCCTCGAACTCACCCCCGGCCGCACCGTCGCACTCGTCGGCGAATCCGGCTCGGGCAAGTCCACCATCGCGAAGATCCTCACCCGCATGGAACGCCCCACATCAGGCACAGTGGACGTCCGCCTCGACGACGGCACGCCCGTCGCGAACGGCGACTACCGCCGCGAAGTCCAGATGGTCTTCCAAGACCCGTTCGCCTCCCTCAACCCCTTCCACTCCATCGAGCACCACATCGCCCGGCCGCTGAAGATCCACCGCCGCACCCGCACCGCTGAGGACACCCGCCGCGTCGTCCTCGAAATGCTCGAACGCGTCAACCTCACCCCCGCCGACACCATCGCGCCCCGCCGCCCCCACGAACTCTCCGGCGGACAGCGCCAACGCGTCGCCATCGCGCGAGCGCTCGCCCCCGGCGCACAGGTCCTCATCGCCGACGAACCGGTCTCCATGCTGGACGTCTCGATCCGCCTCGGCGTCCTCAACCTCCTGGGCCGATTGCAAAGAGAAGACCAGCTCGCGGTCCTCTACATCACCCACGACCTCGCCACCGCCCGCCACTTCTCCGACGAGATCACCGTGCTCTACCGGGGCCGCGTCGTCGAACGCGGCCCCGCCGACGCCGTCATCCTCGACCCGCACCACGACTACACGAAACTGCTCGCGCTGGCCGCCCCCGACCCCGAGCGGCCGGGCCGGGTGACCTCGGAGGCCGGTGTGGACCGCGAGTCGATCGACAACAGCACCTGCTACGACCATTTCGCGGGCGAGTGGCGGGAAGCGGACGTCCAGGCTGCGGAAGCGAGGACCGACGCATGACCGCGAGTCCTTGGTGCAGCGGCGAACCGGGCAGCGCGGTCCGTGTGAGCGTGCCGCCCCCGTCCCCGCGGCTGCCCGTGCGCCTGGTCGACGGCCTGGCCTTCGGCGGCGACTACAACCCGGAGCAGTGGCCGCGGGAGGTCTGGGACGAGGACGTCCGGCTCATGCGCGAAGCGGGCGTCAATCTCGTGTCGCTCGGCATCTTCTCCTGGGGCACGGTCGAGACCGCCGACGGCGTGCGCGACTGGTCCTGGCTGGACGGCATCGTCGATCTGCTGCACCGCAACGAGATCGGCATCGACCTCGCCACCCCGACCGCGGCCCCGCCGAGCTGGCTGCTGGCCGCCCATCCCGAGATCGCGCCGGTCCTCGCGGACGGCTTCCGCGAGCCGCCCGGCGGGCGCCTCGCCTGGTGCGCGGCCTCGCCGGTCTTCCGCCGCTACGCGCTTCGCCATGTCGAGGCGCTCGCCGAACGCTACGGCCGTCACCCGGCGGTCCGTCTGTGGCACATCGGGAACGAGTTCGGCGGCGGGAACGCCCGCTGCTACTGCGACCTCTCGGCCGAGGCGTTCCGCGACTGGCTGCGGGAGCGCCACGGCGGGCTCGGCGCGGTGAACGTCGCCTGGGGCACGCAGCAGTGGGGGCACCGCTTCGGCACGTGGGAGGAGATCCTCCCGCCGCGCGGCCGCCACGGCGCCCCGAACCCGGGCCTGTACCTCGACTACGAGCGCTTCTCCTCCGACGCGCTGCTCTCGCAGTACCTGGCGGAAAAAGCCGTGGTCGAGCGGCATTCGGACGCACCGGTCACGACCAACCTCATGGTCGGCGCGGGCGCGCAGGTCGTCGACTACGCGACCTGGGCCCCGCACACCGCGATCGCCGCCAACGATCATTACACCCTTGTGGACGATCCGCTGCGCGAACAGGACCTGGCCTTCGCCGCCGACCGGATGCGCGGCCTGTTCCCCGACCGGCGCCCGTGGCTGCTCATGGAGAGCTCCACCGGTTCGCCGAGCTGGCAGCGGCGCAACCGCGCCAAGGATCCCGGCGAGATCGTCCGGCACTCCCTCGGGCACGTGGCCCGCGGCTCTGACGGCGCGATGTTCTTCCAGTGGCGGGCCTCCCGCTCGGGAGCCGAGCAGTTCCACTCCGCGATGCTCCCGCACAGCGGCACCCGCTCCCGCGTCTGGCGGGAGGTGCTCGACCTCGGGCGACATCTGAAGGCCCTCTCCGAAGTGCAGGGGACGCAAGTGGAACCGGCCCGCGCCGGGATCGTCGTCGACGACCCGGCCGGATGGGCGCTCCAGCACGGTCTCAAACCGCATCGGGCGCTCTCCTACGGGCGCGAACCGCGCGAGTGGCATCGGGCCCTGTGGGAACGGAACGTCCTGTGCGACGTCGTCCCGCCGTCGGCCGACTTCGACGGCTACGACCTGGTCATCGTCCCGACCCTGCTCACCGTGGCCGAACCGGTCGCCGCCCGCCTCCGCGCCGTCCCCGAACGCGGCGGCACGCTCCTGGTCACCTATCTCTCCGGCGTCTGCGACGCGGACAGCCAGGTGATCCCGGGCGGCTTCCCCGGGGCGTTCCGCGACGTGCTCGGCGCGTGGACCGACGAGTTCTATCCGCTCCAGGAGCACGAGACGGTCGCTTTGGGCGACGGTGGGGCCGTTACGGAATGGACCGAACGCGTGCATCTCGACGGGGCCGAGTCCATCGTCGATTACGCCTCCGGCACGCTGGCCGGAGGTCCGGCCGTGATCCGCCGCGCCGTCGGTGACGGCGCGGCCTGGTACGTCTCGGCGCACCTGCCTTCCGGCTCGATCGACCGCATCGCCGACCGCTTGACCGCCGAGACCGGGCTGGACCCGGTGGCGAAGGCCGATCCGGGCGTCGAGGTGGTGCGCCGCGTCGGCGACGGACGCTCGTTCCTGTTCCTGCTGAACCACACCGGCGCCGACCGCAAAGCCAAAGCCGAGGGCCTCGACCTGCTCACGGGCGAATCCCTCGGTCCCATCGTCACGATTCCCGCGAACGGCGTCCGCGTACTACGCGAAACGCCGGCTTGACCTCGCCATCCTTGAGGAGCTTTCCCATGCACCACCCGCCGACCTTCCGCGCCCTCCACGAGGGATGGACGCTCACTGCCGACGACCTGGCCGCCGATGCCCCCGGGGGAGTGGCCGCGCCGCTCGCTGAGGGCATCCCGGCCGTCGTCCCCGGCGAGGCCCACCTCGATCTGCTGCGGGCCGGGCTCATCGCCGACCCGTTCGACGGCGACAACGAGGGCGCGCAGCAGTGGATCGGCGACACCGCCTGGCGGTTCACCACCGTGTTCGACTGGACCGACGACGGCTCGGCCCGCCACGACCTGGTCGCGCACGGGCTCGACACCGTGGCCGTCGTGGCGCTCAACGGGATCGAGGTCGGCCGCACCGAGAACATGCACCGCGGCCACCGCTGGGACGTGCGCGAGGCCCTGCGCGAAGGGGAGAACACGCTCACCGTCACGTTCGCCGCCCCGGTACCGGAGGCGGCGGCCCGCGCCGAGCGCGACGGCGCCCTGCCCCGCACCAACCACCACGACTACAACCAGCTGCGGAAGATGGCCTGCTCGTTCGGTTGGGACTGGGGCATCGACGTCGCGGGCGCCGGGATCTGGAAGCCCATCGGCCTCGAATCCTGGTCGGGTGCGCGGGTCGCCTCGGTCCGGCCCCTGGTCGACGTCATCGCGAACGGCGACGGCGGCCACGACGGCGTCCTCACCGTCCATCTGGAGATCGAACGCGCGGCGGCCGACGACGACGTGGAAGTCCTGCTCGTCGTCGTCGACCCCGACGGTCGTCCACTGGAGACGGACGCCACCGTATCGGCGGGCACGAACTCCACTGTGGTCGTCACGGACGTGCCGGACGTGCAACGGTGGTGGCCGGTCGGCTACGGCGACCAGCCGCTGTACGACGTGAGCATCGAAGCGGGGGACGGATACTGGCGGGGCCGCGTCGGGTTCCGCACCGTCGAGCTCGACACCGCCCCCGACGAGGCGGGCGCGCCGTTCCTGTTGAAGGTCAACGGTGAACGCGTCCTCGTGCGCGGTGCCAACTGGATCCCCGACCACGCCTTCCTCACCGAGATCGACCGCGACCGGTACGCCCTGCGCGTCGCGGACGCGCTCGAAGCCAACATCAACCTGCTGCGCGTGTGGGGCGGCGGCTTCTACGAGTCCGACGACCTCTACGACCTCGCCGACGAGCACGGCCTGCTCATGTGGCAGGACTTCCTCTTCGCCTGCGCCGCATACAGTGAGGACGACCCGCTGCGCGCCGAGATCGAGGCCGAGGCCCGCGAGAACGTCACGCGGCTCAGCCCGCACCCCTCGCTGGTCCTCTGGAACGGCAACAACGAGAACACCTGGGGCTCGGTCGACTGGAGCTGGGCGCACCGCCTCGGCGGTCGAGGCTGGGGCGACGCGTACTACAGCGAGCTGCTGCCCGCGCTCTGCGCCGAGCTCGACCCCACGCGCCCGTACTCGCCCGCGAGCCCGCACTCCTTCGGCGACTACCGCCACCCCAACGACGAGCGCTACGGCACCATGCACATCTGGGACGTCTGGAACCGCGCCGACTACCGCGTGTACGCCGACTACCTGCCGCGCTTCGTCTCCGAGTTCGGCTTCCAGGCCCCGCCCGCCTGGTCGACCCTCACCGCCGTCGTCCACGACGAGCCGCTCGACCCGTTCGGCCCGCAGATGCTCGTCCATCAGAAGGCCAACCGCGGCAACGAGAAGCTCCAGCGCGGCTGGCAGGGCCACCTGCCCGACCCCGAGTCCATCGAGGACTGGCACTGGACCACGCAGCTCAACCAGGCGCACGCGATCCGCTTCGGCGTCGAGCACTGCCGCTCGCTCACCCCGCACAACACCGGGACGATCCTGTGGCAGCTCAACGACAACTGGCCCGTGGTCTCTTGGGCCGCAGTGGATTTCGCGGGTCACCGCAAGCCGCTGTGGCACGCCTTGCGCGACGCCTACGCGCCGCGCCTGGCGACCCTGCAACCGCGACCGTCGGAGCAGAGCCGCGCGAACGCCTGGGAAGGCATTGCGCCCGAACGGGACCAGCTCGCCCTGATCCTCGTCAACGACACCGGCGAGGCCTACACGGGCTCGTTCACCGTGACCCGCGAGGCCTTCGACGGCACCGTGCTCGCCAAGACCGTGGTCGAGGCGCGGATCGACGCTCGCGACGCCGCCTCGATCACCGTCCCGGCTGAGGTCGCGGCGTTCGACGACCCGGGCGCCGAGTTCATCAGGGCCGAGGGCGAGGGCTTCGCGCCCGCGTTCCGCTACGGCACCGAGGTGATCGACCAGCGTCTCGAACCCCGCCCGTTCACGGTCACGGCCGAGTCCACCGAGGACGGATGCGTCCTGCACGTGACCGCGAATTCCCTGGTGCGGGACCTGTTCTGCCACGCGGACAAGGTCGATCCGGCCGCCCGCGCCGACGAGGGCATGATGACGCTCCGCGCGGGGGAGTCGACCCGGATCCGCGTCCACTCGCCCTCGGGCGACCCGGACGCCTTCGCCGCGGCCCTCCGCTGCGCGAACGACCTCTGACCAATTGAGACGCAGTGTCGGCCGGGAATGGGATGCTGAACGCTCAAGCGACTTGAAGGAGGCGCACATGGGCAAGGTGGTCTGCGGCATCTCGATCTCGGCCGACGGGTACTCGGCCGGGCTCAACCAAACGGAGGAGCGGCCTTTCGGCGACGACGGCGGTGACGGGTCGGGCGCGCAGCTGCACGCCTGGATGTTCGACACCCCCGAGGAGAACCGGGTCGAGCTCGACCAGTTGACGGACGCGGGTGCGTTCATTCTGGGCCGCAACATGTTCGGCCCAGTACGCGGAGAGTGGGACCGGAACTGGAACGGCTGGTGGGGCGAGAATCCGCCCTACCACGCCCCGGTCTACGTGCTCACCCACTACGCGCGCGAACCGCAGCCGATGGCCGGAGGCACCACGTTCCACTTCGTCACCGACGGCATCGAATCCGCACTCGCGCAGGCCCGCGAGGCGGCCGGCGACCGCGACATCGCGATCATGGGCGGTGCGAACACGGTCAACCAGTATCTGGCCGCCGGCCTGATCGAGGAGCTGCGGCTCCACATCTCCCCGTTCACGATGGGGGCCGGCACCCGCCTCTTCGAGGGCGTCCCGCCGCTCCACCTGGAACAGGTCAGCTCGCGCGGCGCGAGCCTGGTCACGCACGTGACCTACCGCGTGCTCCCTTAGAGGGCCGGCACTCGGGTGGTGACCAGGCCGATGTCTCTCATGAAGCGCTCCAAGGCGATCGCGGCGATGCCGTCCATGCCGCACTGCTCGGAGAACTCGATCGCGAGGTCGGCCGCGGCGTCGCCGGGCGCGTCGTCGCGGACCCGCTGCCGGACGGTCGACATGAGGCGCTCCCGGGTCACCGGCCCCACGTTCCAGCCGGTCAGGGCGATGACCTCGGGGTTGAGCACGGCGACGAGGTCGGTGAGCGCGGCGCCGAGGTGGTGGGCGCTGCGCTCGATCGTCGCGATCGCGGCCGGGTCGCCGGCCTCAGCCGCGGCGGCCAGGGCATCGAGAAATGCGAAGCACGCGGTCGATGCGGCGAGAGGGTGGTCGGGAGCCGTCTCGGTGAGGGTCTGCAGGATGCCGGGGATGCCGACGTACGCCTCGACGCATCCCTCACGGCCGCACTGACATCGGCGCCCTTCGAAGGCGAGGAGGCTGTGGCCCCATTCGCCTGAGGCGTTCGTGGCGCCGCGCACGACCGCGCCGTCCTGGATGATCCCCGCGCCCACGCCGTATCCGAGGCTGACGGCGACCACGTTCGCGCTGCGGCGCCCGGCGCCGAGCCACAGCTCCGAGGTGGCGATGGCCTTGAGCGGGTTGTCGACCACGACCGGCAGACCGAGGCGGTCGCGCAGGCGGTCGAGGTGCAGCCAGATCGCGTTCGGGAGCACGGCGGCGGCCTTCACGGGGCGCTGCATGCCGCCGGGAAGCAGGATGCCCACGCCCAGGACTTCGTCGCGGTTCGCCTGCGCGCGTTCGAGAGCGGCGTCGATAGCGCTCCCAATCCAGTCGATGAGGTCGTCGGCTTCCTCGACCGGTTCATCGGCGGTCGCCTCGACCGTGGCGAGCCGGCCCAGCGCCGCGTCGAACACGGTCGCCTCCAGGTATCGGTCCTCCACGTAGACCCCGACGACGCGGCCGCGATCGGCGTTCAGGCGAAGGCCGGTGGTCGGCCGCCCGATGCCGCCCGTCAGCAGGCCCGTCTCGGCGGCGATGTCGTACTTCAGGAGGTCGCCGACGATGGTCGAGACCGTCGCGAGGCTCAGACCAGTCTCCTCCGCCAGCCCGTTGCGGGTCGACTCGCCCGCCGCCAGCAGCGCTCGCATGAGGACGAGCCGCGACTCGCTGCGGATGTCGCGGGAAGTGCGCCGGGCTGCGGCCATGAGTCCTCCGAGATCCGAAAGTTTGGTCTAGAACACTAACAAAGAAACTCGTCCCGATACGATCCCGCGAAGCTCTCGACCGGCTGCCTGAACACGCGGCCCGGACTCTGATGTAGCTGTGGCGCAGTACAGTCCGAAGCGAGGCCCGACCCCCCGATCGAAAGGCCCTCGCATGGCGACCGACGCCCCCGAAGGCGACCTGGACGCGCTCCTGGCGCTGTACACCACCGACCGGGACAAGCTGTCCACGCTCGCGGGCGAGCGGCTCGCGCTCCTGGCCATCCAGGTCACCTACCTCGGCCTGGCCATCATCGCCCTCGGCGGGCAGCGGCCCATCGGCGGCGAGTGGGTCGCGGCCTTCAGCGCCGCTCCGCTGTGGTTCATGCACGCCCACCACCAGGTCCTCATCGCGGCCGCGCTCAGCCGGTCCCGTTCGGTGGCGCTGCTGGAGGAGCGCGTCGTCGCACGGGCAGGCCTCGAAGGGGTGCACGCCCAGGTCGCCCACCGCGCGGCCGTTGCGGTCCGCGAGCTCGCGGGCCAGAGCGGCATCTTCCGGCTCCAGACCTTCATCACCTTCGGCGGCATCGCCGCGGCCCTCATCGCGTTCACGGGTTACGCGCTGGTGGTGGCCGCGGCGAACTCGGCTTGGACTTCGCTGCCGGTCATGCTCGCGATCCTGTTCTACAGTGGATTCGCGGTGGTCGCGTCGATCGGGTGGACCCAGACGGTCCGGACGCAGCTGCGCGCCGCGAAAGCCGTCTGAGCATCTGCGGGGCAACGACAACGAGGCCGGGAGGGTCGCCCCTCCCGGCCTCGCCTGCTACGGGTTAGGACCAGTCCTCCAGGACGTCGTCGATCGCGCTGTTGAAGTCGGCCACCTCGGCGTACACGCCCGGGTTGCCGGCTTCGGCGCAGCCGTAGCCCCAGCTGACGATGCCGACCAGGATCTGGCCGTCTTCACCGGGGGCCATGATCGGGCCGCCCGAGTCGCCCTGGCACGAGTCGACGCCGCCGTTCTCGAGGTCGCCGGCGCACAGCATGGTGGCCGCGTCGATCTCGTCCGGGTAGGCCGCCTCGCAGTCGTCATCGCTGACGAACGGCACCTCGACCCATTCGGCGACGCTCGCGGAACCGCTGCCCGTCTCGCCCCAGCCGGCGGTCTCGAGGGCGTCGAACTCCTCCGGCTCGGTGCCCACGTCGATCGGCTCGACGTCGACGGGCTCGTCGAGGAGGAGCAGCGCCCAGTCGTTCGCCCGGTCGATCGGCTCGTTGTAGTCGTGTGCGATGTGGATGTCCGCCACGGCGGTCTCGACGAGGTCGTCGGATTCGAGGTCGACCGAGCCGGAGAAGACCACGACCTCGTCGGGGCCGGCGACCGCTTCGGCGCAGTGGGCGGCGGTGATGACGACGGTCTCGGTGATGACCGAGCCGCCGCAGAACTGGCGCTCGAACGGCGTGCCCTCACCGGTGTAGCCGAGGGCCACGAGCCACGGGTACTGCCCTTCCTCGGCGGGCTCGCCGCCGATGACCTTGGCCTCGAAGTCGCCCTTGGCGTCGGCGGGCTCGTCCGCGTTGGCGGCGATCCCCGTCCACGCGAGGGCCACGGCACCGAGACCGGCGACGGCGCCCGCGCCGATGCGGATCAGGCGCTTCCTCTTCTTGTCCACAGTGATTCCTTTCGGGGTGGATGTGAGGGATAGGCTCAATGGCCGTCCCTCGCCCGAAAATATCCAGAACGTCCCGGGACCCCTCCCGAAGCGGCCGTGCGGCAAGCGAGCTTCAGTAGGCGAGATGCCCGGTATCGCCGAGCCGCAGGACCATGCGCCCGCGGTAGACCGCGTCTTCGTGCAGGACGGTGATGCTTCCCGAGGGCGCCTTGAAGATCGCGTAGCCGAGTGATTCGATCGGCATCTTGACCCAGGCGGCGATCACGAATGTGAACGCGAAGCCGTGGGTCACGACGATCTGGTGCCCCCGCGGGCGCTCGGCGATCTCGTCCACGGCCGCGTAGATGCGCTGGGCGACTTGGCGTCGCGACTCGGAACCGGGGATGGGGAGGTGCCCCATCCGGTCGCCGACCGCCGGTGGAGCGGTGAAGCGTTCGTCCCATCGCGCCTTCGGCTGGCCCTCGACCTCGCCGAACGACGCCTCGCGCAGCCGCGGATCGAAGACCGGTTCGATGCCGAACCTCTCGCCGATCGCGTTCGCGGTCTGGCTGGTGCGCTTGAGGTCAGAGGAGAACAGGTCCACTTCAGCCTGATCGGGGATCTCGGCCCGCAGCGCCTCGCCGATGCGCTTGGCGGACTCGAGGCCGGCGGTCGTGAGCGAGGAGTCGTGCCAGCCGCCGACGAGGCCCTCGACGTGGTGGGTCGCCTGCGGGTGGGTGACGACGTAGAGCGTGCGCACCGGTACCGGCCTTTCGCGGGGGAGTGGGACCGCTCGACTCTAGACCGGCGTTCCCGCGCCGGTTCGCATAGGATTGGCGCCGACGCAGAGGAGGGCGGGCATGTCGACATCGCGAGGCGCGCGCCAGCCGACGATCAAAGAGGTCGCGATCCTTGCCGGGGTCAGCCCGATGACCGTCTCCCGCACGCTCGCGGGGGGCGTCAACGTGCGGCCGGATCTCCAGGAGCGCGTGATGGCGGCCGTGCGCGAGCTCGGCTACTACCGCAACGAGAACGCCCGCAGCCTGCGCCCCGGCCAGCCCAGCGGCCTCATCGGCGTCGCCATCACGAACCTCGCGAACCCCTATTACGGCAACTTCGCGCTCGGCGTCGAAGAGGTCGCCGCCGAGCACGGCCGGCGCATCATCCTCGGCAACACCGGCGAGGACGTCGGGCGCGAACGGCAGCTGGTCAGCGACTTCATCGGGCGGCAGGTCGACGGCCTGATCCTGGTGCCGACGAGCGGCGACGCGGCGCACCTGCAGCCGGAGCGGCTGGGGGACGTCCCGCTCGTGCTCGCCTCGCGCCGCGTGCCGGGCCTCGAAGTCGACACGGTGCTGCTCGACGACGTCGGCGGCGCCTACCGCGGCACGATCTCCCTTTTGGACTCCGGGCACACCCGCATCGGGTTCCTGGGCAACCGGAGTTCGGTCTTCACCGGTGAGCGCCGCTACCGGGGCTACGAACGGGCGATGACCGAACGCGGGGCGCCGATCGATCCCGTGATCGTCGCCCGCGACCAGCAGGACGTGGACGCGGCGAGCCGGGCCGCCCGGGCGATGCTCGACCTCGCGGAGCCGCCGACGGCGATCTTCAGCGCCAACAACCGCAACACGATCGGCGCCCTGCGCGAGATCGGGCGGCGGATCCGCGACGGCCTCCCCGGGCCGCGCCCGGCGATCGTGAGCTTCGACGACTTCGAGCTCTCCGAGCTCATGCCGGTGCCGGTGACCGTGATCGACCACGACGCGCGGCTGCTCGGCCGCGAGGCCGCGACCCTCCTGTTCGCGCGGCTCGAGGGCACTGCGGACGAGAAGGCGAACATGGTAGAACTGCCCGTCACCATCGAGCATCCGTGAGGCTTTAGGCCATCTGAGCTGCATGTTTGCCAAAACTCGCCCCTGATTGGTAACGTTACCAATCGCAAGGCGATGACGGTCTCGGCGAGTCTCATTTACGGCTCGCACGAGCCGTAGATGAGCACGGAAGGGGGCGAGCGATGGAGCTCTGCATCGACTTCGGCGGGTCCGAGATCAAACTCGGCATCCTCGACCGGGGCACTCCCGTCCGCACCGCGACGGTGCCGACCGGCGAAGGCGACCTCGAACGGGCGCGGGACGCGGCGGCCGCACTGCTCGCCGAAACCCAGCCGATCCGCGCCCCCGGGCAGTCGCCGCTCACCGTCGGCATCGCCGTCCCCGGCGTCGTCGACCGCGCCGCCGGCCGGCTCGTGAAAGCCCACGACAAGCACCCCCGCCTCGACGGGCTCGACCTCATCGCCTGGGCCCGTGAAGCATTCGACCTCGATGCCGTGATCGAGAACGACGCCCGCGCGGCGCTCGTCGGCGAGACCGCCGCCGGCTCCGCGACCGGAGCGCGCGATGCCGTCCTGATGGCCCTCGGCACCGGCATCGGCACCGCCGCGATCATCGACGGCACCCTCCTGCGCGGCGCCCACGACCACGCCGGCGTCCTCGGCGGCCACCTCACCGTCGAACTCGATGCCGCCCAGTGCAACTGCGGCAACATCGGCTGCGCCGAATCCATCGCCGGGGCCTGGGCCCTCAGGCGCGACCTCGCGACCCGTGGCGACGCGGTCACCGACGTCAAGGACATGTTCGCCGCCGCCGAAGCCGGCGACGCCGCTGCCGCCGCCCTGCGCTTCCGCGCGACCCGCGCCTGGGGGGCCACCGTCGTGTCCCTGTGCCACGCCTACGACCCCGAAGTCGTCATCCTCTCCGGCGGCATCATGCGTGCGGGCAGCGCCGTCGCCGCCCCGGTCGAGGCCTACGTCCGCGAGCACCTCTGGACCAGCTCGCACCGCCCGGCCTTCGTCATCCCCGACCGCCCCGACCTCTCGGTGCTGCGCGGACTCTCCGTGCTCGCAGCCGACCTCCAATCCTGAAGGAGCGCAAGTGCCCACCGACACCCTCCCGATCGGACGGTACGAGAAGCAGCCGACCGTGCCGCTTCCGGCCGACGCCCGCGTGCTCCACGGTGCTCCGGCCTGGACCCTGGTCGCCGACACGGCAGCCGCCAAAGCGGGCGACCGCGTGCCGCTCATCGTCGTGGACGCCTACCCGGGCGCGGACCTTCCCTTGCTCGCCAAGGCGATCGCCGGCGCGCTGCCGCGCTGGCGGGTCGTCGACGTCGAAGAGGCCGCCGCGCTCCCCACGAGTGCGATCGACGCGCGCTTCGCGGACAACCTCACCGACGATCGCGTGTTCGGCGTCCTCTCCCACGCCACTGTGGACGCCTTCTACGACACCGAACACCTCGACAAGCTCGCCGTGGAGATCGAGGGCGCCGACGGGCCCACGGTCCTCCTCGGCTGGGGCGCCGACCTCGTCGCCCGGCGGACTTCAGCGTCCTACGCGCTCGTCCTGGCCGACATGGCCCGCTGGGAACTGCAGATGCGCCAGCGCGCCGGAGCCACCAACTGGCGTGCGGAGAACCCGGACGAAGACCAGCTGCGCAAGTACAAGCGCGGGTTCTTCGTCGAGTGGCGTGCGGCCGACCGCCACAAGCGGACCCTGTTCGACCGGATCGACTTCCTGTTGGACGCCAACGCGATCGGGCCCGCCGAGCCGACTTCGCGCAAGCCCGGGATGATCACCGGCGACGCGTTCCGCACGGGTCTGGAGCAGGCCGCGAACGCGCCGCTTCGCGTCGTTCCGTTCTTCGACCCCGGTGTCTGGGGCGGACAATGGATGAAGCGAAAGCTCGACCTCGATCCGGGCCGCCCGAACTACGCTTGGTGCTTCGACTGCGTGCCGGAGGAGAACTCGCTACTGCTGGAGGACGCCGAGGGGGCGATCGTCGAGATCCCGTCCCTGGACCTGGTGCTCCTGCGGCCCAAGGAGTTGCTGGGGGAGCGGACCTATGCGCGGTTCGGCGCGGAGTTCCCGATCCGCTTCGACTTCCTCGACACGATGGAGGGCGGCAACCTCTCCCTCCAGGTGCACCCGCTCACCGACTACATCCACCAGACCTTCGGCATGCAGTACACGCAGGACGAGTCGTATTACATGCTCGACGCCGGAGACGACGCCGTCGTCTACCTCGGCACCAAGGACGGCGTGGACCGCGACGCGATGCTCGAGGATCTCCGGGCGGCCGAGACCGGCGAGCGGCCCTTCCCCGCCGAGCGGTACGTGAACGCGTTCCCCGCCAAGAAGCACGACCACTTCCTCATCCCGGCCGGGACCATTCACAGCTCGGGCGCGAACTCGATGGTCCTGGAGATCTCCGCGACCCCGTTCATCTTCACGTTCAAGCTCTGGGACTGGGGCCGCCTCGGGCTCGACGGCATCCCCCGTCCCGTGCACCTGGACCACGGTGAGCGGAACCTCGTGTGGGAGCGGGACACGGCGTGGACGGAGGCGAACCTCGTCAACCGCGTCGAAGTGGTGAGCCAGGACGGCGATGTCACCGAGGAGCGCACCGGGCTGCACGAGCTCGAGTTCATCGAGGTGCGCCGCCACTGGTTCGCCGAGCGGGTCGCCCACGACACCGAGGGCACCGTGAACGTGCTCAATCTCGTCGAAGGCGACGAAGTCGAGATCGTCAGCCCCACAGGCGCTTTCGACCCCTACACCATCCACTATGCCGAGACGTTCATCGTCCCGGCCGCCGTCGGACCCTACCTGATCAGGCGCACGTCGCGTTCGCGCAGCGAGCGGTTCGGGACCGTGAAGGCCTCCGTCCGCGGCACGAGCCGCCAAGCCTGACACCCCATCCCCTTAGGAAGAACAAAGGAGTTCGCAATGAGATCACGGAAGATCCCCCTCGGCATCGCCGCCGCGGTCGCCACCAGCATGCTGCTCACCGCGTGCGGCGGTGGAGGAGAGGACGACGGCGCCACCACCGGCACCCTCGACTTCTACACGAACAAGGCCGCGTGGGAGCCGGACTTCGACGAGCTGAACGCGCAGAGCGAGGGCGACGTCGACATCAGCCTCAACACGACCGGCTACTCCGACGCCGCCCAGTACGACGCGTTCATCAAGCAGTCCTTCCGCACCGACAAGAGCCCCGGCCTGTTCACATGGCAGACCGGCCCCTCCCTCGGCGAGCTCGTCGAAGAGGGCCTCGTAGCGGAGACCACGGACATCTGGACGAAGGCCGTCGAGGAAGGCTGGATCGGCGAGGACCTGAAGGACGCCTACACCTACGACGGCAAGCAGTACTGCGTGCCGATGAACATCGCCTACTGGGTCATGTACTACAACAAGACCATCTTCGAGGAGCAGGGCATCGCCGAGCCCGCCACCTGGGCGGAACTCGACGCGGCCGCGACGAAGCTCTCGGGCGCCGGGATCACCCCGTACTACCAGACCAGCACGCTGTTCACCTTCCCCTGGTTCCAGCAGCTCGTCGCCGGCACCGACCCCGAGCTCTACAACGGACTCGCCACGGGCGAAGTGAAGTACACCGACCCGCGCATCGTCGAGATCATGGAGACCTGGCGCGATCAGCAGGAGGCCGGCTGGTTCAGCGACGCGGGCAGCACTGTGGACCCCGCCGTCGGCCTCAAGCAAGGCGACTTCGCGATGATCAACTTCGGCTCGTTCTTCAACGGCTCGCTCGACGGCGCCGGCATGGTCTCCGGCCAGGACTACGACATGTTCGTGATCCCCGCCGTGAACCCCGACCTCGGCACGACTCCCGTCGCCGTCGAATCCGGCCCGCTCTGCGTCGCCGAGAACTCCAGCCAGAAGACCCTCGGCCTCGAATACTCCGAGTGGTGGATGTCCCCGGACGCGCAGACCGCCTGGAGCGCCGCCCGCGGCGACGTCGCGTTCAACCCCCAGGCCACCGTCGCCGACCCGATGCTCGAGGAACTCGGCACCACCGTCGCCGGCGACGGCTTCGAACGCTACGACCGCTACTACGAGACGACCCCCACGCAGATCCTCACCGTCGCCCTCGAGCAGTTCGGCGCCTTCATCGCCAACCCCGGCGACCCGCTGCCGTTCCTGGAGACCATCCAGGCCGAGGCAGACGATTACTGGGCCGAGCAGGATTGACGCGGCATGACGTCCGACAATGCCCCGACGGCGAAGCGCCCCAAGGACCAGTACCGCTGGTCCGCGACGGGGTTCATCGCGCCCGGCGTGATCCTGGTGGCCGTGCTGCTCTATCTGCCGCTGCTGTGGACCACCGCCATCAGCCTCACCGAGTACGACGGCCTGGGCGATCCCGAATGGGTCGGCCTCGCCAACTACGCGGAGATGCTCGACGACCCCGAATTCCTCGGCTCCGTGCTCAACACGCTGCTGTGGGTTGTCGGCACCCTCCTCGTCCCCGTCGGGATCGGCCTCGGCGTCGCCCTGCTCACCTGGAACCTCAAGGGCGGCGCCTGGCTGCGAATGCCGTTCCTCATCCCTTACGCCCTCTCCGGCATCGGGGTCGGCGTGATCTGGTCGTTCATCCTCTCCGGCGACGGCGCCCTCGACCAGGCGCTCGCCGCGTTCGGGGTCGACGACACGCCGCGCTGGCTCGTCGACGCCCCGCTCAACACGGTCGTGATGATCCTCGCGACCGCGTGGCAGGGCGTCGGCGTGAACGCCCTCCTCTTCACGATCGGCCTCCAGTCGATCCCGAGGGAACCGCTAGAGGCGGCGAAGATGGACGGCGCCAACGGGATCCGCCTCTTCCGCAGCGTCCTGTGGCCCATGCTGCGCCCGCTCACCGCCGTCGTCGTCGGCCTCTCGATCGTCGCGAGCCTGAAGACCTTCGACATCGTGCAGGGCATGACGAAGGGCGGGCCGGGGCGCGCCTCCGAGACGCTCGCGCTGACGATGTACAAGGAGACCTTCGTGAACAGCGAATACGGCCTCGGCTCGGCGATCGCCGTGTTCCTCACGATCGTGACGCTCGTGGCCTCGATCCTCTACCTGCGCCAGCAGCTCTCCAGCAAGCACGGGGTCTGACCATGCGATTCAATAGCACGGTGCGAATCATCCGCACCACCGTCCTCATCGTCCTCGGCGCGTTCTGGCTGCTCCCGGTGTACCTGCTGCTGGTGAACGCGGCGAAGGCGCCGGAGACGTTCACCAGCAAGGAGTCCTGGCGGCCCAAGGACTTCTCGCTGTTCGCCAACATGGCCGAGGCCTTGCGCCTCTCCGGGCTCGGCGAGAGCGCGGCGAGCACCCTGCTCTACTCGGTCACCGCTCCCGCGATCGCCGTCATCGTCGGTGCAGCCGCCGGATTCGCGATCGTCGCGCTCCGGCTGCGGCACGGCTTCGCCTGGTTCGTCGTGATCTTCGGCGGCACCGTCTTCCCGCTCCAGATGATCCTGCTGCCGCTGTTCGACGCCTACTCCCGCACGGGCCTGTTCGACACCCGGCTCGGCATGGTCGTGGTGTACACCGCGATCTCGATCCCGTTCTCGGCGTTCGTGATGCGCAACTTCTTCACCGGCATCGCGCACAGCGTCTTCGAAGCGGCCGTGCTCGACGGCGCGACGACCTGGCGCATCTTCGCCCGCGTCTACCTGCCGATGGCGTCGAGCGCGCTCGTGGCGGTCTTCATCCTGCAGGCCACGTTCATCTGGAACGACTTCCTGCTCGGCCTGGTCCTCAGCCAGTCGGACGCCGTGCGGCCCATCGTGACCAGCCTCGCCGGGATGCAGAGCACCTACGGCGGCGCGCAGATGTCGACCGTGCTCGCAGGCGGCCTGCTCGTCTCACTGCCCACAGTGGTCCTCTTCCTCTTCACGCAGAAGTTCTTCGCCCGAGGCCTCGCCCTCGGGCAGTACTAGGAGCCTCCATGCGCCTCATACCCAACGTCGACGACCTCGCGGCCGACCCGGTCACGCACCACTACGACGACATGATCGCGCCGAGCGGCCTCACGAACTTCCTCGGCACCGCCAGGGTCGACCACGACCTCACCGCGATCAGCGCCGTCACGTTCCCGCCCGTCTCGCAAGGCCTCACCCGCACCGCCGCATGCTTTGTGGACGGACGCCTGGTCGAGTCCTACGGCGCCCCGATCACCCACGAATGGCGCCCCGACCGCGTGCGCCGCAGCGTGAGCCTCCCCGGCCTCGACCTGACCACGCTCACCGTCTGCGCCCCAGGGGAAACCGCCGTAGCCATCGACGTCCGCGTCCACAACACCGGAACCGCCCACCGGACGGTGCCGATCACGCTCACCCTCGCCGCCGGAGCCGCCCACACCGGCGAAGCCTGGCTCGACGCGATGGCCCCCGAGGAACGCAACCGGGCCGCCACCGGACCCTCCCGCCTGGTCTTCACCAACCAGGCCACCACCGCATGGAGCGTCCAAGGCGTCGACACTGGTCCTGCAACGGGCACTGGTGCCGAAGTCCGCCTCTCCGGCATCGCCCCGGCCTCCGCCGAACACGAAGTCGGCATCGGCGGCATCGAACGCGGCGGCGAAGTCACCGTGCACCTCGACCTCGCCCCCGGCGCCACCGCGCGATTCGGTTACGTCCACGCCCTCGCCACCACACAGGACGCGGCCACAGCGGCCTTCGAACGCATCGCCGCCGACGTCCCGGCCACGGTGCGCGCCGCCGAAGCCTTCTGGAACCGGCAACTCGACGCCGCGTTCCAACCCGGCAACGGCGAATTCTCCGGGCATCTGCCCACATTGGAGACCACTTCCGAACCGCTGCGGCGCCTCTACTGGTGGGGCGTGCTCGGCGTCATCTGGTTCCGCCGCGACTTCGCGGGCAACGTGCTCGGCCGCAGCTACGACACCCTGATGCCCAACTACTGGGCCACCACCACGTTCATCTGGGACTACAGCCTCAGCTCCATCACCCACGCGCTCCTCGACCCCGACGCCATGAAACGCCAACTGCGGCACTGGATCGCCTCCGACATCCACACGCACTTCGGCACCTCCTCGCTCACCGGCGGGCCCGTGGGCCGCTGGTACTCGGTCAACGACTACGCGATGACCCGGCTCGTGCACGACTACGTCCGCTTCACCGGCGAGACCGACCTGCTCGATGAGAAGCCCGGCGGTCTTCCGGTCACCGAGCACCTGCGCGACTGGGCGCTGGCGTGGCAGTCGCTGCGCGGCACCGGGCCGCTCGCCGACTACGGCGAGATCGACAACCTGCTGGAATGCGTGAGCTCCTATACACACGAGGTCGCGAGCCTCAACGCGGCGAACGTGTGGAACCTGCGCACGGTCGCGGAGATCCTCGCCGCCCAAGGCGACACCGACGGCGCCGCCGCGCTCGAAGCCGAGGCCGACGGGCTCGTCAAAGCCGTCGCCGACCTCTACCTGCCCGGCCGGGGCCACTTCGCCGCGCGCCAGCCGGACGGCACCCGTGTGCCGGTGCGCCACGTCTACGACTTCTCCGTCGTCGGCACCACGATCGCCGCCGACCTCGACGAGCATGTGCGCCGCGAGATGGTCGACTTCTACCGGCGCGAACTGCAGACCGAGGTCTGGCTGCGCTCACTGTCCCCTTGGGACCCGGACGCGAGCTTCAGCATCCGACCCGACCACCAGTGGAACGGCGCCTACCCCGCCTGGCCCGCCGATGCGGCGCGTTCCCTCATCGCGCTCGGCGCGCCCGAGGTCGCCATCGACTGGCTTCCCGGGCTCGCCCGCTCCGCCAACCAGGGGCCGCCCGGTCAGGCGCACTTCACCGAGGAGGCCATGCCCGCGGTCAACGGCGGCGCCCGGAAGGCCCCGCCGCAGCTGCCGTACATCATCGACTGGGCCTGCTCCTCCGCCGGAGCCTTTGCGGCCCTGGTGATCGAGTCGTTCTTCGGCGTCGACCCGAGGGTCGGTTCCGATCGGCTCGACACGTCGCGGGCGTGCATCGCCGCGCTCGATCCCGACGCGGTCCTGCGCGGGCTGCGCATCGGGGGTCGGCTCGTCGACGTGCACGCGGATGGCACGGTTGTGGACGCCTCATGACCTTGCAGCCCTTCCCCATCAAACCCGAAATGATCCGCGGAGCGGTCGAGATCGAGGAGACCGATCGGGGCCTGATCCCGCATCGGCTGCCGCGGTGGGCCAGGCGGCAGATCCCGGACCGCTTCATGATCCAGACCAGCGCGGAGAGCGCCGGGATCCGGCTCGCGCTCCGCACGGCCGCCGACGTCGTCGAACTCGACGTGCAGACGCGGCGGATCGCCGCCGACGCCACCGCACCCATGCCGCCCAGCGCGTACGAGATCACCGAAGGCGGCGCGCTCGTGGCGACCGCGACAGCGCCGATCGGCTCTCGCTACGTGTTCACCTTCGAGCGCCCGAACGGCGAGATCGCTCCGGGACCGGACGCCACGGTCCGCTTCGAAGGCCTCGCAGCCGGAGTCGAGCGCGACCTGGAACTCTGGCTGCCGTACTACGACCACGTTGAACTGCTTGCGCTTCGCGTCGACGCTCCAGTGTCGACCGTTGCCGATGCCGCACTCCGCTGGGTCCA
This sequence comes from Glycomyces rhizosphaerae, assembly GCF_042647865.1. NCBI lineage: Bacteria > Bacillati > Actinomycetota > Actinomycetes > Glycomycetales > Glycomycetaceae > Glycomyces > Glycomyces rhizosphaerae. Next base: position 162,329 of record NZ_JBHRWO010000012.1, read on the forward strand.
TCACGGCAGTTCGATCAGCCACGGCTACCGGGCCGACACGACGACCGGCACCTGGCCGGTGGTGGCGGCGCTCGAATCCGGGGCGCACCTGACCAACCTCGCGTTCAGCGGCAACGCGATGCTCGATCCGTTCACCGCCAGGACGATCCGCGACATCCGCGCCGACCTCGTCAGCCTGAAACTCGGCATCAACCTCGTCTGCGGCGACGTGATGCGGGTGCGTGCGTTCCGCCCCGCCGTCGACGGCTTCCTCGACACCATTCGCGAAGGCCATCCGGACACGCCGATCGTCCTCGTCTCGCCGATCTGGTGCGAGCCGGTCGAGACCTCGGCCGGTCCCACGATCCAGGACCCGGCCCGGAGCGAGGAGTGGTCGATCGCGGCGGGCAGTGAAGACGACGTCGCGACCGGCAAACTCTCGCTGCGGGTCATCCGCGCCGAACTCGAATCCATCGTGGACCGACGCCGGGCCGACGGCGACCGCCGGCTGCACTACCTCGACGGACTCGCGCTCTACGGCGAGAACGACGCCGCCGCGATGCCGCTGCCGGACAACCTGCATCCCGGCCCTGACGTCCAGCGCCTCATCGGCGAACGCTTCGCCGACCAGATCCTCGCCCAGCACACCACCTAGGCGATCCCCCTCCGACCATGAACCTGCAAAGGAGCAGACCATGACCAACCGATCGCTCACCCTCGCGGTGGCCGCGGGCATCGCGGCCGCCACCATCCCGATCACCGCCGCGAGCGCGGCCCCGACCGCTTGCGCCGCAGGCATCTCCGCCGAGATCAACACCGAACTCACCGAACGCTTCGGCACCTATGCCGACACCGCCGGGCGCTGGACCGGCGCCGACTCCGCGTACAGCGTCGACCTGCCGGACGGGTCGACCGCGTGGATCTACTCCGACACGTTCATGGGCGAAGTCGACGAGAACGGCGGCAGGCCCGCCGACTCGCCGTTCCTCCACAACTCGATCATCGTGGACGACGGCGGCACCCTCACCACCTACACCGGCGGCACCGAGGCCGCCCCCGAATCCCTCGTCAAGGTCGCGGGCGCCGACGAGACGCAGCGCTGGTACTGGTTCGGCGACGCGACCGTCGAGAACGGCATGCTCCGCGTCATGCTGCTCGAGTTCATCAAGACCGGGACCGGCGTGTTCGACTTCAAGTTCACGGGCAACGCCGTCGCGACCCTGGACCCCGCCGACATGAGCCTGCTCTCGGTCACCGATCTGCCGGACTCCACCATCAACTGGGGCTCGGCGATCTACGAGGACCCCGAGGACGGCTACACGTACGTGTTCGGCGTCGAGGACAACCAGGCCCAGAAGTACGCCCACCTCGCCCGCGTCCCCACCGGATCGCTCACCACCGAGAGCTGGGAGTACTTCAGTGCGGGGGAGTGGACCGCCGACTCCGCCGCCTCCAGCCGCATCCTCGAAGGCGTCTCGAACGAGTTCAGCGTTTCTCGCTTCCAGGGCAGGTTCACGCTCGTCACCGGCGACGCCACCGAACCGCTCAGCGCCAAGATCGTGATGTACCGCAGTGCCGACATCACGGGCCCCTACACCGGCAAGACCGAGCTGTACACGACCCCCGAGACCGGCGGGAACGTCTTCACCTACAACGCGAAGGCCCACCCGAACCTCGGCGACGCCGACACCCTCGTCATCTCCTACAACGTGAACAGCTTCAACTCCGACGATCTCTACGCGGACGCCGGGCTCTACCGGCCCCGCTACATCAACGTGGACGCGCAGCTCCGGCGCGGCCGCTAAGACCGAACACCGCAACACCCCCGGGCCAGAGGCCACGAGTCTCTGGCCCGGTTGCCGCCCCCCGACGACGCGATCCGCCTAGGCTGGTCCGGGACGCCATAGGGAGGAGACCGGCCATGGGCGACACCTCGTTCGTGTACCTGTCGCGGATCAAGACCACGCCGGAACGGCTGTGGAGCGCCCTGACCGAACCCGAGCTGACCCAGCGGTACTGGGACCTCTCCTTCGACACCGACTGGAAGCCCGGTTCTCCGATGACCTGGCGCGAACGCGGCGGCAGCGTCTCCGACCCCGGCCAGCAGGTGCTCGAATGCGACCCGCCGCGGCGCCTCGCCTACACCTGGCACACGTTCACGCCCGAATGGGCCGAACGCGCCGGCGTCGCCGAAGACGTCCTCGAATCGATCGCGGCCGAACCGCGTTCCAAGGTCGCCTTCGACCTCGAACCCGGCGGGCCCACGGTCCGCCTCATGGTCACCCACGACGGCTTCGAACCCGGCAGCACCGTCCTGAAGATGATCAGCGAAGGCTGGCCCGAACTGGTCTCGAGCCTCAAGACCCTCCTCGAGACCGGCGAGCCGCTGCCCGCCTGACCGATGAATCCCCCTCCGCGGCGTCGTCCCCATTGAAAGAGGAATCCCGAACCAGAGGAGCAGCAGATGGGCAAGCTCATCGTCACCGAGTTCATGTCGATCGACGGCGTGGCCCAGGCCCCCGGCGCGCCGGAGGAGGACCCCGAAGGCGGTTTCGAGTACGGCGGCTGGCAGGCGCCGCTCATCGACCGCGATGAGGAGCACTTCATCTTCGAGCAGGCCAAGGGCATGGACGCGCTCCTGCTCGGCCGCCGCACCTACGAGATCTTCGCGGACTACTGGCCTACGGCACCCGCCGAGTTCGACTTCACCGCGCTCATCAACCGCGTCCCCAAGTACGTCGCCTCCCGCACCCTCGAAACGCCGCTGAGCTGGGACACCGCGAGCCTCCTCCAAGGCGACCTGGCCGAGTCCGTCACGGAACTCAAGGACCGCTTCGGCCACGTCCACGTCATCGGCAGCCTCGACCTGGTGCAGTCGCTGCTGCGGCTCGGCCTCGTCGACCAGCTCAACCTGTGGGTCTACCCGCTCATCCTCGCCGGCGGCAAGCGCGTCTTCGCCGACGGCGCGGTGCCCGCGGCCCTGCGCCTGACCGAATCGCGTGTCTTCGCGAACGGCACGCTCAAACTCGAATACGAGACCGCGGGCGAGCCCGCCGTCGGCGACATCGGCGCCGACGTCGAGCGCCTGACTTAACGCATTCCACCGCAACGCCAACCGCACCGCCGGACGAGGTTCGTCGTGCCTCGTCCGGCGGCGCGGCTGCGATCGTCAAGCGCCGGAACGGGAAATGGAAAGCCGCGGCCGACGCGTTCGGCGTCGGCCGCGGCTCGGGTACCGCGTTATGAGGTGATCAGCGCGATCACTTCGACCGGATCTTCAACGTCGGTCCTGGCCGCCAGCATGGTCATGGTCTTGCTGACCGGATTGCCCTGGCCGTCGAATTCGATCGGCCCGGTGGCCGTGATCCCGCTGAAGTCCCGCAGCTCGTCCGCGAGCGAATCGGCCGTGACCGTCGGCCCCTGGCCTTGGGCGACGATCGCCGTCAACCGGAACGCCTCGTAGGACATCAGCGCCTGCCCGTTCGCGAGGTTCGCGTCCGTTCCGAACTGGTGCAGCAGCTGGTCTTCGGCGCTCTTCATCTGCTCCGCCGAGGACTGGTGCTCCGGCCCGGCCTCATCCCACTGGTCCGGGTGGGCCAGTCCGATGTAGTACAGCTCCACATTGGCGGCCCGCAGGTCGGCCACCAGGGAGCGGTCGCGCGGCACTGACGAGGCGTTGTCCCCGGTGACGATCGTGATCCGGTGCTCCAGGCACGGTCCCTTGCGGAGTGTGAGGCTGCGGATCAGCGACGGCAGCGCGAACCGCGAGAGCCCTGCGAAGAACAGGTACGAATCCTGTTGCACCTCTTCGCACATCGCCGCCACCGTCTCGTTGAACAGCGACGGGTTCACTTCTGAGATGTTCGAGCCGTTGTATGTGAACGGCCGCGGGGAGTCGGTGCAGCCCTCCGCTGCCTGCTGCGCCTGGAAGGCCTCGTTCAGCGTGATCGCGTAGTCGTAACTCCGGTCCGTGTCGCTCACATTGAAGACCGAGCACAGGTCCCCGTGCTCGCGCACGAACGAAGCCAGCGCCACCGCCTCCTGAGTGTTGGTGGGCCCCATCCGGAACGCCGAGTTCGTCTCCTCGCTCCCGGTCAGCATGTTGTCGCCGGTGATGGTCGATCCCATGACGACCAGGCCCTCGCGATTCATCCGGTCGATGAACAGCTTCGTGGCCTCGTAGCTGGCGCTGAGCCCGGCGACGGCGATCAGGTTCTCCTCGGTGCGGCGCTCCAGCAGCGCCTCCGCCGCTTCGTCCCATTCAGAGTTGCTCGACCCCAGGTCCGTCAGGAGCAACCGCACCTTCGGCGACTGGCTCTCGTTGATCAGGGCCTGTGCGGCGGCCGCGCCCTGGATCTGGTTGGCGATGTCGGCGGGGGAGTTCGCGTCGTCGCCTTCGAAGGTCATCGAGAGCGCCACGGCGATGGTGAAGTAGTCCTCGTCCGCGCCGATGGCCTCGTTCTGGCGGGCGATGGCCTGGCATGCCGGTATGAGCTCCGGGTTGACGCAGTTCGCGCCTTCGCTGAGCCGCAGGCACTCGCCGCCGGCCTCGTCGCGCTCGAACGGCTCGCCGCAGGGGTCCTGCTCGAAGGTGCCCCTGTTCCAGAGCACTGCGAGCGTGATCAGCAGGACGAGGACCAGTGATGCGGCCGTCCACGACATTGCCGCGCGGACCCGGGACTTCTCCGTGGGCAGCGGCTTCTCGGCATCCGGTAGGCCGGTCGCTCCGAAGTGGTGCCATTCAGCGAATTTGGACGGTCCGGTGCGCAGTTCGCGGAGCAGGCCGACGAGTTCGCCGGTGCGGACGCTCTGGCCGGGGTCGTGGTGCTCGTAGTAGTGGAGCTGGCCGCGCGCCCGGCGGCTCTCGGCCTTGAGGGCGGCGGCGAGTTCGTACGCCTCGTCGCCGTCGGCGATGCCGGCGAAGACGAGTTCGATGCCGCCGACGGCGCAGTCGGCGATGAAGGACCGGCGGTAGATGCTCGCGAGCTCGCTGCGGGCGCGCTCGGCGATGCGGTTCGAGGCCGCTCCGTCCTCTGGGAGCTGTTGCGCCGCTTGGCGGGCGGACTTGAGGTCCCACTGACCGTCGACCGTGGTGAGTTTCAGCAGGCGGCTGCGGGCCGCACCGAAGACGATCCAGCGCAGCGGGATCGCGAGGGCCTTGAGCGGGAATTGGAGCGGGCCCACGCCGATCCCGGCGTCGTCCTGTGAGCCCTTGTTGAGGCTGTTGAGGAAGCGGCTCGGCTTGTCGCGGGCGAGGGCGAGCGCCTCGTAGGCCAGTGCGTCGTCGTCGGTCGCCTTGAGGTTGTTGCGCCTGGCTTCGAGCATGAGCGAGAGGAGCTTGAACGGCGTGTGGGGGACGAGCTCGGGGCGGTCGGCGAATCGCTCCCAGACGCTGCTGCTCGCGTGTGTCTCGTTGGCGCCCAAAGGAATGACGGCGGCGAAGTCCCGGGTGTGCAGCAGATTGCGGAGGGTCTGGTCGTCGATCGCGGTGCCGGTGACCAGGATGAGGCGCGGGCGGTCGGAACGGGCGTACTGCTGCGAGTGGGGGCCATCGGAGGGCTCGCCGTTACCGGCGCGGGGTGTACTCGTTGCCATCCGCACATGTTTCCAGGCAGGTGCGTCAATTCGGCCATTCTGGAGCGCGCGAGTCGGCAATCCGACAGTTCCACCTGGGGCCCTGCATGATGCGTCCACGCGAACGAGGGGCTATAAGCGCGAGCGGGCTTCCGGCGGCGGGCATCCGCGTCCGGCTCAGTGCTTCTGCCCCCGAGGGTTCGGGTCGAACCTCTTGCGTCGGTTCGCGGCCTGACCTAAGCTCGACACGTCCCATTCACCGATATGAATTCCCAATGAATGGGACTTTCCAGCGTAGGAAAGCGAGCCGCCATGACCAGTGAACCCACCTTCCTCGACCGCACCAGCGCCACAGAGACCAGCGCCGTCAACGAACGCCACTTCAGCGCGCTGCAACGCGGCGAGGCGAGCGTCGACCGGATCGCCTCCGTGCGGATCTCGCACGCGATCCTCCCGCTCAAGACCTCCATCAGCGACGCGAAAGTGCTCACCGGACGCCAGAAGCCGATGACCGAGATCGCGTTCCTGTTCGCGGAGATCACCACCGAGGCGGGCTTCGAAGGCGTCGGCTACAGCTACTCCAAGCGCGCCGGCGGCAAAGGCCAGTACGCGCACGCCCGCGAGATCGCGCCCGACCTGATCGGCGAGGACCCCAACGACATCCAGCGGATCTGGACCAAACTGGTCTGGGCCGGGGCCTCGGTGGGACGCAGCGGTCTGTCCACACAGGCCATCGCCGCGTTCGACATCGCGCTGTGGGACCTCAAGGCCAAGCGCGCGGGCCTGCCGCTGGCGAAGCTCCTCGGCGCGCACCGCGACTCCGTGGCCTGCTACAACACCTCCGGCGGCTTCCTCTCCTCCTCGATCGAAGAGGTCCTGGAGAACTCCAGCGCGGCGATCGAACGCGGCATCGGCGGCATCAAGGTCAAGGTCGGCCAGCCCGACACCCGCATCGACCTGCGCCGCGTCGCGGCGATCCGCGAGCACCTGGGCGAGGACTTCCCGCTCATGGTCGACGCCAACCAGCAGTGGAACCGCAGCACCGCGATCCGCATGGGACGCAAGCTCGAAGAGTTCGAACTCACCTGGATCGAGGAGCCCCTCGACGCCTACGACGCCGAGGGCCACGCCGACCTCGCCCGCGAGCTCGCCACCCCCATCGCCACCGGCGAGATGCTCACCAGCGTCGCCGAGCACGCCGAGCTCATCTGGCACCGCAGCGTCGACTTCATCCAGCCCGACGCGCCCCGCGTCGGCGGCATCACGCCGTTCCTCAAGATCATGTCGCTCGGCGAGCACGCCCGCGTGCGCATGGCGCCCCACTTCGCGATGGAGATCCACCTGCACCTCGCCGCCGCCTACGAGCACGACCCGTGGGTCGAGCACTTCGAATGGCTGGAACCGCTGTTCAACGAACGCCTCGACATCGCCGACGGCCGCATGATCGTCCCGGCCCGCCCCGGCCTGGGCTTCAGCCTCAGCGACCAGGCGCGCGCCTGGACCTCCGACGCCGAGCGGTTCGGATCGGACGTGTGACACCCCGAAAGGACCCCGCCCGCCGGAGGGCGCGAACCCCGCTAACCTGGTGGCCACCCGGCGCACCCGCACCTTCGTGCGCCGCAACAGACCTAGAAGGACACAGTCATGGCGCGCGAGGAGGCGGCCCCCAAGGGCGCACTGGACAGGGCCCTGGAGATCCTCGAGGTCCTCACCATGCGCGGCAAGGCCACGACGGCCGAACTCGTCGAAGCCGTCGGCGTGAGCCGCAGCGCGGTGTACCGCCTCGTCGAACGCCTGGAAGCAGCCGAGTACCTGACGCTCTCGGACGGCCAGTGGCGGCTCGGCCCGGCCGCCGCGCGGATGGCGATGGCGGCCGTGCAGAACATGGACGTGCTCGCGGTGGCCCCGCCGATCCTGCGCGAACTCGCGCACCGCACCGGCGAGACCGTGAGCCTCGGCGTGCACAGCGGCGACGAGATGGTGTTCGTCTTCAGGGAGATCGGCCACCAGGCCGTCCACGTCCGGTCCGAACTGGGCGCCCGCCGGCCCCTGCACGCCACCTCCGTCGGCAAGGCCTACCTGGCCGGGCTCTCGCCCGAGCGCTGCGAGGAGACCGTGGCACGGCTCCCGATGCAGATCTTCACCAAGTCCACGGTCACCGACCGGGACCTGCTGCGGGAAGCGGTGGGCGAGGCGCGGCTGCGCGGCTGGGCCGAGGAGCACGGCGAGTTCGACGCGGGCAGCACCTGCTTCGGCGCGCCCGTGTTCGACCAGAGCGGCGCGGTCACGGCGGCCATCAGCATCGCCGGGCCCACGGCCCGCATGGACGCCGCGCGCGACCCGTTCGGCCCGCTCGTGGCCGAGACCGCCGCCGCCATATCGCACCGACTCGGCTACAGCGACCGGACGAAACCGCAACAGCACTGACCGCCGCCTTCGAGCCGAACGGCCGATGAAGCACGCCAGCAAGGGACTCGGCGACGAGCGCATCGCACCTGTAGGCCACCGCCTCGCCTCTCCACCACCGCGAACCCACCACGAACTCGCCGGAAACTAAGGAGCCCAATATGACCGACCTCCTCGCCAGCACCGACCCGCGCACCGGCGACACCGTCGTCCAGGTCGCCCGGACACCCGCCGCAGAGGTCGCCCGCGTTGCCGCCGCAGCCGCCGCGGCCGCACCCGAACTCGACCGACGCGGTCGCGAGTTCCGCGCCCGCCTGCTCCGCGCCATCGCGTCCCGGCTCGAAGCGAGCCGCGAAGCCATCGTCGCTCTCGGCCAACGGGAAACGGGACTCCCCGAAGCCCGCCTCAACGCCGAACTGACCCGAACCGCCTACCAGGCCGAATTCTTCGCCGGCGTCATCGAAGAAGGCGGGTACCTCGAAGCGACGATCGACCACGCCGCCGACACCCCCATGGGCCCCGGCCCCGACCTGCGCCGACTCCTGATTCCAATCGGCCCCGTCGCCGTCTTCGGCGCCTCCAACTTCCCGCTGGCCTTCTCCGTCCCCGGCGGCGACACCGTCTCCGCGCTGGCGGCCGGATGCCCGGTCGTCGTCAAGGCGCACGACTCCCACCTCGGGCTTTCGCAGCTGTCCTTTGCGGCCCTTGCCGAAGCGTGCGCCGACGTCGACGCGCCGGAGGGCACGGTCGGCATCGTCTTCGGCACCGAGGCCGGAGCGGCCCTCGTCGCCGACCCGGCGATCAAGGCCGTCGGCTTCACCGGGTCGCTCTCGGGCGGCCGGGCCCTGCTGGACATCATCAACGGCCGCGACGAGCCGATCCCGTTCTACGGCGAACTCGCGAGCGTCAACCCCCTCGTCGTCACCCCGGCAGCCGCCGCCGAACGGCCCGAGGCGATCGCGAGCGGCCTCGTCGCCTCGGTCACCGCGTCGGGCGGGCAGCTCTGCACCAAACCCGGCATCGTCTTCGTTCCCGAAGGCGCCGAAGGCGACCGGCTCCTCCAGGAGGCCGCGTCGCTCATCGGTGAGACGGCGGCCCACCCGCTGCTGAACGCCCGGATCGCGGAGTCCTATCGCGACATCACCGCAGCCTTCACCGACGCGCCGGGCGTGAAAGTGCTCGCCACCGGCGCCGCCGCGCCGAACGAAGGACGCTTCGGCACGTCCCGACTGCTCGAAGTGGACGCCGCCGACTTCACCCCCGCGGTCGCCGAGGAATGCTTCGGCCCCAGCGCGATCGCCGTCCGCTACCGCGATGCCGGGGAGCTGCGCCGCGCGTTCGCCGCCCTGCCCGCCTCCCTGACCGCCACCCTCCACGCGGCGGCCGACGACCCGGACCTCGAAGCGCTCGTCGCACTGGTGCGGCCGCTGGCCGGCCGCCTGGTGTTCGACCAGTTCCCGACCGGCGTGCTCGTCTCCTGGGCCCAGCACCACGGCGGCCCGTGGCCCTCCACGAACACCCTCCACACCTCGGTGGGCGCCACCGCGATCCGCCGCTTCCTGCGCCCGATGGTCTGGCAGAACGCGCCGCACGCCGTGCTGCCGCCCGAACTCCACGACGACGCCGGCGTCCCGCAGCGCGTCGACGGGCGCCTGCGCCTGTGAGCGAGCTGCCAGCCGATGCCGCCGCCTGGGCCATGCTGGCCCTCGCGGCGGCGCTCGTCGGCATCGCCAAGACGGGCTTCAGCGGCATGGGGTCCCTGCCGATCCTGCTGTTCGCCACGGTGCTCCCCGCCAGGGAGTCCACCGGGGCGCTGCTGCCGGTCCTGATCCTCGCCGACCTCTTCGCGATCCGCTTCTACTCGCGGCACGTCGAATGGCGGGTGCTCGCCCGCCTGGCCCCCTGGGTCATCGTCGGCACCGTGCTCGGCGCGGTCGTGCTCTGGTTCGTCGACGACACGTTCATGCGGCTGCTCATCGGCGCCATCCTCCTGGCGATGCTCGCGATCCAGGTGTGGAACCGGCTGCGGCCCAAGGCGGTGGAGCCGAAGCCGCCCAGCGGCCTCGCCCGGCGAAGCGCCGCCGCCGGCGCGGGCGTCGCGGCGGGCGCGACCACGATGATGGCCAACGCGGCGGGACCGGTCATGGTCCTGTACCTGATGCTCTCGGGCTTCCCGAAGCTGCGGTTCCTCGGCACGATGGCGTGGTTCTTCTTCGCGGTCAACCTGTTCAAGGTCCCGTTCAGCGTTGGCCTCGGCCTCATCTCCTGGCACACGCTCCTCATGGCCGTCCTGCTCGTCCCGGCCGTCGCGGTCGGCGCGCTCGTCGGCCGCGCGGTGGTGCACCGGGTGAACCAGCGGCAGTTCGAACTCGCGACCCTCGTCCTCTCGGGCGTGGGCGCGGGCCTGCTCATCCTCTCGGCCGTCACGAGTTAGCAAGCGACAAAAGGAGGTCCGCAATGGCAGACGAGGTACTCGGCGTGGTCGGGGCCGGGATCGTGGGCCTGGCCGTCGCCCGCGAACTGACCCGTCGCCGCCCCGGGGTCCGGGTCGTGGTCTTCGAGAAGGAAGACCACGTCGCGGCCCACCAGACCGGCCACAACTCCGGGGTCGTCCACGCCGGGATCTACTACCCACCGGGCAGCCTCAAAGCGCGCCTGTGCACCCGCGGGGTCGCCCTCCTCAAGGAGTACTGCGCCGAACACGACCTGCCCTATGTCGAATGCGGGAAGCTCGTCATCGCCCTGCGCGACATCGAGATCCCGCGCCTGGACGCACTCCACGAGCGAGCCGTCGCCAACGGCGTCCCCGGCATCCGCCGGGTCGGCCCCGAGGAGCTCCGCGACATCGAGCCGCACGCGACCGGGCTCGGCGCGATCCACTCCCCAGGCAGCGCCATCACCGACTACGCCGCCGTCGCTCGCGCCTTCGCCGACGAACTGACGGCCGCCGGAGGCGAAGTGCGCCTTGGCTTCCCGGTCGAACGGATCGAACCCGAAGGCGCACGCGTGCGCGTCTCCTCCGGCGACGAACGGGTCACCGTCGACCGGCTCATCCTCTGCGCCGGGCTCCAGGCCGACCGCGTCGCGGCACTCGCCGGCGACGAGCCCGGCCCTCGCATCGTCCCCTTCCGCGGCGAGTACCTGCGCGTCAAGAACGCCAAGGCCGACCTGCTGCGCGGCCTGATCTACCCAGTCCCCGAACCCGGCTACCCCTTCCTCGGCGTCCACTTCACGCGCCGCACCGGCGGCGGCGTCGAGATCGGCCCCAACGCCGTCCTCGCCCTCGCCTCCGAGGGCTACCGCTGGCGCGACCTCAGCCCGGCCCACCTCGGCCGCCTCGCCGCCTGGCCCGGCGCCTGGAGGATGGCCGCGCGGCACTGGCGCATGGGGGCCAAAGAGGTGTACGGGTCACTCTCCAAGCGCGCCTATATGAAAGCCGCGCAACGCTACATGCCCGAGATCGGCATCGAGGACGTCGAACCCGATGGCGCCGGCGTACGAGCCCAGGCCCTCGACCGGGACGGCTCCCTGGTCGACGACTTCCGCATCCACCGACTCGGCCCGGTCACCGCCGTCCGCAACGCGCCCTCGCCCGCCGCCACCTCCTCGATGGCCATCGCCGAGCACATCGTCGACGCCATCGGCTAGCACGCGCAACACCAGCTTCCCGAAGGTGTGCCGCCCGCGCGGCTTCAACCCGTCAACGACCGCGAGGCGGGAACCGAGGGCGCGCGGCCGGGACCGGGCCGGGATTCGGACGGTGTTCAACCCGTCAGCGACAGCGTGGCGGGGGCTGACCGGGGAGTCCTGGGCCTGGTCGTGGTTGGGAGATGTGGCGGCCGAGTCGACCGCGCAGTGTCGGTCGTTCACGCCCGTCAGTCTTGCTTTGCTTGCACTGCACGCGGCCAGCGACGGCGAGGCTGAATCCCGGCCGGGGTCGTGTGGCCGGGGCCGGGCTGGTCGATGTCGCTGCTCAGCCGCCTGCGCGGTTACGGTCACCGACGCCCTCGATCTCGTTCTGCTTGCGCTACAAGCAGTCAGCGATGGCGATGGCGATGGCGATGGCGATGTCGGATCGGGTCCTGGGTCGTGTGCTCGTGGCCGGGTCGGTCGATGCCGCCGTCTGGCTGGCTGGGCGGTGCCGGTCGGCTCGGCCTGCTCGGCCGTGCTTCGGTTGGGCCGCTGCCAGTTGGCGTCGGCGCGGTCGAAGCTGGTCCAAGTGTTCGTGGCGTCAGCGATGGCCGCCGTGCACATACTGGTGCCGATCGCCGCGCTGAGGGCAGCCCTGCTCGCCGTGGCGGTGCCGGTCGGTGTCGTCTGCTCGGCCGCGCGGGTTCGTTCGCGCCGTCGAGCATCGGGCATCGTCGTGTCAGTCATATTTATGGACATGGTCTTTCACCTCCTTCCAGCATCCAGGTTCGAGCTTCGGTTTTGCCGTGCCTTGCTTGGAGTCGGCCCGTTCCTGTGGGCCGTCTCGCGGTGGGGTGTCGTCTCCTTCGTTGTTGTGGGTGCTTTGGTATGTCCGGCCTGTGATTGTCGGCCGGTCATCTCGCCGCAAGTCGGCTTATCCACCTTCGGGACCTCGACGGGGGCAATGGCACAAGCATGGAAGCGGTCGGATCTCTACGCTTCTGCAGCGCGGGCGACTGGTGCTTCTACGTGGTCGACGGAGTATCCGGCCAGAGGCTTATGTCTTAGTCTGCTTTCCACCGGACTCTGCGTCTACTATGTTCGGATTTCGCATCCTTGTGCGTACTTTCAATTATCCGCGATGCGAGGTCGGGCGGCAACACCCACAAGGTGCGAAAGGTTTCATGTTCCGCGCCCGCCACGACCAGAACCGCTGCGCCCCAATCGAAACCGGCCCGCCACCCGAGATCCGGCCCCACCCGTCCACCTCCTCGTCGCTGCCATCTTTGACCTGGTGCACCACCGGCCCATGGGAGCCCGGTGCGGTGGTTAGCGGCGGCGCTGGGGAGCGGTCGAGCCGCGGACGACGATGTGGGTGCCGAGGACGACCCGGTCGTTCGACGAGCCCTCGCTCTTGCGCAGCGCCAGGAGCGAGACCAGTCCTTCCTCGCCCTCATCCTCGACTGCCCGCGTCCCGAAGACGCGAGCCCACTCCCCGAAGCCGCACCCGACCTGGGATGAGCGAGCCGGACCTGCAAGATGAAGTGTCAAGTACGTTTGGGGTACCAGATCGAACACCAGTGATCGGAGTGCGGACCGTGGAACTCGAGAACGCGCGGCAGCGGACCCTGAACCGGGTGGAGACCAGGCAGTTGCTCGGCCCGGACTCCCAGGTCGACGACAAGGCGCTGGCGTTCGCGCCGAACGATCCGGCCCTGACCGACCCGTTCCTGATCATGGCCGAGGACTGGTTCTCCAGCCCCGGTTTCGAATGGCACCCGCACCGCGGCCTGGAGACCGTGACCCTCGTGGTCGACGGCGTCCTCGAACACGGCGACAACCTCGGCAACGCCGGGGCCCTCGAGCCCGGCGAGGTGCAGTGGATGACCGCCGGGAAGGGCATCGTCCACCGCGAGCTCGCCTATCGCGACGAGCACGCCCACACCTTCCAGCTGTGGCTCAACCTGCCGCGCGCCAAGAAGATGACCGACTCGCGCTACCAGGACCTCACCCGCGACGCGATGCGGCAGGTCCGCGCCCCCGGCGTCGTGCTCGACGTGCACGCGGGCACCGTCGACGGCGTCACCGGCGGGGCCGACACGCACCAGCCCGTGCAGGGCGTGCTGGCCCAGCTCGATCCGCTCGCGTCCTACGGGCTCGCGGTGCCCGCCGAGCACCGCCTGTTCGCGCACGTCGTGAGCGGCCGCGTCCTCGTCGGCGGCAGTTTGCTGGAGGCGGGTCAGACCGGCTGGTCCGAACCCGTGCCCGGCGCCGGCTCGACGACGCTGCACCTGGCCGCGCCCGACGGCGACGAACGGGCGCGCGTGCTGGTCTACAGCGGCACCCCGCTGCACGAGCCGGTCGCGTTCGGCGGTCCGTTCGTCATGAACAGCCGCACCGAGATCCAGCAGGCCTTCCAGGACTTCCAGCGCGGCGACTTCGGTCGGGTGCCGCGCCAGGCCCGGCTCGCCTACGACCGCTGACGGCGCGGGGGAGCGGCCGAGTCGCGGACGACGATGTGGGTGCCGAGGACGACGCGGTCGTTCGCCGAGCCCTCGCTCTTGCGCAGCGCCAGGCGGACGGCTTCGCGGCCGAGCTGCTCGTGGGGGACGTGCACGGTGGTGAGCGCCGGGGTGAGTTCGGCGGCGATCGGGATGTCGTCGAATCCGACCACGGACATGTCCTCGGGGACGCGGACGCCCTTCTCTCGCAAGGCCTTCAGCACGCCGATGGCGACCATGTCGGTGCCCGCGAAGATCGCGGTCACGTCCTGGCGTTCGGCCAGGAGCCGCTTGGTGAGCTCGTAGCCGCTGTCGATCTGGAACCTGCCGGGCAGGATGAGCGATTCGTCGAGGTCGACGCCGTGCTCGGTGTGGGCCCGGCGGAACCCTTCGATGCGTTCGTCTGAAGTGGAGAGACCGACTTCCCGGCCTAGGTAGCAGATCTTGCGGTGGCCGGCCGAGAGCAGGTGCGCGGTCATCGCGTAAGAGCCGCCCACGTTGTCGTACTGGACCACCAGCGCCGGAACGCCCTCGCCCAGCGACGGCCGGCCGCACAGGACGAGGTGCGAGCCGGACTTGTCGAGCGCCTTCGCGAAGTAGGCCATGCGCTCGGTGTAGACCTCGTTGTCCCAGGCGCCGCCGACGAGGATGACGGCCTCGGCGCGCTGCTCGCGCATGAGCTCGACGACGGCGAACTCGCGCTCGGGGTCCCCGTGGGTGGTGCACAGCAGGCACAGCCGCCCTTCAGAAGCGGCCTGCTGCTCGACGCCGCGGGCGATGTAGGCGTAGAAGGGACCGGTCACGTCGTCCACGACGAAGGCGATCGTCTTGGTCGTCGCTCCCGCGAGGCCGCGGGCGTGCGCGTTGACCACGTAGTCGAGCTCTTTCATGGCCCGCAGCACTTTCGCGCGCGTGGCGGGGGCGACCGGGTAGTTCCCGGCGAGCACGCGCGAGACCGTGGGCGCCGACACCCCGGCGTGGGCGGCGACGTCCTTGACCGTGGGTCGTCTACCGCCGCCTGAGGTCTCTCGCACCTGGTGCCCCTTTCGTATCCATCGTTCCCAAGGCTAGTTCAAGCGGGAACGGTCACGCCCGCCTCCCGAGGAGTTCGGGGTCGACGCGGTGCAGCAGCGGCAGGCCGGCGGCCAAGCGCTCGGCCTCCTCCACCATGTACAGCCCCATCCGGGCGAGTTCGTTGCCCTGCGAGCCCGCCACGTGCGGCGTCATGAAGACGTTGGGCAGGTCGAACAGGGGCGAGTCGTGCGGCGGCGGTTCGGGGTGGGTGACGTCGAGGACGGCCGAGAGGCGCCCGGTGCGCAGTTCACTGATGAGCGCATCGGTGTCGACGAGGCGGCCGCGAGAGGTGTTGACGACGACGGTGCCGTCCTTCATCGCGGCGAGGCGCTCGGCGTTGATCAGGTGGCGGGTCGCCGCGAGGTCGGGAGCGTGGACGCTCACCACGTTGGCCTGCGAGACCAGGTGGTCGAGATCGACGAGCCGGGCGCCGAGCGCCGCGGCCTCCTCCGGGGCCACGTACGGATCGGCCAGCAGGATCTCGAAGTCGAAGAGCCGCAGCAGTTCGATGACCCGTCGCCCGATCGCCGAAGCCCCGATGACGCCGACGCTGATGCCGAAGTTGCCCACCTCGGGGTGGATGAGGCCGAGCTCGAACGACCGGTCGGCCCGGAAGCGCTCGCGGAGGTTGAAGATGCCCTTGCCCGCCAAGAGGATCGCCGCGAGCGTGTACTCGGCGACCGGCAGCGCGTTCGCCCCCGCCGCCGACGACACGGCGATGCCGCGCGCCCACACGGCATCGCTGGTGTGGCCCTTGACCGACCCGGCCGCGTGGAGCACCGCCCGCAGCCTCGGCGCGCGCTCCAGGACACCTTCGTCGAGTTTCGGTGAGCCCCAACCGGAGACGATCACATCGACCGCAGCCAGAGCTTCGTCGATCTCCGGCCCGTCGAAGCGCTCGATCACCGTCGCGGGGTCGATGTCGACCACCGCACCGAGTCGGCGCAGGAGCGGCTCGGGGAACAACTGCGGCAGGAACACGGGGTTCATCGCGAACAGCGCCTTGGGGAGATCGGCCACGAGAAGAGTCCTCCGAACGGTTCGTATAGAAATCGATTTCTACTCTAAGGGAGCCTGGTGGATTTGTCGAACCCGAACCCCCGGCCGGCGACAAGCCTTCGAGATGAGTGCATTCACCTGCATGTTCGTCATCAACAGCAACTGTTTCGACCTCCGCGTGTAACGATTCGGCAAACTCGGCTTGCGCTCGTGACAGCGCTCACCTAGTCTCACAGAATCCGGTTTCTATGAGAGCGAGCCACTCGCTCACCCCCTGAAGGAGAACCCATGAGCACTGGGACGGAGCGGGCCGCGGCCCGCACGGCGTTGCCCGAACTGCACCTCTCGCGCCGCGCGATCGTCAAGGCCGGAGCGGCCGCCGCGGTGGCGGCGCCCGCGCTCGCCGCGTGCGGACCCTCGGCCGGCGGCGGCGGTGAAGGCAAGACCCTGATCCGGTTCCTGTACGCCACCGGCGACGCCACCTGGAACGAGGTCGTCGCCGCGGTCACCGAGGCGTTCAACGCCCAGAGCGACAACGTGGTGGTCGAGCCCGAGCCCCTGCCCGCCGGCGCCGACTACGCGACGGCGCTGAAGACCGTCGACGCCACCGGCAAGTGGCCCGCGCTGGTCGACATGCGCGACACCCTCACCTACATGGAGGCCGGCAAGATCGCGCCCATCCCCGAGAGCGTCACCTCACTGCTCAACGACGAGGTGTACGCCCCGTCCGAGGACGGTGAGGTCTACATCGTCCCGAGCACCGCGCTCAACGGCGAGATCGGCTTCAACATCGTCTACGACAAGGACTACTTCGAGGCGAACGGCCTCGCCGTGCCCACCACCTACGCCGAATTCATCGCCCTCATGGACGCGATCAAGGCCAACGGCGACGTGCCGCTCGCCATGGCCGCCGCCGAGATCTGGCCCTCCGACCAGATCTGGAAGCCTCTCGCCGCCCCGACCTTCGCCCAGTACAGCGAGGCCGGCGGCTTCTGGAACGCGGTCGAGGCGGGCGACGCCGCGATCGCGGACCTGCAGGACCCGATGGAGCGCTTGAAGACCATCACCGACGAGTACGCCCTCGAGGGATGGCAGTCCACCCAGGACGCCCAGACCTCCACGCTCCTCGTCAACGGCCAGGCGATCATGGCCACCTCTTCGGCCGGCCTCGGGCGCCTCAACGACATCGCCAAGGTCGACCCCGAGTTCAACGCCGGGCTCTTCATCATCCCCGCCGACGACGGCACCCTCCACGTGCTCAAGAACTCCGTCAACGGCGACACCGCCTCAGGCATCGCGATCTCCAAGCAGGCCCAGGAAGACGGCGCCGAATACGAGGCCGCCGTCGAGTTCCTGGAGTACTTCTACTCCGTCGACGCCTGCAACCTCATGGAGGCCACGGGCGTCGTCTCCCCGAACATCAAGCAGGCCGCCGAGGTCAAGCGCAACGACACCATCCCCGGCGCCGCAGACTACTTCGGACTCCTGGAGAACCCGAAGCTCTCCTGGTACGAGAACTCGCCCACCAACCCGAACCACAGCACGTTCCAGACCTTCTTCCGCCAGAGCCGGATCGAGATGATGGACGACCAGATCACCGTCGACGATCTGATCGAGAAGTCCCAGGTCGAATTCGAGAAGAACATGGCCGAGGGCTAGGCAGCACCGGCGGCGCCCACCCCGGGGCGCCGCCCGAATCGTCAGAGAGGACGACCAGTGACCGACCAGCGAGTGCTCGAGAAGGCCGCTCCGGCCGAGCCCCCGCCGCCCGCCGTCCGGCCCGCGCCGGGCCGCCGACGCCCCCGGTTCGACCGGCAACGCGTTTCGATGCTCCTGTTCATCGCGCCCGCCGCCATCCTTTACGCGCTCATGATGATCGTGCCCTCACTGCAGTCGATCCAGTTGAGCCTCACCGACTGGGACGGCATCAGCCCCACCTTCGAGTACGTGGGCCTGCGCAACTACGAGGACATCCTCACCGGCGGGCGCTTCTGGAACGCCGTCAAGAACACCCTGATCCTCGGCCTCGGCTCGGCCGTGATCGTCAACGTGATCGCCCTCGCGGTCGCGATGATGCTCGACAAGCTCGAGCACGCCCAGGGCTTCTTCCGCACCATCGTGTACCTCCCCGCCCTGGTCAGCGGCTTCATCGCCGCCACCATCTGGAAGTACGTGCTGAACTACAACTTCGGCGCCGTCAACTCCACGCTCAAGAGCCTCGGCCTGGACGCGCAGACCCGCGACTGGCTGGGCGACCACGACATCGTGATCGGCGTGCTGCTGTTCATCATCTGCTTCACCCTGGGCGGCAACACGACCCTGATCTACCTCGCGAACCTCCAGTCGGTGCCGCAGGAGCTCGTCGAGGCCGCCCGGATCGACGGCGCCTCGCGCACCCAGGTGTTCCGCTACGTCACCTGGCCGATGCTCGCCGGGGCCGTCACCGTCAACATGACGCTCATGATGATCGCCGGATGGACGATCTTCGACCAGATCATGGTGCTCACCATGGGCGGGCCCGGTTTCATCAGCGAGACCATGGCGTTCTTCATCTACAAGGTCGGCTTCGGGGAATACCGCGCGGGATACGGCAGCGCCGCCGCCGTCGTCCTGTTCGTCGTGGTCATGGCGACCACGGTGATCGCCAACCGCTACATGCGCAGCAGGGAGATCCAGGCATGACCGCAGCGAAGCCCAAGCGCGCCAAGGAACGCCGCCGCCTCACCGCCGGCGAGGTCGTCGTCATGGCGGTCCTCTCGATCCTGGTCCTCGCCGTCTCCTTCCCGGTGCTGTACGCGCTGCTGAACTCCTTCCGCGGCTACGCGGACATCACCAAGGACCCGATGGGCCTGCCGACCTCGCTCGACTTCGGCAACTACGTGACCCTCTTCCAGACCACCGAATACGGTGAAGCGCTGCTGAACACCCTGATCATCACGGTCGGGACGCTGTTGATCCTGATGGCCCTGGTCCCCATGGCCGCCTACGGGATCGAACGGGTCGGCGGACGCACCGGCCGGTGGATCTACCTGCTCTTCATCGCCGGGCTCATGATCCCCTTCCAGGTGCGGATGATCCCGCTGGTGACCTCCATGAACGAGGTCGGGCTCTACAGCACCCTGACCAGCGTCATGCTCGTCCACTTCGGCGGGTCCGCCGCCTTCGGCGTGCTCCTCTACTGCAGCTTCATCAAAGGCGTGCCGCGCGAGATCGAGGAGGCCGCGAACATGGACGGCGCGGGCCGCCTGCGCACGTTCTGGTCCATCGTCTTCCCGATGCTCCTGCCGGTGACCTCGGCGTTCGTGATCATCCAGGCCCTCGGCCTCTGGAACGACTTCTTCATCCCGCTGGTGTTCCTCGACGCCTCCTCGGCCGGGACGATCAACGTGGCACTGAGCCGCATGTCCGGGCTCATGGCCTCGCAGTGGGAGCTGATCTACACCGGCGCGATCGTCGCCACGGTGCCGTCGGTGATCCTGTTCGCCGCGTTCCAGCGCTACTTCATCAAGGGCATGTCGATCGGGGCGGTGAAGGGATGAGCGCCACCGGAACCCAGCGGGCGCTGTTCGCCTACGACGGGCGGCTCGCCCGAGCGCTCCTGGCGGTCTTCCAGTTCTTCGCGGTCTCGGCGCTGTTCCTGCTCACCGCACTCCCGGCCCTCGTCCTCGACCAGGCCTCGGGCAGCGTCTCCCACGTCGCGATCTGGCTCGGCGTGCTCGCCGCGCTCCCGATCGGGCCCGGCGCGTACGCGGCCCTGTCGGGCATGCGCGGCTTCATCGCCGAGCGCGGCTACCCCGGATCGCCGTTGCGGCGCTTCGGGAAGGCCTTCGCCGAAGGGACGGTGCGGCTGCGCTGGCTCTGGGCGGGCGGGGCCGGGATCGGCCTGCTGCTGGCGTACAACGCGGCGCTGTACGGCGGCGGCGACGGCGCGTTCCTGGCCGTCTCGGCGGTGGGCGCGCTGGTCGCGGTCGCAGCCATCGCGGTCTGCTGCATTGCGCTGCAAGGCGCTTCAGGTCGGCCTCTGGAAGTTCTCACGCTCGCGCTGCACGCCGCGACGGCCCGCCCGCTGGCCCCGGCCGCCTGGCTGGCCGTGCTCGTCACCGCCTTGGCCGCAACGCAACTGCCGATCTTCGGCACGAATCTCGCGCTGTTCCTCCCAGCCGCAAGCGCATGGGCGATCCTCACGGCCAATCGGCTGGTCGGATTCGACCGCAAGACCGCGGACCTCATCGGCTAGGCGCGCAGCAGCGGCAGGAGCTGCTCGCCCTGGCGTTTGATCTCCGGCGGGTACGGCGTGTCGGAGAGGACGAAGTGGCTGATGCCGAGGGCCTCGTATCTGCGGAGCGACTCGGCGACGTCTTCGGCCGAGCCGACCAGCCAGGTGGTGCCCGCGCCGCCGCCCAATCTCCCTGGGGCCGTGTAGAGGTTGTCGTCGAGCACGTCGCCGCGCGCGGCCAGCTCGTGGAGCCGCCGCTGCCCGGTGGCGGCCCGCCAGTCGTGATCGGGCGCGGTCTTCCCCGCGCTCGCCATCTGCGCCACCTTCGCTTCGGCATCGGCCCACGCCTGCTCGGTGGTGTCGCGGACCAGGGTGGTGACGCGCAGGCCGAACTCCAGCGGCGCGTGCTCGCGGCTCAGTTCGGCACTGAGCCGCTTGAGCCGGTCGATCCGCTCCGCGACGGGCTGTTGTGGCCCTGGACGACGTCGTCGCCGCGGTGGCCGGGGCGGGCCTGGTTCGGATTCGGCAAGGCGGTGCCTCTTCGCCCGCAGTCCCGCCCTCCGCGACCGCGCGAACCGTGGCTGAAAGGCTTCCCCCATGGCACACGGAGCTTTCGAAACCACCTATGCGGCCGCCCCGGACCGGTACGAGCACCTGCCCTACCGGCGGGCCGGCCGCTCCGGGCTCGACCTGCCCGCGCTCTCCCTCGGCCTGTGGCAGCGGTTCGGCACCGACCACGCCTACGCGACCCAGCGCGAGATCATCCTGCACGCCTTCGACCTGGGCATCGTCCACTTCGACAACGCCGACCGGTACGGCCCGCCGCACCGCGCCGCGCAGCAGGTCTTCGGTCAGATCCTCGCCAAGGATCTCGCCCCGTACCGGGACGAGCTGGTCCTCACCACCAAGGCGGGCAACCCGATCGGCCCGAACCCCTACCTCAAGGGCGGCTCTCGCAAGTCACTCCTCGGCTCACTCGACCACAGTCTGCGCGACCTCGGCACCGACTACGTGGACGTCTTCTACCACCACCGCCACGACCCGACCACCCCCATCGAGGAGACCGTCGGCGCCCTCGCCGGCGCCGTGCAGCAGGGCAAGACGCTCTACGTCGGCCTTTCCAACTACGAGCCCGAGCACGCGCACGAGGCCGCTGAACTGCTGCGGCAGGCGGGCGTCCCGCTGCTGGTCCACCAGCCGCGCTACTCCATATTCGACCGCACTCCGGAGATCAACGGCCTGCTCGATCTCGCCGCCCGGGACGAGTTCGGCCTGGTCGTCTACTCGCCGCTCGCGCAAGGGCTCCTCACCGACAAGTACCTCGAGGACATCCCTGCGGACGCCCGTGCCGCGAACAGCGCGTTCCTCTCGCCCGACGTCATCGACGACACCTACCGCAAGCGCGCCTCCGCTCTCAACGACCTCGCGAAGGAACGCGGCCAGTCGCTCGCGCAACTCGCCCTGCAGTGGGTGCTCCGGCGGCCCGAGGTCACCTCGGCGCTCATCGGCGCCAGCTCGACCGCGCAGCTCGACCACAACGTCCAGCCCTCGCCGCCGCGCCGCTGTCCGAAGAGGAACTGGCACTGATCGACGAGCACGGCGTGCACGGCACCGGGCTCAAGGCCTGACATGGGCCCGACCATCGGCGCGGGCATCGCGGACGGCCGACCCTTCCGGTTCGGCTTCCTCCTTCACCTCGACGGCGACCTGCCGCCGGACCGGGCCTACCGGGAGGCGGCCGAGCTGTTCGTCGCCGCAGAGGAACTGGGATTCGACTCGGGTTGGGTCGTTCAGCGCCATTTCCGGCAGGGCGACGTGCAGGTTGCTTCGCCGCTGATGCTGCTGGCCGCGATCGCCGGTCGCACCAATCGGATCAGGCTCGGTGCCAGCGCGCTCGCGCTCCCGCTCGAACACCCGATCAAAGTCGCCGAGGACGCGGCGACGCTCGACGCCTTGAGCGGCGGCCGGGTCGAACTCGGCGTCGGATGGGGGCCCTCCCCGGGCGCATGGGAGGCGTTCGGGAAGGCCTTCGCGCGCAGGCATGTCAGCTTCGAGGCGTCGGTGGTGCGGCTGCACGAGGTGTTGGAAGGCAAGGCGCTCAACAAGCTCGGCGACGTGCTCCACCCGCCCGGGACCGGGTTGCGGCGACGGCTGTGGCGGGCCGTCGGCGGCGAGCCCGACCGGGTGGTCGCGGCGGCCGCCGCCGCGACGGCGGGGGACGGGCTCCAGGTGCCCCGTGCCACCGCCTGGCGCGCCGCCACCGTCCTCGAAGCCCAACGGCGCCAAATCGAGCTGATCGACGCCTACCGCGAGGCTTGGTCCGACGGCACCCGCCCGGCCCGCGTCCAGGTCACCCGCGCCGTCTACCCGCATCCCGACCGCGACGAAGCGCTCAGACTGGTCGTGCCGGGCGTCCGACGGCGCACGCCCGCTGCCGATCTGCCCATCGAGGAGTACCTGGCGCGCGACCCCGTCTTCCTCGGCCCGCCTGACCGGATCGCGAGCGAACTCGCCGCCGACCCGGCGTTGCGGCAGGCCACGGACCTGCTCGTGAGCTTCGCCCCGGGCGTGCCCGATCTCCCCGAACACGTTCGCCTGCTCACCGCGGCCGCGACGGAACTGGCCCCGCGGCTGGGCTGGCGCCCCGCGCTGGAAGGAACCGCATGACCGGCACCCCGACCGCCCGATACGGCGACTCCGACGCGAAACTCGAGGTCGCCAGCGACGTCGTCGGCCTGCTGTCGCGGTGGACAAGCGCATGAGGCGGCGCTCGCACCGGCCGCGTCCGACCCGAGTGAAGTATCGCGGTGACGGCGGGGGAGCAGCGTCCCGACCGACCGCGCTGAAGCCCCGGGCCGGAGTCGCGAAACCCGGCCCGGGGCGCAGTCGTCCTTACTGGAGCGTCCACTGCTGGTTGGTGCGGCCGTGGCAGGTCCAGAGCAGCGCCTTCGCGCCGTTCGCGGTCGAGGCCTGCTCCACGTCCAGGCACAGGCCGGACAATTGGCTGGTGAGGGTGCCGTTGGCGTTGAGGCGCCAGCGCTGGTTGGCCTGGCCGTTGCAGGTCCAGATGATCACGGGTGTGCCCGCGGTCGTCCCGTTCTCATAGGCGTCCAGGCACCGCCGCGTCTGTCCTGAGTACACGCTCAGTTCGCCGTTCGCGGACAGTGTCCAGCGCTGGTTGGCCTGGCCGTTGCAGGTCCACAGCGCCAGTTGCGTTCCCGCGGTCGTCGAGGACTCGGGCACGTCCAGGCACTTGCCCGCACCGACCGAGCGGAGGGCGCCGGTGGTGTCGCCGCCGGTCGACCCGCCCGCCGTCAGCACGAGGCGATAGGCGCCCAGGTAGTCCTGGTTGTTCACCGGGACGCTGACGCTGCCGTTCGTGACGTTGAAGGTCTGGCTGAAGATCCGGGTCGGGCCGCTGACGTTGGTGGTCCTGCCCGATCCGGGGATGTACTCGAGGGTGCCGGTCACCGTGGAGCCGAGGGCGCCCAGGCCGTTGACCTGCACGGTGTTGTTCCCGGCTTCGCCGGCGAAGACGACGCTCACTTCCTTCTTGGCGGAGTCGTAGGAGGCGACGCCGTCGTTGTAGGTCGTCGGGTCGACGTCGACGATGCTGCCGGACTGCTCCGCGTACCACTTGTACATCCAGTAGGAAGCGGTCGGCTGGTTGTTGTGCAAGAGCCCGTTGAGGGTTCCGGCCTCGTACCAGAACGCGCGCTCGGCGTCGCGCACGCCGGAGCGCTCGAACTGGGCGACGTAGTGGTTGACGGTGCTCGGCACGTCGATCTCGCCGGTCCCGGCGTATTCGTTGATGGAGATCGGCAGCGGGCCGATGCCGAGGGACCGTTCGAGGGCGCGGTAGGCGGCGACGTGGTCGTCGACGTTCTGCCAGCCCGACAGCTCGTGCCAGGAGATGACCTGCGGGACGGTGCCTGAAGCCTTGGCCGCGTTGAGGAAGTTCCTCATGCCGGCCTCGTTCCAGTGCGAGGTGCTCGGGCCCATGATCGGGGTCGTCGGGTCGCTCGCGCGGATCCGGTCGTAGGTGCGCTCCCATCCGGCGTTGAAGGAGCCCGCCGAACTCGGCCAGGTCCAGTCCGGTTCGTTCCACGGCTCCCACGCGGTCACATTGGTGATGTCCGGGCGGGCCTCGAGGTCGGCGATCATCCGGTCGACCCGGCCGAGCCAGTCGTCCCAGCCGAACCACTGGTAGGGGAAGCCGGGGAGCGAGTCGGCCATGTCGACGGTGATGTCGGCCCCGGCCGCCATCGCGTTCCCGGCGATGTCCAGGGTGTCGCCGATCGGTTCGGTCTCCCCGTTGGGGATGTGGTCGTGGTTCGGCGGCGGCTGGCGGAGGGTGTTGAGGCCCAAGGGCATCAACAGGCCCACCGGCGGCTTGTCCGCAGTGGACAGGCCGTACAGCATGCCGTTGCCGACCTGGGTGACCGGGCGGATCGTCGAGCCCGCGTTCACCACGAGGACGCTCTGCGCCTCGACTTGTGCTTGCGAGGCGAGGGTGCCGGTGAACAGGGAGGCGATCAGCGCCAGCGCGGCGGCGAGCACGCCGAGCGTGCGCCGGCGGCGCCGGGTGAACAGGGGAGGAGCGGTCATCGCGGACTGCCTTTCGATGGGGGAGTGAAGACTGTTAGCGCTAACTGATTCTCAGGGTAGAGCGACCGGCGATCATCGGTCAAGGGCCGCATCCGTGCAAAGATGGCCAAAGCAACCGCATTTACCTGTGAGAACACCAGATAAATATTGATACGTGGAAATATTCATTTCCGTCCTTGACGCGATGCACCCGTGAGCGCTAACATTTGTTCGCATCCAGACCCTACGCGAGAAGTCAGGTGCCCATGACAGATCTTCTCGACACCGAACCGCGTTCCGAGTCCGCGAGCGCACGCCGCAAGCCACCGCATCGGCGACGACGACCGCGCGCGACGATCGAGGCCTACGCGATGCTCGCCCCGAGCATCCTCGGCTTCGCGGTCTTCCTCATCGCGCCGATCGTGATCGTCGTCCTCCTGAGCTTCTTCGACTGGAACCTCCTGTCCGACCCCGAGTTCATCGGCCTCGAGAACTACCGCCAGCTGGCCGGGGACGAGCGGGCGCTCCGATCGATCGGCAACACGTTCTACTACGTGCTGCTCAACATCCCCGTCCAGACCGCGCTGGCCCTCCTGCTCGCGCTCGCGCTGAACTCGAAGATCAAAGCCCGCAACGCCTTTCGCGTGATCTACGTGCTGCCGTGGATGGCGATGCCGGTGGCGCTCGGCGTGATCTGGCGGTGGGTCTTCGACCCGACCTACGGAGCGCTGAACCGCTTCCTCGGCCTGTTCGGGATCGACGGGGCCGCCTGGCTGACCGACTCGACCTGGGCCATGCCCGTGATCGCCTCGGTCAACGTCTGGCAGTACACCGGCTACACGATGCTGTTCTTCCTCGCCGGGCTCCAGGCGATCCCCGCCCAGCTCTACGAGGCGGCCGATGTGGACGGTGCGTCGCCGCTGTACCGGTTCTTCAAGATCACGCTGCCGCTGCTGCGCCCGGCGATGCTGTTCGTGCTCATCACCAGCGTCATCGGCTCGTTCCAGGTCTTCGACACCATCCACGTGATGACCGCGGGCGGCCCGGCCGGGTCCACCGCGACGCTGAACTACCAGATCTACCTGGAGTCCTTCACCCAGCGCAACGCGGGCTACGCCTCGATGCTCGCGGTGGTCCTCTTCGCGATCATCGCGCTCATCACCTTGACGCAGGCCGCGTTCTTCCGCAAGCGCACCACCTACGACTTCAGTTAGGGGCCAACCGCATGAAGAAGCTCCCGCTCTACCTGGTCCTCGTCGCCGGCGCGCTGATCTCGGTCGGCCCGTACCTGATGACCCTGAACGCCGCGTTCAAGTCCAAACAGGAGATCCTCACCTCCGAGCCGTGGGCGCTCCCGGCGAACCCGATCGTGTCGAACTTCGGCGAGGTCTGGAGCCGGTACGACTTCGCCACGTTCGTCGTCAACTCATGTGTCGTGGCCGTGGCGGTCACCATCGGGCAGCTCGTGTTCTCCACGCTCGCCGCCTACGCGTTCGCGCGCCTCGACTTCCCCGGCCGCGACCAGCTGTTCTGGGCCTACATCGCGACCCTGATGGTCCCGCAGATCGTGACGCTGGTGCCCACCTTCATCATCGTGCGCGAACTCGGCCTGGTCGACACGCACGTGGGCCTGATCCTGCCGTTCGTGTTCGGCTTCCTCATGCCGTACGGGGTGTTCCTGGTGCGCCAGTACTTCAAGACCATCCCCGAGTCGATCGAGCACGCCGCCCGCATCGACGGGGCCGGGACGTTCACGATCCTGTGGCGCGTCATGGTCCCCATGGCGAAGCCGATCCTCGGCACGCTCGCGATCATCAGTTTCGTCAACACCTGGAACAACCTCTTGTGGCCCTTGATCATCACGCACTCGGAGTCCACAAGGCTCATCACGCGCGGCATCGCCCAGATGCAGAGCCAGTTCAACCAGGAGTACCACCTCATCCTGGCCGCCTCCACCATGGCGCTCCTCCCGCTGGTCGTCGTGTTCCTGATCTTCCAGCGCCACATCGTCCGCTCCATCGCCCTGAGCGGCATGAAATGACAGCCCGGCAACCCTCTCAAAGACGAAAGGCAAGCAGGATGAACAAAACGCGCTCGGCGGCCCTCGCCGCCCTCGCTCTCGCCCTCCCAGCCGGACTCGCCGCCTGCGGCGGGGACGACGGCGGACCGGTGACGCTGCGCTACGCCTTCTGGGACGACAACCAGCGGCCCGCACTGGAGGCCATGATCGCGGCCTTCAACGAGGACCACCCCGACATCGAGGTGGAGCTCGAGCAGAACCCCTGGGAGGACTACTGGCCCGGCCTCGACAGCCAGTTCGCCGCCGAGGACGCCCCCGACGTGTTCTGGAACCACGTCTCCCGCTTCCCGACCTACGCCGACAACGGCGTCCTGCTCCCCATCACCGACTACCTCGAAGAGGACGGCGTCGACGCCTCGATCTACCCCGAGAGCCTCTACGACTCTTGGCAGTTCGAGGACGACCAGTACGGCCTGCCGAAGGACTGGGACTCGATCGCCCTGGTCTACCGCCTCGACGCGCTCGAGGCCGCCGGGATCGACCCGGCCACCGTGAACGACCTCGAATGGAATCCCGTCGACGGCGGCACCTATGTGGAGTTCCTCCAGAAGCTCACCGTCGACGCCGACGGCGACAACGCTCTGAGCCCGGACTTCGACCCCGAGAACGTGGTCCAGTACGGCACGGCCATGGCCTCCTCCACCGGCCAGACCGACTGGTGGAACTACGCGGTCCAGAACGGCTGCTCGCTCCAGACCGAACCCTGGGGCGACTACGCCATCGACGCCCCCGAATGCGTTGAGGCCCTGCAGTTCACCGCCGACCTCTACAACAAGTGGCACGTTGCCGTCCCGGCCGAATCGACCAACCAGCCCAACGGCGGCGTCCCCGGCGACTACGTGGTCCCCGGCCAGGCCGCGACCACGCTCGACGGCTCGTGGATGCTCAGCTTCTACCGCGACGGCCTGGAGCCCGGCTCCTGGGCGGTGGCCGACAACCCGTCCGGCCCGGTCGGCTCCGGCACCGTCATCAACGGCCTGTCCAACGCGATCTACGCGGGCACCGAGCACCCCGACGAGGCCTGGGAACTGGTCAAGTTCCTCGGTTCCGAAGAGGCCCAAGCGATCGCCACCGACATGGGTTCGGTCTGGCCGGGCGTCACCTCCCTCAACCAGGGCTTCGCCGACTACTGGGCGGGCGAGGGCATCGACGTGACGGGCTTCCAGACCGCCGCCGAGGGCACCACCATCGGCTACCCGTTGTCGATGAACGACGCCGCCTTCGGCACCGCCGCGCTCGACGAGTTCAATCAGGTCTGGCTGGGGCAGAAGGACGCCCAAGCCGCGGCCGAGGCGGTCGTCGAGCTCGCCAACGCCGAATGACCCAACGACTTCCTGGAAGGTGACCGACCGCCATGAGCGCCGCCGAACCCAAACCCGTGAGCATGTTCGACGTGGCGAGACGTGCCGGGGTGTCGCACCAGACCGTCTCGCGAGTCGTCAACGACGCGCCGATGGTCGCCGCGGCCACCCGGGCCAAGGTCAAGGCCGCGATCGCCGACCTGGGCTACCGGCCCAACCGGTCGGCGCGAACCCTCGCCGGCGGCACCGTGCGGTCGGTCACCGTCTTCACCTTCGACACCTCCCTGTACGGCACGGCCGAGACGCTGCGCGGCATAGAGGACGCCGCCAGCGCCGCCGGCTTCACCGTCCTGGTCTCCGTGCTCGATCCCGAGCAGACCTACACCGAGGGCGACATCCTCGGCCGCCTCTCCCACGACGGCGCCCCCGCGATCGTCATCGCCCACGATGAGACCACGCACCGGGCCCGGCGCATCCTCAGGAAGGCCCAGCCGGGCGCGGTCGTCGCCACCGGCGACGACATGCTCCTCGCCGAGCCCGACGCCGACGACTGGCTCGTCCCGCTCGACGACCGCCTCGTCGCCAAGCGGGCGACGAAATACCTGCTGTCGATGGGGCACCGGACGGTCCACTACCTCGCCATGCCGGGCAAGGCGAGGCGCCAGGACGGCTGGTCCGAGGCCCTCGTCGAAGCCGGGATCGAACCGCACGAAGTGGTCCGATCGGGCTGGACGATCGGTTCCGCGGCCGCGGCCGCGGCCGGGCTCGTCGCCGACCCCGAGGTCACCGCGATCATGTGCGGCAACGACGACCTCGCCTTCGGCGTCCTCCACGCCGCCCACCACGCCGGGCGCAGCATCCCCGGCGACCTGAGCGTCATCGGCTGCGACGACAGCCCGATGGCCGCCTACCACGTACCAGGTCTGACCACTGTGGACCTCGATTTCCGCGGGGTCGGCCGCAGCGCCTTCGAACTGCTCCGGCAGCGGCTCGAAGGCGGCCCCAAACCCCGTCCCGCGTGGCGGTCACCAGAACTGATCGTCCGCGAGACCTCCGGTCCCCCTCGGCAACGAGGGCCACACCCGCTGTGAAAGGAAACTGAATGCCAGCACGCGACACGCGCCTCTGGTCCATCGACACGCCGAACACGAGCTACGTCGTGACCGTGGACGAACACGACCGGCTCCGCGGCCTCCACTGGGGACCCAGGCTGAGCCCCGAGCAGGCGCTGGCCCTCCTCGACCTGCCGGAGTCCCCGTTCCGGCCGGTCGTGGGCCGCGAGCCCCGTTTCGACCTCGGCGCGGGATCGGCGTTCCAATACGGCCACAACGGCGTCCAGGTCCGCTTCGCCGACGGCACGCGCGACCTCGAACTCGTCTTCGCCGAGGCGATCGAGGAGGAAGGCGACCTGACCTTCGTCTTCACCGACCGGCACTATCCGCTCGAAGTGCGCACCCGCTACCGCAGCCACCCCGGCACCGACGTCATCGAACGCACACTCGCCCTGCGCAACACCGGCACCGAGCAGATCGAGGTCGTCCGGGCGGACTCGGCGACCTGGGTCGTGCCCGGACTCGACACCCCGCGTCTGAGCCAGCTCCACGGTGAGTGGGGCGCCGAAACGCAGCTCACGCGCACCACGATTCCTCACGGCGAGACCGTGATCGGCTCCCGGCGCGGTATCACGAGCCACCAGGCGAATCCGTGGGTCGTCATCGACGACGGCGCGGCCACGGAGACGTCGGGCCCGGTCTGGTCGACCGCGCTCGCCTGGAGCGGCACCTGGCGCATCACCGTCGAGAAGGGCCCGACGGGCAGCGTCGTCGTCTCCGTCGGCTTCGGCCACGACCCGATCGCGATCCGCCTGGGCGGCGGCGAGACGCTCGAGACCCCGATCGCGGCCGGGCTCCATACCGCAGGCGGATTCGCGTCGGCCGCAAGCGCGTGGCACGACTACGCACTCGCGCATGTCCTACCGCACCCCGAAGAGGTCCGCCCGATCCTCTACAACTCCTGGGAGGCCACGGAGTTCGACTTCACCGCCGAGGACCAGATGCGGCTGGCCGACCGGGCCGCGGCGATGGGCTGCGAGCTGTTCGTCATGGACGACGGCTGGTTCGGTGCGCGCGTCAACGACCGGGCGGGGCTCGGCGACTGGACCCCGAACCCCGACCGCTTCCCCGACGGCTTGGGGCCCTTGATCAAGCACGTTCACGGCAACGGGATGCGGTTCGGCATCTGGGTCGAACCGGAGATGGTCAACCCCGATTCGGACCTGTACCGGGCCCACCCCGACTGGGTCTACCACCAGCCGCACCGCCGCCGCAGCGAAGTGCGGCAGCAACTGGTGCTGAACCTGGCCCGCCCCGATGTGGCCGACTACATTCACGCCCGCCTCGACGAGCTGCTGAGCGAGAACGAGATCGACTTCGTCAAGTGGGACATGAACCGGCCCTTCACCGAGGCGGGCTGGCCCGGCTCGGACGACCCGGACCGGCTCTGGTTCGACCACACCCGCAACCTCTATGCGATCCTCGACCGGCTCCGCGCCGACCATCCTGCCTTGCGGATCGAGTCGTGCTCCTCCGGCGGCGGACGCGTCGACTTCGGCATGCTGCGCCGCACCGACCAGGTGTGGATCTCGGACAACACCGATGCGGTGGACCGGATCGCGATCCAGGACGGCTTCGCGCAGGTCTATCCCGCCCGGGTCATGGGCGCGTGGGTCACCGACTCGCCGAACCCGTTGACCCGCAGGGAGGTGCCGCTCGACTTCCGCTTCCACGTCGCGATGGCGGGAGTGCTCGCCGTCGGCGGGGACCTGCGGATCTGGAGCGATGAGGACCAGGCGCGCGGCGCGGAGCTGGTGTCCGACTACAAGCGGATCCGCCCCGCAGTGCAGCTCGGACGGCGCCAACCGCTGCGAGCCGGGGCCGTCACGGGCGTCCAGTACGACCGGGGCGACCAGACGGTGGTCCTGGTCTGGCGCAAGGCCCGGTCGTTCGCCTACCCCGACCCGCTGCTCAAGCTCCACGGGCTCGATCCCGATGCCCGCTACCGCGACGGGCGCACCGGCCGCGTCCACCACGGCGCGATCCTCGCGACGCACGGCCTCGAACTGGGCCTCGACCCGGCCGACTACGCCTCGGCGATGATCGAGCTGACGAGGCTCCCGTAACCGGACCCGGTGGCGGCGGCCATTTCGCTTGCCGCCACCGGGCCGGTCCCGCACACTGTCCCGATGCGCATTCGAGCCGTCGCCGCCGCCGAACTCCCACTCCTCCAGGACATCGAACGGGCCGCAGGGGAGTGCTTCCACGACATCGGCATGCCCGAGATCGCGACCGACGAGCCGCTCAGCCTGGACGAACTCGCCCGCTACCGGCGAGCCGACCTGGCCTGGGCGGCAGTCGACGACGAGGACCGGCCGGTCGCCTACCTCATCGCCGAGCCGGTCGACGACGCGCTCCACATTGAGCAGGTCTCGGTGCATCCCGATTGGGCGCACCGCCGCATCGGCCGCGACCTGATCGAGCACGCGGCCGCCCGCGCCGCCGCCGACGGCCTGGACTCGCTGACCCTGACCACGTTCACCGAGGTCCCCTGGAACGCCCCCTACTACGCCCGTTGCGGATTCGTCCCGATCGCCCCGGGCGACCTCACTCCCGGCCTTCAGAAGATCCGCGACCACGAAGCCGCCCACGGCCTCGACCGCTGGCCCCGCACCTGTATGCGCCGCGCGCTCTAGGGCCGGCCGAGCGTCGCCGGTCATTCCGGGAAATGGCCGCTCTGGAAGGGACACAACGGCATCACCGCGGGTTGCGGAACGAGCGGCGCGCGGTCGGACTCGCCGCGGCAGCGTCAGGACTCCGCGGGACTCGCTGTGCCGGTGACGAGGGCGGCGTGGGAGAGGACCTGTTCGAGAAGCGGCTCGATGTGGTGGTCGGCCGCCGAGTAGTAGACGAAGGTGCCCTCGCGCCGAGTGGTGACCAGCCCGGCGAGGCGGAGCTTGGCCAGGTGCTGGCTGACGGCGGTGGGGCGGGCGCCGGTGAGTTCGGCGAGGCAGGCGACGTTCTCCTCGCCTTGCAGGAGCGCCCACATGAGCTTGAGGCGGGTCGGGTCGGCGAGCATGCGCAGCGCGTCTGCGGCGACGCGGGCCTGCTCGTCGCCCGGCATCTTGAAGTCCTCGATCCCCTCGTGCATGGGCCCAGCTTACCCGTCTCACTATCTGCGTATCTGCGAATATAAGATGATGCGCATGTTCACGAGCATGTTCCGGTTGCCGGACGTCCGCTGGGCCGCCGCGGCACTCGCCCTGTTCGCCGCGGGCGGCCTCACTCAGCTGGCCGGCGCCCCCATGTGGGTCTGGCTGCCCGCCTACCTCGCCTGCTACGCGACCGGCGGCTGGGGCCCGGCCTGGGACGGCCTGACCGCACTTCGCAAGCCGCGCTTCGAAGTCGACCTCCTCATGGTCATCGCGGCCGTCGCCGCCGCCGCGATCGGCCAGTGGTTCGACGGGGCCCTGCTCATCGTCATCTTCGCGACCTCCGGCGCCCTCGAAGCCGTCCTGACCGAACGCACCGCCGACTCCGTGCGCAGCCTCCTCGAACACGCGCCCGATCAAGCCGTGCGGATGGTCGACGGCCGCGAGGCGACCGTGGACGCCGCCACGCTGGTTCCCGGCGACCTGGTGCTGGTCCGCCCCGGCGAACGCGTCCCGGCCGACGGCACCATCACCGCAGGCGAGTCTGAAGTGGATGAATCCACGCTCACCGGTGAGGCCCTGCCCGGACGCAAAGCCCCCGGATCACAGGTCCTGGCCGGTACCGGGAACGGCACCGGCGCACTGGAAGTGCGGGTGGACCGCTCCAGCGCCGACTCCGTGCTCGCCCGCATCGCCCGCCAAGTCGAGGAGGCCTCCGAGGCGAAGTCCAAGACGCAGTTGACCATCGAGCGGGTCGAGCAGCCCTACTCGCTCGCCGTGGTCGCCGCGACCCTCGCTCTCATCGGCATCCCGCTCGCCTTCGGCGCGGCCTTCGAACCGACCCTGCTGCGCGCCATGACGTTCATGATCGTCGCCAGCCCCTGCGCGATCGTCCTCGCGACCATGCCGCCGCTGCTGGCCGCCGTCGCCCTCGCCGGGAGGCAGGGCGTGCTCGTCAAGAGCGCCTTGATGATGGAA
The DNA here is from genome assembly GCF_042647865.1 of Glycomyces rhizosphaerae. NCBI lineage: Bacteria > Bacillati > Actinomycetota > Actinomycetes > Glycomycetales > Glycomycetaceae > Glycomyces > Glycomyces rhizosphaerae. The sequence continues at coordinate 195,858 of NZ_JBHRWO010000012.1, forward strand.
CGCCTGGCCGAGATCGACCGGGCCGCGTTCGACAAGACCGGAACGCTCACCACCGGCCGACCCGAGGTCGAACGGATCGTCGCCTTCGAAGTCGACGAAACGCGACTGCGCCGACTCACGGCCGGCGCCGAATCCCGATCCGAGCACCCGATCGGCCGCGTCCTCGCCGACCTCGACGACTTCGCCGACGCGACCGAGTTCCAGGCGATGCCCGGCAGGGGCGTTCGGGCCGTGGTCGACGGCGTCGAAGTCCTTGTCGGCCACCCGATCCTGCTCGACAGCGCCGCGGCCGGTGCCGACGACGACGCGAAGGCCCGCGAGACCGTGGGGGAGTTCGAGACCGAAGGCCTCACCGTGGCCGTGGTGATCGCGGACAAGCGCCCCATCGGCGTGATCGGACTCTCCGACACCGTCAGGCCCGATGCCGCACATGCGATCACCGCACTGACGGTACAGCTCGGCACCGACCCGCGAATCCTCACCGGCGACCACTCGGCGGCAGCGTGCCGGGTCGCCGAAGCGGTCGGCATCCGCGATGTGGAAGCCGCCCTCCTGCCGGGGGACAAGGCCGACCGCCTCGCCGGGACCCGGACCCTCTACATCGGCGACGGCATCAACGACGCGCCCGCGCTGGCCGCGTCCCATGTCGGCGCGGCCATGGGCGGCACCGCCTCCGACCTCGCGCTGCAATCGGCCGACATGGTCCTGGTCGGCCGGCGCCTCACCGCACTGCCCGCCGCGATCGACTTGGCGCGCAAAGCGAGGCGCGTAGCCCGCGTGAACCTGGCGTTCGCCGCCACCGTCATCGCGGTCCTCGCCGCCTGGGACCTGTGCGGCGAGCTGCCCCTCGTCTTCGGCGTCGCCGGGCACGAGCTCTCGACGGTGATCGTGGGCCTCAACGGCCTGCGCCTGCTGAGCCGCCGCCACTGGAGGGAGTGAGCGGGAGGCGACCGGCACCTGGCAGCCCCGCGGTCATACGGGCGGCCCCGGGTACCCACCCATTCCCACCTTCACCACTGCCAGTGAAAAGCACACCGTCTCACAGGGGTACGACAACGGCCCGCGAGCATCGAGTAAACTGACAACCATTTCCATTAATGAAGGGTTGTCGATGAAGAAACTGCCGGTCACGGTGCTCTCAGGGTTCCTCGGCGCGGGCAAGACCACGCTGCTCAACCATGTGCTGGGCAACCGCGATGGCCTGCGCGTCGCGGTCATCGTCAACGACATGAGCGAAGTCAACATCGACGCCGACCTCGTGCGCGACGGCGGCAGCCTGTCCCGCACCGAGGAACGCCTGGTCGAACTCAGCAACGGCTGCATCTGCTGCACCCTCCGCGACGACCTCCTCGAAGAGGCCGCCCGGCTCGCCCGCGACGGCCGCTTCGACTACCTGCTCATCGAGTCCAGCGGCATCTCCGAGCCCATGCCGGTCGCCGCCACCTTCGCGTTCGGCGAACTCGAGCAGGGACTCCTCTCGGACCTGACCGAGCTCGACACCATGACCACCGTCGTCGACGCCGCGAACCTGCTCGTCGAGCTCCAGCGGGGCGACGACCTCGTCTCGCGCGGACTCGACGCCTACGAGGACGACGACCGCACCGTCTCCGACCTCCTCGTCGACCAGATCGAATTCGCGGATGTCCTGGTGCTCAACAAGACCGACCTCGTCACCGAGGCCGAAGCCGACCGCGTCGAAGCGGTCCTGCGCCGCCTCAACCCCGAAGCGCGCCTGGTCAGGGCGATTCACGGGCGTGTCGACGCCGCCAGTGTCCTCGGCACCGGCAGCTTCGACCTCGACCGCGCCCAGGAAGCCCCCGGCTGGGTCAAGGAGATCAACGGCGAGCACGTCCCCGAGACCGAGGAGTACGGCATCTCCAGCCTGCTCTTCCGCGACGACGCGCCCTTCCACCCCGAGCGGCTGTGGCGCTTCGTCCAGGAACTCGACTCCGGGCGCTTCGGCACCGTCCTCCGTTCCAAGGGCTTCTTCTGGCTCGCGACGCGGCCCCAGGTCACCGCCCTGTGGTCCCAAGCCGGCGCCGTCGCCCGCTTCGACCCCTTCGCCGCCCGCGACGCCGACCAAGGCCAGGAACTGGTGTTCATCGGCGTCGCCCTCGACCACGCCGCCCTCGAGAAGGCCCTGCGCGAATCCCTTGCCCGAGAAGGGGAAGCGGTCGACACCGACCCCTTCGAGCCCTGGGACGCCCACGGCCTCGACCTCCACGACCACGCACACGCAGGGATCGCACATTGAGCGAGCAGATCGCACTGGACTACGCCGAGCACACCGCCTGGCTGCTCGAAAGCGCACTCAAGGACGCGGAGCGCTACCGCCGGCTGGCCGCCGGCCTGATCGAGCCGGGTGACGAGCGGGCGGCCGACATCGGCTGCGGTGGTGGCGGCATGGCCGTCGCGCTGGCCGCGCGAGTGCACGAGGTCGTCGCGTTCGACTCGGACGCGGCCGTGCTCGACGCGGCACGCGCCTACGCCGCCCAATGCGGGGCGGACGTCGCGTTCGCCTTGGGCGACATCGAATCCGGACCCGAAGCGTTCATTGAGGCGCTGGGCGGGCCGGTTGACTTGATGTGGGCCGGGCATGTCGTCCATCACGCGGCGGACCAGCAGGCCGCGCTCGACACGCTGGCGGCGGCGGTGGTTCCGGGCGGGCGGCTCGCGGTGGCCGAAGGCGGCATCGGGGCGCGGGTCCTGCCCTGGGACGTCGGCGTGGGCAGGCCGGGCCTGCAAGCGCGACTCGAAGCGGCCGGGAGCGAGCGGATGATCGCCGAGAACCGCGAGCGCGGCGCAGTCCCGATGCCCTACGGGTGGCCGGCGGCGCTGAAGCGGGCCGGGCTCGCGGAGGTGCGCACCTTGAACGAGTTCATCGACCGGCCCGCGCCCCTGGAAAACGGGGCGCTCACCGAGGCGCTGGAAAACCTGGAAGCGCGCGTCGGTTGGTTCGAGGACTTCCTTGACGAGGACGACAAGACGGCCTGGAAGACGCTGCTCGACCCCGGCTCCCCAGCCTGGCTCGGCCGCCGAGGCGATCTCCACCACCTCGAAGTCCGATCGATCTACCTGGGCCGCAAGCCGAAGCGGAAGTGAGCAAGGATTCCCGCGAGCTCCGCGACCATCGCTCCGGTTCTCGGTGGACTACCTGGAGACTCTGGCTGCCAAGGGCCGGGGCCAGGTGCCAGATCGTGTTATAGCGTTTCTCAAGACCAACCCCAACACCAAGGACCTCCCCGCCGTCGTGAACGACCGATTCTTCATCCTCGACAACAACGAGGCCATCAGCGGACCCCGCGTCATCGACGGGCTCGAGGCCTTCTCCGCGCACCCGAACCCGATCCAGTGACCGCCCTGCGCCAGGAGCACGCGCCCAGCGAAGCGCGCCTCTGGGTCGAGCTCTGGCCGCTGCTGCTCGCCTCGGCCGTCAGCCTCCTCCCGTTCACCGTCTATTCGACGTTCCTGGTGCCCATCAGCGAAGGCGCCGGCGGCGACGTGGCCGCCGTCGGCGCCCTGCGCGGGCTCGGCGGCCTCACCTCGCTCGCCGTCGGCGTCGCGGCCGCGCCGCTCCTGGAGCGGTTCGCGAAGCAGCGCGTCAGCGCCTTCGCGCTCGCCATCCTGGCCGCCGGGTCGCTCGCCGCGATGCACGGCAGTTTCGCGGCGCTCACTGCCTTCTGCGCCGCGATCGGAACCGCGACCGCGATCCTGGTCCCCGCGCTCCTGGCCTCGGCCGCCGACCGGTACGACGACGACGCGACCTCCGGCCGCGCCGCCACCCTCGTCTCCGCCACGCAGGCCCTCGCGGCCGTCGCCGCCGGGCCGCTCATCGGCGTCGTCGCAGCTCAGACAGGCTGGCGCGGCGCCCTCTTCATGACCGCCGCCATCGCGACCGTGCTGGCGATCGGGTTCGCCCTCCGCCCCGACGAGCACCGGCACCCGGGCCCACCGAACCGGTCGGCGGGCTATTTCGAAGCCTTCCGGCAGATCGCGGGCAGACGGATCCTGCTGGCGCTCATCGCTGCCGCCTCGTTCCGCACGGCCGCCCTCATGGGCTGCCTGGCCTACATGGCCGCCTGGTACGACCACGCCTTCGCCCTCGACGCGACCCTGTTCACCCTGGTGTGGACCGTCAGCGGCCTCTCGTTCTTCCTCGGCAACTACTTCGGCGGCCGCTGGATCGGGCGGACCGAGGACCCGCACCGGGTCGCCGTCGTGCTGCTCATCGGCGTCGGCGTCGCCACGGTCGGCCTCGTGCTCCTGTTCGCCGCACCGTCGCTGGCCCCGGCCGTCGCCGGGACCGCGCTCCAATCGGCGGGCCACGCGGTGACCGCGGCGGCGATCACCGCCCTCATCGTCCGCCGCGGCGGGCCGGTGCGCTCCGCCGCGCTGAGCGTCAACGCCGCCGGGATGAGCCTCGGCACCTTCGCGGGCGCGAGCCTCGGCGGGGCGGGCCTGGCCCTGTTCGGCTACCCCGGTGTCGCCGCCGCACTCCTGCTCCCGCTCGTCGCGGCCATCGCCATCGCCGCGGTCCTCGCCTCGCGCGTCAAGCGAGCGTTACGAGGGACGCGACGGCCGCCACCTCGATCGACCTTTTCCTCGACGGCCTTCGACCCTCGCCTGCGGCGGTGCGCCCGCTGATGGCAGCATTGCCGTGTGAGTGCCGCTGTATTGCCCATCCGATGCGCCGCCGCGGTCGAGACCGAGCGGGCCGCGACGCCCGCCGAGGTCGCCGATCCCGACGTCCCGTGGATCACGCTCGTGCACAACGACCCGGTCAACCTGATGAGCTATGTCGCGTACGTCTTCCAGTCGTACTTCGGCTTCTCCGAGGCGAAGGCGAACCAGCTGATGCTCGACGTCCACAACGAGGGCCGCGCGGTCGTCTCCAGCGGCTCCCGCGAGGAGATGGAACGCGACGTGCAGGCCATGCACGGCTACGGCCTCTGGGCGACCCTCCGGCAGGACCGCTGATGGCGCGCTACTTCAAGCCGCACGAGGGCGGCGGCGCGACCGCGGCGTTCGACGAGATCGAGGCCGGCCTGCTGCGCGCCTACGCCGAGCAGATGCTGGAGCTCATCGACGCGCGCGAAGGGACCGCCGGGGGCGACGCCGAAGACCTCATCGCCTCGGCCTTCCACGAAGGCCCCACCGAACGCCCCGAAGACCCGGCCCTGGCCCGGCTGTTCCCCGACGCCTACACCGATCCCGACGTCGATCTCGGCAATGGGATCGACACGGTCGCCGCCTCCGCCGAGTTCCGCCGCTACACCGAGAACGACCTGCGCGCCCGCAAGCGCGACGACGCCAAGGCCGTGATCCGCGCGCTCGAGGCGCTGGCCCCCGAGGGCCGCAAACGCGAAGCGGTGCACCTGAAGCCCGACGAGTGCCGGCAGTGGCTCGGCGCGCTCAACGACCTCCGGCTCGTCATCGCCTCCCGGCTGGAGATCCACGTCGATGAGGACTTCGACGAGCTGATGGACCTGCCCGACGAGGACCCGCGCAGCCCGCTGGTACTGACCTACGGTTGGCTGACCACGTTGCAGGACACCTTGATCGAAGCGATGACGCGTTCCCTGGGGGAGTAGCGGGACGGGCCTGTGCCCGCCCCGCTCCTGTACTCACTCCTCGGGCGCGAAATCGCCGACCATGCCGAGGATCTGGACCGCGGCCTGGCCCCATTGGGCGATCTCGTTGGTGGCGATCGGATACCACGTGCTCGGGTTCAACGTGTGGGCCGTCTCCTCGGCCTGGCGGTCCGGGTCGGGGAGGATCTCCCAGCTCTTGATCGGGTTCCGGAACCGCCGCCACGCGAGCTCGGCCTGGGACTCGTCTCCGGTCCGCAAGTACACGAACGCGTTGGCGCGCGCATAGCAGTACAGGAACAGGTCGGAGAACCGACCGCCGTACTCGGCCTCCTGCTCGGCGAACGTCGCGGTGTAGAACCGGGAGTAGCGCAGCCAGTCCGCTTCGAACGCGGGCATGTCGATCTGCTGGATCAGTTCGGCGCAGATCTCGATGCGGCCGAACGAGTTGGAGAGATTGCTCCTCTCGACCACAGGTTCGGTCTCGATGGCGTACCGGTACGTCTCCATGTTGTACTTCGCCGATCCCTGCGCGAACCCGCTGGGCTGCGCCGCGATCGTCTCCATGGTGCCGAGCACCTTGTCCCGGCAGGCTTCCCAGTCCGGGCCGCGACGCTCCCATTCGGTCAGCCAGGCCGCGGCCAGGGCCGCCCAGCTCGTGCCGAAGCCGATGTCGAGGGCGGTCGGGTCGGGCACGTAGTCGTCCTCGGGGTCGCGGATCTTGCGGCCGGTGTCGAGGACGAGCGCGGTCTTCTCGGAGTCGGCGAGGAGGTGGAGCAGGTCGCCGGTCCGCTCGTCGGCGGTCAGGTAGTAGAAGTACCGCCGGTAGTTCGCGTTGGAGACGCGCACCTGCTTGGACGAGTCGCCCCAGTGCTGGACCCCGTGCCTCGTGCCCAGCCCGGCCCAGTCGCCGATGTGGTAGACGTTGACCTCGCTGGTCTTGCGGGTCATGGCCTCCGCGAAGCGGAAGACGTCCGCCCGGTTGTTGTGCAGGTATGCCTGCCACAGCCACTGATCCGGGGAGATCTCGGAGTTGTCCCACGCGTAGCCGCCGACGTCGTAGCTCCAGATCCGCCGGGACGGGTCCTGGGAGTGCATGATGTCGCCGAAGTCCCAGAAGCCGTACCAGTGCCGCTGGTCCTGCTGCGCCTTGTAGTACTCGAAGAAGAAGTCGAGCGAGTCCTCGACTTCGGCGAGGACCGGGTGCGAGCGGTCGACGGGGCCGAAGATGCCGCCGAAGGCCCCTGCGGCGGCCATGTGCTCGGTCGGGGCGATGATCTGCGGCTGCGCGCGCACCGCGTCGGCCATGGCGCCCAAGCGTTCGCGCGACGGCGTGGACTCGGTGACCCAGAACTGGAGCTCCGACGTGCGGGCGACGCCGTAGGGCGTGCCGAACCCGGGTTCGTAGTCCTCGTAGGTGATCTCGAGGGCGTCGAGCTGCTCGGGGTAGGTGTCCTGCCCCATCCCGTCGTGGTAGAACCGCGTGTCCATCGGCTGGGCCTCGGGGGACCACATCCACACGGTCACCGTCGCCTCGTCGGTGTGGGCGTCGCGGATGTCGAGCCCGGTGGGGTGGCGCTGCCAGAAGTCCTTCATGCCGAAGCCGAACCCGCCGGAGGGGCCGCCGAGGTAGGCGAACCCGGAGGCGCGGCGGCCCTGGTCCACCGGCACCCAGCCGTGGCCTTCCTTGGTGCGCTTCTTGATCGCGAAGCCCTCGCTGTTGAGCTGGGCGAGCGAGTAGTCGCCCCAGTTCGGGATCCAGTGGAGCCGCGTCGTGACGCGCTGATCCCAAGTGGACGGATCCGGTAGCGCCTCGCCCGCGACCTGGGCGGCGCGCACGGCCGCGCCGGGGTCGCGGCGCAGGCCCGTGATGCCCTTGACCGCTTCGGTGAGCTGGCCGTGGCCCTCGCCGACGAAGCGCACGTGCCGGTCGTACATCTCGTCGGTGAGCGCGACCTTGAAGCGCACGCCGAGCCCGGCGATGAAGGCGTCCTCGCCGTCGGAGTCGAAGACGAACGTGTGGACCATGCGGAACGACTCCCCGCCCGCGTAGAAGTACAGGCGCACGGTGAACGGCAGCCAGGTGCGTCCCCGGGACTTGCGGTGCGTGCCGGTCACCTTGACGACGGCCCGCACGGGGCCGTCCTGCTCGACGGTGACCTCGTCGATGTCGCTGGTGTAGCGGTCGCGGCTGACCGATCCGGTCTCGGGGTCGGGGGCCTCGTCCTGAGTGATGTTGACCAGGTGCCCGTTCTTGACGAGGGTGCGGTCGCCGCGCTTGATGTGCTTGATGAGGTCGGTGCCGCCCTTGCCGATCCGGGCGGTGATGACGCCGGTGCCGACGTCGATGTGGTTGCTCGACTCAGTGACGGTGACCGCGAACGCGGGTGCCGCGGGCTCCCCGGCCCTGAGCGTGAAACTCTCGGCTTTGGCCGCCGGGCCGACGGCGTGGCCGGTCCACTTGAGCGAGCCGTCGGGCCAGTAGGCGAGCGGCCAGGTCTGGACCGGGACGGTGGCGCCGTCGTCGGCGATCATCTGAAACCGCTGGTCCTCGGGGAAGCGGCCTTGTCCCCAAGGGACGCCCCAGGTCGAGCCCGGGGACTCGGCCGGCTGTCCTTCGAGCCAGCGCAGTTCCACGGAGTCGGGACCGGCGCCGTCGTCCGTGTCGGTCTGTGCGTGGGCGGGTGCCGCTTCGAAGAGCGCGGCCGCGGCCGCGACTCCCGCGGTGGTGGCGAGGACGCCGCGGCGGCTGACGCCGCCTGCTGTCTCGTGTTCCGGGGCAGGGGTGGTCAAGGTTCCTCCAAGGGGATGGGTGCACCGCAGGGGATTAAATCGTTTTAACTCAAGGGCTTCAATATAGCCATCGGTCAATGTATAGTCAACCATTCCAAGGAGTGCCCCGGCCTAGTCCATCCCGCGCACAACGACCGGCCCACAGGCGCTTCCGTTCCGACCGGCATACTTGGAGCAGTCATGGAAACGTTTACGCGGGTTCGGGTCGCGGGGGCGGTGGTCGGCCTCCTGGCCGCCTCCGCCGGCTTCGCCCTGAGCACCTCGACCACCAGTGCAGAAGAAGCACCCGAAGCCCCGATCGAAGCGCAGCAGACCCTCCGGCCGATGGAGGACCTCGGCCGCGGCGTCGTCGCCGTGCGGTCCAGTAGCACCAGCGTCCTGGTCAGCTGGCGGCTGCTCGGCCTCGACACCTCCGGCACCGGCTTCAACGTCTACCGCTCCACCGCGGGCGGCACCTGGACGAAGCTCAACAGCCAGGTCCTCACCGGCGGCACCAACTACACCGACTCGACCGCGAACCTCGCGCAGGCCAACGCCTACCGCGTCACCGCCGTGGTCAACGGCGCCGAGCAGGCCCCGAGCACCGCGTTCACCTTGAGCGCCAACCACGCCGAAGAACCAGTGGTCCGCGTGCCGCTGCGCGGCGGCGGCGCCGTGAAGTTCGTGTGGACCGGCGACCTCGACGGCGACGGCGCGTACGACTACGTGGTCGACCGCCAGACCTCGCCCCAGTCCATCGAGGCCTACAAGAGCGACGGCACGTTCCTCTGGGAGGTCGACCTCGGCCCCAACAGCACCAACCAGGACAACATCGAACCCGGCTCGGCCACGATCGACGTGGGCCACAACGACGGCGTCACCGTCTACGACTTCAACATGGACGGACGCGCCGAGGTCGCCCTGAAGATCGCCGACGGCGTCACCTTCGGCGACGGCGCGACCTGGACGCACGCCGACGACAACCGCCAGTTCATGGCCATCCTCGACGGGCAGAGCGGCGCCCTCCGCAACTGGGCCGCCGTCCCGACCGACTACCTCGCCGACGGCCCGATGGCCGCCCGCTTCGGCGTCGGCTACCTCGACGGCGTCACCCCCAGCCTCGTCGCGTACATGAAGAACCGCAAGGACGACGGGTCCTTCAACCTCATGATCGGCGCCTGGAACTGGAGCGGCCAGAACCTCACCCAGAAATGGAAATGGCTGCGCGGCGGCCAAAACGCCCCCGACGGCCACAACACCCGCATCATCGACGTGAACGGCGACGGCAGGGACGAGGTCGCCGAGATCGGCTTCGTGCTCAACGGCGACGGCACCCTCCGCTACTCCCTCGCGAGCCAGGGCATCGTTCACGGCGACCGCTTCCACATCGCCGACATGGACCCGAGCCGTCCCGGCCTCGAAGGCTATGGCGTGCAGCAGAACAACGCCAGCGGTCTGCGCGAGTACTACTACGACGCCTCGACCGGCCAGATGATCTGGAAGCACACCCTCAGCGGCAGCGCCGACGTCGGCCGCGGCATGGCCGGCGACGTCGACCCCCGCTTCCCCGGCATGGAGGTCTGGTCCTTCGACGGCCTCTACAACGCCTCCCAGAACCGCCTCACCGAACCCGACACCTCACTGCGCCCCTGGCCGCAACTGGGCCTGTGGTGGGACGGCGACCTCACCATGGAACTCCTGAACGCGGGCAAGATCGAGGAGTGGGACCCGCTCAATCCGACCCCCACCGGCAGCCTGCCGCGCATCGAGAGCACCTGGAACTACGGGGCCGTCACCGCCGCCCAGAGTGGACCGACCCTCGTCGGCGACCTCTTCGGCGACTGGCGCGAAGAGGCCGTCTACACCAATGCCGCCTACAACGAGCTCATCATCTTCACCACCGACAAACCCACCAGCACCAGGCTCTACACCCTGGCCCACAACCCGGCCTACCGCAACGCGATGACTCTCCACGGGTACATGCAGTCCCACCACGTCGACTACTTCCTCGGCGCGGGCATGAGCACCCCGCCCGCGCCCCGCATCACCTACTAGCCGCCGCGGGGCCGCTCCGGCGGCCCCGCCACGAACCGATAGCGAGTGCCACAGTGACCTCACCCTTGCGGGCGTTCGGGCCCCTCGAACCGACCTTCACCGGATGGCAGGACGCGGCGGTGGCCCTCGGCCGACCCGCCGTCGACCTCGCCGCCCGCGGGCCGGACGAGATGCCGGTGACCATGTCGAACCACTCCCACCTGGAGAACTGGTTCGAACTGCTCACCCGCCCGCTCTGGGGTCTGGCCCCGGCGAAAGACGCGGTGCCCGAAGACCTCTGGGACCCTCTGGTATCCACATTGGCCCGCGCCCTCGACCCCGACGACCCCTGGTACGTCGGCGACGTCGGCCCCCGCAACCAGCGCTGCGTCGAATCCGCCGCCGTCGGCTGGAGCCTCGCCACGGCCCCCGAACAACTCTGGGACCCCCTGCCCCCCAAAGCCAAGGACAAGGTCACCACCTGGCTCTCCCAGGCCTACCGGACCGAGGTCATCGACAGCAACTGGCGCTTCTTCCCCGTCCTCGCCGGACACGGCCTCGCGGCGCTCGGCATTGAAAGGGACGCCTCGATCGCCGACGCGCACCTGAAACGCCTGGGGGAGTTCTACCTCGGCGACGGGGTCTTCGAAGACGGCCCGGGCAACCGGGTCGACTACTACAACCCCTTCGCCTTCCACACCTACGGCCTGCTCCACTACCGGATCTCAGGTGACGACCGGTTCGTCGACACCGCCGCGGCCTTCGCCGAGCGCTTCCGCTCCTGGTTCGCCGCCGACGGCACCGGAGTCCCCTATGGACGCAGCCTCGGGTACCGCTTCGCCCAGGGCTCCCTGTGGGGCGCGCTGGCCGCCGCCGACGTGGAGGCCGTGCCCTGGGCTGAGGCGGCCGGTTACGCCCGGCGGCACCTGGAATGGTGGTGGGACAAGCCGATCCTCGAACCCGACGGGCGGCTCTCGGTGGGCTACGGGTACCCGAACGACGCCCTCGTCGAGCAGTACCTCACTGCCGGTTCGCCCTGGTGGGCCGCGAAGATCTTCACCGGCCTCCTGGCCGGCGCCGACCATCCGTTCTGGACGACCGAGCCCGCGGTGCCCGGCCCAGTCGTGGAGCCGCACCCGCCGGCCCGCGCGATCCACGTCCGCGACACCGGCGGCCACGTCACGCGCCTCAACGGCCAGGCCTGGCGGGCGATGATGCGCGGCGGCAAGGACACCTACGGCAAGCTCGCCTACTCGACCCTCGCCGGATTCTCGCACTCGGTGGACGGGCCCGGTCTCGAAGCGGCCGTTCCCGATGGCGCCCTGGTGTTCTCGGAGGACGGCCGCCACTGGCGCGGCCGGGAGGACTCCGACGACGGGGTCTTCGGCGAGGACGGCTCGCTCACCGTCACCTGGCGTCCCTGGTCGGACGTCCGGGTCACGACCACATTGGAGGCCGGGGTCGACGGCTGGCACACCCGCGTCCACGTCATCGACGCCGAGCGGCCGCTCCACACCGGCGAGGGCGGCTGGTGCGTCCCGCGTGACGGCCATGAGGCCGCGGTCGCGGACGACCGGATCGCGTTGGTGGCGCGGGGGATCCGCAGCGAGATCGTGGACGACGGCGGGAACCGCCGGGCCGAGCTGATCGGGGCGATGCCGGGCACCCACCTGTACTGGCCCGCGACGATGCTCCCGGTGCTCACCGGCCGGATCTCGCCTGGGCGGCACGTCTTTCGCGCCCGGTTCTTCGTCGGCCGGGAGGCAATCGTGACCGAAGCACCTTGACAGCCTTGGAAAGCGCGTTCTAAGGTGACCAGATCGAAAGTTAAAACGATTTAACAACCTGGATCCGCTACCCCGCTCGCTTCCCCGATCCCCCTCCCCTCACTGCAAAAGGAGTGCATCAATGTCGATCCACCACCCCCTCCGCCGCCGGAGCCTCCTGGCCGGGGCCACCGCCGCGGCCGCCCTCGGCGCGACCGCCGCCTGCGGCGACGACGCCCCCGCCGGGACCGCCGACGATCCGGTCGAGATCAGCTTCGAATGGTGGGGTGACGACGCCCGCGCCGAGGTCACCAAGCAGGCCGTCGACCTCTTCATGCAGAAGAACAAGGGCGTCAAGGTCCAGACGAACTTCGCCGACTACCCGGCCTACTGGGAGGGCCTGACCGGGCGCATGGCCTCGCGCGACCTCCCCGACGTCTTCCAGATGGACTACCCGCGCCTGCGCCAGTTCGGCGCCAACGGCATGCTGCTGCCCCTCGACGGCGTCGTCGCGACCGACGACTTCCGCGACGGCGTGCTCGACACCGCCAAACTGGACGGACAGCTGCTCGCCGTCCCGGTCGGCAGCAACATGTTCGGACTCATCTACCGCCCCGACTGGTTCGAGGAGCACGGCATCACGCCGCCCGAGGCCGGCTACACCTGGGAGGACTACGGCAACCTCATCACCCAGACGACCACCGCCCTCGGCGAAGGCAAGTGGGGCGGGAGCGACTGGGCCAGTTCGTATCTGCTCATGGAGCTGTGGCTTCGCCAACAGGGCGGTGCCTTCTACGCCGAGGACGCCGCGAGCCTGGCCTTCACCAAGGACCAGCTCGTCGAATGGTGGTCCTCGTCCGCCGCGCTCGTGTCGTCGGGCGCGATGCCCCCGCCGGGCGTCGCCGCCGAAGCCACGGCGCCCGGCGTCGCGGGCGGCGTGATGGCCACCGAACTCCGTTGGGACACTGCGATGAGCGGCTACTGGGAGTCCGTGGCCGAAAGTGGCGGCACGCTCGCGCTCGCCCCGCCGCCCTCCGCTGACCCGGCCAACCTCGCGCTCCACCTGCGCCCGTCCGTGCAGTTCGTCATCGGCGCGAACTCGGAGGCCCCCAAGGAGAGTGCCAAGCTCATCGAGTTCCTCCTCTCCGATCCCGAAGCGGCCGCGATCCTGGGCACCAACCGCGGCATCCCGTCCACGAAGACCGGACTCGACAGCGTCGAGATCGACGAGGCCTCGCAGGTCGTCCTCGACTACGAGGCCACCGTCGAGCAGTACCTCATCGAAGCGCCGGTCGTGCCCCCGGCCGCGGCCGGCGCGATCGAAGCCAAGTTCACCGAGATCTACGGGCAGGTCCAGTACGGCGAGATGACCCCGGCCCAGGCCGCCGACCTGTTCTTCACCGAAGCCGAGACCCTGTTCGCCAGCGAGCAGTAGGGCCACCCCGGCGGGGGAGCGGCCCGCGGGCCGCTCCCCACTCCCGCCGCGCGCGGCGTCGATAGACTCGGTCGATGCCCTCACCTTCCCGGCCGACCGCTCTCATCACCGGCGGGGCGGCCGGGATCGGCGCGGCCTTCGCCAGGGCCCTCGCGCGCGAGGGTTACCGGCTGGTTCTGGTGGACCGCAATCCCGAAGGCCTGCAAGCCGCCTCGGACACCCTCGACGCCGACTGCGAGACCGTCACCGCCGACCTCACCGTCGAAGCGGACATCGCCCGTGTCGAGCAACGCTGCCGAGTCGGCGTCGACCTCCTGGTGAACAACGCCGGCTTCGGACATCCCACGGAGTTCCTCGCCACCTCACCAGAAGCCGAGGTCGCGATGCTGCGGCTGCACACCGAGACCGTCCTCCGCCTCACGCTCGCCGCGCTGCCGTCGATGATCGAGCGCAAGGGCGGCGGCGTCATCAACATCGGTTCGGTACTCGGGTTCTTTCCCAGCTCGACCTACTCCGCCTCGAAGATCTGGGTCGTCGACTTCAGCCGATCGACGGCCAGGAGCGTGCGCCCCCACAACGTCGCCGTCATGGCGTTGTGCCCGGGATTCACGCGCACCGAATTCCACGACAGCGCCGGCATGGACATGACCAAGATCCCGGGCTTCCTATGGCTGGAGGCCGACGCCCTGGTCGCGGCCGCGCTGCGGGACTGGCGCAGACGCAAAGCCCTCAGCATCCCCGGCTGGCACAACAAGATCATCGTCGCCCTCTCGCGGCTGCTCCCGATGCGCCTGATCGACCGCATCCAGTCCGGCGCGGGCAGAGGGTCCATGACAGTGCGCGGCGGAGCCGCTGATCAGCGACTCCACCAGCGCTGACCGCCCACCCTGAACTTGACACGCCCTCACCCACGGTGAATCATGGTTTCTGTAACCGTTCTCGAAAATCTTTAACCGAGGTGAATACATTGGCGCGTAAGGCAAGTGCTTCGGGAGACGGGACGCGCCACACCACCATCCGCGAGGTGGCCGAGCGGGCCGGCGTCTCCGTCGCCACCGTCTCGCGCATCCTGTCGGGCAGCTACCCCGCCGCGCCCGCCACCCGCAGCAAGGTCATGCGCGCCGTCGAAGAGCTCGACTACGTCGCGAACCACCACGCCCGCGCCCTGCAGGGGACCACCCGCAAGAGCATCGCCCTCATCGTCAACTCGGTGATCTCCCCGCACTACGCCCATGTGGCCCAAGGGGTCCAGACCCAGGCAGCCGAGGACAGCCGCCTGTGCCAGATCGGCACCACCGGTGGCGACGCCGAACGCGAACTCGCCATGGTGCAGTTCATGCGCGAGCAGCACCCCGAGGCCGTGATCCTCGTCGGCAACGTGAACGCCGACGCCGAGTACCGGGCCCGCATGAGCCGTTATGCGCACGCCTTGGCCGCCATCGGTTCGCGCCTGGTGCTGTGCGGCAGGCCGCCGCTCGGGCCGGACGTGCCCGCGGTGGTCGTGGAGTACGACAACAGCGGTGGTGCGTTCGCGGCCACGAGCCATCTGCTCTCGAACGGGCACAAGCGGATCCTGTACCTCGGGCGGCGCCCCGGCTACACCACGGCGGACGCCCGGATCGAGGGCTACCGCAAGGCGCTCGCGGCCTACGGCGTCGAGCACGACCCGGGCCTGGAGGTCGACGGCACGTTCGAGCGCTTCGAGGGCTACCGGATGATGAAGGAGCGCTTGGCCTCCGGCCCGCCGGACTTCACCGCGGTCTTCTCCGGCAACGACCAGATCGCGGCGGGCGCTCGGCAGGCGCTCATCGAGCACGGCCTGCGCGTGCCCGAGGACCTCTCGATGGTCGGCTTCGACGACCTGCCCCCGGCCGCCGACATCGACCTCACCACGGTCTACCAGCCGCACGAGGAACTCGGACGCACGGCCGTGCGCCTTGCCCTCCAGCACGCCAAGCACGGCGGTCCGCCGCCCCACACCGTCCTCGGCACCCACCTGGTCATCCGCGGCTCGGTGCGTCCGCTCGTGTCCGCTTAGCGTCGATCTGACGGCGCAGCGGCCCGCCGTTCCAAAGTGTCGTCGTCATCTAGTAATTGACAAGCCTGTATATCCCACTTACCATGGCACAGTCCTTCTCCGGAAGTTTCATGAAATCTCCGAAACTTTCGGAAGCCTGTTCTCCCTCCTCCGCAATGGAGTCGCAACGCCATGGAACGTCAACCCCGAGTAAGGCATCGGCGCCTGCGCGCCCTCGCCGCCGGAACCGGAGTGCTGGTCCTCCCCGCCGCGCTCGCCTTCAGTCAGCCCGCCACCGCCCAGGACGAAGGCACCGTCGTCCACACCTCGAACTTCGAGGACGGCACCGTCGGCGACTGGGCCCCGCGCGGCCCGGTCACCCTCGCCGTCGAGAACGGCGCCCTCCTCACCACCGGCCGCACGGCCGAGTGGAACGGCCCCTCGATCGACCTCAGCGACTTCATCGTCTCCGGTGGCGTGTACGAGATCTCGCTGGACGTCCGCTTCGCCGCCGAGAGCGCGGGCGAGGCGATCAGTGCCACCGTCCAGCGCGAGTCCGCCGGGGAGACCTCCTACGACAGCCTCGTCTACCAGGCCGCCGTCGGCACCGATTGGGCCACGCTGAGCGGCGAGTACACCATCGCCTCTCCCGCCGACGCCTTGACGTTCTATGTGGAGTCCCCGACCCCCGACGCCTCCTACTGGATCGACGACTTCCAGGTCACCGAGCTCAGCCCGCCCGGCGTCGACCCGAACATCCCCTCGCTGAAGGACGTCCTCGCCGAGGAGTTCCGCTTCGGCGCCGCCGTCGACCCCCGCGACCTCGCCGACCCCACTGGGCAGCTGCTGGACAAGCACTTCAACCAGATCACCGCCGAGAACCACATGAAGCCCGACGCGCTCCAGCCGACCGAGGGCACCTTCACCTTCGACGCCGCCGACGAACTCGTCGCGCACGCCGAAGCGAACGGCATGGAGATCTACGGCCACACGTTCCTGTGGCACAGCCAGGTCCCGGACTGGTGGTTCACGTACCCCGCCGGGCACCCCAATGCCGGAGAGCCCCTTGGCAACTCCACTGAAGACCAGCAGATCATGCTCGACCGCCTCGAAGCCCACATCGGCGCCATCGCCGCGCACTACGGCGACCGCGTCTGGGCCTGGGACGTCGTCAACGAGGTCATCAGCGACAACGCCGCCGAGGTCTACCGCAACAGCCGCTGGTTCCAGATCTTCGAAGGCCCCGAGTACATCTCGCATGCCTTCCGCATCGCCCGCGAGCAGCTCGACGCCGTCGGCGCCACTGAGGTGAAGCTCTTCATCAACGACTACGGCACCGACAACCCGGCCAAGCGCGACAACCTCTACAACCTCGTCGCCGACATGCGCGCCAACGGAGTCCCCGTTGACGGCGTGGGCCACCAGACCCACATCAGCCTCAACACCCCTCTCGGCAACATCGAGGCGAGCATCGACAAGTTCGCCGGACTCGGCGTCCTCCAAGCGGTGACCGAACTCGACGTCGCCATCGGCGCCCCCGTCGAGGGCGTGGAGTTCCCCGAATACGACGCCCGCATCGTCCAGCAGGGCCACTACTATCGCGACCTGTTCGCCATGCTCCGCGAGAAGGACCTCGAATCCGTGACCGCCTGGGGCCTGCACGACGGCCGTTCCTGGCTGCGCGGCTTCAACGGCACCCGCCCGCTGGAGTCCCCGCTGCCCTTCGACGACGACCTCCAGGCCAAATGGGCCTACTGGGGCATCGTCGACCCAAGCCGCCTCCCCGAGATCCCCGAAGAACCGGAACCCGACTACGCCCGCGTGCAGGTGCCGTTGGCCAAGACCGCCCCCGTGATCGACGGCGACAAGGACAAGGCCTGGAAGAAGGCGGCCACCGTGGCGACCGACGTCCGCGTCGAAGGCGCCGCCGACGGCGCCAAGGCCGACGTCTCGCTGATGTGGGACGACAACGCGATCTACGCCCTGTTCGAGGTGACCGACCCGAACCTGGACGACAGCAGCGCCAACCCCTGGGAGCAGGACTCCGTCGAGGTGTTCCTCAACCCCGGCAACACCAAGGAAGGCGGCTACGGCGACGCCGACGGCCAGTACCGCGTGAACTTCGGCAACGTGGTCACGCTGGGCGGCAACGGACCCGACGCGGGCGAGATCACCAGCGCCGCCGTGGCCACGAGCACCGGCTACACCGTCGAGATCGCGATCGCGCTGGCCGAGGGCCAGGGCGCGATCGGCACCGAGCACGGCCTCGACCTCCAGGTCAACGACGCCACCGACGGCGTCCGCACCGCCGCGCACACCTGGTACGACCCGACCGGCCAGTCTTGGAGCACCAACAAGTACTGGGGCATCGCCGAACTGGTCAAGAAGGTCAAGGCCGGCAGCGAGACCCTGCCGGTCCCGGAACCGGTCTGACCATCGCCATCGCCTTGGCAATCCCGGCCGCTGCCGGGATGACGACCCTCATGCTGGTGCGCCGCCGCCGCGCGGCCGCCGACTGGGGGAGTAAGCGCCAGTGCAGCAATAGGGGACGGGATCGCGCATTGCGGTTCCGTCCCTTTGTCGGCGAGCTCGCGGCCCCCGGAGGCGCTAAGCGGCGGCCGGCGCGGCGAGCGCGAACGCTCCGATGAGGATCGATGCGAGCACGGTGGCAGTGCGCCGCAGGTTCTTCACTGACATGGCCCGTTTCCCTTCAACAGCAGTATGTATTGAAGCGAGCCTATGTCTGTGATCGGCCGGCGTCGTCCGGCCGGAGTGGTCGATCCGGGCTACCTCCCGGGGTGTATGAGCGGCCTCACCTCGATTCCGAGAACGCGCGTGAGGCGGTAGCCCTGATCTCGTCGGCGTAGTAGGTCCACATCGCGGGCGGGATGTCGTGGCCGACGCCCGGGACGATGACGAGCCTGGCCCCGGGAATGTCCTTGGCGAGGTCGCGGGCCGCGCCGGTTCGCAGCAGCTGGTCGGCCTCGCCGTGCATCACGCTCACCGGGATTCGCAGCTGCGCGAGGCTGCCGCCGCTCCAGTGAGCGCCGAGCTGGCGTCCCATGGACTTCGGGTCCCGCACGGAGCTGACGTCGTCTTTCTCGATGCGCGCCAAGGCCTCCGCCTCGTCGAACGGATGGCCCGGCGACGCGAGCGCCCGAGATACCGCCATCGACAACGCGATGTCGCCTTCACGCCCGTCTGGGAACTTGAGCCGCGCCATCTTCGCGACGAAGCTGAAGCGGATGTACCGCAGCAGCTTCAGCCGTCCGGCGTCGCTCGAGACGGCCGCTGATGCGACGAAGCTCCGCACCCGTTGCGAGTGGCGCATGGCGATGCGCTGCACTCGCAGGCCGCCGTTCGAGTGTCCGAAGAGGTGTGCCGAGGCCCAGCCGAGGGCGTCCAGGACGGCCGCGGCGTCGTCGGCGATGTCCTCGCCGGTATAGGCGGGGACGCGATTGCGGAACAGCGCCGTCACCGGATGGGCGGTCTCGGCGGGGAAGTGCGTTGACTGCCCGGCGTCGCGGTTGTCGAAGGACGCCACGTGGAAGCCGCGCTCGATGAGGGCCGTGATCAGGCCCGGCGGCCACCAGTACCGGCTCACGGCGGAACCCATGACCAGCAGCAGCGGTTCGCCGCCGGTGCCGCCGTGGTCTTCGTAGGCGATGCGGACCTCGCCGTTGCGGGCGTAGCCGGTAGGGGGCTGGCTCATGGCTTCTCCTCAGGGTTCGCGAACGGTGTTCCCAAACTCTAGCCTTCGAGTACACTGTTCGCAAACACCCGGAGGAGTGATATGACCGACGCGATCTGGCTGCGACCCGAACGTGCGGCCACCGGCCGCCCGGCCTCGCGCGACCGGGCCGAGATCACGGCCGCCGCGATCAATGTCGCCGACCGCGGCGGCCTCGACGCGGTGTCCATGCGCAGCATCGCCATCGAGCTCGGCACCGGCGCGGCCTCGCTCTACCGCTACGTCTCGAGCCGCGACGACCTGCTCGACCTGATGATCGACGCGACCGCCGCGGAATGCCGCCTCGAGCCGCCCACCGGGGACCCGGTCCCCGATCTCGTCGCGGTCGCCGAAGCGCTGCACACGATCATGATGCGCCACCCATGGCTGCCCGAACTGGCGGTGACCCGCCCGGTCCTCGGTCCCGGCGCGGTCGCCGTGCTGGACCACGTGCTCGACGTTCTGGCCGACCACCCCGGCGACGGCCCGGCGAAGCTCGAGATCTTCGCACTGCTCAACGCCCTCACGGCCACCTTCGCGCGCAACGAACTCGCCGCCGCGAACCGGCCTGAGCGCGCCGTCGCATATCTGGGCCACGTCGCCGCCACCGGCGAGCGCCCCCGCATCTCCGCCCTCTACGACGATCTCTCTGCGGCGTACGGCGACCCGCGTGACCGCCGCGTCGCCGCCATGACCGCGCTCCTGTCCGGCCTGCTCGGCCAGGAGGTGAACACCCTATAGGGGCTTAGGGTCTGGCCTTGTGTGGGACGAGCGAGTCTCGATCCGGAGTGGAGTGTCCAGGGTGTGCGTTCGCCGCTCGTCTCCCGCTCGTCGCCCGCTCCCCGACCGGTCGCATATAAATCGATGTCTATCGATCTTTGCTGTGGTCGGATCCATTGTCTTCCAGCGGACGGGACGGGATGATTGCAATCGTTCCTGTACATCCACGGGACATCGATCCATCGTCATCCCCTCATGACGACTAGGGCCCTCACCCCTGGGAGTTCGTCGACGCAGACTGATGCGCCGTACCCCGGACCGCCGCCGGCACCCTCAACCCGGCGGCTTCGGGCGACAATCCCAAGGAGGCCGATCATGCGAAGTCGCATGAAGACGCTCATCGCCACCCTTTCCGCATTCGTTCTCGCCGTCGGCACCGCCGCCGTGGTGCTCGGCGTCGCCGCATCGCCGGTGCAGGCCCAGACCTGCAACGGCTACGTCGCACTCACCTTCGACGACGGGCCCAATCCGGGCACCACCACCAACCTGCTCAACGCCCTGACCTCCAACGGGCTGCGCGCCACCATGTTCAACGTCGGGCGGCAGGTCTCCGCCAACCCCTCGCTCGCCCGCGCGCAGGTCAGCGCCGGCATGTGGATCGCCAACCACACTTCGACCCACACCGACCTGACCAAGCTGAACTCCTCGCAGATCGCCCAGGAGATCTCCAGCGCCCAGCAGACCATCCAGCAGACCACCGGGGTCACCCCGCAGCTGTTCCGGCCGCCGTACGGGGCGACCAACGCGACCGTCAAGTCCATCGCGGCCCAGCAGGGGCTCACTGAGATCCTCTGGGACGTCGACTCGCAGGACTGGAACTCGGCCACCAGCACCGCGCAGATCGTGCAGAACGCTCGCAACCTCCAGAGTGGCGGCGTCATCCTGATGCATGACCTCTACCAGAGCACGATCAACGCGATCCCGCAGATCGCCGCCGACCTGCGCTCGCGCGGGTTGTGCGCGGGGATGATCTCCCCGAGTACCGGCCGGGCCGTCGCCCCCGACGGCTCCGGCGGCGGTGGAGGCGGTGGTGGCACCGGGACCGACCTGCTGCGGAGCACCTCGGCCGGCAAATGCATCGACGTGCCCAGCGGCAACACCGCCAACGGCACGAAGGTCCAGCTCTACACCTGCTACGAAGGCGCGAACCAGCAGTTCACCTACACCGCCGCGCAGGAGCTGCGGGTCCTCGGCAAGTGCCTCGAAGCCCCCTCCGGGAGCAGCGGCACGCAGGTGCAGATCAACGCGTGCAGCAACGCGAACGGTCAGAAGTGGACGTTCGGCTCCGACGGGACGATCCGAAACGTCGGGTATTCGACCGCGTGCCTGGACGTCTACAGCTCTTCCAACGGCGCCCCAGTGCAGCTCTACACCTGCTGGGGCGGCGACAACCAGAAGTGGACCCGCGTCTGACGGGCCCCGCTGAGCGGTGAACTCCGGCCGGTCCGCAAGGACCGGCCGGAGCACGGCACGCGAGTGAGGACGACGCAGCCGTCCCGGCCGTGGCACCTGCCACGAATCCATCAACCGGTGCCGGTCGGGGAGGCACCATGGACGGCATGATCCCTCGCGACTCCGACGACGCCGCTTCGCAAGGAGCGGCCGGGCGTTCCGCGCCCGCCGGCCACTCGGATCCGCCCGCGCCGCATCCGGCGCTCGCCCGGTTCTCCCCGGCCACCGCCTCCTGGTTCACCCGCGAATTCGCGGCGCCCACCGCCGCGCAGCAGGGCGCCTGGCAGGCGCTGGGGGAGCAGAAGGACGTCCTGGTCGTCGCTCCGACCGGCTCAGGCAAGACCCTCGCGGCGTTCCTGTCCTCACTGGACGACCTCGCATCGGCGCCGCCGCCCGAAGACCCCAAGCGGCGCTGCCGGGTCCTGTACCTCTCGCCGCTCAAAGCCCTGGGCGTCGACGTGGAGCGCAACCTCCGCGCACCGCTCGCGGGCATCCGCGAGGAGTCGGAGCGCCTCGGCGTGCCCGCCCCGGACGTCAGGGTCGGGGTGCGCTCGGGCGACACGCCGCAGTCCGAGCGCCGCTCGATCGCCAACCGGCCGCCGGACATCCTGATCACGACGCCCGAGTCGCTGTTCCTGATGCTCACCTCGAAGACGCGCGAGGCGCTGGCCGGGGTCGAGACGGTGATCCTCGACGAGGTCAATGCCGTCGTCGGTACCAAACGCGGCGCGCACCTGGCTCTGTCCTTGGAGCGGTTGGACGCCCTCCTGCCGCGACCCGCCCGCCGGATCGGCCTGTCCGCCACGGTGCGCCCGGTCGAGGAGGTCGCGCGGTTCCTCTCCCCGCGCCGGGACGTCGCGATCGTCCAGCCGCCGTCAGAGAAGCTGTGGGACCTCTCGGTCGTCGTCCCGGTGGAGGACATGGGCGATCTGGCCGCGGCCGCCAAGTCCTCGACGACCTCCGACGCGCGCGCGGCCGGCTCGATCTGGCCGCACGTCGAAGAGCGCATCGTCGATCTCGTCGAGGCGCACCGGTCGACGATCGTCTTCGCCAACGCCCGCCGCGCCGCCGAACGCCTCTCGGGGCGCCTCAACGAGATCGAGTACGAGCGCCGAACCGGCCTCAGGCTCCCGGAGGACCATGGCCCCGCCGAGCTGATGGGCGGCTCCACGGCCACTCCGGGCGCGCCGCCGGTCCTGGCCCGCACGCACCACGGCTCGATCTCCAAAGAGCAGCGCGCGCAAGTGGAGGACGACTTGAAGGCCGGGCGGCTGCGCGCCGTCGTCGCCACGTCCAGTCTGGAGCTCGGCATCGACATGGGCGCGGTGGACCTGGTTGTCCAGGTCGAGGCGCCGCCGTCGGTCGCCTCCGGCCTCCAGCGCGTCGGACGCTCAGGCCACCAGGTCGGGGCCGTCTCCCGCGGGGTCTTCTTCCCGAAGGTCCGCGGCGACCTGATCCAGTCGGCGGTGGTCGCCGAGCGGATGCGGGACGGCGGGATCGAGGCGCTCAAGGTCCCGGCCAACCCGCTCGACGTCCTCGCCCAGCAGCTCGTCGCCATGGCGGCGATGGACGAATGGCGGTGGGACGACATGCTCGCGCTCGTCCGCCGGGCGGCCCCGTTCGCCTCGCTCCCCGAGTCCGCGTTCGAAGCCACCATGGACATGCTCGCGGGCCGCTACCCCTCGGACGCCTTCGCCGAGCTGCGCCCGCGCCTGGTCTGGGACCGCGTGAACGGCACCGTCACCGGCCGTCCCGGCGCGCAGCGCCTGGCCGTCACCTCCGGCGGCACCATCCCCGACCGCGGCCTGTTCGGCGTGTTCCTGGCCGGCTCGGACCCGAAACGGGGCGGCGGCCGGGTCGGCGAACTGGACGAGGAGATGGTCTACGAGTCACGCGTGGGCGACGTGTTCTCCCTGGGCACCTCGTCGTGGCGGATCGAGGAGGTCACCCGCGACCGCGTCGTCGTCTCCCCGGCGCCCGGCGTCCCCGGCCGCCTCCCGTTCTGGCGCGGCGACGGGCTGGGCCGTCCGCTCGAACTCGGCCGCGCGATCGGCGCGTTCGTGCGCGAGCTCGGCGCCATGGGCGACGCCGAGGCGCACGCCCGGCTCGCGGCGGCGGGCCTGGACGACTTCGCCGCCCGCAACGCCATCGCCTACCTCAAGGAGCAGCGCGAGGCCACCGGCCACGTCCCCGACGACCGCACCGTCGTCGTCGAGCGCTTCCGCGACGAACTGGGCGACTGGCGGATCGTGATCCACTCCCCGTTCGGCGCAAGGGTCCACGCGCCGTGGGCGCTCGTGCTCGGCGCCCGCCTGCGCGAGCGGTACGGCGTCGACCCGCAGCTGATGCACAACGACGACGGCATCATCCTGCACCTGCCCGACGCCGCCGGATTCGACGACGCCGACGAAGGCGGGCGGCTCGGCGTCCACGGCGACCACGGGCCGGCCCCGATCGAAGCCGCCGACCTCGTCTTCGGCAAGGACGGGATCAACGGCCTCGTCACCGAGGCGGTCGGCGGGTCCTCCCTCTTCGCCTCCCGCTTCCGCGAGGCCGCCGCCCGCGCACTGCTTCTGCCGCACCGCCAGCCAGGCAAGCGGCAGCCGCTGTGGCAGCAGCGCCTGCGCTCCTCGCAGCTCCTCGAAGTCGCCTCCGAGTTCCCGTCGTTCCCGATCATCCTTGAGGCCGTCCGCGAGGTCCTGCAGGACGTCTACGATGTGCCCGGCCTGGCAGAGCTCATGGGGGACATCGAGTCCCGCGACGTGCGGCTGGTCGAGGTCGCCACCCCCGAGGCCTCGCCCTTCGCCCGCTCCCTGCTCTTCAGCTATGTCGCCCAGTTCATGTACGAAGGGGACTCGCCCCTCGCCGAACGCCGCGCCTCCGCCCTCGCCGTCGACTCCCGGCTCCTGGCCGACCTGCTCGGCGAGGCCGAGCTGCGTGAACTCCTCGATCCGGAAGTGCTCCACCAGCTCGAACGCGAGCTGCAGTGGTTGACCGAAGAGCGCCGGGCACGTGACGCGGAGAGCGTCGCCGACCTCCTGCGCCTCCTCGGCCCGCTCACCGATGCGGAGCTGACCGAGCGCGGCGCCGCCCCGGACTGGGTGCGGCAGCTGGCTGCGGCCGGGCGCGTCGTGCCCGTCGCGATCGCGGGCCTGGAGCACTGGGCGTCCATCGAGGACGCGGGTCGGCTGCGCGACGCCCTCGGCACCGCGCTGCCCGCCGGCATCCCCGAATCCTTCACCGAGCCCGTCCCCGATCCCCTCGGAGACCTCCTCGCCCGCTACGCCCGCACCCACGGCCCGTTCACTTCGGGCGAGGCGGCGGCCCGCTTCGGCCTGGGCGTCGCCGTCACCGAGGGCGTCCTGCGCCGCCTCGCCTCCTCCGGCCGCCTCGCCGAAGGCGAGTTCCGACCCGATGGCCAGGGCCGGGAATGGTGCGAGGCCCAGGTCCTGCGCCGCCTGCGCCGCCGCTCCCTCGCGGCACTCCGCCAGGAACTGGAACCCGTGCCGCCGTCCGCCCTCGCCGAATTCCTGCCCCACTGGCAGCACATCGGGACACCCGAGGCGCCCGGCCGCGGCGCACTCCGCGGCGTCGACGGTGTCGCCCGCGCCGTCGAGCAGCTCCAAGGCGTCGCCGTTCCCGCCTCCGCGCTCGAGAAGCTGATCCTTCCCTCGCGCGTATCGGATTACACGCCAACGCATCTCGACGAGCTCACCGCCTCCGGCGAAGTGCTCTGGGCGGGGGCGGGCGCGCTCGGCGCCAGGGACGGCTGGATCGCCCTCTTCGCCGCCGAGACGGCCCCGCTGCTGCTGCCCGAGCCGCAGCCGCTCGAACTCGGCCCGCTGCACCGATCCCTTTTGGCCGCGCTTTCGGGAGGGTACGGCCTGTTCTTCCGGCAGCTCGCCGAGCGCGTCCGCGCCGAAGGAAACCCTGAAGCGACTGAGCCCCAACTCATCGACGCCCTATGGGACCTGGCCTGGTCCGGCCGCATCACCAACGACACCCTCGCGCCGCTCCGCGCCTTCCTCGGCTCCGGCCGAACCGCGGGCGCCACGGCGCACCGCGCCCGGCGCCACGCTCCCCGGGGTCGCTACGGCTCCTTCCCCGGTGGCTGGCGCGAGCTGCGGAGCGACGACCGGGGCATCGTCACGAGCCCGCCCACGGTCGCCGGACGCTGGTCCCTGCTCCCCGAAGTCGAACCCGACGCCACCCTCCGGGCCCACGCCCTGGCCCGCACCCTCCTCGACCGGCACGGCGTCGTCACGCGCGGCGCCGTCGCCGCCGAAGACGTCGAAGGCGGTTTCGCCAAGGTGTACCGGGTGCTGTCGGTCTTCGAGGAGACCGGCAAGGCCCGCCGAGGCTATGTCGTCGAGGGCCTCGGCGCGGCCCAGTTCGCCATGGACGGCGCGGTCGACCGCCTTCGGGCCACCGCCGCCCGGCGCGAACGCGGCGAGACGGCAACGGACGGCGGTCTGGTCCTGGCGGCCGCCGACCCGGCCAACTCCTATGGCGCCGCGCTGCCCTGGCCCGATCCGCCGATCGGCTCGGGGCACCGGCCCGGACGCAAAGCCGGAGCCCTCGTGGTCCTCGTCGACGGCGAACTCACCCTCTACATCGAACGAGGCGGCAAGACCCTCCTCGCCTGGGGCTCGCCGTCCGATGGCGACGACGCCGATCGGTCAGCCGACGCTCGCCTTGTCAAGGCGGCCACTGCACTCGCCGACGCGACCCGTGCGGGCGCCACTGGCGCGCTCTCGATCGAACGCGTCAACGACGCCTCCGCACTGTCGTCCCCGCTCGGTCCGATCCTGGAATCGGCCGGATTCCACGCCACGCCTCGGGGGTTCCGTCTCCGCCCTGATCGCTAGCGCGCGTTCTTGATCGAGCGCTGCACCATCTGACGGACGCCCGGCAGGGCGATGGCGCGCATCGCCATGTCGCCCATCCAGACGTGGAACTTGGTGGGCGGCGCGAACTGCGCGATGCCCCTGCGCGCCAGCGCCTGCCGCTTCCTGATCTCCGGGCGCAGCCCCGACTCCCAGTCCGCGAGCGCCGCCGCAAGGTCGTCGCCGTGCCGTTCCAAGGCTTCGCCGAGCTTGTCCGCGCCCGAGAGTGCCAGGCCCGCACCGTATCCGGCGAACAGCGTCACGCACCAGGCCGCATCGCCGAGCAGGACGACCCGGCCGCTGCTCCACCTGTCCGCCTGGATCTGGCTGACCGAATCGAAGTAGGCACCGCCGGGGTCGGCGCGGAGCTGGTCGAGGGCGTCGGGCACGCCGCCGCCCAGGTCACTGAAGGCCTCACCGAGCGCGGCGACCGCGCCGCGCTCCAGGTCTGCCCCGGTATCGGCGCTCTGGTACGTGAAGAACGCCGATGACCGGCCGGGCCCGAGGTTGATGACCGCGGCGGTCCGGTGCGGGCCGATGAACGTGGTGCCGCTGCCTTCGGCGAGGCCGCGCGGCACCCGGCTCAGCGGGAAGGCCCCGACCATGTGCCGCAGGTCGACAAGGAACTGGGACTCCTCACCGAAGACGAGCCTCCGAACGCTGGAGTGCAGGCCGTCCGCACCGATGAGCAGATCGGCCCGCTCGACGGACCCGTCGCTGAGCGTCGCGGTGACGCCGTTCCCTTCCTGCGAAACATTGGTCACCGTGGTGCCGAACCGGAACTCGGCCGTGTCCGCGACCGCTTCCCACAGCACTGTCTCCAGGTCACCCCGGAACACCGACATCGCCCGCGCGCCGTGCGCGGCCTCGACGATCGCGGCCGGGACCGTGAACTTCACGGAGCCGTCGGCCCTCACGAGGATCGACTGGAACGAGCCGAGATCGCGCTTCGACAGCTCTGGCACCAGCCCGAGCGCTTCGACGGCGTCGTAGCCGCGGCCGATCAGATTCAGCATGTAGCCGCTGCTGCGCCGCGCGGGCGCGCGCTCGATCACGACCGCGCGCCACCCGGCGCGGTGGAGCCGCAAGGCCGCGGCCAGGCCGGCGATGCCCGCGCCGACCACGATCGCCTTGCGTCGGGGATGCGTTCCCGTCATCGCCGTTCCGCCTCTCACTAGTTTGAGCGTGTGTTCATTCTCAGTATGAACGATTGCTCAAACTCGTGTCCAGGCCCCCTCGGCGAACCGATACACTGGCACCCGTGCCAAGAGGAGTCGCCATCCCCGAACTGCGGCAGCAGCTTTTCGCCGCCGCCGAACGCGTGATCCTCCGCGACGGCCCCGCCAAACTCAGCGGCCGCGCCGTCACCACTGAAGCCGGCGTCGCCGCCGGCCTCCTCTACGCCCACTTCACCGACCTCGACGACTTCCTCGCCGCCTACGCCGTCGACCGGACGTTCATCATCGGCGCCACCGCAGGAGCCTTGCCCGACCGCGCCGGCACCGGCGACCCGGCCGCGAACCTGACCGACACCCTCCTCGCCATCCCCCGCGAGGCACTCGCCGCACTCGCCCGCCTCATGGTCCTCAAACCCGAACTCGCCGCCCGCGTCCGCGACGTGCTCGGCGACCACGCCACCGCACTCGACGCGATCGAACAGGCCGCCACCGCCTACCTCGAAGCCGAACGGCGCCTCGGCCGCATCACCGAAACCGTCGACCCCCCAGCGGTCGCGCTGGCAATCGACGGCCTCCTGCACCACCTGGTGCTGACCGCCGAAGACATCGACCCACGACTCCGCCGGGCGATCACCGCCCTGGTCGGCACAACTGCGAACGAACGGAGCGGCGACAATGGATGACCTGCCCCCCAGGATCGGCATCGACCGGCCCGGATCCTTCAGCCGCTCGGTGTTCCAGGAACGCCACCCGGTCCTCATCGCGAACCTCCTCGACGACTTCCCCTACCCGCCGCGCATCCGGGCCCGCCTCGAAGCCCTGCTCGCCGAAAGCCGCGACGGCGCCGTCCCGACCGCGGTCCCGCCGGGACCGAACGCGCCGTTCTGGGAAGCCCAGATCGCCGAATGCGCCGGAAGGCCTTGGCGCTCACTGCCGTTCCTGTGGGCCGAGTCGTATTTCTACCGCCGCATCCTCCACGCGACCGAATACTTCGCACCCGACAGCCCTTGGTACGGCGTCGACCTCTTCGCGCCGCAGAAGCACGCGCAACTCGACGGCCCCGAGATCCTCTCCGACCTCGACGCCTACACCGCCCTGGCCGAACGCGAACCCGATGAGCGACGCCAGGCCCTGCTGCACGCCGCCCTCTGGGGCAACCAGGCCGACCTCGGCTTCCGCACCATCAGTGCCATTGCGGGACAAGCGGACGTGGTGGTCGACGACAGCGCCGCCGTCTGGGACCTCATCGACGGCCCGGGGGAGGGGCCGGTGATCGTGGTGGCCGACAACGCCGGCCGCGAGATCACGGCCGACCTCGCCCTCATTGACGCGATCCTGGAAACCGCCACGGTCGAGCTGCACCTCAAACCGCACCCCTATTTCGTCTCGGATGCCACCGGCCAGGACGTGCTCGCCACCCTCGCCGCGCTCGCCGCCAACCCCAACAAACCCGTCCAGGCCCTCGCGCAACGACTCCGCGAGGCGATACGCGACGAGCGGCTGATCCTGCGCACCCACGGCTTCTACGTCCTGCCCTCCACCTACCGGCACCTCCCGCCCGACCTCGCGGACGACTTCCGCGCCGCGACACTCGTGATCCTCAAGGGCGACTTGAACTACCGGCGCCTCGTCGGCGACCGCGAATGGGACGCCACCGCGCCCTTCGGCGAGGTCGTCGACTACTTCCCCGGGGACGTGGCCGCCCTGCGCACCGCGAAGTCCGACCTCGCCGTCGGCATCCCCCCGGCCCGTCTCACCGAGTTGGAAACCGGTTCCCCGGATTGGCGTATCAGCGGCACGCACGCGATGATTCAAGTCCTGCACTGATTCGAGGAGGCCCGGATGCCGGTCGACGAGTACTTCACCACGATGTTCCGAGGCCTGGAGGCGGCCACCGCCAAGGGTGGGACCGCTGAGGAGAAGGACGCGCTCGGCCAGGCGTTCATGCGGGAGTACACCGGCGAGGCCATCGCCTGGGACGCCACCGGTGTCGCGTTGGAGGACACTGCGATCGACGGCCCGCACGGGTCGATCCCGCTGCGCCTCTACCGCCCCGAAGGGACCGTCAGCGGCGCCGTCCTCTGGTGCCACGGCGGCGGTTTCCGCTGGGGCGACCTCGACATGCGCGAGGCCCACGCGGTGAGCATCGAACTGGCGCGCCGCGCCGGGGTCGCAGTGGCCTCAGTGGACTACCGCCTCGCCGACGACACCACGAAGTACCCGGTGCCGATCGACGACGTGCACGCCGCCTGGAACTGGTGGTGCGAACAGCCGCTCCCCGAGGGCGCCCCGATCGCCCTCGGCGGCGCCAGTGCCGGAGCCGCTCTCGCTCTCTCGACCGCCTTGCGCACCAGGGACACCGGAGGCCGACCGGCGGACGTGCTCCTGCTCGCCTACCCGTTCGCGCACTACCCGAACCCGTCGCTCAGCCCGGCGATGAACGCCGAGATGGCGGCGGTGCCGTTCCGGTTCGAGCCCGAGAGCGTCGAGGGCATGGTCCGCAACTACGTGGGCCGCATCAGTGACGTGCCGCCGGACGCGCTTCCGGGCGCGGCGAGGCTCGACGGCCTGCCGCGCACCCGCATCGTCGTCTCCGAGTACGACGACCTGCGCGCCTCGGCCGAACTGCTGGAACGCCAGCTCCGCGAGGTCGGCGTCCCGGTCGAGTCGTACCTGGCGCAGGGCATGACGCACGGCCACTTGAACCACTCGCCCGAACTCGCGGAGGTCGGGCAGTCCCTCGACTTCTTCGCGAAGGGCCTCGCCTAGAGCCTGCAGGGGCTCAA
Organism: Glycomyces rhizosphaerae; assembly: GCF_042647865.1. Taxonomy (NCBI): domain Bacteria; kingdom Bacillati; phylum Actinomycetota; class Actinomycetes; order Glycomycetales; family Glycomycetaceae; genus Glycomyces; species Glycomyces rhizosphaerae. The sequence continues at coordinate 226,282 of NZ_JBHRWO010000012.1, forward strand.
GGGCCGGTCGGGGCGGGTACTGTGCGGTCGGGCGGCGCGAGCCGCCCTTGACAAGGCTTCCGGCCCGGGTGTCGGAGTTGAGGAGGGATTGCGCATGGGCCGCAACGGGGGCAGCCTGATGGGGTGCGCCGGGGGACGGGGCGGTGCCCGTTGACCGCTGGGCTGCTGTGGAGCCTGACGGGGCTGGCGCTGCTCGACTCGGTCAACGCCGCCACGATCTGGATCGTCATCGTGATCCTGCTGGGTGCGAACCGCCCTGCGCCGACCGGCTGGGCGTTCATGCTCGGGGCGGCCGTGTCGTTCCTGGCGTTCGCCGTGATGTTCTACTTCGGATTGTCGTTTGCGGACTCGGTGCTGGAGGGGTTCACGCTGTGGCTGCGCCGCGTGCTGTTCGTCGGCCTGGCGGTGGCACTGGTGGTTATGGGTGTGCGCAGGCTCCGGCCGCGCGAGCGCAAGGGCTACGCGCTGCCGTCGTGGGTGAACGCTTGGAGCGCACTGCCGTTCGGGGTGCTCGCCACGGTCGGGGACCTTCCCAACGCGTTCCCGATGGTCCTGGCCGTCGAACGCCTCATCGACGCCGACGTCGCGACCCCGGCCGCCGTGGTCGTCCTCGTCGCCTACACCCTGGTCTACGCGCTGCCTTCGGCGCTGATCCTCGCGGCCGGTCTGGCGTTCAACGAGGAGCTGCGCGAGCAGCTCCAGTCGATGCTCAGCGGCCGCACCTCCGGGATCGCCGAGCCGAGCCCGAAGGCGGCCGCGGCCTGCTTCGCAGGGGCCGCAGCGAGCCTCGCCGTCATGGTCTTCTGGGTCGGTTGAGCGCAAGTTCCTAGCCGGGCAGGTGCCTCGCGACGATCGCCGCCGCCGCTTTCGTCTGCACCGCACCGTAGTTGAGGCCGCGATCCGGACCCAGCCTTGAGGCGCAGAAGGCGTCGGCGACCTCAGCGGGGGCGTGCCGCACGAGCAGAGAGGCCTGGAGTGCCAGGCCGAGGTCCTCGGTGAGGCGGCGGGCTCCGGCCGGTTCGAGCACTCCCGTGAGGGTTCGCTTGAGCCCCTTGAGATGTGCGTGTAGTCGGGGATCCTCGTCGGCCGCCGGTTCGACCTCGGCGAGGAACGCTTCGGCGGTCTCGGGCGCGGTCGCGAGGGCGCGCAGCACGTCGAGGCTGATGACGTTCCCGGACCCCTCCCAAATGGACAAGAGCGGCTGTTCGCGGTAGCGCCGTGCGAGCGGTGCCTCCTCGATGTACCCGTTGCCGCCCAGGCATTCCACGGCCTCGGCGGCGTGCCCCGGGCCGCGTTTGCACACCCAGTACTTCGCGACGGCGGTAGCGAGACGGCGGAACGGCGCCTGCGCCGGGTCGTCGTAGGCCGAGGCCAGGCGCATCATCGTGGCGGTGGCGGCCTCGGACTCCACGCACAGGTCGGCGAGGACCTGCGTCATGAGCGGCTGGTCGATGAGCTTGGCGCCGAAGGCACTGCGGTGCGCGGCGTGCCAGGCGGCCTCGGCGGTGCTCTGGCGCATCCCGGCCGCGGTGGCGATGACGCAGTCGAGCCGGGTGTGGTTGACCATCTCGATGATCGTGGCGACGCCGCGGCCCTCCTCGCCGACGAGGTGCGCCACGGCGTCGTGCAGTTCGATTTCAGCCGAGGCGTTCGACCGGTTCCCGAGCTTGTCCTTCAAGCGCTGCAAGCGGATCGCGTTACGGGTCCCGTCGGGCAGGACGCGCGGAAGGAGGAAGCACGACAGGCCGCCGGGCGCTTGGGCGAGCACGAGGAACGCGTCGTTCATCGGCGCGGAGCAGAACCACTTGTGTCCGCGCAGCGTGTACGTGCCGTCCGCCGACGGCGTTGCGGCCGTGGTGTTCGCGCGCACGTCCGAGCCGCCCTGTTTCTCGGTCATCGCCATGCCGACGAGCACGCCCGCCTTCTCGTGCGGCGGGCGCAGCCCCGGGTCGTACTCGTCCGAAGTGATCCGCGGTTCCCACTCCGCCGCCAGCTCGGGATTCGCGCGTAGCGCCGGGACGGCCGCATAGGTCATCGAGATCGGGCAGGCGTGGCCCGGTTCGATCTGGGCGAGCATCGACAGGAGCACCGCCCGCGCCGCATGCGCACCGGGCTTCGGGTCGGCCCAAGGCATCGCGTGCGCGCCGCTCTCGACGGCCAGGCGCATGAACACATGCCAGGACGGATGGAAGTCCACTTCGTCGATCCGGTGCCCGTATCGGTCGTGGGTCCGCAGCACCGGCGGGTACCGGTGGGCCTCCACAGCCCACTCCGCGGCCTCGGTGCTGCCGAGCACGCTGCCGATCTCTCGCGCCTTTCGGGCGAACCATCCGGCGCCCGCCCGATCGGCGGCCTCGCGCAGCGGCGCGTTCGTGTCGTACAGGTTCAGGTCCACCAGCGGCGGAGGCTGGTTGGCGACAATGTGGGTCTCGGCGGCACCGGTCATCGCGGGCTCCCTTGCTCGGCGGATCCCACATGGTAGTACCGCGAACGGATCCGCGAAAGCGGCGACGGCCGGGTGCGGATCCCGGCCGTCGCGTCGTGCGGTGGCGTCTAGTAGGGACCGACGGTGTGCGGCACTCGCCGGTCGCCGAGCGGTTCGATCTCCGGGAAGTCCAGGTTCGGGCAGCTCAGGCCCTCCTCCGGGACGGTCCTGTCGACGAAGTAGGCGTTCACGGAGTCGTCGATGCACTCGGAATAGCCGCCGTAGACGGTGTGGCCGTAGCCCTCATAGGTGATGAGTTCGCCGTCGGCCTGGTCCGAGGAGGCCAGGGTCCAGTCGTACACCGTCGCGGGGTCGTGTTCGTTGCCGATGAAGACGATCGGCGGCGCGTGGTCGATGTCCAGCTCCTCGCGCTCGTTGGTGTGCTCGATGCCGGATCCGACGCAGGTGAGCGCGAGGTCGTCGTACGGCGTCCACTCCACATTGGGGTATTCCTCGGCGAGTCGCCCTTGAAGCGAAGCGAGTTCGTCGAAGTCCTCGATGTCCCAGCCGTAGTCCTGGCACCAGGCCGGGAGGAACAGCTCGTTCACCTCGTCTTCCTCCTGGAACGCGGAGAGGCTGGTGAAGGGGGTGCCGTCCCGAAGTGCCACATACACCTCGGCCAAAGACGGCCACGCCTGCGGGGAGTTCGCGGCGAACGTGTAATACGAGGTCAGCGCGTAGAAGTCGAGCGGCTCACCGGAGTCCGGGTCGATGAGCTCGCCGGCGCGGGCCTCGGCCTTCAAGTCGCTGTAAAGGGACTCGATGTCCTCGCCGTGGAGCGCGCACTCGGGTGCGCCCTCGCACCAGGCGGTGAACTCGTTGAAGTTCTCCTCGACCGCCTCGGTCTCGGTGCTCAGGAAGTCCCAGACCGATTCGAGGCTGTGGTCCATGTTGCCGTCCAGGACCATCGTGCGGATCCGGCGCGGGTACTCCTCGGCGTACTGCTGGCCCATGATGGTTCCGTACGAGTAGCCGAGGTAGTTGAGCTTGCCCTCGCCGAGCGCGCGGCGGATGCGCTCCATGTCCTCGACGGTCTCGAGGTTCGAGACGTGGTCGAAGAGCTTCCCGGTGCGGTCGCGGCAGTCCGCGGCGAGGGCGGCGTTGGCGTCCTCGAGGGCCTCGAACGAGGCCTGGTCGGTCGGAACGCCGATGGCGCTCACGGCGTTCAGGGCGTCTTCACCGCAGAGCACCTGCGTGCTGGTGTTGACGCCGCGCGGGTCGAAACCGACGAGGTCGAACTGCTCGGCGGCCCCGCCGGTGAGCGGGTTGAAGTACTTGACCGCGTCGACGCCCGAGCCGCCAGGCCCGCCGGGGTCCATGAGGATCGTGCCGAGCTTCTCGTCCGGGTTCGCGGCCTGCCTGCGGGCCAGGCCGATCTCGATCTTCTCGCCCCAAGGGCGGTCGTAGTCGAGCGGGACTTCGATGGTGGCGCACTCGACCGCTTCGGCCGGGTCCACATCGGGGCACGGCTGCCAGTCGATGCCGTGGTGGGAGGAGCCCGCGGCCGCGGGTGCGGCGGCGAGGAGGGTGAACGCGAGGGCCGCCGCGGCCGCGGCGGCCAGGAGTCGGGTAGGAGTCTTCAAGTGGATTTCCTTCTGGTCGAAGGGAACCCGACCGCGCGGACGCGAGCCGGGTGTTCGTTTCCACCTGAGATTGTATGAAAAGTATTGGTCCGTTAGGGATCCCGCAGGCTGTACCTTTGATGGTCTTGTGTCCCAGCGGAACCGCTCACCTCGCCGCTACCAGCACGTGCCGCCTTCGTTGCGTTCGACGATGCGGTCGCGGACGCGGCCGAGCCCGTCGGCGATGGCCTTGCGCTCTTCGGGGGTGAGCACGTCGATGAGGATCTCGCGCACCTTCTCGACGTGCCCGGGCGCGGCGCCTTCGAGCGCAGTGCGGCCCGCGTCGGTGATCTCGGCCAGGACGCCGCTGCCGCTCCACTCGCACTTGCGCCGCGTGACGAGCCCGGCCTTCTCCATCTGCCCGATCTGGTAGGTCAGGCCGCTCTTGGAGTTGATGAGGCGCTCGGCGAGTTCGGTCATCCGCAGCGCGCCGGTCTCGGCCCCGTTGAGGTGAATCAGGATCTCGTACTGCAGGTGCGAGAGGCCCGAATCCTCCTTGAGCTGCTGGTCGAGCTCGCGGGCGACCAGGGTCGAGGCGGGGATGAACGCCATCCAGGCGCGCATCTCCTCCTCGTTCAACCACTGTGTGTGACCCATGCCTCTACTCTACTCCCTTGTTCAAATTTGAACTCAACTGTACCTTAGTCGCAGCAGTTCAAATTTGAAATGCTCGCTTGACCATCGGAGACGACATGGAAACCGTTCACGCGACCGCCGCGGTCCGCACCCGCGTCACCATCCCCCTGACCTTCGCCGACGGTTTCACCACGACCGCCGAAGCCGTCACCTTCAAAGGCCTCGCCGACGGCGCCGAGCACCTCGCTCTGGTCCTGGGCCACCCCGCCCCCGGTGAGGCGCCGCTCGTGCGCCTCCACTCCGAATGCCTCACGGGCGACGTCTTCGGCTCTGCCCGCTGCGACTGCGGCCCCCAGCTGCGCGAGGCCGTCGAACGCATCGGCGAGCGCGGCGGCGTCCTCCTCTACCTGCGTCAAGAAGGCCGCGGCATCGGCCTGTACAACAAGCTCGACGCCTACGCCCTCCAGGACGACGGCCTCGACACCTACGAGGCCAACGCCGCATTGGGCCTGCCTGAGGACGGCCGCGACTACACCGCCGCCGCCCAGATGCTCGAAGCGCTCGGCGTCGGACCGTTCGACCTGCTCACGAACAACCCGGACAAGGCCGACCAGCTCCGCGGCCTCGGTGCCGACGTGACCGCGACCGTCCCCACGGGCGTCTTCGCGACCGACAGCAACGTCCGCTACCTCAATGCCAAGGTCCAGCACACCGGCCACACCATCGCCCTGGCGGCACTCGCCGCCTGACGAACGCCGAGAGGGCCCCGCATCGCATCGATGCGGGGCCCTCTCGCGTGTCTCAGCAGCTCTTGGCTTCGGCGGTCGAGAGCCCGGCCAGCGCGCGCATCGGGCCGGTGAAGGCGTCGCAGCACAGGGCGTAGATGTTGCTGCGGCCCTTGGGGGTCACGGTCACGAGACCGAGTTCGCGCAGCGGCGCGAGGTGGTGCGAGACGAGGGTCTGCGCGAGTCCGGTCGCCTCGGTGAGTTCGCGCACAGTGCGGTCGCGCTCGGACAGCAGCATCACGATCGCCAGGCGGTTCTCGTCGGCGAGGGCCTTGAACTGGGGTGCGAGGTCGCGGGCGCGTTCGACGAGCTTCTCGTCGGGCTCGGCGGTGACGTCGGTCAGCTCGATCTCGATCAGGCGGCTCATCCAACAAGTAAACCACAGAACTTGCTATCAACAGCAATCGCTGGTATTAATTATCTCCGTTGATGTGATCGCGATCGGCGCGACCACCCCAAGGAGGTCCTCATGTCTCACGCCACTCGCCGCCTCGCCAAGACCTGCGCCGTCATCGGCGCCGGCCCCGTAGGCCTCGCCGCTGCCGCGCACCTGCTCGAACGCGGCATCATCCCGATCGTCCTCGAAGCCGGTCCCAGCGCCGGTGCGGCCATCGACCAGTGGGGCCACGTCCGGCTCTTCTCGCCGTGGCGCTTCGACATCGACTCGGCCGCAAGGCGACTCCTCGAAGGCACCGGCTGGACCGAGCCCGACGCCGACGGACTGCCCACGGGCGCCGAACTCATCGGCCGGTACCTCGAGCCGCTCTCCGCCGCGCTCGACGACCACGTCCGCTACAGCACCCGCGTCACCGGCGTGGCCCGCCTCGGCGCGGACAAGACCCACAGCCTCGGACGCGAAGGCCGGGCCTACCTGCTGCGCACCGTGAACGGAGCGGGCGAATGGTCCGATGTGGTCGCCGACGCGGTGATCGACGCCTCGGGCGTCTGGGGCCGGGCGAACCCTCTGGGCGCCAACGGCCTTCCCGCCGCAGGCGAGACCGCCGACGCCCCCTGGCAGGTCGGCCCGCTCCCGGATGTCCTCGGACGCGACCGTGAACGGTTCGCGGGCAAGCGGACCCTCGTGGTCGGCGCGGGCCACTCCGCCGCGAACACGCTGCTGCTCCTGGCCGAACTCGCCGAAGCCGAGCCGGGCACCGAGATCACCTGGGCGATCCGAGGCCGCAGCGCGGCGAAGGTCTACGGCGGCGGTGCGGCCGACGCGCTCCCCGCGCGCGGCACGATCGGCACTCGCCTCAAGGCCCTTGTCGAATCCGGCGCGGTCGAACTCGTCACCGGCTTCACCATCGACGCTTTCACCACGGCCGCAGACGGTTCGGTGGCGGTGACCGGCCAGAGCGGCAGCCTCGCCGTGCGGTTGGAGGCCGACAACATCGCTGCCGCCACCGGGTTCCGGCCCGACCTCGAGCTCCTGCGCGAACTGCGTCTCGACCTCGACGCCACGGTCGAAGCCCCGGTGAAGCTCGCGCCGCTCATCGACCCGAACTTCCACTCCTGCGGCACCGTCCCCGCCCACGGCGAAGCCGACCTCGCCCACCCGGACGAGGGCTTCTACATCGCCGGGGTGAAGAGCTACGGCCGCGCCCCGACTTTCCTGCTCGCCACCGGCTACGAGCAGGTCCGGTCCATCGCCGCCGCCCTGGCGGGGGACCGCGAGGCCGCCGATCGGGTCGAACTGGAGCTGCCCGAGACCGGCGTCTGCTCCTCGAGCCGTGCGCTTGACGCGACGAGCATCGCCGACGCGAGCGAAGGATCGGGCTGCTGCGGCAGTCCGGCCGAGGATTCGGCAGACGGCGGTTGCGGCACTGCGGCAGCGGAGGAGCCTGTGGCGGTCGGCGCCCGCGGCCTGGCGACCGGCGTCCTCCACGGCCGCGCGGGCGAGCGCGTCGAGCTGCCTCAGCTGAAGTCCGGCTGCTGCGGCTGACCCGCCTGCTACGTTGCCTGGATGAAGCGGGTGCTCATCACGGGCGTGTCAGGAGTCGGCAAGTCCACCGTCGTCGCGGAGCTGGCGGCACGCGGATATTCGGCGGTGGACACCGATTACGGCGGCTACTGCTCGCCCGGCCCCGATGTGGAGCCGCCGAAACCGACCGCCGAACCCGGTTGGGTCTGGAACGAGGCGCGTCTCCGGCGACTACTCGACGCCGGAGGCGACCCGCTCTTCGTGAGCGGGTGCGTCCCGAACCAGGGCCGCTTCTATCCCGACTTCGACCGGATCGTGCTGCTCAGCGCTGCACCCGAAGTGGTGCGGCGCAGGCTCACCAGCCGCTCCGGCAACGACTACGGGAAGACCCCCGAGCAGCTGGAGCAGGCCCTGCGCGACCAGGTCGAGGTCGAGCCGCTCCTGCGCGCAGGAGCCACAGCTGAGATCGACACCGACGCGCCGCTCGAAACCGTGATGACGCGGCTGCTGCGCCACGCGCTCGAAACCGCACTGTTAGAGAGCGAGGAGTTCGTCGAGCAGGGCGCGGACGCGGCCGTCGAGCTCGTCGCGGATGGTGCGAACGGTCGCCGCGTCCTGGCCGGCGGGGTCGGCCAGCTCCCAGTTCAGGTAGCGCTTCCCGGGGTAGACCGGGCAGGCGTCGCCGCAGCCCATCGTGACGACCACGTCCGAGGCTCGGACGGTCTCGTCGGTGAGCGGCTTGGGGAACTCCTTGGCGATGTCCAATCCCCGCTCCGCCAGAACCTCGATGACCGCGGGGTTGATCTCGGCGACCGGCGCCGACCCGGCGGACCGCACCGTCACCCGCCCGGCGGCGTGGTGGTCGAGCAGTGCGGCGGCCATCTGGCTCCGGCCCGCGTTGTGGACGCAGACGAACAAGACCTCGGGCCGGGTCTTGGCCCGGGCGCCGGAAACGGAGAGGGTCGCCTCCAGCCGCTCGGCGGCGAACCGCTCTGCCAGCACGTACAGGTGGGTGCGCACGCGAGCTGTCGCGGCGAGGACGAGATAGGAGTCCTCCAGGACCCCGCGGACGGTTTCGGGCGAGAAGTACGCGGCGAAGCGGTCGGCGAGCCGGGCGGTCGAGGTGTTGAGCAGCTGGGCGGTTTCGGGCGGGATCACGAGGCTGTCGGCGGTCATCGGGGCGGTCCTCTCATCGGCGGGCAGCGTGTCGGCAGGCACGATCGACCCGGATGACTCGATCGCTATCTAATTAGATAATGATCGAATATGAACGGTATCCGAACTCCTGGTGTCCAACTGCCCGGCTGAACGCCGTCGCCCAGGTGCGCCCGCAGGTCGCTCGACCGTTCGCCTGCCGCGGGGTCCCCCAGTGTTCAGCGTGTGATCCAGGCAACTGAGGTGCCGCTTGTCGGCTACCTAGACGTCCGTCAAAATAGACGCATGTCGAAGCAGCCTGTTCGTCTCACCCTTGCGGCCGACCTGGACGACTGTCGGGTCCCGCTGATCAAGGAACCCCTCAGCGCCGGTCAGGCCGAGCGGCTCGCACCGTCCTTCAAAGCCCTCGGCGACCCCGTGCGGCTGCGCCTGCTCTCCCTGATCGCCTCGCACGAAGGCGGCCAGGCCTGCGTCTGCGATCTGACCGACGCCTTCGAAGTGTCGGCGCCGACCATCTCCCACCACCTCAAGGTGCTCAAGGAGTCCGGCCTGGTCGCCTCCGAACGCCGCGGCACCTGGGTCTACTACCGCGCCGAACCCGCTGCGCTCGAACTGCTCTCCACCGTGCTCTCGGTCCCGCAGGGGGCCGCCGCGTGAGCGCCGTCGCCGAAGCGAACGCCGTTTCCCAGACGCCCGTGAGGCTCTCGACCCTCGACAAGTACCTGCCCGTGTGGATCGGCGCCGCGATGGTCGCCGGGATCGCGCTCGGCCAGTGGATTCCCAGTGTCGGCAAGGCGCTCAACGCGGTCCAGATCGGCGGCGTCTCGCTGCCGATCGCCGCGGGCCTGCTGCTCATGATGTATCCGGTGCTGGCGAAGGTCCGCTACGACAAACTCGACTCGGTGACCGCCGACAAGCGGCTCCTCGTCTCCTCCATCGTGTTGAACTGGCTCGTCGGACCGGCGCTCATGTTCGCTCTGGCCTGGGCCTTCCTCCCGGACCTGCCCGCCTTCCGCACCGGCCTCATCATCGTGGGCCTCGCCCGCTGCATCGCCATGGTCATCATCTGGAACGACCTCGCCTGCGGCGACCGCGAAGCCGCCGCCGTGCTCGTCGCCTTGAACTCGGTCTTCCAGGTCATCGCCTTCGGCGCACTCGGCTGGCTCTACCTCGACGCCCTCCCGCGCTGGCTCGGCCTCGACTCCACGGGACTCGAGGTCTCCGGCTGGGAGATCGCCCTCAACGTCGCCGTGTTCCTCGGCGTCCCGCTCGCCGCCGGGTACCTGACCCGCCGCGTCGGCGAGCGCCGCAAGGGCCGCGACTGGTACGAGTCGAAGTTCCTGCCGAAGATCGGCCCGTTCGCCCTCTACGGCCTGCTCTTCACGATCGTGGTCCTCTTCGCCCTGCAGGGCGAGGCGATCCTCGGTCAGCCCATGGACGTCGTGCGCATCGCGCTCCCGCTGCTCGCCTACTTCGCGCTCATGTGGGCCGGTTCCTTCGCCCTCGGCAAAGGCATCGGCCTGAACTACGAACGCTCCACCACGCTCGCGTTCACCGCCGCGGGCAACAACTTCGAACTCGCCATCGCCGTCGCGATCGCGACCTTCGGCGCCGCCTCCGGCCAGGCCCTGGCCGGAGTGGTGGGCCCGCTCATCGAGGTCCCGGTGCTCGTGGGCCTCGTCTACGTGAGCCTGTGGGCCCGCCGCTTCTTCACCGCCCGACCGCAAAGGAACACCGCGAATGTCTGAGAAGCCTTCCGTCCTCTTCGTCTGCGTCCACAACGCCGGACGCTCCCAGATGGCCGCCGGGTGGCTCGCCCACCTCGCCGGGGACCGCGTCGAGGTCCGCTCCGCCGGATCGGCGCCCGCCGACCAGGTCAACCCGACCGCCGTGGAGGCCATGAAGGAGGTCGGCATCGACATCGCGAACCGGTCGCCGAAGATCCTCACCGTCGACGCGGTCGAGGCCTCGGACGTGTGCATCACCATGGGCTGCGGCGACGTGTGCCCGGTGTTCCCCGGGAAGCGCTACCTCGACTGGAAGCTGGACGACCCGGCCGGGCAGGGAATCGCGCCCGTCCGGGTCATCCGCGACGACATCAAGGCCCGCGTCGAGGCCCTGCTGAAGGAACTGCTTCCTTAGCCCTTGACGGCGCCGACGATCACGCCCTTCTTGAAGTGCTTCTGCACGAACGGGTAGATGATCAGCGCGGGGATGATCGCGATCATCACGATCGCCATCTTGACCGCCAGGGTCGGCGGCGCGTCCTGCAGGCCCGACGCCTGCGGCAGCGGCGCCGACTCCACCACGTAGGTGCGCAGCACCAGGGCGAGCGGCCACTTCCCGGCGTCGTCCAAGTACAGGAACGCGTTGAACCAGTTGTTCCAGTACGCGACCGCGTAGAAGAGCGTGACCACGGCGATCACGGCCTTCGACAGCGGCGTCACGATCTGCCACAGCACCCGGAACTCCCCGGCCCCGTCGATCCGGGCCGAGTCGAACAGCTCCTGCGGGATGTTCATGAAGAACGCCCGCAGCACCACCACGTTGAACGCCGAGACGGCCATCGGCAGGATGATCGCCAGGTAGTTGTCGCGCAACCCGACCGCGCTCACCCACAGGTACACCGGGATGAGGCCCGGGAAGATCACGAACATGAGCAGCACCGAGAACAGGATCGTCTTGTGCCCGAACGACCCCGGCCGCGACAGCGAGTACGCGCCGAGGACCGACACGACCACGCTGATCAACGTGCCGACCGCAGTGATCCCGAGTGAGACCACAAGGGACCGCAGCACCACCGGATTGCGGAACATCTGCTCATAGGCGCTGAACGTGACCCCGTCGCCCGGCCAGACCACCAGCCCGCCAACGCGGTTCACGGTCTCGCCGCTGGACAGGCTCGTCAACGCGATCGTATAGAGCGGGAACAGGATCAGCAGCGCGATCACGAAGATGCTCGCGCCCTTGGCCGCCTTCCCGGCGACACTCGGCTTCTCTTCCCAAGCGGGACGGTTCACCGGTCTCCTCATTTCGAGTACACCCCCCGCTCACCCAGCATGTGGGCGAACTTGTTGGCGGCCAGGATCAGCACGAGCCCGACCACGCCCTTGAACAGCCCCGCCGCGGCCCCGTAGTCGAAGTCGCCCGTGCGGATGCCGCTGTAGTAGACGAACGTGTCGAAGACCTCCGAGGCCTGCGACCCGACCGCGCTGCGCTGCAGGAAGAACTGCTCGAACCCGACGTTCAGCGAATCGCCGAGTCGGAGGATCAGCAGCAGCACGATCACCGGCCGGATCCCCGGCAGCGTGATGTGCCACAGCCGCCGCCAGCGCCCGGCCCCGTCGACCGCCGCGGCCTCGTACTGGTTCGGGTCGATCGCGGCCAGCGCCGCGAGGAAGATGATCGCCCCGAAGCCGGCCTCCTTCCAGATCGCCTGCGACGTGACGAGCAGAATGAACGTGTCCGGATCGGTCATCCAGTCCACGGCCTCGAACCCGTTGGCGCGCAACACCTGGCTGAGGAGACCCGCCCCGCCGAGCATCTGCTGGAAGATCGCGATCACGAGCACCCAGGAGAAGAAGTACGGCAGGTACACGACGCTCTGGAGCATCGACCGCAGCCGCTCGGAGGCGAGCGAGTGCAGCAGCAGCGCCAGAGCGATCGGCACGGGGAAGTAGAACACCAGCTGGAACGCGGTGATCGACAGCGTGTTCACCAGGGCCCGCAGGAACTCCGGGTCGCTGAGCAGCATCTGGAAGTGCGTGAAGCCGACCAGGCGCGAGCCGAGGATGCCGCCGGTGAACGGCTTGTAGTCCTGGAAGGCGACCACGTTGCCCAGCGTGGGGATCCACCAGAACCCCCACACCAGGAGCATCATCGGCGCGGCCATGAGGAGCAGCGGCCAGTCGCGTTTCAGCCGCGTCCGCCAGTGCGCCTTCGGCTTGGGCGCCTTCCGTCCGGGGGAGTCCCCGGCCTGCGCGGCCGGGGACTTCGTCGAGGTCAAGGCGCTCACAGGAGGTCGTTGTCCTCGGCGACCTTGGTGTAGTACTCGCGGGCGGCGTCGCCGACCTTCGCGCGCCAGTCCTCGACCAGGGTCGCCCAGTCGGCGACTTCGCGCTGGCCGCGGTAGATCTCGTGGTGGGCGTCCTTCATCGGCTCGTTCTCCGCGGAGAGGTCGGAGGGCATTTCGACGCGCAGGCCCTGGAACGGGTTGGGGTCGAGGAACGGCGCGGCGTTGGTCTCCCAGGCGTGCAGGGCTTCGACCATGCCCGGGTACTGGAACTTGTTGTTCGCGTTGGACCGGCCGGAGAGGAACATGTAGGTGGGCGCGACCTCGGTCTGGCCGAGTTCGGTGCGCTGGGGCACGCCTTCGGCGTCGACGGTGAAGTGGACGCCTTCGACGCCGTCGGAGACGAGGTCGAATTCGACGGTGCCGAACGGGGCCGAGCACCAGTTGGCGACCCGCAGGCACTCCTTGACGCGCTCCTCCGAGAGGTCCTTCTTGATGAAGGTGAACATGCCGGCGGGGTCGTCGCGCCAGATCGTGGGCGTGCCCCCGGCCTCGCGGGCCAGCGGGTTCACGATCTGGAGGTTGAAGCCCTCGACGTTGCGGTAGGTCGCGAACATCTCGTGCCAGGCGCCGAGGCCGTCTTCGTAGAACACGCCCTGGCCGGAGCCGATGATCTCCTTGGCGTTCGTGGAGCGGTCGGCCACGTAGTCGGGGTGGACGAGGCCCTTGTCGAACGCGTTCCTGGTGAATTCGATGGCGGCCGCGAAGGCTTCGGTCTCGAACTTGTGGACGAGTTTCCCGTCCTGGACGGTCCACAGCGTGGGCACGCCCATGGCCTCCTGGATCGTCTGGTCGAGGCTGGCGAACGCCCAGCGGTTCTTCGACGGGTCGTTCACCTCTTCGGCGATCGCAAGGAGCTCTTCGAGGTTGGTCGGGTGCTCCAGGCCGAGTTCGTCGAGGATGTCCTGGCGGGCGAACAGCGCGTTCGTGTAGGGCGCCCGTTCCCAGGGGATGCCGAGGAGCGTGCCGCCGAAGACGCCCATCGCCCATGCGGCCGTGGGGTAGGAGGCGAGGAGCGGGTAGTCCGCGGCCGCCTTGTCGCCGGCGAGGTAGGGCGAGAGGTCGGCGAACAGCTCGTTCGCGGCCTCGCTGAAGTCGGAGAGGTTCACGATCTCCCAGCCGGGGATCTGGAACATGTCCGGGACGTCGCCGCTGGCGAGGGTGGTGGTGATCTTGTCGAGGTAGTTGTTGCCGTCGGCGATGTTGAAGACGACGGTGCCGCCGAGGATCTCGTTGACCGTCGTGAAGTACGAGTTGTCGGGCAGCCCGGGCGGGGTCGGGTTCCACAGGGGGGTGATCGCGGTGATGTCCTCGCCGGTGGTCATCGGCGCCTCGGCGATGGCCTGGACCGGTTCGGCCGGGCGCGAGAGGAAGCCGGGGGTGACGGTGGCGTCGGGCTGGCCGGGCAGGTCGGGCTCGATGCCGCCCTCATACGGCGTGTAGGTCGGGAGCAGATCCGCGAGTTCCTCGGACCCTGCGGCCGTGCCTTCGGGCCCTTCGTCGAGTGCCGCGCACCCGGCGAGGGAGGCGGCGACCGCGCCTGCCGCGCCGGCCTGGAAGAGGCCGCGGCGCTGGATTCGGAAAGTGGGGACGTTGCTTGAGGTGTCGCCCATGGCGATGCCTTTCGTTGGGGGATACAGGTTTCGCCGGGATTTATGCAGGCGGGGGCGGCCGTTGTTTAATGGTATGACCAAACAAATATAACGCCCTCGGTGAGACGCGTGCAACACCCCTCCCAAAAGCAACATCTACATGAGTGAGTACCGAGCGGTAACCGCCAGTGACGTGGGCGGTGCGTCAGCCGGGTCCTGAGGGGTGCTCAACGCCGCTTGCGGCCCCGTGCTTGGAACAGCACCGCGGTGGTGGGAACCGGGACCATCCGGACGGTCGATCGGCGGTGCAGAAGCCAGAGTGCGAAGTCGGCCATCGACGGCCGAATACCGCGAAGCTCCAGGGCCACACCGTGTTTCGCGCACTCCTTGACGAGCGCCTCGCGGTCGACCAGGAGGGCCGGGTCGTGGACGCCGCGCGTCGCAATGCGCGGGATCCGCTCGGCGACGCCGATCGCCAGAAAGCGGCACAGAGCGGTCGCCGCCAAGGTGTCGATCACGAGCAGCCCGCCGGGGCGCAGGAGGCGGCACGCTTCGGCGACCGCGCGGGGGAGATCGGAGACATGCTCCAGGATCTCCCCGGCCACCACGACCTCAGCGCACGAATCGGGCAGGGGCACGGCGAGCACATCGCCCTGGACGGCGAGGGCGCCGTGCTCGGCGGCCTGCCGCAAGGCCTCGAGCGAGAGGTCCACGCCGATGTGCCTGTAGCCCTTGCCTTCCAGATGCGGGGCGAGGAGTCCCGCGCCGCAGCCGAGGTCCACCAGGACCGCATCCGCACAGGGCGCATGCGGAACGAGCGCTCCCCGCGCCGCGGCGAGCCAGTGCAGCATCGCGAACACGCCCCTCGGGCGCCACCACTCCTCGGCCAAGCGGTCGTACAGCTCGGGGTCGTTCGGCGCCAGGGGCTCGGGGGTGGCCAACTGCTGCTCCTCATCCGTCCGACTGCGCCAGATACATCGAATCTATTTGCAGATCAAGCACTATCTTCGTCGATGTATTCGACGTAATTGAACTGGTTCATCCTTCATTGCGATCGCCTGGCACGTCAAAATCATCAGACTTCTGTGGCTGCAACTCTTGTGATGCCCAGGGCCTGCGGCTAGCTTGGTTCGTTGACTCGTCTGTATTCAAGCATTGACAAACGGAGTAGATCAGTGACATCGACCGTCCCGCGGGACCCAGGCCGCGAACCCGCCTTCGAGTGGGCCCACAACGGACTGTTCCTTCGGTTCGAGCGCGGCGAGGACCAGCCCGTCCGGCTCGTCCGCTGGGCGACCGGCCCGGGTGCGGCGTCGGTGACCGCGCCGATGGCGATCGTCGATGTGAGCACCGCCGGCGAGCGGCGCGCCCGCCCCACCCACAGCCTCCTGCTGTGGGGAGCCGGGCCGCGGCTGCGCTACACCGGGCACGACGTGTCCGCGGGCGAGCTCAGGATCTCCCAGCGCGAGCCGGAGAGCGGCCTCGAAGTGACCAGCTGCTTCCGGGCGGCGGGACCGGGACTCCAGATCCGGCACACCGTCCGCAACGGCTCCGACGCCGACCTCATGCTCCTCAACGTGAGCTCCGCGATCGTGGCCGTCCCGGAAGGCGCGCACGATCTGCTCTGGGGCGAAAGCGAATGGCTCGCCGAAGGTCGCTGGCAGCAGCGTCCGCTCAAGGAACTGCTGCCGAACGTCAACCCGGCGTTCCACCACGGCCGGACCAATCGCGGGAACTTCGGCGTGACCAGCCACGGGTCCTTCTCGAGCGGCGAGTTCCTGCCGACCGGGGTCCTCGCGACCGAGGACGGGCCCTCGATCGCGTGGCAGGTCGAGACCAGCGCTGGCTGGCACTGGGAGGCGAGTCAGAACGAGGGCACGGTCACCGTCGGCGTGTACGGCCCGACCGACCTATACCACCAGTTCGCCCAGCGCCTGGCGCCCGGCGGGGAGTTCACGACCGTCCCGGCCGGCTTCTGCATCGCTGAGGGCGGCCGGGACGCGGCCTTCGCCGCGCTCACCGACTACCGGCGCGCGATCCGCGAGATGCGGCCGGTCGATGAGCGGCTTCCATTGGTCTACAACGACTTCATGAACACACTCATGGCCGGGCCGTCGACGGAGAAGGAGCTGCCGCTCATCGAGGCGGCGGCGGCAGCGGGCGCGGAGTACTTCTGCGTCGACGCCGGCTGGTACGGCACCGGGAACTGGTGGACGGACTCGGGCGACTGGCGCGAGGTCCCCGGGCTGTTCACCGGCGGCCTCATCGCGGTCATCGACGCGATCCGCGCCAAGGGGATGCGGCCGGGGATCTGGCTCGAACCCGAAGCGGTCGGCGAGAAGGCGGCGGCCGGGCGGGACCTGCCCGAGGCGGCGTTCTTCCGGCGACATGGCAAGCGCGTCAACGAGACCGGGCACTTCCAGCTCGACTTCCGCCACCCGGCGGCCCGCGCCCATCTGGACGAGACCGTGGACCGGCTCATCGCCGGGTTCGGGATCGAGTTCTTCAAGCTCGACTACAACGTGAACGCCGGCGTGGGCACCGATGTGGACGCCGACGGGCCCGGAGCCGGGCTGCTGGGGCACACCCGGGCGTTCCGCGACTGGCTGAGCGAGGCGCAGCGGCGGCATCCGGAGGTGCTGTTCGAGAACTGCGGTTCTGGCGGGATGCGCATGGACTACAACGTGCTGTCGGTGGCGCACCTGCAGTCCACGAGCGACCAGCAGGATTTCCGGCTGTACGCGTCGATCGCCGCCGCCGCGCCCGCGAGCGTCGCCCCCGAGCAGGCCGGGAACTGGGCGTACCCGGACAAGTCGATGAGCCTGGAGGAGACGGCGTTTGCGATGACGGCCGGTGTCATGGGCCGGCTCTACCTGTCCGGCTTCCTCGGCGGGCTCGGCGGCGACCAGTTCGCTCTGGTGCGCGAGGCCATTGCGCTCCACAAGAACTGGCGCCACCGCATCGCGGTCTCGCATCCGGTGTGGCCGCTGGGTCTGCCCGGTTGGGACGACGAGGTGATCGCGCTGCAGCTCGACGCCGGGAACGAGTCGCTGCTGGCGATCTGGTCGCGTGGCGAGGCCGCCGAGATCGCCCTGCCGGGGCTGCGCGGGCGCACGATCGAGCAGGCCTACCCGGTCGCCTTGCCGGAGTGGAAGATCCGCATGACCGAAGGCGCGCCGGTCGTCGAGGTGCCCGCCGGTCCCGCCGCCCGGGTCTTCACGGTGCTGTAGCGAGGCGGAAGACGTCCCGGGGGGCTCGGCCCCGGGGTGTTCGCGGGCGCGATGTGAGGGTCGGGGGGTCGATTCGCGATCGGAACAGCCCGCGAACAGGGCCTTCCGGCCGGGATGCGGCTGCATACGCGCCCGGAACCGGAAGGCCCGCTTACCGGGCTTCGAGACCGCCTCGGTCTCGTCGCGTCCGGGGATTCCGCTCGCGGCTCCGAAGTGGCACACTGGCGGCCGTGAAGCGTTTGTCGGCGAGCGGGGCCCTGGTGCGGGCGTCCCATCCGCTGCCCGCGGTCGCGGTCTCGGCCGTCGCGGCCGGGCTGGCGCTGGGTTCGGAGCGGTCACTCGTCTCGGCGATCGTCGCCACGGCGGCGGTGTTCGCCGGGCAGCTGTCCGTCGGATGGCTCAACGACCTCATCGACGCGCCCCGCGACGCCCAAGTGGGGCGCACCGACAAGCCCTTGGCGGCCGGAGCGATCAGCGTTGCCGCCGTACGCACCGCCTGCATCGTGTCCGCGGCCTGCGCGGTGGTCCTCTCGCTGTTCTCGGCGCCGCTCGCGGGCGGGCTGCACATCGTCGCCCTCGCCTCGGCCTGGGCCTACGACCTCGGCGTCAAGGCCACCGCGTTCTCCGTGGTGCCGTTCGCGGTCTCCTTCGGGCTGCTGCCCGCGTACCTCGCCAACGGCGCGCCGTACCCGCCGGCGTGGCTCATCGCCGCCGCCGCGGCGCTCGGGTCCGCGGCGCACTTCGTCAACGTCCTGCCCGACCTCGCCGACGACGCCGCCACCGGGGTGCGGGGCCTGCCGCATCGCTTGGGGCCGCCGGTGAGCCGGTTCGCGACGGCCGCTCTCGTCCTGACCACGTCAGTGCTGCTCGTGTTCGGACCCGACGGCGCGCCGTCGCCGGTCGCGCTCGCGACCGTGCCGCTGGCCGTGAGCATCCTCGTGGTCGGCTTCCTCCTCGACGGCCGCCCGCGGTCCAGGGCCGCGTTCCGCGCGGTGATGCTGGTGGCGCTGATCGACGTCGCCCTTTTGCTCCACACTGGAATATCCACCGCGTAAGCTGCTGGGGTTGATCGCGACCGAGGTTCCGAGGACACTGATGCGCATGACTCAAGCAGAGAGCCCCGGTGAACGAGCGCTGGCCCTGGCCCGCGAGCTCGCCCCCAGTCTCGCCGAACGCGCCGCCGCACACGACGAGGAGGGCCGGTTCCCCAAAGCGGACTTCGCGGATCTGCGGGCCGCGGGCCTGTTCGGGCTCATGGTGCCCGAGCGGCTCGGCGGGTTCGGCGCCTCCTTCGCCGAGTACACGCGCGTGGCCACCGCGCTCGCCCGGGGCGCGGGCTCCACGGCGCTCATCTTCAACATGCACGCCTCGGTCACCGGCGCTCTCGCGCAGACCCCCGATGACCTCGTCCGCCTGCTCGGCGCCCCCAAGAGCTCCTTCGAAGCCCGCGACAAGGCCCTGGCCGCCGCGGCCGGCGGCGCGCTCTACGGCGTCGCGATGAGCGAACGCGGCACCGGCTCACGCCTCTCCCGCACCTCGACCGCATACCGCCGCACCGACAGCGGATTCCGGATCACCGGCAGCAAGGCGTTCGTCTCCGGCGCCGGGCACGTCGACGCCTACCTCGTCACCGCGCGCGAGGCCGAAGCCGAGGAACCGCAGGTCTCCTACTTCCTCGTCCCCGCCGGGGACGGCATCCGCGTCGAAGAGACCTGGGACTCGCTCGGCATGCGCGCCACCGGAAGCCAGGACGTGCACTTCGACGTCGAAGTCGGCCCCGACGCCCTCCTCGGCGGCGTCGAAGGCCTCACGCTGATGATCGCCGAAGCCATGCCGCAATGGCTCGTGGCCTCCTACTCGGCGGTGTACGCGGGCGTCGCGCGCGCCGCGGTCGACGCCGCCGCCGAGCACCTCCGCACCCGCGGCTTCGGCGGCCTCCCCTCCGCCCGCGCCCGCCTCGGCCGCGCCGACACCGCCGTCGCCGCCGCCGAACTCGTCGTCGCCGAGACCGCCGCCCGGATCGACAGCGCCCCAGGCGATCCCGAGACAAACCGGTGGGTCTGGCGCGCCAAACTCACCGCCGGGGACACAGCCGTACAAGTGGCCTCCTCACTCCTGGAAGCCGCCGGCGCCTCCGCGACCCGCCGCGGCCACACCCTGGAACGGCTCTACCGCGACGCCCGCTGCGGCGCACTGCAACCCGCCACCTCGGACGTCTGCGCCGACTGGCTCGGCGTCGCCGCCCTCGGCGAAGACCCCGACCACGACGCCGCGGTCCCGCGATGGTGACCGCCCGCATCGCCGGAATCGGCGCCGCCCTCCCGCCGACCTACAGCCAGGAACAGCTGTGGGACGACGTGTTCCGATGGCACTTCTCCCGCAGCAGGCTCGCCCAGCGGATCTTCACCGGCTCGGACGTGCACCACCGCCACTCGGCCACCGAACCGGCCGAGTTCAAGGCCGTCGCCGACTGGTCCACCGCCGAACGCATGCGACGCTACGGCGAGGTCGCGCCGCCCCTCGGCCTGCGAGCGGTCCGAAACGCGCTCGAAGCCGCAGCCACCGACCCCGACGAGATCGGCCTGCTCGCCGTCGCCACCTGCACCGGCTACCGCACCCCGGGCCTCGACATCGACCTCGCCGCCGCACTGCCGCTCCCCGCCGACACCCGCAGACTCCTCATCGGACACACCGGCTGCCACGCCGCCCTGCCGGCCCTGGCGACCATCGCCGACTACGTCGCGGCCCGTGAACGCCCGGCGGTCCTGCTCTGCCTCGAACTCACCTCGCTGCACCTCCAGCCCGCCTCCATCGACCCCGAGCAGATGGTCTCCCACGCCCTCTTCTCCGACGCCGCCGCCGCACTCGTCCTGCGACCCGACGCCACCGACGCGCCCCGCCTGCGCGTCGTCGACGTCGCCTCCCGTACCGACACCGGCCGCAGCCACCAGATGACCTGGGACATCACCGACCTCGGCTTCCGCATGGGCCTCTCCTCGGAAGTCCCCGACGCCCTCGCCGAACACGTCGGCCCACTCGTGAAAGACCTCCTCGGCCGCCACGGCCACGATGTGCCCGACGTCGCGGCCTGGGCCGTCCACCCCGGCGGCCCGCGCATCCTCGACGCGATCGACGAAGGACTCGGCCTCGACCCGAACGCCCTGGCCACCTCCCGCAAAGTGCTCGCCGAGCACGGCAACTGCTCCTCGGCCACAGTGCTTCTCGTCCTGCAGGAGATCCTGGCCGCCGGAGCACCAACCGGCCCCATCGTGGCTCTGGCCTTCGGCCCCGGCCTCACGCTGTACGCGGCCCTCCTCGAACCCGACCGGTAACGCCCGCTTCCTGGGTGCAACGCGGCCCCTCAAGCCACGGCGCCCCAGGTCGCAGCGGTGGAACAATGGGCGCATGACGACCACGAATCAGCCCGGCGCCGGCTCCGCGCTCGGACGGTTCCTGCGCGCGCGGCGCGAGGAGATCACCCCGGCCGACGTGGGCCTGACCACCGGTCCCGGCATCCGGCGCACCCCCGGCCTGCGCCGCGAAGAACTCGCGACCCTCGCCGGCGTGAGCATCGACTACTACACCCGGCTCGAACGCGGCAAGGAGACCCGCCCGAGCCCGCAGGTGGTCGACGCGCTCGCCCGCGCGCTCAAACTCGCCGAGCCCGAGGTCGAGCACCTGCGCGACCTCGCCGCGAGCGCCGCCCGCCGCTCCACCGACACCCCGAAGGCCCCGAGCCGCACCCTGCCGCCCGGGATCGAGCAGATCCTCGAACGCCTGCGCCCGAACCCCGCCTACGTGGCGAGCCGCAGCATGGACGTCCTCGCCGCCAACCCCGGCGGCCTGCGCCTCCTCGCCGGGATCGAGGAGTGGCCCGCGAACAAGCGCAACGTCGCCCGCTACCTGTTCCTGCACCCGGCCGCCAAAGAGGTGATGGCCGACTGGTCGAACCAGGTGCGCGGCTGCGTGGCGAACCTGCGGGCGCTGGCCGGGACGGAACCGGACGCGCCCGACCTCACCAACCTGGTGGGGGAGCTGCTCGTGAAGAGCCCGGAGTTCGCGAAGCTCTGGGACCGTTACGAAGTGCGGGGCCACACGACCGGGCGCAAGTCGTACCACCACCCGCTCGTCGGCGATATCACCCTCGGCTACCAGGGCCTGGAGCTGTCGGGGACGAACGGGCTGCGCATGATCGTCTACTACGCCGAACCGGGCTCCGGCCAGGAGGACGCGCTCGCCCTCCTCGACATGGCCTCCCCTGTGGATGGACCGATCGAAGCCGCCGTCGAGATGCAGCAGTGACGCGAAGGCCGGGGCGCTCCAAGCGCCCCGGCCTTCGTTCTCTGGCCTAGAAGTAGGTCGGCTCGCGTGGCGTGTACGGGCCCTCCAGTGCGGCCACCTCGTCTTCGGTGAGCGCGAACCCGAGTGCCGCCACCGCGTCCGTCAAGTGATGCGGCCTGGTCGCTCCGACGATCGGGGCGTCCACGATCGGGTTGCGCAGCACCCAGGCCATCGCGACGGTGGCCATGGCGACGTCTCGGTCG
This sequence comes from Glycomyces rhizosphaerae, assembly GCF_042647865.1. Classification (NCBI taxonomy): domain Bacteria; kingdom Bacillati; phylum Actinomycetota; class Actinomycetes; order Glycomycetales; family Glycomycetaceae; genus Glycomyces; species Glycomyces rhizosphaerae. The sequence continues at coordinate 248,264 of NZ_JBHRWO010000012.1, forward strand.
GCGGCGATCCGCTCGACCGCGTCCACAATGTCCTTATCGGACTCCAGGAACGCCGGCCTGCCCTGGCGGTCCGTGGTCGGGTTGACCTGCGCGCGGTCGGTGCCGGTCTTCCCCCAGGGCCGGGCGAGCCGGCCCGCCGCGAGCGGGCTCCACGGGATCGAGCCGACGCCCTGGTCGGCGAGCAGGCCGAACATCTCGCGTTCCTCTTCCCGCTGGATCAGCGAGTACTGGTCCTGCATCGAGATGAACTTCGTCCAGCCGCCGAGTTCGGCGGCGTGCTGCATGGACGCGAACTGCCAGGCCCACATCGACGAGGCCCCGAGGTAGCGGGCCTTGCCGGCCTTCACCACGTCGTGCAGGGCCTCCATGGTCTCCTCGATCGGCGTCTCGGGGTCGAACCGGTGGATCTGGTACAGGTCCACGTAGTCGGTGCCGAGGCGCTGCAGCGAGGCGTCGATCTGCTCCAGGATCGCCTTGCGCGACAGGCCGGACCCGCCGGGCCCGGCGTGCATCGGCGAGAAGACCTTGGTCGCCAGGACGATGTCCTCGCGACTGGCGTACTTGCGGAGCGCCCGGCCGGTGATCTCCTCGGAGGTGCCGCGCCCGTAGATGTTCGCGGTGTCCCAGAAGGTGATGCCGGATTCGACCGCCTGCCGGAAGATCGGCTCGGCCGCCTCGTCGCGCAGGACCCACGGCGCGCGTTCGTGCGGTTCGCCGAAGCTCATGCAGCCCAGGACGATCCGGCTGACGTTGAGGCCTGAGCAGCCCAGCCTGGTGTACTCCATCGTGGCTCCCTTGTGAATCAGTAGCGGCTGCCGACGGGTGCGGGGAGCGCGTCGAGTTCGGCCAGGTCGGCCGCGGTGAGCTTGACGTCGGCCGCACCTGCGTTGTCCGCCAGGTACTTCGGCGTCGTGGTGCCCGGGATAGGGATCACGCGATCGCCCTGTGCGAGCACCCAGGCGAGCGCGACCTGCGCCGGGGTGGCGCCGACGCGTTCGGCGACATGGCGGACCCTGCCGACGATCTCCAGGTTGGCGCGCAGCGCGTCCTGCTGGAAGCGCGGCAGGCGCCGCCGGAAGTCGTCCTGCGGCAGCTCGTCGAAGGACGCGAACCGCCCGGCGAGGAAGCCGCGGCCCAGCGGCGAGAACGGCAGGAACGCGATGCCGTGCCGCTCGCAGTACGGCAGCACCTCGGCGAGCGGGTCGCGGGTCCAAAGGGACAGTTCCGATTGGACGGACGCGACCGGGTGGACCGCCTCGGCGCGTTTGATCTGCTCGACGTTCGCCTCCGAGAGCCCGATGCGCAGGGCCTTCCCGGCCGCGACCGCTTCGGCCATCGCGCCCCAGGTCTCCTCGATCGGCACGTCCGGGTCGACCCGGTGGAGCTGGTAGAGGTCGACGTGGTCGGTGCCGAGGCGGCGCAGGCTCGCGTCGATGGACTCGCGCACGTGCTCGGGGCGGCCGTTGTTGCCGATGACCGGCGGGGTCTGCGAATCGTCGGTGACGACGAGGCCGACCTTCGTGGCGAGCACCGCGCGCTCGCGCCACCCGCCCGCGAGGGCGCGCCCGAGGAGGTCCTCGTTCGTATGGGGCCCGTAGACGTCCGCGGTGTCGAGCAGGGTCATCCCGGCGTCGATGGCCTGGTGGACGACGCTGATCGACTGCTCGTCGTCCCGCGCGTCGGACATCTCGTACTGGAAGGTCATGCCCATGCAGCCCAAGCCGATCGCGCCGACCTCGGGTCCGCCTTCGCCGAGCGTGGTGGTCCTCATGCGGTGATGTCCTTCCGTCAGTTCATGGTCGCGGCGTCGATGACGAAGCGGTAGCGCACGTCCGAGGCGAGGACCCGCTCATAGGCCTCGTTGATCTGGTCGGCGCCGATGACCTCGACCTCGGAGGCGATGCCGTGCTCGGCGCAGAAGTCGAGCATCTCCTGGGTCTCCTGGATGCCGCCGATGCCGGAGCCCGCGAAGGAGCGGCGGCCCATGAGGAGCGCGAACGCGGCGACGGGCAGCGGCTCGGCCGGGGCGCCGACGTTGACGAGTGTCCCGTCGACCTTGAGCAGGCTCAGGTAGGCGTTGATGTCGACCTGCGCCGAGACGGTGTTGACGATGAGGTCGAAGGTTCCGGCGAGGGTCGCGAACGTGGCCGGGTCGCTGGTCGCGTAGTAGTGGTCGCCGCCCAGGCGGAGGCCGTCCTCCTGCTTCTTGAGCGTCTGCGACAGGACGGTGACCTCGGCGCCCATGGCGTGCGCGAACTTGACGCCCATGTGGCCGAGCCCGCCGAGGCCCACGATGGCGACCTTCTTGCCGGGGCCGGCGTTCCAGTGGTGCAGCGGCGAGTAAGTCGTGATCCCGGCGCACAGCAGCGGCGCGGCGGCCTCGAACGGGATGCTCTCGGGCACGCGGAGCACGAAGTCCTCGTCGACGACGATGTGGGTGGTGTAGCCGCCCTGGGTGATGGTGCCGTCGACGTCGACCGCGGCGTAGGTCCCGATGTTGCCGTTGAGGCAGTACTGCTCGTTGCCCTTCTGGCACTGCTCGCATTCGCGGCAGGAGTTCACCATGCAGCCGACGCCGGCGCGCCCGCCCACGGCGTGCTTCGTGACCTCAGCGCCGACCTCGGTGACGATGCCGACGATCTCGTGTCCCGGCGCGAGCGGGTACTGCTGCGGGCCCCAGTCGCCGCGCACGGTGTGGATGTCCGAGTGGCAGATGCCGGAGTACTTGATCTCGATGAGGACGTCGCGCGGACCGAGCTCACGGCGTTCGATTGTGGTCTTGATCAGCGGTTCGGTCGCGGACGGCGCGGCATATGCGGTAACGGTCGGCACGGAGGCTCCAGATCATTCGAAAGTTGCAGGTCACCGGTGAGCGTAATCGTCGGGTTGCGACGCGCGCGCGTTTCCGGCCCACACGATCTTCGCCCCGATTCGATGAACCGCCAATGACCGGGCCTTGACCGGGGGAGGGCAGTGGGGGGAACGACAGGGCCCCCCAGGGCCGTCCCCGGTTCCGCCTGGCGCGGGGCGCCACCGGATCCCGGCGGCGCCCCGAGCCTCCCCAGGAAGCCTCGCCTTACGTGACGGTGAGGGTCAGCCTGGTCGGGTTGCCGTCGAAGGCGACTCCGGACTGGTCCGGCGCGCCGTCGGGGGTCACGTCGTCGTACGGGAACGCATACCCGATCGGCGAGTTGGCGTGGACGGCGCGGGCGTAGTGGTTGGTGATCTCGTTGGCGTAGAAGTCGGCGACGCCGGGACCGTTGGGCTGGTCGGCATCGCTGTGGACGGTGCTGCGGTTGAACGCGGCGGCGAGGCGCGCGAGCGCGCCCTTCTTCGCGTCGGTGTCGCTCGGGATGTTGGCGAAAGGCCCGTGGTCGCAGGTGAAGACGTCGCGGGACGCGGGTTTCGCGAACGTCGAGCCGTCGTCGAAGGTCAGCACGTCGCCGTTCACCCGGCCGGTCAGGACCCCGCGCCCGCCTTGGAGGTCGATGCGCAGATCGGTGCCGCGGTAGTGCTCCCAGACCTGGTCGACGTAGCCCTCCCAGTACCCGGCGAACGGCATGTCGGGCTGGCCGAAGTGGGGCGCCATGATGTTCTGCGGCGACATGACGCGCAGGATCCTCCCGCCGCCGTCGCGCATGACCAGGTCGCCCCAAGGCTGCCCGTCTGACGCGGCCTGCGCGGCGAGCTCTTCGGCGATCGCCTCGACCGCGCCCTCCGGGAGCGGCTCGACGGCATGGTCGCCGTCGCCTTGCAGCCGCAGGCCGATCGGCAGTGCGGTGACGAGGTCGACGTAGCTGACGTTGACGAAGAGCTGCACGTCGTTGAACGTGAACTCGCAGAAGGAGACGATCTTGCCGTAGTTGGCGTCGGCGGCGTTGTGCAGCGCGGGCTCGACGAGCGCCGGGCCGGGATTGACGAAGAACTCCAGTTCGGACTCTCTGGCGAAGTACACGCGGGCGCCGTACATGCGCGGCAGCGTCACCACGACCGGTGCGGCTCCGGGTGCCCCGAGCGGGATCGAGGCGTTCACCGGCAGCGGGGTCCGGGGCCCGGCCGGTTCCTCGAGGTAGTACGGACTCTCGTTGGCCCGCAGCAGCATCATGCGGTCGGTGCCGAACTCGCGTCCGGTGACGTAGGCGTTGACGGCGGGGGAGTCGGTGTCGTTGACCAGTGCGAGTTCGCAGGTGGTCGGGGCGGCCTCGGCGGCGGGGACGGCGAACGTGCGCCACCACGGGGAACTCGCGGCGACGGCTCCCGCGGCGGCGGTGACGGTGAACATGGTTCTTCGCGAAACCATGGAAAACCTCCAAACGGTGCGGAGATCGAGGAATTCGCCCGAGATTAACATGGTTTCTTTAAAGATTAAAGGGGCAATTCACCGCATAATCGGTCACTCCGCGTGAGCGGCAACGGGTTCAGGGCCGGACTCGGGCTCCTTGACCTTGCGTCCCATGCCGATCAGGCAAAGGATCGCGGGCACCAGCACGGCCGCGCCCGCGAGCAGCGCGGCCCGCAGGGTGAACGCGGTGCCGATCACGCCGATCACCGGCCCGCCGACGATCTGGCCGCCGCTGTCGAACATGTCCCTTGCGGACAGTGCGGTCGCGCGCACCTTCGGCTCCACCCGGACCACCAGCCAGCCGTTGACGAGCGGTTCGTAGAGCGGCCGGGACACCGAGACGAGCAGCAGGAACGCGAGCGCGACCCAGAAGGTCTCGGCGAGGCCGAACCCTATGGCGCCCGCGAGCGTCGCGGCGGTGAACAGCATCAGCATCCCGATGATCGAGCCCGATCCGAGCCGCGCGGTGCGGCGCCGGGCCCATTCGGTCACGCCGATCCCGCCCACCGCCACCACGCACGAGATGAGGCTGAACCACATGGCCGGTTCGAGGCCGAACAGGTCGGGGAACCCGATGTCCTCCAACAGGAACGCACCGGAAAGGCGGTCGAAGCTCTCGCTCCACAGTCCGAACGCGAAGGTCATCCCGAGCAGCAGCACGAGTCCGGGCACCACCCGCGTGGCCCGCCGGGAAGCGCGGACCTGCTCGCGCACTTCAGCTCTCGCCTGCTGCAGGACGGTCTGCACCTTGCCGTCGTTCGCAGGACGCTGGAAGTGCCGCTCGGGCATCACGAGTGCGAGCGCGACGGTGCCGATCGCCATGAGCACGCCGCCCACGAGCATCGGCAGGCTGAGCGCGATGCTGCCGAGCGCGCCGCTGAGGAGGCTGCCGGTGATGCCGCCGACGAAGCTCAATTGCGTGGCGCGCAGGTAGACCGGCGTCAGCTCGGCCCGCTGCGTCTCGTCGGCGACCCAGGACTCCTGCGCGCCGCTCATGAGCGCCGCGCCGAGCGCGAGGAGCACCTGCGCCGCCAGATGGACCCAGAACTCCGCGGAGCAGCCCTGCATGACCAGGCCGCCCGCGTACACGCCGAAGCCCGCCACGACGCACGCGCGCCGGCTCGCCAGGTCCGCCAGAATCCCGGTGGGGAGCTGGAACACGAGGTACGTGACCTCCAGGACGGTGCCGATCATGAGCAGCTCGAACGGGTTCATCCCGCCTTCGTCCACTCGGTACACCACGGAGGTCGTGAACGCCATGGCGACCAGGAACGACAGGGCCACCCGCATCACCAGGTAGAGCCGGTACGGGTTCACGCGGGAGCGATCGATGAGGGGCACAAGCGACAACGATGGAGCAGTAACGGATCGATGTCAATCGAATTGGGAGCGGCCGCGTCTTGACCCGGGGGCGGGTTGATTTGTATCGTTCTAGTAGATCGATCTATTGAAACGATTCACTATATGGCTCAGTTGAGGCGGTGATGGCGACGGTCGAGGCATCGGTGCGCCCGGTGGTGGCGCTGCGGGAGGTCGAGAAGGCCTTCGGGGCGGTGCGCGCGCTCCGCGGCGCGGGCCTGGAACTCCATGCGGGAGAAGCACATGCGCTGGTGGGGGAGAACGGGGCCGGAAAATCGACCCTGATCAAGATCCTCGCCGGTCTCTACCGGCCTGACGCCGGACTGATCGAAATGGACGGTGAGCCCATCGTCCTCCACGACCCGGCCGCGGCCATCAGCGCCGGGATCGCCGTCATCTACCAGGAGCCGGCCCTCTTCGGCGACCTCACCGTCGCCGAGAACCTCTACATCGGCCGCCAACCGCGCGGCCGCTTCGGCCGGATCGACCGGGCCGCAATGGACCGGCGCGCCGCCGCGCTCTTCGAACGCCTCGGCGTCCCCCTCGAACCCGACCGGCCCGCCAAGGGCCTCTCCATCGCCGACCAGCAGCTCGTCGAGATCGCCAAGGCCATCTCGCTCGACGCCCGCGTCCTGGTCATGGACGAACCCACCGCCGCCCTCACCGCCCGCGAGGTCGCACGCCTCTTCGACGTCGTGAACGCACTGCGCGCCAAAGGCACCGCGATCCTGTTCATCTCCCACCGCTTCGACGAGGTCGAAGCCCTGTGCCAGCGCGTCACCGTCATGCGCGACGGCGCCCACGTCTCGACCGACCCCGTCGAGGACGTCACCGTCGACGAACTCATCCGCCGCATGGTCGGCCGCGAACTCGACGCGATGTTCCCCAGGACCGCAACGGAACCGGGCCAGGTCGTCCTCGAAGTCGAAGGGCTCTCCCGCGAGGGCCGCTGCCGCGACGTCTCGTTCACCGTGCGCGCCGGGGAGATCGTCGCCCTCGCCGGGCTCGTCGGCGCCGGACGCAGCGAGGTCGTGCAGGCCGTCTTCGGCATCGAGGCCCGCGACGCCGGGCGGGTCCGCGTCCTCGGCCGCGACCTGCCCTCCGGCAACCCGCGCGCCGCCATCCGAGCCGGAGTCGCGTTGGTGCCCGAGGACCGCCGCCAGCAAGGGCTGCTCCTCGACCTCTCGGTCACCCGCAACGCCACGCTCGCGAGACGAAACCGCCTGGCGCGCTTCGGCTTCCTCACCGGCGGTACGGAGCGGCGCGAGGCCGCCGCATGGACCGCCAAGCTCCGCGCCAAGTACGGGCGCCTCACCGACCCGGTCGCCACCCTCTCGGGCGGCAACCAGCAGAAGGTCGTCCTCGCCAAATGGCTCGCCACCGGGCCGAAGCTCCTTATCGTCGACGAGCCCACCCGCGGCATCGACGTCGCCACGAAAGTCGAGGTCCACCGGCTCCTGTCGGGCCTCGCCGCCGACGGCGTCGCCGTCCTCATGGTCTCCTCCGAACTCCTCGAAGTGCTCGGCATGGCCGACCGCGTCCTGGTCATGCGCGAAGGACGCCTCGCCGGCGAACTCGCCCGCGCCGACGCCACCGAAGAGGCCGTGATGCGCCTCGCCACCGGCCAGGCGGCGGAGGCCGCCGCATGAGCGCACTCGCCCAGACCCGCAACCCCACCGGCTCCACGCTCCTCGACCTGGTCCTGCGCTTTCGCGCTCTAGGCCTGCTGCTCGCGCTCGCCGTCCTCGTCGGCGCGACCGCTTCCGTCAACGCCCGCTTCCTGTCCGGCCAGTCCGTGCGCGACCTGCTCTTCGCCGCCGCCGTGACGGTGCTGCTCACCTGCGGCATGACCATCGTGGTCCTCACCCGCGGCATCGACCTCTCCGTCGGCTCGACGCTCGGCCTGGCGGCCTACCTGACCGCCGACGCGATGAGCGGCGGCCTGCCCGTCCCGCTCGCCGTCCTCATCGGACTCCTCGTCGGCCTCGGCTGCGGCGCCGTGAACGGCGTAGTCGTCCACTTCGGCAAGGTGCCGCCGCTCGTCGCCACCCTCGGCACGCTCTACGTCTTCCGCGGCATCGTCTACTTCACCGCCGGAGGCTCCCGCGTCAACGCCTCGGACCTGCCCGGCGGATTCCTCGACTTCGGCAACGGCACGCTCCTCGGCGTCCCGTACCTCTTCCTCATCGCCGTCGCGGTCCTCGCCGCCGTCGCGGTCTACCTGCGCGACTACCGGTCCGGGCGCGACCTGTACGCCCTCGGCTCGAACCCCGAGGCCGCCCGGCTCGCCGGCATCCCCGCCGGGAAGCGACTCATGGGCGCCTACGCCCTCTGCGGCCTGCTCGCCGGGCTCGGCGGCGTCCTGTACGCGGCCCGCTTCGGCACCGTGGACGCCTCGGCCGGGTACGGGATGGAGCTCGACATCGTCGCGGCCGTGGTCGTCGGCGGCGTCGCGATCTTCGGCGGCTCAGGCACCGTCCTCGGCGCAGGGCTAGGCGCTCTGCTGCTCACGGTCATCGACAACGCGCTGCCGGTGCTCAGCATCCCGCCGTTCTGGCAGCAGGCCATCGTCGGCGCGCTCATCCTCGCCGCCGTCGGCCTCGACCGCCTCGTCGCCCTGCGCGCCGCCCTCGCCCTGCGAAAGAAGGGCTCTCATGTGGAATGACGCCGCCCGCCGCCTCCTCTCGTGGGACGCGGCCGTCATCGCCGCCACCGTCGCGTTCCCGCTCGTGGCCGCACAATCCGTGGAGCACTTCGGCACCGCCCGCAACGCCGGGCACATCATCGTCGACCTCGCCCCGGTCCTCCTGCTGGCCTTGGTCATGACCCTCATCGTCGCGACCGGCGAGATCGACCTCTCCGTGGCGAGCACCGTGGGGCTCACCAGTGCCGCCATGGGCGTCATGTGGAACGGCGGCGTGGCGCTCGAGACGATCATGCCGCTCGCCGTGCTCCTCGGGGCGCTGCTCGGCGCGGTCAACGGCCTCTTCATCACCGGCTTCGGACTGCCGTCCCTCGCCGTCACCATCGGCACGCTCGCCCTCTACCGCGGCCTGTCCTATGTGCTCCTCGGCGACACGGCCGTCGCGGACTGGCCGCGCGACTTCACCGGCTGGACCCTCGGCAACATCGGCGGCACCGAGATCCCGAACCTCGTGATCCCGATGGCCGCGCTGGCGATCGTCGTCGGGCTCGTCCTGCACGCCACTCCGGTCGGCCGCTCGATCTACGCCGCCGGAGCCAACGACGTGGCCGCCGCCTATGCCGGGATCGCGGTGGGGCGCTTGAAGTTCTGGCTGTACGTCGCCTCCGGTGCGATGGCCGGGCTGGTGGGAGTGTTCTGGACCCTCCGCTACTCATCGGCCCGCGCCGACAACGCCTACGGCCTCGAACTCACCGTGGTGGCGGTGGTGCTGCTCGGCGGCGTCTCGATCTTCGGCGGCAAGGGCAACCTGCCGGGCGTGCTCGCCGCGGTGGTCCTGCTGACGTCGCTGCAGAACGCGCTGCGCCTCGCGCACGTCTCGACCGAGGCGCTCACCGTCGTCACCGGGGCGCTGCTCATCGCCGCGGTCCTCGCCCCGAACCTGCTCGCCGCCGCAGGGGACGCCCTGCGGTCCCGCCGCCGCCGAACCGTAGCTCCCTCCTAGGAAGGCAATCCGATGTCCCGCAAACGAATCCTCGCCGTCACCGCCCCGCTGCTCGCCGTCCTCCTGGCCGCCACCGCCTGCGGCGGCACCACCCGAGGGGAGGACGACGGGGACGAGCCGACCGGCACCGGCGGCTCCGCGAACCCCGAGGCCGAGTACGAGTCCGGCCTGTCGTACGCGATGCTCCCGAAGTCGGTGAACAACCCGTACTTCGAGGCCTCCAGCACTGGGGCCGAAGGGGTCGCGACCGCGCTGGAGGGCGCGTACGAGTACACCGGCCCCTCCGACGCCTCGGCCTCGTCCCAGGTCAGCTATATCGACACCCTCAGCCAGCAGGCCACCGACGTGATCCTGCTGTCCGCCAACGACCCCAACGCCCTGTGCTCCTCGCTCGACCAGGCCCGCGCGGGCGGCTCGGTGGTGGTCACCTTCGACTCCGATGTGGACCCGGCCTGCCGCGACCTCTTCGTCAGCCAGGTGAACAGCGACGAGGTCGGCCTGGCGCTCCTGGAGATGACCGCCGAGCAGATCGACGCCACCGGCGAGATCGCGATCCTCTCCGCGACGGCCAACGCCACCAACCAGAACGCGTGGATCGAGGTCATAGAGGCCGAGCTCGAGTCCAACCCGTCCTATGCGGACATGGAGCTGGTCGAGGTCGTGTACGGCGACGACGAGGACGAGAAGTCCTTCTCCGAGACCCAGGGCCTCCTGCAGGCCCACCCGGACCTCAAGGCGATCGTCTCCCCGACGACCGTGGGGATCGCCGCCGCCGCGCGCTACCTCTCCGGCTCGGAGTATCAGGGCCAGGTGGCGCTCACCGGCCTCGGCACCCCGAACCAGATGCGGGAGTTCGTGAAGGACGGCACGGTCGCCGAGTTCGCGCTCTGGGACCCCACGGCCCTCGGCGAACTCGCCGCCTACACCGGCGCGGCCGCCGCGTCCGGCATCATCACCGGCGCCGAAGGCGAGGTCTTCACCGCCGGCGACCTCGGTGAATACACCGTGGGGGCCGAAGGTGTGGTCACCCTCGGCCCCCCGACCCGCTTCAACGCGGACAACATCGACGACTTCGACTTCTAAAGCGCCACTGCTAATCTGCGGCTACTCCCGCCTGCTCCGCACTCGCCGTCTGGCGGGTGCGGACGGCGCGGAGGACCGGCACGACCACTACCGCGAGGACCAGGACGACCACGAGCGTCCCGGAGACCGGTCGCTGCACGAACTCGGTGACGTCGCCGCCGAAGATCCGCATCGAGCGCCGGAAGGAGGCCTCCAGGAGCGAGCCGAGCACGAACGCGAGCACGAACGGCCCCGGCTCGAACCCGAGCTTGCGCATGCCGTACCCGACCAGGCCGAGGCCGATCACGAGCAGCATGTCGAAGGCGTTGTTGCGGATCGAGTAGACCCCGAGCATCGTGATGACCACGGTGATCGGCGCGAGGACGCCGGGGCGCACCTTCAGCATCCGCACGAACACGCCGATGAACGGGATGCTCAGCAGCAGTAGCAGGATGTTGCCCACGTACATCGAGTTCACGACGCCCCAGAACACGTCCGGGTGCTCGCTCATCAGCGCCGGGCCCGGTGCGATGCCCTGGAGCATGAGCGCGCCGAACAGCACCGCCATCGTCGCGTTCGCCGGGATCCCCAGCGTCAGCAGCGGAATGAACGACGAGGTCGCCGCGGCGTTGTTCGCCGACTCCGGCCCCGCCACGCCTTCGATGGCGCCCTTGCCGAACCGGGACGGATCCTTCGCGGTGCGCTTCTCCACGGCGTAGGACACCAAGGACGACATGGTCGCGCCGCCGCCGGGCAGGACGCCGAGCACGAAGCCCACCACCGACCCGCGCAGGATCGCCATCCGCGAGCGCAGCCAGTGCAGCCGGCTCGGGATCGCCCGCCCGAACGACGGCACCGCCGGCTGCGGCCGGTTGCGGTGCTCCAGGTTGTACAGGATCTCGCCGACCCCGAAGAGCCCCATGGCGACGATGACGAAGTCGATGCCGTCGGCGAGCTGGTCGGTGCCGAACGTGAACCGCGGCGTGCCCAGGAGCGGGTCGAGCCCCACGGTCGCCAGGAGCAGGCCCGCGGCGGCGGCCGCGGCGCTCTTGATGACCGAGCCGTTCCCGAGCGTGCCCACCAGGAAGATCCCGATGAGCGCCAGCACCGTGTACTCGGCCGGACCGAAGGCCAGCGCGAATCCGGCCAGGGCCGGGGCGATGAACGAGAGCAGGATGATCGAGGCGGTGCCGCCGATGAACGAGGCGATCGCCGCGACCCCGAGGGCCGGCCCGGCCTCGCCGCGCCGCGCGAGCGCGTGCCCGTCGATCGCCGTGACCACTGTGGATGCCTCGCCGGGCAGCTTGAGCAGCACCGAGGTGATGGTGCCGCCGTATTGCGCACCGTAGAAGATCCCGGCGAGCATGATGACCGCCGCCGTCGGTTCCAGGTTGTAGGTGACGGGCAGCAGGATCGCGATCGTCGCGGCCGGGCCGAGGCCCGGCAGCACGCCGATCAGCATCCCGACGGTGACGCCGATGAGGCAGAACAGGAGGTTCTGCCACTCGAACGCCACCGAGAACCCGGTGAGCACGGGGGAGAGGTCCACGATCGAGACTCCAGTGAGAACGGACTAGAAGGCGATGAGGTGCGGCAGAGGCACGCCGAGCCCGATGATGAACAGGGCGTAGGCGACCGCCGTGGCGACCACGGCGATCACGGCGCTCGACAGCCACGATTCCCTGCTGAGGAACCGCAGCCACGCGAACAGCAGGAGCACCGTCGGGATCTCGAAGCCCACGATCTCGTACAGCGAGGCGTACACCGCCAGGCCGCCCGCGGCGGCGAGCACCGCGAACGTCCCGCCGGTGAACGCCTCAGTGTCGTTCCGCGCCTTGGCGACCACGGCGATGATCCCGATGCCTGAGGCCACGAGCAGCCCCGCCACGATCAGCGGCCACAGCCCCGGTCCCGGATCGGTGAGGCTCCCGATGTTCAGGCCGAAGCTCAGCCAGGCCGCGACCCCGCCGAGCACCACGGGCACGACGCCCGCGATGACGGCCTGGACCCGGCCGCCCGAGCGCGGCTCCTCCGCGTCGACAGCGCTTTCTTTCTGGCCCGCTTCGGGTTCGGTGTCGGCCATGACCGCCTCACTCACGACGCGGTGCCGAGTTCGACGTTCGAGCTCTCGAGCAGTGCCGAGTACTGCTCGGTGGCCTCCGCCAGGTGGGCCTCGGCCTCCATGCCGTCGACCTCCCAGCGCTCCATGAAGTTGTCCTGGAGGAACTGGCCGTACTCGCCGCTGTCGCGCGCCTCCTCGAACGCGAGCGTCAGCACGCCCACGACCTCGTCGGGCGTGTCGGCCGGCACCACGATGAAGCGGCGCTGGTCCACCACCACGTCCGGGAACCCGGACTCGATCGCGGTCGGCACCTCGTTCAGGAAGATGCTGCGCTCCTCGGAGAACCAGGTGAGCGGGCGCAGCTCGCCGGCCTCGATCTGCGGCATGGTCTCCGCCAGGGACGCCGACACCGCGTCGACCTCCTTGCCCAGCAGCGCGGTGACGGCCGGCGCGCCGCCGTCGTACGGCACGTCCGTCGCGTCGACCCCGGCGACGCCGAACAGGAGGCCCGCCGAGAGCTGGGAACCGGTGCCCACGCCCGTCGTCGCGTAGTTCACGTGCGGCGCGGCCAGCAGGTCGGCGAGGGTGTTGTACGGCGAGTCGGCGTGCACGACGAGCACATATCCCTCGTTCGTCAGCGTGGTGACGATGCGGAGGTCCGTGATCACCACGGCCTCAGGGTCATCGACCACGAGCGGCGTGATGGCGAACAGCGACTTGACGGCCAGCGAGATCGTGTACCCGTCCGCTTTGCCCGCGAGCAGTTCCTTGAGTCCCACGGCGCCGTTCGCACCGGGCTTGTTCGTGACCGCAAGGGACTCGCCCAGTGGCTCTTCGGCGGCTTTGGCGACCGCGCGGCTGACGAGGTCGCCAGAGCCGCCGGCGTCGAAGGGGACCATGAAATCGACTGCGCGGGTGGGGAACTCCGCGTCGGCGGCGTCCGAACCTCCCTGGACCTCGCACGCGGCGAGCGCGGCGAGCGAGGGCACGGCCGCGATGCCGGCGAGCAGTCCGCGTCGGGGGAAGGGGTGTTGCATGTTGCTACTCCTCATAGAGTGATCGATCAGCTTCGAATTCATGCCAGGCAGGGGCGTTTCGGGTTGAAGTTCCATCCGGGGACAAGATATTGCATAGCCGCCGCATCGTCTCGACCGGTGAGAGCACTTCGCAAATAACGCTCATGAGCCGCAGCTACGCATTCCTCATCGAGTTCGACCCCGAGGCCCGGCGCGGTCGGCACCTTGATCGCACCGTCCGCGATGCGCGGCGGATCGACGGTGAGGCGCTGGCCGTCCTGCCAGATCCAGTGCGTGTCGATGGCAGTGATCTCGCCGGGCGCGGCGGCGGCGACGTGCGTGAACATCGCCAGCGACACGTCGAAGTGGTTGTTGGAGTGGGAACCCCAGGTCAGACCGAAGGCCTCGCAGGCCTGCGCGACACGCACCGAACCGGCCATGGTCCAGAAGTGCGGGTCGGCCAGCGGAATGTCCACGGCGTCGGTGCGCACCGCGTGCGCGAACTCGCGCCAGTCGCAGGCGATCATGTTCGTCGCCGTGCGCATCCCGGTGGCGCGCTTGAACTCCGCCATGACCTCGCGGCCCGAGTACCCGCCCTCGGCGCCGCACGGATCCTCCGCGTACGCGAGCACGCCGTCGAGACCCCGGCACAGGTCCACCGCCTCGCGCAGCGACCACGCCCCGTTGGGGTCCAAGGTGATCCGGGCGTCAGGGAACCGCTCGGCCAGGGCCGTGACGGCGGCGGCCTCCTCGGGCCCGGGCAGCACGCCGCCCTTGAGCTTGAAGTCGCGGAACCCGTACCGCGCCTCGGCGGCTTCGGCCAGGGCCACAACGCCTTCGGGGGTCATGGCCTCCTCGTCGCGCAAGCGCAGCCACGCGTCGTCCTCACCGGACCCGTCCCGGTAGGGCAGGTCCGTGCGGCCGCGGTCGCCCACGAAGAACAGGTAGCCGAGGACCGGGACGCTCTCGCGCTGCGGCCCGTTGCCGAGCAGTTCGGCCACGGGCACGCCGAGGTGCTTGCCGAGCAGGTCGAGCAGCGCCGCTTCGAGTGCGGTGCGGGCGTGGACGGTGACGCGCTGGTCGAAGGTCTGGCTGCCCCGCCCGCCCGCGTCGCGGTCGCGGAAGCGGCGGCTCACTTGCTCGAGCACGCTGCGGTAGGCGCCGATCGAGGAGCCGATGACGAGATCGGCGGCGTCGCGGAGGGTCTGGGCGATGGCCTCGCCGCCCGGCACCTCGCCGACCCCGGTGTTCCCGGCGTCGTCGGTGAGGATCACGAGGTTGCGGGTGAAGTACGGCGCGTGCGCACCGGAGAGGTTGAGCAGCATGGAATCCTGCCCGGCGACGGGCACGACGCGCACTGCGGTCACGATCGGAGTGGTCGCCTGTTCCGCTCGGGCAGCGGCCGGTTCGAACCCGGTCATGAGGCTGACTTCTCGATCAACGCGGCGAGCGCGGCCACTTCGCCCTCGTCCAGGTCGGTGAGCGGCGGGCGCACCGGCCCGGCCGGGCGGCCCACGGCCGTCATGCCCGCCTTGACGATCGACACCGCGTA
Organism: Glycomyces rhizosphaerae; assembly: GCF_042647865.1. Classification (NCBI taxonomy): domain Bacteria; kingdom Bacillati; phylum Actinomycetota; class Actinomycetes; order Glycomycetales; family Glycomycetaceae; genus Glycomyces; species Glycomyces rhizosphaerae. Next base: position 263,304 of record NZ_JBHRWO010000012.1, read on the forward strand.
CCCCTTGCCGCGGTTGCGGATGTCCAGATAGGGGAGTACGAACTCGCTCAGCCGCCGGTACACCTCGTCGCGGCTCCCGGCGCGCACCGCGTCGTAGAACGCGAGCGCGAACTCGGGGACGAAGTTGAAGATCGCCGAGGAGTACGTGGTGACACCGAGCTGGATGTAGGGGAGCGCGAAGGTCTCGGCGGTGGGCAGGCCCCCGATGTACAGCAGCCGCTCGCCGAGGGTCGCGTACAGGCGGGTCATGAACTCGATGTCGCCCACGCCGTCCTTGAAGCCGATGAGGTTCGGGCACTCGGCCGCGAGACGCTCCACAGTGGCGACACCGTACTCGGCGTTGGACCGGTGGTACACGATGACGCCCAACGAGGTCGACTCGCAGACCGCCCGCACGTGCGCGGCCAGGCCGTCCTGCCCGGCCTCGGTGAGGTAGGGCGGGAACAGCAGGACCGCGTCGGCCCCGGCCGCCTCGGCGTCGCGCGCGAACGCGATCGCCTGGGCCGTGCCCTGCCCGGCCGGGGCGATGATCGGGACGGTTCCGGCGGCCTCGTCGACGGCGGCGCGCACGATCTGCCCGACCTCGTCGGGCATGAGCGAGAAGAACTCGCCGGTCCCGCCGGCCGCGAACAGGCCCGCCGCGGGGAAGGACGCCAAGTGCCCCAGGTGCCCGCGATAACCGGCCTCGTCGAAGGACAGGTCGTCGCGGAAGTGGGTGACGGGGAAGGACAGCAGCCCCTCGCCCAGCGCCCGCTGGATCTCTGCCGGGGTGTATCGCGTCATGTGCGGAGGTCTCCTGTTCCGTCGAGGTGGCCCGTACCGTAACCCCCTCGACTCATACCGGTCCAACACTCATTCGACATGAGCTGATACCTTCAGGGCATGGCTACTGGTGACGTGGGATACACGCTCGATCAGCTCCGCGGTTTCGTCGCCGTAGCGGAGGAATCTCATTTCGGAAGGGCCGCAAGGCGATTGCAGATGACGCAGCCGCCTTTGAGCCGTCAGATCCAGCGACTCGAACACGGCGTCGGTTTCGAGCTGTTCCTGCGCACCCAGCGCGGCGCCGAACTCACCCCGGCCGGCCGCATCTTCCTCGAAGAGGCCCGGCGCCTGCTCTCCTTCGCCGACACCGCGCCCCTGCGTGCCCGCCGCGTCGCGGCCGGGACCGCGGGGACCATCCGGATCGGCTTCACCGCCGTCTCCGCGCTCACCGTCCTCGGCAGGTGGATCGCCGTGGCCGCCGCCGAGCTGCCCGGCGTCGACCTCGTGCTCAACGAGATGGTCACGCACGCGCAGCTCGACGCCCTGCTCGCGGGGGAGATCGAAGTCGGCCTGGTGCGCCAGGTCCCGCGCTCGGACATGCTCGACTCACGGCTGGTGGCAAGGGATTCGCTCATCCTCGCCGCCCCGCGCGGCCACGCCCTCACCCGGCTCGACCGTCCGCCTACAATGGAGGATGTCGCCGAGCACGACGTCGTCACCTACTCGCCCTCAGAGGCCTGGTACTTCTACGAACTCGTCGTCGCCGCGTTCCAGCACGCGCACTTGAACCCGCGCTACGTGCAGCACATCAGCCAGGTCCACACGGTCCTGTCGGTCGTCAACGCCGGGCTCGGCGTGGCACTCGTGCCCTCCTCGGCGACCGCGCTCAACCTCTCGAACCTGGTCTTCCTCGACATCGACGACCTCCGAAGGGACACCGTCGAACTCCACAGCGTCTGGCGCCGAAGCCACGGCAACCCGGCCCTCGACACGCTCCTGCGGAGCGTCTGATCAACCCAGGGCCTGACCTGCGGGTCAAGCCCTGTACGCCTCCGCGATCGACTCGCGGTCGACGAACTCGGTCGGCAGCGCCGACTCGTCATCCGAAGTGCCGCCGTCGATCTCGATGAGGAGCCGCCTGATCCCGCCTTCTCCGAGGGCCGAGGTCGGCATACGGATCGTGCTCAGTGCCGGAGTGGGGAGATCGGCGCCGAAGATGTCGTCGAACCCCACGATGCTCAACCGGCCCGGCACGTCCAGGCCGTGGTCGCGGCACTCCCGCAGCAGCCCGAGCGCAACGAGGTCGTTGTAGGTCAGCACGGCGCTCACGTCGGCGGCTTTGACGCGCCCGAACGCCTCGGCACCGCCCTCGCGGGTGGGCGCGTTCGACTTGATCTCCACGATGGACATGTCCCAGCCCACGGCGATGTCGAACGCGGTCTGCCAGCGCTGGCCGTTCATCCACGAGGCCTCGGGCCCGGCGAGGTAGGCGATCCGGCGGTGTCCGGCGTCGCGCAGCCGCTCGAGCGCGGCCGTCATGCCCGGCCGCACGTCCGGGATGACGGCCGGGATGCCGTCCACGAGCCGGTTCACGACCACGAGGGGTTTGACCGAGGACAGCTCTTGGATCTGCGGGTCGTCGAGGCGCGAGCCGACGAGGAGGAGGCCGTCGACCGAGGTCTGGAGGCGCTCGGCCGTGGAGCGTTCGAGTTCGGGCGACTCCTGCGAGTCGGCGAAGACGATGGTCATGCCGGTCTCGGAGGCCACCCGCTCGGCGCCGCGCACCAGGTCGAAGTAGGCCGGGTTCGTGATGTCCGAGACGAGCAGGCCGAGCGTGCCGGTCTTGCCGGTAGGCAGGGCCCGCGCCATCGGGTTGATCCGGTAGCCGAGTTCCTTCGCGGCGTCGCGGATGCGCCGTTCGGTCTGCGCGTTGAGGCGGCCGGGCTTGTTCAGCGCCCGCGACACGGTCGAGGGGCTCACGCCGGTGAGCCGCGCGATGTCGTAGATCGTCGGGGGCGCTTTGCGGTCGCCGTTGCGGGGGCGAGTGGCGGCGTCGGACGGTTCCATGCCTCCCCTTTCGCGCTTGTTGCCGGGGGTTGTCAACCGGCAGACGATTGATGCCAGTCTGCCGACTCCGGCAACAGGGCTTACCGAGCATACCCGAGCCCCGCCACCCTCGACACGCCGAGGGAACTGCGAAAATCGCTGGTCGCAATCGGTTGACAACGGCTCGACAAAGTGTTGGCATTGCGTCCATGCCCCGCTGCCGCTCCGCGCCTCGACGGCCGCATCGCCAGACCGAACAGTTAGGAGCATCCCGTGATCATTGACAAAGCCGAGGTCATCGTCACCAGCCCCGACCGGAACTTCGTGACGCTGAAGCTCACCACCGACGACGGACTCACCGGCCTGGGCGACGCGACCTTGAACGGGCGCGAGCTATCCGTCGTCTCCTACCTCGCCGACCATGTCGTGCCCTTGCTGCTGGGCCGCGACGCCCACCGGATCGAGGACGCCTGGCAGTTCCTGTACCGCTCCGCCTATTGGCGGCGCGGCCCGGTCACCATGGCCGCGATCGCCGCAGTCGACATGGCGCTGTGGGACATCAAGGGCAAAGCCGCCGGCATGCCCGTCTACCAGCTGCTCGGCGGCGCCTCCCGCAGCGGCCTCCTCGCGTACGGCCACGCCTCCGGCAAGACCACCGAAGAACTGTTCGATTCCATTCGCTCCCACCAGGAACAGGGCTACAGAGCCATCCGCGTCCAGACCGGCGTGCCGGGCCTGAAGTCGATCTACGGCATCGCCTCGAACGCCACTTTCGAAGCGATGGAGGGCGTCCGCTACGACCACGAACCGGCCCAACGGGGTGCACTGCCCAATGAGGAGGACTGGGACACCCGTGCCTACCTGCGCCATCTCCCGGGCGTCTTCGAAGCCGTGCGCAACGAGTTCGGCCCTGAGTTGCCGCTGCTCCACGACGCCCACCACCGACTCACCCCGATCCAGGCCGCGAAACTCGGCAAAGCCCTTGAGCCCTATGACCTCTTCTGGCTCGAAGACGTCACCCCCGCCGAGAACCAGGAGGCCCTGCGCCACGTCCGGCAGCACACCACCACGCCGTTGGCGATCGGGGAAATCTTCAACACAGTGTGGGACTACCAGCAGATCATCCGCGAGCAGCTCATCGACTACGTCCGCTCGGCGGTCACGCACACCGGTGGCATCTCGCATTTGAAGAAGGTCCTCGACTACGCCGCGCAGTACCAGATCAAGTCCGGGATGCACGGCCCCACGGACATCTCGCCGGTCGGCATGGCCGCCGCGATGCACCTGGGCTTGTCGATCCACAACTTCGGCATCCAGGAGTACATGAAACACGGCGCCAGGACCGACCAGGTCTTCCAGCAGTCGTTCACTTGGAACGACGGCTGCCTCCACCCCGGCGACCGGCCCGGCCTCGGCGTTGAACTCGACACCGACGAAGCCGGGAAGTACCCGTACGTCCAGGCCTACCTGCCCTACAACCGCCTCGCCGACGGTACGGTCCACGACTGGTAGCGGTCGAGCCGAAGGCCTCAGCCCTTGTGGTCTTTGCGGAAGCGCGCCAGCTCTTCCTGAGTGTCGCGGATCATCTCGTCCATTTCGGCGGCCGCTTCGGGGTCGGCGCGGCGCCACAGTTCGCGGATCTGGTCCAGGGCGGCGCCGCGGCCCTGTTCGCCGACGCCGGAGGCGGTCCAGCACAAGCGGTGGAGCTCAGGCTCGTCCGAGAGTCCCATGGCGAGGATCGTGCCGACCTTGTCGTTGTCGAACGCCGCGGGACGGGCGACCTTGTTGGCCTCGCGGAGGACGGCCTTCTTGTCGCCGCCGGTGAGCTTGGCCTGGACCCATGCGATGCCGTAGACGAGAAGCTGGATGACGAGCAGGATGATCGGGCCGGCGCTGATCCCGAAGAGGGCCTTCATCCAGGCCGTGTCGTCGGTGGGCGCGAAGATGATGAAGAGGACGGAGCCGAGGGCGGCAGCGATGAGGTACCACCAGCGGCCGACCCGCTCAACGGTCTTGTACCAGCCCGGTTTCGGCCCGGCCCAACCGCCGCTGAGGCCGTCGTGGCGGTCCATGGCCGCTGCGATCTCGGCCTCGGAGGCGGTGGAGTCGGGTGCGATGACGAAGAGGTTCTTGGAAAGGCGGTTCTCACGGAGCCATGCTGCGGCTGGCATAGGGATCCTCTGTTGCGGGGCGTGGGCTCAGATCACGGTATCGCAGGACCGCAATACGTCACCTGCCCTGCAAGCGCCTCGCCGACGGCACCGTCCGCGACTGGTAGGCCGTCTAATCTGGATGTGTGAACGAAACTGAGCCTCATGTCGAGGCTGCACCCCTTTCCGGTTCGGGCAGAAGGCTATCCATCAAAGCCAGGTGGGTACTGCTCGTCAGCATTGTCGCAGTCGGGGGCTTGATCGCCGCCGCGTCGGTGTGGTCGCCCTGGTCCGAGGACGACGCCGAGGCGGAGGCGGAGGCCACCGACTGCGTCGAGGACGCGACGCACCTCATCGACGACGAAGCGGGAGTCTGCTACATCATTCCGGACGACTGGGCGCTGGTCACCCCGGAGGTGGCGGAGGAGCACGGCCTTGAGAACTATGAGTCGACAGTGCACGCACCAAGATTCGCGGCCACGGTGATGACCACGGCGCACCCCTATTCGCAGTCCGAGACCGATGCCGAGGAATCCGCTCGAAGCTTCGTTTCCGGCATCACGGGAGTGGACTACGACTCGCCGTCGGTCGAATGGGTGACCGGTGCGGTCGACGGGCACGACAGCGCGATCGCCATCGCCCAATTGGAGTCGATCTGGTTCATGGTGACCACCATCGAGGACGGCGACAAGATGATCAAGATGCTCGGAACGGTCGTGTCCGGCGAGCAGGAGCTCATCGCACAGGTCCAGTCGATCCAATCCTCGGTTCGCCTGAAGTGAAGCACCGCAAAGTGAAAGGGGTCGGCAGGACCGCGCCCGGCGCAGTCCTGCCGACGCTCGCGTCTACCGGGGGATGAGTCGCTGCAATTGGGTCACGTGCCCTGGTTCCAGCTCCTCCAGGCTCGCCACTCCGAGGAGCTTCATGGTGCGTTCGACTTCTTCTTTGAGGATGGCGATGGTGCGGTCGACGCCGTCGCGGCCGCCTGCCATCAAGCCGTAGAGGTACGCGCGCCCGATCATCGTGAATCTCGCGCCCAAGGCGATCGACGCGACGATGTCGGCGCCGGACATGATGCCGGTGTCCACGTGGACCTCGGTGTCCTTGCCGACTTCCTTCACCACCGCAGGGAGCAGGTGGAACGGGATCGGGGCGCGGTCGAGTTGGCGTCCGCCGTGGTTGGAGAGGGTGATGCCGTCGACGCCCATGTCCGCCAAGCGCTTCGCGTCCGCGACGGTCTGGACGCCCTTGACCACGAGCTTCCCGGGCCACTGCTCCTTGATCCAGGCCAGGTCTTCGTAGTCGACCGTCGGGTCGAACATCGTGTTGAGCAGTTCAGCGACGGTGCCGGACCAGCGGGAGAGCGAGGCGAACGCGAGCGGCTCGGTCGTCAGCATGTCGAACCACCAGTTGGGGTGCTTCGCCATGTCGAAAATCGTCTTCGCCGTCAGCTCCGGCGGGATCGCGAACCCGTTCCGCTTGTCGCGCAACCGGGCCCCGGCCACCGGCACGTCGACGGTGACCAGCAGCGTGTCGAACCCGGCCGCCGCGGCCCGGTCGACCAGGGCCATGGAGCGGTCGCGGTCCTTCCACATGTACAGCTGGAACCAGTTGCGGCCGTGCTCGCCTCCGGCGGCGGCCACGTCCTCGATCGGGGTGGTGCCCATCGTCGAGAGCGCGAACGGGATCCCCGCGGCGGCTGCCGCACCGGCCCCGGCGGTCTCGCCCTCGGTGTGCATCATCCGGGTGAACCCGGTGGGGGCGATGCCGAACGGCAGCGCCGAGCGCTTCCCGAGCACGTCCCAGCCGGTGTCGAGCTGGGAGACGTCGCGCAGGATCGCGGGGTGGAACTCGATGTCCTTGAACGCCTGCCGGGCCCGCGCCAACGAGAGTTCAGCTTCGGCCGCGCCCTCGGTGTAGTCGAACGCCGCCCGCGGCGTGCGCTTCTTGGCGATCCGGCGCAGGTCCTCGATCGTCAACGCGGCCTTCAACCGGCGGCGCTTGCCGTTGAAGTCGGGCTTCTTGAACTTCACCAAGGGCAGGATGTCCTTGGGACGTGGAAACTGTCGCTTTGTCATATAGGGGCCTAACGAAGGTGATGGGTGGATGCATCGTAATGACCGCGCCGATCGGGCGATCGGCACGGCCGCCCCGTCCCATTCGGCAGACGGACACGGATCATTACTTTGAATCGTTTCATTCAAATGTCGAGATGGAGGCTACCGCACTCACCGCCACGACACCAGGCCCCTTCACCAGCGAAGCCGCCCCCTGAACACGCCAGAAGGCGGCTGTCCCCAGGATCAGGCGCGGAGCCAGACCGTGGTCGCGGGCGGCAGCCCGGTCCCGTCGATCGGGCCGCTCGCGAGCAGCACCTCACCGGCGGGCAGCGGCACCGCAGCAGGGCCGAAGTTCGTCACGGCCTCCCAGCCGTTCGGACGGCGCAGGTGCAGCACCTCAGGGTCGGACGGCACCCAGGTGAGCGACTCGTCGGTCTGGAGCCGGCGGCGCAGCGCGAGGGCCTCGCGGTAGAGGTTGAGCGTCGAGGCCGGGTCGCCCGACTGCGCCTCGACCGAGAGCGACCCGAACCACTGCGGTTGCGGCAGATGGGCATCGGCGGGACCGAACCCGAACGAGTCACCTGCCTCGCTCCACGGGATCGGCACGCGGCAGCCGTCGCGGCCCACGTCGAAGCCCGGGCTCCGGTAGAAGGTCGGGTCCTGCCGCGCCAGGTCCGGGATCTCCGCGACCTCGCCCAAGCCGAGCTCTTCGCCCTGGTAGAGGTACGCGCTGCCGGGCAGGGCGAGCATGAGCATCGTCGCGGCGCGGGCGCGGCTCAGCCCCGCGGCCACGTCCACCTGCGGCTCGGTGCCTCCGGAGAGGAGCCACGTGCGGTTGTAGTGGCGCGGCCGGTCGCCGTTCGGCGGCAGCCCGTACCGGGTCGCGTGCCGCACCACGTCGTGGTTGGAGAACACCCACGTCGTGGACGAGCCCGAGGCCGCGGCCTGGTCGAGGTTGTCGACGATGATCTCGCGGAACGCGTCCGCGTCGAAGTCGGCTTCGAGCAGGTCGAAGTTGAACGCCTGGCCGAGGCCCTCGGCGCTGGCGTAGCGGGCGCGGCGCGAGGGCGGGTCGACCCAGGCCTCGGCGACGGCGATGCGCGGCGGGTCGTACTCGTTGAAGACGGCCCGCCAGCCGGCGTAGATGTCGTGGACCTCGTCGCGGTCCCACAGCGGGTGCGTGCCCGTGGCGCGGTCCATCGCGTCGAGCTCGGCGAGCGACGGGAGGTTCTCCGGGAGGTCCTTGGCGAGGGCGTGCGCGACGTCGACGCGGAAGCCGTCCACGCCCCGGTCGGACCAGAAGCGCAGCGTCTTCAAGAAGTCGGCGCGCACTTCCTCGTTGTGCCAGTTGAAGTCCGGCTGCTCGGGTGCGAACAGGTGGAGGTACCACTGGCCGTCGCCGACCGCCGTCCAGGCCGGGCCGCCGAACATCGACTTCCAGTCGGCGGGCGGCAGTTCGCCCTTCTCGCCGAGGCCGTCGCGGAAGACGTACCGGTCGCGTTCGGACGAGCCCTTCGGCGCGGCGAGGGCCGCCTGGAACCACTCGTGGAGGTCGGAGGAGTGGTTCGGGACGATGTCGACGATGAGTTTGATGCCCTTGGCGTGCAGAGCTTCGAGCATCGCGTCGAAGTCGTCGAGGGTGCCCAGGCGCGGGTCGACGTTCCGGTAGTCGGCCACGTCGTAGCCGCCGTCGGCGAGCGCGGACGGGTAGAAGGGACTGAGCCACACGGCGTCGATGCCCAGCCGCGCGAGGTAGTCGGCGCGCGAGGCGATGCCGGGGAGGTCGCCGATGCCGTCGCCGTTCGCGTCGGCGAAGCTGCGCGGGTAGATCTGGTACACCGTGGCCTGGCGCCACCAGTCGGCGTCGATGCGGGAGGCCGTGGTGGCGTCCGCGGTGCTGTTGAGCAGCTCGGTCATGGACGTGAGCCTTTCACGGGTTGATATCCTGATTAAATCTAATACCAAAATCAACTTGCTCCCGTCATACTGGGACACGGAGAGGCGAGGTGTCAAGAGGCGTGTCGGAAATCGATGAACGGAGCGCGTTCTCGCAGAAGCGTGCGAACGCCGCTGCCGTGCTGGACTATGCCTGGGGGACAACGGCGTTCACCGCGAGCGACGCGATCGCCGCGACCGGTCTGACCCGCTCCACCGTGATCGCGCTGTGCGACGAGCTGGTCGAGCGCGGCTGGCTCTGCGAACTCCCGAACGCCCGCGCCGCGGGGGAGTACCGCAAGGGCCGCCCCGCCCGCCGGTACGAGCTCCGCGCGAGCGCAGGAGCGGTCGTCGGCCTCGACGCCGGCCAGCACTGCGTCACCGCCGCCGTGGCCGACCTGCGCGGCCGCGAACTCGCGCGCGCCTACACCGCGATCGACCCCGACATCGTCGAGCAGCGCGTGGACGTCGCCGACGCGACCATCGCCGACGCACTCGAAAAGGCAGGCGTGCCAACGGAAGCGGTCCTCTGCATCGCCGTCGGCGTACCCGCGCCCACCGACCTCGACGGCGCCTCGCCCGAAGGCGAGTTCGAGTTCTGGTCCCGCATGAACCCCGGATTCGCAGCGCATTTCCGGGAGCAGGGCCGGCTCACCGAGGTCGAGAACGACGCCAACCTCGCCGCGCTCGCCGAAGGCGCGCTCGGCGCCGGCGTGGGCGCCTCCTCCTACATCGCGCTCATGTCGGGGGAGCGGTTCGGCGCGGGCTACGTCGTGGAGGGCCACCTCGTTCGCGGCAAACGCGGCGCGGCAGGCGAACTGCGGCTCCTGTCCCTCGTCGAAGGCGTCGGCTCGACCCACGGCATCGCGGCCCTGCTGCGCGAATGGGCCCTCGAACTCCGAGCATCGGGCACAGTGGACGCGTCTAGTCCGATCATGAAGACCCCCAAGGCGAAGCTGGGCGCTGAGGTCGTCTTCCACGCCGCAGATTCGGGCGACCCCGCCGCGCTGGCGCTCCTCGACCGCATGGCCGAACGCCTCGCCCGCATCTGCGCGGTCCTCGGCGGCCTGCTCGACGTCGAGCGGATCGTCCTCTCCGGCGCCGTCGCCGAATCCCTCGGCCTGCTGCTGCCGCGAACCGCCGCCCGCCTCGACGAACTGACCCACCCGCCCGCGCCGACCCTGGTCGCCTCGCCTCTCGGCGGCGGCGTGGTCAGCATCGGCGCGGTCGTCCGCGCCTTGGAGATCGTGAAGACGAACGCGATCGCCCTCGCGCCAGTATCGCCAACACTGGAACAAACCATTCCGTTCTGATATGCTGGACTCGCATCGGTCCTCAGAACGAAAGCGAGTCGCCATGTCCTTCAAGCCCGACCCGATCCCCGAGGGCTACGGCACGGTCACGCCGTGGATCGTCACGAGCGACACCGCCCGCGTCATCGACTTCATCAAGGAGGCCTTCGACGGCGAAGAACTCGGCCGCGTCGAAGGCCCCGTCCCGGGCAAGATCGGCCACGCCGAAGTCCGCATCGGCACCTCGATCGTGATGCTCTTCGACACGCCGTTCAAAGTGGACACGCCGGCTCTGCTGCGGCTCTACATCGAAGACGCCGAGGCCGTCCTCGAACGCGCCGTCAAGGCCGGCGCCACGGTCGTCACCCCGCTGACCGACGTCCAGGCCTGGGGCGACCGCGTCGCGCGACTCCGCGACCCGCTCGGCAACCTCTGGTGGCTCCAAGAACGCGTGGAGGCCCCGACTCCCGAAGAGGCCATGCGGCGCATGGCCGAGCCGAAATACCTCAAGGCCATGGAGCAGACCCAGGTCATGGACGCACCCGGCCTGACCTGACCGCTTGCGCCCCATGGCCGGAGGCCGCGCCTCCGGCCCCAGGGGCCGCGCTCACTCCGCGCGGATGTCGTCCACGTACACCGTGCCCGTGGCCGTCGACCCGCCGTACCCGAGGTACAGGTTGAACGCCGACACCTCCGCCAGGTGCGCGGCGTCCAGCAGCTCGTCCGCATGGCCGGTGTCCCAAGGCGCCGGCTTGAACTCGGTGAACGGCGCGTTCACCTCCAGGCCCTCGGTGTTCGAGAGCCCTACGTTGTACTCGAAGTACGCGCCCTTCGCCACCACTTGGATCGTCGCGCCGTTCGTGGAACCGTCGCCCTGCAGCCACAGCTTCAACGCGCTGAACGCCGTCCAGTCCGCGCCCACCGACTTCCCGATGCCCGTGTACCCGGCGTTCGCGAAGTCGTACGAGTACGCCAGACCGTAAGCGCCCGAAGCCTTGTGATCGGCAGAGAGGGCCGTCGTGTTGGCGTTGACGTGGCTGTACGCCTCGCTCAGCGTCAGGTCGTCCCCGGCGTAACCCTCGAAGTCGTCGATCCAGCCCGCCGGGAGCGGCTCGACCTCGCCCAGCATCACCAGCGCCGAATCCGTCAGCGTCCGGGTGCCCACCTTGGCGCTCACGGTCACCGTCACCGAGCGGTTGTCCAACCAGGACGGATCGATGTTCCAAGCGCCGGAATAGAACCCCTGCGCGTCCCGCGTGAGGGTCACCGGCGCCCCGCCGTCGATCGAGTACGTGGCCTTCCGCGTGGTCGCCGAGGTCAGCCGCAGTCTGACGGTGGTCGAGGTGGTGGTGATGCGCTGGCGGTCGGTGGGGGACACCAGGTGCAGGTAGGGGGCGCTCGGCACGGCGACCGTGGGGGCGTCGAACACGCCTTCGAGGTCGGAGGCGAAGTACGAGTAGGGATCGGCGTGGAAGTCCAGGAAGTCCGGCTCCATGGCGTGCCCGGGGAAGGGCACGTACGCGCGGTTCGTCCCGCCGAAATTGGCCCAGGTGAGCATGTGGGTCACCTTGCTCGCCTTCGGGTCCGCCTTGATCGCGCCGAGCAGGTCGGTGAACCAGGTGAGGTCGCGGCCCTCTTCGCCGGACTCCCCGAACTCGGTGAACGCCGGGACCTTGCCGCGCTCGGCGGCGAGGTCCACGACCATCGCGAGGTCCTTCATGGTGCCGGACAACCACTCCGCCGAGCCCGCCGAGTTGTCGTAGGCGTCGTAGCCGAGGACGTCCACGAACTCGTCGCCCGGGTAGGTCTTCATGTAGTTGGTCGGGTCGCCGCCGAAGCTCGAGTTCGGCGAGTAGGAGTACAGCAGGTTGTGCACTTTCTTGGTGTTGCGCAGGTACTCCACGGTGTATCGGAAGATCTCGATGAACTCCGCCGAGGTGCAGTGCCCCGCGCCCCACCAGAACCAGCCGCCGGTGTTCTCGTGGAAGGGCCGGAAGACCACTGGGATCAAAGTCCCGTCGCTTCGCTTGGCGCCCTTCACGGCCGCGGCGATCCGGTCGAGGAACTCGTTGTAGTCCGCGTGCTTCGCGCCGCCGGGCAGAATCTGGCTGACCACGCGGCCCGCCGTGTCCCAGAAGTCCCCGCCGGTGACGAAGTTGAACATGTGGGCGCTGAGGACGTTGATGCCGCCGAGCGCATCCGACTTCTCAAACGCCCAGCTCATCGCCTCGATGTTCTGCTCGACGGTGCCGCCGTACACGCCGGGCTTCTGGAACCCGTTGAGGATCAAGGTGTCCCAGCCGAACACGGCCGGGTAGTCGCCGGTCGTGGCCTCGACGTCAGAGGTCGTCTCGGTGTACGTGTCGAAGGTGAACCCGTCGCTGAGGGTGTGCTCGTGGCCGAACATGACGCCCTTGCCCTGCAGCCCGAGCATGTAGTGGAACAGCGCACGGGTCTCGGCGGTCGCGCAGTCGTCGACGATCGTGACCCTCGACCGAGTCGGTGCGGCACTGGCGGAAAGCGGCACGCTCGCGGCCGCGACGGCGGCGGCGCCCATGGTGATCACCGCGCGCCTCGGCGCGCGGAAGGAGGAGAAAGGCACTTGCGTCTCCTTTGGAACGAAGGGCCCTCGAAGGAGGGGTTGATTGCAGCATTCGGCTCTGACCTGGGGTTTCAGAAGCTGAATCGGTTAAGCCGTCCACAGAATATCCATAGGAATTCATCGATGTCAACGGCTCCTGGCCTCGAGCCGCACCGCTGAACTTGTTCAGTCGGCGAACAAGGGATGACGCACGCCGAAGCGCCGCGTGGACCGAGAGTCCACGCGGCGCTTTCGCACAGCTTCGCCTACGACAGGAGGCTGCCATACGGGCCGTTGCGGATGCCGTTCTTCTGCTGGTCGTTGAAGTGGCAGTCCGGGTAGGAGAGTCGGGAGCCCGAGGGCGTGGCCCATCTCGTGGACCATCCCGCCGTACCGGCGGTTCATGTCGCCGCCCAGGCCCGCGGCGCCGTCGGCGTCGGGGCCGGACAGGATCGCCCAACCGCCGCCACCGCCCGAGTCATGACGGCCCGCCGTATTCGCCAGAGTTCGGCCCGCGACGCATCAGGCCAATGCATCGACTGAAGTCAATGTTTCCGGTTTCGGGTCCGAGGTACGGTCCCCTGCGGACGTTCCTCGCGTTGTGGGTAGTGTCGGTTTGCTCGACCCAATCCTGTCGGCGGCCGACCCCGGCCGCCGGTGTGCATACTGAAGGACGAAACCGGCATGAGACCTTCAAAAACCCCTGCTTCTGATGATCAGAAGCCCCGCTTGGCAACCTGGAAACGCATCTCCATAGTGGTCGCCGCTGCGGCGGCGCTCTTCGCGGGCACGACCGTGGCCGCCTCATTGGCGCTCACGCCCACCGATCCCGCGAGTTCCGATGGGGCGCAAGAGCCCTCGGAAACCGCGTCCGAATCCACCGAAACGACCTCCGCGCCTCCCGACGCGGTCGCGCTCGCCGGCCCCAGCGAATCCCCTTCGCCCGAGGCGGTCGGCGAATGCGAGCGAGTCCCCAGCGACACACCGGAAGTCACGGTCACCCAGGTCGACATCGGTGGCGGCGTGATCGGCTACGGGCAGGAAGGCGACACCGATCGCCTGCCCATGGCGATCGCGGCGAGACCAGGCGGCTCCTGGCTCGCCTGGGTCGGCACCGACGACCAGATCCACCTCGGCAGGCTCGACTGCGACGACCGGCTCGAAGGGGAGGCGATCGCCTTCGAGGGCATCGACCTCCAGGACGTGCAGGCCGACGCCGACGGCGTAGTGGTCCTCGTGACCCGCGAAGGGAACTGCGGGGACGGGCGGCTCTGCGGCGGGGAGTCGAGCCCCTGCAACACGATGCACATGGTCCGCTTCGACAACGAGGGCAACCAGGTCTGGGAACGGGAAGTGACCAACCTGGACGACGGACTCGGCGGCTACGACGACGGCGCGCGGTTCGTCTGGTGGTACCAGCACCACGGCCGACTCGCGACCGACGGCGAGCACTACGCGGCGTACTTCGGCGTCGCCGTCACCGTCGCCAACGGCGGCTGTGTCGATGTGCACCAAGGCGACCGCATGCAGGTCGTGGACGCCGACGGCAACCTGGTCGACCACGCCGACAGCTTCGAAGTGGGCTGCAGCCACAGTTGGACTACGCGGATCGCCTGGAACGCCGAGCGGGACGAGTTCGGGATGGTCTGCGCGACCGACAACCAGTGCCGCATCGCCGTGCCCGCCTACGAGACCGTCGCCGCAGGGACGTGCGACGGGACTCTCTTCGGCGGCGACCTCGTGGCTTCGGGCAGCGGGTACTGGACCGCATGGAGCCAGGGCGGGCAGGCTCGCCTGGAGCACTTCACCGACGGGCCTTCGGATTCGACGATCGAGCCCGACGTGGACGCCGAGCATCCGCACCTGGTCTCCTACGGCGCCGACCACATGCTGCTCGCCTGGGAGTCCGGCGACTCCATCGAGGCGAGCGTGCGCGACTCCGCAAGCGGTGAGGCCGTGGGCGACACGTTCCGAATCGACGTGCCCGACCACAGTTATCAAGCGTTCAAGGCCTACGACGACGGCAGCGTCGCCTACCCGGCCGCCGGCGGCGACAACACCGTCCAAATCGCACGGGTGATGCCTTTCAGCGACTGAGAGCTGGGAGTTCACAGACCGGAAATTGACTAGTGACAATGAAGGCGAGCTCTGCTAGTGTTCGTGAAATCGTTCTTAAGAACGTTCTCAACGACGAGACAGAGGGCCGCCCATGCCTGCGCCGAAGCGATCGAGCCTTGCACTCGTGGCCGCGCGCGCCGGGGTCTCCGTCGCCTCCGTGTCACGAGTCCTCAACGGGGGCTCCGCTTCTCAAGAGCTGACGCAGAAGGTCCGCGAGGCCGCCGAAGCACTCGGCTACGTCCCCGACGCCAGCGCGCGCACCCTCCGCACCGGACGGACCGACCAGATCGCGCTCGCCGTCGCCGACGTCGGCAACCCCGTGTACGTGCAGATGATGCGGGCCGTCACCGGCGTCGTCGCCAAAGCCGACTACCGACTCGTGGTGTCCTCCACCGGAAGCGACCCGCAGGACCAGATCGACCTCCTCAGCAGCCTCAACCGCGGGTACGCCGACGGACTGATCTTGAGTCCTCTCAGGATCACTGCCGACCTCATCGACGCCATGCGGTCGAGCCGACTGCCCATTGTCGTCATCGGCTCGCTGCCCGAGGACGTCGCTCTCGACAACGTGCGCGCCGACTCGGCCACCGGCGTCGGGCTCGCCATGGAGCACTTGGTCGCCCAGGGCCGCAAGCTCATCGCGCTCGTCAACGGCCCGGTCGACACCGTCCCCGGTTCGGCCCGCCTCGCCGGATACCTCGCCGCCCTCGAACGCTTCGACCTGCCGAACGCACCCGAACTCCAGGTCACCGCCACGGGATTCACCTACCGCGCGGGCCGCAAAGCCGTCGCGGGCCTCCTCGGAGGCTCCCGGCCCGACGCGATCGTGGCCGCCAACGACCTGCTCGCGGTCGCCGCCCTGAAGGAACTCGCCGCGACCGGCGCCCGCGTGCCCGAGGACGTCGCGGTCGTCGGCATGGACGACACCGACACCGCCGAACTCGCCACCCCGTCGCTCACCAGTGTCGACCTCGGGTCCGCCAAACGCGCCGCGGCCGCCGCGAAACTGCTCGTCCGCCGGATCGCCGACCCCGCCGCGCCGGTCCGCAGACTCGTCATCCCCCCGAGCCTGTCGGTTCGCGAATCGACCCTGCAGGAGACCGCCCAGTGACCGCAGCCGCCCCGCCCCTCGAACTCCCGGTTCCGCAGCGCCGCAAGCGCTCCAAGGACGGCCGCGACGCCTGGCTGCTCGTCCTGCCCGCACTGCTGCCGGTCATGCTCTTCAGCGTCTACCCGCTCGTGTACGGCGTCCTGCTCGGCTTCACGGACGCGGAAGCCGGACTGGGTGTCGAAACGAACTTCAACGGCGTCGACAACTACGTCGAGCTGGCGGGCAACGGCCTGTTCTGGGACTCGTTCACGATCGGCCTCGTCTGGGCCTTCAGCGTCACGATCCTCCAGTTCCTCGCCTCGCTCGGCCTCGCGCTGCTGCTCAATCTGGACCTGCGGCTGCGCTGGCTCGCCCGCACGCTCGCGCTCATCCCTTGGGCGATGCCGCCGGTGATCATCGCGATCATGTGGCAGCTCATGCTGAACCGCAACTACGGCCCGGTCAACCGCTCCCTCGACGCCATCGGCCTTCCCAACGGCGTCAACTGGCTCGGCGAGGCCTCGACCGCGCTCCCGGTGGTCATCCTCGTCGGCGTCTGGGCAGGGATGCCCCAGACCACGATCACGCTCCTAGCCGGACTCCAGTCCGTGCCTGCGGAACTGGGCGAGGCCGCCGCCATCGACGGCGCGAGCACCTGGCGCCGCTTCTGGCACGTCACGCTCCCTTCGTTGCGGCCCATCGTCATCGCCATCACGACTCTCGACCTGATCTGGAACTTCAACTCCTTCGCGCTGGTCTTCGTGCTCACCGCCGGCGGCCCGGGCGGCACCACGATGCTGCCGAGCCTCTTCGCGTACAACGAGGCCTTCCGGTACGGCAACTTCGGGTACGCGGCGGCCATGGGCAACGTCATGGTGATCGTGATCGGCGCGTTCCTGTTCCTCTACCTGCGCGGCCAGATGCGGAGGCGCCTCCAATGACGACACTCGCCAAGACCTTGGGGCGCAACCCGATGGCCCGCCCGCTCCAGTACCTCGCACTCCTCGCCTACATGTGCTTCCTCGGGTTCCCACTGGTGTTCCTCTTGACCACCGCGTTCAAGACCCCGCAGGAGCTGCAATCGCCCGACGCCGGGCTGCTGCCGCAGCAGTTGAACTTCGACAACTTCACCTCGGCGATCGACAAGGCCGACCTCTACACGGCTGCGGGCAACAGCCTCCTGGTCGCCGTCACGACCACCGCCGTAGTCACCGCGGTCTCGCTGCCCGCCGCCTATGCGCTGGTCCGCTTCCGAACGAGGTTGCGGGCCTTCGCGACCGGCTGGATCCTCCTCAGCCAGGTCTTCCCGTTCATCCTCATCATCATCCCGCTGTTCCTGCTGCTCAAGGACATCGGCCTGGTCAACACCCTCCTCGGCCTCGTGCTCGTCTACGCCGTGTGGGCACTGCCCTTCGCGCTGTGGATGCTCCAGGGCTACGTGGCCGCCATTCCCGTCGAACTCGAGGAGGCCAGCGCGGTCGACGGAGCCGGGCGCCTGCGCACCCTGACGCGGATCGTCCTGCCGCTCCTCGCGCCGGGCCTGGTCGCGACCAGCCTGTTCACGTTCATCAACTCCTGGAACGAGTTCTTCTTCGCGCTCGTGCTCATCCAGGACCCGGACATGCAGACCCTGCCGCTCGCGCTCGCGCGCTTCCTCGGCGCCGAAGGGCAGGTCGAGCTCGGCCAGCTCGCCGCGGCCGCGCTCCTGTCGTGCATTCCGAGCCTCGTGTTCTTCCTGCTCATACAGAAACGGCTCACGGCCGGACTCCTCAGCGGCGCGGTGAAGGGCTGATCCCCTTCATCCGCCGGATGCCTACCGAAAGAGAGAATGCAATGCGAACTCGCAACAGCGCCGTCGCGATCGCCATGGCCCTGCCCCTCGCGCTCACCGGCTGCTCCGCCTTCGGCGTGGGCGGTGACGACGATGCGGCGTCGACCCTCACGTTCCAGTCGCTGGCGTTCCAGGACACCACGATCGCCGCGACCGAGGAGATCGTGCAGGCCTGGAACGACGCGAACCCCGACACGCAGGTCGAACTCGTGCAGGGCAGCTGGGACAACGTGCACGACCAGCTGGTGACCCAGTTCCAGGGCGGCACCGCGCCCGACGTGATCCATGACGAGTCGGCCGACATCATGGGCTTCGCGAACCAGGGCTACCTGGCCGATCTGAGCCCGCACCTGAGCGATGACGTGAAGGGCGCGGTCTCCGAAGACGTCTGGAAGTCCGTGACCGCCGCGGACGGCGCGGTCGTCGCCGCGCCCACCCTGCTCCAGTCCTATGTGGTGTTCGTGAACGCGGACGCGTTCGCCGACGCCGGCGTCGAGGTCCCGGCGGGGGAGCAGCTGACCTGGGACGACTTCCAGGCGCTCGCCAAGGAGCTCACGGCGGACGGCACGTACGGGGTCGGCTGGGGCATGCAGCAGCCGACCGCGGCAGTCATGAGCCTGTCCCTCGGCTTCGACGGCACGTTCTTCTCCGGTGGCGGCGACTCGGCCTCGATCGAGGTGGGCGCCAATGAACTCGCCGTGCCCGAGCGGATCCACGCGATGGCCTACGGCGACCGGTCGCTCGACCCGGTCTCGCTCACGCAGAGCGGTTCGGATGTGCTGCCGGGCTTCTTCGACGGCAAGTACGCGATGTACGTGGCGGGCAACTACGTGGCCCAGCAGATCACCGAGTCCGCCCCTGAGGGCTTCAACTGGGCGGTCCTGCCGCCGCTCGCGGGCACCGCGGGCACGGCCCAGGCCGCGAACCCGCAGACGATGTCCGTGGCCGCCGAGAGCGACAACGTCGAGGGCGCGGCCGCGTTCATCGACTTCTTCATGCAGGCCGAGCACCAGGCCTCGCTCGCCCAGGGCGACTGGCTGATCCCGGCCTCCGGTGACGCCCGCACCCTCGTCGCCGAGCAGACCGCAGGCGAGAACGGCTGGGAGGCCATCCTCGCTTCCGGTGAAGGACTCGCGGCCGCGCCGTTCCAGTCCGCGGTGAACTATCCCCAGTGGAAGGACCAGTTCGCCACGCCCGCCCTCCAGCAGTACCTGGCGGACGAGATCACCGCCGACGAGCTCGCGACGCAGCTCACCGACGGCTGGTCCGAACTGGGCTGACACCCTCGCTTCACGCCCGCCGGGGACCGACGCCCCTCGCCCCGGCGGGCACCGAATCCTTGCAAATCTACAGCTCGCAAGCTTCGCCGAGAACGAGAAGGAGACACGATGACCCTGCCGATGCAGGACACGCTGGTCGCGAAGGCGACCGGAGCCCTCGCGGGAGCGGCGGTGGGCGACGCGCTCGGCGGTGCGGCCGAAGGGAACACGCCCGAGGCCATCCAGCAGCGCTACGGCGGCTTCATCGAGGGGATCGTGCCGCCGTTCCTCGAGGACTGGCGCAACGCCCGCCCGATCGCCCCGTACCACAAGGGGGACGGGCACATCACCGACGACACGTTGATGACCGCGGCCCTTGTGGACGTCTACGCCCACGTGCGTGACCACCTCGACGCCCACGCGATCGCCCAGCATCTGGTGCCGCTCCTCATCGGCGACAAGCGGTGGGTCCCCGAACTGGAGTCCGAGGCGCTGCTGCTGCACCGAGTGTTCCTGGCGGAGAAGTGGTTGGTTGCAAGACTGCACTACGGCCACATCGACCCACGTGAGGCCGGGGTCGGGAACATCGTGAACTGCGGCGCGACCATGTACGTCGCGCCGATCGGCATCGTCAACGCCGGGAACCCCGAAGCGGCCTACGCCGAGGCGATCGACGTCGCCGGGGCCCACCAGTCCAGTTACGGACGCGAGGCCGCCGGGGTCTACGCCGCCGCCGTCGCCGAGGCGATGCGGCCGGGCGCCGACGTCGACTCCGTTGTGGACGCCGCGCTCCGTCTCGCCAAGGACGGCACCAGGAACGCCATCGCCGCTGTCACCGAAGCCGCCGCCTCCATCGGCGACTGGCGGGGCGGCCTCGCCGACCTGCGCCGCGCCGTCGAACCCTTCGACACCGTCGGCCCCGACTACCGCGCGCCCGCGATGGACGCCCGGATCCCCAGCCGCACCAAGGCGATCGAAGAACTCCCCATCGCCCTCGGGATGCTCATCGCCACCGGCGGCGACTACCGCGAAGCGGTCCTCGGCGCGGTCAACTACGGCCGCGACTCCGACTCGATCGCCGTCATGGCCGGGTCGATCGCAGGCGCCCTCGGCGGCGTCGACGCGGTCCCCGCCGAATGGATCACCGGCGTCAGCGAAGGCAGCCGCATCGACGTCACCCTCACCGGTCCCGTCATCGCCGGCGTCGCCCGCGACGTGTGGGCCGCCGACGCCGAACGCGCCGCCCGGGTCGCCAAGGCCCGCAACGAGTTCACCGAGGCGCCGGCATGATCCGCCTCAGCTGGACGCAGCCCGAAGACCTCCTGCCCCACGCGCTCGTCGCCGCCGACCTCGACGGCCGCGACGCCGCCGACGTGCGCGAACGCTGGACCGCCGCAGGCGGCGACCCCGAGCCGCCCGCGAGCGGGGCCTCACCCGAACCCGCGCCCGCGCACCTGCGCGAACTCGCCCGCGAACTCCAGACCGAACTCGACAAGCTCGCCGACCCCGAGCAGCTGCTCACCGACGAACCCGAAGACCTCGACGCCATCCTCGCCCGCGGCGCGGCTCCCGTGCTGCCCGCGAACGAGCGGGCCGACCACGCGAACCGCGTGCACGGCGCCTGGCTCGGCCGCGCCGCCGGGTGCCTCCTCGGCAAACCCGTCGAGAAGCTCCCGCTCGAAGGCATCCGCGCCATCGCCCGCGCCACCGGCAACTGGCCCCTGAGCGGCTACTTCACCGAAGTCGGCCTCGACCCCGCGACCGCCGCGCGCTACCCGTGGAACCGCCGCAGCCGCCCCACGAGCCTGGCCGAGAACATCGACGGCATGCCCGAGGACGACGACCTCAACTTCCCGCTCATCGCGCTCCACCTGCTGGAACGCTCGCGCAGTGGCTTCGAGACCCACGACGTCGCCCAGGCCTGGCTCGACCTGCTGCCAGCCGGCCGCGTCTTCACCGCCGAACGCATCACCTACCGCAACCTCCTCGCCGGGCACGAACCCGAGATCGCGGGCCGCGTCGGCAACCCGTTCCGCGACTGGATCGGCGCCCAGATCCGCACCGACCTCTACGGCTGGGCCCGCCCCGGCGACCCCCTGGCGGCCGCCCGCCTCGCCTACCAAGACGCCCGACTCAGCCACGGCCGCAACGGGATCTACGGCGCGATGTTCGCCGCCGCCGCGAACGCGGCCGCCGTCACCGGCGCACCGATCCACACCGTCCTGTCCGCCGCACTCGCGGTCGTGCCCTCGGCGAGCCGCTACGCCGCCGCCGTCCGGCGCGGCCTCACCATCGCCCGCGAGGACCTCGACGACGAGGCCGCCGTCGACCTCCTCCACGAGGAGTACGGCCACCTCCACTGGGTCCACGTCCTCCCCAACGCCGCCCTCCTCGCGTTCGCCCTCGCCCGAGGCGCCGGCGACTTCGAACGCACCATCACCCTCGCCGTCTCGGGCGGCTGGGACACCGACTCGGTGGGCGCGACCGCAGGCGCGATCACCGGCGCCCTCACCGGCGCGCGCGAACTCCCGGCCACATGGATCGAGCCACTCGGCGACCGGCTCGCGAGCTCTGTGCCAGGCTTCGGAGGGGCGCGATTCACCGCCCTCGCGATTCGGACATTGGAGGTCTCCAAATGAGCGTGGTCGTCATCGGAAGTGCGAACCTCGACCTGGTCTACGAGGTCGACCGCATCCCCTCGCCGGGCGTGACGGTGCTCTCGCGCGGCTTCGCGTCCTTCACCGGCGGCAAGGGCAACAACCAGGCGATCGCCGCCGCCCGCGCCGGGGCCGACACGCTGTTCATCACCGCGCTCGGCCAGGACGAGGCGGCCGACCGCCTCGCCGAGGAGGCCCGGAACGCCGGGATCACCCTGCTCGACCGCCGCGTCGACGCCCCCACGGGCACCGCCCTCATCTTCGTCGACCGCAAGGGCGAGAACTCGATCGTGGTGAACTCGGGCGCGAACGCCGAGCTCGTGGACCTCACCGAAGCCGAACTCGCCGAGATCGCCGCCGCCGACGTCCTGGTCCTCCAACTGGAGACGCCGCTCGCGACGGTCATCGCCGCCGCCCGCGCCGCGCGGGCCGCCGACACGGTCGTGGTCCTGAACGCGGCGCCCAGCGGCGCCTTCCCCGTCGAACTCCTCAGCAAGATCGACATCCTCGTCGTCAACGAACATGAGGCCGCCGAACTCGCGGGCGAACCCGCCGGGACCGGCGAGCGCTCGCTCATGTCGGTCCTCACCGTGCACGGCTGCGACGTGGTCATCACCCTCGGCGCCGAAGGCGCCCTCGTCGGCGGATGGGGGACCACGCCCGTGAAGATCCCCGCCTTCAAGGTCGAAGTCCAGGACACCACGGGAGCGGGCGACGTGTTCGTCGGCGCCTTCGCCGCCACGCTCGACCACACCGCCGACGAACGCTCCCTCGTCGCCGCGACCGAGTTCGCGACCGCCGCCGCCGCGCTCGCGGTCCAGCGCAAAGGCGCGGGACCGTCCATCCCGACACGCGAGGAGGTGCACGAGTTCCTTGCAGCCCAATGACTTCGACCCTCTCGTTCCCAGGCCCGTCGACCTGCCCACGGTGCTGCCGCCCGGCGGCGCGATCGACCCCGGGACCGGCGACATCGCCAAGATCTTCGCCGCCCCCGAGGACCCCGCCGACTGGCCGCGCTGGCGATCCGACCTCGCCGCCTGGCGCGACGAGGCCCGCGACCGGCTCGCCTACAGCGGCGCCGCCTACGACCGCCCCGAGACGAGCTGGGCGAGCCGCGCCTACGCCGTCGCCCAGGTGTGGCTGTGGGACGAGCGGATCTTCAACCACGCCGAGCAGCGCTTCACCGTTGACGCGTTCCTCGCCTCGATCGCCGACCAGGGCGGCCTCGACGGCCTCGTCCTCTGGCACGCCTACCCGGTCATCGGCATCGACGACCGCAACCAGTTCGACTACTACCGCGACGTCCCCGGCCTCGCGGACCTCGTCGCCGACCTCCACGAACGCGGTCTCCGCGTCTTCATCGACTACAACCCGTGGGACACCGGCACCCGCCGCAGCGGAAACACCGACGCCGAAGAACTGGCGGCACTCGTCGAGGACCTCGGCGTCGACGGCGTCTTCCTCGACACCCTCAAAGAAGGCGACCCCCGCCTGACCGCCGCGCTCGCCGAGACCAAACCGCCGCAAGTGCTCGAAGGCGAGTCCCGCGTCCCGAACCCGCGCGTCGAGGACCACCTGCTCAGCTGGGCCCAGTGGTTCGCCGACTCCGAAGCGCCCGGCGTCATGCGCGCGCACTGGTACGAGCGCCGCCACATGATGCACGCGATCCGCCGCTGGAACCGCGACCACAGCGCCGAACTCCAGTCCGCGTGGATGAACGGCACCGGCATCCTCGTGTGGGACGCCGTGTTCGGCGTCTGGGTCGGCTGGAGCCGCCGCGACGAATCCACCCTGCGGCGCATGCTCCGCGTCCAGCGCGCGGCCCACGAGATCCTGACCGCAGGAGAGTGGTCCCCGCTCGAAGGCGCGACCGCCGAGGCGATCGCCGCCGGGGTCTACGCGTCCCGCTGGACAAAGGACGGCGCCACCTTGTGGACCCTGGTCAACCGCGCCGAGCACGACTGGACCGGCGACCCGCTCCGCGCACCGCTCCCGAAGGGCGGCAGGCGATACGACGTCACCGCCGGGATCACCGACCCGAACGAGGTCACCGTGCCCGCCCGCGGCGTCACCGGCATCCTCGAACTCGCCCCCGGCGCACCCGAACCCGCATGGCTGCCCGAGGTCATCGAAGCCGCCGCCGACGACCCCGGATCGGGCGACGCCCGGTTCCCCGTCCGCGCGGCCATGCGCGTGGTCCCCGGTCGCTCAGCGCGGCGGGCGAAAGGCATCCGAGTCGAAGCCGGACCGCGATCGGTCGAGGTGACCTACCGCCGCCGCGAGACCGGCTTCTACCAAGGCGCGCCCTACGTCGAGGAATGGAAGCCCCTCCCGCCGCGCCTCCACGACGACCGCACCGCGACCCTCAACATCGACCTCTACGGCCCCGTCGCCGTCGCCCCCAAGGAAGTCTCGATCGCCGAGTTCCGCGCGTTCCTGGAACAGGCAGTCTACTGGCTGGCGGTCCCCAACCGGTTCCTTTGCGGCACCGCCGAAGGCGACGACGCCCCCGTCACCGGCGTGTCCCTGTCGGACGCCCGCGCCTACGCCGCCTGGGCCGGAGCCCGCCTCCCCGACGAGTTCGAATGGCAGCTCGCCGCCGAGCAACCCGGCTTCGAACGCCGCACCCCCGCCGTCTGGAACTGGACCGAGAGCGAGCACTCCGACGGCATCACCCGCTTCACAATGCTCAAGGGCGGCAGCGACTACCGCGCCGAAGGCTCCGACTGGTACACCGACGGCGGCCGCCGCGAACCGTCGTTCAGCCTCAAATACCTGCTCCCCGGCCTCGGCCTGGAACGATCGAGCAGCATCGGCTTCCGCCTCGCCTGGGACCTGGAGGAGTAATGACCGCACCCCTGGAAGGCCTGAAAGTCCTCGACGTCTCCACCCTCTTCGCCGGCCCCATCGCCGCCACCTTCCTCGGCGACTTCGGCGCCGACGTGATCAAAGTGGAGCACCCCACCCGCCCCGACGCCGCCCGCGGACACGGACCGTCCAAAGACGGCGTGAACCTCTGGTGGAAGACCCTGGGCCGCAACAAACGCACTGTCACCATCGACCTCAGCGCCGCCGAAGGCGCCGACCTGCTCCTGCGTCTCGCCGCCGACGCCGACGTCCTCATCGAGAACTTCCGCCCCGGCACCCTCGAACGCTGGAACCTCGGCCCCGACGCCCTCCACCGCGCCAACCCCGAACTCGTGATCGCCCGCGTGACCGCGTTCGGCCAGACCGGCCCCTACTCCGCCCGACCCGGCTTCGGCAGCCTCGCCGAGGCCATGAGCGGCTTCGCCGCGCTCACCGGGCAACCGGACGGGCCGCCCACCCTGCCGCCCTTCGGTCTCGCCGACGGCATCGCCGCGCTGGCCGCCGCCTACGCCGTGCTCGTCGCCCTCCGCGGGGTCGACCGCGACGGGTCGGGCCAGGTCATCGACCTGGCGATCATCGAGCCGATCCTGATGCTCCTCGGCGGCCAGATCACCGCCTACGACCAGCTCGGGATCCTCCAGCCCCGCAGCGGGAACCGCTCGGTCAACAACGCCCCGCGCAACGTCTACCGCACCGGCGACGGCGACTGGGTGGCCGTCTCCACCAGCTCGCAGTCCATTGCGGAACGCGTGGTGCGCCTCGTCGGCCGCGCCGATCTCGTGGACGAGCCCTGGTTCGCCTCGGGGCACACCCGGGCGGAGCACGCCGGCGAACTCGACGCGGCCGTGTCCGCCTGGATCGCCGCGCGGCCCACTGCCGAGGTGATCGCGGCCTTCGAAGCGGCCCAAGCGGCCATCGCCCCGGTCTACGACGTGCGCGGCGTCCTCGCCGACCCGCAGTACCAGGCCAGGGGCACCGTCCTCACGGTCGACGACGAGGAGCTCGGGCCGGTGAAGATGCAGAACGTGCTCTTCCGGCTCTCCGAGACCCCGGGCGCGATCCGCTGGCCCGGGCGCCGCCACGGCCAGGACACCGACGCCGTCCTCGCCGAGGCCGGCGTCACCCGCGAGCAGCTGGAGCTGCTGCGGGAGAAAGGGATCGTATGAACCCCATCAGCGCCCTCTACGTGCCGGGGGACCGGCCCGACCGGTTCGACAAGGCCGCGGCCTCCGGCGCGGACCTCGTGATCCTCGACCTCGAGGACGCGGTGGCCGACCGCGCGAAAGGCGAAGCGCTCGACAACATCGTCTCCTGGCTCGCCTCGCCACCCCAGGTCGCTCTCCAAGTACGGGTGAATCCCGGTGCGGCGCACGAGATCCGCGCGATCCGCGCCACCGGAGCGCATTGCGGCCTGCGCATCCCCAAAGTGGACGACGCCCGCAAGCTCGACGCCATCGCCTACCTCGCCGACGGCCTCCCGCTCACCGCGCTCATCGAATCGGCGCGCGGCCTCGAAGTCGCTGCGTCGATCGCCGCCCACCCCGCCGTCCATGAGATCGCCCTGGGCGAGGCCGACCTCGCGAGCGACGTCGGCAGCGTTGACGCTTCGGTGCGCGACCACATGCGCATGCGGCTCCTCATCGCCGCCCGCTCGGCCGGGCTCGACGCCCCGATGCTCTCGGCCTACCCGGCGATCCAAGACCTCGACGGCCTCCGCACAGACACCGAACGCGGCCGCGCCCTCGGCCTGCGCGGCCGGGTCGCCGTGCACCCCAAGCAGATCCCGGTGATCAAGGAGGTCTTCGCCCCCTCTGACGAGGAACGCGCCTGGGCCCGGGCGGTCATCAAGGCGCTCAAGCAAGGCGGCGTAGCGACCCTCCCGGACGGCCAGATGGTCGACCCGGCCATGCTCGGCCGCGCCCGGAGCCTGCTCCGCCCCTGAACCCCCTTCAGGAGAGCAGGTCGCGGTAGACCGCGTGGAGGCGTTCGGCCTGCCGCCTCCACGTCCACTGGTCGAGCAGCTCGCCGTCCTCATAAGCCTTGCGGTAGGTCTTGGGGTCGTCCAGGACGGCCATGACCGCGCGGGCCAGATCCTGCGGGTCCTCGGCCCGGCAGACCTCGCCTTGGCCGGTGCGGCGCACCATGGCGCTCATGGTCTTCACCTCGCTGACGACGATCGGCAGCCGGGCGTGCGAGTACTCGAAGAACTTGGTGATCAGCGCCAGCTCGTGGTTCAGGTAGTGGTGGATCGGGATCATGCCGACGTCGGCCTGGGACAGGTACGGCACCACCTGCCAGTGCTCGACGTACGGGAGGACGTGGAGCCGCTCGGCCACGCCGAGTTCCGCCGCGAGTGCGCGCACCTCGGTCATGAACGCCGAGCGCAGGTTCCCCACGATGAAGGCGCAGTGGACGCCTTCGAGCAGCGGCAGCGCCCGCACCATGTCGGCCAGGCCCCTCTGCAGTGCGCCGCCGCCGCTGTAGACCATGAGCGGCGTGCCGGCGTCGATGCCGCATTGCTCTCGCAGGCTCGGCGGCTCGGCCCCCTCATGGACCTCGTCGACGTCGGGGGCGTTCATGACCACCTCTGGCGTCTCGCGCAGCCCGTGACGGTCGCGCAGCAGATCGGCCAGGGTCTCGGAGACGGTCACGACGGCGTCGGCGTACCGCCCGTACTCCCTCTCGTGCCCCATCTGCGCGGGGTGCCAGCGCGGGTGCGGATTCCAGAGGGGGATGCCCGGCAGGAACTCGTGGGCGTCCCAGACGAGCTTCACTTCGCGTCCCTTGGCACGGGCCCGCAGTTTCGCGCGGGCGCCGACGCCGAGCATCTGGAAGTCGTTGGCGTGGATGAGGTCCGGTTCGAACGCGTCGATGGCGCCTCGGAAGGCGATCTCGAGGTCCCACAGGGCGGGGTCGAGCCTGCGCCAGGCGCGGTCGCCCATCGTCTTGAGCCAGAAGGCGGTGGTGAGCCGGTCCAGCGGGGACGTCATCTCCGTCCTGCGGTTCGCGACGCGCTTGGTGCTTCCGGCTCGCAGGCCGATCCAGGTTCCGGCGATCTTGACGGCGACGCGGCGCGGCAGCAGTCCGAGGCGCCGCATGGTCGCGGCCGGGCGCGAGCGGCCCGCCACCGCCTCGCGGGCCATGATCTCGCCGATCTGGGTGCGCCAGACGCGTACCTGCTGCGCCCGCTGGCGGCCCATTGCCGGGAACCGGTAGGCGAGCGGGGCGAACAGCCTCGGCGTGCGCACTTCGTGGGCGCGCGTGCTCCGGTACTTGAGCGGGAGGAGCCGCACTTCGGCCTCGCCGAGTTTCCAGGCGACCTCTCTCTTGCCGGGAGCGCGGCCGAGCAGGAGCACGTCCCAGCCGGCATCGGCGGCCGACCTCGCCTGCTTCTGGACGCGTGAGTCGCCTTGGACGCCGTTTTGGACCAGCATCACGATGCGTCGGCGTGGAGAGGGGGCCTGAGTCATGGCAGTCGGCTGCTTTCGGGTGGGGAGCAAGACAAAGTCCATTTCGGACAGTGCGAATCGAGCGGGCTCCGCCCCAAGCGGATGAACCGACATGGGTTGGTGCCGTTCGGATTTCGTGACGACCACACGAATGCCGAACCGAAACCGCTAACGAAAGTGCCTCACATCACAGATATGGCTGACTGACGCGAGGCGGCTCGCGCCGAGCAAGGGCCGGCCCCGGGCGCGATCGCGCCCGGGGCCGTCTGCGCTACGGCTCGGTGTCAGGAGCTCCCTCGCCGCACTGGTGCGCTCTAGCAGCGGCAGATGACGATGCCGGGCTCGAAGGCCGCGTTGCGATCCCGCGGCTCCTCATTGTGTCCCCAGCCGTCGGTGTGCGCCTTCTCGTGGGCGCCGACTCGGTCCCAGTCCGACTGGCCCGCACCGTGTCGCTCCATTTCGCACTTGTCGTACACGATGTACCAGTCGCCCTCCGACCACCATGTGGCGTAGGCCAGGACGCCGTCGTAGCAGTCGCCGCCGTAGTAGGTGGGCACGACGCCGTCGATGTCGGGCGGATAGGTGTGCCCCTTGTCGCCGTGGTCGAAGGCGCTCGCATCCTCTGTTGCGGCGGCCCGCTCCTCCTCGGGGGTCGGATCGGTGATGACGCTCAGCGGAAAGACGTTCCCGCTGTGGGCGTGCTCGTGGTCCTCGGTGGTCGGGTTCGGGGAGTCCAGCGACGGCGTCAGGGCCATCGCCAGCGCGCTCGCGGTGGCGAGCAGGGTTTTCAGTGGCATACGCGCTCCTTTGGGGGAGTTGAGACGAAGTATGCGGAGATCGGAGTCTCTGTCATTAAACTTTACATATAGATTGGTATCTGTCAATCCACGCAAGAAGGCCCTGTGCGCGATCGCGCACAGGGCCTTCAGGATTGGATTATCGACGTGCCGTCGTCGCGTCGCCGATCACGCGCGGGGCGATGACGACCCGGTCGATGTCCGGCGCCCAGGCGCTGGTGTTGCCCAGTGTCAGCGACTGGTCCGCAGTGGACAGGGTGACCGGGATGGTCCGCTGCGAGAAGCTGTTCCACGAGTACGTGTAGCGGAAGTACGCGTGGCCCACCTGCTCGCCGCCTTCGCTGACCTGCAGCAGGCGGTCCACGACCTGCGGGTTGTAGTCGTGCTGGCCCGAGGTCTCGGCGTTGGCGTAGTACACGGTCAGGTCGTAGTCGCCTGCCGCGTCGAAGCCGTCGCGGGCGATCTCGACAGTGTTGGCCGTGCCGTTGCCGATCCAGCCCACGAAGGAGCTGCCGGAGGCGTTGGTGCCGGTGCTGTCGGCGAGGTTCGTCACCGAGGCCTGGCCGTGGAGCGTCATGTCCTCGGCCTCGACCGAGACGGCCGCGTCATCGGCGCCTCGGTTGCGGATCGTGGTGAGCGACTGGACTACTGCCCCGTTCGGGGATCGCAGTTCGATCTCGTTGATGCCCTCGTTGAGGTACACGGTCGAGGTCGAACGCCACTTGCCCTTGCCGGAGGCGCTCACTTCGGTGACGGGCACGCCGTTCACCGTGACCTCGACCGAGGAGGCCCCGGTGGAGGCCCAGTCCACGGCCAGGTCGTAGTAGCCGGTCTCGATGGCCGTCGCGTACAGGTCCGCCCGGCCGTCGCCGCTGATCGCGGCGCCGCCCCGGGTGTTGCCGTTCCATGTCAGCGAAGCGCCGTCCTCAAGGCGGAAGCCCGAAGCCGGGTACTGCGTGGGCTCGCCTTCCTCCACAGAGGTCAGTGAGACCTTGTCGAGCGTGATGTCCGAGTTCGGGAGCTTCGTGGTCCCGTCGGCGCTGGAGCGGATCGACAGCGTGTGGCTGCCGGCGGTCAGGTCCACGAGCACTTCGGCGCTGCCGCGGTACTTCCACCTGCTGTTGGCGTTGAGCGCCAGGTCGGCCGCGTACTGGACCGTGCCCGCCGACTCGTCGTCGACGAACAGCGCGTGCCTGCCCGGGACGCCCGGAGCGCCGCCGATCACCTGGAGCCGGTAGGTCCCGTCGTGCGGCACCTCCACGTTCCATTCGGCGCGGGAGCCGACCTGGTTGAACGAGCCGACGTCCTGGCCGCCGGAGGCCAGGAACTGCCAGCCGCCGCTCGCCTGCGGGTCCTGGGTGTACACGGTCGCGGCGGTGAGGTTCATGTCCTCGGCCTCGATCGAGTCCTGCCACGGCTGCGCGGCCGCGGCGGCTTCGACGTCGCGGGTCTGGTCGGGGGTGATCACGAGCTGGTAGCCCGCGTACCGGTCGTAGGTCGCCACGTCGAGCTGCAGCTGCCCGTTCTCAAGGGCCACACCGTCGTAGGCGGCGATGACGCGCGGGGTGCCCGCGAGTCCTTCGGCGCCGGTGTGGGCGTTCTCGCGGATCTCCACGTCGACCGTGTCGCCGAAGATCGCCGGGTCGAGCCCGCTGAGGTCAAGGGCCACATCGTTGTCGGTGCCGCCCCAGAGGACGGTCGCCTTGCGGTTGGCCTCGTCGACGGCGCCGATGCCCTGGAGGGTGTCGACGCCGCCCGGGGTCGGAGGGGTGACGCGCACGGTCTCGCTGCCGTCGAGGTCGCCGTACCACTTGAACATCCACCAGCCGGCGTTCGCGCCGTTGGGCCTGGCGGTGTTGTCGGAGAGGTTGCCCGCGTAGTTCCAGTACGCGGTCTGGGCGTCCACCTTGGTGTCCTCGAACATGGTGAACCACTGGATCAGCTGCCCGGGGACGCTCATGTCGCGCAGCATCCCGTACTCGGTGATGTTGACCGGGATCGGGTCGAGGCCGAGGGACGCTTCGAGTTCGCGGTAGTCCGCGAAGTTCTGGCGGTAGGTGCCGAGGTTGTTGATGCCCAGCTCGTGCCAGATGAAGATGTCCGGCAGCGAGTCGTTCGCCTTGGCGAATTCGAGGATGTCGGCGCTGCGCTGGGGCTGCCAGCGGGTGTCGCCGGGGCCGCCGATGCGGGCGTGGCCGAGGTCGTGGCGCTCCCAGACCTCCTGGATCTTCTCGTAGGAGGCCTGCCAGTCGCCGAGGAACTGGTCCTTCTGGTTGGCCCAGTCGGGGTACCAGTTGCCGCCGTCGGGCTCGTTGAACGGGATGAAGACGTAGTCCTCGGGGCGGTCGGAGTCGGTGGCGACGGCTTCGGCGACGAACTCGACCACTTCGAGGTAGTCCCAGACGCCGTTGCCGCCTTCGGTGTACGTGCCGTCCTCGAGGTTGTAGGTGCGGGTGTCGCCGGGGCGCCGTCCGCCGTTGTAGGACCAGTCGGGGTAGTAGTCCTGCACGTAGATGTACATGTCCTCGCCGTTCTTGGCGAAGAATCCGTCCTCGACCTTGATGGCGTCGCCCGAAGGGTGCTGGGTGCCGTAGGGCGCCTTCTGCGAGGTGTTGGTGATGTGGGCGCCGTTGATGAGCGACTGGGTGGGCGCGCCTTCGTCGCCGAAGCCGTAGAGCGTGCCGGTCGCGCCGCCGCGGAAGTCGCCGGTGCGGTCGGCGAAGTCCACGGCCAGCACTTCCGGCTCTTGGGCGACGGCGGGCTCGCCCGCCAGCCCTGTCACGGCGGTCGCGGCGACCGCCGCGGCAGCACCAGTGCTCATGAGTCTCCTCAGCATCAGATGGGTCCTCTCTTCATTGAGATTGAGGGTTGTCGACCCTTGGATCGCAGGTAGACGGTACCGATTTTTGATAACGATTTCAAGACACAACTTGAAATCGATTTCAGATCTGGTTATGGTTCGAGCTGCGAACGACATCGGCGGCCGACTCCCGGCCCCGATCCAGAGATGCGGACAAAGGGGTATCGTGACCGATCAGTTCTCTTGGGGCAGTGGACGTCTCGGCTTCAGGTTCGAGTACGGACCGGACTCGCCGGTGCAGATCGCCGGCGTCACGCGCGACGGGACCGCCGTCCCGGTGCACGCCGTGCCCCTCGTCGAGATCACGACCGCCCAGACCGGGAACACCCCCGCCGCCGATCGGATTTCCCACACCCAGCTCGGCCTGGCCCTCCGCTACGCCTCCCACACCGAGGAGCGCGACGGCGTCGTCCGCAAGCTGGTCATCCGCCAGACCGCGCCCGGCGTCGAAACCACCCTCACCCTCGAACTCTTCGACGCCGCCGAGAGCGCCGTCCGCTCCCGCGTCGCGATCCGCGCGACCGAAGAGAGCACCCTCGTGCTCCGCTCCGCCGCCTCCTGGTCCTCAGGCTTCACCCGGCCCGGCACCTTCGACGACGACAACCTCGTCGACTGGCACCGCGTCCAAGGCGTGAGCGACTGGTTCGGCGAAGGCCGCTTCACCCGCACCCCCATGCGCGGCAACGACTTCCCGCGCCTCTCCACCCAATTCGCCCACAGCACCCACGACTCCCGCGGCTACTATGCCGTCACCTCGGACGGCACCTGGTCCACCGGCCGCCACCTCCCGGTCGCAGGGTTGGAGTCGGCGTCCACCGGCCTCGCCTTCGCCTGGCAGATCGAGCACAACGGCGCCTGGCGCTGGGAACTCGGCGAAGACCTCCAAGGCGGCTATGTCACCCTCTCGGGCCCCACCGACGTCGACTCCGCCTGGACCCGCGTCGTGCGCCCCGGCGAAGCCTTCACCACCGTCCCGGCCACCGTCGCCCTCGGCGCCGACTTCACCGAAGCCGTCGCGGCCCTCACCGACTTCCGCCGCGCCGCCCGCCGCCCCCACCCCGACAACGCCGCCATGCCCGTGGTCTTCAACGACTACATGAACACCCTCCTCGGCGACCCCACCACCGAGAAACTCCTCCCGCTCATCAAGGCCGCCGCGGAAGTCGGCGCCGAGATCTTCTGCATCGACGCCGGCTGGTACGACGACGGCGGCGACTGGTGGCCCAGCGTGGGGGAGTGGCAGCCCTCCACCACCCGCTTCCCCGGCGGCCTCGGCGAGGTCATCGACGCCATCCGCGACGCCGGCCTCGTGCCCGGCCTCTGGCTCGAACCCGAGGTCATCGGCGTCCGCAGCCCCATGGCCCACAAACTCCCCCCAGAGGCCTTCCTCCAACGCCACGGCCAGCGCATCACCGAGCACCACCGCTACCACCTCGACCTCCGCCACCCCGCCGCCGTCGCCCACTTGGACGGCGTGGTCGACCGCCTCGTGAACGACTTCGGCATCGGCTTCTTCAAGTTCGACTACAACATCAACCCCGGCCCCGGCACCGACCTCAACGCCGACAGCGTCGGCGACGGCCTCCTCGGCCACAACCGCGCCCACCTCGTCTGGCTCGACGGCGTCCTCGACCGCCACCCCGACCTGGTCATCGAGAACTGCTCCTCCGGCGCGATGCGCATGGACTTCGCCGTCC
Source organism: Glycomyces rhizosphaerae (assembly GCF_042647865.1). NCBI lineage: Bacteria > Bacillati > Actinomycetota > Actinomycetes > Glycomycetales > Glycomycetaceae > Glycomyces > Glycomyces rhizosphaerae. Next base: position 296,759 of record NZ_JBHRWO010000012.1, read on the forward strand.
TCTCCCGCCTCGCCATGCAGTCCACCTCTGACCAGCAGGAATTCACCAAATACCCGCCGATCGCCGCCGCCGCGCCGATCTCGCTCCTGCCCGAGCAGGCCGCCAGCTGGGCCTACCCGCAACCCGAGATGAACGACGAGGAAGTCGCGTTCTGCCTCGTAACCGGCCTCCTCGGCCGCTACTACGTCTCCGGCCACCTCAACGAGATGACCGAAGCCCAGCGCACCACCGTCGCCGCCGCCGTCGAAACCGCGAAAACCCTGCGCGGCTTCATCGCCACCGCACACGCCCACTGGCCCGCCGGACTCCCCGACTGGACCCAACCCTGGATCGCCCTGGGCCTCACCGGCGAAGACGAAGACCTCGTCTCCGTCTGGCGCCGAGGCGGACCCGCATCCACCGAACTGCGCTTCCCGCACCTCGCCGGACGCGACATCACCGTCTCGACCGTCTTCCCCGCCGACCTTCCCGAATGGAAGACCGCCTGGAACGCCGCGACCGGCACCTTGACCGTGCAGGGAGACGGCTCCGAAACCGCCGCCCGAACCCTGCGCATCACTACCGATTCCTAAGTCCCTCAAACAAGGAGAAAGTTCAATGAAGAACAGGTTCCGCAACGCGCTGGCGATCGCCGCCGCAGGCGCGATCGCACTCACCGGCTGCTCCGACCCCGGTGCCGACACCGGGTCCGACGGCCCGGTCAGCTGGCCCGAGCAGGACGCCGACCTCTCCGGCACCACGCTCACCATCTGGGCCGCCCAGAACTCGAACACCGTGCCCGACAGCGTGATCGCGGGCTTCGAGGAGCTCACCGGCGCCGAGGTCGAGGTCGTCACCATCCCCGACCCGTACGAGCAGGGCGTCCAGACCAAGGTCGCCACCGGTGACAAGCCCGACCTCGCGTTCTGGCAGCCCACGGCCTCCCAGCTGACGGCCCTCAACGCCACCCAGAACCTCCAGCCGCTCGACGACGCCCCTTGGCTCGACTCCTACAAGCCCGAGCTGCGCGACATCACGGGCATCCTGGACGACACCCGCTACGCCACCCTCATCACGACCCCCGCGGTCGAGGGCGTCTACTACAACAAGGAGGTGTTCGCGGCCAACGGGATCACCGAGACCCCCACCGACTGGGACTCCTTCCTGCAGACCGCCCGCGACCTCAAGGGCGCCGGCGTGACCCCGTTCCACGAGATGGCCGCCGACCGCTGGGGCACCCAGTGGTGGGTCCAGGTCCAGCTCGCGGACGCCGCAGCCGACGGCCTCTGGGACCGCGTGAACGCCAATGAGGAGTCGTTCACCGACCCGACCATCCAGGGCGCCATCGACACCTACAAGGGCCTGATCGACGAGGGCCTGTTCAACGAGGACATCAAGACCGCGACCTTCGAAGACCAGGGCGCCGCGCTCCTCGCTGGCGACGCCGCCATGGTCATGCAGGTCAACTCCTTCTTCGGCCAGCTCCAGTCCCTCGCCGACACCGAGGAACTGAACCAGAAGATCGGCTTCTTCCCTATCTCCCCGTCCGGCAACACCGGCACGTTCATCCCCGACCAGTCGAACGCCCTGGTGGCCTTCAAGACCGGTGACGAGAAGCAGGAGGCGGCCTCGCGCCAGCTCCTGTCGTACTGGATGGGCGACGGCTACGAGGACTTCGTGACCGCCCAGAACACCATCTCGCTCCAGACCGACGTGGAGACCCCGGCCTCGGTGCCGGAGGCCCTGCTCTCGGTCAGCGACTCGGTCGGCACCTCGGTCGGCTCCATGCAGGCCCTCGCCATCGCCAACCCGGACCTGTACATCTACCTCGCCGACATGATCCAGGGCACCAAGACGCCCGCGGAGGTCGCCGAGGCCACGCAGGCCCAGTTCGCGGAACTCGCCAAGGCCCAAGGCGCCGAAGGCTTCTAACCCTCCCCACGGTTTGTAAGAAGCAGAGGGGCGCCGGGCAAGGGTCAAGACCCCGGCGCCCCTCACCTCAGCAACGTCGCTACCAGGAAGGCCAAGCCACGTGACCACCATGCTCGCCAAGGGCAAGGCAGGACCCCGCCGCCAAGACCATCCGCTGTGGTTCCTCATCCCGGCACTCGTGGTCCTGGTCGTGTTCTTCTTCGTCCCCACCGTCTTCAACTTCGTGTACGCGTTCACCGACTGGTCGAGCTTCAAGAGCGCCATCAACTTCGCCGGGGTCGACAACTTCACGTCGCTGTTCTCCAACGGCACCCTGCTCAACTCGCTCAAGGTCACCCTCGTGTACGCCGTGCTCGTGGCGATCCTCCAGAACGCCTTCGGCCTCGGGCTCGCGCTCCTGCTCGAAAAGGACACCCGCGTCAACCGCGCCGTCCGCGTCGCCTTCTTCGTCCCGGTCATCATGTCCGCGCTGGCGGTCGGCTACATCTTCCAGGCCCTGCTCAAGCCCGACGGCGCCCTGAACGGCATCCTGGGCGGGCTGCTGGGAACCGAGATCACCATTCCCTGGCTCGGCGACACCACCTGGACCATCGTGGTCGTCGCGGTCGTCCACTCCTGGAAGTGGATGGGCCTCTCGATGCTCATCTACCTCGCCGGTCTCAAGACCATCAGCGAGGACGTGCTGGAAGCCGCCCGCCTCGACGGGGCCGGACGCTGGACCATGTTCCGCTCCATCCGGTTCCCGCTGCTCGCCCCGGCCGTCACGTTCAATGTCGCGACCGCGCTGCTCGGCTCCATGAACGGCTTCGACATCGTCCAGGCCACCACCGAGGGCGGCCCCGGCGGCACCACCGAGCTGCTCAACATCTTCATCTTCCGGACCTTCGGACAGGGCCTGTTCGCCCAGGCCACGACCATGAGCCTCGTGCTGTTCCTCCTGGTCACCATCCTGGCCTTCCCCGTGATCCGGTTCCTGCGCAAGCGAGAGGACGTCCTGTGACCCTCACCGTCGAGCGGCCCGAGACGGCCGCACCCAACGCCTCCGCGCGACGCAGGCCGCGCCGCCGCTTCCCCGTCCAGCCCATCGCGGCCATCCTGGTCGCGCTCCTCGTGCTCGGCGTCCCGTTCTGGCTCGTGATCGCCACGGCCGCAAAGGATCAGGCGGAGGCGCTGAACCCGAACCTGTCCCCGCCCAGCGAATGGCGGCTGTTCGACAACTTCGCCACCGTCTTCGAGGACGGCCGGATGCTCGCCGGGTTCTTCGGGAGCCTCCTCGTGATGGTCCCCGCCGTGGTCGGCGTGCTTATCCTCGGCTCGATGGCCGCGTGGATCCTCGGCCGCCGCGGCGGGAAGCTCACCGCCGCGATCTACGCGCTCGGCATCTCCGGCATCGTGCTGCCGCCCGCGGTCGTCACGATCGTGCTCCTGCTGCGCCAGCTCGGCCTCGCCGGGACCGCGCTCGGCATGATCGGCGTCTATATGGGCATGTATCTGTCCACAGTGATATTCTTTGTGACGGGTTTCGTGCGTACCATTCCGCACGAATTGGAAGAGGCCGCCCGCGTCGACGGGGCCGGGCCGGTGCGCACCTTCATCCGCGTCATCCTGCCGCTCCTGCGGCCCGTGCTCGCCACCGCGACCATCCTGATCTGCCTGTACATCTGGAACGACGTGTTCTACGCGCTGTTCGTGATCGGCGGCCGCCTCGACACCCTCCCGCTCAACCTCTACCAGGTCGCGAGCGCCGGTTTGTATCTCCAGAACTGGCACCTCATCTTCGCCTATATCATCCTCATGAGCCTGCCGCTCCTGATCACTTTCGTGGTCGCACAGCGCAGGATCATCTCCGGTATCACAAGCGGAGCGGTGAAATGAACACGAGTACCAGCGGTGCCGTGAAGTGAGGAGAGCAGTGGGCAGAGCGGGGAAGAACCCGACGATCTCTGACGTCGCCGAACTGGCGGGCGTCTCGGTCCCGACGGTCTCCCGCGTGCTCACCGGAGCCGCGAAGGTCAGCCCCGCCAAGCGCGCACTGGTCGAGGCCGCCATCGCGGAGCTCAACTTCCGGCCCAGCGCGGCCGCCCGCGTCCTCGTCTCCCGCAAGTCCCGCACCATCGCGGTCATCGCGGGCAACACCTCCCGTTACGGCTACGCGGAGACCATCCGCGGCATCGAGATCGCAGCCCGCGCCGAGGGCTACACGGTGATGATCACCGTCGTGGAGAGCGCCGAGGACGAGGAAGTGGACCGCGCGGTCGCAGCGGTCCAGATGCAGACCCTCGCCGGGGTCGTGGTCCTCAAGTTCGATCCGCCCGGGGTCGCTGCGCTCCACAAGCTCGGCACCGACCGGCCGATTGTCGCGCTCTCGGGCACTCGCGAAGCCGGTGTGCCCCAAGCGGTTCTCGACGAAGCGGCCGCCGCCGAGGAGCTCACCGAGTACTTGCTCGCCCTCGGCCACCGGACGGTTCATCACGTCCGCGTCCCGCCCTCGCGCCGCGTCGACGGCCGCACCTCCGGCTGGAAGCGGGCACTGACCAAGGCGAACGCCCCGGTCCCCGCCGTGCGGGACGCGACCTGGGACCCCAAGAGCGGCATACCGATCGGCCGCGATCTCGCCGCCGACCCCGAGGTGACGGCGGTGTTCTGCGGCAACGATGAGATCGCCATGGGCGTCATGCGCGGCATCACCGAAGCGGGTCGGCGGGTTCCTGAGGACATTTCGGTGGCGGGCTTTGACGACCACCCGCTCGCCGAACTCTGGTCGCCGCCGCTGACCACGGTGAGGCAGGACTTCGCCGGCCTCGGAAACCGTGGATTTCAGCTTCTCCTGGAAGCGATCGACGAGACCGGTGACCGCCGCTACTCCTCCGAGCGCCCGGCGCTCGTGTTGCGCGAGAGCACGTCCGAACCGAGGACCTGAGACGCCTGACGACATTGGCGGGAGGCCGGGCATCGCCCGGCCTCCCGCTTCTTACATGGGTGTTGTGTGAAGTCGGAGTCGATCCTCTAGCTGCTGGCGCGTTCGGCGAGCCAGCCCGCCATGGCCCGCACGCCGTGGTCGATGGCCCGCTCGTCCGGGTCGAAGGTCGGGAAATGCGGTGCGGCCGTGACGATGTCGGTTCCCGGCGCCTGGACCCCCAGGAAGCTGAACGTGCCCGGCAGCTCGTCGAGGAACAGCGCGAAGTCCTCGCCGTTGAACGGGAACGGCGCGTGCATCACCACCGTCGAGTCCGCGCCCGTCGCGCGCCGGAGGTGACGCTTGAGTTTGTAGGCGTCCCATTCGGGGCAGATCATGGCCGGGAACGGGTCGGTCGGGAACGACACCTGAGCCTCCCCATAGGACTCGCTGATCCGCGCCACCTCGTCCCGGATCTCGGTGTAGCGCTCCTCGGGCCAGCACCGGAAGGACACCTTGACCTCGGCCTGCTCCTCGGAGGCGTTCTCGCCCAACCGGGTCCGCATGAACACGAACTCGGCGAGCGGGCCGTCCGGGACCTGCACGTCATCCACGATCTGCTGCATGTCGGCCGAGGCCGCAGGGACCGCCACGGTGCCGAGCGTGGCCAGTTCGGCGGCGAGGCGCTCCGCGCGACCGATCGCGTCGGGACCGGTGAGGACGACCCCGCCCCGGTCCAGACCCGGCAGACCCGACCCCGGCGTCACGGCGATGACGCCGAACGGCAATGGCCCGCAGTGAATCCCGTGGATCTCCTCCGCACCGGTCCAATCCAGGACCCCGTCGGCGATCATCGCCCGCGCACCCTCCAGCGACTCTTCGGCGGGCTGGAAGAGGAACACGACCGCGCCGCTCAACTGGTCCCGCAGTCCCGCGAGCACTTGCGCGACGCCGACGCCGATCGTGGTGTGCAGGTCGTGACCGCACAGGTGCTCGAGCCCGTGCTGCCCGTAGGTGGCGTCCATGTCGGCCCGGTACGCGACCGTGCGGCCCGGCCGGGAACCCTTGAGGACGCCGACGACCCCGTGCCCGCCGACGCCGGTGGTCACTTCGAGACCCGCATCCGAAAGCAGCTGCGCCACAACGCCTGCGGTGCGGACCTCCGCACCCGAGTCCTCCGGGTTCGCATGGAGGTCCCGGCGCAGCGCGATGAGCTCGCCTTCGAGGTCCGCTGCGGCCGAGTCGATCGCCGCCTGCTCGATCCGGCACCCGGAGGCCTGGGCGGGGGAGGGGGCGGCGGCAGCGACGACGGCCGCAGCCGCGCCCCCGATGACGAGGCGACGGGTGAGGGGGCTGGGTCCGGTCATGATTCCTCCAAAACTGGCGGCGTTGCCGCGTGGTGACATCAGTCTTGGCGATTCCGGCTCGGAAGTCGGTAATGCAAGCCCCCCTCTTCTCCCTGAAGGGAACCCCCGCGTCGAGGTCGAGCTGCGTCCACCTGCGGCGCCGCCTCCCCAGCCCCTCGCCCTTTCTCAACCAGATGGTTGACAACGAGCGCGCAGGGGACTAGCGTTGTATTCAACCAACTAGTTGAGGACGATCAGTGGGTGACAGTACGAACCAGCTCGACCGGGCCTTCGCGGCACTCGCCGATCCGACCCGGCGCGACCTGGTCGCCCGGTTGTCCGTCTCTGACGCGACCGTGGGCGAGCTGGCGGAACCGTACGACGTGAGCCTCCAGGCGATCTCCAAGCACGTGAAGGTGCTCGAGGACGCCGGCCTGGTGACCCGCAGCAGGGACGCCCAACGCCGACCCGTCCACCTGAACACGGAGGCCTTCGACCTCATGACGCAGTGGATCGAACGCTATCGCCGCGAGGCGGAGGAACGCTACCGCCGACTCGACGCCCTACTGGCCCGAATGGCTCAGGACGACGACCGGCGACCTGACAAGGAGGAAGCATCATGACCAAGCACGAAACCGCGATCACGGCAGATGCCAAGGTGCCGACGATCGAGATCACCCGAGAATTCGACGCGACACCCGAACGGGTGTTCCGCGCCCACGTCGACCCCGAGCTCTACGCGGAGTGGGTCGGCCCGCGCTCGTCGAAGATTCAGATCACCCGGTGGGACGTCCGCACGGGTGGCGAGTGGGCCTTCGGGGACGACGAATACCGCTTCTTCGGCAGTTTTCATGAGGTGCGCCCGAACGAACGGATCGTTTGGACCTTCACCTACGAGGGTGAGCCCGACGGTGTCTTTCTGGAGACGCTGACCTTCGAACCGATCGAAGGCGGTCGCACGCGGCTGCGGGTGCTGAGTGTGTCGCAGGACTTCGAGACCCGTGACGGCATGCTCGCGAGCGGCATGGACGTCGGGGTCATCGAGGGCTACGAGAAACTCGACGAGTTGCTGCTGTCCCAGGAAGAGGCGTAGACGGTGACAGAGAACGGGACGCACCACGAGGTGCCTGACGATCTCGCTGGGCGGCATGCATACGACGCCGCGCACTTCACCGCCCTGGTCGACTCGGCACGGGCTGAGGACTGGAAGCGCCCCAGCCCGGTAGCCGAATGGACGGCCCTGGATGTGGTCAAGCACCTCATCGAATGGTCCCGCGGATTCCTCAAGGGGGCGGGTATCGACCTGGAGCCCTTGGACATCGAGGTTGACCCGGAGGCCGCGTGGAAGCGGCACGTCGCCGATATTCAAGAGATCCTCGACGACCCCGCGGGCAGGGTCCTGAGCAACCCGCACATCGGCGACAAGCCCGTGGACGAGGCTATCGACCAGTTCTATACCGGGGACATCTGGTTGCACTCATGGGATCTGGCCAAGGCACTCGGCCGCGAGCCAGAGCTGGGGCAGGAACGCTGCCGCGCGGCCTTGGAGGGCATGAAGTCGATGGAGCACCTGCTGCGAGACAGCGGACAGTTCGGCCCCGCCGTGCCCGTTGACGAAGACGCTTCGCCGCAAGACAAGCTCGCTGCCTTCATCGGCCGAGACCCGGCCTGGAAGCCCGAAAGCTGACCGGTGCAAGGAGAGACGTCGAGGGCCGGGAACCGCTTTGCGGTTCCCGGCCCTCGCATGTAGGTCTCTGTTGTCAGCCTGCGGCGTTCATCAGGGCGCCGAAGTCCTTGGGCGACAGGTCGAACACGGGGGAGTCCGTGTCGAGCTTCGAGTCCCGAAGGTGGAACCCGGCGTCGTCAGAGCAGAAGGCGACCTCGACGCAGTCGGAGTCGTTGCCAGAGCCGCTGCGGACGCTCTTGCGCCAAGCTCGGCGAACCTCGACGCAGTTGGTGTTGTTCGTGGCACCGCTACGGGTGCTCTTGCGCCAAACTGTCACGCCTGTCGTCATCGTGGTAGTCCTCGATTCGGATCGCCAAATTCCACAGCATCTTGCGGATCTCATCGTAACCCGCGATCCTGTCAGGATCACTGATGCACCAGCTGGAGTCGGCGATCTCGGTGTAGACGAACGGAGGGCTTGCGAGCTTGTTCCTCCCGGGCTTGTAAATGTCGAAGCTGCCCAGTCGGACAGGCACGGGTGCGCGGAGGATCCGGATCACGATTCCTGGCTTCTGAGCCCAGGACCGCAGGTGGGCCATTTGCTCTTGGTAGATCTCCTCCGAGATCTGCCGGAGCATCAACAGGGCTCCCTCGCCGATGAGGAAGTGCACCGTCGGGAGATCGGTACGCGCTTCGAGGGATTCTGCCCGCTCCTCCTTGAATCCCCACCCATCTTCGAGATCCTCATCCGTGGCGAACGGGTCAATCACCCGAACTACGTTGTCGTGGTACACGCGGATCTGAAGAGGCCCTGGGATGATCAGGATGTCGAACTTGAAGATGAAGCCGGAGTATTCCTCCGCAAGTGCAAGAAACAGTGCGTTGTAGCGCATGTCGGCCTCGATGGGCGTGCTGTTCTTGCGTGCCCGCGCGACAGACTTCATGTAGCTGCAAATCTCCGCGCTCAGGTTGCATGCGCTGGCAAGGCCATCGATGGCGAGGATGGGGATATCGGTCTTGCCCTTCTCCCAGTCGCTGATGGTGTCCTTCGAACGGTCGACTTCGTCGCCGACTTCTCGCTGCGATCTCCCTGTTGTGTTGCGGCCCTTCCTAATCATTGTCCTCAGGAACCACCTGCCTGAATCCTGTTCCGCCATTCCTGCCCCCTGCCGTGATCTGGCGTAGTCGGAGGATCACTATTGCACAGAGCATTCGAAGATGGAACCTGCGGAGATTCGTTGGGGGAGTGGGAGAGGTGGAGAAATCCGGTCGGAAAACTCCACCTCGGATCCTCCACAGTCCTCTTTGGGTAATCAAGTCTCTACTTGTGACCTGCGAAAATACCACCTAGATTCATGGATGTCGAGGGCTTGCTGTACCGCTTTCGGCAAGGTGGAAGGCCCAAGGGTGATGCTTGCTGGAAAACCTTTGTGGTCCCCGTGCCTGAATCTGTCGGAAATCCGACGGTCTGAAAGGGAGAAGCGAAGATGACAAATGACCGTGGCACCTTCCACGACGACTACCGGACCTATCGGGTCCGCGCGTCGAGCGCCGATGCGCCGGACTCGTTCCAGGTGCTGACCGGGAAGGGCGAGGACATCGTGCTGATCGTCTCGGGCATCAATTCCGCTGAGATGAAGGCGACCTGGGGCCCGTTCTGGCGGTCCTTCAAGCCGAACTGGAAGGTCTGGGTGGAGGAGTCGGCCTTCCGGGTCTTCTACAACCAGCGCACGCCGAACGAGTCGGACCCGGGCAAGTGGAGGTTCTGTGAAGGCTGAGACCGCCCTCGCCCATCCCGACGATGACGGCTGGCTCGGCGACTTCCACAGGGGCCCAGCGGTGTTCAGCGTCTACCGCGAAATGGTCGACCGGCACCCGCTGGTCCCGGACGAATACCGGATCACCTGCAACGACGGGGCGGGTCCGCGGGTGATCTGCCGGTTCGTCGACGAGCGCGAAATGGTCCCGGAGTGGTTCGGCGCCTGGAAGAACGACGAGTGGTGCGAGTGGATCCTCAAGCGGGCCCTCGCCCTCGTGGCCAACCCGGAGAACACCTGAACCTCCGTCCAGACCGCCCTCGGCGCGGCAACCCCCAGGGCCGCAACCGAGGGCATCCAAAAAGGGCCGGGCGATCCAAGGTGGAGGATCGCCCGGCCCGCTGGGAATCGTGCCGGTCCGCTGCCGGTCTCCGTTTTCCCTCGGCCGCAATGCGGTTCGGCTTCAAGACGGCAGCGACAGCAAGGCGGGAGCTGAGCAGGGAGTTCGTGGCCGGGTCGCGGTCGGGCGATGTTGCGGCCGAGCCGAATGGGCGGTGCCAGTCGTTGGCGCTCGTCGGTCTCGCTTTGCTTGCGCCACAAGCCATCAGCGACTGCGAGGTCGGATCGGGCCCTGGGTCGTGTGCCCGGGGCCGGGTCGGTCGATGCCGCCACCTGGCTGGCCTCCTCGCTTGCCGCCTGGCCGGCCGGGTGGTGCTGGTTGCGGCCTGTTCGGCCGTGCCTCGGTTGGGCCGCAGCCAGTTGGGGATGGCACGGTTGGTGCCGGTGCCGGTGCCGGTGCCGGTGTTCGGGGCGGCGGCAATGGCCGTGGCGCCCTCCCCGATCCTGACCGCCGCGCTGAGGGCAGCCCTGCTCGCCGTGGCGGTGCCGGTCGGTGTCGTCTGCTGCGTCGCGCGGGTTCGTTCGCGCCGTCGAGCATCGGGCATCGTCGTGTCAGTCATGTTCATGGACATGGTCTTTCACCTCCTTCCAGCATCCAGGTTCGAGCTTCGGTCCTACCGTGTCTTGCCTTGCTTGGAGTCGGCCCGTTCCTGTGGGCCGTCTCGCGGTGGGGTGTCGTCTCCTTCATGGTCGTGGGTGCTTTGGTATGTCCGGCCTGTGATTGTCGGCCGGTCATCTCGCCGCAAGTCGGCTTATCCACCTTCGGGACCTCGACGGGGGCAATGGCACAAGCATGGAAGCGGTCGGATCTCTACGCTTCTGCAGCGCGGGCGACTGGTGCTTCTACGTGGTCAACGGAGTATCCGGCCAGAGGCTTATGTCTTAGTCTGCTTTCCACCGGACTCTGCGTCTACTGTGTTCGGATTTCGCATCCTTGTGCGTACTTTCAATTATCCGCGATGCGAGGTCGGGCGGCAACACCCACAAGGTGCGAAAGGTTTCGTGTTCTGCGACCCCGCCGCGACCGGAGTCATTGCGCCCCAACCCAAACCAGGCCCGCCACCCGAGATCCGCCTCCACCCGTCCACCTCCTCGTCGCTGCCATCTTGAACACCGGGAAATCCGAACCGCAATGCCGGCAATCGCACACGCTCCACACAGCACGGTGAAGCCGTCCAGTTCCTCAATTGCGATGCGGCTGCGTTACAGGTCGGGCCGCTGGAGGTGTGCGAAAGCAATGTCCAGCGCGGCTGCCGGGTCCGGATCCGTTCCGGCGAGATCGGGGATCTCCAGGACGAAGCGGGCGAGCAGGCGAAGTGGCAACTCGTCCGCGTCGCGGCCGGTCTCCTCGGCGATGACCCGCGCGAGCGAGGTTTCGCAGCCTGTCAGGGCGCACCCGCCCCAAATTGCCACCGGCCGCCGGTCGACCCGCGCTGGTCGAGCGCGCGGCCGGTCGGCTGCCGTCGCTTGAGCAGTGTTGAGACAGTGGACGGCCGCCGTGTTCTGTTGTCGCGTCACCGCAACAATGAACAACGGCGGCCGTCCTTCGCCACCAGGCGCGATAGCTCGCACATGGGACTCCAAGCGGAGTATCAGATGCCCGATCCGTTGCCGGACGTGTCGGTCCACCAGGCGTGGTATTCGTTCAGCGAGAAGCGCTTCGACTCACCGCTGGTCGAGGTGATCTCGAGGCCGAACTGCATGGTGTCGAAGTCGGTGTTGACCAGGAGTCCTTCCGACGCGGCCCATTGCCAGACCGCCAGGGCGTCCACGTAGTCGTCATTGCTCTGCTGGGCGGGGAAGAGCTGCAGGACGTTCCAGCCCGGGGCGGCCTGCCAGACCGACTCGTAGAGGATGCCGCCGATGGTCACGTTGGAGGCGATCTGCTCCCCCCAGCCGCCGCCCCCTCCGGTCGGATACCAGCTGGTGAAGACCATGATCTCGTCCTGGTTGTTGCTGGACCAGAGGTCGGCCGTCCAGTTCCACCAGTCGCCGCTGGCGATGGCGGGTGACGACGTCTTGTAGGTGAACCCGGCATTCGCCATCTGCGACAGCGGGGTCTGTGGCCGGACCCCGGTGTTCGGGTAGGACTTGATGCCGCCGCCGGACTGGGTCGAGTCGACGTACCAGGAGTTGACGTTGTTGACGGTGAGGCACTGGGCGCCGGCGTTGTCGCCCCAGATGTTGTTGTAGACCGTCCAGTCGTTCTGGTGGTATTCGCCCCAACGATCGCACGAGTAGTAGGCCTGGGCTTGCGCCGGAGTCCCGAAGCTCAGGAGTCCCGCGACCACGAGGGCGACCAAGGCCAGTCGACCGAGAACGGCCGACCTGATGCTGACAGTTTTCATCTGACCTTCTTTCTTGCGCGCTGCCTGTGCCTGCCATCGCGGCGCGCAGATTTCGTGTCGGAACGTGTCAGGAGTGACACCTGACACGATATATAGATATGTTCCTATATATCGGGCGTAGCTGTCAATGTTTGAGCGCCTGAATAAACAAATAAAAATCCGATGAATCCGTCGGTTCGGCGAATCGGCCTTCATCGACACGTTCACCGTCGCTTTCAGCGAAGCGCGTCGAGCAGGTCGGACACCGGTCCGGCGGTGAGCATCCCGCTGCCCGCGCCGGCCAGTTCGCCCGCCGCCGGAGCGAGCGCGGCTTCAGCATTGGCAATCATCGTCTTGTCTCCCAAGGCGATCGCCGCTCGCCCGGTGAGGGCCCACATCGCTTCGGTCAACAAGTCGCCCGGCGGCACCGGGGTTCGCTGGAGAGCCGCCACCGCCTCGTCGTGGCGCCCCGCCTCCAGCAGGAGGAGCGGACTCGTCCAGGGTTCGTAAGGGCCCCAATCGGTGTCGTCCGCGAATCGCAAAGGCCGACCGTGCTGCATTCGTACGCACAGCATCGCGAGCGGCAGTAGACCCCGCTGCACCCCAGGCATTCCCGCCCCGTCCAGCCTCGCCGCCGCGGACCGATAGGCGGCCTCAGTCTTCTCGAACGGCGCGTCGCGGGCCGCGAGTCGCATCGCCCGGTACCAGTCGGTGAAGACCCCCGCGCCCGGCCGCTCATACCGCTCGGCGAGCGACTCCACCGCAGCGGTGTGCTCGTCAGCGCCGTCGAAGTCCGACAGCGCGCTCCGCGCCTGGAGCCGCACGAGATGGCCGAGGATCGCATAGGCGGGCAAGCGATGCCGAGTGGCGAGCGCGACCAGCTCGGCCCCGATCCCGTCCCGCTCCGGAGCCAGACCCGTCCGGTGAAAGGTCTGCATGAAGACGCCGTTGAGCGCGAACGCCAGCAGCGCGGGCTCGCCCAAGCTCCGGGCAAGCCGCTCGGCTTCGGCGGCGGCTTGGGCCGGGCGCGGGCCCGGCACGCCCCGCGATTCGACCGCGACGACCGAAAGGAGGCGGGCCCGGTCGACCTCATGCGCGTCGGATCCCAAGCGCGCCAAGGCCTGCTCGGCGGCGGCCACGATGCGGGCGGACCGCGCGGGATCGTCCGAACGGGTCCAGATCGCGGGCACGTCGTAGCCGCCGATCACCCGCGCGGCGAGTTCCGGGTCGTCCAGACGCTCGGCGGCCGCCACGGTCGCGGCCCACTGCTCCTGCGCCGCACCGAGTCCGGTCCCGCCCGTCAACGCCAAGCTGCGGAGCAGGCCGACCGTGGACTCCAAGCGCGCAGGGGACTGCCGGCCCACGGTCTGGTCGTACGCCGCCGCCGTAGCGGCCCAGACCTGTTCGGCCCCTTCAGCACCGGGATCGGCCTGGCGGAGCAGGTCGGTCTCCAGCCGCCGCAGGCGCACGTTCGGCTCGACACCCTGCCGCTCGTCGAGCAGGGCCCTGGCCCGCCGCAGGACCGCGAGCGCGTCCGCCTGCCGCCCCGTGCGGTACAGCGCCAGCGCCAGCAGCCGCCAGGCCTCCTCACGCCACGGATGCTCGGCCACCAGCGCATCCAGGTCCGGCACCGCCTCGCCCGGCCGTCCGAGCTCCAGCAGCGCATCGGCCCGCCGCTCGATCGCCGCCAGCCGCAACTGGTCGAGTCGTGAACGATCGGTGCCGGCCCAGGCCTCGTCGAAGTCCGCATACGCCGGGCCCCGCCATTCACCGAGGACCCCGTCGAGCAAGGCGAGCGCCTGATGCGATGGCGCCGTAGCGGCCTCGGCGACGGCCGCCTCGAACCGCCAAGCGTCCACGGCCTCCGGCTCCGCCCGCAACGCGTACCCCGGCCCCTCGGTCACGAGCAGCCGCGCCGGCGAACGAGGCCGCCGATCCGGCTCCAGCGCGCGCCGGAGCGCCGCCACGAACGTCCGCACCGCGCCCACCGCACCCTGAGGCGGCTCGCCCCAGAGGTCGTCCACGAGCCGGTCCACCGGCACGACCCGCCCGCGCGCGACCACCAGCCGCGCCAGCACCGCCCGGTGCCGGGGACCCCTCAGATCCAGTTCGGACCCCGCCTCGTCCCAGGCGAGGACCGGGCCGAGCACACCGATTCGCACGCGCAAGGGCACCTCCATCCGCTCGTCAAACTATCGCGCTCATTGAACGCTCATCGGCGACTCGCAGACTCGAGGACATCCACCGAACCAGAAGGAGCGACCATGAACCTCGCGATACCGGGCTTCGACCACCGGCGCATCGCCGTCGACGACGAGGTCTCGCTGCATGCGGCCGTGGGCGGGGAAGGAAGCCCGATCGTGCTGCTCCACGGCTTCCCGCAGACGCACCTCATGTGGCGCCACGTCGCCGCCGACCTCGCGGCCGACCACACCGTGATCGTCCCGGACCTGCGCGGCTACGGCGCGAGCGACAGGCCCGCCGAAGTAAGCCCCGAGACGTACTCCAAGCGCACCATGGCGACCGACATCGTCAACCTAGCCGCGCGCCTCGGCCACCGGCGGTTCGCGCTGGCCGGGCACGACCGGGGCGCGCTCGTCGCGGTTCGCGCGGGCCTCGACCACCCGGAGGCGGTCTCGCACCTCGCGATCCTCGATGTCGTGCCGACCCTGGACATGTGGGAGGTCCTGCACGGGGCGAACGCGGCGGTGGCGTTCCACCTCTACCTGATGGCCCAGCCGCCCGGCCTGCCCGAGCGGATGATCGCCGCGAGCGCCGACGAGTTCTTCGGGTTCTTCCTCGACGCGTGGACGAAGGACCCGGAGGCGATCCCGGGGCCGGTCCGCGAGGAGTACCTGCGGGCCTCCCGCGAGGCCGTGGCCTCGATCGTGGCGGACTACCGCGCTTCGGCGGGCGTCGACATCGACCACGACCGGGCCGACCGCGCGAACGGGAACCTGCTGCGGATGCCCGTGAGCGTCGTGCAGCAGGACTGGGGCGCGGCCCTCGGCTACGACGCGGCGGCGGTGTGGCGGGCCTGGGCTCCGGACCTCGACCACCGGCTCACCGGCGCGGGCCACTTCATGGCCGAGGAGGACCCGGCCATGATTGTCAAGGCCCTGCGCGATCTCTTGGCGCGCTAGCGAAAAGGCGTGCCTCCCGAACCGGGAGGCACGCCTCAGGGCTCTCAGGCGGTCGCGGGTTCGAGCGCGCGCTGCCACAGGGTCACCGAGAGCCAGACGACGGCCGCGGCGAGCGCCACGAGCGCGAGCTGCAGGGCGACTTCGGGGACGAGGGCGCGCAGGCCGATCGGGAAGGTGGCGGCGGCGTACAGCACCAGCGGGACGCGCGGTGCACCGCTGCGCCAGAGCCCTGCCGCGTACACGACCGCGGCGAGGATGAACAGGATCGAGGCGACCGTGAGCGCGGTGCCGAGCGGCCCGGCCCTGAGCGTGTCCACTTGGGCCGGTTCGAGGTAGGCGAACACGAGGTTGATCACGAACTCGACGCCCACGAGCGCCGAGACCGACGCGAGGCTGGCGATCAGTCCGACGGTGAGCAGGCCGCTTCTGGTGCGGCGGCAGGCGATGTAGAGGCCGAGCATGAAGCCGATCGCGAAGATCTGCGCGAGCGGGGCGAGGAGCTGCGTGACCGGGGTGGTCGGCAGGATCTCGGCCCGCTTCGCGGTGTTGACGAGGATGATCGCGGCGCTGAGCCATCCGGCGACAGCGGCCAGCCGCAGTTCGAGGTTGACGAGGGGCAGGGACATGGAAGCCTCCAGGAGGAAAATAACGCTTGTTATCGCAATAACGATTGTTATGCTGGCGGAGGCGCCCTGTCAAGCACGGTGCCGCACCGTGTTGAACCGTTATCGAAAGTGGAGCCGTCCATGACGTCACCGACCGTCGCCGAGCAGCTGGTCCTCGGTGGACGCGACCTCATCAGTCGCGAAGGCACGGGCGACCTCTCGGTGCGCCGCCTCGTCGAGGCCGCGGGCCGCTCGACCATGTGCGTCTACAGCCACTTCGGCAACCGCAAGCGGCTCCTGGCCGAGGTCTACCGCTCCTGCGGCGATGACCTCGTGGCCGCACTTACTAAGGCGCGCAACGCGAAAGACCTTGAACGCGACTACGCGGCATACGCCCGCAAGGAGCCCCGCCACTACCAGTACCTCTTCGCCGCCGACCTCGACGGCTTCGGCATCGATCAGAAGCTCCGGCTCGACCTCATCGCCTCGGTCGTCGACTTGGCCGCGGACCGCCTCGAAGGCGCCTCCAAGGACGAAGCGCTCACCTGGTGGCTCCGCGTCCACGGCGCAGTCTGGCTCGACACCGTGCAGCGCCTCGCAGGAGACCCGGACCGCTTCGACACCGCGGCCGTCCTCGGGGCTGGATAGCGACCGGGCGCGCAAAAAGGGCCACCGGAGAACGGTGGCCCCTGAGCGCTCTGGTGTTCGCCGGGTGTCAGGCGCTGCCGAGGACGGCGGTCACGCGGATCTCAACCCGCATGCCGGGCGCGCCGAGTGCGGCGACGCCCGTCTGCGTCCAGATCGGAGCCCGGTCGCCCATGTGCTTGCGGATCTGCTCCGACATGACGCGGGTCGGGCGTTCGCCGATGAACTCGGGATCGTCGGGCACGTGGTAGGAGTTGAGGTGGACGACGTCGCGCCAGGTCGCGCCCGTTTCGGCGAGGGTCCGCTCGACGTTGTCGAAGGCCTGCACGATCTCCTCTTCAAGGTCTTCGGGGAACTCGATGTCGTCGTTCCAGCCTCCCTGCCCCGAGATCTCGATGCGGTCGCCGAGGCGCACGGCCTGGCTGTATCCCAGCAGGCCGTGCAGTTTCTCGCCGAATCCGGGGGTCACGAAGAATTCCGGCTCGCCCATGTTGTTCCCTTCGATTTGACTTCATGATTGAAGTAATCCTAACATGTTTCACTTCATGCGTGAAGTCATTATCGCTCGGTATAGTGCCGCTATGGCCACCACCGAGACCCCGGAATCCGCCGACGGCCCGACCGGCGAGGCGCTGTGGCTCAACGCTGCCGAGAAGGAGGCGTGGACCGGGCTGGTCTCACTGATCCTGCTCCTGCCGGGACGTCTGGAGGCGCCTCTGCAGAGCGAATCGGGTCTGAGCCTGTTCGAGTACCTGACCCTCAGCCACGTCTCGGAGGCCCCGGACCGCCGTCTGCGGATGAGCGAACTCGCCTTCCTCGCCAACGGTTCGCTCTCGCGGCTCTCGAACGTGGTCAAGCGATTCGAGCAGCGGGGCTGGATGGAGCGCTCACCCGATCCCGACGACGGCCGCTATACGATCGCGCACCTCACCGATGCCGGATACGACGTGGTCGTGGCCGCCGCGCCCAGCCATGTGCGTGCGGTCCGCCAAGTGGCCCTCGACCGCCTCAATGCCGCCGACCAGCAGGCCCTCGCCCGCATCGCCGAAAAGCTCCGCGTGCGACCCGTCGACCTCGCCTGAACACCGACTGAGAGGACCAGCCAGTGCGCCGCGATTCCACCAAGGCCGGATCTGAAGGGCCGCAGGCGCGGTGACCGCCGCCTTCTTCACCGGGCTGGCCCTCGGGCTGGCGCTGATCGTGCCGATCGGGGCGCAGAACGTGTTCGTGTTCGGGCAGGGTGTCTCGCTCGGCATGCCGAGAGCACTGTGGGCGGTCGTCGGCGCGGCCGTGTGCGACACGATCCTGATCGTGCTCGGCGCGGCCGGAACGTCGGCGCTGCTCAACTCGGTGCCGGGCCTGCGTCCCGCGATGCTCATCGCGGGCGCGCTGTTCCTCACCTACCTCGGCGTGAAGTCCTTGCGCACCAAGCCGACCGAACTCGACGACGAGACCGGCGTCTGGTCCAGGGGCCAGGTGCTGCGCCGGACCATGGCCGTCTCACTGCTCAACCCGCATGCCATCCTCGACACCGTGGGCGTGCTCGGCGCGGCCATCACCGCCCAGGCCGTGGCCACACGCCTGCCGTTCGCGGCCGGCGCGGTGGTCGCCTCCTGGGCCTGGTTCCTGGTGTTGGCGACCGCCGCACACGCCTTGCGGCGCTTCATGACCAAGGAACGGCGCGTCTGGTTCGACCGGATCTCCGGCCTGATCCTCCTGGTGTTCGCCGTGTGGCTCGCGGTCGAATTCGTCCAGACGCTCGTCTAGTCGGTGCCGTCCCGGTCCGGCGACAGTTCGAATACCCGCACTCGCCGACCCGACCCGGGGCTCACGGTCTCGTGGAACAAGCGCATCCCCAGCTTGACCATGATCCGCTCGGACGCATCGTTGCCCACCTGGGCGACGCTGACGATCCGCTCGAGCCCGCGCTCCTCGAATCCGAACCGGACGACGGCGGTCGCGGCCTCGGTGGCGAGGCCTTGTCCCCAGTGGACGGATCCCAGCCGCCAGCCGACCTCGACCGCCGGCAGCAGCTCCGGCAGGAAGCGGGGCACTGCGAGACCGGTGAACCCGACCATCTGGCCGGTCGCGCGTTCCTCCAAGGCGAACAAGCCGAAGCCCTCCGTCTCCCACTCGCGCTCCCACGCTTTGATTCCGTCGCGGGTCTGCCGTTCGTCGCGGACGCTGCCGTCACGGATCCAGCGCATGACGTCGGGGTCGGCGTTGATGGCGGCCATCGGCGCGACGTCCTCTTCGCGCCAGCGGCGAAGGATCAATCGGGGAGTTTCGAGCACGACCATCCGAGCATTCTAGGCGGGGCTTTCACCCCCGCTTTTTCGATCTCGGCCTAGCGGCGGCCGCGCGGGCGGAGCCTGCCGCCCGGCAGCGGGGGAGCGGGGATGCGCTGGCCGTCGTGTCCGTCCACGTGGCCGAACCTGGTCTGATCCGGGTCCTCCCAAGCGGTTCGCGCCGCGACGATGTCCTCATGGGATCGTGCGACGAAGTTCCACCACATCACGAGTTCCTCGTGGAACGGCTCGCCGCCGAGCAGGAACACCACGGCGCCCTCGTCCGAGGCGAGAGCCAGCTCATCGCGGCCGGTCCCGAGGTAGAGCAGCGGGCCGCGTTCGAGCCGCGTCCCGTCCACTTGCAGCGCACCGGAGATGACGAGCACCGCGTGCTCGAAGTCCCACCGCAGCGGCAGCACCGGCGCGGCTCCCGGCTCGATCGTGATCTGCGCGCCGACGATCGGCGTGAACACCGTCGCGGGCGAGGTGGCACCGGCCAGTTCGCCGAGGACGACGATGCCTTGTGCCCCTGCGAGTTCGAAGCGCGGCAGGTCGGTGTGCCGCTCGAATCCGGGGGCGATGCCGCTGCCGCCGTGGGGGAGTGCGACCCACAGCTGGAGGCCTTCGATGAGCGGTGCCTCGCCCAACGAGAACTCGGAGTGCGCGATGCCGGGGCCGCTGGTCATCAGGTTGAGCTGCCCGGGCCGGAGTACGACGTCGGAGCCGAGGCTGTCGCGGTGCCGGACCTCGCCCTGCACGGGCCAGGTGACCGTCTGGAGCCCGGAGTGCGGGTGCGGCAGCACCTGCATGTCGGTGCGCTCGGGCCCGAACTGGTCGAGGAAGCACCACGCGCCGACCGTCGGGATCTCCCGTTGCGGCAGCGTGCGGCTGACGTGCATGGCCCGGACGCCGCCGAGCGGCACGTCCCGGGCCTCCAGCAGCACCGCTTCGGGCCCATCGGTGCCCGAGGACCGGCAGGGCTCTTCCACGGGGCGAACCTCGAGATTGCTCACGCGGTCACCGTAGCGCGGGAGCCACGGATCGGATCTGAACCGCGCCATCAAAAGAATATATATCGACATCGAGGCATTTTGCCTCGGTCAACCGGCGTTGCTCGGCCTCGCGGTCGGAACCGCGGCGACGCCGCCTAGGAACAGTTCGATCCAGCGCTCACGCGCCCTGGGTGGTTGGTCGACCGGGACGGTGGCGAAGAGCAGAAAGAAGTCCTCAATGTCGAGATCGGTCCGAAGGTGCCCGGACTGCTTGCCCGCCTTGAGGATCCGCTCCATGGCGGCGGTGCCGCGCTCGATGGGACGGGCGATGTCGTACTGCGCGCCCAGGGCCCGCGCCGCGGCCTTGGCGGCCTGGTCGCTGGCGGCGAGCTCGACCGTGGTGAGGAGGAAGCGCCGGAACTCCGTGAGGGCGTCCGCGCCGGCCTCCATGCGGTCGGCCGTGGCCTCGACCTCGGTCATGATCCGCTCGACGTGGGATTCGACGACGGCCGCGACCAGAGCGTCCTTCGTGGGGAAGTGGCGGTAGAGGGTCCCGACCGCCACGCCGGCCTCCTCGGCGATGGCCTCCATGCGGACCTCGGTTCCGTGGGCGACGATCTGCCGGTCCGCTGCCTCCAGGATCTTGGAGCGGTTGCGGGCGGCGTCGACGCGCAGCGGGCGTTCCGCGGTCATCCCGTCTCCTCTCGTTCGGACCCGCATCGTATGGCATCGCGTCTTGAGGCGTGCGCCGTGAAGTTTGCAATAACCTGAATCATGGTTCATGATTAAGCTGAACTCAAGTTCAGCTTATCTCGCGATCGGGCCGCCGCCCGCCGCGAACCCGACAGGAGGTAACCGATGAGCACCAGGCAGTGGACCGCCGCCGACATCCCCGACCAGACCGGCCGCACCGTCGTCGTCACCGGCGCCAACAGCGGCCTCGGCATTGAGACGGCCCGCGCGCTGGCCGGGCGCGGCGCGCACGTGATCATGACCGCCCGCTCCGAGGCCAAGGGACGTGCGGCGGCCGAGGACATCCGGGCCGGCTTCCCGCGCGCGAACCTCGAGGTGCGCACGCTCGACCTCGAAGACCTCGACTCCGTCGCGGCCTTCGCCGACAAGCTGACCGTCGACCGGGGCCGCCTCGACCTCCTGATCAACAACGCCGGCGTCATGGCCCCTCCGCGCTCGCTGAGCCCGCAGGGCCACGAGCGCCAGTTCGCCACGAACCACCTCGGTCATTTCGCGCTGACCGGCCGGCTCATGGGTCTGCTCGAAGCGGGCCGAGACCCCCGCGTGGTCACCGTGTCCTCGCTCGCGCACGGGCACGGGCGCATCCACTTCGAGGACCTCACCGGCGAGCGGCGCTACAGTTCGATCGCCTTCTACGGGCAGTCGAAGTTCGCCAACGCCGTGTTCGGCCTCGAACTCGATCGACGCCTGCGCGCCGCCGGGAGCCCCGTACGCAGCCTGCTGGCGCACCCGGGCTTCTCCGCGACCAGGCTCGCCGCGAACGGAATGAACGCTCCGATGCGGTTGGTCACGAGACTCATCATGCCGTTCGTCACCCAGTCGCAGGCCGACGGCGCACTGCCCCAGCTGCGGGCCGCCGTCGACCCGGGAGCGCAAGGCGGGCAGTACTACGGCCCTTCCGGCAAGAAGGAACGCAAGGGCCACCCCGTCGTGGTCGACACGATCCCGGAGGCGAAGGACCCGGAGACTGGAACGCGACTGTGGACGCTCTCCGAGGAGCTCACGGGCGTTCGGTTCGCGCTGGCCGCCGCCTGACCGCGCGGGCGGCGGACGCGCGTGACTGAGTAAGGGGCCGGATCGGCCGCGGACGGCTCGCGGCCGATCCGGCCCCGCTTCAGTTGTTGACGCATCATCTATTTCGCGCTACAGTTCGCGAAGAAGAACATGACGCATCATGTACGGCTGCGGAACCGTCCGCTCGCCGGTGCGCCGTGAAGGAAAGCAGAGGCAGCCATGCCCGCCGTCACCGTCGAAGACGTCCTCGTCCTGCCCCGCCTGCCGCAACCGGACCCGGCCCAGACCCGCTTCCGCGAAGTCCGCCGCCTCATCACCGCCCCGCTCGGCATGGAAGGCGAGGGCTTCCAGGTCCGCCGCGGCTTCGCGGGCATCCCCATGGCGGAACTCGACCCGTTCGTCCACTTCGACCACATGGGCGAGGTCGACCTCGCCCCGGGCGAGCCCACCGGCGCGCCCTGGCACCCGCACCGCGGCTTCGAGACCGTCAGCTACGTCATGGACGGGGTCATCGAGCACGAGGACTCCAACGGCGGCGGCGGCCGGATCACCGACGGCGACACCCAGTGGATGACCGCCGGCGCCGGCATCCTGCACAACGAGATGCCGCCCGAGAGCTTCGTCATGAGCGGCGGCGTCGTCCACGCCACCCAGCTGTGGGTCAACCTGCCGCGCGCGCAGAAGTTCGTCCCGCCGCGCTACCAGGACATCCGCGGCGGCGAGTCCGCGCTGGTGACCACGCCCGACGGCGGGTCGCTGATCCGCATCATCGCCGGGGACATCGCCGGACACGCGGGTCCCGGCTCCACCTACACACCGATCACCTTGGCGCACATCACCATCGAGCCCGGCGCGCAAGTGGACCTGCCCTGGCACCCGGAGTACAACGCGATCGTCTACGCCCTGGCCGGGGCGGGCACCGTCGGCAACGACCGGCGCCCGTTCCAGATGGGCCAGACCGCCGTCTTCGGCCCCGGCGACGCCCTCCGCGTCGCAGCGTCGCCCCGGCAGGACTCCCGCACGCCGAAGCTCGACCTGTACGTGCTGGGCGGCCGGCCGATCCGCGAACCGGTCGCGCACTACGGGCCGTTCGTCATGAACACCCGCGCCGAACTCGTGCAGGCCTTCGAGGACTACCAGGCCGGGCGCCTCGGGGTGATTCCCGCGAAGCACCTCCCGCACACCGACTAACGGGCATCGCCCCGGGATTCGTGGAATCCTGGGGCGAGGCCCTACCGACGGGAGACGCATCGCATGGCGAACGAGGAGTACCGGATCCGATCCCTGCCGGTCGGCACGGGCAAGGTCGGGACGCGGGTCGAGACCGACTCGATGGGCCCGATCGAGGTGCCCGCCGAGCATTACTGGGGCGCGCAGACCCAGCGCTCTCTGCACCACTTCGCAATCGGCGAGGACCGCATGCCGACCGCCGTCTACCGGGCCTTCGGCCGCTTCAAGCAGGCCGCGGCGCTCGTCAACGCCTCCTACGGCCTCCTCGACCCGCTGCTGGCGGAGGCCATCGTCACCGCCTCCGGCGAAGTGATCGCCGGCGACCTCGACGCCGAGTTCCCGCTCTCGGTCTGGCAGACCGGCTCGGGCACCCAGACCAACATGAACGTCAACGAGGTGATCGCCAACCGCGCCAACCAGCTCCTCGGCCGCGAGCTCGGCGCGAAGACCCCGGTCCACCCCAACGACCACGTGAACCTGAGCCAGTCCTCGAACGACAGCTTCCCCACCGCGATGCACCTTGCGACGCTCCTGGCGCTGCGCGACCGGACCCTGCCGCAACTGGACGCGCTCACCGAGGCCATCCGGTTCAAAGCCGAGCAGTGGGTCGACGTGGTGAAGATCGGCCGCACCCACCTCCAGGACGCCACACCGCTCACCGTCGGACAGGAATGGTCCGGCTGGGCCGCGCAACTGCGCGACGCGCGTGTGCGCCTTGAAGACTCGCTGACGAGCATCTGCGGCCTCGCCGCCGGAGGCACCGCTGTCGGCACGGGCATCAACGCTCCCGACGGCTTCGGCGAGGCCGTCGCCGCGAAGCTCGCGGAGCTGACCGGGCTGCCGGTGATGACCGCCCCCAACAAGTTCGCGGCACAGGCCTCTCTGGACGGCATGGTCGCCGTCAGCGCGGGCCTGCGCGGCGTCGCCGTCGCACTCATGAAGGTCGCCAACGACATGCGCTGGCTCGCTTCGGGGCCGCGCGCGGGCTTCGCCGAACTCCGCCTGCCCGCCAACGAACCCGGCTCGTCGATCATGCCCGGCAAGGTCAATCCGACCCAGCAGGAGGCGACGCTCATGGTCTGCCTCCAGGTCATCGGCGAGGACTCGATCGTCGCCGCCGCCGGGGCCCAGGGGCACTTCGAGCTGAACACGATGCGCCCGGTCGTCATCGCGAACGTGCTCCACTCGGCCCGCATCCTCGGCGACGCCGCCGAGAAGCTCAAGGACTTCAGTGTCGAAGGCACGCAACTCGACCGCGCGAAGATCGCCGAGCACGTCGACCGCTCGCTGATGCTCGTGACCGCGCTGAGCCCGCACATCGGCTACGACAAGGCGACCGCCATCGCCCACAAGGCCGACGAAGAAGGCTCGACGCTGCGCGAAGCCGCACTCGCCTTGGGCGTCAGCGCCGCCGACTTCGACCGCATCGTCGACCCCGCGACCATGGTCGGCCACCCGCGAAGGGACCTCGGCCTGCCAGAATGATCGCCATGGAGATCACTGCCGCGACCGCGAAGGCGACCAGTCTCGCCGCCCTCTTCGACCGGCTCAACGAAGCCAACGGCCAGAACGCCTGGTCCGGGCTCGACCTGGCGCTCGGGTTCGTCGGCGACGTGGGCGACCTGGTGCGGCAGGTGCAGGTCGCCGAGAACATCCGCACCTACCCCGGCGGCCGCGAGGCACTCGAACACGAACTCGCCGACTGCCTGTGGTCGGTGCTCATGCTGGCCGACCGCTACGACGTGGACCTCGCGGCGGCGTTCGAGAAGACCACGACACAGCTGGAGGCCAGGGTGTCGGCCAAACTGGCTGCGCTGGCGGAGACCGAGACGGCCGCCTCCTCGATTGCCGAGTGACCGAGCGGCAGGCCCTGAACCACTCCAGACGAGACCTCGTTCCACGCTGGAACGCCAACTGCCCTACGCTCGATGCAATTACCGGGAGGAGGTCTGATGGCGCGAGCGTCACGGACGCAAGAGGTGGTCGAGCAGGTCCTCGACGCCATCATCGACGGCAAGTTGCGGCCGGGTGAGCCGCTGCCTCCCGAGGGGGACCTCGCCGACGAGTTCGGCGTCTCCCGGCTCACCCTGCGCGAGGCCGTGCGGCTGCTCCAGGCCCAGGGCGTCATCGTCCAGGTCCCCGGCCGGCGCCACCGCGTCGCGCCCGTAGCGCAGTGGACCGGCCTCGAATCGGTGGTGCGGCACGCGCGCAGCGCGGGGGAGCGGAAGCGCTCGTCGCTCGAACTGCTCGAGGTGCGCATGATGATCGAGACCGGCGCCGCCCAGCTCGCCGCCGAGCGCCGCTCCCAGACCGATGTCGACGCGATGCACGAGCTCATCGAACGCATGAAGGCCGCCCACGCCCGGACCGACGTGGCCGCGTTCGTCGAAGCCGACCTCGCATTCCACGACGTCATCCTTCACGCCGCGGACAACCGCATCCTCGTCGCGGCCCTGCTCCCGCTCACCACGATGCTCGCCGAGACCCGCAGCGAGACCAGCGCCGTCTCGGAGATCCGCGAGCACGCCATCGCCGAGCACACCGCGATCGTCGCGGCCATCGCCTCCGGGGACCGCCTCGCCGCCCGCGACGCCATGGCCAGCCACATGGACCAGACCCGTGGTGACCTGCTCGAATACGTGCATTCGCGCCGCTAGCGCGCCCTTATTGTTCGCAAGGACTTGACGAAGCCGGAATCCTGAGAGAGGATATCTGATATCTGATACCTACAGGCTTCAATGCCTGGAGCGAACGAAGGAGTTCACGTGGACGTCGAGATCCTGCTCGCCTCCGTACCCGCGCCCGTCCTGGTCACCGGGGCCGACGTGCGGGCCGAGACCGACCCGGCCTCCGTCCTCGTGGTCCTCGACGACGACCCCACCGGCACCCAGTCCGTAGCCGGACTCCCCGTCCTCACCCGCTGGGACGCCCCCGACCTCGACTGGGCCCTCGCCACCGGCGCGAACGCCGTCTACGTCCTCACCAACACCCGCTCCCTCGACCCCGACACCGCCGCCCAGCGCAACCGCGAGGTCGTCGCCGCCGCGCTGGCCGCCGCCGAGCGCGCGGGCAAGCGGCTCACCTTCGTCTCCCGCTCCGACTCGACCCTGCGAGGCCACTTCCCGCTCGAGACCGACGTCCTCACCGAGGCCATCGAGGCCCACGGCGGACGCCGACCCGCCCTCACCCTGCTCGTGCCCGCATTCCCCGACGCCGGACGCATCACCGTCCATGGTGTCCATTACTGGGTGGTCGACGGCGCCGCCACGCCGGTCGGCGAGACGCCGTTCGCGCAGGACGCCACCTTCGGCTTCAAGTCCTCTGACCTTCGCGAGTGGGTCGAAGAGAAGACCGGCGGGCGCGTCGCTGCCGACGAGGTCGCCGTGCTCGCCGTCGACATCATCCGCTCCGGTTCCGAGGCCGTCGCCGATTTCCTTCGGGGCCTGGGCGAGGGCACCATCGTCGCCGTCGACGTCGTGGACGAGACCGACATGCGCGTCGTCGCCCTCGCCCTCCACCGCCTCGAACGCGAAGGCGTCCAAGCGCTCCTGCGAGTCGGCCCGCCCTACGTGCGCGCCCACATCGGACAGGACATCGCCGAGCCCGTGACCAGGGACCGCATCGACTTCGCCAACGAACGCGGGGGACTGGTCGTCGTCGGCAGCCACGTGCCGCTCACCACCGCCCAGCTCGGCGCGCTCCGAGAGGCGCGACCCGACACCGCCACCATCGAACTCGATGTGCGCCAACTGATCGACGACCGCCGAGAGACCCACCTCGCCGCCCAGGCCGCCGCCGTAGCCGAGGCACTCGAAGGCGGCACGGTCATCGTTCACACCACCCGCGAACTCGTGACCGGCAGCACCGGCGACGAAAGCCTCGCCATCGCCCGCCAGATCTCCAGCGGCGTGGTCGACCTCGTCGCCCGAGTCCTCGAACTCGCGCCGCCGCGCTTCGTCATCGCCAAGGGCGGCATCACCTCCAGCGACACCGCCTCCGAGGCCCTCCGCATCCGGCGCGCCACCGTCATCGGCCCCATGCTCCCGGGCATCGTGTCCCTGTGGCAGCCCGAGGACGGACCGGCGCTCGGCATTCCCTACATCGTCTTCGCGGGCAACGTCGGCGCCACCGACTCGCTCGCGCAAGTGGTCGACACGCTCGTCGGCTGACCGTCCCCGAAAGATTGGAATACCAATGAACAGCAATGTCGCTGTCATCGGCCTCGGCGCGATGGGCCTGCCCATGGCCTCGCGCCTGGCCGAACGCTTCGAGGTCCGAGGGTTCGACATAGCCTCGGAACGCCTCGCCCTCGCCGAAGGACACGGTGTCACGCCCGCCGCATCCGCCGCAGAGGCCGTCGCCGGAGCCGGGACGGTCCTCGTCGCCGTCCGCACCGGCGAGCAGCTCAACACCCTGCTCTTCGGGGACAACGGGATCGCCGGGCACCTCGATGCCGGCGCCGTCGTCGTCCTCACCAGCACCGTCGGCACCGAAGGCATCGCCGAGACCGCCGCGCGCCTCGCCGAACAGGACGCCCACCTGGTCGACGCCCCGCTCTCGGGCGGGCCCGTCCGCGCCGGCGAAGGCGACCTCCTCATCGTCGTCGGCGCCGAACCCGCCGCCCTCGCCAAGGTCAAGCCGGTCCTCGACCAGCTCGCCTCCACACTGTCCATCGTGGGCGACCGCCCCGGTGACGGCCAGGCGCTCAAGACCGTGAACCAGCTCCTGTGCGGCGTCCACATCGCCGCCGCAGCCGAAGCGCTCGCGCTGGCCGACGCCCTCGGGCTCGACCGCGAGCGCACGCTCGAAGCGCTCACGGCAGGCGCCGCGAACTCCTTCATGCTCGGCAACCGCGGCCCGCGCTCGCTCCAGGCCTATGACGAAGGCGGGGCCGAAGTGCTCAGCCGCCTCGACATCTTCGTGAAGGACCTCGGGATCGTCGGCAAGGCCGCCCGCGGCGCCCACCTCGCCGCGCCGGTCGCCGCCGCGGCCGAGCAGCTGTTCCTCATCGGCGAGGCCCAGGGCCTCGGCGGGCTCGACGACTCCGCGGTCATCCGCGTCGTCGCCCCCGCACTGCGTAACCAGAAGGAGGCCTAGCCATGGGTTTCGAGCTACCTCTCGGCGCACTGATCCTCGTCGGCCTCGCCGGCGTCGCCCTGCTCCTGCTGCTCATCATCAAATTCAAGATGCAGGCGTTCTACGCCCTCATCCTGACCTCGATCCTCGTCGGCATCGGCGCGGGACTCCCGCTCACCACGATCCCCGCCAGCGGTGACGAACCCGAGAAACTCGGCGTCGTCCAGGCGATCATCACCGGTGTCGGCGGCACCCTCGGGTCCGTCGCCGTCCTGGTCGCGCTCGGCTCCATGCTCGGCAAGATCATCGAGATCTCCGGCGGCGCCGACTCGCTCGCCGGGCGGTTCACGAGCTGGCTGGGCCCCAAGCGGGTCGGCGTCGCCCTCACGGCCGCCGCCGCGATCCTGGCGATCCCGGTCTTCTTCGACGCCGGGTTCATCATCCTGATCCCGATCATCTACGCCTTCTCCAAGGCCGCCGGGCTCAACCCGATCAAGTTCGGCCTGCCCATCGCGGGCATCATGCTCGCCGTGCACGTGGCGGTCCCGCCGCACCCGGGCATCGTCGGCGGCGCGGCCATCCTGGGCGCCGACGTCGGCTGGATCACGGTCCTCTCGCTGCTCGTCTCGATCCCGCTCGCGGTCGCCGCGTACTTCCTAGGCAAGCTGTTCAACCGCCGCGAGTACTCGATGATCGCCGCCACCAAGGCCATGTTCGACAGCTTCGGTGAGAAGGACGGCCTCAAGAACGGCACGCTCGCCGACGGCGAACGCGCCCCCGGTGCGGGCACCGTCATCGGGATCATCGTGCTCCCGTTGGCGCTCATCATGGTCGGCACCACGATCGCTCCGCAGTTCGCGGCCGGCAGCTTCTGGAACGGCCTGCTCTCCATGATCGGCCAGCCGATCTTCGCCCTCGCCGTCGCGATCGGCTTCGCCATGTTCGCGCTCGGGTTCCGGCGCGGCTGGTCGGCCGCGAAGCTCGGCGAGGTCATGGAGTCCGCGCTCCCCGCCGCGGCGGTCATCATCCTGGTGACCGGTGCGGGCGGCGGCTTCGGCAAGGTGCTCACCGAGTCCGGCATCGGCACGGCCGTCGCCGACTCGCTCGCCTCGGCCGGCATCCCGGTCCTGCTCGCGGTCTTCCTCATCTCGCTGATCCTGCGCGCCGCGCAGGGCTCGGCGACGGTGGCGATCACGACCGCCGCCGGCCTCATGCTCCCGGCCGTCCAGTCGCTCGGGCTCGACCCGATCCACCTGGCGCTGGTGGCGCTCGCGATCGGCTACGGCGCCTTGGGCCTGAGCCACGTGAACGACTCGGGCTTCTGGATCGTGACCCGCTACCTCGGGCTCTCGGTCAAGGACGGCCTGCGGGTCTGGACGCCGATGACGACCATCCTCGGTCTCCTCGGCTTCCTCATCACCTCGGGCCTGTACGTGGCGATCCCCGCGAGTTAGACCTCTCCCGGTCCGGCGCTCGGGTCAAGACTGGCGCCGGGCCGGGAGGTTCGCGATGACCGCCTCGGTGACCTCGGCGGTCTTTGCCGTGCCGCCCACGTCGCGGGTGCGGATGCCTTGGGCCGTGGCCGCTTCGATCGCCGCGTCGAGCCCTTCGGCCTCGGCCTTGAGTCCGAAGTGGTCGAGCATCATCGCGGCACTGCCGAACGCGCCGATGGGATTGCACACGCCCTGGCCTGCGATGTCCGGCGCCGAACCGTGGACCGGCTCGAACATGCTCGGGAAGCGCCGCTCCGGATTGAGGTTCGCGCTCGGCGCCAGGCCGAGGCTCCCGGCGAGGGCGCTGCCGAGGTCGGAGAGGATGTCCGCGAACAGGTTCGAGGCCACCACCACCGAGAGCTCCTCGGGCTGGAGCACGAACTTGGCGCTCATCGCGTCGACCAGGACGCTCTCGGTCTCCACGTCCGGATAATCGGCGGCGACGCGCTGGAACACCCGGTCCCACAAGACCATCCCGTACTGCTGGGCGTTGCTCTTGGTCACGCTGGAGACCTTCTTGCGCGGGCGGGTGCGCGCGAGCTCGAAGGCGTACTTGATGATCCGCTCGCAACCCACCTCGGTGAACAGCGCCGACTGGACCGCGACCTCGCCCCGGCCCTCGCGCGAGGCGAACGTGTGCCCGCCGAACCCGGCGTACTCGCCCTCGGAGTTCTCGCGCACCACGACCCAGTCCAAGTCCGTGCGGTCGGCCTTCCGCAGCGGGCTCTCGATGCCCGGCAGGAACCGGACGGGGCGGAGGTTCGCCCACTGGTCGAAGCCCTGGCAGATCGCCAGCCGCAGGCCCCACAGGCTCACGTGGTCGGGCACGGTGGGCCAGCCGACCGCGCCGAAATAGATCGCGTCGAAGGCCTGCAGTGTCTCCAGGCCGTCCTCGGCCATCATCCGGCCGTGCTCGGCGAAGTAGTCTGAGCCCCAAGGGAACTCCTCCCACGCGAACGCGAACCGGCCCCCGCCGTCGGCCTCGATCGCGTCCAGAACGGTCTTCCCGGCCTCCACGACTTCGCGGCCCACGCCGTCGGCGGGGATGGCGGCGATACGGAATTCCTTGGGGCTCATGGCTCCTCCTCGATGCTGACCTCGCAACGAGTGAACAACGCGCGCTTGCCCGATGTCCAAGACCGATCCGCGATCACCGCGATCGGCCGGACCTATCGCCGCCAGTCGGCGGCCAGTTCGAGGAACGACTTCGCCGCCGGAGTGAGTCCCTCCGGGCGGCTCACGAGTGCGATCCGCAGATCCCAGGCCGGCTCGATCCGGTGCACGGCCGCCCCGCCGCGCTCGGCCAACGGCGTCCACGACGAGGGCATCACGGCATGGCCGAACCCGGCGAGCACGAGCGCCAGGATCGAGGTGCGATGCGCGACCTCCGCGGCGATCCGCACCCCGATGCCCCGCGCGATGAGGTCGTCCACGAAGCGGCGCATGTAGGTCCCGTACTGGGAGACGATGAGCCGCAGCCCTTCGAGGTCGACGTCCCGCACCGTCTCGCCGTCCGGGAGGCCGTGGTCGGGCGGCGAGATGAGCACGAGCGGCTGGTCGGCGATCGGCTGCACGCGCAGCTCCGCGGTGCGCACGTCCCCGGCCGAGCCGAGCAGGCCGATCTCGGCGACGCCCGTGCGCACGCTCGCGACCACCTCGTCAGCGGTGAACGCGCCGTCCACGCGGAACTCGATGCCGGGGTGCTTCTCGGCGAAGCGGCACATCATCTCGGTGAGGGGCTCGATCCCGGGGGAGGGCATGGACACCAGGTCCAGCCGCCCGGTCTGGAGCCCCTTCACCGCCTGCGCGGCGGCGCGGGCCGCGTCCAGGTCGCGCAGCACCTGCCGCGCTGGCTCGACGAGCTGGCGGCCCGCCTCGCTGAGCACGACGCCGCGCCCGACCCGGTGGAACAGCTGGACGCCGAGCTCCCGCTCCAGGTTCGCGATCGCCTGCGAGAGCGAGGGTTGCGCGATGTGGATCTGCTCGGCGGCCCGGCCGAAGCCGCCGTGGTCGACGACGGCGAGGAAGTAACCGAGCTGGCGTGCGTCCATGGCCCTCCGCCCCTATCGTCGGCTTTGCGGCAGTCTAGGGCCTGGCCGGTGAATCCGGCCAGGCCCGAGTCAGCCTCCGATGTTCGTCAAGGCGACCATCGCGGGCATGGTCAGGATGATGAGCAGGCCGCCGATGATGTCGAAGGTGATCCCCGAGCGGATCATCCTGGTCATCGGCACGCAGCCGGTGCCGTAGACGATCGCGTTCTGCGGCGTGGAGACCGGCAGCATGAACCCGAGTGACGCCGCGAACGTGGCCGCCAGCGCCGGGACGAACGGGTCGACGCCGGTGGCCACGGCGAGCGGGATGATGATCGGCACCACGACCGCCGCCGAGGCGGTGTTGCTGGTGGTCTCGGAGATGATGATCGCGAGGACCACGGCGAACGCGGTGAGCGCGAAGACGCTGGTGATGCCGAGCGTGTCCGCTGCGCTCTCGCCGATGGTCTCGGCGAGGCCGGTCCCCGAGAGCATGGCGCCGAAGATGATGCCGGTGCCGAAGAGCAGGATGGTGCCCCAGTCGATCTTGCCGGCGTCCTTCCACGTCAGGGTGGCCTGCTGCTTGGACCAGTTGACCGGGAGGATGAACAGCAGTGCGGCGCCGACGACGGCGGCGACGCCTTCGTTGAGCCGGTCGTCGACGACCGCGTAGGCCTCGGAGTTGATGCCGGAGACCAGGCCGACGACGGCCGGGACCAGCCATAGGGACACGGTGACGCTGAAGGCGATCACGGTGTTCTTCTCGGCGCGGCTCATCGGGCCCTGCTCGGCGCGCTTGTTGCGGATGTACTCCTCGACGCCTTCGACGCGGCGCACCTCGGGCTTGTTGATGAGCATGAGGACGGCGGCCAGGATGACGAACATCAGCAGGCAGATCGGCAGGGCGGTGAGCATCCACTGCCCGAAGCCGATCCGTTCGCCGGTGGCCTCCTCGATGAGGCCGCGGCCGATCAGGTTCGGGGGAGAGCCGACGGGTGTGAGGAGTCCGCCGACGCTGGCGCCGTAGGCGAGCATGAGCATGAGGGCCGCGCCGACGCGCAGGGTCATCGGGTCGAAGTCGGGTTTGACGACGCGCTGGTCCTGCATGAGTTTGGCGATGACGGTGAGGATGCCGAGGGCGGTGGGCATGAGCATCGCGACGGTGGCGGTGTTGGACACGAACGCCGAGAGCAGGCAGGTGACCGCGCCGAAGGCGATGATGGTGCGGAAGGTGGAGCGTCCGACGCCGGGCAGGCCGAGGACGAAGAACGCGATTCGTTGGGCCACACCGTGTTTGAGCATAGCTTGGGCGAGGATGAACGCGCCGATGAAGGTGAAGATGGTGGTGGAGCCGAACGGGGCGAGCACTTCGTCGGAGGGTGCGACCCCGAGCAGGATGATGGCCGAGACGCCGATGAGGCCGCCGACCGGGATGGGGATGGGTTCGCAGATCCAGAGGACGACCACGCCGAGGAGGACGGCCGCGAGGCTCTGCTGTGCGCCGGGCATGTCCAAGGGCAGGAAGAAGAAGAGCAGGAATACGGCGGGGGCGAGGAACCAGCCGACGAGGCGGCGTCCCTTCTCGAACTTGGCCTCGGCCCCGGACCTGCCGAGTTCGGTGAGGCTGCGGTAGGTGCTGCCGCTCAGGAGCGTCTTCTCGACGTCGGTGCGGGGCGGCTCGGTGGGGGTCGGAGTGGTCGGGGGCTGCTCGGGTGCCTCGGAAGTCATATGACTCCTCCTTGAGGGATCGACTGTGATCACTGTCTCATCGGGGCGCAAACCGGTCCAAGACCGTCTTCCTCTCCGCCTCATAGCTTCTGCCTATCGGATTATTCGGGTCGATAGTGCGCGAAAGTCAGCGGAAAATCTATTGACATCGAGGATCTTGACTGGGTTAACGGAGATTGTTACCCTTCACATCATTCATTTCCGCTGGACTCAACCTGGAGTGTCAATGTCGACCCCACCCTCACGCCTGTCCCGCCGCGGCCTGCTCACAGCCGCAGCGGCCGTCCCCGCCGCCGCGCTGTTCCCGGCATCGGCTGCAATGGCCCAGACTTCGTACACCGGCTACCTCATGGCCCACTTCATCGGTGAGGGCTCCGGTGGCGAGCAGATCTACCTCTCCCACTCGGACGACGGCCTCAACTGGACCGACCTCAACCGCGGCCAGATCGTCCTGCGCAGCCCGCTGGGCACCAAGGGTGTGCGCGACCCGATCATCGTGCGCAGCCCGGCCGGGGACCGGTACTGGCTCATCGCCACGGACCTGCACATCGGCTCCGGCACTTCCTGGAGCGACGCCGCCAACAGGGGCAGCCGCAACCTCGTCGTGTGGGAGTCCGCCGATCTCGTGAACTGGTCGATCCCGTGGCTGCTGCCCGTCGCCGCGTCTATCAGCGACGCCGGTGACGCTTGGGCGCCCGAGGCCATCTGGGATGCCGCCGCAGGAAACTACTTCCTGTACTGGGCCACCAACTCCACGTTGAACGGCGAGAAGAAGCACCGCATCTGGAGCGCCCGCACCACCGACTTCCGCTCCATCACCACCCCGCAGGTCTACTTCGAACGCCCTGGCACCGAAGAACTCATCGACACCCAGATCATCGAGGCCAACACCGGCGGCTTCCGCTACTACCGCGCCTCCAAGAACACGCAGATCGTCATCGAGGGCGGCAATTCCCTCACCGGCTCGTGGACGCGCCTGGGCGACCTGGCGAACATCACGGGCGGTGGCGTCGAGGGCCCCATGTGGGCGAAGTTCAACGACCGCAACGAATGGGCGCTCTGGCTCGACCAGTACGCCACCGGCCGCGGCTACATGCCCGTCCTGACCACCAACCCCGCGGCCGTCTCCGGCTACCGTAAGGTGACCAACTACAATCTCGGCTCCAACCTGAAGCGCCACGGGTACATCCTCAACCTCACTTCGGCCGAGGAGACCCGGGTTCTGTCTCGGTTCCAGAACCCCGTCTTCAACCGCCTCCAGTCCTACAACTACCAGGACCGCTATGTGCGGCACTACAGCATGGACGTGCGCATCGATCCCGGTGTCAGCCCCGTCGCCGACTCGCAGTTCCGGCTCGTGCCCGGCCTGGCCTCCTCCAGCGCCGTCTCCTTCGAGTCGGTGAACTTCCCCGGCCACTTCCTGCGCCACGTCAACTACGACTTCGTGCTCGCGCCCCGCCAGTCCGGCGGCACGTTCAACGCCGACGCCACCTTCAACCGCGTCGCCGGGCTCGCCGACTCCTCGTGGAACTCCTTCTCCTCCTACAACTTCCCGACCCGCTATATCCGCCACTACGGGTACACGCTGCGGCTCGACCCGATCGGCACCGCGACCGAACGCGCGGACGCCACCTTCCGCGTCACCACCTGATCCCAGACCCGGCCCGGCCCGGCGCAGGCCCACCGCCTGCGCCGGGCCGACTCCTCCGCGTCACCGACTGATCCGATAAAGCCCGGCCCGGCGTGGGCCCCACCGCCCGCGCCGGGCCGATCTTCGCTAAGGAGACCCCTATGACGACTCCTCCCGTCAGCCGCCGCCGACTCTTCCAGGCCGCCGGTGTCGCGGCCGTCGCCACCGCCGCACCCGGCATCGGCGGTGCCCACGCGCAGGCCGCGCTCGCCCCGGCCAGGCCCGACATCGGCGCCGCCGCATCCGAATTCGCCCTCGGACAGGTCACTTTGGACTCGGGCCGCTGGCTCGACAACCAGAACCGCACCCTCTCGTACCTGCGGTTCGTCGACGTCAACCGGCTCCTCTACAACTTCCGCGCCAACCACAAACTGTCCACCGGTGGCGCCGCCGCCCTCGGCGGATGGGACGCCCCCGACTTCCCCTTCCGCACCCACGTCCAAGGCCACTTCCTCACCGCCTGGGCCCAAGCCTGGGCCGTCCTCGGCGACACGACCAGCCGCGACAAGGCGAACCTCATGGTCGCCGAACTCGCCAAATGCCAGGCCAACAACGCCGCCGCCGGCTTCGGCGCCGGATACCTCTCCGGCTTCCCCGAATCCGACATCACCGCCCTGGAGAACGGCACGCTCTCCAACGGCAACGTGCCCTACTACTGCCTCCACAAGACCCTCGCCGGACTTCTCGACGTGTGGCGGCTCATCGGCTCCACCCAGGCCCGCGACGTACTCCTCGCCTTCGCCGGCTGGGTCGACACGCGTACCGCCCGCCTCACCACCGCCCAGATGCAGACCGTGTTGCGCGTCGAGTTCGGTGGCATGAACGCCGTCCTCGCCGACCTCTACCAGCAGACGGGCACCGAGCGCTGGCTGACGGCCGCCAAGCGCTTCGACCACGCCTCGGTCTTCGACCCGCTCGCCGCGGGCACCGACGCGCTCAACGGCCTCCACGCGAACACGCAAGTGCCCAAGGCGATCGGGGCCGTCCGCGAGTACAAGGCCACCGGCACCACGCGCTACCGCGACATCGCCTCCAACTTCTGGGACATCGTGGTCGACGCGCACACCTACGCCATCGGCGGCAACAGCGAGGCCGAGCACTTCCGGCCGCCGAACGCCATCGCCTCCCGCCTCGACACCGACACTTGCGAGGGCTGCAACACCTACAACATGTTGAAGCTGACCCGCGAACTGTGGCTGCTCGATCCCAGCTCGTCCTATTTCGACTTCTACGAACGCGCCCTGCTCAACCACCTCATCGGCTGGCAGAACCCCGCCGACGCCCACGGCCACATCACTTATTTCACGTCCTTGAACCCCGGCGGGCGGCGAGGGGTCGGCCCGGCCTGGGGCGGCGGCACCTGGAGCACCGACTACACCACGTTCTGGTGCTGCCAGGGCACGGGCCTCGAGACGTTCACGAAGCTCATGGACTCGGTCTACTTCAAGGCCGACACCACGCTGTACGTCAACCTGTACACGCCTTCACGACTGAACTGGACCGAACGCGGCATCACCGTCGTGCAGTCCACTTCGTACCCCGTGAGCGACACGACCACGCTCACCGTGACCGGCAGCGCGGCAGGCTCGTGGACGATGCGCCTGCGCATCCCCGCCTGGACCGAAGGCGCCCAGATCAGCGTCAACGGCCAGGTCCAAAACATCGCCGCGACCCCGGGCACCTACGCGGCGCTGACCCGCACGTGGGCCTCGGGCGACACGGTCACGGTGAAACTCCCCATGAGCGTGAAGATGCAGGCGGCCAACGACGACGAGAACGTCTCGGCGGTCGTCTTCGGGCCCACGGTCCTGTCCGGGAACTACGGCAACACCAGCCTCGGGACCCTGCCCTCCCTCGAGGTGGACTCGATCGAACGCACCAGCACCTCCTCGCTCGCGTTCACTGCCACAGCCGACGGATCCACGGTGAACCTGGGCCCGTTCTTCGACGCCCACGGCCACAACTACACCGTCTACTGGAACGCCTCCGGTGACGGCGGCTCGACCTCCGCTCCCGCGTTCAAGCTCTACAACGCCAACTCCAACCTCGTGCTCGGCGTGCAGGACATGTCCACGGCCGCAGGAGGTTTCGCACTCCAGTGGAACGACACGGGCACTGCCGACCACAAATGGGAGGTGGTGGCCTCGGGCTCGAACGTGAAGCTCCGCAACCGCAACAGCGGCCTCGTGCTCGGCGTGCAGAACATGTCCACCGCCGACAACGCCCGCGTCCTCCAGTGGAATGACACCGGCACCGCCGACCACCTGTGGGCGATCGTCGACAACGGCGATGGCCGCCACAAGATCCGCAACACCCACACCGGAAAGCTCCTGGCGATCCTGAACGCCTCGACCGCCGCCGGGGGACAGGCCGTACAGGACCAGGACAACGGGACCGCCGACACCGACAACCTCTGGCGCTTTGTGCCCGACGGGGCCCGGCGCATCCAGAACGTCAACAGCGGCATGGTCATCGGCGTCCAGAACATGTCCACTGCCAACGGCGGCCTCGCCGTTCAGTGGGGGAGCACCGGCACGGCCGACCACTTCTGGACCGCCGTGCTGGACACCGGCGGCTACTTCAAGCTCCGCAACGGCAACAGCGGCAAGGTGCTCGGCGTCGAGAACGCCTCCACCGCAGCGGGCGCGCGTGTCCTGCAATGGGACGACAACGGCACCGCCGACCACCGCTGGCGACTGCGCTACGGCTCAGGCGGCGCCTTCCGCATCCAGTGCGCCAACGGCGGTATGGTCCTCGGCGTCCAGAACGCTTCGAAGACCCAAGGCGCGCAAGTGATCACGTGGAACGACACCGGCGCGGCCGACCACCTCTGGAGGTTCGTCTAGACAGAGGCGTTCTCCTTCACCGGCTCGGTCTGAGCCTTCCCCTGGCGGCGCGGCACGAACGCGACCAGTGCCGCGCCCGCCAGGGCCGCCAGCGCCGTCCACAGGAACCAGTTCCCGAATCTGGTGTAGACGGTGTCGACGTGCCCGGTAGGCACTTCGGCGATCGCCAGGCGCTCGTCCTGGGCGAGGATGCGCCCGTGCTGGTCGGTCACCGTCAGGTGCCCGATCTGGCCGGCCCGGACCAACATGAAAGTGTACGGCGTACACAAGCGGGTCTCGGGCACGCGAAAACCCACCGGCCGCGCGGCCGGAGGGTCAGTGCCCGATCAGGACTCGGTGGTCTTGGGCCTGCGGGCCGCGGGCGAGCACAGCAGCGCCACCGCGACCAGCACGAGCACCACGTAGAACGCGTTCCGCAGGCCCACCTCGTCGCCCAGCAGGCCGATCAGCGGCGGGCCGATGAGGAACGCGGTGTACCCGATGGTGGCCACCACGGCGACGTTCGCGGTGGCCTTTTCGGGGTCGTCCGCGGCGGCGGACATGCCCACCGGGAAGCCGAGCGAGGCGCCGAGGCCCCACAGGACCGTGCCGACGATCGCGAACGGCGCGGTCGGGCCGATGATGACCAGGAGCAGGCCCAGCAGTGCCAGCAGCGCCGACCCGGCCAGGACCGGCACCCGGCCGAAGCGGTCGAGGAACAGGCCGCCGCAGACGCGCCCCACGGTCATCGCGGTGACGAACACGGCGAACACCGCCGCGCCGCCGGGGTTGGAGAGGCCGTAGCCGTCGACCATGGCCAGGCCGAGCCAGTCGTTCGCGGTGCCCTCGGTGAAGGCCATGCCGAGGATGATGAGGCCGATGAGCAGCACGCGCACGTCCGTCCACGCGGCCAGGCGGGTGCGCCAACCGGCGCGCTCGCCCGGCTTCGCCTCGCGCGGCTCCTCGGCCGGCTGCAGGAACCGGACCACGTACAGGGAGACGAGGAGGACCGCGACACCGACGGTGGTCAGGTGGACGCCGGCGGTGACGCCGAACTGCTCGGTGAGGGCGCCGAGGCCCGCGCCGAGCATGGTGCCGACGCTGAAGCCCGCGTGGTACATCGGCATCAGGGTCTTCCCGATGCGCCGCTCGTTGGCCGCGCCGGAGAGGTTCATCGCCACGTCCAGCACCGAGTTGCCCGCGCCGAGGACCATCAGGGCGACGAACAGCGCCCAGTAGTTCGGGGCCAGCCCCGCGATGAGGCCGATGGCGACCAGGCCGACCGCGGTCAGGGCGAGGAACCACCGGATCGCCCCGGTCGCCCCGAGGTGGGCGACGACGTGGCTCGAGGCGATGAGGCCGATCATCGCGCCGACCGCGAGGCCCAGGATGAGCACGCCCATCTCCTGCGTGGTGGCGCCGAGGATGTCGCGCATGTTCGGCACCCGCGCGGCCCAGTTGGCGAACACGAAGCCCGACAGGGCGAAGACCGCGAACACGGCGTTGCGCCAGTGCACCAGCACGGGATCGGTACGTGCGGGGACTTCACGCAGCTCAGAACGGGTCACAGCGGTCCAATCGAACGACGGCGGGCACGGGCCCCGCCCAGCTTGCATCCCCCGGCTCACGTTCGACAAACGATTTCGACACTTGATTCCTAACCGGCTGGTCAGGATGTCGACGGATACGGGGTGAAGCCGCTGCGGTGGTCGGTCACGTCCAGCGGCCGGCCGATCGCGGGGAACGCCCGCTGCGGGCAGCCGGAACGGTCGCACACCTTGCAGCCGGGCCCGATCGGCGTCAGCGCCGCCGGGCTCGCCAGATCGAGGCCGTCCGCGTAGACGAGGCGGTTGGCGTGGTGAAGGTCGCAGCCCAAGCCGATCGCGAACGTCTTCGCCGGAGTGCCGAACCCGCCGTACCGCCGGGTGACCGTGCGCGCCACCCACAGGTAGGCGCGGCCGTCGGGCATCTGCGCGAGCTGCGTCCGGACCTCCCCGGGGTGCGCGAACGCCTCGTAGACGTTCCACAGCGGGCAGCTGCCGCCGACCCGGGAGAAGTGGAAGTCGGTGGCGGACTGGCGCTTCGAGATGTTCCCGGCGCGGTCGACGCGAACGAAGAAGAACGGCACGCCCCGCGCCCCCGGCCGCTGCAGCGTGCTCAACCGGTGGGCGACGGTCTCGAACCCGACCCGGAACCGGCGCTGCAAGAGATCGATGTCGTACCGCAGTTCCTCTGCGGCGCTGCGGAACGCGCCGTACGGCAGGATCAGCGCGCCCGCGAAGTAGTTCGCCAGGCCGATCCGTGCCAGCGCCCGCGCTTCCGGGCCCGACAGGTCGGCCGTGGCCACGAGGTCGTCGATGAGGTCGGCGTGCGCCGCGAGCGCCAGGTGCGTGGCGAGCTGGAAGGCGCGCTGGCCCGAGGTCAGCAGGGGAGAGATGCGCAGGACGCGGCCCTCGGGGTCGAAGCGGCGTTTGGCGCCCGCCTGATCGTCCGGACCCAGGTCGGTGACGGTGGTGCCGTGCCGATCCCGCAGCAGGCGGGCCAGGCCTCCCGCCAGATCGGTCGGGTCGAGACCGGCCTCGGCGGCGATCAACTCCGCGGCACTGTCCAGCTCGGGCACGTAGTTCCGCTTGGCGTAGAACAGGTCCCGCACCTCCTCGTAGGCGGTGGGCGCCGCACCGGCGTCGAGTTCGGCGCTCATCGCCGTATTGCGCTCCACGGCATGCCGGTAGCGGCGGTGCAGGTCGACGACGTACCGGGCGAGTTCGGGCATGCCCTCGGCGAGCTCGCGCGTCTGGTGCGGCGAGACCTGATCGGCGTGCGCGGTGTCGGCGAGCGCGTCCCGCAGCTGGGCGTCGAGCCGGTCGCTCTCGGCGGCCGAGAAGCGCTGCACGTCCACGTCGAAGACCTCGGCGAGCCGCAGCAGCACGGGGCCCGTGATGGGCCGCTGGTTCGACTCCATCTGGTTCACGTAACTGGTGGAGATGCCCAGCGCGGCGGCGAGCGAGGCCTGCGTGAGGCCCTGCTCCTCGCGGAACCTGCGCAGCCGCAGACCGACCTTCGCCGTCTTCAACGCCATGAACAGGCCCTTTCACAAGATTCACAAAATGGGTCCGATATTTCCACAAGAAACCACATGTTCAGTGCTTTCAAGCGGATCGGTGGTTGTACATACTGTGAAGATACCGGCAGTGAAGAAGGGCGGGCAACCAGTGGGCGAAGTCCAGAGCGCGGGGCCGACGATCGCGGACGTCGTGTTCCGCGATCAGTTGAACCACCGCGGGACCCTCTTCGGCGGGTCCGCCATCGCCTTGATGGACCGGGCCGCGCTGCGCGCCGGCGAACGCCGCGAGGCCGTGCGCGGCGCGTTCCGCATGGTCGCCACCGAGGTACCCGCCCACTGGCCGGCCATCACCGAAGCACCGCAAGGAGTCGCATGATCGAGCACGCCGTCCGCGCCTACGCGTCCCGTGAGGACCTGCCGCGGGAGGAGCAGCTGGCCTGGAAGATCGCCGAGGTCGCGACCGACCCCGTCGCCGTGGAGGCCGACGTGGCCGAGATGATCGGCAACCGGGTCATCGACAACGCCGCCGTGGCCGCCGCCTCGCTCGGCCGCCGTCCGGTCGCCAACGCCCGCGCCCAGGCCTTCGCCCACCCGTACCGCCCCGGCGCGGCCGTCTTCGGCGCCGCGCCCGAGGTGCGCAACTCGCCCGAGTGGGCCGCGTGGGCCAACGGGGTCGCCGTGCGCGAGTTGGACTTCCACGACACCTTCCTCGCCGCCGACTACTCGCACCCGGGCGACAACATCCCGCCCATCCTCGCCGTGGCCCAGCACCGGGGCCTGGACGGGGCGGCGCTCGTGCGCGGCATCGCGACCGGCTACGAGGTCCAGATCAACCTGGTGCGCGGGATCTGCCTGCACGAGCACCGGATCGACCACATCGCCCACCTCGGCCCCTCCGCCGCCGCCGGGATCGGCACCCTCATGGGCCTCGACGCCGAGGTGATCTACCAGGCCGTCGGCCAGGCGCTCCACACCACCACGGCCACCAGGCAGTCGCGCAAGGGCGCGATCTCGTCCTGGAAGGCCTACGCGCCCGCGTTCGCGGGCAAGACCGCCGTCGAAGCGGTCGACCGGGCCATGCGCGGCGAAGGCGCGCCCTCGCCGATCTGGGAAGGCGAGGACGGCGTCATCGCGCGACTCCTCAGCGGACCGAAAGCGCAGTACACGGTCCCGCTGCCCGCTCCAGGGGAGCCCAAGCGCGCCATCCTCGACTCCTACACCAAGGAGCACTCGGCCGAGTACCAGAGCCAGGCGCTCATCGACCTCGCCCGGCGCCTCGCCCCGCGCATCGGCGACCTCTCGCGCATCGCCGAGATCGTGATCCGCACCAGCCACCACACCCACAACGTGATCGGCACCGGCGCGAACGACCCGCAGAAGACCGACCCGGACGCCAGCCGCGAGACCCTCGACCACTCCATCATGTACATCTTCGCGGTGGCCCTCGAAGACCGCGACTGGCACCACGAACGCTCCTACACCTCCGAACGCGCCCACCGCGAATCCACCGTTGCGCTGTGGCGCAAGGTCCGCACCCTCGAAGACCAGGAGTGGACCCGCCGCTACCACGACCCGGACCCCGACAAGCGCGCCTTCGGCGGCCACGTCACCGTCGTCTTCGACGACGGCACGACCCTCGACGACGAACTCGCCGTCGCCGACGCCCACCCCAGAGGCGCAAGGCCCTTCGCACGCGACCAGTACCTCGCGAAGTTCCGGTCCCTCGCCGCCGGCGTCATCGAACCCTCCGAACAGGACCGCTTCCTCGACCTCGCCTGCCGCATCGAGACGCTCGACGCCACTGGCGTCCGCGCCCTCAACCTGGCCGCCCCGACCGGATCGCTCAACGCACCCTTGAGTGGAGGACTCTTCCGATGACACAACGCATCTCGCCGTCCCAGAAACGCAAGGCGCTCCGTGCCGGACTCGCCTCCGGCCGCCTCCAGCGGCTGCCCGGAGCCTTCTCGCCGCTCGTCGCCCGCGCCGTCGCCG
The DNA here is from genome assembly GCF_042647865.1 of Glycomyces rhizosphaerae. Taxonomy (NCBI): domain Bacteria; kingdom Bacillati; phylum Actinomycetota; class Actinomycetes; order Glycomycetales; family Glycomycetaceae; genus Glycomyces; species Glycomyces rhizosphaerae. The sequence continues at coordinate 339,629 of NZ_JBHRWO010000012.1, forward strand.
ACCGCGGCTTCGAAGGCGTCTACGTCTCCGGTGCCGCACTGGCCGCCGACCTCGCGCTGCCCGACATCGGCCTCACCACGCTCACCGAGGTCGCCGGGCGCGGCGGCCAGATCGCCCGCGCCACCGACCTGCCCACTCTCATCGACGCCGACACCGGCTTCGGCGAGCCCGCCAACGTCGCCCGCACCATCGCGGCCTTCGAGGACGCCGGCCTCGCCGGATGCCACCTCGAAGACCAGGTCAACCCCAAGCGCTGCGGGCACCTCGACGGCAAAGAGGTCGTACCGACCGCCCAGATGCTGCAGCGGGTCCGCGCGGCCGTCCAGGCCCGCGCCGACCCCGACTTCGTCATCTGCGCCCGCACCGACGCCCGCGCCCTCGAGGGCCTGGACGCCGCCATCGACCGCGCCAAAGCCTATGTGGACGCCGGGGCGGACATGGTCTTCCCCGAGGCGCTGCGCACCGAATCCGAGTTCGCGGCCTTCCGCGAGGCGGTCGACGTGCCGCTCCTGGCGAACATGACCGAGTTCGGCACCTCGCCCGCACTCACCGCCCGCCAGCTGGAGAACCTCGGCTACAACCTCGTGATCTGGCCCGTCTCCAGCCTCCGGGCCGCGATGGGCGCCGTCGAGGACCTGTTCGACACCTTGGAGGCCGAGGGCACCCAGGCCTCCCATGTGGACCGGATGCAGACCCGCGCCCGCCTCTACGAACTGGTCGACTACGCCTCCTACGCCGAGTTCGACCGGCAGCTCTTCGACTTCAAGATCCCCGGGAGGGACGCATGAACACCGAAATCCACAAGGGCCTCGCCGGAGTCGTCGCCGACACCACCGCGATCTCCGAGGTCGTCCCCGAGACCAACTCCCTCACCTACCGCGGCTACCCCGTGCAGGAACTCGCCCGCGGCCGCTCGTTCGAGGCCGTCGCCCACCTCATCTGGTACGGCGACCTGCCCGACCGGGCCGCACTCGCCCGCTTCGCCGAACGCGAAGGCGCGCAACGGGAGGTCACCCGCTCGACCATCGCCGTCATCGACCGCCTCCCTGACAACTGCCACCCGATGGACCTGCTGCGCACCGCCGTCAGCTGCCTCGGCGCCGAGGACCCGGCCGAGGACGACAACAGCCCGGCCGCCAACCGCGCCAAGGCCGAGGCGATGTTCGCGAAGCTCCCCACCGTGATCGCCCACGACTTCCGCCGCCGCAAAGGCCTCGACCGCATCGCGCCCGACCCCGGCCTCGGCTTCGCCGAGAACTTCTTCCACATGTGCTTCGGCGCGGTGCCCGAGCCGGAAGTGCTGCGCTGCTTCGAGGTCTCGATGATCCTCTACGCCGAGCACAGCTTCAACGCCTCCACCTTCACCGCCCGCACCGTCGCCTCCACCCTCTCGGACATCTACTCCGCCGTCACCGCCGCGATCGGCGCCCTCAAAGGCCCGCTCCACGGCGGCGCGAACGAGGCGGTCATGCGCATGATGCTCGACATCGGCGACCCCGCGCTGGCCCGCGACTGGCTGCACGAACGCCTGGCCGCCAAGGAGAAGGTGATGGGCTTCGGCCACCGCGTATACAAGGACGCCGACTCGCGCGTGCCGACCATGAAGGCCGCGTTCACGAGCATGGCCGAGATCCGCGGCGGCGAACGCTGGGTCGCGATGTACGAGGAACTGGAGTCGGCCATGCTGGAGGCCAAGGGCCTCCACCCGAACCTCGACTTCCCGGCCGGGCCCGCCTACTACCTCATGGGCTTCGACATCCCGATGTTCACGCCGCTGTTCGTCATGTCCCGCATCACGGGTTGGACCGCGCACGTGATCGAGCAGCTCGAGTCGAACGCGCTGATCCGGCCGCTGAGCGCCTACACCGGGCTCGCGCAGCGCGCGATCCCGCTGGCGGCCTGACCGTCACGGGGCCGAGGCGTCATTCGGGTGTGCGGAGCCCGGCCTGGCCAACCTCGTTGCGCACCGGGCGCGGCCGGGCCAGAATCGGGTCATGTCTAAAGCGATGTTCGCCGAAGGCGACGCCGACCCCCGCACGGATCCTCCTGGTGAGGCGGGTGAGCGCGAGATCCTGCTGGGGTTCCTGCGATTCCAAAGGGAGACGCTCGAACTCAAGTGCTCTGGTCTGAACCCCGAGCAGCTCGCTCGACGCTCGGTGGAGCCGTCCGGGATGTCCCTGCTCGGGCTGGTGCGGCACCTGTCCGATGTGGAGCGCGGATGGATCCGCAGCCGCGTCGCGCAACAGGAGGTCGAGCCCCGGTTCTGGCGGGCCGACGCCGAGGACGCCGCCTTCGACGAGGCCGAGGGCACCCCTGAGTGCGTCGAAGCCGCGTGGGCGTTCTTCCGTGACGAGGCGGCCCTCACCGACCGGTTCGCAGCCGAGACACCGCTGGAGGCGACGTACGAGCACTGGCAGGGGACGCTGTCGCTGCGGTGGATCCTCCACCACCTGCTCAACGAGTACGCCCGCCACAACGGACACGCCGACCTGCTCCGTGAGCGCATCGACGGCAGGGTCGGGGCCTAGAGGAGGGCCCGCAGCTGCGCTCAGCGGTCGCGGCGGTCGTGGGTGCGGGCGCGTTCGGCGAGTTTGCCGGCCACGAGCGAGGCCGAACCGGCGATCGCGGTGATGTTGAACGCCATCTGCACGCACAGGACGACCCGGGCGGTCTGGCCCTGCGCCGAGACGTCGCCGAATCCGACGGTGAGCAGGGTGCTCAGCGCGAAGTAGAGGCCGTCGACGCGGGTGTCCAGGCCGTCGAACTGCTCGGGCCGGTGCACGGCCAGGCCGTAGTCGATGAGCGCGAACAGCAGCAGCCCCGCGAGGATCCCGACGACCAGGGCTCCGAGGGGCGCGTCGGGCTCCCGGAGCTGCCGCACCGCCTGCCAGCGGATGGCGATCGTCAGCACCGCCAGCATGACGACGGTGACGCACCAGCGCACGATCAGGACGCCGGTGTCGGGCTCGGCCCGGATCGGGACGACCGCGAAGACGACGACGAGCGCGACGCACGCGAGCAACCACCGCAGCGCGTACGGGAAACGCCGCCGTCCCATGTGCTCCTTCTCGACTCCGGAGTGCTTGTCCTGCATGGGCACCGCCTTAATCTGCGACGGGCGCCGGCTCGCGCCCGGCGCCGGTCCGGTCGATGAGCTGCTCTGACGCGAAGGCCACGACCACGGCGACGAGCACGATCGGCGTCATCCCGGTGGCCCCCGATCCGAGCAGCAGCGTGATGAGGACCGCCGAGGAGACCGGCAGCGGCAGGATGGCCGCGGTGGCGGCGGCCATGCCCGCGGCGATGGCGGGCACGAGGCCGAAGCCGGGCAGGCCGCTGAGCAGCGCCCCGGCGGCCGCACCGAGGAACACGGCAGGGAAGATCGGGCCGCCGCGCAAGGTCGCGAGGGCCACCGCGTAAGCCAGGCCCTTCAAGAGCAGCAGAGCGATGAGCGCCCCGACGGGCGGCGTCGTCCCCTGCTCGGTGAGCGTCCCCAGCGAGTCCTGCCCGGAGAGGACGACTTCGACGGGGGAGCGTCCGGTCAGGAGCGAGTAGGCCCCGGCGGCGACCGCGGTCACGGCCACGGCCGCCATCGCCATGCGCGCGGGCCGCCGGGTCGTGATCGGGACGAGGCGCCGCCCGAGGTGGTGGATCTGGCGGACGCTCACGGCGATGAGCACGGCCATGGGAATGGTCCACAGCAGATCGGCCAGGTCAGGCCGGGCGGGCGCGTCGAGCCCCGGGAGTTGCAGCGATGGCACCTCCAGGCCCGTCCACACGCCGAGCCCGGTGAAGACGAGCGCGCCGACCCCGGCCGCGAACAGGCACGGCAGCACCACCCTGGTCGGGCGGAGTCCGGTCCGGCCCACGGATTCGAGGATGAACACGGCCGCGACCAGCGGGCTGCCGAAGATGACGGCGACCGCCGCCGCGGACCCGGACGCGCTGAGGAGGCCGCTTTCGGGGCCGCCGCGCGCGATCCACTTGGCGGTGAGCATGAGTGCGAGCGCCCCGCCCACGGCCATGAGCGGCGCCTCGGGACCGAGCACGACGCCGAGCGGCAGGCCGCCGATGGCCGCGAGCAGCACCCCTGGCAGGTGCGAAGGCGGCACGGGGTCGGCCGAGAGCCCTTCGATCGGGACGTGCCCGCCGTGCCCGGGGAGCCGACTGACAGCGACGGCGACGAGTGCGCCGCCGATGAGGAGCCATGGGGCCGGCCACCACCAGGGCACCGGATCCAGCCCCCACTGCTCGGGCAGGTCCTCCCAGACGAAGGCCGTGAGCCAATGCAGCAGCGCGAGGAACCCGAAGGCGGCCACCGAGACCGGAACGCCGATGAGGCCCGCGAGGGCGAGCACGCGCACGTACCAGCCGTCGAGCCGCTCGGGGGCGCCGTCCGAAGTCCCGACCATGCCGCCCCTTCCGCTCCACCGTTCGCTGCACTGTGGATCTTCCTACGGCGGACGCCCAGGCCGCAGGGCATTGGGTTTCTCATGCCCGGATCCGGCTTGCGTAATACCCTATGGGGGTATACGATCTCTCGGGCGCGGCCGCCCCGGGCCGCAGAGTAACAAGGAGCAGCACTGTGGACCACTCAGCCCATGGGCGCCACGGCGATCACGGCCATGCCGCAGCAGACCACGCCGCCAAAGACCATGCCGCGGAACACCACACCGCTGAAAGCCACGCCGACCACGGCTCCCATGAAGCCCACGGCGCGCAGGCAAAGACCGCGAGCTGGGGCATGGCCGCCTCCGCCACGCTCCACTGCCTGACCGGCTGCGCCATCGGCGAAGTGATCGGCGTGGTCATCGGCACCGCCCTCGGCTGGCACGGCGCGGCCACCATCGCCCTCGCGATCGTGCTCGCCTTCATCTTCGGCTACGCCCTGACCATGCGCGGCGTCATGCGCGCCGGGCTGTCCTTCAAGGACGCGCTGAAGATCGCGCTCGCCGCCGACACCATCTCGATCGCCGTCATGGAGATCGTGGACAACGCGTTCATCCTCGCCATCCCCGGTTCGATGGAGATGGGCCTGGCCGACCCCCGGTTCTGGCTCACGCTGGCCGCCGCGCTCGCGATCGCCTTCGTGGTCACCGTCCCGATCAACCGCCGGCTCATCTCACGCGGTAAGGGACACGCGGTCGTGCACCAGCACCACCACTAGGCGGAAGCGGCGACGGGGCGCAGCGCGTCCATGGTCCGGTCGAGGCAGTGCCCGAAGTCGTCCGGCCGGGTCACCGCGTGCACCATCGCCGCGTGCAGGCACGCGAACGCGCCGCCGACCACCGCGCGCAGCACCACCGAGTCGGGCTCGCACCCATGGCGGTGCGCGGCCCGGGCCTGCAGCAGTTCGGCCAGTGAACGCTGGAGCCGGTCGAGCCGGCCCAGATAGGCCGCGAACAGCCGCGGGCTCTCGTCCACGATCCGCTGGAGCGCCGCGTCGTGATCGCGCAGCGCGGGATCGGCGAGGCGCTCCACGATCGGGTCGAACGCGTGACGCAGCGAGTCCCATGCGGACTCCTCCAGCGGCCGCGCCTCCAGCCGCCCCACGAGGTCGTAGCCCAGGCGCTCGAGACTGTCGAGCACCACTTCGTCCTTTGAGGCGAAGTAGCGGAAGAACGAGCGCTGCGACATGCCGACCGCCGCGGCGATCTCGTCAACCGTGGTGTCCTCGAATCCCTTCGCGACGAACAGCTCCTCAGCGGCCCGTGCGATTCTCGACTGCACGGCCCGACGTGATACTTCTCGCAAGCTCCCACCGGCGGTCATGACTAGGATGGTAGCAACTGCAATGATTGACAGTCACTGACACATTTCGGTGCGCGTGCCCCGTCACCCCCGGCACCCGGTGGGCGCCGGAGCGGGCCCGTCGGCACCGGCCAGGAACACCACCGAAGGAAACCGCCCCATGACCGTTGACCAGCGACCGGCCGACACCCCAGAGGCCGCCGCCGAAACCCCCGCAGAGACAGCACCCGAACCAGGGATGTCGAAGCAGATCAAGATCGTGCTCGGCGTGCTCCTCGTCGCCACGTTCGTCATGATCCTGAACGAGACCGTGATGGGCGTGGCCCTGCCGCGCCTCATGGACCAGTTCCAGATCACCGCCGCCACCGTGCAGTGGCTGACGACCGGCTTCATGCTCACCATGGCCGTCGTCATCCCCATGACCGGCCTCATCCTGCAGCGCTTCACCACCCGCACGGTGTTCCTCGCCGCCATCGGCCTGTTCACCGCCGGCACCCTGCTCGCCGGCGCGGCCACGGTCTTCCCCGTGCTCGTCGCCGCCCGCGTCATCCAGGCCAGCGGCACCGCCGTCATGCTGCCGCTGCTCATGACCACCGTGATGACCTTCGTCCCGGCCGAACGCCGCGGACGCACCATGGGCTTCATCACCATCGTCATCGCCGTGGCCCCCGCGATCGGCCCGACCTTCTCCGGGTTCATCCTCAACAACCTCACCTGGCGCTGGATGTTCCTGGCAGTGCTGCCCATCGCCGTACTCGCCCTCGTCCTCGGCGGGGTCCTCATCAAGAACCTCGGCGAGACCCGCCCGGTCAAGCTCGACCTGCTCTCCGCGCTCCTCTCTGCGGTGGCCTTCGGCGGCCTCATCTACGGCCTCAGCAGCTTCGGCGAATCCGCGGCCGGGAACGACACCCCGATCCCGCCCTACGCCGCCGTCGCGGCCGGCGCCGCGTCGCTGGCCCTGTTCGTCTTCCGCCAGCTCCGGCTCCAGCGCCGCGACGCGGCCCTGATGGACATGCGGCCCTTCAAGAGCCGCTCGTTCACCGTCGGCATCGTCATGCTGCTGATCTCGATGGCGACCCTCTTCGGCTCGCTCATCCTGCTGCCCATCTACCTCCAGAACGTCCTGGGCCTCACCACCCTCGAAACCGGCCTGGTCGTCCTGCCCGGCGGCCTCGCGATGGGTCTCTCCGGCCCGTTCATCGGCCGCATCTTCGACCGCGTCGGCCCCCGGCCGCTCGTCATCCCCGGCTCGATCGTCCTCGCGAGCGCCGTCGGACTCCTGACGATGCTCGACCAGGACAGCGCGGTCTGGTTCATCGTGGTCATCAACGTGATGCTCAGCCTCGGACTCAGCAGCCTCATGACCCCGCTCATGACGTCCTCGCTCGGAGCCCTGCCCATGGAGCTCTACCCCCACGGCAGCGCCATCATGAGCACCCTCCAGCAGGTCGCGGGCGCGGCCGGCACCGCCGTGTTCATCACGCTCATGACCAGCGGCGCCGCCTCGAGCATCGAGTCCGGCGCCAACGAGATCACCGCCCAGGCCGACGGCATCCACCTCGCCTTCCTGTGCGGCACCGCCATGGCCGTCGTCGCCGTGGCCGCCTCCTTCCTCGTGAAGAAGGCGGACGGCCCCGCGGCCGACGCCATCCCGTCCCACTAACGGGACACGAACACAGGCCCGGCCCCGACTCCTTGAACTCATGGAGTCGGGGCCGGGCCTTTTCGCGCCCCCGCTGTCGGTGCCGAGTGCTACGGTCCCCCCATGTCGAGAACCGACCGGGCAAGCAGGGACATCCCCGTCGCAGTCGAACGCGTCTACGCCGCGCTCATCGACCCCGAAGCGCTGGCCGTCTGGCTGCCGCCCGACGGCATGACCGCGCGCTTCGACCACTACGACGCCCGCCCCGGCGGCAACTACCGCATGACCCTCACCTACAACGACGCCTCCGGCTCGCCCGGCAAGACCACCGCCGAAGCCGACACCGTCGAAGCCCACTTCACGGAAATCGTGCCGAACACCCGCATCGTAACCGAGATCGACTTCGTCTCCGACGATCCCGCCTTCACCGGCACCATGACCCAGACGTGGACCCTCGAACCGACCCCCGAAGGCACCCGCGTCACCATCACCGCCCAGAACGTCCCCAGCGGCATCTCGCCCGAAGACCACGCCGACGGCATGGCCTCCTCGCTCCTCAACCTCGCCGCCTACCTGGAGCGCTGACGGCTCGCGCCTGAACGGCTCGCGCTCTAACGGAAGTCCCGGGACGGCGCGCTCGGGCTGTTCAAGTCGAGCACCGTGAGCTTGTCGGCCACGATCATCGGCATCGTGTCCTTCGCGGCATCGATCGGCTTCTCCACCGAGCCCCTGATGACCAGGGCCTTCGCGACCGAGGCGACGCTCCGCCAGCGCTTCCAGAGCCCTTGGGAGCACACGATGTTCGCGATGCCGGTCTCGTCCTCCAAACTGAGGAACGTGACGCCCTTGGCGGTCGAGGGGCGCTGGCGGTGGGTGACGATCCCGGCGACCTCGATGCGTTCGCCGTCTTCGATGTAGGGGAGCCGGTCGGCGGGGAGGACCCCGGCGGCGTCGAGCGCGGCGCGGGCCAGTTCCATCGGGTGGGTCTGGACGGAGAGGCCCAGGCCGGTGTAGTCGGCGCGGGCGAGTTCGGCGGCGCTCATGCCCGGGAGGGTCGGCGGCGGCGCGGCTGGTCCGGTGCCGGGGATGGTGTCGGGGCGCTCGTCCACGGTCCCGGCCGTCCACAGTGCTTTGCGGCGGTCGGGTTCAAGGCTTTCCAGGGCTCCGGCGACGGCGAGCTTCTCCATGCGCTCCTTGCCGAGTCCGGCCCGGCGGGCGAGGTCGGCGAGGCTCTGGAACGGGCCGTCCGCTTCCCGTGCGGCGACTATGCGTTCGGCCGCGGGGGCCCCCAGGCCCTTGACGTTGTCGAGGCCGAGGCGCAGGTCCGCCACGCCCATGAGCGGTGCGAGGCACTGCCGTTCGGTGGGGATGAGGGAGGCGACCTCCTTGCTGGCGTTGACCTCCGGGGCCAGGACGATGAGGCCGTGGCGTGCGGCGTCGGCGATGAGGGAGGCGGGGGAGTAGAAGCCCATCGGCTGGCTCGCGAGGAGGCCGGCGTAGAACGCGGCGGGGTAGTGGCATTTGAGCCAGGCCGAGGAGTAGACGAGGAACGCGAAGCTGGCGGCGTGCGATTCGGGGAAGCCGAAGTCGGCGAAGGACCGCAGCTGCTCGTAGAGCCGGTCGGCGTCCGCGCCGGTGATGCCCCGTTCGGCCATGCCGGAGTAGAGGCGTCCTCGCAGTTCCTCCATGCGTTCTTCGGATCGTTTGGCGCCCATGGCTCGCCGGAGCCGGTCGGCTTCGCCGGCGTCGAATCCGGCGGCGTCGATGGCGATGCGCATCAGCTGCTCTTGGAACAGCGGCACGCCGTAGGTGCGCTCCAGGGTCTTGTGGAGGATTTCGGGCACGAGGTGGCGCCAGGGTTCGCCGTGGCGGCGGCGCAGGTACGGGTGGACGGCGCCGCCCTGGATGGGGCCGGGGCGGATGAGCGCCACTTCGGCGACGAGGTCGTGGAACTCCCTGGGGCGCAGGCGGGGGAGTGTCGCCATCTGGGCGCGGGACTCGACCTGGAAGACGCCCACGGTGTCGGCCCGGCAGAGCATGTCGTAGACGGCCTCGTCGTCGGGCGGCAGCCGCCACAGGTCGATCCGGCTCCCGTGGAAGTCGGCCACGAGGTCGGCCATGCGGTGCAGGGCCTCCAGCATGCCCAGGCCCAGCAGGTCGAATTTGACGAGCCCGGCGTCGGCGCAGTCCTCTTTGTCCCATTGGAGGACGGTGCGGTCCTTCATGCGGGCGGGCTCGACCGGGACGATCTCGCTGACCGGCTGCTCGGTGAGGACCATGCCGCCGGGGTGGATGCCCAGGTGCTGCGGCATGTGGGTGAAGTCGGCGGCGAGCGATTGGACGTCGGCGGGGATGCCCTCGGCCTCGTCGGGGTCGAGGCCGCCCCAGTAGTGGAGGCGCTTGGACCACGCGACGGCCTGGTCGTGGCCGTATCCGAGGGCCTTGGCGGCGTCGCGCACCGCCGAGCGGGGCCGGTAGGTGACCACGTTGGCCACCAGGGCGGCCCGGTCGCGGCCGTACTTGTTGTAGACGTACTGGATGACCTCTTCGCGGCGGCCGGACTCGATGTCGATGTCGATGTCGGGCGGGCCGTCGCGGGCGGCGGAGAGGAACCGCTCGAACAGCAGCCCGAAGGACACGGGGTCCACATTGGTGACGCCGAGGGCGTAGCAGACGGCGCTGTTCGCAGCCGATCCCCTTCCCTGGCAGTAGATGTCGTGGGCCCTGCAGAAGTCGACGATGTCGGCGACGATGAGGAAGTAGCCGCTGAACCCGAGCTGCGCGATGATCCGCAGCTCGTGCCGGATCTGGTCCCAGGCCCCGGGGACCGTCGCGGACTCCGGCGGCCCGTAGCGCTCGGTAGCGCCTTCATCGGTCAGGGCTTCGAGGTAGGTGTCGTCGTCGAGGCCGTCTGGGACGGGGAAGTGCGGCAGCCGGGGGGCCAGCAGTTTGAGGGTGAAGGCGCATTCGGCGGCGATCCGCACGGATTCGGCGACGGCCTCGGGGAAGTCGGCGAAGCGCTGCGCCATCTCGGTGCCGCTGCGCAGGTGCGCCCCGGCGTTCGCGGGCAGGTGCGGGTCGGTCGCTTCGAGGGTGCCGCGGGCCCGGACGGCCGCGAGCGCGGCGGCGGTCCTGGCGCGGTTCGGGGCCGCGTAGTGGACGTTGTTGGTGGCCACGGTCGGCACGCCGAAGCGGCGGGCCAGGCCCGCGAGTGTTTCGATCCGTTTCGTGTCGTCGGGCAGGTCGTGGCAGGTGAGTTCGACGGCGAGGTGCTCGGGGCCGAAGGCGTCGGCGAGTTCGCGCAGGGCGTCCTCGGCGGCGTCCGGGCCGCCGGAGTCCAAGGCCGCGTTGAGGAAGCCTTTGCGGCAGCCGGTGAGAACCTGCCAGCCGCCGTTCGCTTGGGCGGCAAGGTTTTCGAGGTGGTAGCGCGGCAGGTCCTTCTCGCCGCCTTCGAGTTTGGCCGCGGTGATGGCGCGGGAGAGGGAGCGGTAGCCGTCGGGGTCGCGGGCGAGGACGACGAGGTGGCGTCCGGCCGGGTCGACCTGGCCGCGGCGGGCCCGGGGCAGATCGAGGTTCAGTTCGGCACCGAAGACCGTGGAGAGCCCGAGTTTCAATGCGGCCGAGTCGAACTGCGGGACCGCGTACAGGCCGTCGTGGTCGGTGATCGCGAGTCCTTTGAGGCCGAGCCGGTGCGCTTCTGCGGCGAGCGCGGCGGGGGCGTCCGCGCCGTCGGCGAAGGAGTAGTGGGAGTGGCAGTGCAGCTCGGCGTACTCAGTCATACCAGCCCACCGCCTTCCATTGCCCGCTTTCGCAGACGAGGAGGGCGGCGCGGCCGTCGGCGAGCTCGACCTGGAGCCGCGCGTAGCGGCGGGCCGCGGGGCTCCACCAGCGTTCGGACACCGGCCACGGCCCGGCCCAGGCGACGACCGGGATTCGCTTGCCGCCCAGGGCGATCAGGGCCGGGGCGGCGGACAGGTCGCCGCGGGCGAGGGCCGCCACGGGGGCGCCGGCCGCGTCGAGGACGGCGACGGTCTCGTCGGTGCCGATGAGGCTGGGCAGCGGATCGGGCAGCGTTCCGGGCCACGGGCCGGAGGGCGGCGGCGGTGCGTGCTCGACTTCCCATGCGGCGGAACCGAACCGTTCGTCGAGGTCGCGGCCGTCGGTGGCGGCGGCGATCTGCACGGCGTCGGGGCCGAAGCGGCTCTGGGTGTGCCGCAGGGCGGCCTCGGCCTTCACTTCCCGGGCGCCTTTGTCGCCCCACAGGCCCCGCCCGGCCGCGACCAGGCCGATGAGTCCGCCGGGGGCGAGTTCGAGCACGGTGATGGCGTGCGCGGTCTCGTCGATCGTCTCGCTCGCCGAACCGGTGGCGAGCCAGCCTTCGCACTGCCAGCGCACCCGCCGGGCCAGTTCGGCCGCGCCGATGGCCGGGTCGAGCTGCCAGGTGCGCCGCCGCTCCATGCCGCTGCCGGTGCGGGCGGTGATGGTGACGCGGGTGCAGGCGAGATTGCGCTCGTCCAATATGGTCAGCAGGCGTTCGGCCAGTGGCCGGGCGGCGAAGACGGCCTGTTCGACGGTGGCGTACGGGGTCTCGGGGGTGTCGGTCACGGTCAGCTCCGGCGCGGCCGGGCGGGGGACGAGCGGGCGGGAGAACTGCCCGGCGGCGAGCAGCTGGGCCCGGCGCACGGCCGCGCCGAACCGCTCCGCGACGGCTTGGCCGGGCAGGTCGCGGAAGGCACCGAGTGTGCCGATGCCCAAGTGGCGCAGGGTCTCGCAGGTCTCGGCCTCGACCAGGCCCGTGGCCTGGAGGTCGAGGATGTCGCGCTGGGCGAGGAAGGCCGCGTCGCGCCCGGTCGGGACGATCCGGCCTTCGCGGGCGGCCAGGACCGCGGCGAACAGGCCGTCGGCGACGCCGGTGAGGCAGTCCTGGTTGACGAGGCCCGCGACGGTGTCGATGAGGGTCTCGCAGAAGGCGGCCTCCTCGCCCGCGCCGCGACGCAGCGGCACGGCGACGACGCCGGGTTCGAGCACTTCGACGTATGGCGTGAGCAGGTCGAGCGCATCGAGCACCGGCTCGAACGCGGCCGAGTCCTCGGCATCCCAATCCACGAGCCGCATCACGAGGACCCGCCCCGACGCTCGTCGCACCTGCACGCTCACGGGAGATCACTCCCGGCGCGGTGAAGCGGGACGATCCGACGCGGGGTTCCTCCGGCTCGGTTCACCGCTCCGCTTCGCCCGGCGGCATCGCGGTCCACGGTGGATCGGGGGCGCAGGTCGATGACGTTCTTGCGGGCGCCGCGATCTGTTCCGGCGGTTCTCGCGGACAGCTCGATGACGTCCGCTTCCTCCTCGCCGCCGTAGGGCCAGATTCGAGCTTTCCGGGTGCTTCCGGAGCGCCAATATGCGGCGACCTCCAGCTCGCAGGCATCGAGGCGTCCGGCACCCCAGCGTCGTCCTGCATTGGGGCGCAAGCCCTTCCAACTCACGTGGGCGACTTCGAGCCGGGCGTCGGCGCCGGCCACCGGGCGGGTCTCCCACCAGATGATCGCGGTCCCGCTCTTGCGGGCGCGTGCGGTCAGCCGCCGCGTCTGCGTCGGCGTGAGCCCTTCGCTCGGCACCACCACCGCGGCGACGCCCTCGGCGAGCGTCCCCGCCGCTTCGGCTACGAGCGACCCCGGGTCGACCAGCGCCACGCGCCCGAGGTCGACTCCGGCGGCCGTCGCCGCCAGCGGGTATACCCGCGGCATCCCGACCAGCGCACACCAGGCCCCGGCCCCGGTCGGACCGGCTAGGAGCCGCCACAGCAGCGAGGTCGCCCCGCGCCGCGAAGCCGTGATTGCGGTCACGGTTGCGAGTCCGCCGTAGGGCAGCAGCGCGGAAATGTCGGGGGTGACGGGGAGGATGGCCCTCGGAGCCTGCACCATGTCCGGGCGTGGCGCGGCCTCGGCCGGTGGGGCGACACGCGGCTCGGCGACGACCGCGCCGCGGACCGCGGCGAGATCCGGCTCGGCGGTCAGCGCCGATCCGCTCGCTAGGCGGGCCTCGCGGGCCTCGACTGCCGGGCGCAGCTCTGCGGCGGTGCGCAGGCCGAGCTCAGCGGCCAGCGCGGCCGCGACGGATGTCGCCACCAGTTCCCCCGTGTCATGTCGAACATGTGTATCAACTTCAACATACCGAACTGGTGGCAGGGCGCAAGCTCAAACAGGTGTTTGATAAATCTCTTGGCGATGATTCACGACCCCGCCCAGGTCACATGGCACGGAATGGCCACGAAACGGCACTTCCACGGCGATCGCGCCCACCCGGGCCACACTGGTCGCCGCATGGGAAAAGCGGTTGAACGGCCCGAGCCCGCAGGCGTCGCGGCGGCCCTGAGGCGGCCGACCGCGCGTCGGCCAGCCGATCGGTCACCGGCCGGTCCTCGACCGGACCCCGGAGACACGAAAGGGAAGCGGCCTGCGCCTCTTCCCTCTCCAGAATATAACCCCGGGGGTCCGAAGAGGGGTACACCGGGGTGTGTTTTAGCAGGTCAGAGGGGTGCACAATCGTACTTCCAAGCCAGAACACGAAGCTCCGGAGGCGTGGAATGCGTGTACTGCTGTCGACCTACGGGTCGCGAGGAGATGTCGAACCGCTCGCGGGACTCGCGGCGGAATTGCGGCAGCTCGGTGCGGAGGTGCGGGTGTGCGCACCGCCGGACGAGGAGGGCAACCGGCGGCTGACCGCCGTCGGCGCGGAGGTCGTGCCGGTCGGCCGGTCGGTGCGGGACCTCGTGTCCGGGCCGAAGCCCGCGACCCCGGCGAACGCGCCGGAGGTCGCGGCGGCCCTCGTGACCGCGCAGTCCGAGGGGCTCCTCCCCGCCGCGGAGGACTGCGACGTCCTGTTGGCGACCGGCCTGTTCCCGGCCGCCGCGCGGACCGTGGCCGAGCAGGCCGGGATCCGGTACGTGTTCGCCACCTTCATCCCCGGCATCCTGCCCTCGCCGTACCACCCGCCGCTGCGCCGCCCGGGGAAGCCGTTCCCGCCCGGCGCCGACAACCGGACGCTGTGGGGGATCGACGCCGAGAACCTGGACGCGCTCTACTCGGCGCCGCTCAACGCGCTGCGGGCGTCGGTGGGCCTGCCCCGGGTGGACGACCTCCGCGCCCACGTCTACACCGACCAGCCGTGGCTGGCCTCGGACCCGGTCCTGGGCCCGTGGCGCGAGGCCCCGGACCTCGAAGTGGTGCGCACCGGCTTCTGGATCCTGCCGGACGAGCGCCCGCTGCCGGCAGACCTGGAGGCGTTCCTCGACGCGGGCGATCCGCCCGTGTTCGTGGGCTTCGGCAGCATGCCGATCCGCGATCCGCGGGAGGCCTCGCGGATCGTCGTCGAGGCGGTCCGCGCGCAGGGCCGTCGCGCCGTCGTCGCCAGCGGCTGGGGCGGCATCGGCCCGATCGACGACGGGGACGACTGCTTCGGCGTCGGCGAGGTCAACCACCAGGCGCTGTTCCGCCGGGTCGCTGTCGTCGTGCACCACGGCGGCGCGGGCACGACCGCGACGGCCGCCCGGTCGGGCGCGTCCCAGGTCGTCGTCCCGCAGATGGCCGACCAGCCGTACTGGGCCGGGCGCGTGGCCGACCTCGGCATCGGCGTCGCGCACGACGGCCCGGTTCCCACGTTCGAGTCCCTTTCAGCCGCAATCGAAACGGCCCTGTCCGCCAAGACCCGTGAACGGGCGGCCGCCGTGGCCGCCGTGATCCGCACCGACGGCGCGGCCGTTGCCGCGCGCCTGCTGCTCGAAGGGAGCCGCTGACTTGAACGCCATGGGCCACAGCGCATTCGATCTTCCCTCGAACCTCTCGGCCAAGGCCGACCCGAAGCTCATCGCCGCCGACGAGCGGCATTTCGCCGCCATCGCCACGAGCCTGGAGCAGTCGATCGCCGACCTGTCCGACCGCCTCGACGCCGCGCGCAGGGCGCCGGGCGGCACGGGGCGATTCGACGGCCAGGCGGCGGCCGACCGGGACCGGGAGATCCACCGGCTCACCGCCCGCCTGCGCACGCTGCGCCGCTACGGCCTCGACCTGTGCCTCGGCAGGACCGTCGCCGACGACGGCGACACGATCTACATCGGACGTCTCGGTCTCACCGACGGCGACGGCCGACGTCTGCTGCTCGACTGGCGCTCGCCCGCCGCCGAACCGTTCTTCGGCGCGACCCACGCCCGCCCCGAGGGCCTGGCGAGCCGCCGCCGGTACCGCTGGACCCACGGCCGGATCAGCGACTACTGGGACGAGGTGTTCACCCCGGACGGACTCGAAGGACATGCCGCCCTTGACGACCAGTCCGCCTTCATCGCCACCCTGGGCAGCAGCCGGTCGGAGCGGATGCGCGACGTGCTCGGCACCATCCAAGCCGACCAGGACGCCATCATCCGCGCCGGATCCCAAGGCACCCTTGTGGTCGACGGCGGTCCTGGCACCGGCAAGACCGTCGTCGCGCTCCACCGCGCCGCGTACCTGCTCTACTCCGACCCGCGCGTGGGCCACCACAAGGGAGGCGTGCTGTTCGTCGGCCCCCACCAGCCCTACCTGGCCTACGTCGCCGACGTCCTCCCCAGCCTCGGCGAGGAGGGCGTGCAGACCTGCACCGTGCGCGACCTCCAACCCGAGGGCGCCGACGCACCGGACGAAGCGGACCCCGACGTGGCCGCCCTGAAAGCCGGTGCGGCCATGGTGAAGGCGATCGAACCGGCCGTGCGCCGCTACGAACACCCGCCCACCAAGGGGCTGACCGTCGAGACCCACTGGTCCGAGGTCCGGCTCAGCGCCGCCGACTGGGCCGACGCGTTCGACGCGGCGGGGCTCGGCACGCCCCACAACGAAGCGCGCGAGGAGATCTGGGACGAACTGGTCGCGATCATCACCGAGAAGCACGACGAGGACGAGATCGAGCCGGACCTGCTGCGCCGGTCACTCGCCCGCAACCGGGAACTGGTGCGCGCCTTCGACAAAGCCTGGCCGATCATCGAGCCCGCCGACCTCGTCGCGGCACTGTGGGCGGTCCCCGACTTCCTGCGCATGTGCGCCCCCTGGCTCGACGAGGACCAGGTCGCGCTGCTCTACCGCGAGGACCCGAAGGCCTGGACCGTGTCCGACCTGCCGCTCCTCGACGCCGCACGCCACCGCCTCGGCGACCCGGAGTCGTCCCGGAGAGCCCGCCGCCGGGAGGCCGAGATCGCCTCCGAACGTAAAGTGATCGACAAGGTCGTGGAGGAGATCCTCGAGGCCGGCGACGGCAACGTGGAGGAGATGATCCTCCTCAAGGGCGCCGACCTCCAGGACGCCCTGGTCCACTACGAGGACCTGGAGACCGCCGACCCCGACCCGCTCGCCGGGCCGTTCGCGCACGTCATCGTCGACGAGGCCCAGGAGCTGACCGACGCCGAATGGCAGATGCTGCTGCGCCGCTGCCCGTCACGGAGCTTCACCATCGTCGGCGACCGCGCCCAGGCCCGGCACGGGTTCACCGAGACCTGGGCCGGACGGCTCGAACGGACCGGCCTGAACCACGTCAACCTGGCCTCCCTGAGCATCAACTACCGCACGCCCGCCGAAGTCATGGAGGAGGCCGAGCAGGTCATCAAGGCCGCGCTCCCGGACGCCAACGTGCCGACCTCGGTCCGCACCAGCGGCGTCCCCGTCCAGCACGGGTCCATTGCGGACCTCGATGCGATCCTGGACGCCTGGCTCGCCGAGCACGCCGACGGGACCGCCTGCGTCATAGGCGATCCGAACCGCGAAGGGACCTCCCGCGTCCGGTCGCTCACCCCGGAGCTGTCGAAGGGACTCGAATTCGACCTCGTCGTGCTCGTCGACCCTGAAACGTTCGGCGAGGGCATCGAAGGGGCGGTGGACCGGTACGTGGCGATGACCCGCGCGACCCAGAGGCTGGTGGTCCTCACCAGCGCCTGAGTCGAATTCCTTGCACTGCAAGGACATTGTCGTCGGAGGTCTGGCGGGCGAGACTGGCGAAACGCCGAGTCGTCAGGTCGCTGAACGGCTTGATCATCATCCGCCACGTTGATCACCACCAACGCTCGGTCATGATCGGTGTTCGTAGCCGTTGAGGACCTGAACGGCCTTGGCGATCTGGGTAACCCGCTGCGGATCGCATCGGATCCGGTCGAAGATCGACCACTTCTTGAGCTGCGAGAACATCCGCTCGCCCGGACCGCGTAGCCGGGCGTGGACGCGATTGGCCTCTCTCTGCCACTCGGGTTTGCCCCGTCCTTTGTACGGCGTGACCACCAGGTCGTGGTCGAGCCCGTCGTAGCCCTTGTCTCCCAGGGCGAACAGGCCGTACTCGCGTAGCAGACGCGGGATCTGCCAGATCCGGGCGGCCTTGGTGTCGTGGGTCGAGCCAGGGGCTTCGGCTGAGAGCAGGCCGATGGTCTCGCGGATGCGGCGGCTGGAGGTCGACGCCGAGATCCCGAAGCTGGCCGCGAGGTCGGCCAGGCGTTCGCTTTTATGCAGGTGGGCAAGGGTGAGCAGGGCCTGCTGGCCGGGGTCGAGAGCCCTCCAACGGGAGCCGATCTGCTTGCGGTGGGATCGGATGAGGACGGACACGCGGGTCAGGGTGTCGCTCGACAGGGGAAGTGGGGCGGTGTAGGACAGCAAGGAGGCTCCTGGCAGGCAATGGATTTCAGCACCCGTGGTTCCACCAGGAGCCTTCGCCGTGCCCGCCGCCAGGACCAGCACCGACACCATCAAACTCGCTGCGCCCCAATTGAACCCACCCAAGGTGCAACGAGCTCCTTGAGCGCCGCGCATCTTGCTCAACGATGCCAGAGCGCGCGCCAAAGGTGGTTGTATCTCGATGGTGCGGGATGCGGCGATGAAAGTCGGGCGCCCGTGTCGTCTCTGTACGCAGCGGGCGTATTCGCGCCGGCATGAAAAGAGGAGGAGTCCCATGCTGCGTCAGGTAGCGGAGGGCGTGTCGACCCACCAGAGCGAGTTGCTCGAGAACAACGCCGTTGTGGTGCAAGGCCGGGCCGGTGTGCTGCTCGTCGATCCCGGCCTGACTGGATCCGAAATGGCCTGCCTTGCGACCGACCTTCGCGAGCTGGGACAGAGCGTTGTGGCGGGCTTCGCGACGCATCCCGATTGGGACCACGTGCTCTGGCACCCCGACCTCGGCGAAGCGCCTCGCTACGGCACGGCCCGCTGCGCGGCGTTCATGCAAGATTTTCGGTCGAACGCCGACTGGAAGGCCCGCGCCGCCGAAGCGTTGCCGCCGGAGATCGCCGAGGAGACACCGCTGGACCTGTTCGGCCTCATCACCGGCCTGCCCGCCGGAACCGCGCGGATTCCATGGGACGGACCTGAAGTCCGGATCATCGAGAATCCTGCGCATGCCCCGGGCCATGCGGCGCTGCTCATCGAGGAACGCGGGGTGCTCGTCGCCGGCGACATGCTCTCCGATGTCCTGGTCCCCAACCTCGACACGTTGAACGACGCCAACGACCCGATCGAGGAGTACCTCGTCGGGCTGCGGCGGCTCGAGGACGTGGCAGGCGAGGCCGATGTCGTCGTCCCCGGCCACGGGTCGGTCGGCGGCGCCGATGAGCTGCGCGCCAGGATCGAGATGGACCGGGCGTACGTGCTCGCCTTGAGCGAGGGCCGTGTTCCCGATGACCCGCGAGTCGGCGAGACGGCCAAGCCCGGCTGGGAATGGACCAGCGACATCGCCATCGAGCAGGTCCAGCGCCTCGCCGAGCGACACGGACACGGCGGCACCCCCGGCTAGGCGCGTCGCCGTCGATCCGAGACGGTGAAGGGGCCCGAGCCGATGATTCGGCTTGGGCCCCTTCACGTCTGCCACTTCACTCCTCGACGGGGAAGAGAGCGGGCGCATCGGGACAGGTCGCGCCGAACGGTCATATATCGAGGCATGAGCATATGGAAAACTCTGTGCTAAAGTGCAGATAGTTCTTGCAAGAACTGCAAGAACACCTCTGGGAACGGCAAGAATCAATCCGTCCACCTCGCCCACAGGAGTTCGACATGACTCGCGGACAACCCCGCCGTTCCCAGCGGAACCGCCTGCTTCCCGCTGCACTCGCCTTGGCCGCCATGCTCTTCGCGCTGCTGGCCGTCCCCTCGGCCTCCAGTGCGGCCACCACGGCAACGGTCTACTACCGGGCCGCGACCAGCTGGACCACGGTCAACATCCACTACGCGCCCACCGGCGGCTCGTGGACCACCGCCCCCGGCGTCCCGATGGAGGCCGCCTGCACCGGCTGGTACTCCTACGAGATCGACCTCGGCGCCGCGACCGGCGCGCAGGTCACCTTCAACAACGGTTCCGGGACCTGGGACAACAACAACGGCGCCAACTACGCGGTCGGCTCGGGAGACATCACCATCGCCTCGGGGGTGAAGAGCACGGGGAACCCTTGCGGCGGTGAGGAAGCGGTCGTCTACTACGACCTCACCTCGATGGGCTGGACCCAGGCGTACATGCACTACGCGGTCAACGGCGTCTGGACGACCGCGCCCGGGACGGCGATGGTCGAGGCCGCCTGCGCGGGCTGGGTCCGCCTGACCGTGCCGCTCGGCTCGGCCACGAGCTTGAAGGCCGCGTTCAACAACGGGTCGAGCCTCTGGGACAACAACGCCGGTGCCGACTACACGATCGGCGCAGGAGTCACGACGGTCTCGGACGCCAAGGTCACCGCCGATGCCGCCGACCCGTGCGTATCGGCCGAGCCCGACACCGTCGCTCCCGCTACGCCCCAAGGGCTCACGGCCACGGTGAACGCCACCACCGTGATCCTGTCGTGGACGGCGGCCACGGACGACGTCGGCGTCACCGGTTACCGCCTGACCCGCACCTCGGCCGACGGCACGGTCACCCGCACCACCGCCTCCACGAAGTTCACCGACGCGAACCTCGACCCGAACACGGCCTACAGCTATACGGTCGCCGCGTACGACGCTGCCGGGAACGCCTCCGCCGCAAGCGGTTCGGTCTCGGCGACGACCGGCGAGGTCCCCGACGCCGCCACCACGGGCGAGATGCTCGGCGGCGACCCGCGCCAGGACCCGATCTACTTCGCGATGACCGCCCGCTTCTACGACGGCGACGAGTCGAACAACCGCGGCGGCTCCAAGCACGAGACCTCCGGCAACGCCGAATACGACGACCCGATGTTCCGCGGGGACTTCTCCGGCCTCATGGACCGGCTCGACTACATCAAGGGCCTCGGCTTCTCGGCCGTGTGGATCACCCCGGTGGTGCTCAACCGCTCCGACTACGACTACCACGGCTACCACGGGTACGACTTCTACGAGATCGACGCCCGCCTGGAATCCGAGGGCGCGTCCTACCAGGACCTCATCGACACCGCTCACGACAAGGGCATGAAGATCTACCAGGACGTGGTCTTCAACCACTCCTCCCGCTGGGGCGCGGTCGGTCTGGAGACGCCCACGGTCTACGGCGTCCAGGACGGCCAGTGGGGCGACTTCTACGACACCTACAACCCCGACTTCACCTACGACGGCCTCTCGGTCGAGCCGAACTCGGGCCGCTCCTACTACAACGGCGACCTCTGGTCCACTGCGGAGCCCGCCGACAACACGTGCGCGAACTGGGGTGTCTTCTCCGGCAACTACAGCTCCGAGGGCTGGAAGGTCTACCACTGCCAGTGGCCCAGCGCCACATCGGGAATGTTCTCCGCCGAGAACTACCACCAGTGCTGGATCGGCAACTGGGAAGGCGAGGACGCCCGCTCCTGCTGGCTCCATGAGGACCTCGCCGACTTCAACACCGAATCCGAAGCCGTGCAGGACTACCTGATCGGCGCCTACAAGCAGTACATCGACATGGGCGTCGACGGCTTCCGCGTCGACACCGCCGTCCACATTCCACGCGTCACCTGGAACCGGGTCTTCCTGCCCGCACTGCAAGAGCACCTGGTGTCCAAGTACGGCGAGGACAAGGCGAACGACTTCTACATCTTCGGCGAGGTCGCGGCCTTCGTCCACGACCGCTGGAACCGCGGCTCGGTCAACCACTCCGCCCAGTTCTACACCTGGCAGGAGCGTCGCGAATACGCCGACGACGACGTGGCCGCCGCGCTCGAGCAGTACCAGTGGGAGAACACCCAGGGCACCGAGAACCAGCCCACCAGCACCAACGCGTTCCTGGAAGGCAACACCTACCACGCCCCTGACTACAGCGAGTTCTCCGGCATGAACATCATCGACATGCGCATGCACATGAACTTCGGTGAAGCGAGCAACGCGTTCCACAACGGCAAGGACTCCGACCCCTGGGTCAACGACGCCACCTTCAACGCCGTGTACGTCGACTCGCACGACTACGGCCCCAACAAGTCCAGCAACCGCTACTCCGGCGGCACCACCGCCTGGGCCGAGAACATGAACCTCATGTGGACCTTCCGCGGCATCCCCACCCTCTATTACGGATCGGAGATCGAGTTCCAGGCCGGCGCCCAGATCGACTGCGGGCCTTCCTGCCCGCTCTCGGAGACCGGCCGCGCCTACTACGGCGACCACCTCGAAGGCACGATCGAAGTGAGCGACTTCAGCCAAGTCGAATCGGCCACCGGGGCCATCGCCACCACGTTGAACCAGCCGCTCGTCGAGCACCTGCAGCGGCTCAACGAGATCCGGCGCGCGGTTCCGGCGCTTTCGATGGGCCAGTACTCCACTGCGAACATCAGCGGCGGCATCGCCTTCAAACGCCGCTACACCGACTCGTCCGTCGACAGCTTCGCGCTGGTCGCGATCTCCAGCTCGGCGACGTTCAGCGGCATCCCCAACGGCACCTACACCGACGCGGTGAGCGGCGCGACCACCACCGTCACCAACGGCACCCTGACCGCCTCGGTCTCGGGCCAGGGTGACATGGCCGTGTACGTCCTCACCACGTCCCTGACCGCCGCCCCCGGCCAGGTCGGCGACGACGGGCCGTACCTCTCCTGAGGCTTGCCTCCCAGAGAAAAGGGCCGGCCGCGCAGCAACCCTGCGCGACCGGCCCGCTCTCACTCCTACACGCCCACAGGCGGTTTCACCGGAGCCTCCTTGACACCGAGCAGCTCGGTGGGCACTTTGGACGTCTCCCTGCCGGTGAAGACCGCGACAGCGTTCACCAGGCACATCAGCGCCGTGAAGACCGCCACGCCGAGCCACGCGCCCTTAGCGTCACCGGTGATGGCCACCGCGATCGTCGGCAGGAACCCGCTGATCGCGAACCCGACCTGCGTCCCGATCGCCATGCCCGACAAGCGCACCCGCGCCGAGAACATCTCGCCGTAGAACGACGGCCAGGTGGCGTTCGCCGCCTGGTACACCAGGCCGAACATCAGCACCCCGAGGATGAAGATCAGCGCCCAGTTCCCGACCGAGATCGACCACAGGTACGGGAAGATCAGCACCGCGCAGCCCAGCGACCCGGTCAGGAACACCGGTTTGCGCCCGAAGCGGTCCGCGAGCGTCCCCCAGAACGGGATCGTCGCCACCGCGATGATGTTCGCCGCCACGCCGACCCACAGCATCGGCGTGCGGTCCAGCCCGATCGTGTTCACCGCGTAGTTCAGCGCCCAGACCGTGAAGATCGTGCTCACCGAGGCGATGAGCGCCGCGAAGATCACCCGCAGCACGTCCGCCCAGTGATCGCGCAGCAGCACCGCGAGCGGCAGCTTCACGACGTTGCCCGCCTTCGCCTCGTCCTCGAAGACCGGCGTCTCTTCGATCTTGCGGCGGATCAGGTAGCCGACGACGACCATGACCACGCTGGCCCAGAACGGAATCCGCCAGCCCCAGCTGAGCAGGTCCTCCTCGGGCAGCGCCGCCACGGGCAGGAACGCCGCCGTCGCGATGAGCTGGCCGGCCTGCGTGCCGCTCAGCGTCCAGCTGGTGAAGAACGCCCGCCGGTCGGCGGGCGCGTGCTCCAGGCTCATCGAGTTCGCGCTGGCCTGCTCGCCCGCGGCCGAGAGTCCTTGCAGGAGGCGGAGGACGACGAGCGCGATCGGCGCGAAGAGCCCGGCGGTCTCGTAGCTCGGCAGGCACCCGACGAGGAACGTGGAGGCGCCCATGAGCAGCAGGGTGAAGACCAGGACCCGCTTGCGGCCGAACCGGTCGCCGACGTGCCCGAGCAGGACGGCCCCGAGCGGTCGGGCCGCGTAGCCGACGCCGAAAGTGGACAGTGCGAGCAGGGTTCCGGTGGCGGGGTTGGAAGAAGGGAAGAAGACCTGGCCGAAGACGAGCGCTGCGGCCGTGCCGTAGATGAAGAAGTCGTAGTACTCCAGGGCGCTGCCGATCCAGGCGGCGACGGCCGTCTTCCTCGGCTTGCCGCGGGCGCTGAGGCCCGGCGGTAGGGGGGTGGGGTGGTCTGACACGGTGAGCTCCTCTGGCGGTGCGCCATTGCATGGGCAGAGACGCAGTCTTCCCATCCGAGCGACGATGAACGTACTGGATAGTTATGTACTGCTTGGTTAATACCCGATCATTCGCCAGCGCCACGGCCGTGTCAAGAGGAAGTCGGGACAGAGTTTGCGCACCTCAAGGCGATGGGTGCATTGCAGCCCATCGATGTTGCGGGAGCGGGGCCGGTGTCAGCGGGCCGTCAGGTACTCGACCACCATGTCGCCCAGCATGTTCCGGTAGTGCTCGCGCCGCTTGGGATCGAGCAGGTCGCGGTCGAAGATCGCGTTGATGGTGTGCCGGTTGGCGGTGCGGAAGACGCAGAAGGAACTGATGAGGATGTGGACGTCGAAGGCGTCCACGTCTTCGCGGAACAGCTTGTCGGCCCAGCCGCGTTCGAGGATCCGGCTGATCACGTCGACCACCGGGGCCGAAAGCCCCGGCAGCATCTCGGATTCGGCGAGGTGCTTGGCGCCGTGGATGTTCTCGATGCTCACGAGCCTGATGAAGTCGGGGTGCGACTCGTGGTGGTCGAAGGTGAGCTCGGCGAGCTGGCGCACGGCCGCGACCGGGTCGAGGTGCTCGACGTCCACTTGGCGCTCAAGGGATCGGATGACCGAGTAGGCCCGCTCGAGCACGGCCAGGTAGAGCCCCTGCTTGCTCTCGAAGTAGTAGTAGATCATCCGCTTGGTGGTGCGGGTCTTGGCGGCGATCTCGTCCACCCGCGCTCCCGCGTACCCGTTCGCGGCGAACTCGCTGGTCGCCACTTCGAGGATCTCGCCGCGGGTGCGCTGCGGGTCGCGTACGCGGTCGCCGCCCTCGGCGTCGGCCGGGGTGGTCTGCGACGGCGTTGTGGTCAAGCGGGTCCCTCGGGCGTGTGTCGGGCCGGGCGGCGGGTCCCGCAACTCTAACGCGGATCGGGTGCGGTTCCCGGAACGGGCCCTTCCCGGCTGCCCCTTTCCAAACCGGCCCAAGGTTGATAGTTTGAATGAACTAGTTCGTACATTAGGTCCGACCGCGAGGAGACCACGTGGCCCAAGACTTCGGAGCGCCGGGCGCCCGCCTCATCGGGCTCATCGGCGCGGGACTCGGGCCCTCCCTCAGCCCGGCGCTGCATGAACGCGAGGCCGACCGGCTCGGCCTGCGCTACCAGTACCGGCGCCTCGACCTCCTCGAACTCGGCCTCGAACCCGAACGGATCGGCGAACTCCTGGCCGCCGCCCGACTCACCGGCTACACCGGCCTCAACATCACCCACCCGGTCAAGCAGCTCGTCACCGCCCACCTCGACGTCCTCTCCGAAGAGGCCGCCGTGCTCGGCGCGGTGAACACCGTCCTCTTCAAGGGCGGCAAGGCACTCGGCTACAACACCGACGCCTCCGGCTTCGCCCGCAGCGCCATGGGCGGCCTCGCCGGGGCCGACATGGACCGGATCGTGCTCCTCGGCGCCGGAGGCGCGGGCGCGGCCGTCGCGCACGCCCTGCTCGGCATCGGCGCCGGCGCGATCCGCGTGCTCGACCTGGACGCCGACCGCAGCGCCCGCCTCGTGGACGCGCTCGGCGCCCACTTCGGACGCCACCGCATCAGCGCCGGCCCGCTCGACGAGCTGCAATCCGCTCTCGCCGCGGCGGACGGCCTCGTCCACGCCACCCCCACCGGCATGCGCGAGCACCCCGGATCGGCAGTGCCGCAAGCGTTCCTGCGCCCCGGCCTCTGGGTCGCCGACGTCGTGTACTTCCCGCTCGAGACCGAACTGCTCACCGCCGCCCGCGCCGCGGGCTGCCGGGTGCTCGACGGCGGCCGGATGGCGGTCTACCAGGCCGTTGACTCCATGCGGCTCTTCACCGGCGTCGAACCGA
The DNA here is from genome assembly GCF_042647865.1 of Glycomyces rhizosphaerae. Lineage (NCBI taxonomy): Bacteria > Bacillati > Actinomycetota > Actinomycetes > Glycomycetales > Glycomycetaceae > Glycomyces > Glycomyces rhizosphaerae. Next base: position 365,317 of record NZ_JBHRWO010000012.1, read on the forward strand.
ACGCCGACCGGATGCTCCGCCATTTCGACGAACTCGTGCACACCCGAAGGAGCTGACCTTGCCCCCGAACCGGAAGCTCGGCATCGCCACCGTCTGCCTCTCCGGCACCCTCGAAGACAAACTCGACGCGGCCGCCGCCGCAGGCTTCGACGGCGTCGAGATCTTCGAACCGGACCTCGTCGCTTCTGCCCTCGCCCCCGAGGAGATCCGTACACGCTGCGCCGACCTCGGCCTGAACATCGATCTCTACCAACCGTTCCGCGATTTCGAAGCCGTCCCGCCGGATCTGCTCGCCGCGAACCTGCGCCGTGCCGAGAAGAAATTCGACCTGATGGAACGCCTCGGCGCCTCGATGGCCCTGGTCTGCTCCACCGTCTCGCCCGAGTCGGTGAACGACGACGACCTGGCCGCCGAGCACCTGCACCTCCTCGCGACCCGCGCTGCGGAGCGGGGCGTCCGCATCGCGTACGAGGCGCTGGCCTGGGGCCGCCATGTGAGCACCTTCGACCACTCGTGGCGGATCGTGCGGCGAGCCGACCACCCCGACCTCGGACTGTGCCTCGACAGCTTCCACATCCTTTCGCGCGGTTCGGATCCCGCCCCGATCCGCGTGATCCCGGCGGAGAAGCTGTTCTTCCTCCAGCTCGCGGACGCGCCGCACCTGGACATGGACGTGCTCCAGTGGAGCCGCCACCACCGCCTGTTCCCCGGGCAGGGCGCGTTCGACCTGCCGCGTTTCCTCGACCTGGTGCTCCGATCCGGATACGAGGGTCCGCTCTCGCTCGAGGTCTTCAATGACGTGTTCCGCCAATCCGATCCGCGCGTGGCCGCCGTGGACGCACTGCGGTCCCTGCTGAGCCTGCGGGAATCGGTGGAGCCGCGGTCCGTGGAGGGCGGCCTGCCCGCACCGCCGGAGCTCCAGGGTTTCGCGTTCGTCGAGATCGCCGCGGGCGGCGGCGCCGCACCCGAGGTCACCGGCGCGCTCGACGCCCTCGGCTTCACCCGCACCGGGCGACACCGTTCCAAGCCGGTCGCCTTGTGGGAGCAGGGAAGCGCGCGAGTCCTGGTGAACACCGATGTGGACGCCGGGGACGCGACGGCGGTGGCCGCGATCGCCGTCGAGAGCCCGGACCCGGCCGCCTCGGCGCGTCGGGCCGAGCGGCTGCTGGCCCCGGTCCTGTCCCGGGAGCACCGCGCCGATGAAGCCGATCTCGCCGCGATCGCCGCCCCGGACGGCACCTCGGTGTTCTTCTGTCGCACGGATGTCGAGGAGAGCTGGCTCGCCGACTTCGAAGCTGTGGGCGGGTCCGCGCCATCGGTCTTGAGCGCGGTCGACCATGTCGCGCTCACCCAGCAGACCGACGACTTCGACGGCGCGGCCCTGTTCTACCGCACCGTGTTCGGGCTCCACCCCGAAGTCCCGGCCGAGGTCGCCGCCCCGTTCGGGCTCGTGCGGAGTCTGTCGATGACCGATGCGGCGCAGTGGGTCCGGATCGCGCTGAGCGTCGCGGCCGTGCGCCGCGGCGAATGGGCCCCGGGCGTGCCGCACCCGCAGCACGTCGCCTTCGCAACCGACGACATCGCCGGAGCCGCTGCGCGCCTGCGCGATCGGGGCCTGCTGCTGGCGATCCCGGACAACTACTACGACGACCTCGACGCGAGGATCGCGCCCGAGCGCCTCGACCTCCTGCGCGAGCATTCCCTGCTCTACGACCGCGACGAGCAGGGCGAGTTCCTGCACTGCTACACGCCGGTCCTCGGTACCCGGATCTTCTTCGAAGTCGTGCAACGCATCAGCGGCTATCGCGGGTACGGGGCCCTCAACGCCCCGGTCCGCATGGCCGCCCATCGCCGCGTCCGTCTCCAGGGGCTCGCTAGCGTCGTTCGAGGAGTTGCTTGAGGGCTTCGAGATTGGCGGCCACGGCCGATTTCACCTTGATCGCCGCCAGCGGCGCGATGACGCGCACGGCCCCGGAGGGCTGGAGGCGCATCGTGTTGGTGAGGAGCGTGCCGCCGCCGGCCGGGGCCAGCAGGTAGTCGACCTCGGAGTGGAACGGCCCGAGATCGCCTCGGATGGAGAGCCTGCTGTCGGGCTCGAATGCGGTCACCTCCAGCGATTCCTCGCTGCGAGTGGGGATGGTCCGGGTCTGGCGGTAGCGGGAGCCGACGCCGACCGGGCCTGCGGAAGTCAGCTCGGTCTCGCCGAGCGCGTAATTCCATTGAGGAAGATTCTCGAGGTCGGCGAGGTAGGCGAACACGTCGGCGGTCCGGCGGTCGATCGTGATCGTGTTGGTGAACTTCATCGGGCTCATCCTATGCCCGGCGGCATCGACCGTGCGGTCCTCGACGTCGGCGGCCTCCTGCACGAAACTCCGGTCCTCTCAGGGGTTACCGCCGGGTCACCCTGCTGGTATCTTCACGAAAGTTACTCGCGTCACTTTCGGAGGTGCCTGTGGTCGCAACGCCGCGTTTGCCCGACTTCGCTTGGGGGGTGGCCACTTCGGCCTTCCAGATCGAAGGCGCCACGGCAGAGGACGGCCGCGGGCCGTCCGTCTGGGACACCTACACCGGCACGCCCGGGAAGATCCGCGACGGCCACACCGCCGAGACCGCCTGCGACCACTACCACCGCTACCCCGAGGACATCGCCTTGATGCGCGACCTCGGCGTCGACGTCTACCGGTTCTCTGTCAGCTGGCCGCGCGTGAGACCGGGCGGGACCGGCCCGACCAACGCGGCCGGCCTCGACTTCTACGAACGCCTCGTCGACGGCCTGCTCGAAGCCGGGATCACCCCGATGGCGACCCTGTACCACTGGGACCTGCCGCAGCCCCTCGAAGACGCCGGCGGCTGGCTCGACCGCGACACCGCCCACCGCTTCGCCGAATACGCCGCCATCACCGCTGAGCGCCTCGGCGACCGCGTCCGGCACTGGATCACCCTGAACGAGCCCTTCGAGCACATGGCCCTCGGCTACGCGCTCGGCCAGCACGCCCCCGGGCACACGCTGCTGCTCGACGCGCTCCCCGCAGCCCACCACCAGCTCCTCGGACACGGCCTCGCCACCAGCGCCCTCCGCGCCGCGGGCGCCCCGTTCGTCATGCTCACCAACAGCTATACGCCTGCGGTTCCCTTCACCGGCAACGAGAACGACCTCGCCGCCGCCGAGGCCTACGACCTCCTCCACCGCCGCCTGTTCACCGACCCGGTCCTGCGCGGCCGCTACCCCGACCTCACCGCGTTCGGCTTCACCGAGGCACTGCCGTTCGTGAAGGACGGCGACCTGGAGGCCATCGCGCAACCCATCGACGGCCTCGGCGTCAACTACTACAACCCGACCCGCCTCGCCGGGCCCGCGCCCGAATCGCCGCTGCCTTTCGACATCATCGAGTTCGACCACGTGCCGACCACCGACTTCGGCTGGCCCGTCATCCCCTCCGGCCTCACACAGACCCTTGTGGAACTCACCGAGGACTACGGCCTCGACCTGCCGCCCCTGTGGGTCACCGAGAACGGCTGCTCGTACACCGCAGAGCCCGCCGCCGACGGCACGATCCCCGACCGGTTCCGCATCGACTACCTTGCGGCGCACGTGAAGGCCGTCGAGGCCGCGATCGCGCAAGGAGCCGACGTCCGCGGCTACCTCGTGTGGAGCCTCCTCGACAACTTCGAATGGGCCGAAGGCTTCCACCAGCGCTTCGGACTGGTGCATGTGGACCCGGACACCCAGGACCGCACCCCGAAGGCCTCGTTCGACTGGTACCGCAACCACATCGCAAGCCGGCCCTGATGACCACCACCCCTCAAGCCCCTGCGCCCGCGGCCCTCGCCGAACCCGAACGCAACGTCGGCAAAGCCTGGATCGGCGGCATCTCCACCGGGATGCTCGGCCTGTACATGGCCTTCTTCACCCCGATCCAGGTGCTGCTGCCGCTGCAGCTCGCCGACATCGACGAGGACGGCAAAGTCGCCGCGTTCGGCCTCGTCACCGGCTTCGGCGCGCTCGTCGCCGTCGTCGCCAACCCCCTCGCCGGAGCCCTCTCGGACCGCACCACCGGCCGCTTCGGCCGCCGCCACCCCTGGACCCTCGGCGGCGTCGCGCTCGGCGCGGCCGCTCTCTGCCTCCTCGGCCTCCAGACCAGCGTCCTCGGCGTGCTCCTGTGCTGGTGCCTCGCCCAAGCGGCCCTCAACGCCGGGTACGCGAGCCTCAACGCGGGCATCCCCGACCACGTGCCCGTCCGCCAGCGCGCCGTCGTCTCCGGCTGGATCGGCTTCCCGCAGGCCCTCGGGCTCGTCATCGGCGCGGTCATCGTCACGATGCTCGTCACCGACCTCCCGACCGGCTACCTCGTGATCGGCTTGGCGGCCATCGCCATGGCGCTGCCGTTCGTCCTGTCCACACCGGACCCGCCGCTGCCCCGCGCCGCCCGGCCGCCGTTCTCGTGGCGGGCGCTGGCGGGCACCTTCTGGGTCTCCCCGCGCGCCCATCCGGACTTCGCCTGGGCCTGGTTCACGCGTTTCCTCGTCATGCTCGGCAACGCCACAGGCACGCTCTACCTGCTGTTCTTCCTACAGGACGCGGTGGGCTACGAGACGCTCTTCCCCGGCCACAGCGCCGACGAGGGCGTCCTGATCCTCACCCTGCTCTACACCGGCGGCGTCATCGCCACCTCGGTCGCCGGGGGAGTGCTCTCCGACCGGGTCGGGCGCCGCAAACCGCTCGTGGTCGCCTCCGCGGCCGTGATGACCTGTGCCGCATTGATCCTGACGTTCTGGCACACTTGGCCGGCCGCGCTCGCCGCCGCCACGATCATGGGCGCCGGCTTCGGCGTCTACCTCTCGGTGGACCAGGCGCTCATCACCCAGGTGCTCCCGGCCGCGTCCGACCGCGCCAAAGACCTGGGCATCATCAACATCGCCGCCACCGCCCCGCAGGTCCTCGGCCCCGCGCTGGCGGCGCCGATCGTCGCCGGCTTCGGCGGCTACTCAGGGCTGTACGCCTTGAGCGCGATCGTCACCCTCCTCGGCGGCATCCTGGTGTGGCCCATCAAGTCCGTGCGCTGATCAGCGATCGCCGGCATGGCGCGGACTGCTATTTGAGCATCGTGACGAACCGCTCGTAATCGCCGAAGGCGTCGCCGATCGCGTCCGGCGAGAGCCCGTAGTTGCTCATCGCGTACTCGTGCCCGCGATGATCGGTCGGCCTGTCGAGCGCGATCTTCAGGTTGCGCTCGTCGACGTCGCTCCAGCGGATGTCCAACTGCTCGAACAGTTTCGGGACGTACGCGTGGGGGGGCGGACATCAGCAGGTGGTAGCCGACGTCGATGACTATGCTCCGCGGCAGTTGGGCCCGCTGATCGCGCGCGGAGGCGACTCCTTCGGAGAGGATCTGGAGCCAGAGCGCTCCGATCGCGTGGAGATCGACTGCGCTGCGCTTGACGTGCAGGCGGATCAGCGATTCGGCCATGGAGCACATCGAGCCCATGACCGTGTTCGGGTCGCGGTGGGTCCACACGACTTGCGCGTCGGGGAAGACCCGGTGCACTGCCTGGAGGTGGAACAGCGATCCGGGGTGCTTGAGCGCCCAGCGCTTGGGCTCCCGCCCGTGCTGGAGGACCTGCAGGCATTCCTTGATGAACTGGTAGTCGGGGGTCGAGTCGTGGGTCTTCAGGAACTCGACGTAGTCCGGCATCGGGAGCACGCTGCAGTGCAGGGCGGTGTGGATGAGCAGGAAGTAGATCTCCTCGGGCAGGTCGGCCGAGACGGGGTGGATCTGCTTCCAGGAGGGGCTGAGGGCGAGCGTCTGGTCGAGGCGGCGCTGGGTGGCGGTGCGCCGGCGCTTCTCGGTGCGGGGGGCCTGGGGGAGGTCGACGTTGTACATCTCCCACAGGAGCGGCCCGCGGCTGCCCGGAGATTGGGCGAGCACCTTGTGGGTCAAGGTGGTCGCGGTCCGCGGCATGCCGACGACGAAGATCGGCGCTTTGATGACCTCGCGACCGATCTCGGGATGGAGGTTGTGGAGTTTCCGCACCCGGAAGAGGTTGTCGACGCGGGCGGTGATCATGTCGAGGATCGACAGCCAGCCGACGCCGGAGAGGCCTTCGGTGCCGGCGGTGAACCGCATGAGCCGGCGGATCGAGTCGAGTAGGGCCTCGTCCGACTCGCGGAGCGTGACGCCGTCGATATCGGATCGGACCTTGTCCACGATCTTGTCGAACGCCTTGTCCGGGTCGTGGCGGCCTCGGGCGGGGAGTGCGGTGAGCAGGTTCGCGATGTCGAGCGTGATCGAGGTGCGCCGCAAGGTGTTTCTCCTCAAGGGGGCCAATCAGGGGACGCCACGATGGTAGGCAGGAAGCGTCTTCGTCTTGGTTTCGGCCCGCTGTAGGCGGTTCGCGGCGACGGTGTAGTTCCCTGACCGGCGAAATCCTTGCGGCGCAAGGAGAAGGGCGGCGGTCCCACCGGTCGTCGTCCGCGACACGCAGCGCACTGAAGTCAAGGTCGGTTCAGGAAAGTCAAGACCGCGAGGACCCGGCGGTTGCCGTTCTCGTCGTCGCTGATGCCGAGCTTGCCGAACATCGAGGTCGTGTACTTGCTGATCGCGCTCTCGCTCAGGAACAGTCGCTTGCTGATCGCCTGGTTCGACAGCCCTTCCGCCATGAGTCCGAGCACGTCCAACTCGCGATCGGTCAGCTTCGCGAGCCGCCGGTTCGACGGGCCGCTCGTCAGCAGCCTGGCGATCACGGCCGGATCGACAGCCGTGCCGCCCTTGGCTACTCGCTCCAGCGCATCGATGAACTGGTCGGCGTCGAACACACTGTCCTTCAGGAAGTACCCGATGCCGCCCGCGCCGTCGGCCAGCAGTTCGCGAGCGTACAGCTGCTGCACGTGCTGCGACAGGATCAGTATCGGGAGGCCGGGGACCTCGCGGCGGGCCGCGATCGCCGCTCGCAGACCTTCGTCGGACTGCGTCGGCGGCATCCGGACATCCACGACGGCGACGTCGGGCCGCCATTGCAGCAGCACTTCGAGGGTTTCCGGTCCCGTGGTGGCCGTCGCGACCACCTCGTGCCCGTAGGCCTCGATCAGGCGGACCATTCCGTCGCGCAGGAGGTAGAGGTCTTCGGCTACAACGATTCGCATGGCACCGTCATCTTCGCACGGGTCGGTCCTCCGACCGGACTGTCGAGCTCCAGCTTGCCGTCGAAGACACCCAGGCGTCGGCGCAGCCCCGCGAGTCCGCCGTCGGGGACGGCCTCGGCCCGTCCCCGGCCGTCGTCCTCGACTTCGACGACCAGGTCAGACCCGATCAGGGCGATGTCGATCCGTGCTCTGGTCGCGCGGGCGTGCTTGACCGCATTCGTGATCAACTCGGCGATCCCGAAGTACAGGGCCGCCTCGATCGGCGCGTCCAGGCGCATCCGGAGGTCGGCGCTCACGGCCACTTCGATCGAGCTGTCCAGGGCCAGCGCCCGGACGGCGTCGACCAGGCCGCGTTCGTTCAACACCGGGGGACTGATGCCTCTGACCAGCTCCCGCAGTTCGACCAGTGACGCCGCAGCGCCCGCCCGCGCCTCCCGCATCAGCGCCTTCGCTCCGGCGGGGTCGGTCTCCATGAGCTTCTCGGCGGTCGCCAGCGCCAGACCCAGCGCGACCAGGCGTGCCTGGGCGCCGTCGTGCAGGTCCCTTTCGATGCGGCGGATCTCGGCCGCCTGCGCCACGGTCGAATCCGCGCGCTGGGCCGTCAGCTCGTCCACTCGTTCGGCAAGCGCCGTCGCCTGCGAGCGGCCTAGGAACCGCACTGTGAGCGGCACGGCGGGCCGCCAGGCGAACGGAGCGGCGGCGAGGGCGATGACCAGTCCGAGTACGCCGATCAGTCGCATGGAGGCACTTGACGGCGCGAATTCGACGACCAGTGCCATATCGGCGTCCGGCTGTGCGAACCCGAGCACCGCTGCGACCAGGCCTGCGGGCGGGACGGCCGCGATCGCACCCGCTCCAGCCGCGACCACGGTGAATCGCAGGTCGCGCCAGGTGGCCGGGTCGCGGAACCGGTCCTTCAGCTCCTGGTCCTCGCGTGCCTCCTTCTGCGTACTCGTGTAGGAGTAGCCGTTCCACCAGTACCCGGTGCTCATCTGGACGATCGGATGCCGTTCGCGTTCACCCGAGCGAATGACCGACCCGGCCCGCCGCTCGGCGAACCTCCGGAACCTCCCGGCCACCGGCTTCGACAGGGCCAGGGTTGCGGCGCAGGCGATCAGGAACGGCGCGATCGACTCCCACGGGCTGAGGCCGAACCACAACACGACTACGGCCACGGCTGCCCAGCCGGCTGGGATCAGCAGGCCCGTTCCGGCGACGGCGCACGACCGCGCGAATCCCGTCCAGACCTTCGATGCCCACAACTTCGCCCCTCGCATGGCCGTCCCCTCGCTCGCTGCTCCGGCTCTGCGACCCACACCTACCGTGTCGGCCGAACCGGCTTGAGGCCTCGACTGTGCACCATGCTGAGGCCCTTGCCAATGCGATCGGCCTGGGAGTGGGGCTGGACCCACCCGGTCGTGGGGCTCGGCGCCCTCTTGGGGGGCATCCTGGTGTGGCCCATCAAATCCGTGCTGAAAAACCCGGCACTACTCGGGCCGAACGGCCGCGTACAGCAGCATGTCCCGGCGGACCCCGGCGATCTCCTGGTGGCTGCGCAGGACCCCTTCACGCAGGTAGCCGGCGCGCTCGGCGGTGCGTGTCGAGCCGACGTTCCACGGCTCGATGTACAGCGCGATCCGGAACAGTCCCGGCACCGTCCATCCGAAGGCGGTGAGCGCGGTGAGGGCATCGGCGGCGTACCCGCGTCCCCGGGCGGAGGGCGCGACCGAGTACCCGGCCGTGGCCCTGCCGTCGGGGAGCTGGCTGAGCCAGAGCCCGCATTGGCCCACGGCCGCATCGGTCGCCGCCTCGGCGATCGCGAAGGAGAAGCCGGTGCCCTCGTCATATCGCCGGTGCTGCCGATTGATCCATTCCAGGGCCTCGTCGTCTCCGGCGTGCGGGGGCAGTGTGCCGATCGTGGGGACGTAGGGATCGGTCGAGAGTTCCCTGGCCATGGCCGCATCGCCCGCCCGCGCGCGACGGAGCAGGACTCCACCGTGCGCGGGAGGCGTGCGCGGCCATGGCGGTAGCGACGAGGTCGAATCCATGGGCCGTATCGTCTCAGCTGGCGGACGGCTTCGGGAGGTGCGGTTCCAGCTCGCGGAGGATCGCGGATCGCGGCCGGGCGCCCATGACCTGGGTGACGACCTCACCGGAGACGAACAGCGCCAGGGTCGGCATGCCCATGACCTGGTACTTCCTGGTCGTCTCAGGGTTGGCGTCGACATCGAGCGCGACGACGCGCAGCCGGTCGTGCTCGCTCTCGGCGATCGACTCGAGCACCGGGGCGATGGTCTTGCACGGCGGGCACCAGTCGGCGGTGAATTCGACGAGCACCGGGATCGGGCTGGAGAGGACGTCGTCGGCAAAGGCGGCGTCGGTGGTCTCGTTGAGGGACATGCGTATTCCTTCTTCCATCGGTTCTCGTGGCGGTATGCGCGGGAGTTCAGCGGCGGACTTCGGCGATGAGCCGCCCATGCGGATCGATCTGCTCGCCGCATTCGCATTGCAGGACCGCGCTGACGCGGCCGCCGCAGCTGCTGTGCCGGTAGACGATCTCAGGCAGGTCGCCTTCGGCGAGATGCCGTTCGCCCCAATCGGAGAGCGCCGACAGGACGGGCAGCAGGTCGATCCCCGCCTCGGTGAGCACGTACTCGTTGCGGGTGCGCTGCCCGGGCATGCGGTAGGGCCGCGTGGCGAGCAGGCCGGCCTCGGTGAGCCGGTGCAGCCGGTCGGAGAGCACCTGCCGAGGAGCCCCGGTCGAGGCCTGCAACTGGTCGAACCGCCGCAGGCCGAGCGCCGTCTCCCGAACGATGAGCAGTGCCCACCGATCCCCGACGACGTCGAGCACCTCCGCGATCGCATTCTTCACAGTCCAGAGTCTAGACCATGAACCCAGCCTCTGCCAGCGATCTGCGGGCGGTATCACCTGACCGGAGCCGATCGTATGCGGCGGTTAGCATGCCGAGATGCCCGCCGCGTTCCTGTACTGCGCTGACATGCTCAGCCCGCGCCGCCCCGACGAGCACTTCGCCGCCGAGGCAGCGCTCGCCGTCGGACTCGGCGCGTCGATCGCGCTGATCGACCATGACGCCTTGACTCGCGGCGACGCCGACCGAGCGGTCGCACGGGTCCCTGAGGGGCTCGGCGAGGCCTGGTACCGGGGCTGGATGGTGACCGGTGACCGGTATACCGAGCTGCATCGCGCGCTCGTCGAACGCGGCGTCCACCTCGCCACCGCGCCCGAGCAGTTCCGGTCGGCGCACGAGCTGCCCGGCTGGTACGGAAGGTTCGCGACCCTGACCCCGTCGAGCCGGTGGATCCCGTTGCGGGCAGGGGAGGTGCCCGCGCACGATGCGCTGGCGAGCGCGGTGGGGGAGCTTCCGGGCGGTCCGGGCATGGTCAAGGACTTCGTGAAGTCGCGCAAGGGCGAGCCGGAGGCCTTCTTCATCGAGGATCTCGGGGACCTGGAGGCGGTGCGGAAGGTCGCCGAGTGCTTCATCGAACGTCAGGGACCCGACCTGGCGGGCGGTCTCGTCCTGAGGGCCTTCGAGGACTTCGCAGGCTCCGGCGGCAGGGCCGCGGAGGCTCGCGTCTGGTGGGTGCGCGGCGAACCGGTCGTGGTCGGGCCGCACCCGGATCAGCCGCGCACCGTGGTCGACCCCGACTTGACCGGCGTAGCGGAGTCCGTTGCGGCGCTGGGATGCCCGTTCGTCACCACCGACCTCGCGCAGCGCGCTGACGGCGGTTGGCGTGTGGTGGAGGTAGGCGACGGCCAGGTCAGCGACTTCCCGAGCGGCATCGACCCGGAACCGCTGCTGCGCGCGCTATCCGGAGGTCGATGACACCGACCGGTATTGCGATGGGGCGATGCCGTACTCCCGGGTGAAGGCCTGTCGCAGGGCTTCTGCCGAGGCGAAGCCGCAGCGGGCGGCCACTCGGGCGACCGGGAGGTCGGTCGTCGTGAGCAGCTGGGCGGCGGCCGTGACTCGGGCCTGCCGGACGTAGCGGCCCGGGGTCTGGCGCAGGTGGGTTCGGAACAGGCGGGTCAGGTGCCGAGGGCTCACCCGCGCCAACTCGGCGAGGGACTCTGTGGACAGATCGGCGTCGAGGCGTTCGCTGACGTGGTCGGTCACCTTGCGGACCAGATCGTGGTCGACCGCGGGTGCGGCCGTGAACATGCTCATCTGGGCCTGGTTGCCCGGGCGGTGCAGGTAGGTGACCATCGCGCGCGAGACCCAGCGGGCCATGTCGGGGCCGAAGTCGGCCTCGATGAACGAGAGCGAGAGATCCAGGGCGCTGGTGACTCCCGCTGCGGTGTAGACGTTCCCGTCCTGGACCCAGATCGGCCTGGGGTCCACGTCGACCTTTTCGTACCGCGCCGCGAGCTGACTCGCGAAGTGCCAGTGGGTGGTCGCCCGCTTCCCGTCAAGCAGCCCGGCCGCGGCGAGGACGCTCGCGCCGGTGCAGAGGGAGGCGACGCGCTCGCTCTCGCGGGCCAAGCGCCGCACATGGCTCACCAGTCGCTCGTCGTCCGCCGCGCCGGTATGGCCGAGACCGCCCGAGACCACCAGCGTGCCAATGGGACCGCGCACCCGTTCGAGGGCCGCCTGCCCGTTGAGGACCAGGCCCGACGAGCAGGTGATCGGCCGCCCGCCCGGAGTGGCCAAGGCCAGGTCGTAGCCGATCGCTGCGTCGATCACCCGCACCGAGTCCAGTGTGGTCGTGACGCAGGCGATGTCGAGCAGTTCGGCGTCGTCGTAGCCGACGACGACCACGCGATGGCGATCCATGCCCTCCAGCCTAGGTCCGGAAGACCAGGAAGCCAAGATTTCGGACATGCCGAGCGCACCGGCTTGACCGGGGCTTTGCCAGCGAGGATCGTTGGGCATGCCAGATACCCCCTCTAGGTATATGAGGAGCCCATCATGACCGCCACCTCCGAACTCCGTTCCGCCAACCCCGTCCGCGCCGCACTGCGGCGCTGGCCCACCGCCTTCGGGATCGCCTTCGCCGTGTTCGCGGTGTGGGGCATGGCCTCCGGCGTCGAGCTGGGGCAGGTCGTCGCCGCCTCCGGGTTCGTCTACCTCGGCGCCGCCGCCGTCAAGCGGCGCGGCGCGGCCTGGCCGATGTTCGCCATGTCCTTCGTGGCGATCGGCGCCGCCGACTTCACGCCCTGGGGGGACCAGTTCGGCACCTGGGCCCTCCTCGGGCTCGCCGCCCTGCTCGCCCTCTACGGGCTCCTGCGCGGCGCGGCCCGCCCCGCAGAAGGCCTGCCGCTCCAGGCGATCGCGATGGCCCTCTTCGGGGGGATCGCCGCCGCGGTCCTCTTCATCGGCGGCGACCTCGGCGCGTACCTCGTGGCGGCCGGCCTGCTCGGGCACGCTGCCTGGGACGTCTACCACCACCGCAGGGAACTGGTCGTCTCGCGCTCGCTGGCCGAGTTCTGCTTCGTCCTGGACACGTTGGTGGCCATCATCATCGTGGTCGTGACGCTGCAGGGCTGATCGACCGGGCGGCGTTGGAAAGCGTTGACATTCGCGCGCCCAATGTGCACCATATATTGAGAATGTTCGATGTGACCGCAAATCTCCGCTGCGGTCGCATCGGCGCGCATCGACGCGAAGGCGGTCATCATGACGAACCCACCGCAAGCGGGCAGCACCCGGCGCAGTGCACTGAAACGGATCGCGGCGACGGCGGCAGCGGCCGCCGCCGCGCCCCTGATCGCGGTCGACCCGGCGAGAGCGGCCGACGCGGCCGCGGAGCAGGTCGGCGCCGCGGCCTGGGAGACCCTCATCGACGGGAACTCCTTCGCGAGCCGCGCCGCACTCGAATCCGAGTGGAACTACCTGTACCCCTGGGGATCCGACCACAACGGCACCGCCCGGATGTACGCCAGCTCCACGGACGACAACCACTGCTATCTGTCGCCCGCCGGCGTCCTCAACCTCAAGGCCACCCGCATCACCTGGGACGAGGGCAACAGCAGCAAGGACCCCTACCTGCCGATCCGCTACCACTCTGCGGCGATCCACGCGAAGAACCAGGTCCTCGTCAGCGACCAGTACCCGAACTGGGAGATCCGCGGCGAGTTCCAGGCTCCCTCGGCCCGCGGCACCTGGCCGGCCTTCTGGATCACCGGCGCCAACAGCTGGCCTCCGGAGAGCGACATCCTCGAATACAAGGGCGACAACCGGAACTGGTTCAACACCTACGACGGCGCCTGGGACAACACCCTCGTCACGGTCTCCTCGCCCGCCAGCTGGCACGAGTACCGCATCTGGATGACCAAGACCTCCGGCACGGACGTGCAGATCCACTACTACCTCGACGGCACATGGAAGGCCGCCCACACCGGCTCGAACTTCGTGGGCAAGGCCATGAACATCATCATCAACCTCCAGATGGAGGGCTCCTCGGGCTCCAGCGGCCCGAGTGGCGACACCTACTACAAGGCCCGGAACGTCTACGTGGGCCGCACCAACAACAGCTGACCGGCAACGAGAAGGGCCCGGTTCCCGCGCCGGGCCCTTCCTCGTTCCCATGCGGGGCCTTGGCATTGGGAAGCGATTGCCCTACAATCACATTGACAAATATAAATGCCCGGATTGCTGCGGAAATCTCCCGGCATGCCTCAGCGACCGGCTCTCCGATGGAGTCCACATGTCAACGAACCTCGAACGCCGCCCGCGGCGCAGGCGGCGCCTCGCAGCCGTCCTGTCCGTCCTCCTGGGGGCCGCGATCGCCGCGGCCGGGAGCTTCTTCGTCACCACCAGCGCGCACGCGGTGGAAACCGGTGTCTGGTACAACATCGAGTCCCGCCACTCCGGGCTCGTACTCGGCATCCGCGCCGCCTCCACCGCCAGCGGCGCCGAACTCGTCCAGTGGGCCAGCAACGGTTCGGCCGACCAGCAGTTCCGCTTCGTCGACGCCGGCGGAGGCTACTACAAGATCGAGAACCGCAACTCCGGGCTGTTCCTCGACGTGGCCAGCGGCAGCACCGCCGACGGCGCCACGATCCAGCAGTGGGGCGACGGCGGCAGCGCGAACCAGCAGTGGCGCATCACCGAGAGCGGCGGTTACGCCACCATCGTGAACCGCTCCTCCGGCAAAGCACTCGACGTCTGGGAATGGTCGACCGCCAACGGCGGCCGCATCTCCCAGTACACGCCCACGGGCGCGACCAACCAGCAGTGGGAGTTGAACGAAGTCGGCGCGGGCCAGGCCGACATCGTGGTCGCCGCCGACGGCTCGGGCGACTACACCACCGTGCAGGCCGCGGTGAACGCCGCCGCGTCGGGCGCGACCATCCTCATCAAGGCGGGCAACTACAAAGGCGCCGTGACCGTGCCCTCCAGCAAGACCGGAATCACCTTCATCGGTGCCACCGGCAATGCCGCCGACGTCGTCATCCACGAGAACCGCTGCGCCAGTTGCGACAACGGCTCCGGCGGCACGTGGGGGACCAGCGGCAGCGCCAGCGTCCTCCTGCAAGGGGCGAACTTCACCGCCGAAGACCTGACCTTCGCCAACTCCTACGACGAGGCCGCCAACGGCAACAGCCAGGCCGTCGCCGTCAAGGTCCAGGGCGACCGCATGGTCTTCGACAACGTGCGCTTCCTCGGCAACCAGGACACGCTCCTGACCGACTCGCCCTCGGCCACCACGGTCTCGCGCCAGTACTACCACGACTGCTACGTCGAAGGCGATGTCGACTTCATCTTCGGGCGCGGCACGGCCGTGTTCGACGGGTGCGAGATCAAGTCGCTGACCCGCGGTTCGACCAGCAACAACGGCTACGTCACCGCCGCGAGCACCGAGATCACCAACCCGTACGGGCTGCTGTTCTACCAGTGCGACATGACCAGCAACGCCCCGGCCAACTCGGTCTACCTCGGCCGGCCTTGGCCCGCAGGCGGTTCCACCACCGCGCGCGGCCAGGTCCTCTACCGCCAGTCCAACCTCGGCGCGCACTTCCGCACCGCCGAGCCGTGGTCCGACATGTCGGGCCTGGCCTGGGAGGACGCGCGCCTGAGGGAGTACCAGAACACCGGCCCGGGCGCCACGATCAACGCCAACCGTCCGCAGATGTCCTCAAGCGACGCCGCGAACTACGAACCCGTCGACTACCTGCGCGGCAGCGACGGCTGGAACCCCATCCGCTAGCCCGAACACACTGAGGCGGCCCGTCGGCATCCGACGGGCCGCCTCGTCACGCCGGACCATTTCTGCCCGAACCGCGCCGCCCGACCGCCGTCGGTGGTTGTCTGGAAGCACCGCCAGGAGACCACGAGCCGGGACGCGCAGTGCCCGGCCGACGAAGGAGGCAGTGCCATGGCCAAGGTGAAACCGATACCCGACGAATACCCGCGCGTGACGCCGTATCTGCACGTCAAAGGCGCGGCCGACGCCATCGAGTTCTACAAGACCGTGTTCAGCGCGGGCGAACGCGGCCGCATGGACGCCCCGAACGGCACGATCGGCCACGCCGAACTCGAGATCGGCGACTCCATGATCATGCTCTCCGACGAGGCCCCCGAGATGAACGCCTACGCCCCCGGGCACTTCGGCGGGACGCCCGTGTCGCTCCACGTGTACGTCGACGACGTGGACGCGGTCTTCGCCGCGGCGCTGGCGGCCGGGGCGAAGTCGCTCAATGACGTCGCCGACCAGTTCTACGGGGACCGGAGCGGCACCTTCGAGGACCCGTGGGGACACAAGTGGAACGTCTCCAGCCATGTCGAGGACGTCTCCCCCGAGGAGATGGAGAAGCGGGCCGCCGCTCAGCAGCAGGGCTGAGGCCCTCCCGCCGGACCAGAACGCGAAGGTGCCGCCGAGACTCGGTCTCGGCGGCACCTTCGCGTCCGTATCGGGACTCGGCTACAGCGTCACCACCCTGCCGCCGAGGGTGACCACGAGCTTGCCGGCCGAGTCGAAGGACCAGCCGAGAGCGCCCGAGTAGTTGGAGCAGCGGGACCCGTTGCTGCCCGTCCAGAATTGGTTCGAGCTGTCCGAGTTGCCGGAGATGCTGTCGTTCGTGCCTCCGCTGAAGAAGCACGAGGTGTTGTTGCGGAACACGTGCGAACCCGAGCTGAACTGGAAGTTCCGTTCCTCGCTGTCGACGCTCAGGTTGTTCGAGATCGTCATCGAGCCCGGGTTCGAGTTGAACGTGAACCCGTGCTGGCCGTTGTCGAACGCGATGCTCCGCACCACCGTGTGGTTGATGGGGACGTTCTCGCCGCCCAGCTTGTAGCCGTTGCGGTCGCCGTTGCTGTAGACGGTGCCGTTCGAAAGGGTGCCGTTGCGGTACGACAGCGAGTCCTCGATCCGGACCGTGCCGATCGGGTCGTAGTCGGAGTAGGTGTACAGGTCCCAGCCGTCGTCGGCGTTGTTGTGCGCCACCGCGTACCGGAACACGTTGCCCGAGCCGACGGTGAGCTTCGCGGCGAAGCCGTCAGCGTCTTCGCCGTCGGAGTCGGCGTTGTCGTGCGACTCGGCGCTGATGATGAGGTTGTTCGCCGGCCACGACGCCGTGGTGCTGGTGGAGGACTGGCGCGAGAGCTGGACGCCGCTGTCGCGGTTGTAGCGAGTGAGCGTGCGCTCCAGGATGTTGTTGCTGCCGCTCACGAAGATGCCGTTGTCACCGGCGCGCTCCACCGTGAGGCCCTTGAGGTGCCAGTAGTTCGCGTACAGCGCCAGGCCGCGGTTCGCGGAGGCCTCGGTCTGCGCCGAGAAGTTCAGCACCGGCCGCTCGCCCGGGTAGGCCGCGAGCGTCGTGCGGGCACTGGAGCTCCCGCTGTCCTGGTCGATCACGACGGTCGAGGAGTAGTTGTACGTGCCCCCTCGCATGTAGATCGTCCCGCCGGCGTTCACGCGGCTCAGCGCCGTGGCGAGCGTGGTCGGGGCCGCCTCGGTGCCCGCGGCGGAGTCGGAGCCGCCCGGGGCCACGTAGATCGCGCCGCCAGCGGGCGGCGGGGTCGTGGGAACCGAGCCGCCGACCTCGAAGTCGAGGTAGTCGATGTTGGCGAGGCCGTCGGCGGAGGTGGCGGTGAGGCGGATCGTGTTGCTGCCGGCGTTCACCGGCACGGTGAGGGTCTTGGTGGACCAGGTGGTCCACGCGCCTGTGCCGCCGAAGGCGCTGGCGGACTGGGCCACCGAGCCGTTGACGGTGATGTCGGCGGGGCGGGTCGCGGTGGTGCCGTTGGCGTACCGGATGCCAAGGGTGGCGGTGCCCGCGCTGGCGGCGGTCACCGTGAACTGCGCTGTCGCTCCCGTCGCGTTCGGGGTGTTGCAGAAACCGCTGCCGGAGAAGCCGGCGTTGTTGGAATCGATCGTGCCGGAGCACGTGGCGGGCGAGGTTTCGGCCTCGTAGCGGACGGGTGCCGCTGAGGCCGAGTTCATCGCCACCAGTGTGGCGGCGGTGGCGATGATGCCGGCGAACCCGGCCACGAGCGCGGTGCGCACGCTTCTTCGACGAGACATGTTGCTTCCCTTCGCAACTGCGTTGTTGCTGTGCCAAATTACGGTTCGCAAGCTTCACCGTGACTGAGGCTGAGAGGCCCCCAGACCCATTGACTTAAACATCGAAATGTATGAATCAACCGGTTGCCATGAGCGTAAGGAAAAGGCTTTCCTCTGTCAAGGGTGCATATCGGACATTCACGTTCCTGTTCGGAATTCCGGCGTCGACTCCCGCCTGGGCGATTGACAAAGTTTGGTGACCCAACTTAGTCTTGTATCGAGGATGCTCGATGCAACCCCCGGTACGGGCACCCCTCCCCCCGAGAGTCGAAGTGGACATGAAGGAGTGCCATGCAAGGCGTAAAGAGACGAACTCGCAGGTTGATCGCCCTGGCGATAACCGCGGTCGCCACCGTGGCGGCGGGCCTCGCCATACTCGCCCCCTCCGCCGCGTACGCGGCCGAAGGCTGCAAAGTGGAGTACAAGGTCGCCTCGCAATGGGGCGGCGGCTTCACCGGCGACGTCAAGATCACCAACCTCGGCGACGCGATCAACGGCTGGGACCTGGCGTGGACCTTCCCCAACGGCCAGCGCATCACCCAGATCTGGAACGCGTCCTACACCAACACCGGTGACCAGGTCACCGCCAAGAGCCTCGGCTACAACAGGTCCATCGCCAAGGACGCCTCCGTCTCCTTCGGCTTCAACGGCTCCTGGAGCGGCACCAACGGCGTGCCCACCCAGTTCAAGCTCAACGGCGTCGTCTGCACCGGCACGATCGGCGAGCCCAGCACCCCGCCCACGACCACCCCGCCGCCCACCGGCGGCGCCACGGCGATGGAGACCGTCGCCGCGATGGAGCCCGGCTGGAACCTCGGCAACACGCTCGACGCCGTCGGCGCCGACGAGACCGCCTGGGGCAACCCGCGCGTCACCCAGGAGCTGGTGAACAACATCGCCGCCCAGGGTTACAACAGCATCCGCATCCCCATCACCTGGGACAACCACCAGTCGAAGACCGCCCCTTACGCCGTCGAGGACGCCTACCTCGACCGCGTCCAGGAGGTCGTCGGGTACGCGCTCAACGCCGACCTGCATGTGCTCATCAACATCCACCACGACTCGTGGATCTGGATGGCGGACATGAACACCAACCGCACCGTCGTCGAGGCCCGCTACGAGGCCATCTGGACCGAGCTCGCGACCCGCTTCCGCGACGCGCCGCCCGAGGTGCTGTTCGAGAGCGTGAACGAGCCGCAGTTCAACAACGTGGACGACGCGACCGCCCACGCCCTCCTGAACGACCTCAACGTGCAGTTCCACGAGATCGTGCGCGGCACCGGCGGCGGCAACGCCACCCGCGTGCTCGTCCTCCCGACCCTGCACACCAGCGCCGACCAGGGACACCTCGACTCGCTCAGCAGCACGATCACCGCACTCGACGACCCGAACATCGCCGCGACCATCCACTTCTACGGCTTCTGGCCGTTCAGCGTGAACGTTGCGGGCTACACGAAGTTCAACGCCGAGGTCCAGGCCGACATCGAGGGGTACTTCAACCGCGCCTACGACGAGTTCATCGCGAACGACATCCCGGTCATCGTCGGCGAGTGGGGCCTGCTGGGCTTCGACGCCCACACCGGCACCGTCGAGCAGGGCGAGAAGCTGAAGTTCTTCGAGTACGTGGGCTACTACGCGAAGCAGAAGGGCCTCACCCTCCAGCTCTGGGACAACGGCCAGCACTTCAACCGCACCACCTTCCAGTGGCGCGACGCCGAGCTCTACAACATGATGAAGGCCAGTTGGACCTCCCGCTCGGGCACGGCCTCCTCCGACCAGGTGTACGTGGCGAAGTCGGGCACCGTCGCCGACGTCTCGCTGACCCTCAACCTGAACGGGACCACGTTCCAGTCGCTGCGGCTGGGCACGACCGACCTCGTGCAGGGCACCGACTACACGATCTCGGGCTCGACGCTCACGATCAAGGCCGGCCGGCTCACCAGCCTGCTCGGCGACCGCGACTACGGGGTCAAGGCCGACCTGCACGCGGTGTTCTCGCAGGGCACGCCCTGGCGGATCAGTATCATCTCCTACGACCAGCCGACGATGTCGGCCGCGACCGGCGCCTCGAGCACCTTCGCGATCCCGACCCAGTTCAATGGCGACCAGCTGGCGACCATGGAGGCGAAGTACGCCGACGGCACCAACGCCGGCCCGCAGAACTGGACCTCCTACAAGGAGTTCGCCCGCGCGTTCAGCCCCGACTACACGGCCGGGACGATCAGCCTGCCGACCGCGTTCTGGAACGACGTCAACGACGGCCAGAAGGTCACCTTGACGTTCCACTTCTGGAGCGGCAAGACCGTCACCTACTACGTGACCGAATCCGGCGGCAACGTCACCGGCTCGCTCACCTGACCTGACACATAGGAGCGGCTCCGGCGCCTCGCGCCGGGGCCGCTCGTCGTCTCTCGCACATGGTCCTCACCGTGTTTGGATTCCATTGTGCGGACTTCCGTCCAACTTGGAGAAATTTCTGTGGGAGCGGTGCAACTCCCTGGCGCGTCGCGGCGTATTGATAATCGACGATCCCCTACGTCCGCACCGGCTTCGGCCGTTGCACCGATCATTTGGAGACTGTATGTCCATCCGTTCATCCAAGCTCGTGGCGCGCGCCTGCACCGTGCTCGCCGCCGCGACCCTCGTCGGATTCGCGCTGGCGCCGAGTGCGGCCCAGGCCGCCAGCAGCGGCACCGCCTTCTGGAAGGACCCCGACTCCATCTACAACGGCGGTCGGGCCGAAAGCTCGAGCTCGGGCGAGAACCTCGCGCTCCTGGACTTCCGCGCCGACGGCTGGGGCACCCGCGCCCAACTCCAGGTCAAGACCCTCGACCCGGCCGGGTACTGGTACTGGAAGAACACCGGTCCCGTCTGCTTCGACGACACGAACACCAGCAACTCCGCCGGCGGCATGACCGTCTGCGACAGCAACGTCGCCGAGAACCACACGTACCGGATCCACATCTGGGCGTCGAGCAGCGGCACCTACAAGTGGCACAACTACAGCGGAGAGATCACGGCCTAGCCGGCCGTCTGCACTGAACCGCTGAGCGGTTCGGGGCAGCCCTGGCGTTGGGGGCCAGGGCTGCACGCGCAATTCAGTCGTCGCCGCGACCCGCGACGGCTTCGAGAAGCCCGGGAAGGACCTCTTCGATCTCACTGCGGCGCAAGGTGTTCATGCGCGAAGTGCCGACGTACCGCTGGCGGATGAGCCCGGCCTCGCGCAGCACGTTGAAGTGGTGGGTCGCGGTCGACTTGCTCACTGTCAGGCCGAACGTCCCGCAGGCGCGGTCCTCATTCGAGGTGTACAGCTCGCGGACGATGCTGCGCCGCACCGGATCCACGAGGGCTTCGAGCACCTGCTGCAGCGACACGTCGCCGATCTCCGGGTGCGCGGGCACCCGCCCCTGACCCTTACGCTCTGCCGTCCGCATGTCGACCTCCCGAGCCCATCATACGACCACCATCGAAGTATGATCAATATCGAACTTCGATCACGATCGTACTTATGCGGTGAAGGAGCTGGACATGGCCAAGACGGTGCGCTTCCACGAATACGGCGGCCCCGAGGTGCTGCGCGTCGAGGACGTCCCAGTGGGCGAGCCCGGACCAGGCGAGGCGCTGGTGCGGATCGAGGCCGTCGGCCTCAACCGGGCCGAGGCGCTGTTCCGCGGCGGGGTCTACATCGAGCAGGCCCGGTCGTTCCCGGCCCGGCTGGGAGCCGAAGCCGCCGGCGTCATCGAGTCGCTGGGGGAGGGGGTCACCGGTTTCCGCGCGGGCCAAGCCGTCAGCGTGATCCCGACGTTCTCGATGAACGACTACGGCGTGTACGCCGAGCGGGCGGTCGTCCCGGTCGCCGCCCTCATTGCTCGCCCCGAAACGCTCGACGCCGTCGAAGGCTCGGCCGTGTGGATGCCGTACCTCACCGCCTACGGTGCCCTTGCCCAAGTCGGCGGCATCCGGCCCGGCGACACCGCCGTCATCACCGCCGCCTCCAGCAGCGTCGGCCTCGCCGCGATCCAGATCGCGAACCGACTCGGCGCGATCCCCATCGCGACCACCCGGACCCAGGTCAAAAAGGACGCACTCCTGAAAGCCGGTGCGGCCCAAGTGATCGTCACGGATAAGGAGGACATTGCCGCGAAGGTCCTCGAATGCACCGACGGCCGCGGCGCCGAGTTCGCCTTCGACGCCGTCGCCGGACCCGGCGTCACCGACCTCGCCAGCGCCGTCGCCCCCGACGGCACCCTGTTCCTGTACGGCGCGCTCTCCGGCCAGCCGACGCCCTACCCGGGCTTCGACCTCGGCATGCCCGCCTTGAACATGCGCACCTTCCTCGTCCACGAGACCACCCGCAATCCCGAACGGCTGCGCGTGGCGGCGGCATTCATCGGCTCCGGCCTGCGCGACGGCACGTTCACGCCGACGATTGACCGCGTCTTCGCCCTCGACGACATTGCCGACGCCCACCGTCACATGGAGCAGGGCGCGCAGTTCGGGAAGCTCGTGGCCACCGTCCACTGATCGCGATTCAGTCGAGGGGCCTATCGTCAATCGATGCTGGAGCCGCCGCCCAGTCCCCACGCTGCGGCGTTCCCCCGCTCTGGCGTGGCAGTTGGTCCGGGCGTGTTCTCGGGCTCACTGTGGGACCCGGAACGGGATCGCCGGTAGGCCAGGTTGTCCTTGGCAATCTGCTGGACCTCCAGGGGCTGGATGTCCGGATTCTATCGCCCGGTCGCGAGCGGCGGCGTTCTCAGCGAGTGGATTCGCGGATCTTGATTTCGAAAGGGGCCGTGTGCTCTTCGGGAGGCCGGGCGGGGTCTTCGAGGCGGGCGGCGATGAGCTCGACCGCCTTCTCGGCCATCCAGCGGTGGTCGGGAGCGATAGTGGACAGTGACGGAGTGAGGAACTCGGAGACGGAGATGTCGTCGAAGCCGATCACGCGCACGTCCTCGGGGCAGCGCAGGCCCAGGTCCGCCAGACCGCGCAGGACGCCGATCGCCACGGTGTCGGTGATCGCGACGACGCCGTCGAAGTCCACGCCCGCTTCGTGGAGGTCGTGCACCGCTCGGCGGCCGGTCTCCTGGCCCATGCCGGAGAGGCACACGAGTGCGGGGTCGACGCTCATCCCGGCGGCTTTCAGCGCGTCCGTGTAGCCGCGGTGGCGGCGCGAGCCGACGTGCACGCCTTCGAGGCTCCAACCGGTGACGTTCGCGATCCGGGTGCAGCCACGCTCGATGAGGTGTTCGGTGGCCGCCCGCGAACCGCCCTCGTTGTCCATGCCCACGTGGTCGATGGTCCGGCCGAAGTCGCGCTCGCCGAGCAGCACGATGGGGAAATCGCTCCAGCTGCTGGTCTGCTCGCGCGGGTCGAGGATCACCGCGCTCAGGATGAGCCCGTCGAACTGCAGGCGGTGGGACTGGTTGATCGCCTCGGCCTCGCCTTCCTCGGCCGCCCCGGTCTGCTCGATGGCGACATGGAAGCCCTTGGCTCCGGCCGCCGCGATCACGTGCTCGCCGAGCATCCCGAAGTAGGGCTGGTCGACGCCGGGCACCGCGAGACCGATCACCCCGGTGCGCCCGGCCTTCAAGGTGCGGGCGTTGACGTTGAGGCGGTAACCGGACTGCTGGACGGCTTCGAGCACGCGCTTGCGCACCGGGTCGCTCACCCCGGGCCGGTTGTTGACCACATTGGATACGGTCATCTTCGACACCCCGGCCAGCCGCGCCACGTCGCTCATCGTCACCATAGTCGGTTACCGCCTCTCATCTGCCGCTCCATCCTCCCATCATCCGACAGGTCGGATGACGCCCGTCGTGAAGGACCACGGGGGCAACTCCAGTTCGACACCGTTATCGCCCTTCGCAGTCACCTCCACAAGGGTCATGGGCGAGGTCTCGCCCGGCACGCCCTCGTCCGGTCCGGCGCCCGCCAGGACCCGCATCGAACCCGACACCGGGCCCTCCTCGGGCAGCACGACCGACGCCGTGCGGGCCAGGTCGGTCGCGTTCACCAGCCGCAGAACGTATTCGCTCCCTCCAGTGCGGGCGCGCGAGAGCACTCCGGCCTCCACGCGACGCTCGGGCCGCAGGTCCTGCTCGTAGTCGTGCCGCAGCTCGCCGTCGACCCACACCTGGACGCGCGGCCCGTCGAGGCGGACGCGGACGCGCACCGGCTTCCCCGTCTGGACGCCGGTCCACGGGATCGGCCCGTGGTCGCACTCGCCGATCCCGTCGTCGCTGCGCGTCACCGTGGTCGACTTGTTCTGCCAGCCCCCGATGTGGACTTCCAGGAAGCTCTGGGGCGCCTCGGGCCCGAGGACGACGGTGAAGCCCTCGATGCCCTCCTGCTGGACGGCCTCGAATTCCAGTTCGGCGCTGGTCGGATCGATGCCGCCGAGCAGGACCCCTTCGCCCTCGGCGGAGGTGACCGCGTCGGGCAGGCGGTTCCCGTCGAGACGGACGTCGGTGAACGCGACGGTGGCTCGATCGGAGCGCAGCCGCGCGGTGCCCTCCCGGGGCAGCGCCACTGGAACCGCTTGCACGCCTTCGAGTTCGACCGGGTGGACGCGTTCGCCGCGCTCCTCGCCGAAGCCGCGCTGCACGAAATAGGACGCGCTGGGGCGCACCTCGTCGGCCGTGAAGTAGATGAGGTCCGGTTCCCACTGCGTGTGCCCCACCCGCGCCAGCAGCGGCGCGTACGAGGCCAGCTTCACCACCTCGGGGCAGCGTTCGAGCCCGATCATGTACGCCGCCTCGGCCAGTGCCGAGCGCACCTTGTTCGACCGGGCCGCGTACTCGCCGATGTAGACCTTGGCCTCGGCCGGGTCGTACGCCTGGTACCGGTCGGTGTTCTGGTGGAACCAGCGCGGGATCTGGTACCCGTGCTCGTCGACCATCGGCGTCCCGCGCTCGCGCGCGTACGCCCACCCGGCCTCGTAGTCGGGCCCGGCCGGCTGCGGGCCGGAGGTGCCGATCACGGTGATCTCTGGGTACGCCGTGATCACCGCGTCCTCGATGCGCGCGTAGCGGTCCCGGAAAGCGTCGGTGATCTGGTCCTCGTTGCCGATGCCGAGGTACCGCAGCCCGAACGGCTCGGGATGGCCCAGCGCGGCCCGCTTGGCGCCCCACTCGGTGTCGGTGCCGCCGTTGGCGAACTCGACGAGGTCGAGCACGTCCTGGACGTAGGCGTCCATCTCCGACTCGGGGATCGGCTTGCCGCCGCCGGGGGTGTTCTGGCAGCACACGCCGGCGGCGACGATCGGGATCGGCGTCGCGCCGGTGGCCTCGCACAGCTCGAAGTACTCGACGTACCCGATCTGACGGGACTGGTGGTAGCCCCACAGGTTGCGGATCTGCTCGCGCTCGTGGCGCGGCCCGATCGTGCGCTTCCAGTGGTACATGTTCTCCAGACCGAGGCCGTGGGCCAGGCACCCGCCGGGGAAGCGGATGAAGCTGGGCCGCAGGTCCTGCAGCGCCGCAAGGAGATCGGGGCGGAAGGTCAGCGGTTCGCCGTCGGTGTCGAGTGGCCGCAGCGAGACGCAGTCGAGGTCGACCACGGCGCCCTCGGGCACCGCGATGCGCAGCTCGCCGCGCCCCGTCGCGGCCGCGGTGAAGTCGATCTCGACGCGCTGCCAGCCGCCGGGGGCCACTGAGGCTCCGGCGCGGGCGAGGCCGTCGCCGACCTCGGTCTCCAACCGGACCGGTTCACCTTGGGCGCGAGCGAAACAAGTGAGCCAGAGTCGGTCGCCCTCGGTGAGGCCGATCCCGTCCCAGCCCTCGTTCGCAAGCACGGCCGGGCCGGTGACGCGGAGGTAGTGCGCGTTGTTCTCGTGCACCGGGTCCTCGTGGCGCACCTCCACCTCGCCCACGGCGTCCCACCCGGTGAGCGCGTGCCATCCTTCGCGGTCGGCCTCGTTGAACTCGAAGTCGCCGTTGCGGATCAATTCGGCGTTGAGTCCACCGTCGAGGGCGTCGTTCAAGTCCTCGATGAACAGGCCCCAAAGGTCGGGGGCCGCGTCGGCGCCAGCGGCGCCGACGCGGACGGTGAACCGCTCGCTCACGCGAGGGCACCCGAGACGGTCACGAACGAGTGCGCCGGGAGGTGCACGCGCAGCTTCGAACCCTCGACCTTCACGCCCTCGTGCGCGCGCGGCGCGACGGCCTCGAGCGCCTCAGGCGTGTTGTGCGACTGCAGCGTGTCGGCGGTGAGGATGAGCGATTCATACTCGCCCAGCCCGCCGCCGCGCAGGTCGATCTCGACGTCCTGGCCCTCGCTCGCGTCCAGGTTGGACAGCGAGACGAGCAGGCGGCCGTTCTTGCGGGAGGCCGAGACCGAGACCGTCGGCAGCTCCTTGCCGTCGACCTCGCGGGTCGGGAGGCCCTTCGGGGCGTCCACGCGCAGACTGGCGGCGTCCTGGTGGCCCTTGTTCATCTGGAACACGTGGTAGGTCGGGGTGAGCACCAGCGCGCCCGTGTCGGGGTCGGTGAGGATCATCGCCTGCAGCACGTTCACCGTCTGCGCGATGTTCGCCATGATGAGGCGGTCGGCGTGCTTGTGGAAGATGTCGAAGTGGAGGCTCGCCACGAGAGCGTCGCGCATCGTGTTCTGCTGGTACAGGAAACCGGGGTTGGTGCCGGGCTCGACGTCCCACCAGGTGCCCCACTCGTCCAGCACGATCCCGATCTCCTTCGTCGGGTCGTACAGGTCCATGACGTTGGCGTGGCCGGTGAGCAGCTCGTCGGTGCGGTTGGCCTTGAGCATCGTCGTGTAGTACTCGTCGTCGGTGAAGACGGTGGCCTTGCCCTTGTCGTCCCAGGTGCCCGCGATCGTGTAGTAGTGCACGGAGACGGCGTTGTAGAGCTTGCGCTCGACGCGCTGGCAGCCGATGTGGCTCAGCTGCTCCATGAGCGTCTTGGTCCACTCGAAGTTGAAGTCGGCGGCGCCGGCGGCGATGCGGTAGAGCTTGTTGTCGCCGTAGTCGCGGCAGTAGGTCGCGTACTTGCGGGCGTCCATCGCGTACTGCTCGGCGCTCATGTTGCCGCCGCAGCCCCAGGTCTCGTTGCCCAGGCCCCAGAACTTGACCTTCCACGGCTCTTCGCGGCCGTTCGCCTTGCGCAGGCGCACCATCGGGGAGTCGCCGTCGCGGGTGAGGTACTCGACCCACTCGCTCATCTCGCGGACGGTGCCGGAGCCGACGTTGCCGGAGATGTACGGCTCGGTCTCGAGCAGCTCGCACAGGGCCATGAACTCGTGGGTGCCGAAGTGGTTGTTCTCCTCGACTCCGCCCCAGTGGGTGTTGATCATGGCGGCGCGGTCCTCTTTCGGGCCGATGCCGTCCATCCAGTGGTACTCGTCGGCGAAGCAGCCGCCGGGCCAGCGCAGGTTGGGGATGTCGAGGGCGCGGAGGGCCTCGACGACGTCGAGGCGGATGCCGCCCTCGTTGGGGATGTCGGAGTCCTCGCCGACGTAGAAGCCCCCGTAGATGCAGCGGCCCAGGTGCTCGGCGAAGTGGCCGTACACGTGCTTGCTGATCTTGGGGCCTTCGATGTCGACGTTGATGACGGCGGAGACGGCGTCGTTGCTCATTGGGGGCCTTCCTGGCGGTCGAACGAGCGGTGTTGGCGTGAATGATCTTTATCGGTAAAGCGCGGTTCACTCTACCCGGTCCCTCACCGTCCATGTCAAGTCCGGCGCGGAACGGAATTCGCCGCGTCCCGATGACTGAGCACGACCGGATACCCGTGGACACGGCCGGAGTTCCCGTGATTCCATGCGGCATGGCCGAACGCAACCGCACACTCGTCGAACTCAACCACCCGATCACCGCGGGCATGACCACCTACCCGGGCATGCCCGGGCCCGTCATCACCCCGTACCTCACCCGCGAGGACTCCAGGTCCCACTACGAGGAGGGCACCGAGTTCTCGATCGGCCGCATCGAGATGATCGCCAACACCGGCACCTACCTCGACACCCCGAACCACCGCTACCCCGACGGCTTCGACCTGGCCGGCCTCGACCTCGCCAAGGTCGCCGACGTGCCGACCACCGTCATCGACCTCAGCGGCGCCGCCAACCGCGCGATCGGCCCTGAATCCCTCGCGGCGCACGCCATCGGCGGCACCGCCGTCCTGCTGCGCACCGACTGGTCCCGCCACTGGGGGACCGACGCCTACCTCGCCACCGCCGACGCCCCCTACCTCACCGCCGAAGGCGCCCGGTTCCTGGTCGAAGCCGGCGCGGTCCTCGTCGGCATCGACAGCGTCAACATCGACAACGCCGCCGGCGTCGGCCCCCGCCCCGCCCACACGACCCTCCTCGGCGCCGGGATCCCCATCCTCGAACACCTCACCGGCCTCGAGCAGCTCCCTGCCACCGGCGCCCGCCTCCACGCCGTCCCGCCGCGCATCCACGGCTTCGGCACCTTCCCCACCCGCGCCTACGCCATCATCGAGTCCTAAAACCCCCGAGAAGGACCCCGCATGAACGCCCTCATGGACTTCCTGTACCTGCCCCTGTTCACGATCGCCGAAGTCCCCACCACCCTCGCCGAGGGCCTCGCCTTCATCACCGGCGCGCTGTGCGTCTGGCTCGTCGCCCGCCAGCACATCGCCAACTGGGGCATCGGCATCGCCAACTGCCTGCTCTTCATCCTCATCTTCACCGACAGCGGCCTCTACGCCGACGCGGGCCTGCAGCTCGTGTTCATCGCCCTCGGCGTCTACGGCTGGTGGAACTGGGTGAAAGGCGGCGGCCCCGCCGCCGACGCCCTCCCGGTGAGCCGCACCGGCCGCATCGAATGGTTCGGCCTCATCGGCGCGGGCCTCATCGGGCTCGCGGGGATCGCGATCCTCCTGACCGCGGCGACCGACTCGACCGTCCCGTTCTGGGACGCGCTCACCACCGTGCTCTCCCTCCTCGCCACCTACGGGCAGTGCCGCAAGCGCGTCGAATCCTGGTACCTGTGGATCGCGGCCGACATCGTGTACGTCCCGCTGTACGCCTACAAGGGCCTCTACCTCACCTCGATCCTCTACATCGGATTCATGGCGCTGTGCGTGATCGGCCTGCTCAACTGGAAGAAAGACCTTGCCGCCCAAGCCCAACCGGCCGAGGCCACCGCATGACCCGACCCGAGCACGGCCTGGTCCTCGGCAAGTTCTACCCGCCGCACGCCGGCCACCACCACCTGATCCGCACCGCCGAAGCCGGATGCGAACGCCTCACCGTCCTCGTCTCCCACGCCACCGTCGAGTCGATCCCCCTGGCGACTCGAGTCGCCTGGCTCCAGGAGGCCCACCCCGAGGCGAAAGTCATCGGCGCGGTCGACGACGTCCACATGGACCTCAACGACGAGGCGATCTGGCAGGCCCACGTCGACATCTTCAAGGCCGCCGTGCCCGAGCGCATCGACGCCCTCTTCACCTCCGAGAGCTACGGCCCCGAACTGGCCCGCCGCCTCGGCGCCGTCCACATCGAAGTGGACCAGGACCGCGGCGCGTTCCCCGTCTCCGGCACGAAGGTGCGGGCCGACCCGGCCGGGAACTGGGACTACCTGGAAGGCCCCGTGAAAGCCGGTCTGGCGCTTCGCGTCGTGGCCCTCGGCGCCGAATCGACCGGCACGACCACGGTTGCGGAGGCGCTGGCCGAGCATTACCGGGAGCGCGGCGGCGTCTGGTCCCAGACCCGGTGCGTGGGGGAGTACGGCCGCATCTTCAGTGAGGAGAAACTGCGCGCACTTCAGGCCGCGAACCCGGACGCCACCTGGAACGACGTCCGCTTCGCGACCGAGGACTTCCCGCTGATCGCCAAGCGCCAGAACGAACTCGAGGAGCGGGTCGTCCGCGCCGGCGGCTCGGTCCTGTTCTGCGACACCGACGCCTTCGCGACGACCGTCTGGCACGAGCGCTATCTGGGGGACCGCAACCCCGAGGTCGAGGCGATCGCATTCGAGCACGACCTCTACCTTCTCACCGACCACGAGGGCGTCCCGTTCGAAGACGACGGCCTCCGCGCCGACGAGCACCTGCGCCCGTGGATGACCGCGCGCTTCGAGGCGGAACTCGAACGCACCGGTCGCCGTTACGTCAAGCTCCAAGGCCCGCACGAGCAACGGCTCGAGCGGGCGGTCGAGGCGGTCGACGCACTCATCGCGGAAGGCTGGCACTTCACGAAGCCGCTCCCCGAATACCGCTGACGCGCGAACGGCCCGGTCGCCAGCGCGACCGGGCCGTCTCGGCATCTAGACCTCGATGTGGGAGCCGACGATGATCGTGCGGTCGCGCGGCAGCTGGAAGTGCTCCGCCGCATCGGAGGTGATGTGGGAGGTGGCGATGAACAGGTGCTTGCGCCAGTTCGCCATCGTCGGTTCGGTTCCCGCCCGGAGCTGGATCGTGGAGAGGAAGTAGGTGGCGTTGCGCAAGCGCAGCCGCCGCCCCTCGGACTGCTCCTGGCCGACCAGCTGCAGCGCGCGCGGCACGTCGGGTGCCTCGGCGTAACCGAACCGCGCGGTCACATGGATGACCGCGTCGTTGTCGTGCCCCAGGTCGTCGACGACGATCCGCTCGGATTCGGGGACGCGCGGCACCGGCTGCGTCTCGACCGAGAGGATCACGATGTGCGCGTACCGGGCGTGGTTGAGCTCCAGCGCCGCCCGCAGCGCCAAGGGCGCGGTGTCCTTGCCGCGGCCCAGGAACACACCGGTCCCCGGCACATGGGCGCATTTCGGTTCGCCCCGGCGCAGCTTGTCGACGAACTCGCGCAAGGGCCCTTCGCGCCGTTCGCGTTCGGCCGAGACCACCTCGCGGCCCTTCTGCCAGGTGATCATCACGGTGAACGCGGTGAGGCCGATGAGCAGCGGCAGCCACGCGCCGTGAATGATCTTGGTGGTGCTCGCCGCCAGGAACGTCACGTTGATCGCCAGCAGCAGCCCGCCACCGCTGACCAGGACCCATTTCGGTGTGCCCCAACGCACTCGGGCGATGTAGAGGAACAGGACCGTGACGATGACGATCGTGGCGATCACGGCCATGCCGTAGGCGAAGGCCAGCGACTCGGAGGTGCGGAAGGCGAACACCAGCGTCAGGACCGAGATCATGAGCAGCCAGTTGATCCACGGCACGTAGATCTGGCCGTAATGGTGCTCGGAGGTGTGGGCGATGCGCAGCCGCGGCAGGTAGCCCAGCTCGGAGGCCTGCGCGGCGACCGAGAAGGCGCCGCTGATGACGGCCTGCGAGGCGATCACGGTCGCCGTCGCGGCCAGGAGCAGCAGCGGGATGCGGCCCCACTCGGGGGCGAGGAGGAAGAACGAGCCGGCGATGTTCCCGGTGTCCTCCAGGATGAGCGCGCCCTGGCCCATGTAGTTGAGCAGCAGCGCGGGGAAGACCATGAACAGCCAGGCGCGGGAGATGGGCTTGCGTCCGAAGTGCCCCATGTCGGCGTAGAGCGCCTCGGCGCCGGTGAATGTCAGGATGACGGCCGCGAGCGCGAAGAACGCGATGTCGAAGTGGCCGAACAGGAAGTCGATCGCGTAGACGGGGGAGAGGGCCCTGAGGATTTCGGAGTTGCGGGCGATGCCGCCGAGGCCCAGGACGGCGAGGGTCGTGAACCAGACGATCATGATGGGGCCGAAGCAGCGGCCGATCGCCGCGGTGCCCTTGCGCTGGAACGCGAACAGGGCCACGATGATGACCGCGGTGACGGGGATGATGAACGTCTCGAGGTCGGGGTTGATGGTCTTGACGCCCTCGACGGCCGAGAGCACGGAGATCGCGGGAGTGATCATGCTGTCGCCGAGGAACAGCGCGGCGCCGAAGATGCCGAGAGCGGCGAGGACCAAGCCGGCCTTGCGGCCGCGGCCCTCGCTGTGGCGGCGGATGAGGGTGATGAGGGCCATGATGCCGCCCTCGCCGTCGTTGTCGGTGCGCATGGCGAAACCGACGTAGAAGATCGTCACGATGATCAGGAGCGACCAGAAGATGAGCGAGATGATGCCGAAGACGTTGTCGGTGCTCGTCGGCACGGGGTGGGGGTCTGCGGGGTTGAAGATCGTCTGGAGGGCATAGATGGGGCTGGTGCCGATGTCGCCGTAGACGATGCCGAGAGCGCCGACGACCAGGGCGAGTCGTGCGGCACCGCCGGCCGTGGGACTTCGCGGGAACTCCGGGCTCGGCTCCAAGCCGGGATCGGGGGTCACTGCACTGGTTTGAGCGGTCACGGGAGGGCTCCTTTCCGGGCCGGATCCTAGCCCGCGAATTGCCCCGAAAACCGCCTCGTGACTGTTCCTCACAAATTCATACGTTTTCTTGACGCCGATCCTCGATCTTCGTGCGACCTGTCGACGGGGTCGCAAAAACGAACTCCGCAATCAGGAATCGACATTCATCAATGCTTGACCGAAGGTTCGGGCGATGTCATAATTTGGACGGATGTTATCGCGCACAGCCGTATTCACCTCCCCAAACGTGCAATGCCGCACGAGATCGGCCGCCTTCATGAACGCCACTCCCTCGCCGAGACGCCCCCTTCGACGCCTGCTCCTCGGCATGCTCGCCGCGCTGCTGCTCACGCCGGCGCTCGTCCTGTCCAGCGCCGCACCCGCCAGTGCCGACACCAGCCAGTTCCGGGGCTTCAACTGGGCGGTCCTGGGGGACAACTTCGTCGAAGGCCCGCTCGTCCTCGACAGGTTGAGCCAGTCCGACAGCTACGACACCGTCAGGGCCAAGGCCGACGCGATCTATGCCGACATGGCCTCGACCATGGGCGCCAACACCGTCCGCCTCCCCGTCAACACCCATACCGTCGGATCGGCCTGGTGGAACGCCTACCGCGGCACCATCGACGCCGCCACCGCCCGCGGCTTCAAGGTCATCCTCGCCTACTGGGAGGACGGTGCGGCCTCCGGCGGCCGCATCACGGACATGAACGCGTTCAACGCCATGTGGAACACCGTGACCACCCAGTACGGGTCCAACAGCCTCGTGTACTTCGAGCCGATGAACGAGCCCCACGGCTACAGCGCCAGCGAGTGGACGAACGTCGCCGCCTCATGGATCAGCGCCCGCCCCTCAGTCCCGAAGGGCCGCATCCTCATCGGCGGCACCGGCTACAGCCAGGACGTCAAACCCGTCTGCGCCGACTCCCGCCTCAACGGCACGCTCCTGTCCTTCCATCACTACGCGTTCTTCTACGGCAACAAGGACTACGCCGGGTGGGTGCAGAGTGTCCGCGACGGCCTGGGCTCATGCGGCTCCCGCGCGGTCCTCACCGAATTCGGCGCGCCCATGAACAACGGCCTCAACTATGCCGACGCCGGCAGCACCGACAACTTCGTCCGGTACCTCCGCGCGGTCACCGACGTCGCCCGCGAACAGGACATGGGATCGACCTACTGGCCCGCGCTGGGCGGCAAGCCCGGCACCATCGGGTACGACTGGTACTCCATGTACTCGGCCAGCGGCAGCGGCACCGACATCAACCTGACCATCCGCAACGCCTCAGGCGCGGACCGGATCAGGCACGCCTGGGGCGACGACATCGGCGGCGGCCAGGTCACGGACATCGTCAGCCGCGTGTCCGGCAAATGCGTCGACGTGGTGAGCGGTTCGACCGCCGACGGCGCCGAGATCATCCAGTACGACTGCCACGGCAGGATCAACCAGCAGTGGGAGCTGCGCGCCGCAGGCGGCGGCTACGTCCAGGTCGTCTCCCGGGCCTCCGGCAAGTGCCTCGACATCAGCGGCGCCTCGACCGCGAACAACGCCAGGGCGATCCAATGGACGTGTGGCAGCGGCACCAACCAGCAGTGGCTGGTGCGCGACGCCGGCGGCGGCTACGTCGAACTCGTCGCCCGCCACTCCGGCAAATGCCTCGACGTCATCAGCTCCGGCACCGCCAACGGCACCCGCCTTCAGCAGTACGACTGCTACGGCGGCACCAACCAGCATTGGACCCTCTAGAAGTCCTTGGACGCCTAGTCTGAGATTCGAACAGCGCCAATAGGAATCGACTGCAACGGCCCCGCCGCGCGACGGGGCCGTTCGCGCTGCCGCGGCACCCGATGGCGGACTGCCCGACTCGGAGCGCAGCTCAGGCGCACCCTGATGCGCTATTCCTCCAGGGCCTCCTGCGCGTTGTCGAGGTGTCCCTGCATCGTCTCCTGCCACGCGACCAGGTCCGTCTCGATCGGCTGGAACGCCTCGACGAGCATTGCGGCCCAACCCTGTTCGATGGCCTTGCGCAGTCCGCTCTCCTGACCGCAGGCCGCGAAGTCCACGGCCATCGCGCGTTCGAGCTCCAGCACGCCCATGAAGTCGCCTGGGACGTCCTCGGGCGCTTCGGGGACCTCAACGCCGTCCTCGCCGTACTCCTCGAAGTGGGCCGGGTCGTACATCGAGCCGAGGTACTGCCACAACGGCAGGGAGAGGTCGTCGCTGAGCTCCCAGGCCTCGTACCCGGTTTCGAGGAGGCAGATCTCGAACGCGTCCGCTTCGTCGCGGACGGCCCCGAACAGCTCGCTGAAGTCCTCGAACTCCCCGATCGTGAACAACGGGCTCGGCTCATGGGTGACCGCGTGCTCGCCGCCCTCTTCGCCGTCCTCGTCCTCGGCCGCCATCATGTAGGGCTCGCCGTACATGGTCTCGACCATCTGGAGCCAGCAGCCGCCCGGCGGGGCCTCGTAGTCGATCTGGGGTCCCTTGACCTCCTCCATCATCGCAGGCGAACCCGAATAGGCCTCGATCCACCCGGCTTGGTACTCCTCGTCCTCGGCATCCCATTCGCTCGTATCGGGCTCGCCGTAGTCCTCCTCGTCGAGGATGGAGAACGCGGTCCTGACCTCGGGGGTCAGTAGTTCGTCGGCCAGGTCCTCGTTGCCGGGGTTGCGGACGAACTCGGTCCACACACCGAAGCCCCACTGCTCGGCGGCCTCGGGGGTCGGCACGGCCCTGACGGGCGCATCGGTGAGGTAACCCGCCGCGCCGTACGCGGCGGTGTTCGACGCCTGGAACTTCATGGGGTCGTGGACGCTGAAGCCCTCGTCCTCCAAGCAGCGCTTGGTGATCCGGTGCTCGATCTCGGTGAGCTCGTCGCTGATGGCGCGACTCTCGTTGGCGATCTGGTGGAGCCGCTGCGCCTCCGCCACGGCATCGGGTCCGGGCTCGACACTGCCGCCATCGGCGTCGGTCTCGCCGCCGGAGGTGCAGGCGGTGGCCGCGAGCAGGCCGCAGGCGGCGGCGAGGACGGCCGGGCCCCGGAGCAGGCCTGTACTGAATCGCACTTGGTGCGCCCCTTTCGACGGGTGGGTGTTCGATGCGATTAATACCTGCGCCGTACGGAAAGGGTTGTCATGTGCCGCGGCTCGTCGGCAGTGTGAGCAGCGCCTCCCGCGAAACGGAATAGTGCCCGCCCCGAGGTGGTTAAGGTAGATGCAAACGCATGAACATCACGCCGCTGCGGCGGGGAGAGCAGGAAATACGATGCAGTTCGGTGTCTTCTCAGTCAGTGACATCACGCGCGACCCGGTCTCGGGAGAGACGCCGACCGAGGCCGAGCGGATCGACGCGATCGTCAAGATCGCCGTCAAGGCCGAAGAGGTCGGCCTCGACGTCTTCGCCATCGGCGAGCACCACAACCCGCCGTTCTTCTCCTCCTCGCCGACCACGCTGCTGTCGCACATCTCCGCGCTCACCGAGCGGCTGATCGTCTCCACTGCGACGACCTTGATCACCACCAACGATCCGGTGCGCCTCGCCGAGGAGTACGCGATGCTCCAGCACCTGTCGAAGGGCCGCATGGACCTCATGCTCGGCCGCGGCAACACCGCGCCGGTCTACCCCTGGTTCGGCCAGGACATCCGCCAGGGCCTGCCGCTCGCGCTCGAGCACTACAACCTGCTGCACCGGCTGTGGCGCGAGGACGTCGTGGACTGGGAGGGCGAGTTCCGCACCCCGCTCCAGGGCTTCACCTCCACACCCCGACCGCTCGACGACGTGCCGCCGTTCGTGTGGCACGGCTCGATCCGCACGCCCGAGATCGCCGAGCAGGCCGCGTTCTACGGCAACGGCTACTTCGCCAACCACATCTTCTGGCCCACGTCGCACTCCAAGCGCCTCGTGGACTTCTACCGCCAGCGCTTCGAGCACTACGGCCACGGCACCCGCAAGCAGGCCGTCATCGGCATCGGCGGCCAGGCCTACATCGCGAAGCGCTCGCAGGATGCGGTCGACGAGTTCCGCCCGTACTTCAACGAGGCCCCGGTGTACGGCCACGGCCCGTCCCTGGAGGAGTTCACGAAGGGCACGCCGCTCTCGGTCGGCAGCCCGCAGGAGGTCATCGACAAGACCCTGACCTTCCACGACGCGTTCGGCGACTACCAGCGCCAGATGTTCCTCATCGACCACGCCGGGATGCCGCTGAAGATGGTGCTCAACCAGCTCGACCTCCTCGGTGAAGAGGTCGTCCCGGTGCTGCGCAAGGAACTCGCGGCCCGCAAGGACCCCGAGTCGGCCGAAGCGCCCACGCACGCCTCGCTCGTCCAGGCCAAGTACGGCGACGCCCCGGCCCGCCAACCGCGCCCGAACGCCAACCGCGGCGACAACGTCACCGGCGCCTCGCCGTACCAGGACAGCGACGCCGCCGCTGAGTACCCGGAGATCTAGCCATGACCCGCAGCCGAAGCCGCCGCGCCAACGAGGCGTGGGAGTCGCTGCTCACCGCCCACGCCTCGCTCATGAAGCGGTTCGCCGCCGAGCCGATCTGGGGCGAGCTGTCGATGCGCGAGTACGACGTCCTCTACACGCTTTCCAAGCAAGATGAGCCGCTGCGGCTCTTCGAACTGGGGCGGGGCGTGCTGCTCAGCCAGCCCGCCCTGTCCCGGCTCGTCGACCGCCTGGTCGAGCGCGGACTGATCGAGCGCACCGCCGATCCCGAGGACGGGCGCGGCGTCAGGCTCGCGCTCACCGAGGCCGGCCGCGAGCACCAGCGCAGTGTCGGCGGCCGCCACGCCGTCGACGTCGCCCGCACCGTCACCGCCGCCCTCACCGACGAGGAGATGGCCCAACTCGAGGCCATCGGCCGCAAGCTCGCCGCCCAAGGCGCGGCGACCCCCGCCCAACGCAACCGCCAGGAGGCAGTCCTGTGACCGTCCAGCAGCGCCAACCCGAAGGCGCCCAACCGTTCCGTATCGCCGTCGTGAGCGGCGGCACCAGCGACCCGTCCTCCACGAGGATGCTCGCCGACCGCATCGCCGAACGCGTCCGCACCCTCGCCGAGGACCGCGACGAGAAGGTCGCGACCGACGTCATCGACCTGCGCGAACTCGCCAACGAGATCGCCACCGCGCTCGTCTCGCAGTTCATGGGCCCCAAGATGACCCGCGCGATCGAGATCCTCCGCAACGCCGACGCGATCGTCGCCAGCGCCCCGGTCTACAAGGCCGCGCCCAGCGGCCTGTTCAGCTCCTTCTTCCACGTCCTCGACAACGACCTGCTCATCGCCAAACCGGTGGTCCTCGCCGCGACCGCCGGAACGGCGCGGCACGCCCTCGTCGTGGACGACCAGATGCGCTCGCTGTTCGCGTACCTGCGCACGATGACGGTGCCGACCTCGGTCTTCGCCGCCACTGAGGACTGGACCTCGAAGGAGCTGGGGGAGCGGATCACGCGCGCAGCGATCGAAGTGCTGCTGCTCATGGAGTCCGGCTTCGCCGAGAAGGTCCGCAGCGAGTCCTGGAACAGCTACCAGCACGAATTCGGCAGCGCCGGCGGCACCGAACTCGACATCGACCTGAGCACCGATCTGATGCGCCTGGCCACCGGCGGCTCGGCGACCCGACGCCCGAAGTCGTAGTACCCCGACTCGACCGTGTGGTCGGTACCGTGGAAGCGGTATCGGCGAAGGAGAAAGGCGCGGTGTCATGGGCGACGGCGGCGATGGCGGCGGCGAAGCGGTGGATTATTCCGCTGCGGAGCTCCCGGTGGAGTTCGGTACGGAGGTCGTCATGTCGGCCGCGGGCGACGGCGACGACACGTTCGAGGACATGATCGCGGGCGGAGCCGGCGGGGGCGACGCCGACCAGCGGCGTCCCGACGAGGAGGTCATCGACATCATCTGGACGAACAGCGACGCCGAGCGGTCCTGAGATCGGAAGGCGGCCGGGCTCCGGCCGCGCCGAGAACGCCGCGACAGCGGCGGTGGGAACACGGGACGACCCCGGACCATATCGGTCCGGGGCCGCCGCACCCTTTGCTATCCGGCGCGGTACTCGGCCACGGCAGCTGCCGTGTCCTCGTTGACCAGTTCCATGTTGATCTGGGCTCCGGCCATCGCGCCCGCGGCGGCGGCGGCGCCGACCTGGGCCATCAGGTCGGTCACGTTGCCCGCGACCCAGACACCGGGGACCTCGGTCCGGCCGACCGGGTCGGCAGGGACGTGCTCGCCCGCGCCCGAAGAGTGCTCGACCGCCTTGAGACCCAGGTCCTTCAGGAACCCGGCCCGCGCCTCCATCCGGGAGGACGTGGCGAGCACGGTCCGCTCGACGAACTCGCCGTTCGCCATGCGGACGCCGCGAATGCGCCCGTCTTCGGATTCGATCCGCTCGATCGGGCCGTCGACGATGCGGGTGCCGCGCGCCTTCAGCTTCTCGAGCTCCTCGGGCGGCAGTGCGAGCCGGTCGTTGGTGAACAGCACCAGGTCGGCCGTCCACTGCCGGAACAGCAGCGCGCCGTGCATGGACATCGGCCCGGTCGCCACGATGCCGATCGCCTGGTCGCGGACCTCCCAGCCGTGGCAGTACGGGCAGTGGACCAGGTCCTTGCCCCAGTGCTCGGCCAGGCCCGGGATCTCCGGGAGCCGGTCCACCAGCCCGGTGGTCACCAGGAGCTTGCGGGCCTTGACCTCCCGGCCGTCCGCCAGGGCGACGGCGAAGCCGTCCCGAGTCGGGTTCGCGCTCGTGACGGCGCCGTCGACCACGTGCCCGCCGTACTGCCGCACCTCGCCGCGGCCGATCTCCAGCAGCTCGGACGGCGGCATGCCTTCGCGCCCGAGCAGGCCGTGCACACCCTCGGCCGGGGCGTTGCGCGGCTCGCCCGCATCGATCACGGCCACCGAGCGGCGCGCCCGGCCGAGCATGAGCGCCCCGTTCAAGCCCGCGGCGCCGCCGCCGATCACCACGACGTCGTACTGTTCTCTCAGTTCATAGGTCACTGCGACCACCTCCGCGACGACCGTAAACCGAGTCGGCCGAAACTGGCAAACTTTCTTGCCGGTATGGCAAACTCGAACCATGGACGACGACATGGACCAGGCACTCGACGCGGTCGGTCCGCGCCTGCGGGCGCTGCGCAAGGAACGCGAGGCGACCCTCGCCGACCTCTCGGAGCAGACCGGGATCTCGGTGAGCACCCTCTCGCGCCTCGAATCCGGGACGCGCAAGCCGACCCTGGAGCTGCTGCTGCCCTTGGCGAAAGCCCACGGCGTCACCCTCGACGACCTGGTCGACGCCCCGCCGACCGGCGACCCGCGCGTCCACATGCGACCGGTCACCCGCCACGGCATGATCCACCTGCCGCTCACCCGCCGCCCCGGCGGCATCCAGGCCTACAAGATGATCATCCCCGGCGGCACCCGCACCGAGCCCGACCTCAAGGTCCACGAGGGCTACGACTGGATGTACGTGCTCAACGGCAACCTGCGGGTCGTCCTCGGCGAGCACGACTTCGTGATGAGGCCCGGCGAGGCCGCCGAGTTCGACACCCGCACCCCGCACTGGTTCGGCAGCGCCGACGACCAGCCGGTGGAGATCCTGAGCCTCTTCGGCAGCCAGGGCGAACGCGCGCACTTGCGCGCCAAGCCCAAGGCGAAGAGCTAACGGTCCTGTGAGGACCCGCGCGGCCACGCCTCGACGAAACGCTCCAGAAGGTCCGCGAACGTCCGCGCCTCCGCGGCGGTGAATCCCGCCAGGGCTTCGGCGACGTTGCGCCGTCGATGCTCCCGGATCTCCGCGATCAGCTCCCCGCCCTCGGCAGTCAGCCTGATCAGGGCGTACCGGGAGTCGCCGGGATCGGGTCGGCGCTCGACCAGGCCTTCGGCGAGGAGCTCGGCGGTGAGGCGGCTGGCTCGGGGCCGGTCCACGCCGATCGCCTCGGCCACAGCCGAAATGGTCCGGCCGTCGGACTCGCCGTCCAGTGCGTCCAGGTAGCGGATGCGCGCCGCGTTCGCCGCGGTGGCCTTGGGTGCGCCGTCCTCGGCGGCGCGCTGCTGCAGGCGCCGGGCCTGCTGGTCGCGCCTGATGCGGACGAGCGCTCGCTCGACGGCCTCCTCGGCGCCGGCGTCATGGGTCGGCATGGCGGCCACTGTACAACAGTTGCCACTTGACAACCGATGCTCGATGCGACTACAACAGTTGTAATTATACAACTATTGCGGCGAACGCCGACCCCGAAGGAGCAGTCGTGAACGGACGCATGCGAACCCACCTCTGGCGCAGGATGCTCATCGGACTCGCCACCGCCGCGCTTTACGCCGCCTCGGCGCTGGTGCTCGCCGCCGTCTTCCCGGAGGGCGCGTGGCCGCCGATCGGCGGCCACGGGTACGCCGCCGCCCAGGCCGCGACCGTCCCGGCGATGAACGTCTTCGGCGTCGGCATCGTCCTGATCGGAGTGTTCGAGCCGATCGCGCCGGTCGCATTGCGGCACACGGCTTCGGCCGCCGCCGCATTGGCTGCGGCGGCGGCCGCGCCACTCATGGCGGTGCTCGGCGGCACCGCGATCGGAACGGTGTGGTCGGCGTCCGGTGTGCTCGCCCTGGCGCTGCTCGGCCTCGTCCTCGGTGCGCTCCGCGTCCAGGCCTCGGCACGGTTCGCACTCGGACGGTCGGCCTGAGCCGCACCGAACCGGGTCAGGCGAAGGCGTTCACACCCGTGAGTTCGGCCGAGAACGCCCAGAGCCGCTGCGCCTCATCCGGATCGATGGCGTGCGGCCGGACGCCCGGTCCCGGTCCGACGTCGGTGTTCACCTCGGCGACCTCGCAGTCCTCGAGGAAGAGGCCGCCGAGGCCGTCGAGGCTCGGGGAGACGGCCGCCCAGGTCTGGGTGGCCGCGCCCTGCTCGGCGGTCTTGAAGTGGTCCGGCGCGTTGCCGTCCTCGTCGATCCAGCCGAACTCGCGCTGGTCGTCTTCCGAAATGTGCCGCATGAGCGGGGTCAGGATCGCCCCGGGGTGCAGGGTGAACGCGCGGACGCCCGCAGAGGCGGCGAGGCGGTCGAGCTCGACCGCGAAGAGCGCGTTCGCGGTCTTCGACTGCCCGTAGGCTTCCGAGCGGTCGTACCCGCGCTCGAACTGCGGATCCTCCCACCGCATCGGTGACAGGCGATGCCCGCTCGAGGAGACCGACACGACACGGGCCTCGCGGAGCGCGGGGAGCAGGCGGTTGACCAGCGCGAAGTGGCCGAGGTGGTTGACCGCGAACTGCAGTTCCCAGCCGGGGCCGACACGCGTCTCCGGGCAGGCCATGATGCCCGCGCTGTCGATGACGATGTCGATGCCCCGGCCGGAGGCCAGCAGACGCTCTGCGAAGCCGCGGACGCTGTCGAGGTCGGCGAGGTCGAGTTCGTCGACCTCGGTGTTCGCCATGCCCTCCAGGGAACCGGCCGCGATGTCGGGCCGCCGGGCCGGGACGACGACGTGCGCGCCCGCACCCGCGAGCGCTCGCGTGGTCTCCAGGCCGATCCCGGAGTAACCGCCGGTCACCACGGCGGTCTTGCCGGTGAGGTCGATCGCCGCGGTGACTTCGGCGGCGGTGGAACGATTGTCGAAACCGGAATTGATCCGTTGCTGCTTGTCGCTCATGCCACGAAGCTACGACTTGGAGTGCACTCCAGGGCAAACCGCCAGTTCAATGACGGGAAGCCCTTCCCGGCAGGCTCAGGCGAAGGCGTTCACACCCGTGAGTTCGGCCGAGAACGCCCAGAGCCGCTGCGCCGCAACGGGGTCGATGGCGTAGGGCCGGACTCCCGAGCCCTCCTCGGACACTTCGGCGACTTCGCAGTCCTCGAGGTAGAGGCCGCCCATGCCCTCGAGTTGCGGGGACGTGGCGGCCCAGGTCTGGGTCGCCGCGCCCTGCTCGGTGGTCTTGAAGTAGTCCGGCGGGTTGCCCTCCTCGTCCATCCAGCCCATCTCCCGCTGCTCTTCGACGGGGATGTGCCGCTGCAGCGGCGTCAGGATCGCCCCCGGGTGGAGTGCGAACGCGCGGACGCCCGCGGATGCGGCGAGGCGGTCGAGCTCGACGGCGAACAGGATGTTCGCGGTCTTCGACTGCCCGTACGCTTTCCAGCGGTCGTAGCCCCGCTCGAAGTGCGGGTCGTCCCAGCGGATCGGCGAATTGCCGTGGCCGCCGGAGGAGGTCATCACGACCCGCGCGCCTTCCAGCACCGGCAGCAGCCGGTTGACCAGCGCGTAATGCCCGAGGTGGTTGGTCGCGAACTGGAGCTCCCAGCCCCGATCGGTGCGCGTCTCCGGGCAGGCCATGATGCCCGCGTTGTTGACGAGGAGGTCGATGCGCCGCCCGTCCGCGAGCCGCCGCTCGGCGAAGTCGCGGACGCTGTCGAGGTCGGCGAGGTCGAGTTCGTCCACTTCGGTGCGCTCGATGCCGTCGAGGTGCTTCGCGGCGTGGTCGGGCCGCCGCGCGGGGACGATCACCGTCGCCCCGGCCCCCGCGAGGGCTCTCGTCGTCTCCAGGCCGATCCCGGAGTAG
Source organism: Glycomyces rhizosphaerae (assembly GCF_042647865.1). NCBI lineage: Bacteria > Bacillati > Actinomycetota > Actinomycetes > Glycomycetales > Glycomycetaceae > Glycomyces > Glycomyces rhizosphaerae. The sequence continues at coordinate 407,730 of NZ_JBHRWO010000012.1, forward strand.
CCGCCGGTCACGACGGCGGTCTTGCCGGTGAGATCGATGCCGTCGAGGACTTCGGCGGCGGTGGAACGGTTGTCGAAACCGGAATTGATCCGTTGCTGCTTGTCGCTCATGCGTCGAAGCTACGACTTGGAGTGCACTCCAAGGCAAACCGGCAGGTCAGTCCGAACTGTGCTGAAGAGGGCCGTGCTCAGGACAAGAAGCCGAGCACGTGCGCCAGACCGCGCTCGCCGGTGCGCGCCTCGCCCGGGAGGATGTACGCGCGCAGTCCGCTCGCCGCGCCGCCGCCGTCCTTGGCCGGGTTGTCGCCGACCATGAGCGTGCGGCGCGGGTCGACGCCGAGGCGCTCGCACGCGGTGCGGAACAGCAGAGGGTCGGGCTTCTCGGTGCCGAACTGGTAGGAGACGACGCGCACGTCGATGAGGTCGTCCAGCCCGAAGTACTCCATGTGCACGCCCACGTCCCAAGGGAAGTCCGAGACGATCCCGGTCTTGATCCCGCGGCGGCGCAGCTCCCGCAGCAGCGGCTCGGTGTCGGGGTAGGGCACCCACGCGTCGGGGGCCGCGATCGCGGCGTACGCGACCTCTTCGATGCCCTGGAGGTAGTCGACGTGCGCGAACCAGCCGAGCAGCGCCCGGCGGTGCTGCTCGGCGGACTCGTCGCGGCCGACCTGCATGGCCGCGACCTCGGGGATGCGGTAGGTCTCGCCGAGCTGCGCGGCGGTCTTCTCGAGCAGCTCATCGTCGAGCGGGCGGCCGGTCTCGGCGGCGACCCGGCGCAGCCAGGTGGCGACGTCGATGAGCTTGAAGATCGTGTTACTGAAATCGAACAGGACCGCCTCGATCGGCGGCACGGGCTCGGCCTGCTCGGCCTCGGTCGGCTGGTAGGCGACGGCGGAGTCGAAGAGGCTGTAGATCACGGCGGGCCTTCCGTCCTGGAATGCGGCGGTCGCCACAAACGTAACCGAGCGAGGGCGCCCGGACCACGGATACGGCCGCACCTCACATCGAGAACCACCTGTACAACCCGTGTTAATCCGATGGCCCGCCGCAGTACGGCCGCCGCATACCCTGCGACTCAGACCGGGTAGAGCGGGTTCGCTCCCGGCGGGCGTTCCTCGGCCGCGACCGGACCCGGGGCGGTGCCGTCACCGAACGGGCTGCCGCCCAGGGCTTCCCTGCCGTGGTCGGAGAGCCAGTTCTCCAGGTCGGGGCCGTCGGGCACGATCTGGGTCGGGTTGATGTCCTCGTGCACCACGTAGTAGTGGCGTTTGATCTGGTCGAAGTCCGCGGTGTCGCCGAAGCCGGGGGTCTGGAACAGGTCCCGCGCGTACGCCCACAGGTGCGGCATCTCGGTGAGCTTGTTCCGGTTGCACTTGAAGTGCCCGTGGTAGACCGGGTCGAACCGCAGCAGCGTGGTGAACAGCCGCACGTCGGCCTCGGTGATGGTCTCGCCCATCAGGTACCGCTGCCCGCCCAGCCGCTCCTCGAGCCAGTCCAGCGCTTTGAACAACCGCTTGTACGACAGGTCGTAGGCGCGCTGCGAACCGGCGAATCCGGCGCGGTACACCCCGTTGTTGACCTCGGTGAAGACCCGTTCGATCACCGGGAGCATGTCGTCGATCAGCCCCGCGGGGAGCAGATCCGGCGCGCCCTCGCGGTGGTACGCGGACCACTGGGTCGAGAGGTCGAACGTCAGCTGCGGGTAGTTGTTGGCGACCACCTCGCCGGACGGCTCGTCGACCAGCGCGGGCACCGTGATGCCTCGCGGATACTCGGGGAAGCGCTTGAAGTAGTGCTCCTGGAGCCGCTCGGTGCCGAGCACCGGATCGCGGCCGTCGGGGCCCAGGTCGAACGTCCACGACCGCACGTCGTGCACCGGCCCCGGCGTGGCCAGCGAGAGGACCCCTTCGAGGCCGAGCAGGCGGCGGATGATGATCGAACGGTGCGCCCACGGGCAGGCCCGCGCGGCCACGAGCCGGTAGCGGCCGGGCTCGACCGGCCAGGCCAGCGCGCCCTCGGTGAGGCCGGCCATCCGCGGGTCGCCGATCTTGGACGACGCCTCGACCGGCGCGGCACGGGCGGCCTCGACATCGGCGACCACGCGGTCCTCGATGTAGTTGGTGTCCCTGGTGAACTCGCCGCCGGTCACATACGCGCCCCTGGTGGAGTGCTCGGTCCCGTCGGTCTGCAGCGATTCGATCTGTGTCACGGGACCAGCCTACGCATTTTTCGCATCGACCCGCGAGGATGCGGGCCGCTACCATGTCGGGACGCCCCGCCCGAACACCCAGGAGCCTCCGTTGCCCTTCAGGTTCATCCTCGACTGCGACACGGGATCGGACGATGCGATCGCGATCTTGGCCGCCACGGCCCACCCCGACCTCGACTTGGTCGCGATCACCACGGTCAACGGCAACGTCTCGCTCGACCACGTCACCGACAACACGCTGCGGGCACTCGACCACGTCGGTGCCCGAGTGCCCGTCTACGCCGGAGCCGACCGGCCCCTGAAGCGACCCGACTTCCCGATCCCGCGTGCGATCCTCAACGCCGACAGCGACTTCCAAGCGGAGTCGATCGACTTCCCGAAACCCGTATCGACCATCGAGGCCACCGGTGCGATCGACTTCCTCGTCGAGACCTATATGGACGATTCCAGTGCCGACGTCACGCTCGTGGCGACCGGGCCGCTCACCAACCTCGCGCTCGCGCTGGCCGCGGAGCCGCGCCTGGCCGAGCGCATCCCGCGGCTCGTCATCATGGGCGGCGCGCACGGGAACGGCAATGTCACGGCGGCGGCCGAGTTCAACTTCTGGGTCGATCCCGAAGCGGCCGAAGCGGTCCTGGCCGCGGGTGTCCGCGAGGTCGTCATCGTCCCGCTCGACGCGACGCACAGCGCGCCGCTGACCCTCGCCGACTGCGACGTGTTCGACGCGATCGGCACCCCGGCCGCCACGGGGACTGCGCGGCTGCTGCGCCACCGCATCGCGACCGATCGGGCCGCGCAGGCAGTGTCAATTCATGGCTCGCAAGCTTCGCCAAGAGCGGCTTCGCCCGTGCACGACCCGATGTGCGTCGCGTTCCTGCTGCGGCCCGACCTTTTCACTGAGTGCGTCGAGGCGTTCGTGACCGTCGAGACGGCGGGGGAGCGGACCCTCGGTGAGCTCCTCGTGGACACCCGACCCTGGTGCCCGCATCCGCCGAACGCCACGGTCGCACTGCGGGCTTCGGTCGAGGTGTACCGGGACTTCCTGCGCGCCGCGTTCGTCTCGGGTGCCGAGGCCTATGTGCCTTCGTAGTATTCGCGCATGAGCTCGTCGGCCCATGCCGGTTGCACTGCTGGATCTCTCGGTGCGAACTCCCGCAGGTAGGGCTTGACGTCGAGGACGGGGGTGCCGGCGAGGGCGTCGAGGTCGGCGATGTGCAGCGCGAGGCCGTCGACCTTGACGAGTCGGCAGCGAGAGACACCGATCCTGTTGGGGCGGAAGGGGCCCCGGTGCGCGAACACGCCGACCGGCGGCCAGGCGGGGTTGCCGCGAGCCGGCCGCGGCTCCAAATCGAGGGCGTGTTCGTCGACGCGGTCGAAGAGGAAGACGACTTCCAGGTGGGAGTAGTCGGCCAGGCCGAGCGTCGCCGACGGTGCGAACTGGTCGGCGTCGAGCCGGATGACCGCCTCGACGCCCCGCCACCGGTCCTCGTGCCAGTGTTCACGACCCCCCTCTACCCAGCCCACCGGCCGCATTGCCACCGGCTGCGGTCGCCGAGCGGCGCTCATCGCGTCGTCTCCGACGGGCTTCCGGCCGGGGCCTTGCACAGTTGCGCCCGCAGGCTCGCCAGGGCCCACCCCCGCCACTGCTCGTCGCTCCAGCCCCGGGATTTCACCATCACGAGATACAGCTCCGGGCTCGTCAGGCCGTACAGGACGTCGGCTGCGTGGTCAGCTCCGACGCCTTCGGCCGCATCGGGTTTGGAGACCAGTGCCCGCGCCGCCTCGGCACTCACCGTGTAGCGGGGGTCCTCGTCGCTGCGCCAGAGCTCGGCGAGTTCCGGGTCGGTGGCCGCAGCGGACTCCGCCACCTTGAGCACAGGCGCGAGCCGGGCCAGTATTTCGGCGGTTCCGGCCGTGTACCGCTCCAGCAGTTCGGCAGCGCTCGGCGCGTCAGTCGCGTCGTGGAACCACCGCCGCTCGAGCGTGGGGACCGGCTCGTCATCGCCTGCGATGACGACGTCGACCAGCTCCTTCATCAAGGTCCGCTTGTTGCCGAAGCTGAAGTAGATGGTCTGCACCGCGACTCCGGCGGCGTCGGCGACGTCTTGGACGGTCGTCGCCCCGTAGCCGTGCTCGATGAACAGCCGCTCGGCGGCGGCGATGATCTTGCGCCTGGTGAGGCGGGCCTTCTCGGCCCGCTTCCCGCTGCCCTTGACGATGGTCATGCCTAGAGTGTAATACTAGTGATGATCACTAGTGAACGACTCTAGTGAAATTTCTACAGGAGTCCCGCATGCACCTCGCTCTATGGATCACCGCTTCGCTCCTCGCCCTCGTCCTCCTCCTCGCTGGGACGCTCACCCTGTTCAGCGCCAAGGAGAAGCTGCAGTCCAACGGCATGGCCTGGGTCGAGGACCTCCCGACCGGAGCAGTCAAGACCATCGGCGCCGCCGAGGTCCTCGGCGCGGTCGGCCTGGTCCTGCCCGCCGTCCTCGACACCGCGACCGTGCTCGTCCCCGTCGCCGCCACCGGTGCAGCCGCGCTCATGGTCGGCGCCGCCGTCAGCCATGCCCGCCGAGGCGAGTTCAGCGCGATCACCGTCAACGCCGTCCTATTCGCGCTCGCCGCGTTCACCGCCTGGGGCCGCTTCGGCCCGGCCGCCTTCTGACCGACCCGAAAGGAACCGACATGCCAGTCCCCGCCATCGAGATCACCAACCTCACCAAGCGATACGGCGACACCGGACCCCTCGCCGTGGACGACATCTCCCTCGCCGTCGAGCCCGGGTCCGTCATCGGATTCCTGGGCCCCAACGGCGCGGGCAAGACCACCACGATCAAGATCCTCGCCGGACTGGTCTCGGCGACCTCCGGCTCGGCGAGCCTCGGCGGCTTCGACGTCGTCCACCAGCGCGCCGCCGCCATGGCCCAGTTCGGCGCGGTCCTCGAAGGCTCGCGCAACATCTACTGGACCCTCTCCTCCTGGCAGAACCTCATCTACTTCGGACGCCTCAAAGGCCTGCGCAAATCCGCCGCGGCCGCCAGGGCCGAGCGGCTGCTCACCGACCTCGACCTGTGGGAACGCCGACACGAGAAGGTCGGCGGCTTCTCCAGGGGCATGCAGCAGAAGGTCGCCATCGCCGCCGCGCTCATCGCCGACCCCGCCATCATCCTGCTCGACGAACCCACGCTCGGCCTCGACGTCGCCGCCACCCGCACCGTCAAGAACTGGATCGGCACCCTCGCCCGCGACGAGGGCAAGACGATCCTGCTCACGACCCACCAGCTCGACGTCGTCGAGGAACTCTGCGACCGCGTCGCGGTCATCAGCGGTGGCCGGTTCGTCACCGACCTGCCGATCGGGGCACTGCTCTCCCAGTTCAGACAGCACGACCACTACGAGGTCCGGACCGAAGCCCGAGCAGATCCGGTCGCACTTCCCGACGGCTTCACCGCCGTGCGCGGCGACGAGGACACCGTCATCACCGGACACGTGCAGGGCGGCGACGACCTGTACGCGCTCATCGAAGCCCTTCGCGCCCAAGGACTGCCCCTGCGCTCACTGGCGCAGGTCCAGCCGAACCTCGAAGAGGTCTTCCTGTCCCTCGTGAAGGAGCCCGTCAATGGCTGACCTGGCCGCAACGGCCCCTGGCGCAGGGTTCCGAACAGGAGCCGCCGTCCTGGCCGCCGAAGTCCGCAAGGGACTCGCCAACCAGCTCGCCCATCCGCTCGGCCACATCGTGACCCTCGCCATCAGCGTCATGATGTACCTGGGCCTGCAATACGTCATGGGCCAGGGCGAGCTCCGCGCCGACCTGCTTCCGGCCACGCTCATCGCGATCGGCGCCTACTGGTTCCTCCAGTACTCCGGGCAGGTCATGGTCGCCGACCTCATCGAGGAGAAACGCAGCGGCACCTTCGCCGCCGCGCTCATGTCGCCCGCGCCCCCATGGGTTTCCATGATCGGCAGGCTCGCCACCGCTACGGTCTTCGCGCTGCCCGTCGCGGTGCTCGCCTCACTCGTGCAGGCCCTCGCGGTCGGGATCGACATCCCCTGGCGCTGGAGCGCGATCGTGCCGTACCTGCTGCTGGCGGCGAACATCCTGGCGTTCACGTTCCTCATGGCGGCGATCGCGATCCGCAGCCCGATGATCGGAGCGCTGCACTCGCTGCTGACCGCGCTGGTCCTGATGCTCAACGGCGCCTTCATGCCGCTGTCGCTCTATCCCGAATGGATGGCCGCAGCCGCGCGAGTGCTCCCGACGACCCTCGCCATCGAATCGATCAACCGCGTGCTGTTCGACGGCGCCTCGCTCGCGGCGGTCTGGAGCGACGGCACCCTGCCGCTCCTGATCGCCCACACCGCCGCGCTCACCGCGCTCGGCGCCTGGCTGTTCCGTCGCAACCGACGGCTCGCCATCGCCGAGGGCCGCGTGGGCCAGTACTGAGAGGAAACGGCATGACCACCATGATCTCCGTCCCTTCCCTCGCCTCTGCGGGCTGGGCCAACGCCTTCGGCAACGAGGTCGGCAAAGGCCTGCGCGAACTGGTCGGCGACTGGCGCGCCGTCGCCATCGAGATGATCACCTTCCCGGTGTTCTACCTCCTCATCGTCATGTTCATGGGACGCGGGCAGCTGCTCGAGGAGCTGCTGTTGCCCGTCCTCATCGGACTCGTCGGGCTCGCGTTCATCCACGAGCAGGTCAACCGCGTGTTCTGGAGCCACCTCGGGGACCTCCAGTCGGGCGTGCTGGAGCAGACGTATCTCACTCCGCTCCCTTCGGCCGCACTGGTCCTCGGTCGCCAGGCGGCGGCGGTGGTCGGTGCGCTGCCCGTGGTCGCCACGCTCCTCGTCACCGGCTTCATCGCGGTGACCGCGCAGGGTGGGACGTTCCCGTTCGAGCCGGGCGTGCTCGTACCGGCGGCGGCGATCGTCGTCGGCACGTGCGCATCGGCACTCGTGCTCTGCGGCCTGACCTTGGTGTTCAAGCGGATCGAGAGCATCACACAGGCGTCGATCGCCGTCTACGCGATCGTCGGCGGCACCCTGGTGCCCCTGTCGGCGCTTCCGGACTGGATCGCGTCGGCCAGCCGCGCTCTCATCCCGGTTGCGCCGGGCATCGAGGCCGCCCGCGCCATGCTCCTCGAGGGCGAAACGCTGACCGACCTGAACGCGGGCTGGGGCCTCGGCTGGATCCTGCTGCAGCCGGTCCTGCTCACCGTCCTCGGCATCCTCCTGTTCACCAGGCTCGAGCGTGTCGCGAAATCGCGCGGCGCCCTCGGCCGCTACTGACCGACCACCCACACTCTCAGTGCCGCGAGGTGTTCCAAAAAGGCCGGTGGCCCCACGCGATCGCGTGGGGCCACCGGCCTGTCGAGACTCGTTCAGCCGTTGAGGCTCAGCCGTTGCGAATCTGGTCGCGGATCCATTCGCCGGCGGGCTTGAGGTTGGTCGTGCCCGTGTACGGCCCGTCCGGGCAGGTGCCCTCGGTGAAGGCCGCGCCGGAGCGCATGTCGTCGGAGAAGTTCCAGTTCGTCCAGCTGATCTGGCGCTCGGCCATCATGTCCGTCCACTGCTGCGACATCGCGAAGTCGTTCTCGCCGTCGCCGGTGTAGGTCTGGGTGCCCCACTCGGTGACGAAGATCGGCAGTTGCTCGCTAGCCGCGGCCACGGCGTCGATGTAGGTCTCGCGGTGCGAGGCGGCGTAGAAGTGGAAGGTGTACATGACGTTCTCGGCGTCGACCGGGTCGTTGATGATCTCCGAGGCGTCGCTGCCCTCGTTGATGCCGAACGAGGACCACGCGCGGGTGCCGAGGATGATGACGCTGTCGGGGTCGCGTTCGCGGATCACCGGGATGACCTGCTCGTGGTAGCCCTTGAGGTCGGCCCAGGACACGCCGTTGGGCTCGTTGGCGGTCTCGTACAGCACGCCCGGGTTGTCGGCGTGGGTCTCGGCGATCTCGGCGAAGAAGGTCTTCGCGGCCTCGAGGTTCACGTTGGGGTCGCCCGGGGTGAGGATGTGCCAGTCCACGAGCGCGTACATGCCGCGGGAGGTGACGTCCTCGACGAGGCCGTTCACTCTGGCGGTGAAGCCTTCGGGGTCGGTCTCGTAGCCGTCCTCCTGCACGTACATGGAGATGCGGACGATGTCCGAGCCCCAGTCGCCGGCCAGCGCGTCGAGCGAGGCGTCGTTGAGGCAGTCGCCGTGCCACTGCAGGCCGTGGGTGCTCATGCCCTTGAGCTGCACCGGTTCTCCGGCTTCACTGCAGAGGTTGTTGCCGCAGACCGCGAGCCGGCCGTGCTCTTCGATCGCGGTGGCCGGGACGTCCTCGGCGGAGCCTGAGAGCGCGTCGCGGATGGCCTGGTAGGCCGGTTTGGGCTGGAGGTTCTCGTCCCACGGGAGCGCCGCGCCCTGGCCGGGGAAGACGCTCGGGATCCAGGAGTACTTGTCCGAGTAGGCCCACAAGGTGATGCCGACGCATTCGGTGACGGCCATGCAGGCCTCGGTGACGGCGCCGTAGTCCTCGGCCTGCTGGGCGAGTTTGGCGTCGTCGGCGGGGAGTTCCATGCGGATGTCGAGTTCGGTGATGGCGACTTCGAGTCCGAGGTCGGCGAACCGCTGGATGTTCTCCTGCACGGTGTCGGGGATCTGGCCGACGATCAGGTGGCCTTGGAGGCCGATGCCGTCGATCGGGACGCCCTCGGCGAGCAGCCGCTGCACGAGTTCGTAGTAGGCGTCGCTCTTGGCGTTGATCCCGTCGATGTTGTAGTCGTTGAGGTAGAGCTTGGCGTCGGGGTCGGCGGCGCGGGCCGCGTGGAAGGCGTCGGCGATGTAGTCCTCGCCGAGGGTCCGGAGCCAGAACGAGTCGCGGAGCGCGCCGCTGTCGTCGTACACCTCGTTCGCGACGTCCCAGTGGTCGAGCTGGTCCTCGTATCGTCCGACCACTGTGGAGATGTGCTCGTCGACGGCCGCCTGCATCTGGTCGGCGGGGAGCTCCTGCACCCAGGTGGGGGTCTGGTTGTGCCAGATGAGGGTGTGGCCGCGGAGCTTCTGGCCGTTGGCCTCGGCGAATGCGACGATCTCGTCGGCGCGGTCGAACGCGAACTCGCCCTGCTGCGGCTCGGTCGCGTCCCACTTCATCGCATTGCCCGGGGTCATCCAGCCGAATTCGCTGCCGAGGGTCTCGGCGTAGGCGGCGTCGGCGATCTCGTTGTTGTCGGCGGCGACGCCGAAGTACTTGCCCTGTGCGGCGGCGAGCTCGTGCAAGGTGGGTTCCTGCGCGTCGGCGGTGGTGCGGTCCCACCCGGTCAGCGCCGCCGTTCCCGTTGCGGCCGCGAGGGCGACGGCCGCCGTGAGGATCAGGGGTCTTCTGACGCTTCGGTTCATCGTTCTTCTCCTGTCGTGCTCCGGATGCGTCATGGGCAGCACGGGACGACCGGGGTACCGGTCGAGACGACGTTGCCGGACGCGTCATCGAGGTATGGACGAACAACCTAAAGATCGATAAATGCCGATATCGTAGCGTACGCGGCAAAGGCCGGTCCGCGGTGCGGAAGGGCCCCGCCCGGGGCCAGGCCGATCATTTCTGACAATGGTTCGAAAAAGTGCTGGACGAATCGGAGCGCATCGGCGAATACTTGACCGCGCCGGGCCCCGGCCCGGTACGCCAGGAAACCCCGAGAGGACCACCGCGTGCCGACTCTGACCACCCCCGAACAGTCCGCCGCACCCGCGACCTCGAAGCGCCGCCGCATGCTCGCGCTCGGCGCGCTCGCCTTGGGCGCGTTCGGCATCGGCCTCACCGAATTCGTCGTCGTCGGTCTGCTCGGGCCGCTCGGCGAAGACCTCGACGTCTCGATCTCCACCGCCGGACTCCTGGTCACCGGCTACGCGGCCTCGGTCGCCATCGGCGCACCGATCATGACCGCCGCCGGAACCCGCCTGCCGCGCAAGACGATGCTCATCATCCTGATGAGCCTGTTCATCGCCGGGAACGTCCTCGCCGCCCGCGCGCCCGAATACGGCGTGCTCATGACCGGCCGCGTCATCTCGGCCCTGTGCCACGGCGCCTTCATGGGCATCGGCCCGATCATGGCCGCCAGCCTCGTCGCCCCCGAACGGCGCTCGCGCGCCATCGCGCTCATGATGACCGGCCTGACGCTCTCGAACGTCGTCGGCGTCCCGTTCGGCACGGCGCTGGGCCAGCAGTTCGGTTGGCGCGCAGCGTTCTGGGCCATAGCCGTGATCGGCGCGGTCGCGCTGGCCGCCATCGTCGCGTTCGTGCCCTCGCGCCCCAACGACACCGGCGGTTCCCTCCGCAGCGAGCTCGCGGTCTTCCGCCGCCCGCAGGTGTGGCAGGTCCTGACGATCACCATGCTCGGCTGGGGCGCCGCCTACGCCGCCATCACCTTCCTGGAGCCGATCCTGACGCGCGTCTCCGGGTTCGACACCGCGGCCGTGCCGTGGCTCTTGATCCTCTTCGGCGTCGGCCTCACGGGCGGCAACCTCCTCGGCGGCCGCCTCGCCGACCGCGCGCTCATGCCGACCCTCTACGGCACCGTCATCGCCGCGACCGCCGCATTGGTCGTCTTCGCCTTCGCGGCCCACCACCAGGTGTCGGCGGCGATCATGGTGTTCGTGCTGGGCGCCGCCGGGTTCGCGATGGTCCCGGTCTTCCAGACCCGCGTGATGGACGTGGCCAAGGAGGCGCCGTCGCTGGCCTCCTCGGTGAACGCCGCGGCGTTCAACGTCGGCATCGCCCTCGCCGCCTGGTTCGGCGGCCTCGCGATCGACGGCGGCCTCGGCCTGATCGCTCCAGTGTGGATCGGCGTGGCCCTAGGCCTCGCCGCCCTCACCGTCGCCATCGCCTCCGGCGCGGCCGAACGCCGCGCCGCCCGCTAACCGGCAGGCTCATTGCAAGGCGAGGAGGCTGACGGCGGCGGCCGCCGTGCCGAGGCCGAAGAGTTGGCCGCGGTGGAGGCGTTCGCCCAAGACCTTGCGGGCCAACAAGACGGTTCCGGCCGGGTAGAGGGCGACGATCACCGCGACGACCGCGAGATCGCCGCTGCGTGCAGCGAGCAGGAACAGCAGGTTCGCCACCGAGTCGAGTGCGCCCGCCGCGGCCGACGTCGCGTACGCGGGCCGTTCCGGGCCGAGCTTGCGGCGCAACAGGAACGCCGCGGTCAACGTAATCGCTGAGGAGACCGTCCGGCCGACGATCAGCGGCCCCACCCCGCTCCCGGCGGGAGCCTGGTGCAGGAAGACCAACTGCAGCGCGATCGCCGCGCCAGCGCCGAACGCCAGGAGCAGTGCCACCCTCGAAGGCCTCGAGGACCGCACGCCCGGGCCGGCACTCACCAGGACCACCGCGACCAGCGCGAGCGGCAGTCCGATCATCCCGGCCAGGGCCAGGTGCTCGCCCTGGAGCAGGCCCACCCCCACGGGCAGCGCGGCCGAGACGAGCGCGGTCACCGGCGAGAGCACGTTCATCGGACCGATCGCCAACGTCCGGTACAGGAGCACGAACGCGGCCGCCGAAGCGACGCCCGAAGCCGCGCCCCACGCCAGGGTCGCCGGATCGAACGCGGCCCCGAGCAGCGGCCACAGCAGCAGCTCGACCACCAGGCTCGCCGGGGCCGCGATCATCACCGTCCGCAGCACGTGCGCTTTGCGGGCGCCGAGCCCGCCGAGGAAGTCGGCGCAGCCGTAGGCGAGCGAACTGCCCAGGGCCAGTACGAGCGCGATCACGGCATCCCACCTTCATCTATCGAAACGACCGGATAGAATAGTAGAACGACTGAGTTTGGTCAGTCAAACGACCGCGCGGTTTATTTCAGTGATCTATTCGTCGGGAGGACCCGCACATGGACGACCCCTACGCGGCGCTGCGAACAGTCGCGAACAACGTCAAAGCGGCCCGCACCCGCGCAGGCCTTTCCCTGGACGAACTCGGCCGCCGCGCCCAAGTCAGCAAGGGCGCCCTCGTCGGTCTGGAGAAAGCCCAGGGCAACCCCAACCTCGCCACCCTCGTCAGGCTCGCCGACACCCTCGGCGTCTCCGTCTCCGCCCTCATGGAAGGCCCCGCCGAAGACCGCGTCCGCGTCGTCGACGCCGACACGATCACCCCGCTGTGGACCGGCGAGCACGGCGGCGAGGCCCGGCTCATGCTGACAACCAGCGGCCCGGCCCCGGTCGAGATCTGGCGCTGGCGACTCGAACCGGGGGAGGAGTATGCCAGCCATCCGCACCAGGCCGGCGTCCAGGAGACCGTCAACGTCACCTCCGGCCGGATGATCCTGGTCGTCGACGGCGCCGAACACGCCCTCGAAGCCGGCCAGACCGCCACGTTCAGCGGCGACGCCCCGCACGCCTACCGCGGCACCGACACCTGCACCCTCATCATGACCGTCCACCTACCGCCCGGAGCCTAGGGCGGCGCGGCCGCAGTTGCAGACGCACCTCACACTATGGGCGGGCCCCGCTCCGGGGCCTGCGGACTCACCCCCGAGGATGCCGATGCGCGAATCCCAAGCCCGCCGCCTCTACTGGCGCGCAAGCAAACTCGAGCAACGCGGCGACTTCTCCGCCGCACGCGCCTCATTCGACCGGGTACTGCAATCCGGTGACGCCTACGGCCCCCTCGCCGGGCTCGCGCTCGGACGCATGCTCCTCGCCCGCGGCGACCTCGACGGCGCCCGAGCGGCCTTCGAACGCACCCTCGCATACAGCGTCGCACCGCCGGGACCCGAACCGGGCGAAGGAAACTGGGCTTACAAGGCGGCGTTCGGCCTCGAAGCGGTCTACGAACACCAGGAGGACTGGAACGGCGCACGGGCCGCACGGGAGCGCGCCGAAACCCTGATGCGCGCCTACGCGCGCGCGAAAGGCGCCGAAGGGCTCCACCCTGCGGCGTTCGAACTGGAACGCGGCACCGCCCTGGAGTCCTTCCGCCAGCTGGTCATGGCCGAGCAGGCCCTGCGCCGGTCTCTGGCGCAGGACCACCCCCACTTCAGCGCCCAGGCCGCCTACGCGCTCGCGCGCCTGCTCGCCGACCAGGACGACATCGAAGGCGCGCTGGCCGCGTACGAGAAGGTCGTCGCGTTCGAGCACCCGTCCCTGTCCGCTTCCGCACGGGCGCAGGCGGACCAGTTGCGCGGGCGTACGGCCGGGGCGTGAACCGCTAAGCGGCCCTTCGGTTCCAGGGGAGGAGGGCCAGGACCCGCGCCATGGCGCAGGTGTTGGACACCGCCGCGAAGACCAGGCCCGCGCCGATGGCCGCCGCCAGCCATTTCAGCGGCTCGAAGGCGAGGCTGAGGGTCACGAAGATGATGACGAGGAGGCCCGCCGCGAAGCGGACCTGCCGTTCCATGCCCCAGACCTTGCGGCCGCTCGACTCGACCTCGCCGCCGTCCTGCCGCCAGGCGGCGAGGCCGCCGTCCAAGAGGTGGATCGGCACGCCGGTCAACTCGCCCAGGAGGTCCTTGGCCTGTCCGGCTCGGGTTCCCGAGGCGCAGACCAGGATCACCGGTGCGCCCGCCGCGCTGATGACGCCCCGCTCGGCCTTCAGGGCCGCCAGCGGGACGTTGCGCGAGCCCGGGATGCGCTCGGTGGCGAACTCTCCGGGCGTGCGGACGTCGATCAGGACGGCCTGGTCCTCCTCGACCAGTCGCCTTGCGGCGTCCGGGCCTACGATTGGCTGCGATGCGATGGGCATGTTCGCTCCTCTGTTGTCGTGGTGGTGCCGGCGGCCGGGTTCCCGCGAGCTGATCGGGAACCCGGCCGCCGACCGTATCTGCGGGCTAGGGCGTAACGATCGGGAAGTCGGATTCGAAGCGGTCGAGCAGGCTGAAGAGCGTCGCGAGGACGGTCGTGTCCCCTTCCGTCTTCAGGTTCGCGATCACCGCGGCCTGGTCGAGGAGCAGGCCGATGAGGTCGTCCCGCTCCAACGTGACCGTAGTCTGGGCCTCGGGGTCGAGGAAGCCCGCGGCGGTGTGGAGCGACCCGTTCGACAGTCGTGTACTACCGGTCCTGGTTCAAACCCCAGGACGAGCGGATGCGGTTGTCGGCGGCGCGGAAGAACGCGTCGACCACGATGCCGATCACCAGCACCGTGATGATCCAGGTGATCACGCGCGGCGCGTCGTTGAACTCCCTGGCGCCCTGCATGAGCGCGCCGATCGAGCCCTGCCCGGCCACGATCACCAGCAGCTCGCCCGCCATGAGCGACCGCCACGCGAACGCCCAGCCCTGCTTCAGGCCCGAGACGAACGACGGCAGTGTCGCCGGCAAGATCACGTGCCGGTACAGCGTCAGGCCCTTCATGCCCAGCACCGACCCGACCCGCTTCCACGCCGGAGGCACGTAGTCGATCCCCGAGATGATGCCGTTGGCGATCGAGGGCACCGCCCCGAGCACCACCACGAACAGGATCGCCGACTCCGAGATCTTGAACAGCAGGATCGCCAACGGGAACCACATGATCGACGGCATCGTCTGGAGCCCCGTGATCAGCGACCCGATCGCCGCCCGCAGCGGCTTGAACCGCGCCACCGCGATCCCGAGCGCCGAGCCGATCGCCACCGACAACGCGAACCCGGTCAGGGCCCGCTGCAACGTGATGAGGATGGCCTGCCAGAAATCGGACGTCACCGCATAGGTAGACAACTCCTGCCAGGTCATCATCGGCGACGGCAGGACCCACGGATCCCAGCGCCCGCTCAGGAAGATCACCTGCCAGGCCCCGATCACCAGCACCAGCGCCAGCACCTTCGGCCAGGTGCTCGCCCACAGCCGGGAACCGAAACGGCCCCACCGGGTCTCGGTCACCGGCGTGCGCTCCAGCTCGTCGAGCCCCGACACCCACTTGCGGGAGGTGTCCTTCTCCTTGGAAGTCACGGTCTCAACCGGCATGGCGCGACACCTCCTCGCGCAGCGCGTCGGTGATCTCGGCGGCCAGGTTCGCCACGGGCGACGAGTCGATGCGCCTGGGGCGCTCCAACTCCACGTCGTACACGTCGAGCACCCGGCCCGGCCGCGAACTCAGCAGCACCACCCGGTCGCCCAGACGCACCGCCTCGCGCACGTTGTGGGTCACGAAGAACACCGTGAGCTCCCGCTCGCGCCAGATCCGCTCCAACTCGTCGTGCAGCAGGTCGCGGGTCATCGCGTCGAGCGCCCCGAAGGGCTCGTCCATGAGCAGCACCGAGACGTCCTGCGCCAGCGCCCTCGCGAGCGCCACGCGCTGGCGCATGCCGCCCGACAGCTCGTGCGGCCGCTTGTGCGCGAACCCATTGAGCCGCACCGTGTCCAAGAGCTCTGCTGCGCGCCGGCGTCGTTCAGCCCGACCGACGCCTTTCACACGCAAAGCGAGTTCGACGTTGCCCGAGAC
This sequence comes from Glycomyces rhizosphaerae, assembly GCF_042647865.1. Classification (NCBI taxonomy): domain Bacteria; kingdom Bacillati; phylum Actinomycetota; class Actinomycetes; order Glycomycetales; family Glycomycetaceae; genus Glycomyces; species Glycomyces rhizosphaerae. The sequence goes on from NZ_JBHRWO010000012.1 coordinate 423,326, forward strand.
CGAGAGCCACGGGAACAGCGCCGACTCCTGGAACATCATCGCCACCGGTCGGTCCACATTGTCGATGGAGCCGGCGGTGAGGTCGTCGAGTCCGGCCACGAGCGAGAGCAGGGTGCTCTTGCCGCAGCCGGAGGCGCCGAGAAGGCAGGTGAAACTGCCGGGTTCGACGCTCAGCGAGACGCCGTCGAGGGCCGTGACGGCGCCCGGACCCCGGCCGTAGCGCTTGACCACATCGGTCAGCACCACGGCCCCTGAGGCCCGGGCGGCGTCCTCGGCCGCCGCGGCTCGGCGGTTCGAGGTCATCCCAGGCCACCGTCCGAGACCTCGGCGTCGCCGCGGTCGGCGAGCACCTGGTTGAGCGCGTCGAGCGCATAGATGCCCTTGAGGTCGACCTCTTCGAGCAGTCCGATCTCGACGGCGTGGTCCTTGCTGCCCTGCAGCGAGGTCGCGATCGGGTCGGCGGTGAAGGTCAGGTTCTCCCAAGCCGCCGCGATCACGGCGTCGTCCAGGCGCTTGTCGGTGAGCGCCTCGATGCGGTCGTTGGAAGCGGTCTGGGCCTCCTCGGGCTTCTCGGCGATGAAGTCCAGGGCGGCCAGGTGGCCTTCCAGGAACGCCTTCACCAGGGCGGGCTGCTCGTCGAGGAACTTCTTGGAGACGATGATGTGGGTGGTGACGAACTCGCCGCCCTCCCACAGCTCGCGCTCGTTGAGGAACTCGACCGCGCCGTGCTTGAGGAGCAGGTCCGAGTAGCGCGGCTCGACGGCCCAGGCCGCCTGCACCGTGCCGTCGTCGAAGGCCGCGGCGACCTCCGCGTTGTCGATGGGGGTCACGGAGACGTCGCCGCCGCCGTTCTCATCGGTGGCGAAACCCTGCTCCTTGAGCCAGTAGCGGGCCGCCACGTCCTGGGTGTTGCCCAGCTGCGGGGTCGCGAGTGCCTTGCCGCGCAGGTCCTCCGCAGTCGTGATCGAGGCGTCCACGACCAGGCCCGCGCCGCCGGAGGTCGAGCCGCCGATGATGTGCAGCGCCTGACCGCCGGACTGGGCCCAGCCGTTGATGGCCGGGTTCGGGCCGATGTAGGAGACGTCGATGGCGTCGGCGAAGAGGGCCTCGATCGCCGAGGGCCCGGCGTTGAAGACGGTCTCTTCAATGGTCACGGCACTGGGCAGCGTGTCCTTGAAGACGCCGGACTCGAGGCCGACGAGGGCGGGGGCGTGGGTGACGTTCCCGAAGTAGCCCAGGCGGATCGTGCCGCTGGCGGTGGAGCCGTCGGCTTCGGCGGCGGCGGTCGAACCGGCGTCGACGTTCCCGCAGGCGGCCAGCACCGGGGCCGCGGCGAGGGCCGCACCTGCGGCTGCGATGACGTTGCGTCGTCTGATGCTCATGGGGAGGCTTTCTCGTTCAGGGGGCGGTATTCCTACTAATTCGATAAAGTCGATCAAATTAGTGGGAATACTAGGATTGGGGAGCGGCTCCGAGCAACCCTCGTCCCAATAATTGGGCGGCTTCCGCGCGTGCCGGCTCGCAAGACGCTTGCCGTCGCGTGCGCGTATCGCTTGGCGGGACATGAAGGGGGCGCATCGGACACGATGCGCCCCCTTTGCCTAGCGGGCGTTGGCGAGGACGCCCTTGGCCGCGGATATCGACCTCTCCCGCTCCCGCCCTGTGCCGCAAGGCGACCCGCGCGAGGCTTGGGTCCGATACGCCCTCGACGCGCGCGTCATGGCCGTGCGCGGCCCCGGCCGGTGGACCGTGCCGCGCGGGCTGACCTTCCGCGAATGGGTTCGCGGCGACTATCACTGTTCGCCCACACTGGACGATCTCGACTACCGTCTCACGACGCTGTTCCCGCCCGTGCGCCCGCGCGGCTCCTATCTGGAGCTGCGGATGATCGACGCCCAGCCCGGCCCCGACTGGATCGTGCCCGTGGTGGTCGCCGCCGCGCTCTTCGACGATCCCGTTGCGGCCGAACGCGCCCGCGCGGCCCTCGAACCGCTCTGGCACCGTGCCGCCGCTGCGGACCTCAACCTCCGCGCCGCCACCGCGGCCCTGCAAGACGAGCCGATCGCGCGCGCCGCCGCCTCCTGCTTCGCGGCCGCACGTGAGGCGCAGACCGATCCGGCGATCGCCGCCGCCGTCGACGACTTCGCCGAGTCGTATGTCACCCGCGGCCGCACCCGCGCCGACGACCTGGTGGGCGCCACCGGCTGAAGTCCCGGTCGGAGCGCCGCCGAGAGTTCACTGTGGTAGGTCGCGGATTACGAACACCCAGGTCAATCGCAATGTGCAGTCGTACATATGGGCCGCTAGTATAGGGGCGACCCCCATCCCGCCGCCCTGACTTGGACGCTCGATGCCGAAACTGCCTTCCTCCCTGAATCGCCGCCTGCTCCTCGGAGGGGCGCTGGGGATCGTCGGCATCGGTGCGGGCGCCGGCGGCGCGGCGCTGTTCCTGCGCCCCGACGAGCCCGCGACCATCACCCCGGCCGGCCCGGACTACCCCGACGCTCCCCCCACGGTCGACTTCGACGCCCCCCGGACACGCGCCCTCGAACTCCTCGTCGGCGGCGAATTCGACCCGTCCGACCCCGAGTACGCCCCCGCGATCGCCACCATCGAGTCCGAGGCCGCCAACCTGTGGGACGCGATGGACCGCGGCGACCAGCGCACCGCCGTCTGGCCCGACCTCGCCCCGGTCTCCGATGCGGCGAACGCCAACAACTCCTACCGCCAGCTCTACCGGATCGCGGTCGCCTGGGCCACTCCCGGCACCTCCCAGTACGGCGACGAGACGATCGCCGCCGCAGTCGTCGACAGCCTGGCCCTGCTCTACGACGGCGGCTACAACGAGCGCGTCGAGCAGGTCGGCAACTGGTACTGGTGGGAGATCGGCACTCCCACAGCGCTGCTGAAGACCTGCGTGATCCTCTACGACCACATCCCCGCCGAACGGATGCAGCAGTACTTCGCCGCCGTGGACCGCTGGTGCCCCGACGCCGACATGCGCGTGGTCAACCCCAACATCCACGAGGTCGGCGCGAACCGCGCCGACAAGGCCGTGATCCTGGCCCTGCGCGGCATCCTCGGCGAGGACGACGCGAAGCTGCGGCTCGCCCGCGACGGCCTCTCCGGCGCCACCAGCGACGATGGCCGCCACAGCCTCTTCCAGTACGTCACCGAGGACGACGGCTTCTACCGGGACGGCTCGCTCATCCAGCACGACAACGTGCCCTACGTCGCCGCGTACGGCACCACCATGCTCGCCTCGACCGGCCTGGCCGTCTCGCTCCTCGCGGGCTCGGCGGGGGAGGTCACCGACGCGAACCTGCCGGTCCTCTACGACGCGGTCGAGCTGAGCTACGCGCCGTTCCTCGAGGACGGCCTGCTCATGGACTGCGTGTACGGACGCGGCATCTCGCGGCCCGGCCAGCGCGACTACACCAACGGCGCCAGCTTCATCACCGCCCTCACGCAGCTCGCCGTCGGCGCCCCGCAGGAGTACCGGGAGCGCTGGCACTCCGGCGTCAAAGGCTGGATCGAACGCTCGCAGGAGACCTTCCCGTACGCCGGGCGGGGCGGGATCCCCGGGCTGAGCCGGGCGCGGGCGATCCTGGAGGACGACGCGATCGAGCCCGCGCCGCGACCCGAGTACAGCCGCGTCTTCGCGGGGATGGACCGTGCCGTGGCCCGCCGCGCCGGCTGGTCCTGGGCGCTGTCGATGTCCTCGAACCGGGTGGCGGCCTATGAGATGGGCAACTGGGAGAACCTCCACGGCTGGTACCTCGGCGACGGCATGACCTACCTCTACCTCCGCACCGACCCGGGCCAGTACAACGACGAGTTCTGGCCGACCGTGAACCCCTACCGCCTGCCCGGTACCACTGTGGACACCCGCGTTCGCGAGGTGACCGCCGCCTCCGAAGGCATGGTGGTGCACCTGCCGGAGAACGACGTCGCGGGCGGCGCGGCGCTCGGCGACCGGTACGCGGTCGCGGCGATGGAGCTCGTCGGCGACGGCTCCAGCCTGCGCGCCAAGAAGGCCTGGTTCGTCTTCGACGACGCGATCGTCGCCCTCGGCGCGGACATCACCGCCTCCGACGGGCGCAACATCGTCACCACCGTCGAGCACCGCAACCTCGGCGCCGAAGGCGCGCCGCGCCTCAGCGTCAACGGCGACGAGCAACCGAGCGAACCGGGCTGGTCCGCCACGCTCGACGGCGCCCGCTGGGTCCACCTCGAAGGCGTCGGCGGCTACCTCTTCCCCTCGGGCGCAACCGGACTCCGCGGCCTCCGGGAGACTCGCACGGGTGCCTGGAACGACATCGAGCAGGGCCCGACCACCGGCGGCGGCGACACCGAGATCCACTCGCGACGGTACGCCACGCTCTGGTTCGACCACGGCGTCTCGCCCGTCGACGGCAAGTACGCCTACGTTCTGCTCCCGACCGCCGACGAGGCCGCCACCGCCACGGCCGCAGGCAGCGACAACATGCGGATCCTCGCCAACAACGCCGAGGTGCAAGCGGTCACGGACGGCCGCATGTTCTCCGCCCATTTCTGGGCGGCGCGCGAGGTCGAGGGCCTCGCGTGCGACGGCCCCGCCTCGGTCCTCGCCGCGAAGAACGACGACGGATACACGGTCGCGATCGCCGACCCCGGCCGCACCACCACCAAGGTCGTCGTCGAACTCCCTTACGCGGCAAGCGAAGTCGTCGAGGCCGACGACACCATTGAGGTGGAGACCGGCGACCGGCCGCGGATCACCGTGAAGACCGAAGGATCGCTGGGAGCGACCCACACCGTACGACTGCGCTGACTCTTTACTCGCGGCTCGTGGCCTCGCCGAGGCCCTCAGGGCCGGAAACGGTACCCCATGCCGGGCTCGGTGAGCAGATGCACCGGACGGGCCGGGTCCGCCTCCAGTTTGCGGCGCAGCTGAGCCATGTACTGGCGCAGGTAGTTCGTCTCGCGGTCGTAGTTCGGGCCCCAGACCCGGTGCAGCAGCTCGCGCTGGCCCACGAGCTTCCCGGGATTGCGCAAGAGCACTTCGAGCAGCTGCCACTCGGTCTTGGTCAGGCGGATCTCCTCGCCTTCGCGGCGCACCTCGCGCGACGCGAGATCGACGGTGGCCGAACCGATCTCGGTCACGGGCGACTCGCTGCCCGCGTTCCCGCGGCGGGTCGCGGCCCGCACCCGGGCGAGCAGCTCGCCGATGTCGAAGGGCTTCGTCACGTAGTCGTCCGCGCCCGCGTCGAGGGCCGCGATCTTCTCGGCGCTCGCGGCCCGGCCCGAGAGCACCAGGATCGGCACGCTCGTCCAGCCGCGCAGCCCGGCGATGACCTCGGTGCCGTCCATGTCCGGCAGCCCCAGGTCGAGCACCACGAGATCGGGGACGACCGCCGCGGCCGCGCGCAGCGCCTGCGCACCGTCCGACGCAGTGATCACCTCGTAGCCGTGCGCCGTCAGGTTGATCCGCAACGCGCGCGCGATCTGCGGTTCGTCGTCCACGACCAGAATCTTGATCACTCCGCGTCCTTCTTCCCATCGCTCGCCTGCGGCAACGCCAGCACCATCGTCAGCCCGCCGCCGGGGGTCGCCTCCGGCACGAGCGAGCCCCCCATCGCCTCCGCCAGCCCGCGCGAGAGCGCGAGCCCCAGTCCCACGCCGCTGGTGTTGTCACGGTCGCCGAGCCGCTGGAACGGCGTGAACATCGTCTCGCGGTCCTCGTCGGGGACGCCCGGGCCGCGGTCGACCACCCGCAGCTCGACCAGGCCGCCGTGCCTCCCCGCGATCACCAGGGGCGGCGCGCCTTCGGGGCTGAAGCGCAGCGCGTTCGCCACGACGTTCACCAGGATCCGCTGCAGCAGACCGGGATCGGCGAGCACTTCGGGCAGGTCCGGGGCGACGTCGAGGCGGACGGTCGCCGCCGCGTCGCCGATCTCGTCGAGCGCCCACGGCACCGCGTCGTCCAGCGCCACCGGTACCGGGTTCGCGCCGAGCACGCCGGCCTGGAGGCGGCTCATGTCGAGCAGGTTGTCCACCAGGCTCGTCAGGCGCGCCAGCGAGGTCTCGGCGGCCTCCAGCAGCTCGTCGCGCTCCTCGGGGGTGAACAGGTCTCCAGTGGACCGCAGGCTCGACACGGCCACCCGCGCCGACGCCAGCGGCGTGCGCAGGTCATGGGAGACGGCCGCCAGCAGCGCGGTCCGCAGCTTGTCCGTGTCCGTGAGCCGCTGCACCGCTTCGGCCTGCCGCTCAAGGCGGTCGCGTTCCAGTGCCGCCGCCGCGTGCATCGCGAAGGCCTGCGCGATCCGGCGGTCCGCGGCCTCCAGGGTGTGCCCGCGCAGTGCCAAGGCGAGATCATCGCTGATCGGCAGGTCGTTCTCGGCCGCACCGGGGCTCGCGCATCCCTCGCCCGCGCAGGCCACCATCCGCCACAGCCGCGGGTCCTGCCGCTCGGCCGGGCCCGCGCCCGGCTCGGTGCGCTCCAGCAGTGTCACGGACTTCAGCGAGAACGTCTCCCGCAACTGCTCCAGCAGGTCCTCGACCCGGCTCCCGCCGCGGAGCACGTTGCCGGCCAACATCGTCAGCGTCTGGGCTTCGGCGCTCGCTCGGGCCGCGAGCCGGGCCCGCGCGGCCGACAGGTTCACCACGCTCGCCCCGCCCAGCGCGAGGGCTATGAAGATCACCAAGGAGATGAGCTGCTCCTGGTCGTGCAGCTTGAGCGTGTTGTGCGGCTTAGTGAAGAAGTAGTTCAGCATGACGCTGCCGGCCAGCGCCCCCAGCAGAGCCGGCCACATGCCGCCGGTGAGCGTCAAACCCAGGACCGCGGTGAGGACGATGAGGATCATCGTCGTCAGCGACAACTCCTGCTGGAACGGCAGCAACGCCAGGCACAGTGCGGGGATCCCCAAGAGCGCCAATGCGATCCCGAGTCGCCTGCGGGTCCCGCCGATGACGCCGCGGCCCCCGCGGGCCCGCTTCACCGTGGCGACCCGCTCGTGGCTCACCAGGTGGACGTCGATCTTCCCCGAGCTCGCCGTGGTCGTCACGCCGACGCCGCGCGAGAGCATCTGCGCGAACCGGCCGCGCCGCGACGCTCCGAGCACCAGCTGCGTCGCGTTCACGCCGCGCGCGAACTCGAGCAACGCGTCCGGAATGGTATCGCCCACGACCTGGTGGTAAGTACCGCCCAGGTCCTCGACCAGGGTGCGCTGGCGGGCGAGGTTGCGGGCCGAGCGGGCGCTGGTGAGGCCGTCGCCGGAGGCCACGTACACCGCTTTGAGGTCGGCGCCGCCCGACCGCGCGGCGATGCGGGCGGCCCGGCGGATGAGCGTGTCACCCTCGTCCCCGCCCGAAAGGGCCACGACCACGCGCTCTTTCGATTCCCACGTGGCCGTGATGTGCTGGTCTTCGCGGTACTGCTCCAGCTGGTCCTCGACCTTGTCCGCCAACCACAACAGCGCGATCTCACGCAGCGCCGTCAGGTTGCCGACCCGGAAGTAGTTCGCGAGCGCCGGTCCCACCTTCTCGGCCGGGTAGACGTTGCCGTGGACCATGCGGCGGCGCAGCGCCTCAGGTGTGATGTCCGCAAGCTCGACCTGATCGGCCCGGCGCACCACCTCATCAGGCACGGTCTCGCGCTGCGGCACCCCGGTGATCTGCGCGACCACGTCGTTGAGCGACTCGAGATGCTGCACGTTCACCGTGGAGATCACGTCGATCCCGGCCTCGAGCAGCTCGTCGATGTCCTGCCAGCGCTTCTCGTTCCGCGAACCCGGCACGTTCGTGTGGGCGAGCTCGTCGACGAGTGCGACTTTCGGCGCCCGGGCGAGCACGGCGTCCACGTCGAGCTCCTCGAACCGGGCGCCCTCATGCTCGACGGTTCGCCGCGGCACGACTTCGAGGCCGTACAGGAGTTCCGCGGTGTGCGTCCGACCGTGGGGCTCCACGAAGCCGACGACCACGTCGGTGCCGCGCAGGGCTCTGCGGTGGGCCTCTTCGAGCGCGGCGAAGGTCTTGCCGACCCCCGGGGCCGCGCCGAGGTAGATCCGCAGTTGTCCACGTGACACGGGACCATCATTCACCGCAACGGGGAGCCCGGCCATCAAGAAAGCGTCAAAGGTGTTCTGCTTCGCAGGCGGGGAGCGGTGGGCTCCTGCTCGACAGGCCGCCCGCCACCCTTCGCATCCGTTCGCCCCGAGTCGTCCTATTGACAGTGATCTATCCCCGATGATAAAAAGATAAGAATATTAAGAGAGAGCGCTCTCTCGGGTCGATCGTTCCGGCCCGAACCGCTTTCTCCTCCGTGGAACGAGAGGACGCCTCCGTGAGACCACCGAACCCATTGCGCCGCACAAAGACCCACATGCTCGCCCTCGCTGGTGCGGTGATAGCCGCCGCCACTGCGTTCACCGTCGGCATCAGCAACGCCGGAGCCGAGGAACCCGCCGCCCCCGTGCAGGCGCAGGCCCTGACCTGGAGCGACGAGTTCAACGCCGCCGCGGGCACCGCCCCTGATGCTTCCAAGTGGCGCCACGACATCGGCGGCTCCGGCTGGGGCAACAACGAGCACCAGTACTACACGAACAGCACCTCCAACGCCGCCCACGACGGCGCCGGCAACATGGTCATCACCGCCCGCAAGGAGAACCCGGCCAACTACCAGTGCTGGAACGGCACCTGTCAGTACACCTCGGCCCGGCTGCTCACCTCCGGCACCTTCACCCAGGCGTACGGCCGCTACGAGGCCCGCATCCAGATCCCGCGCGGCCAGGGCATCTGGCCCGCGTTCTGGATGCTCGGCGACGACCTCGGCTCGGTCGGCTGGCCCCAGAGCGGCGAGATCGACATCATGGAGAACGTCGGCTTCGAACCGAACACCGTCCACGGCACGCTCCACGGCCCCGGCTACTCCGGGGGCGCGGGCGTCGGCGGCGCTTACTCGATCGGGGAGCCCTTCGCGAACGGCTTCCACACCTTCGCGGTCGACTGGAGCCCGACCGCGATCACGTGGTCGGTGGACGGCGTGAACTACCAGACCAAGACCGCCGCCGACATCGGCGGGAACGAATGGGTCTTCGACCACCCGTTCTTCGTGATCCTGAACGTCGCCGTCGGCGGCAACTGGCCCGGCTACCCCGACGGCTCCACCCAGTTCCCGCAGCAGATGAAGATCGACTACGTGCGCGTCTACTCGGGAACGGCGAGTTCCGGTGGGGCGGTCACCGGACTGGCCGCCAAGTGCCTCGACGTGGAGGGCTCGGGCACCGCCGACGGCACGCCCGTCCAGCTCTACACCTGCAACGGCACCGCCGCGCAGCGGTGGACCTTCGCGAGCGACGGATCCCTTCGCGCCCTTGGCAAATGCCTCGACGTCGCGAACGGCGCCACGGGCGACGGCACGCCGGTGCGGCTGTGGACCTGCAACGGCACCGGCGCCCAACGATGGGTCCTGTCCTCCGCGAACGACCTCGTCAACCCGCAGGCCGACAAATGCCTCGACGTGCCGTGGGCCAATTCGGCCGACGGCACGAACCTCCAGATCGTGACGAGCAGCGGCAACGCCGCGCAGAAGTGGTACCGCACCTGAGCCGAACCCGCAACGGCCGGAGGAGCGCAAGCCCCTCCGGCCTTCACGCGCAACACGATCGGCGACAATCACACGAATCCCTGCCTAACCGGACTCCCGAGTCTTAGAGCGCGTGCATCAGCGGACTGGACGCGGCGCCGCGCCTGCGGCGTCCAAGGCGTCGACCGCGACAACCCCGACGACTTCGACTCCTATCAGGACGGCGCCGAAGCCGCGTACGCGAAGTCCGACCTGTTCGGCGCCGGCATCGCCTGGAGCTACCTGCCCTGCGCCACCTGGTCCGCCAGCGAACCGGGCCCCGATTCCTTGAGCGGCAAAGGCTCACTCGAAATCGTCCTGGTCGGCAACGAAGGCGACCCCGCCACACCCTACGAATGGGCCCAATCCGTCGAGAAGGAACTCGACAACGGCGTCCTCATCACCTACGAAGGCAGCGGCCATACCGCATACGCCTTGGGCCACATCTGCATCGACGACCCCGTCACCGCCTGCCTCGTGGACCTCACCGTCCCCGAAGCGAGCCTGAAGTGCCCGCAGGAACTCGACTGACCCGAGCCCGCGAACGGGTCCGCGTCCTCTGAGGGCGAGGACCCGGCGCGTCTCACTTCGCCACGCGTGTGCCGTCCGATCACAGGTTCGGATCTGGCAAGATGTCCCCGTCGCGCCGGGCGCCGCAAGACGGCGCGGGCGACGCCTGACCGTCGATGTGACGAAAGAAGCGACAATGCGCACTTCCCCCTGCAAGACCCTTGCCCGGATGGAGGTCCGCCCGTGGTCGACATGACCTGGTTCGAGGCCATCGTGCTCGGGGTCGTCCAGGGCCTGACCGAGATGCTGCCGATCTCCTCCTCGGCGCACCTCCGCCTCACCTCGGCGCTGTTCTTCGAAGAGGACGCGGGCGCCTCGTTCACCGCGGTGACGCAGCTCGGGACCGAGACGGCGGTCCTCCTCTACTTCTGGAAGGACATCGTCCGCATCCTCGTGGCCTGGTGGAAAGGCCTGTGGGACAAGGAACTGCGCGGCGAGACCGACTACCGGCTCGGCTGGTACGTCATCATCGGCACCCTCCCGATCGTGTTCTTCGGCCTCCTCTTCAAGGACGCGATCCGCGACGGGGCCCGCAACCTCTGGCTCGTCTCCTTCAGCCTCATCTTCTTCGGGCTGCTGCTCGCGCTGGCCGAGCTCGTGGGCAAGAAGACCCGCACCTGGGACGACTTCCGGTTGAAGGACGGCCTCATCCTCGGCTTCGCCCAGGCGGGCGCGCTCATCCCCGGCGTCTCGCGCTCGGGCGGCACGATCACGGCCGGGCTCTTCATCGGCCTCGACCGCTCGGTGGCGGCACGGTACTCGTTCCTGCTGGCGATCCCGGCGGTGTTCGGCGCGGGCATCCTCAGCCTCGGCGACGTGTTCGACCCGGCCACGGAGGGCTCGGTGCCGAGCGGCGCGCAGATGCTCGTGGCGACGATCATCGCGTTCTTCGTCGGCCTGGCCGCGGTGCACTGGATGCTCAAGTGGGTCGCCAAGCACAGCGTCTTCATCTTCGTCTGGTACCGCTGCATCCTCGGCGTCGCCGTGGTGATCATGCTGGAGACGGGCTACCTCGCCGCGACCTAGTACAGCGTTGCGAAGGGGCCGGTCGGCATCGACCGGCCCCTTTCGCCGTTCACGCCAGGCCCGCGCCGAGCCGCTTCAGGCCCTCTTCGATGACCTCCAGCTGCTTGCAGAACGCGAACCGCACCTCGGGCCGCGCCTCCTGCTCGCCGAGATAGAAGACCTGTGTGGGGATCGCGACGACGCCGCAGCGCTCGGGCAGCTCCAGGCAGAACCGCATGCCGTCCTCGTACCCGAACGGGGCGACGCTCGTGGTCACGAAGTAGGTGCCCTCCGGCTCGTACACGTCGAAACCGATGCCCCTGAGCCCGGCCACCATGAGGTCGCGCCGCTCCTGGTACCCCGCGATATAGTCGCGGTAGAACTCCTCGCCCGAGGCCAGTGCGGTCGCGATGCCGTACTGGAACGGGGTGCCGGAAGCGAACGACAGCCACTGCTTGACGTCCTTCACGCGGGCGATCAGGTCGGCGGGACCGGTCGCCCAGCCGATCTTCCAGCCGGTCACCGAGAACGTCTTCCCGGCCGAGCCGATGCTCACCGTGCGGTCCCACATGCCCGGCAGGGAGGCGAGCGGCACGTGCTCGCGGCCGTCGAAGACCAGGTGCTCGTACACCTCGTCGGTGACGACGAGGAGGTCGCGTTCGACCGCCAGCGCCGCGATCGCCTCCAGCTCGGCGCGGTGCAGGACGGTGCCGGTCGGGTTGTGCGGCGAGTTGATGAGCAGCACCTTCGTACGCTCGGTGACGGCCGCGGCGAGTCGCGCCGTGTCGAGCCTGAACGCGGGCGCGTCGAGCCGCACGGGCACGAGGGTCCCGCCGGCCATCGTGACGGCGGCCTTGTAGGAGTCGTAGCTCGGTTCGAGCGCGATGACCTCGTCGCCGGGGTCGACGAGCGCGAGCATCGCGGCCGTGATGGCCTCGGTGGCCCCGGCGGTGACCGTGACGCCCTCGTCGGGATCGGGCGCAAGGCCGTACCAGTGCTGCTGGTGCGCGGTGATCGCTTGGCGCAGTTCGGGAATGCCGGCCAGCGGCGGGTACTGGTTGCGGCCCTCGCGCATGGCGGTAGCCGCGGCCTCGATGATGTGCGCGGGCCCGGACTCGTCGGGGAAGCCCTGGCCGAGGTTCACCGCGTCGTGGCGCTGCGCGAGCGCGGACATGGTCGTGAAGATCGTGGTCTGGGGCCGCCGGCCGGGTCCGTTCATGTTGCCTCCTCCTAGAACCCGGCCATCATCCCAGGCGGCCGTATCAATCGTCGGCAGGCCAGCGCCCCTCGGCCTTCGCCCGTTCGATCTCGGCGAGCCCGGCCGGGCGCATCCGTCCCGCTGCGATGAGCGCTTCGGCGATGCCCCGGTTCCGGCGCGACCACGGGCTGCGCTTGGTGCGCGGCGAGTACCGCTGGAGGAACGAATCGCCGTCGAGGGCCTTGCGGTGGCCGTCGATCCACCCGAAGCACAGCGCGGATTCGAGCGCCGGGCCGATCCGGAGCCGCCCTTCGGGCGAGCGCTCCTTGCCGATGCGCAGCCACACCTCCCGCTCGTCGGGGTGGGCCTCCAGCCAGGCCTCCCACTCGTCGCCGTCGGCGAAGTCGAGCACCTCCACGCTCACGCCCCCTTGCCGAACGAGGCGAGCGTGTCGAGGTAGTGCTGGTTGTACATGACGGCCAGGATGTTCCCGAACGGGTCGAGGAACGAGGCCGTCACGAAGCCCTCGCCGCGGACGGTCTTCGGCTCGTACTCCTTGGCGCCCATGGCGAGCAGCCGCTCCATGGTCGCGTCGAGGTCGTCGACGTGCCAGTACGTCTTCACTCCGCCGGGCGCGGCGTTGAGGTCGTGGGGCGCCCAGTCGCCCTGGACGATCCCGAGCTCGTGCTGGTAATCGCCCACGCGGAACTCGACGTAGCCGCCGGGCACCTCGAAGTACGGCTCGATGCCGAGCAGTTCGGTGTACCAGGCCTTCGCGGCTTCGAGGTCCTGGGCGTAGTAACTGATGGTCGTGAATCCTCGCAACATGTCCTTGCTCCTTCTTCGTCGTTGAACACCAAGGTAGAGGCCATTGCGGAAGATCAGCTTCCGCAATGCGTGCGAGAATCGGGAAATGTTGGAGACCTCCGTGCGCCTGCTGCGCGTCCTCGCCCTCTTGCAGGCGCAACACGACTGGACGGGCGCGGCCCTCGCTGAGCGCCTCGATGTCACGACCAGGACCGTGCGCAGCGACATCGACCGGCTCCGGCAGCTCGGCTACCGCGTGCGGTCCACGACTGGCAGCGCCGGCGGCTACCGTCTGGAAGCCGGGAACGCCATGCCGCCCTTGCTCCTCGACGATGAGGAGGCCGTCGCGGTCGCGGTGGGGCTGCGAGCGGCGGCCTCCGGTTCGGTGGCCGGTATCGAGGAGACTTCGCTGCGGGCGCTGGCGAAACTGGAGCAGACGATGCCGTCGCGGCTGCGCCATCGGATCGACATGCTGCGGGCCGCAACGGTTTCGGCGGCGGGTGCGGGGCCCACTGTGGATGTCGAGGTGCTGACGCTGATCGCCGAGGCCGTCTACCGCAGTGAGCAGGTGCGCTTCGACTACCGCGACCGTGCGGGGGAGGAGAGCCGCCGCCGGGCCGAACCGCACCGGCTCGTCTACACCGACCGGCGCTGGTACCTCCTGGCCTGGGACGTCGACCGCGAGGACTGGCGCACCTACCGCGCCGACCGGATGCGGCCCCGGATCCCCAACGGCCCCAGATTCACTCCGAAGGAACCGCCGGAGGAGGCGGTCGCGCACGTCCTGCGCGGCCTCGGGCAGAGCGCCTGGCGCCACCAGGCCGTGATCCGCTTGCAGGCTCCGGTCGAAGAAGTAGCGGCGATCCTCCCGCCCGGCAGCGGCCTGCTCGAACCCGCGGGCGACGCCGAATGCCTGTGGCGCACCGGCAGTGATTCGCTGCGGGACCTCACTCATTACGTGACGGCGCTGGGAGTGCCATTCAGGGTGGAGGATTCGGAGGAGCTCCGGGAGTACTTGCGGGCGCTGGCCGCTCGGTACCAGGCCGCTGCCGAGCCTGGGGGAGGGGAGGGGCGAGGTTAGCGATAGCGGCGATGAGGGCGGGCCCGGATGGCGGTCCTTCGGGTCGGTCTCGCGACTGGTGGCGACACACCCGAGCGCGGGGGACGGGCTTTATCTTTGCTTGTGGTGCAACAGATCTGGCTGGGAACGTGAAACTCTTCGCAACGTGTGGGTGATGACGGTGAGGGGCTGGCCGGAGGATACTTGAGCTACGTACAAGGACAGGGAAAACGTACAGGTGTCGAGTTGGTGCAAGCAGACTAAGCCAAGCCGATTAGTGTGGGTTGCAGCAGGATTGGTGTCGGGTAGCTCCCGGCCTGGTGCT